>NZ_JAEACP010000014.1 GCF_015999335.1 Tabrizicola soli | reverse complement strand
CGCGGCGGGGGGCTGGCGATGGGGGGGTGATCCGGTTGTGCCGGGTGATGGTCGGCAGGTGCGGTGCGCTGTAGCGCACCCTACGCGGGGCGCGGCGGGGCTGGGGCTGGGGGGTGATCCGGTTGTGCCGGGTGTGGTCGGCCGGTGCGGTGCGCTGTAGCGCACCCTACGCGGGGGCGCGGCGGGGGATGGCGATCGGGGGGTGATCCGGTTGTGCCGGGTGGGGTCGGCCGGTGCGGTGCGCTGTAGCGCACCCTACGGGGGGGCGCGGCGGGGCTGGCGCTGGGGGGGCGACCGGTTGTGCAGGGTGACGGTCGGCCGGTGCGGTGCGCTGTAGCGCACCCTACGGGGGGGGCGCTGCGGGGCTGGGGCTGGGGGGTGATCCGGTTGTGCCGGGTGGGGTCGGCCGGTGCGGTGCGCTGTAGCGCACCCTAGGCGGGGGCGCGGCGGGGGGATGGCGATCGGGTCACGCTGCGGGGGCTTCGGGCGAAGGGGCGTTGCCATTGCGCGCGGCTTGGGGTTCTGTGCCGCCATGCGTGCGCTGAACGATCTTGGCCGCCCCGTCGAAGGGGTTCTGTGGATGCTGGCCACCGGGCTTGCCTTTGTCGGCGTGAACGGGATCGTCCGGCATCTGGGGACCGAGCTGCCGGCGGCGCAGGCGGCCTTCATCCGTTTCGGCTTTGGCCTGGCCTTCCTGACCCCGGCGCTGTGGACCATGCGCGGCGTGCGGCTGCCGCAGGGGATCTGGCGGCTGTTCCTGTGGCGCGGCGTGCTGCATGTCACGGCGGTGATCTTCTGGTTCTGGGCCATGGCGCGGGTGCCGGTGGCCGAGATGGCGGCGATCGGCTTCCTGAACCCGGTGATCGTGCTGGTGATCGCGGGGCTTCTCCTTGGCGAGGGGCTGGGGCGGGGGCGCGTCGTCTCGGTCCTGGTGGCGCTGGCGGGGGCGCTGGTGGTGCTGCGGCCGGGGCTGCGCGAGATCTCGGCCGGGCATCTGTCGCAGCTGGCGGCGACGGTCTGCTTCGCGGTGAGCTACATCTTCGCCAAGCGGCTGAGCGGGATGGCCCCGCCCTCGGTGGTGGTGGCGGTGCTGTCGGTGACGGTCTCGCTGGGGCTGGCGCCGGTGGCGCTCTGGGTCTGGCAGCCGGTGAGCGGGGTGCAGCTGGCCTGGCTGGCGGTGGTGGCCGGGCTGGCGACGCTGGGGCACTATACGATGACGCGGGCCTTCCGGGCGGCGCCGCTGGCGGTGACGCAGCCGGTGACCTTCCTGCAGATCCTCTGGGCGACGGCGCTGGGCGCGCTGGTCTTCGGCGAGGCGGTGGACGCCTTCGTGATCCTGGGCGGCGCGCTGATCGTGGCGGCGGTGAGCCTGAACACCTGGGCCGAGGCGCGCCGGGGCCGGATCCCGCCGCAGCCCGAACCCTGAGCGCGGAGGCGGGGGTGACTCACCCGCCTTGTGCTTTCAGGCCCGGTTGTAGCGGATGAAGGGCGAGACCCTGGCGATCCGGTCGTAAAGCTGCCGCGCTTCGGCGTTGAAGTCCTGCGTCAGCCAGTAGACGCCGGGCGCCCCGGCGGCGTCGGCGCGGGCATAGACCGCCTCGATCAGGGCGCGGCCAAGGCCGGTGCCGCGGGCCTCGGGGGCGACGAAGAGGTCCTGCAGGTAGCAGACGTTCTCGATCCGCCAGCAATGCCGGTGGAACAGGTAATGCGCGAGGCCCATCGGCCTGCCATCCACCTCGGCGATCAGGGCCGAGAAGTCCTGCGGGTCGTCGCCGAGGAGCCGGGCGAAGGTCGAGGCATAGACCGCCTCGGGGACCGAGGTCTGGTAGAAATCGAGATAGCCGGTCCAGAGGCGGCGCCAGTCGGCCTCGTCATCGGGGCGGAGCGGGCGGATCGTGAGGGGCATGGGGTGCGGTCCTTTCAGGCTGCGCCGGAGGATGGGGCAGGGCAACGGGCTTGGCAAGCGTCCGGAAATCCTGACTATGGCGGGCCGGCGGCGGCGTGGAAAAGCTGCGGCGGGAACCGAGAGGGGATGGAATGGAAGCGGCCTTGCAGGCACGGTGGAGCCTTGCGCTTCTGGGGGCGTTGGGCGGCGCGCTGATCTGGGCATTGGGCGAGGCCGTCCCGCGCGGGTTTCTGGACGGCCGGCTGGCCCTGGCGCTGCATGCGGCGGTGGTGAGCTTCGTCCTTGCGGCGCTGGCCATGGCGGGCCCGATGGGCCTGGCGCGTGCGGCCGCCCGCGCCCTGGGGCCGGGGGTGCTGACGGGCGGGCTGGTCGGGCTGGTCGCCTTGCGCTTCGCCGCGGCCGAGGAGGTCTTTGCGGTCCCGATGCATCTTCTGGCGGCGCTGACCGTCGCCGGTCTGCCGGTGCCCTTCCTGATCGCGGCCGCCCGTCCGGGCTGGCGCGACTATCCCGCGCTGTTCGAGGAAGCCTGGTCCATCGTCATCCGCCTTGCCGCCGCGCTGGCCTTCACGCTTCTGGTCTGGATCCTGGTGCTGCTGTCGGACCAGGTGCTGCGCATCGTCGGGATCGGCCTGCTGTCGCATCTGCTGGAGAACCGGCTGGCGGTCCTGGCGCTGGCCGGGGCGGCGCTGGGCCTTGGCATGGCCGTGGTCTGGGAACTGGCGGGACCGATCGCGCCGCAACTGGTGCTGCGGCTGTTGCGGCTCTTGTTGCCGGTGGTGCTGGCGGTGATGCTGGTGTTCCTTCTCGCCCTGCCGCTGCGCGGGTTCGAGCGGCTGGTGCTGGGGCTTTCGCCGGCGGCGCTGCTTCTGTCCATGGTCGCGGCCGGGGTGGCGCTGGTGGCGGTGGCGGTGGACCGCAGCGATGCCGAGGCGGCGCAGGGCCGGGCGATCCGCTGGGCGGCGCTGGGAATGGCGCTGGTCCTGCCGCTGGTCGCGGGGCTGGCGCTCTGGGCGCTGTGGCTGCGGGTCGGGCAGTACGGCTGGACGCCGGAGCGGCTGTTCCTGGCGCTGGGGGCGCTGATCGGGCTGGGCTACGGGCTGACCTATGCGATCGCGGTCCTGCGCGGGGCGGGCTGGATGGCGCGCATCCGGCGCGGCAACGTCGGGATGGCGCTGGCGGTGATCGCGGCCGCGGCGCTGTGGCTGACGCCGCTGTTCAACGCCGAGGCGATCTCGGCGCGGAACCAGGTGGAGCGGTTCCTCGCGGGCCGGACCGGGGTGGCGCAGCTCGACCTCTGGGCCTTCTCGCGCTGGGGCAAGCCGGGGGCGGCGGCGCTGGCGCGGCTGGAGGCTCTGGCGGCCGAGCCGGGCAACGAGGCGCTGGCGGCCCGGCTGCGCGGCGAGGACGATCCGGAGGGCACCGGGCGCGCCGAGGCGCTGGCCGGGCTGACCGCCCTTTTGCCGCTGCAGCCGCCGACCGCCACCGGCACGCGCGACATGATCCTCGCCGCGGCCGAGCCCTACCGGCTGCGCGACTGGGCCGGGGTCTGCGCCCTGAAGCTCGAGACCGGGCAGCCGGCCTGCGTCATGGTGGTGGCCGATCTTCTGCCCGCGATCCCCGGCGAGGAGGCGATCCTGGTGCTGGAACGCAGCCCCGGCGCGGCCGAGGCCATCGGTCTTTTCCTGAACGCGGACGGCTATCTGACCGAGCGTCCGGTGGCGCGGCCGGATCAGGGCTATCTGCCGGGCGAGGCGGCGGCGGAGCTATTGCGCGCGGCGCAGGCGGCACCGCTGGCGCTGACCCCGGCCGAGGTCAACCAGCTGGGCAGCGGCCCGGCGGGCGTGCTGATCCTGCCCTGAGACGGAGGGCAGTTTGTTAACCCCTGCCGGCTAGTCTGGGCGCGAAAGGTGACGAAGGGACGTTCATGGATGCGCTGATGCTGCGGTTCCTGCAGGGCTATGTCCGCGGCACGTTCGGCGTTCCGGTCTGGCAGACGATCTGCCGCCGCGCCGACCTGCCGGTCGAGACGTTCGAACCCATGCTGCGCTATGCGCCGGGCCTGGCCGATCAGGTCGCGGCCGAGGCCGCGGCCGTCCTGGGCCGTCCGGTCGAAACCATATGGGAGGATCTGGGCACCTATCTCGTCACCAGCCCCGGCCACGAGGGCGTCCGCCGCCTCCTGCGCTTCGGCGGCATCGGCTATGCCGACTTCCTTCATTCGCTGGAGGAACTGCCCGGCCGGGCGCGGCTGGCGCTGCCCGACCTCGACCTGCCCGACCTCGACCTGCCGGAGATCCGCCTGACCGAGATCGCGCCCGACCGCTTCGTGCTGGACTGCCGGGCCGGGTTGCGCGGCACGATCCGGGTGCTGGTGGGGATGCTGACCGCGATGGCGGATGATTTCGGCACGCTCTGCCTGATCGAGGCCGAGGGCGAGGGCCGCATCGCCATCCGCATCCTCGACCGCGCCCATGCCGCCGCGCGGCCCTTCGACCTCGCCTTGCCGGAGGGATAGGGTGGAGCGGGATCCCGACAGGCCGGTGCCGGAGCAGGCGATGCTGGCGCGCTTCATGCCGATGCATCTTCTGCTGGACCGCGAGGGGCGGGTGCTGGGGGCCGGGCCGACGCTGAGGCGGATGCTGCAGCGGCCGGACCTGGCCGGCGCCCGGTTCGAGGATCTGTTCGAGGTCCGCGCGCCCGGCGGCGCAGTCACCGCCGATCAGGTCCTGGCCCGCGCCGGCCACCGCTTTCGCCTGGTGGCGCGCAACGGGGTGCGGGCCGGGCTGCGCGGAATGGGAGAGCGCCTGCCGGACGGCAGGATGCTGATGAACCTGAGTTTCGGGATCGACCTGATCGCGGCGGTGCGCGAACTGGGGCTGACGGATGCCGATTTCGTCGCCACCGACCTTGCGATGGAGCTGCTCTATCTGGCCGAGGCGAACGCCGCCGTCACGCGCGAACTGCGCGGATTGAACCTGCGGCTGGAAGGGGCCCGCCTTGCCGCCGAGGAGGAGGCGCTGACCGATCCCCTGACCGGGCTGCGCAACCGCCGGGCCGCCGATCTGGTGCTGGCGCGGCTGTGCGCCGCCCGGATGCCCTTCGGCCTTCTGCATCTGGACCTGGACTATTTCAAGTCGGTCAACGACACCCTGGGCCATGCCGCGGGCGACCATGTGCTGGAGGTGGTCGGCCGCATCCTGCGCGCGGAGTTGCGCGTCGAGGATTGCGCGGCGCGGATCGGCGGGGACGAGTTCCTGGTCCTTGTCGTCAAGCGCGTCGACCTGCAGGTGTTGCGGGGCATTGCCGACCGGATCATCCAGCGCATCAGCGCGCCGATCCCCGTCGCCGGAAAGGTGGCGCAGGTCTCGGCCAGCATCGGCATCGTGCGCTCGTCCGACCTGGCCGCGCCCGACCCGGTGCGCCTGATGGCGCTGGCCGACCGCGCGCTTTACGCGGCCAAGCGGGCGGGGCGGGGACGGTCGATCCGGCTTCGCTCGGCGGCGGACTAGCCGGGCAGCCGCCAGAGTGCGGCAGGCGGCAGGGTGACGGCGACGGTATCGCCGGGACGCAGGGCCTCGGCGGCGGCGGGTTGCAGAAGGGCGGTCAGCGGCTCTCCGGCCAGGGCAAGCTCGACCCGGCTTTGCGTGCCGAGGAGGGTGACGCCCCGCACCTTCGCGGCCAGCTGTCCCGGACCGGGATGCAGCAGCACCGCCTCGGGGCGGATGGTCAGCCGGGCGGGGCCGGGCGGGCCGGGCCGGTCGAGCGCCAGGCGGACGGGACCCCAGCGGAAGCCTGCGCCCTCCACCACGCCATCCAGGAAGTTCACCCCGCCGAAGAAGCGGGCCACGGCCTCGGTTTCCGGCCGGCGCAGGATCTCGGCCGGGGCGGCCGCCTGCGCCAGCTGCCCGTCGAGCAGGAGCGCGATCCGGTCGGCCATCACCACGGCCTCGGACTGGTCATGCGTGACCATCAGCGTCGTCACCCCGGTTTCACGCTGCAGGCCGCGGATCAGCGCGCGCATCTCGTCGCGCAGGCCCGCGTCGAGGCTGGCCAGCGGCTCGTCCAGAAGCAGCAGGTCCGGCCGCAGGACCAGCGCCCGCGCCAGGGCCGCGCGCTGCTGCTGCCCGCCCGAAAGCTGGTCCGGCCGCCGCGCGCCAAGGCCCGCGAGCTGGACCCGGGCCAGCATCGCGGCGACCTCGGCCTCGATCCGCGCGGCGGGCTCGCCGCGCATCTTCAGGCCGAAGCCGACATTGCCAGCGAGGGTCAGATGCGGAAAGAGCAGCGGATCCTGGAACACCATCGCCACCCCGCGCCGTTCGGGCGGCAGGCCGGTCAGGGTCCGGCCCTTGAGGATGACCTCGCCCGAATCGGGGGCCAGATGGCCGGCGATCAGCTTCATCACCGTCGTCTTGCCGCTGCCCGAGGGGCCGAGGAGCACGGTGAGGCTGCCTGCCGCGACGGCAAGGTCCAGGCCGGGGATCGTGGGCTGGCCCGCGCCGGGCCAGGCTTTCCGCAGGTTGCGCAGCTCCAGCGTCATGGGCGGAGCACCCGGCCGAGGTCGCGCCCGGTGATCCGCCCGATGAAGCCGAGCAGGAGCAGGATCCCCGGCAGGGCGTAAAGCACCGCGATGGCACCGGCCACGTCGTTCCGCCCGGCCGCGACATAGGCGTAAAGGACCAGGGGCAGGGTTTGGACCCGCCCGCCGCCGATCGCCAGCGTCAGCAGGTACTGCGACCAGGAGACGAGGAAGGCGAAGAGCGCGCCGGTCAAGAGGCCGGGCAGCACGGCCGGAAGCGTGACCTGCAGGAAGCAGCGGACCGGCCCCGCGCCCAGGCTGCGGGCCTGCGCCTCGATCCTGGTGTCGAAGCCCGCGAAGACCGAGGCCATCACCAGCACCATATAGGGCAGGACCGGGACCAGATGGGCAAGGATCACCCCATGGGTGCTGCCGGTCAGCCCCAGCCGCAGGAAGAGGTCGTGCAGGCCGAGGACCAGCGCGATCCCCGGCAGGACGGCGGGAACCAGGAGGAGGAGGAGCACCGCCCGCTTGCCGGGGAAGTCATGCAGCCCCAGCGCCCGGCCCGCCGGCAGGCCGACCAGCGCCGCGAGCGCGGTGGTCGCGGCCGCGATGCCGAGGGTCAGGCCGAGGCTGCCCAGCACCCCGGCCGAGGATGCGACGCCCCAGGCCCGGAGCGACCACGCCTGCGGCAGCAGGTCGGGAAAGCGCCAGCCATGCGCGAGGGACCAGAGCGCCAGCGGCAGCAGTGGCAGCACCAGCGCCAGCGCGAGGGCCAGCCCCGCCAGAAGCCTGAGCCTTTCAGCCCGCATCGCGGCCCCGCCTTGGCAGGATCAGCCGGGCATGGAGCGCCAGCAGCCCCGCCCCAAGCGCCGCGATCAGGATCGAGATGGCGAAGGCCTCGGGCCGGGCGGCGAGATCGACATCGGTAAAGCTGCGCCAGGCGCGGAGCGGCAGCGCCTCGGGGGCATGCGCGCCAAGGACCAGCGGCACCTCATAGGCCCCGAAGGCGAAGGCGAAGACCAGCGCCGCCCCGGCCGCGAGCGCAGGCAGAAGCTGCGGCAGGAGGACGAAGCGGAAGGCCTGCCAGCGCGTCGCGCCCAAGCTTCGCGCCACGGGTCCGAGGTCCGGGCCAAGGGTCTGCAGCTTGGCCAGCAGGATGAGGGTGATGAAGGGGACCTCTTTCCAGACATAGGTCAGGATGATGCCGATGGCCCAGGGATCATGGGTCAGCGCCGGAAACTCGCCCGGCGCGGCGATCAGGCCCGCGGCATGGGCGAGGCGGGCGAAGCTGCCGGATTGCGAGATGAGGTAGAGGATGCCGATGGCCCCCACGACATGCGGGATGGTCAGGTTCAGCTGCACCAGCACCGCCACCAGCCTGCGGCCGGGAAAGGCCTGCCGCAAGAGCATCGCCGCCGCCAGCGCCAGACCGGCGGCGATCAGGGTCGAGACCGTGGCGATCCAGAAGGACAGGGCCAGCGAGGCCAGCACCCCCGGCGAGGCTAGCACCGAGGCATAGGCGGAGAGGCCCGGTTCCTCCAGTGGCAGCAGCCGGAGCGAGCGCAGGAGCGCCAGCCCCAGCGCGCCAAGGACCAGTCCCCCCACCAGCGCCACCGCCGGGCCGAGCAGGAGGAGGAGGCGGGTCCGCTCGCGCATCGCCTAATTGCCCACGTTCGTGGCCCAACCCGCCTCGATCGCGGTCAGCCAACCGGCCTGCAGTTCGGGAAGGGCGGATTTCGCCAGTTCGGAGGCCGGGATCACCGAGGGATGCGTCTTGATCGCGGCGAATCCGGCCTGCACCGCGGGCGGGGTGCGGGAGATCTCGATGGCGGGGGCGGCGCCCCAGATCTCGGTCCGGGCCTTCTCCAGCTGCGCCTCGCCGGACAGGAGCAGGTTCTGCGTCACCATCGCCGCCGCCTTGTTGGGCGAGTTGAACGGGATCAGCGTGTAGTTGGTGTTGCCGATGGTGCCGTCCCGGAGGCCGAAGGAGCGCGTGGTCTCGGGCCAGAGCCCGGCCTGCACCGCCAGCCCGAATTGCGCCGGGTCGTAGTTGAAGCTGAAGGCCACCTCGCCATTGGCGAAAAGCTCGTTCAGCTGGGTGACGGTGGTGGGATAGGTCGCCCCCTCGCGCCAGAGGAAGGGTTCCAGCCCGTTCAGGATCGCCCAGGTCTTGCCGGCGACCGCGTCGAACTTCACCTGGTCGAAGGGGCCGAGAAGCCCCTCGGGCCCGCCGGCGGCATGGATGAATACATGCCGCACGAAGGCCGAGCCGGTGAAATCCGGCGGCGCGGGATAGGTGAAGCGGCCGGGGTTGGCCCTGATCCAGGCGAGAAGCCCGGCCATGTCGCGCGGCGGCTCGGCCAGCACGGCGCTGTCATGGGCGAAGGCGAACTGCACCGTGTTCCAGGGCACCTCGCAGCCCACGACCGGGACGCCGAAGTCGTTGGCGATGGCCGGGTTGTCCCAGTCGACCAGCGCGTCGTTCGGCAGAAGCGAGGTGTAGCCGCAGAAGGCCAGCCCCGCCTCTTTCATCGAGCGGAAATTCTCGCCGTTGATCCAGATGAGGTCGACCGTGCCGTTGTCGGTCACGCCGGCCTCCTTCTCGGACAGGATCAGGTTCACGATCTCGGCCGCGTCGGTGATCGGTACGCGGTTCAGCGTGATGTCGTAATCGCGCTTCAGCGCCGTGCCGATGTAATCGCTGGCATAGGCGTTGATGTTGTCCGCGCCGCCCCACATGAACCAGTTGACCGTGCCGCCGCGCGCCTCATTGACGATCTGGTCCCAGCCCATCGCCTTCAGCGCCTCGCCATCGGCGGTGTCGGCCAGGGCGGCGGCTGAGAGGAGGAGAAGGGCGGCAAGGGATCGCAACATGATGGCTCCGGTCGCAGGGACTTCCCCCATGAAGCCGATCCGCCCGGCCAAAGCCAGTCAAATGCGTGTTTGCCGGTTGCAACGGAAGTGGCAGCCCGTAGGGGAGTCGAACCCCTCTTCCCAGGTTGAAAACCTGGTGTCCTAACCGATAGACGAACGGGCCACTTGCAGCCGTCTACAGGGCCGCGCGGGCGGACGCAAGGGGTCAGCGGTCGATCTTTGCCGCCATGATCGCGATGGCCTGCTGATAGACCTTGGCCGCGTTCCATTCCTTGATCACGGCAAAGTTCGGCTCGCCCTCCTGATAGCCCTTGCCGGGCTTCCAGCCCTTCTTGCGCAGGTAGTTGGCGGTCGTGGCCAGCGCGTCGGCCTGGTTGTAAAGGTCGATCTGCCCGTCGCCGTTGCCGTCCACGCCATAGGCATAGGCGTTGCCGGGCAGGAACTGGGTATGGCCGAGCTCGCCATGCTTGGCCCCCACCGTCCGGGGCGAGATCATGCCCGCGTCGACCATCTTCAGCGCGCCGATCAGATGCGGGCGGAAGAAGTCCGAGCGGCGGCAGTCGTAGGTCAGCGTGGCGATGGCCGAGACGACATTGGTGTCGCCCATGAAGCCGCCGAAGCCGGTCTCCATCCCGTGGATCGCGATCAGCACCCCGGCGGGCACGCCGTAGGCGGCTTCGAGGCTGGCGTAGAAGTCCGGGTTCTTCGCCTTGCGGCCGCGGCCCTGGCTGACGATGGTGTCGGCGCCGCGCACCTGCAGGAACTTCTCCAGGCTGTACTTGAAGCTTTTCTGGTTCCGGTCCGCCCCGATGGTGGCCTTGGAATAGGAGGTCGCCATCAGCGCCTCGATCCCGCGCCTGCCGACGCCCTCGGCCTGGGCCTCGGCGGCCATCTCGGCCTTCCAGGATTCATACTTGCCGCCGGTATCGCTGCAGCCGGCGGCCTGGGCGGCCATGGGCAGGGCAAGGAAAAGGGCGGTGGCGGAAAGGCGGCGGAGAAGGATCACGTCAGGCACCCGTAAGAGAGATTTGACGCAGCATATTGAGAAGACAGCCATAATCAAGCCGCCCCCTGCGGGGATCGCTGCCGGCGTCTGACATCTTGGTGAGGTGACGGGGTGAAGTGGCAGCCCGTAGGGGAGTCGAACCCCTCTTCCCAGGTTGAAAACCTGGTGTCCTAACCGATAGACGAACGGGCCACGCTGTCGGTGCGCGGTGTCTAGAATCTGCGCAAGGCTTCTGCAAGAGGAAAAATGCGCCCTAAGCCGGGGCCGCATCGTCCAGCCGCAACTGCACCCGGCTGCGGCCGTTCCAGTGGTTCAGCTCCAGCTTGCCCGCCAGATGGAAGCGGCGGTGGCCCGCGTTTTCCAGCGCGGCGCCGAGCGGCCCGTCGAAGGCCCCGAAGGCGATGGCGTCCAGCGTGGGGCCCGCGCCGTCCGAGAGGCCGAGCTTCAGGTGGCTTTCGCCCACCCGGCGGGTGTTGACCGCGACATTGGCGAAGGCGAAGCGCGGGGCGGGAGCCGAGGCGCCGAAGGGGCCGGCGTTCTCGATCTCCTCCAGCAGCGCCACGGTGGCGGCGGTGGGGGTCAGCAGGCTGTCGATCCGCAGGTCCTGCGGTCCGGCCGCACCCGCGCCCTGGCGGGCCAGAAGCTCGCCCAGCCGGTCCATCGCGGGTTCCAGTTGCGACCGGCCGAGGGACAGGCCCGCCGCCATCCTGTGCCCGCCGCCCTTCTGGATCAGCCCCTCGGCCGCCAGGCGCTGGATCGCGGCGCCAAGGTCGACGCCGGGAACCGAGCGGGCGGAGCCCTTGCCCGCCTCGCCCTCGAAGCCGATCACCACGGCGGGACGGTTCGTCGCCTCCTTCAGCCGGGCCGCGACGATGCCGACGACGCCGGGATGCCAGCCCTCGGCCGCGGCCCAGACCAGGGGGCCGGTGAGGCCGCGCGCCTCGGCCTGGGCCAGGGCTTCCTCGCGCACGGCTTCGGTGATGCTGCGGCGGTCGGTGTTCAGCTGGTCGAGATGCGCGGCGAGGCGCGCGGCCTCCATCGCGTCGTCGGTGGCGAGAAGACGCGCGCCGAGATCGGCCTGGCCGATGCGCCCGCCCGCATTGACCCGGGGGCCGAGGAGGAAGCCCAGGGCATGGGCGGTGGGGGCCTGGTCCATGCGGGCGACGTCGGCGAGCGCCCGCAGGCCGGGGCGGTCGCGGCGGGCCATGACCTTCAGGCCCTGGCGGACGAAGGCGCGGTTGACCCCGGTCAGGGGCGCGACATCGGCGACGGTGGCGAGCGCCACGAGGTCGAGGAGCGCCATGAGGTCGGGGCCCTGCTGGCCCTGCTGCTTGAGCCGGCGGTTGGCCTCGACCAGGAGGAGGAAGACCACGCCGGCGGCGCAGAGATGGGCGAGGCTGCCATCCTCGTCCTGGCGGTTCGGGTTCACGACGGCCAGCGCCTCGGGCAGGGTCTCGAGCGCGAGGTGGTGGTCGAGGATGACCACGTCCGCCCCTTTCGCGGCCGCGATCGGCTCGTGGCTGAGGGTGCCGCAGTCGACGCAGAGGATCAGGTCGTGGGCGGCGGCGAGGCGGGCCATCGCGGGGACGTTCGGGCCGTAGCCCTCGTCGATGCGGTCGGGGATGTAGAGCGTGGCCCGGATCCCGAAGGCGCGCAGCCAGGTCAGGAGGAGGGCGGCCGAGGCGCCGCCGTCGACGTCGTAATCGGCGAAGACGGCGATCCGGTCGCGGCGGGCGACGGCCCGCAGGAGGCGGTCGGCGGCCGGGGCCATGTCCTTCAGGGTGAGGGGGTCGGGCAGGAGGTCGCGGAGCGCCGGGGCGAGGAAGGCGGGCGCGGCCTCGGGGAGGATGCCGCGGCTGGCGAGGATCCGGCAGAGCGGCAGGGGCAGGCGGGTCGCTTGCGCCATCCCCTCGGCCAGGCGGTCGGCGGCGGGGTCGGGGCCGACCCAGCGGCGGCCGGTGAGGGAGATCTCGACGGAGAGAAAGGCGGTCATGGGGCAGGGGTGCCGCAAAGGCGGGGCCCATGCAAGGGGGGAGTGGGGCGGCCACGCCGGGAGGTGAGCGGGGTCGGGGGTGTTCGGGACGTGTCAGGGTGGTTTCGGGAGTAGGGTGGGCAATATTGCCCACCCTACGCTTGCGCGAGGCGGAAGGGTGGTGCGGGATGCAAGGTTGCAGCACCGGGCGCGGAGGCGTTGGGCGGGTTTTGGCGTCGGAGCCTCCGGTGGGAGTATTCGGCAAAAGCGCAGGCCCCGAAGGCCGGGCAGGCGCTTCGGGGCTGTCGTTGCGCGGGGGGCGGGTCAGGGGGCGACGACCTTCATCACGAAACCGCCCGAAGCCTCGCCTGGGCCGAAGGGGCCGGGGACGGCGTTCGAGATCGGGGCAAGCGTCTTGAGCCAGGCGGCGATGGAGAGCGCGTCGTCTTCGGTGAGGGCGGCATAGCCCATCCAGGGCATCGCCGGCGACAGGTGGCGCCCGTCCGGGCGGACGCCGGTGCGGATCGCGGTGGCGATCTCGGCCTCGCTCCAGCTGCCGAGGCCGGTTTCCTCGTCCGGGGTGAGGTTCGGGCCGTGGAAGACCCCGAGGCCCGGGATCTCGAAGCCGACGTCCGAGCCGCCGAGGAATCGCTCCATGTCGGGCTTGCCGAGGAAGTGGCCGGGGGTGTGGCAATCGTTGCAGCCGATGATGGCCACGAGATAGCGGCCGCGCTCGGCATCGACGGCGAGGGCCGGGGTGGCGAGGAGGGCGGCGGCGAAGAGGGTCGGAAGAAGCGGACGGGTCATCGAAAATACCTGTGTCGGAGGAGGAAGCGGCGCCCGGGCCGGGCCCGGTCGGCGGGTTTCGGTCAGGCGGCCTCGGCCGCGTCGAAGACGAAGCGCAGGTTGAAGCGCGCGGCCATCTGGCAAATCTCCTCGGGCGAGGGATCGGTTGCCGCGGCCATGGCGGGGAAGAAGCCCTCGAACCCGCCGGGGGTCATCACCACCATCATCCGGCCGATGGAATGGCCGATGTTCTGGAAGCGGTGCACCGCGCCGCGCGGCACGCAGAGGACCCCGCCCTCGGTCAGGTCCACCCGCTCGCCATTGCACCAGAAGGCGAAGCGGCCTTCGAGGATGCGGAAGAATTCCTCTTCCTTTTCATGGATATGAAAAGGCGGTCCTTCGCCAGGGGGAACCTCGGCCTCGAAGCAGCCGAGGCTCCCTCCGGTCTGGTCCGCGGTAATGCGGACGATGTGGCGTCCGAAGGCGAAGGCTTCGGCCCCGCAGCCGGGAAGGGAAAAGGCAGCCTTGTCAAAGCTGGTCATTCAAAGTCTCCTGATCAAAAACGCGCTTGCAAAATTGTTTGCGTGCACGCGGTATAGTGGCAAAAGGTCGCAGGGATAAATCCCCCGCACCTTGCAGGATTGTCTGGATAACCTGACAGATGAAAACGGTTGATCCCATGCATGGGTTGGCTGCCTTCCTGGCGGTGGCGGAGCATGAGAGCTTTACCGCCGGGGCCGCCGCGCTGGGGCTGAGCCGGGCCACCGTCAGTGCGCAGGTGGCGGAACTGGAGGCGCGGCTGGGGGTGCGGCTTCTGCATCGCTCGACGCGGAGCGTCCGGCTGACCCCGGCCGGAGAGGCCTATCGCGCGCGGCTCGCCGACCTGCCGGGACGGATGGTCGAGGCCGAGCGCGCGGCGCGGGCGGAACAGACCGCGCCGGAGGGACAGCTGCGGGTGACGGCACCACCGGACCTGGCGATGCGCTTCCTGATCCCCTGGGTGGCGGAGTTCCTGCAGCGGCATCCAGGGATCTCGATCGCGATGGAACTGTCGAACGCGCCGCGGAACCTGATCGAAAGCCGGTTCGACCTGGCGATCCGGGGCACGCTGGCGGTGGAGGCCAACCTGGTCACCCGGGCGCTGGGGCGGTCACGGCTGTTCACCTGCGCCCGGGCCGACTACCTGGAGCGGCGGGGCACGCCGCAGGTGCCGATGGACCTGGTGGAGCACGACCTGCTGCATTTCGCGGCCCTGCGGCAGGGGCGGAGCTGGAGCTTCCTGCGCGGCGAGGAGCGGGTGGATGTCCCGGTCTCGCCCCGGCTGGAGCTGTCGGACGGCTGGGCCTTGCGGGCGGCGGCGCTGGAGGGGGCGGGGGTGGTGCAGTTGCCGGCCTTCATCATCGGGCACGACCTGCGCGAGGGGCGTCTGGTGCCGATCCTGACCGGCTGGCAGGGCCGGCCGGTGCCGCTGCATGCGGTCTATCCCGACAACCGGCAGATCGCGGGCCGGGTCAGGACCTTCGTGACCTTCCTGGCCACGAAGGCGAGGGCCGAGCCCGACCTGCAGGCCGACTGATCAGCGCACCGGGGTGCGGTAGATCATCCGGCGGACCGAGCCGGTCTTGGAGCGCATCAGGATGGTTTCCAGCGTGACCCAGCCGGGTTCGCGCTTGATGCCGGCGAGAAGCGAGCCGTTCGTCACCCCGGTGGCCGAGAAGATCACGTCCGAGCGCACCAGGTCGTCACGGGTATAGACGCGGTCGAAGTTGGTGATGCCGGCCTTGCGGGCGCGGGCGCGCTCGTCCTCGTTGCGGAACAGGAGCTTGCCGAAGAACTGCCCGCCCATGCATTTCAGCGCGGCGGCGGCGAGGACGCCTTCCGGCGCGCCGCCCGAGCCCATGTACATGTCGATGCCGGTGATCTCGGGCTCGGCGCAGTGCATGACGCCGGCGACGTCGCCGTCGGTGATCAGCCGGATCGCGGCGCCGGTGGAGCGGACCTCGGCGATCAGCTCCTCGTGCCGGGGACGGTCGAGGATGCAGACGGTGATGTCCTGCGTCGAGCAGCCCTTGGCGGCGGCCAGCGCCGAGACGCGTTCGGAGGGCGACATGGCCATGGTGACGGTGCCCGACTTGTAGCCGGGGCCGATCGCCAGTTTCTCCATATAGACGTCGGGGGCATGCAGGAGAGTGCCGCGCGGGGCCATGGCGATCACGGTCAGCGCGTTCGGCATGTCCTTGGCGGTCAGCGTGGTGCCTTCCAGCGGGTCGAGGGCGATGTCGACCTCCGGCCCCTCGCCCGAGCCGACCTCCTCGCCGATATAGAGCATCGGGGCCTCGTCGCGCTCGCCCTCGCCGATGACGACGACGCCCTTGATGTCCAGCATGTTCAGCTGGTCGCGCATGGCGTTTACCGCGGCCTGGTCGGCGGCCTTTTCGTCGCCGCGGCCGATCAGCCGGGCCGAGGCGAGGGCGGCGGCCTCGGAGACCCGGCCGAGACCCAGGCTGAGGAGCCGGTCCTGGAATTGCGAGATTTCGGACATGCGCCCCTCCATTTTCCTTCCGTGTAGCCGGGGCGATGCGGGGCGGCAAGGCTGCTGACGCTAACGGCGTCAGACTTCCTCGATCCGGATCGCGACGGGCTGGCCGACAAGGACGCCGGTCGCGGCGAAGCGGCCGGTGGCATGGGCCACGTCGGCGGGGGCGGCCTTGTGGGTGACGATCAGCACGACGGCATCCTCGGCCCGGTCGCCGGGGCGGTGCAGCTGGCGCATCTGGTCGATGGAGATCCCGGCCTCGCCGAGGCAGGTGGCGATCTTGGCCAGCGCGCCGGGTTTGTCGAGAAGCGTCATCCGCAGGTAATAGGGCGCGGGCGTGGCCGAGCTGGCGGGAACCGGCTGGGCCAAAGCGGTCGCGGGGATGCCGAAGGTCGGCAGGCGCAGGCCGCGGGCGATGTCGATCACGTCGGCCATCACGGCCGAGGCGGTCGGCCCCATGCCGGCGCCGGGGCCGCGCAGGACGATCTGGCCGACGGAATCGCCTTCCAGCACGACCATGTTGGTGCCGCCCTGAAGCTGCCCGAGCGGGCTGTCGGCGGGGACGAGGCAGGGGGTCATCCGCTGCTCCAGCCCGCGGCCGGTCAGCTGTGCGACGCCCAGAAGCTTGATCCGGTAGCCCATGTCCTCGGCCAGGCGGATGTCGTCGATCGAGACATTGCCGATCCCCTCCAGCTCGACCGCGTCGAAGGAGACCCGGGTGCCGAAGGCGATGGCGGAGAGGAGGGAGAGCTTGTGGCCCGCGTCGATTCCGCCGACGTCGAGGTTCGGGTCGGCCTCGAGATAGCCGAGCTGCCGCGCCTCCTCGAACACGGCGTCATAGGGCAGGCCGGCGGATTGCATCCGGGTCAGGATATAGTTGCAGGTGCCGTTCATCACCCCCATCACCCGCTTGATGCGGTTGGCGGCCAGCCCCTCGGTCAGGGCCTTGATGACGGGGATGCCGCCGGCGACGGCGGCCTCGAAGCGGATCAGGCGGCCCTTCGCCTCGGCCGCCTCGGCAAGGGCCTGGCCGTGGTGGGCGAGCAGCGCCTTGTTGGCGGTGACGACATCCTTGCCCGCGGCGATCGCGGCCTCGGTCGCAAGCCGGGCGGGGCCTTCGTGGCCACCCATCACCTCGACGAAGACGTCCACGTCCTCGCGCCGGGCGAGGGCGACGGGATCGGTTTCCCAGGCATAGGCGGAGAGGTCGGCATCGCGGTTCTTCTGCGGATCGCGCGCCGAGACGGCGGTGATCGCCACCGGGCGGCCGGCGCGGGCGGCGATCAGCCCGGCCTGGGCCTGGACGATCTTCACCACGCCGATTCCGACGGTTCCAAGGCCGGCAAGACCAAGACGCAGGGGGGCGGACATGGGCGGAACCTCGGGCTTTGGAACAGGCTGGATGTCTGTAGCCGGAACCCGGCCGGGGTGCAATGCTAGGGGGGGCGCGGCGCGACCCCGGCCTCGGCCAGGATCTCGTCCATCGGCAAGAGCCGGGGATATGCCGCGGGGGCATCGGGGCGCGGTCCGGCGCAGCCCGCCAACGCCAGGGCAAGCGATGCGGCGGCGAGGCGGGGCAGCAGCGGGCGGGCGTGGGTCATGGTTTCCTCGGGTCCTGGCCTTGCGGCCTAGATCCCGACCGGGCAGCCGGGGGTCTCGAGGCAGATCATCTTGCGGAAACGCGGCTGTGTCACCACGAATTCGGTAAAGACCTGCGGGCCGAGCGCCCGGGAGAAGTTGAAGATGCCGGTGTCGAAGGGCGGGGCGTAATCGACCGCGGTCTCGACGATCACCACCGAATCCTTGTTGTTCATCACCGGGATCCGGTCCTCGAGCGGTTGCAGCTCGGCCTCCTCGTAGGGGTCCATCCTGCCGTAGGGCGAGACCGAGAAGATCCGGACGTACTTGTCCTGGACCTCGTCGTAATAGAGGCTGGTGATGCGGATCCGGGCGTTCTGGCCGCTGTTCAGCATAAGATAGTCCATGACCTCCTGCATCCCGTCCACGAAGGCGGGGGTCAGGTTGTCCTCTTGCCGCGAGATCAGGTCCGAGACCGAATAGGCGGCCTTCTGGGCGGTGTTGATGGTGCGGAACACGTCCCAGAACACGACCATCGCGATCAGGACCCAGATCAGCAGGGGAAAGAAGAACAGGAATTCGATCAGGACGGCGCCCCTCTCCTCCCGCAGCATCCGGGCCGGGCTGGCGTTTCGGAACGTCGCGCGCATCTCAGGACCTCGGTTCGTTCACGAAGGTCGAAGTCGCGATCAGCGAATAGCCGCCGTCGGGGCCGGTCCTGTTCATCCGCGCGCCGAAGACCGTGGTCTTGAACATCGGATCGGCCTGCAGGCAGACGCGCATCAGCATGATCTGGTTGCCCTCGCCAAGCGCGTATTCCGAGGGGCTGGGCTGGATCGCAGGGTCGATCGGCTGGGTCCGGTCGACGCAGGTGGTCGGCGTGGTCGGCATGGCGAAGCTGGCGGTGTTGATCGGCTGCAGCTCGATCTTCATGCCCAGTTCGCAGGCCGCGGTACTGCCGAGGACGGCGGCGCGCGAGCAGATCTCGTGCTTGAGCTGGCTGTGCGAGATCGAGCCCAGGTTGCCCAGCCGCAGGTCGCGGATCACCAGATCGAGGCTGCGCTCGAGGCTGACGCTCTTGATCATGTAGAAGCTGCTTTCGACGCCGAGGCAGAAGACGCTGATCACGAAGGGGAAGGTCAGCACGAACTCGATCGTCGGGCTGCCGCCTTCGTCGCGCAGGAAGCGCCGCAGGGAGGAGGGGAGCCGGGTCATAGCGTCAGCCGCAGCTTGGACATCTCGGCCGCGATGTCGCGGAAGGCGTCGACGAGTTCGCTGCTGGTCTGCGGTTCGAAGTAATAGCCGGTCTTGTCGTTCGGATTGCTGCCCTTGGCCGAGGCGCAGCCGCGGATCTGCGTCTCGCCGGCGGAACCGGCGCCGAAGGCGATGCCATAGACCTCGATCCCGCTGGCCTTGGCGGCGGCGCAGTTGGTCTGGAGAAGCGAGTCCATCGTGTTGACGGCGACATAGGTGGTGCTGCGGAACCTGTTCATCTGGGCGTTGTAGATCGTGGTCGGATCCTTGCCCGTGTTCGTGCCATCGAACCTTGACCGGGCATAGAGCTGCCAGGCCACCCAGGAGACGCGCTGGGCCTGCCAGACCTCGCTCCAGTCCAGGCGGCGGGAGGTGCCGGTGTTGGTCAAGTTCGACCAGGGCTGCGCGCGCCACCCGGCGGTGCAGTTGTTGCTGCTGGCGCAGAGGTGCGGCACCCAGTAGGGGCTGGCGGTGCCGGGCCGCAGCAGGATCGAGTAGTTGCCGTCCACGTTGCTGCGGAAGATCGGCGATTCCCCGGTCTTGTAGGGATCGCGCATGACCTGTGTCGCGATATGCGCGCCGTCGGTCATCAGCACGATGATCTTGCGCGTTTCCGGATCGGTATTGTCGGCCGGACGGCCGGCCATCAGGGCTTCGCCGCCGCGCAGGGTGTCGTAGATCGGCCGGGCCGATTGATCCAGGAGCGCCACGCCCCAGCGCATCCCCATCATGATCGAGGTCCGGCCGGCCGCTTTCAGGCTGCCGATCTTGGCCAGGACCGTCGAACGCTCCATCGTCGGCAGCAGCACCTCGCTGTAAGGGCGGGGCGCGCACATGTAGGTGTCGCGCCCGGCGCTGGTGTTCCAGTCGGTGGGCAGGGCGGTGGAGGTAGTCCTGGCGACGTAGTCGGAATTCCGCGTGGTGTCGCCGTCAATGTCGGCATGGACCGACATCGGCAGCGGCATGTCCGTGGGGATGCCGGTGGTCTGGAAGAAGGCGGTGGTGGTCGGCACCTCGAGGCAGTTCACATAGGGCACGCCGGCATTGGCCACGCCGTTCACCGTGGGGATGTTGGTTGCGGCGTACTGCGCCCGCAGCGCCGGGCCGAGGTTGACCTGGGTGTTGTAGGGAACGACCCCGATCGAGACCTGGTTCAGGTCGTCGAGATCCTTGACCTCGTTCACGAAAAGCTCGGCCGCCTCGATCAGGCCGTCGATCTTCTTCTTGGTGTCGTTGGGAAGGCGGGAATCCATCGAGCCGGTGATGTCGAGGACCAGCATCACCTCGACCTGGGGGATACCCTGTTCGGCGCGGGTGTTGGCCGGGGCCTCCAGATAGTCGACCGGCATGAAGCCCATGCCCATGAAATAGTTGTAGGAGCGGACGTCGGCGGTGATGGTCACGTTTTTCGAGGCGCCGTTCGCCCCCTCGATCACCGAGACCACGGGGGTCGAATATTCGGTTCCGACGGTTCCTTCCTGGAGATGGGCCTTGGCGAAGTAATCCTCGGCCACGGACTTGGCGTCGCGCTTGTTTTCAAGGTTCGCCGCGGCCAGGGCGGCGCGGTCCATGGTCTGCTGCAGCGCGACGCGGCGGATCTCGAAGCGCATGTAGTCGACGGCGATCCCGCCGAAGACCATCAGGACGAAGAAGAGCATCAGCGTGATCACGGCCATCACGCCGCGGTCGTCGTCGCGGAAGGCCCGCAGAGAGGCGGTGAGGCGGCGGCATCTGGCGGAGAGGGCCGGAATCTTCATCATCGCACCTGTAACGAACACGGGGCCCGCCTTCGGCAGGCAGAGTAGCATGACCCATTGGACTCAACTTCGGGCAGAAGTATGACAATTTTGTCCGATCCCGCCGGAATCTGCCGGTTCTGGAAACAATTCGCATCAATTCGCCCTGCCTGTTTCTTTACGTGGACGGTTCCGGGCCGGTCCTTCGCCTGGCAATGCGGCGATTCGCTGCTGCGGGGCCAGCCGGGCGGGGTTCACTCTTTGGAAATGTCCGCTAGTGTAGGCTGCGGTGCAAAGGGCACGCAGGGTCAAGGATTACGAAGATGCAGCAAGCCGGAGAGCCGAGTTTCCGCGAGTCGGTCGATCTGATGTTCAACCGCGCCGCAAGGCTGATGGACCTTTCGCCGGGGCTGGAGCAGAAGATCCGGGTCTGCAACTCGACCTATACGGTGCGTTTCGGGGTGCGGCTGCGCGGCAAGATCGAGACCTTCACCGGCTACCGCAGCGTCCATTCCGAACATATGGAGCCGGTGAAGGGCGGCATCCGTTTTGCGATGTCGGTCAACCAGGACGAGGTCGAGGCGCTGGCGGCGCTGATGACCTACAAATGCGCGCTGGTGGAGACGCCGTTCGGGGGCTCGAAGGGGGGGCTCTGCATCGACCCGCGGCAGTGGGACGACCATGAACTGGAGCAGATCACCCGCCGCTTCGCCTATGAGCTGATCAAGCGCGACCTGATCCATCCGGCGCAGAACGTCCCCGCCCCCGACATGGGCACGGGCGAGCGCGAGATGGCCTGGATCGCCGACCAGTATGCGCGGATGAACACGACCGAGCTGAACGCCAAGGCCTGCGTCACCGGCAAGCCGCTGGAGGCCGGCGGCATCCAGGGCCGCAAGGAGGCCACCGGCCGCGGCGTGCAATATGCGCTGCGCGAGTTCTTCCGCCACCCCGAGGACATGGCCAGGGCCGGGCTGACCGGCGGGCTGGAGGGCAAGCGGGTGATCGTGCAGGGCCTGGGCAACGTGGGCTATCACGCGGCCAAGTTCCTGTCCGAGGAGGACGGCTGCAGGGTCGTCGCGGTGATCGAGCGCGACGGCGCGGTGATGGATCCCAAGGGGCTGGACATCGAGGATGTGCGGCAGTGGATGAACCAGTCCGGCGCCCTTCTGGCGGGCTATCCGCGCGCCAGCTTCGTGGCCGAGGGCGCCGCGGTGCTGGAGGAGGCCTGCGACATCCTGATCCCGGCGGCGATGGAGGGGGTGATCCACCTCGGGAATGCCGGGCGGATCAAGGCGCCGCTGATCATCGAGGCCGCGAACGGCCCGATCACCTTCGGCGCCGACGAGATCCTGCGCCGCAACGGCTGCGTCATCATCCCCGACATGTATGCCAATGCGGGCGGTGTGACGGTGAGCTATTTCGAATGGGTGAAGAACCTGAGCCACATCCGCTTCGGCCGGATGCAGCGCCGGGCCGAGGAGGCGCGCTCGCGCCTTCTTGTCGAGGAGCTGGAGCGGTTGAGCGCCGACAAGGGCCTGGGCTGGTCGCTGGCGCAGGATTTCAAGCAGCGCTTCCTGACCGGCTCGGACGAGCTGGCGCTGGTGCGCTCGGGCCTGGATGACACGATGCGCATCGCCTACCAGTCGATGCGCGAGGTCTGGCACTCGCGCCAGGACGTCGAGGACCTGCGCGTCGCGGCCTATATCGTGGCCATCGACCGGGTGGCCAAGACCTATCGTTCGAAGGGGTTGTAGATCCGAAAGCAGGGGCCGGAAAACGGACGGAACTTTACAGCCGTCCGTTTTCCATTCATTCTGTTGCATATGGTGGAGTTCCAGTAAAAGCAGCTGTCCCAATTGTTTCCGGGAAGTCACGGATATTTTCTGTTTCGAGGTCATCATGGCAGGGGCCGACAACAATTTCCGCAGCCCTCGCGCGTTCCTGCAATGCGAGGATGCATCGGCAACGATCGAATTCGTCCTGTGGTTGCCGATCGTGATTCTGATTCTTCTGCTGATCGTGGATGCGAGCATGTTGTTCATGAGCCGCTCGCAGGCGATCCGCGTTCTTCAGGATACCAACCGGCTGTATTCCGTTGGCCAGTTCACCGGCGAGACCGTCGACGAACGGCTGTCGAAGGCCGAGGAGTATGCACTTTCCCGGCTGCAACCCATGTCGCCCAGCGCGACCGCAACCACGACCGATGTCAACCGCGTGGTGCGGACCGTGGCGACGATGGAAACGGGCGAGATTTCGCAAATCGGTTTTCTTGGCGTGGTGATCGACCGAACGATGACCGTGGTCGCCGAACACAGGGTGGAGTTCTGACATGGCACGTTGCTTGCTGAAGCTTTCCGATTTCGCCGCCTCTGACGAGGGCAGCATCACCACGGGCGGATTGATCCTGGTCGTCACCTTCATGGCGCTGGGCGGTCTGGCGGTGGACGTCTCGAACATGGTCAACCAGCGCACGCAGCTGCAGGTGGCGGCCGATGCCGCGGCACATGCGGCGCTTTACGACCGAAATCCCCTGGGCGCGACCCCTGAGGATGCCATCGCCTCGGGCGTGCTCATGGGCGAAAGCAACATGCCCGACCGGATCTTCGGCGATGTGGTGACGCCGGAGGACATCCAGTTCGGGATCTGGAACGCCGCCACCCGCAGCTTCACGCCAGAGCCCACTTCGCGCAGCGCGATCCGGGTCGAGACCCACCGCGACGAGGCCGGCGGCAACGAGATCGCGACCTTCCTGCTGAAGTTCGCCGGCTTCGATTCCTGGAACGTGCGCACCGTCTCGGTCTTCGAGACCTACGATCCGCCCTGCCTGCGCGAAGGGTTCGTGGCCGAGAATATGGTCGATATCCAGAGCAACAACAGCTATTTCAAGGGCTTCTGCATCCATTCCAACGATGTGGTGTCGATCAACAGCAACAACTACTTCGAGGCAGGCACGATCGTCTCGATGCCGGATTCGGACCGGCTGGACATCCCGAAATCGGGATACAAGACGAACGAGGGCCTGCAGGAGGCGCTGCGCTATGGCGCGATTCAGATCCGGCTGATCAACGCGCTGCGCGAGGTCTCGCCGTCGCCGTTCTCCACCGGGTCGGCCGAGATGTGGGAATATATCCAGCTGGCGACGCGGGACGGGCAGCTTGACTATGTCACCGGCCAGCCGCGTCAGGTGACGATCGTGAACGGCGCCCCGAAGAAGAGCGATCCTGATGCCAACCAGATCGAGGCGAACAAGACCCTGGTGGACAAGGACGGTGTCTCGGTTCTGCGGCAGAACGCGGTCAACTACCTTTATTGTTCGAGCACGAGCACGCAGCTGCAGATCAAGCAGGTGCTTTCCAATGTGGTGTTGATCACCAACTGCCAGGTCAGCTTCGGCTCGGGCGGCGCGCTGGAGGACGGGCTGATCGCCACGCTGCATACGGGCGCGGCCTCGATCTCCGGCTCGTCGGATACGCGGATCGGCAAGGTCGACAATTGCGCGGACGGAGGCGGCGCGGCAATTGTCTCCTTGGGCGGCATGGACTTTGCGGCAGGCGTCGCGATCCATGGCAGCCAGCTGATCGCGCTGAAGGAGATCGCATTCGCGGCCAATGGCGAGGGGTTGAAAGGCACCTCGATCATCTCGGGCGACACGGTCTCGGGCACGTCGAACATGGAGATGGGGCTCTGCGGCACCGGGATGGGGCGTATCCTCTCGATGGATTACTTCCGCATGGTGCTGTAGCACGACACATCGCGGGGGCAGGCTGGTCCTGCCTCTGCGCCCCCTGGACGGAAAGCGACACCCGGCGTCGCGGGCGGAGAAGTCGTCCAGGGGCCGGGCTTGCATCTTCGTCGCGGCCGGCATCTACTCCGACCGGCAAAGAGGCGAGGCACGCGATGCGCTATTCCGGCCTGAAGGTCATCACCGAGGGGCTGTTCGGCAACAAGGGCTGGAAACCCGCCTGGCGCGATCCGGCGCCCAAGGCGGAATATGACGCGGTGATCATCGGCGGCGGCGGGCATGGGCTGTCGACGGCCTATTACCTGGCGAAGAACCACGGGATCACCAATGTCGCGGTCTTGGAGAAAGGCTACCTCGGCGGCGGCAACGTGGGGCGGAACACGACCATCGTGCGGGCCAACTACTTCCTGCCGGGCAACAGCGAGTTCTATTCGCATTCGCTGAAGCTGTGGGAGGGGCTGGAGGCCGATCTCAACTACAACGTCATGCATTCGCAGCGCGGCTTGATCAACCTCTTCCACTCGGACGGGCAGCGGGATGCCTTCGCCCGGCGCGGCAATGCGATGATCAACCAGGGCGACGACGCGATCCTCTTGGACCGCGAGGGGGTGCGGGAGCATCTGCCCTATCTGGATTTTGAGCAGACGCGGTTCCCGATCTATGGTGGATTGCTGCACCCGCGCGGGGGATCGGCCCGGCATGACGCGGTGGCCTGGGGCTATGCGCGGGGGGCGGACCGGCGCGGGGTGGACCTGATCCAGAACTGCGAGGTCACCGGGATCGACATCGAGAACGGGGTGGTGAAGGGCGTGCAGACGACGCGGGGGGCGATCCGGGCGAAGAAGGTCGGGATCGTGGTGGCCGGCCGGTCGTCCCAGGTCGCGGCGATGGCGGGGATGCGGTTGCCGATTGAATCGCATGTGCTCCAGGCCTTCGTGACCGAGGGGCTGAAGCCGGTGATCGACCATGTGGTCAGCTTCGGCATGGGGCATTTCTATATCTCGCAGTCCGACAAGGGCGGGCTGGTCTTCGGCGGCGACCTGGATTTCTACGCTTCGTATGCGGCGCGGGGGAACCTGCCGATGGTGGAGCATGTGATGGAGGCGGGGATGACGCTGATGCCGATGATCGGCCGCGCCAAGGTGCTGCGGAGCTGGGGCGGGATCATGGACATGTCGCCCGATGGCTCGCCCGTCATCGACAAGACGCATGTCGAAGGGCTGTTCCTCGACTGCGGCTGGAACTATGGCGGGTTCAAGGCGGTGCCGGCCTCGGGCTGGTGCATGGCGCATCTGATGGCGACCGGCGAGAGCCATGAGGTGGCGCGGAAGTTCCGGCTGGACAGGTTCGCGACGGGGCATCTTCTGGACGAAGAAGGCACCGGCAGCCAGCATAATTTGCATTGAGGGTGCGATGCGCTTGGACCTGACGGCGGCCCCCCACCCCCATCCCCTCCCCACGAGGGGGACCTGGCATCGACCTCTCGCCTCCGGTTGGGCGCTGCGCCTTGCGGAAGGTTCGGATGCCTCCGGCGGGGATATTTTTGCAAAGATGAAAGCGAGGGCCGGAAGATGCGGCTGACTTGTCCGTTGTGCGGGGAACGCGACCGGCGGGAGTTCTACTATTACGGGGCGGAGGACTATCTGCGCCGTCCGGGGGAGGGCGCCCCCCTGGCCGACTGGGACGACTATCTGCACCTGCGGGACAATCCGGCGGGGGTGACGAAGGACCTCTGGTATCACGAGGCCGGCTGTGCGCAGTGGCTCTTGGTCACGCGGAATACGGTGACGCATGAGATTTCGGGCGTGGAACTTGTGGCGGGGCGGAAAGAATGAGGATCGACGGCAAGGGCCTCATCGACCGGACGAAGCCGGTCCGCTTCCGCTTCGATGGCCGGGATTTCGCGGGCTACAAGGGGGACACGCTGGCCTCGGCGCTGCTGGCGAACGATGTGCGGCTGGTCGGGCGGTCGTTCAAGTATCACCGCCCGCGCGGGGTGCTGACGGCGGGCTCGGAGGAGCCGAATGCGCTGGTCGAAGTGATCGGCGCCACCAACCAGACGCCGAACGTCCGGGCGACGGTGCAGGAGGTGTTCGAGGGGCTGGACTGCCGGAGCCAGAACCGGCTGGGGTCGCTGAAATACGACCTGCTGGCGGTGAACGACTACCTTTCGCCCTTCCTGTCGGCGGGCTTCTACTACAAGACCTTCATGTGGCCCCGCGCCTTCTGGGAGGGGATCTACGAGCCGATCATCCGCCGGGCGGCAGGGCTGGGCAGCCTTTCGGGCAAGCATGACGAGGGGACCTACGAGAAGGCTTTCGCCTTCTGCGACGTGCTGGTGATCGGCTCGGGCCCTGCGGGGCTGATGGCGGCGCTGACGGCGGGGCGTGCGGGTGCGGACGTGATCCTGGCCGAGGAGAGCCATGCGCTGGGCGGGCGGCTTCTGTCGGACGCGCAGACCATCGGCGGCATGGCGGCGGGCGACTGGCTGGCGCAGGTGGCGGCGGAGTTGCAGGCGCTGCCGAATGTGCGGATCATGCTGCGGACGGCTGTGACCGGGGCCTATGACCACGGCACCTATGGCGCGCTGGAGCGGGTGGGGCTGCACAAGCCGGCGCGGCCCAACCTGCCGCGCGAATGCTTCTGGCGGATCGTCGCGCCCCATGCGGTGCTGGCCAGTGGCGCGCTGGAGCGTCCCGTCGCCTTCCCCGACAACGACCGGCCGGGGATCATGATGGCCGCGGCGGTGCGGACCTATCTGAACCGTTACGGCGTGGTGCCGGGCAAGCGGGTGACGCTGTTCGCCAACACCGACGCGGCGCGGGCCACGGCGCGCGACCTCATGGCGGCGGGGGTTCAGGTGGCGGCGATCATCGACCCGCGGCCCGATGCCTTCAGCGTCGAGGATTGCCCGGTGCATGTCGGTGCCGAGGTCGTGGGCACACGGGGGCGGCTGGGGCTGTCGGGGATCCAGGTGCGGAAAGGCTCCGAGATCATCGAGATCGAGACCGATTGCCTGGCGATGTCGGGCGGCTGGAATCCGACCTTGCACCTGACCTGCCACATGAACGGGCGGCCGCGCTGGGACGAGGACCTGGCGGCCTTCGTGCCGATGGAAGGCGCGGTGCCGGGGCTGGTGGCGGTGGGCGCGGCGAACGGGTCGATGTCGACCCATGGCGCGCTTGTCACCGGACATGCGGCGGCTTTGCGGATGGCCGAGGCTTTGGGGCGGACCGTCTCGGTTCCGGTGCCGGAGGCCGAGGATGCGCCATATCGGCTGAAGGCGGTCTGGGCGGTGGAGGGCAAGGGGCGGGCCTGGCTCGACTTCGCCAATGACGTGACGACCAAGGACGTGAAGCTGGCGGCGCAGGAAGGCTATCGCAGCGTCGAGCACATGAAGCGCTACACGACGCAGGGCATGGCGCCGGACCAGGGCAAGAACTCCAACGTGGCGGCGCTGGCGGTGCTGGCGGAGGCGACCGGGCGGGGGATCGCGGAGACCGGGGTGACGACCTTCCGGCCGCCCTATACGCCGGTGTCGATCGCCGCGATGGGCGCGGGGGGCCGGGCCGAGGGCTTCGCGCCGCAACGCTTCCTGACCAGCGACCAGGCGAGCCGCGACCGCCATGCGCCGATGATCGAGGCGGGGCTCTGGTATCGGCCCTCCTATTTCCCGAAGCCGGGCGAGGCGACCTGGCGCGAGGCCTGCGACCGCGAGGTCAATATGGTGCGGCAGGCGGTGGGCGTGGCCGATGTCTCGACCCTGGGCAAGATCGACATTCAGGGCAAGGATGCCGGACGGTTCCTGGATTTCCTTTACACCAATACGTTCAGCACCCTGCCGGTGGGCCGCGTCCGCTATGGGCTGATGCTGCGCGAGGACGGGCTGGTCATGGACGACGGCACTTCGGCCCGCCTGGGTGAGGAC
The DNA here is from genome assembly GCF_015999335.1 of Tabrizicola soli. Taxonomy (GTDB): domain Bacteria; phylum Pseudomonadota; class Alphaproteobacteria; order Rhodobacterales; family Rhodobacteraceae; genus Tabrizicola; species Tabrizicola soli. The sequence continues at coordinate 117,322 of NZ_JAEACP010000014.1, read as the reverse complement.
CATTACCTGATGACCACCACCACCGCGGCGGCGGGGCTGGTGATGCGGCATCTGGACTTCGTGCATCAGGCCTTCTGCGCGGATTGGCAGGTGCGGTTCATCTCCGTCACCGAGGCTTGGGCGCAGTTCGCGGTGGCGGGGCCGAAGGCGCGGGCGCTGGTGAACTCGTTCCTCGAGGTGCCGGTGGACCTGCCCTTCATGGGGGTGGCCCCGGTGCGGATCGGCGGGGTGGACGGGCGTCTGTTCCGCATCAGCTTCTCGGGCGAGGAGGGCTATGAACTGGCCGTGCCGACCCGTTATGGCGAGGCCTTGTTCCGCGATCTGGTGGCGCGGGCCGAGACCATGGGCGGCGGGCCCTACGGGATGGAGGCGCTGAACGTCCTGCGGATCGAGAAGGGCTTCCTGACCCATGCCGAGATCCATGGAAGGATCACGGCACATGACCTGGGGATGGAGAAGATGGTTTCCGCGAAGAAGGACTGCATCGGAAAGGCGGCGGCGACGCGGCCGGGGATGTGGGGGCCGGAGCGCGAGCAGCTGGTGGGCCTCAAGGCGCAGGCGGCGATCAGCGCCGGGGCGCATCTTTTCGTGCCGGGGCAGGAGGTCCATCGCGAGACGGACCAGGGCTATGTGACCTCGGTCTGCTGGTCGCCGACGGTCGGGGCCTGGCTGGGGCTGGGCTTCCTGAAGGACGGCCGGTCGCGGATCGGCGAGCGGATCCGGCTGGTCGATCACCTGCGGGGCCTCGACGTGATCTGCGAGGTGGTGAATCCGGTCTTCCACGACCCGGAGGGGGAGAAGCTGCGTGCCTGAACTGATCGCGAAATCCGCCCTCGAGGGGCGCACGGAGACGCTGGGTCCTGTCACACTGGCCGAGGTCGAGGTCGGGCCGATCACCTCGGTCGCGCTGTTCCCTGGCGGGGGGAAGCTGGCGGCGAAGGGATTGAAGGCGCTGGGGTTGGCGATGCCGGGGCCGAACACCTTCACCGGAAAGAAGGGTGCGCGCATCGTCTGGACCGGGCGCGACCAGGCCTTCCTGATCGGCGTGGAGCCCCCGGCGCTGGAGGGCGCGGCGCTGACCGACCAGACGGATGGCTGGACGGTGCTGGGCCTGTCCGGGGCGGGCGCGGTCGACGTGCTGGCGCGGCTGGTGCCACTGGACCTGCGGCTGGCCTCCTGCCCGGTGGGCACGGCGCTGCGCAGCCAGTTGAACCACATGAACGCGGTGATCCTGCGCACCGGCGACCATGCCTTCGAGATCATGGTCTTCCGCTCGATGGCGCGCAGCGCCTGGCACGAGATCCACGCCGCGATGGATATGCTGGCGGCGCGGGCCGGGACGAAATTCTAGGCGGAAAGGCGCGAGCGGAAAAATTTGTCACTGGCGCGTCACTGACTGGGTGTTTACACCTTTCCTGAACCTGAGTTTCAGAAAAGGTGCACGAATGGCCCCGGATGGTCAAACCCTCGCCCCGAATGTCTATGATGCCGAAGCGATCCCCGAGGCCGCGCGGGCCGAGATCGACCGGCTGCTTCTGTCGGGGGACCTCTTTCGCTACACCGCGCCCTCGGATGCTCCGGTGGCACTTCTGGAGAAGGAATTCGCCGAGCTTCTGGGCGCGCGCTATGCGCTGGCGGTCTCCTCCTGCTCGGCCGCGCTGTTCCTGTCGCTGAAGGCGCTGGACCTGCCGCGTGGCGCGAAGGTGCTGATCCCGGCCTTCACCTTCGCGGCGGTGCCGTCCTCGGTCGTGCATGCCGATTGCGTGCCGGTGCTGGTCGAGGTGGGCGACAACTACCGCGTCGACATGGCGGATTTCGCGCGCAAGCTGCCGGAGGCGGATGCCGTGCTGATCAGCCACATGCGGGGGCATACCTCGGACATGGACACGATCATGGCGCTGTCCGATGCGGCGGGCGTGCCGGTGATCGAGGATGCGGCGCATTCGCTGGGCACGGTCTGGGACGGGCGCAACATCGGCACGATCGGCAGGGTCGGCTGCTTCAGCTTCCAGTCCTACAAGCTGGTGAACGCCGGCGAGGGCGGGATCATGATCACCGACGATCCCGAGATCGCGGCGCGGGCGATCATCATGTCGGGGGCCTATGAGGCGAACTGGAAGAAGCATCCGGGGCTGACCAATTCCTGCGCGCATTGGCAGAACAAGCTGCCCTTGTATAACCTGCGGATGCAGAACCTGTCGGCGGCGGTGATCCGGCCGCAGCTGCCGCTGGTGGCGGAGCGGGTGGCGAAGGGCCGGGCGGGGCATGACCGCGTTGCTGCGGTGCTGAACCTTTCGGCGCATCTGGCGGTGCCCGAGGCACTGGGGCCCGAGGAACGCGCGCCGGATTCGATCCAGTTCAACCTGGTTGGCGGCTGGTCGGACCAGCAGGCGCTGGACTTCCAGGCGGCGGCCAAGGCGCGGGGGGTGTCGGTGCAGGTCTTCGGGCTGAGCGAGGGCAATGCGCGGGCGTTCTGGAACTGGCAGTTCCTGGGCGAGGTGCCGGAGCTGCCGCAGACCCGGGCGATGCTGATGCGGGCCTGCGACGTGCGGCTGCCGACCCGGCTGACCGAGGCGGAACTGGACTATATCGCCGCGGCGATCGTGGATGCGGCGGTCGAGGTGCGCGGCTAGGCCGCCGCGCGCGGCGGGTTGTTCCGACCCTTTGAAATCAATGGGTTGGCGTTTTCACTAGGGAGGCGTCAGGGTTCTGGCAGGCGTCCCCCCACCCCCATCCCCTCCCCACGAGGGGGAGGGGAGGCGCCCTTCTGCCGCGGGTGATTCCGGCGGCGTGCGTCGTGCTGGCGCCCGCAACTTGCTGGCTCGAACCAGTGGCGCCAGCGAATTGCACCTCTGGTGGGGATATTCGGGCAAGGATGAAAGGCGGGCGTGTCCGGTTTGCGGGTCAGAGCACCCTCAGCGCGGGGGTGAGCCAGGGGGCGGCGGCAAGCGCGGGGGCGATCACGACCTCGGCGATCAGCGGTTTCAGCCGGGCGGCGATCTGGGCGGGGATGCCGTGCAGGATGCCGGCGCGGGCGGAGAGCGAGAGGGTGCGTTCGAGTGCCGGGAAGGGCAGGGGGCGAACCTCGACCTTGTCGCGGAAGGCGCGGGCCTGGTGGAGCGCAAGCGGCGTGAGGATGGTCCAGCCCTCGCCGCCCGCGACCATGGCCAGGATCGCGGCGTAGCTGTCCAGCTCGAAGCGGTGCGCGGGCTTCAAGCCGTGGCGTGCCAGGTGGGCGGCGATCTGGCGGCCCATCAGGTGGCGCGCGGTGTAGAGGATCAGCGGCAGATCCTCGATCCGGGCGCCGGGGGGCGTGACGGAGAGGAAGGGCTCGGACATCAATGGATGCACCTCGCGCCAATCCTCGGTCGCGGGGCCGCTGTCGGCGGCGATGACGATGTCCAGCGCGCGGGCCTCGAGCTGGTCCATCAGCCGGTGGCTGGCCCCGGTCTCCAGCAGGAAGCGGCAGCCCTTCAGGTCGCGGGCGAGGCTGGAGAGCAGGCGCGGGGTGACGTCGCTGTCGAAATCCTCGATCACGCCGAGGCGCAGCGTGGTCAGGCCGGAGAGGTCGGCCATGGCAAGCTCGGCCCGGGCCTCGGAGGCGGCGTTCAGGATGGTCTGGGCGTGGCGGCGGAACATGGCGCCGGCCGGGGTGACCTGCATCGGACGGCCGGAGCGGTCGAGCAGGACCGCCCCCAGTGCGGCCTCGAGTCCCGATAGCTGCTGGCTGACGGCGGAGGGGCTGACGCCGAGGCGGCGGGCGGCGGCCGAGATCGAGCCTTCCTCGGCTGCGGCGACGAAGACCTCGATCCCCCAGAGCGTGACGCGGCCTTCGGCTTCGGCCATCTAGAGCCTGGACAGTTTCTTCTGCAACTCGGCCAGTTGCTTCTTGATCTCGGCGATGTCCTCGGAAGACGTTTCCTCTTTCGCCGGGCCCGAGCCGCCCCAGGCGGGCATGCCGCCCATCATCGACTTGAGGAAGGCCTCCTGCTGCTTGCGCATCGCCTCGAATCCGGGAACGGCGGCCATCGGGTTCGGGAAGGCGGAGAGATTCTCCATCATCTTGGACTGGCTGTCGCGCAGCATCTCGAACGAGGTGGCGAGGAACTGCGGCACGATCGACTGCATCCCGCTGGTGTAGCTGCGCACGAGGTCGGTCAGCACGTCGACGGGCAGGACGCTTTCGCCCTTGGATTCATGCTCGGCCACGATCTGGAGGAGATATTGCCGGGTCAGGTCGTCGCCGGTCTTGAGGTCGACGATCTGCACCTCGCGCCCCTGGCGGATGAAGCCGGCGATATCCTCGAGCGTGACGTAATCCGAGGTTTCGGTGTTGTAGAGCCGGCGGCTGGCGTAACGCTTGATCAAGAGCGGCTTGTCGGTGTCGGCCATGGTTCCCCCCGCGCCTTTTGCGCTTGCAGAGAAGTCTAGGGGAGGCTTGCGCAGAAATAAAGGGTCACGAGGGGCGGCCGGCGTCTGCGGCCGCGAAATGGGCCAGCTGGTCCTGCCGGGCCTGGTCGAAGGCGGGGCGGGAGAGGGTGCGGTCGAGATAGGCCGCGAGCGGCGGGCCGAGGCGCGGGCGCAGGGCGGGGACGCGCAGGATGTCGGCCATCAGGATGTCGGCCACGGTGAAGCGGCCGGCGGCCAGCCAGTCGCGGCTTGCCAGCACATCGGCGAGGCGCATCAGCCGCTGGTCGAGCCAGCCGTCCAGCGGGTTCGTCTCGGGCCGGGAGAGGCCGATGAACCACCAGGGGACCGAGACCATCTCGACCGAGTTCAGCCCGGCGATCAGCCATTGCAGCGTGTCGGCCCGGCCTGCGGGATCGCGCGGCATCAGGGTTTCGGACTTTTCGGCAAGGTGCAGCAGGCAGGCGCCGCTTTCGAACAGGGTGATCCCGCCGTCGGTCAGGAAGGGGACCTGGGCGAAGGGCTGGCGGGCGAGGTGGTCGGGGCCGCGATTGTCGAAGGGGACGGTGGCGACGGTATAGGGCAGGCCGGCCTCGATCATCGCCCAGCGCAGGCGGATGTCGCGGACATGGCCGCGGGGGGGCGGGGGCACCCAGTCATAGGTCCAGAGCGTCAGCATCGCGGGCCTCACGCGTGATCCGGGAGAGTCTAGCGCGGGGCCGGCAAAAGAACAGGGCCCGGAGTCGCCTCCGGGCCCTTCGCGCGAAACGGCGCGTAATCTTGCCTGATGCCGATTACTTCGCGGCCGCAGCGGCCTTTTTCGCGACCGAGGTCACTTCGGCGGTGGCCTTCTTCACGGCGGCGGTGGCGTCTTCCGACATGTCCTTGCCGGCGGCCAGCATCAGCTCGACGGTTTCCATCTGCACTTTCTTGGCGACTTCGGCGAAGGCGGCCAGGTTCTCGGCAGCCATCTCGGCAGCGGCCGAAGCGAAATCGGTGGCGGCCTTGGTGTAGTCGGTCGGCTCGGCCTTGGCTTTCGAGATGTCGGAAACCTTGGCGAGGGTGTCCTTGGCCCATTTGGCCGAGATCTCGGTCGACTTCTCGGCGGCTTCGATCGCCACTTTCGAGAATTTCTCGGCGAAGGCGGCCTGGGTCTTGAAGGCGTTCTGGAAGGCCGAGGCGTCAACCGGGATGGAGGCCATCATGTCCTGCACGACCTTGGTGAAATCGGGGGTCTTGGTCATTTCTTTGCTCCGCTTTGTCCGGGATCGCCCCGGTTCGACATGACAGGGATATACATGCTGCGGTGCAGCATTTCAAGTCTGTTTCTGCAATGCAGCAAAACCGCCGGTTGCGGCGATTAACCCCGCGTAAAGGCGATGAAATGTCAGGTCTCGGGCGTGGCGGTGACGTAGGTTCCGGGTGCGGCGGCCAGCGAATCGACCGGGATCCGGGCCTTGACCAGCGGGCCGGAACGGGCCTTCAGCCATTCGCCCCAGCGCGGCCACCAGCTGCCCTTGTGGAAGGTCGCGGACTTCAGCCAGTCCTCGGGCGCGCCTGCGACGGGGGCGTCGGAGGTGTAATGGCCGTACTTGTCCTTGGAGGGCGGGTTGATGATCCCGGCGATATGGCCGGACTGCGACAGGATGAAGGTCTTGTCCTTCGATCCCATCTGCTTGACGCCGTTGAAGCTGCCCCGCCAGTGCGCGATGTGGTCGGTCTCGCAGGCGACGGCGCAGAGCGGCAGCTTCACCTCGGCAAGATCGACCGGGCTGCCGAAGACCTGGAACTCGCCCCTGGCGAAGCCGTCCTGTTGGCACAGGCCGCGCAGGTATTCGACGGCCATCCTCGCCGGAAGGTTGGTGCTGTCGCCGTTCCAGTAGAGGAGATCGAAGGCGGGCGGCGCCTCGCCCAGCATGTAGGACTTGATCGCCGGGGTGTAGATCAGGTCGTTCGAGCGCAGGAAACTGAAAGTGCGCGACATGAAGAACCTGGACAGGATCCCATCGCGTTCGGTCTGCCGCTCGATCCCGTCGACGAAGTCGTTGTTCAGGAAGACGCCGACCTCGCCGGGGTCGGAGAAATCGGTCAGCGTGGTGAAGAAGGTGGCCGATTTGACCGAATGGTCCCCGGCCTTCTGCAGATGCGCCAGCGTGAGGCCCAGCGTGGTGCCGGCGATGCAGTAGCCGGTGGCGTTGATCTGCTTCTCGCCGGTGATGCGGCGGACCTCGGCCATGGCGCGGAGGTAGCCGTCGCGGATATAGTCGTCCATCGTCGTGCCGGCATAGGAGGCATCCGGGTTGACCCAGGAGACGACGAAGAGCGTGAAGCCCTGGTCCACGATCCACTTGATCAGCGAATTCGCGGGCTTGAGGTCCAGGATGTAGAACTTGTTGATCCAGGGCGGGAAGATCACCAGCGGGGTCTTGTGCACCTTCTCGGTGGTGGGTTCGTACTGGATCAGCTCCATCATCCGGTTGCGGTAGACCACCGCGCCGGGTGAGGTGGCGAGGTTCTCGCCGACCTTGAACGCCTCGCGGTCGGCCAGCGTGACCAGAAGGTCGCCCTGGTTCGCCTCGATGTCGCGGACCAGGTTCTCCAGCCCCTGCACCAGGCTTGCGCCGTCGGTTTCCACCGCCTTCTCCAGCGCGTCCGGGTTGGTGCCCAGGAAATTGGTCGGCGAGAACATGTCGACGATCTGCCGGGTGAAATACTCCACCCGCTTGCGGTCGGCGGGATCCAGGCTGTCCATGCCGCCGACGGCGGTGCTGATCGCCTCGGCGTTCAGCTGGTACTGCTGTTTGAGGTAGTTGAAGAAGGGATGCGTTTCCCACAGGGGGTTGGAAAAGCGCCGGTCCTTGGGGTTCGGGTCCGGGGGCGCCTTGAATTCGCCCTTGGCGAGGGTCTGCTGCGCCTCGACATAGTGCTTCAGCGTCTTGCCCCAGTAGTTGATCTGATGCTCGACCACCTTGGCGGGGTTCGACATCATCTCGGCCAGATAGGCGGCGGCGGCCTTCATGTAGACATCGGGCGCGGGGCCATGCAGCGCGGGATCGACCGGGCGGCGATGCGCCAGCGCGGCGGTCAGCCGCTTCGACAGCTCCTCGACCTTGGCGAGGTTGGCGTTCAACCGCGCGAGGCGGGCTTCGGTTTCGTCGCTCACCGGAGTCTTATCTTCTGTTGTCACGCGAATGGTTCCCACCTATTCTTGCCGCTGTGCAGCATTGCGCTGTCCGTTCCAAGGCCCGCCGTGCACCAAGCGCCCGCAAGGGTGAGGAGACTTGATGAAGTATACCAATACCTACGACCTGATGGAAAGCGCCCGCAACACCAATGAGTGGCTGGGCTCCACCGCTCAGGCCTTTGCCAGTTACCCCGCCTTCGCCATGTCCCTGAACCCGCTCCTGCCGCTGATGGCGGCCTGGGGCACCGTCACGGAACGGACCTTCGCCCGGATGATCGCCAAGCCCGACTGGGGCATCCGCTCGATCGTGGGACCGGACGGGCAGGACCATCTGGTCGACGTGAACCCGGTGGTGGAAAAGCCCTTCGGCAATCTGGTGCATTTCTTCGTCCGCCGCCGCTCGCCCATGGCGCGCAAGGTGCTCTTGGTCGCGCCGATGTCAGGGCATTATGCGACGCTCCTGCGCTCGACCGTGGCCTCGCTTCTGCCGGACGCCGATGTCTATGTGACCGACTGGCACAATGCGCGCGACATTCCGGTCAGCGCGGGCAAGTTCGACGTCGAGGATTATACCCTTTACCTGGCCGAGTTCATGAAGGTCCTCGGCCCCGAGACGCATGTGATCGCGATCTGCCAGCCGGCCCCGCTGGCGCTGGCCGCCACCGCCTATCTGGCGGCCGAGGCGCCCGAGGCGCAGCCCAGTTCGCTGATCCTGATCGGCGGGCCGGTCGATCCCGACGCCGCGCCGACCGAGGTCACCGATTTCGGCCGCCGGGTGACGATGGGACAGCTGGAGCATCTGGCGATCCAGCGCGTCGGCTTCATGTCCAAGGGCGCGGGACGGCTGGTCTATCCGGGCCTGTTGCAGCTGCAAAGCTTCATCGCGATGAACGCCGAGCGTCACAGCAAGGCCTTCACCGAGCAGATCTTCCGCGTCGCGCGGGGCGAGGCTTCGGATCATGATGCGCACAACCGCTTCTACGACGAATACCTGGCGGTGATGGACATGACGGCCGAGTTCTACCTCTCGACGGTGGAGCGCCTGTTCAAGAACGGCGAGGTCGCGCGCAACGAGTTCACGGTTGCGGGCCGCAAGGTGGACATGGGCGCGATCACAAGGGTCTCGGTGATGACGGTCGAGGGCGCGAATGACGACATCTCGGCGCCGGGGCAATGCGTGGCGGCGCTGAAGCTCTTGACCAACCTGCCGGAGGAGAAGAAGGGCCACCACCTCGAGCCGGGCGCGGGCCATTACGGCATCTTCGCCGGAAAGAGCTGGCGGTTGAACATCCGCCCGCTGGTCCTGAGCTTCATCGACCGTGCCGCGGGCAAGCCGAAAGCCAAGATCGCGCTGGCCTCGGCCTGAAGTCGCGCGCCCTTGTGCGAAAAGTGCAAGGGCGGGCCGCCACCGGCCGGGCCGCCCGCTAACTGGCGTTCGAAATCTGCACCTCGGCCGGGGCGGACAGGACCAGCACCTCCTCCACCATGCGGGTGATCAGCTCCAGGCAGGCGGGCGAGGAAAAGCGGTGGTCCGCGTCCTTGACCAGCGTCAGCCGCAGGTCGGGGCTTGAGATGTGGTCCAGAAGCCCCAGCGCCACCGGCGTCGGCACATCCACATCGGCGGTGCCCTGCAACAGCCGCACCGGAATCGGCAGGTGCAACGGCCCTTGCAGCACCAGGTTCTGCCGCCCGTCCTCGATCAGGCGGCGGGTGATCGGATAAGGCTCGTCGGAATAGTCCGAGGGGCGGTGGAAGACCCCGGTCTCCAGCAGCGTGGAACGGTCGGCCGGGGTCATCTCCTCCCACATCCGCTCGGTGAAATCGGGGGCGGCGGCGATGCCGACCAGGCCCGCCACCCGCTCGGGCAGGTCGCGGGCCAAAAGGAGCGCGATCCAGCCGCCCATCGACGAGCCGACCAGGACCTGCGGCCCCTCGGTCAGAAGCCCGATCAGCGCGGCCGCATCCTCGCGCCAGTCCGAAAGCGCCAGTTCCTCGAAACTCCCGCGCGAGGCACCGTGCCCGGAATAGTCGAAGCGCAGGAAGGCGCGGCCCGTCGCCTCGGCCCAGGCTTGCAGATGCAGGGCCTTCGAGCCGGTCATGTCGGAACGGAAGCCGCCGAGAAAGACCACCCCGGGCTCGCGGCCGGGGGTGCGGTGGCAGGCGATATGGCGGCCCTGGGGCGTGGTGATGAAGGTGGTCATGCCCCGTGTATAATCGGCCTTCGCGGCCCGTGTGAGGCGGCCGGAGGCCCCAAGGCGAAGTTCCGCGCATGGCTTGACTTTGGCCCCGCTCAAGGGCAAGAGAGCCGCCGACATATCACCCGCAACCGGGCGTTTCGTAGGCGCCAAACCGACGAGGAGCCGGCCATGAGCCAGATTTCCCTGACATTTCCCGACGGCAACATCCGCCAGTATCCGGCGGGGGTGACCCCTGCCGAAGTGGCGGCCTCCATCGCGCCGTCGCTGGCCAAGGCGGCGATCTCGGCGCAGGTGAACGGCAAGCACTGGGACCTGGCCTGGCCGATCACGGGTGACGCGACGATCGCGCTCAACACGCTGAAGGACGAGGCCCCGGCGCTGGAGCTGATCCGGCACGACCTCGCGCATATCATGGCGCGCGCGGTGCAGGAGATCTGGCCCGAGGTGAAGGTCACGATCGGCCCGGTGCGCGACCAGGGCTGGTTCTACGACTTCGACCGGGAAGAGCCGTTCACGCCGGAGGATCTGGGCGCCATCGAGGCGCGGATGAAGCAGATCATCAATGCGCGCGAGCCGGTCCGGACCGAGCTGTGGGAACGGGCGCGGGCGGTGGAATACTACCGGGGCCGGCAGGAGCCCTTCAAACTGGAGCTGCTGGACCGCATCCCCGAGGGCGAGGACATCCGGATGTACTGGCACGGGGACTGGCAGGACCTGTGCCGGGGGCCGCATCTGCAGCATACGGGGCAGGTGCCGGCGGATGCGTTCAAGCTGACGCATGTCGCGGGGGCCTACTGGCTGGGCGATGCCTCACGGCCCATGCTGCAGCGCATCTACGGCGTGGCCTTCCGCAACCGCGACGACCTGAAGGCGCATCTCACGATGCTGGAGGAGGCCGCGAAGCGCGACCACCGCAAGCTGGGCCGCGAGATGGAGCTGTTCCACCTGCAGGAGGAAGCGCCGGGCATGGTCTTCTGGCACCCGAACGGCTGGACGATCTACCGCGTGCTGGAAGACTACATGCGCGGGCGGCTGCGGCAGGCGGGCTACAAGGAGATCAAGACGCCGCAGGTGGTGGACCGGGTTCTCTGGGAGAAATCGGGCCATTGGGAGGCCTACCGCGAGAACATGTTCATCGTCGAGGTGGACGAGGAAGGCGCGAAGGAAAAGCGGATCAACGCGCTGAAGCCGATGAACTGCCCCTGCCATGTGCAGGTCTTCAACCAGGGTCTGAAGAGCTACCGCGATCTGCCGCTGCGGCTTGCCGAATTCGGCTCGTGCCATCGCTATGAATCGAGCGGCTCGATGCACGGGCTGATGCGGGTGCGCGGCTTCGTGCAGGACGACGCCCACATCTTCTGCACCGAGGACCAGATCGAGCAGGAATGCGCCGGGTTCATCGCGCTCCTCTCCGGCGTCTACAAGGACCTGGGCTTCGAGAAGTTCGACATCAAGCTTTCCACCCGCCCCGAGGTCCGGGTCGGCTCGGACGAGGTCTGGGACAAGGCCGAATCCGCGCTGGAGAAGGCGATCCAGTCGCTGGGCCTGCCCTATGAGATCAACCCCGGCGACGGCGCCTTCTACGGGCCGAAGCTGGACTTCAAGCTGACCGACGCCATCGGCCGCGAATGGCAGTGCGGCACCTTCCAGTGCGACTTCAACCTGCCGGTGCGGCTGGACGCGGAATACGTCGGCGAGGACGGGATGAAGCACCGCCCGGTCATGCTGCACCGCGCGGTCCTGGGGTCGTTCGAACGGTTCATCGGCATCCTCCTGGAGAACTACGCCGGCAGGCTGCCGTTCTGGCTGGCCCCCCGGCAGGTGGTCGTGGCCTCGATCGTCTCGGACGCCGATCCCTTCGTGCATGAGGTCGTGGCGGCCCTGCGCAAGGCCGGGGTGCGGGCCGAGGCGGATGTGCGCAACGAGAAGATCAACTACAAGGTCCGCGAACATTCGGTCGGCAAGGTTCCCGTGATCCTGGCCATCGGCATGCAGGAGGTCGAGGGCCGCACGGTTTCCGTCCGCCGCCTGGGCGAGACCCGGACCGAGACCATGGCGCTGGAGGCGGCGCTCGCGGCCTTCGGCTTCGAGGCGCTGCCGCCGGGCTGACTTCTGTCGGTGCAAGAATTTTGGGCATCGCGGTTGCCCGGCAGGGCGCGTCCGCGCCTTGCTGCTTGATTTTCGTCGAATCATCGGCATCATCGCCGCAGTGACGACAGAATTCCTGCACGGCTCTCTGAACGAAGCCCTGGAAGACCTGGTGGCACGGCCCGGGGCAATGGCGCCTCGGGGGGTTCTGAGAGGAGAAGCGGCATGCCGACAGGCACCGTGAAATGGTTCAACGCGACCAAGGGCTATGGCTTCATCGCCCCCGATGACGGCGGCAAGGATGTGTTCGTGCATATCTCGGCGGTCGAGCGCGCCGGGCTGAAGGGCCTGAGCGACAACCAGAAGATCGGCTACGAGCTGCAGTCGGGCCGCGACGGCAAGCAGTCGGCCGGCGACCTGCGCCTGCTTTAAGCGGTCAGCGCGGCTTCGGTCGCGCTGTCCCACCCGAGATACCAGCGATCCCCGTCCTGGATGACCGGCCGCTTCATCACGGTCGGCTGTGCCATGAGCTGCGCCTCGGGGTCGGAGGCCTTCAGGAAATCGTTGAAGGAACGGTAAGTGGTGGACTGCTGGTTCACCGCCCGGCTGCCGAATTCCTGGACGATGCGGTCGACCTCTCCTTGGGTCAGCGGGGTGGCCCGGATGTCGCGGAAGGTGACGTCCTTTCCGGCCCGTTCGAGCGCCTTCAGGGCCTTCTTGCAGGTGTCGCAGGTGGGGATGCCGTAGAGGATCATGGGGTTACGGTCCTTCTGTCCACGGTGGACATTTTCGGATTCTCGTTTGCTGTCAGGTGCTTGCCTGTGGGCGTTTGCCGGGTGGTAACATATCCGGGGGGCGCCTGCAAAGGGGTTGAGTGGCACATGGTAACGCCGCATTAACCGTGCCCGGGCAGACTGGCGCCATGTCAAGTTACGTCCGCCCCAGGGTTCCCGGTGCTTGCGTGTTCTTCACGGTCAATCTGGTGGACCGGGGGGCGGATACGCTGGTCCGGCATGTCGGTCTGTTGCGGCAGGCGGTGGCGGTGACACGCGCGAAGCGACCGTTTGCGATCGATGCCTGGGTGGTGCTGCCGGACCACATGCATTGCGTGTGGACGTTGCCGGAGGGCGACAGCGATTATTCGGGGCGGATGAGCGAGATCAAGGCGCGGTTCACGAGGGAATTGCGTAGCGTCGGGGCCTGCCCCGACGCACTTGCCCCGGAATTCGTACGGGGCGCGGGGTGGACGGGTCAGAGTCGGGGCAGGCCCCGACCTACGGGACGAAGCGCCCGTCTGGCAGAAGCGGTTCTGGGAGCATCACATCCGGGACGAGGCGGATTTGGCGAACCATGTCCGGTATTGCTGGATCAACCCGGTGAAGCACGGCTTGGTCGGGCATCCGCGGGAGTGGCCGTGGTCGTCGTGGCACCGCGATGCGGATGGGGCGGTGTGGTAGGGCGGGGCCTGCCCCGCCATCGGGAGTCGGGGCAGGCCCCGACCTACGGCAGTTGCCAACCCCATAAGCCAGAGACTTCACGGCTCCTGTCGAGAAGTCGCGAAACGGTCTCAACCTCCTTCATTGCGTCATTATCGTTAAGAACTCCAGCCTGCCAGCGTGCCACTGTGTTGCAAATCCTCTGTTGACTGGATATTGGTGATAGACCATGTGACTTGGTGAACTCAATTGCGACACCCAACATTGCTCGGCCAATATACGGTTCGCGCATGAGTCTTGCCGCACCATTCTCGGCAAGAAAGACGTTCAACTCTTCCAACGAACCTATTGATAAGCAGCGGAGAGCTTCTCGTAATCTTTTCGGGAGACTTGCAAAGTCCTCTGTTTCCCCTCGCACCCTCTCCAAAAGCCTCTTCACGGCAAGCAAAGAAGAAGTCCCAAATCCGGGAATTCGGGACAGCCAATCAGGATCAATCGTCATGGTGGCCTTTAGTTGACCAATAGTTCTTATTCCAGCACGCTGCAAAACAGCGACCACTCTCTTTGGGAGAAGATCACACGAAATTATTGTGTCGTTGTTCATTGATGTCACAACCTTGAAGGCGACGTCGCGTCGGCGATTCACCCCCAAACCTCCACAAACTCCCTCCACTCGCCCTTGCTCATCCCGGACGCCTCCTGCGTCACCGTCTCCCCGGCCAGACGCCGTTTCAGCACCGCAATCGCCTTCGCCGACAGTGTCACCCCGCCCATCCGGTAGTCCTCGAAGGCCGCGAAGGCCAAGGGCACCCAATCCCGGACGCAATCCGCAATCGCCTCGGCATAGACGCGGATTTCGTATTGGGCGTGGGGGTCGGCGCGCAGGCGGAGGAAGTGCATCAGGTTGTGCAGGTCGGTCTTCCAGTACCATTGCGTGTAGATGTTCATCGGCAGGTTCATCCGGGCAAGCTCGCGGGCGAGGCCCTGCTGGCCGTCCTGGGAGAGCATCGCCTCGTAATGGTCGTACATCTGCGCGGCGTCGGATTTGAGCATCGCAAGGACGCGGGCGGATTCCTCGCCGGTCAGGACCTCGCCGCGGCCCTGGTTGTTGACGGTGGACTGGGCGGCGAGTTGGGCGGGCTCGGGGATGTAGAACTCCCGATCCAGGATCGAGTAGCGGGCAGAGTATTCGTTGACGTTGGCGGTGCGGTGGCGGATCCACTGGCGGGCGACGAAGACCGGCAGCTTGACGTGCAGCTTGACCTCGCACATCTCGAACGGGGTGGAGTGCCAGTGCCGCATCAGGTAGCGGATCAGGCCCTCGTCGTTCTGGACGTGCTTGGTGCCGGCGCCGTAGCTGACGCGGGCGGCCTGGACGATGGCGCTGTCGTCGCCCATGTAGTCGATGACGCGGATGAAACCGTGGTCGAGGACGGGATGGGCGCGGTAGAGATGGGCCTCCATCCCCTCGGAGACGGCGCGGAGGGTGGGGCGGGGATTGGCCCTTGCGGCCTCGATCTCGGCGGTCTGTTCGGGGGTGAGGGGCATCTGGGGCCTCATGTGGTTACGAGTCGGGCACCACTATAGCTTGCGGACCGGGGGGGCGATACCGCAAGATGGACGGGAAGACGGAGGGAAGAATGACGATCAGATATCTGCACACCATGGTGCGCGTGAAGGATCTGGAGGCCTCGATGGCCTTTTACCGGCTTCTGGGGCTGGAGGAGATGCGGCGGTACGACAACGAGGGCGGGCGGTTCACGCTGGTGTTCATGGCGCCGCCGGGGCAGGAGGAGTGCCCGGTGGAGCTGACCTGGAACTGGGATGGCGACGAGGGGCTGCCCTCGGACAGCCGGCATTTCGGGCACCTGGCCTATGAGGTGGACGACATCCATGCCACCTGCGCGCATCTGCAGGCGAACGGGGTGGTGATCAACCGGCCGCCGCGCGACGGGCGGATGGCCTTCGTGCGCTCGCCCGACAACATCTCGGTCGAGTTGTTGCAGAAGGGGGCGGCGCTGGAGCCGGTCGAGCCCTGGGTGAGCATGGCCTCGGTCGGGCACTGGTAAGAGCGGACTTTACGCCCGCGCGACGCCGAGGGCGCGGTCGAGATGGGCGAGGCTGCGGGTGAAGAGCGGCGGGATCGCCGCCTGCAGCTGCTCGGCCCGCTGGGACTGGCCGTCACGGGCGGCGTCTTCCTGGTCGCAGAGCGCGTTGCGCAGGGCGAGCAGGCCGAGGACCGCCGCCCCGCCGGCGAAACGGTGCGAGAGGGCCTGGACCCGGGCGAGGTCGCCGGCCTTGAGGGCGGCGGCGGTGGCGGCGATGGAGGCGTGGCCGTCCTCGCGGAACTGGCGGACCATGCCGGCGAGGAACGCCGGCTCCATGTCGGCGCGCAGCTGTGCGAGGATCTCGTCCTGGGCCAGGGGCGTCAGGAGGTCGGGCTCGATGTAATCGGGCGCCGGATCGGACCCGGCGGGGCCGCGGCGGGGCGCGCAGAAGCGCAGGATCATCGCGGCCAGTTCTTCGACGCGGGCGGGCTTGGTCAGGACGTCGTTGAGCTGGGCGGCGCGGAACTGCTGCACCCGCTCGGGCGAGGCCTGGGCGGTGACGGCGATGATCGGGACCTCGGGCTGGCGCTGGCCGCGGCGGATCAGGCCGGTCGCGGCGAGGCCGTCCATCCGGGGCATCGAGACATCCATCAGGATCACGTCGAAATCCTGCGCCTGGGCGCGTTCCACGGCCTCGATCCCGTCGGCGGCCTCGGTGACCTGAAGGCCCAGCCCTTCCAGCTGCCGGCGCATCAAGGCCCGGTTGATGGCGTTGTCCTCGGCCAGAAGGACGGAATATCCCTTCAGGTGAAGGCTGTCCGGGCCGGTCTCGGCGGGTTCGCGCGCGGGAAGGTCGGCGAGCGGGGCCTCGAAGGCCAGGGTGAAGCGGCTGCCCTCGCCCAGGCGGCTGTGGGCCTCGATCCGGCCGTTCAGCGCCTCGGCCGAGAGCTTGGCGATGCCGAGGCCGAGGCCAGAGCCTTCGTGCACGCGGGCGAAGGAGGAATCCAGCGTCTCGAAATTGCGGAAGATGCGGTCCAGGTTCTCTTCGGCGATGCCGATCCCGGTATCCTCGACCGCGATCCGCAGGCCGATATGGCCGGGCCGGTCGGAGGCGAACCGTTCGAGCCGGAGGGTGATGGTGCCGTCCTCGGTGAATTTCACGGCGTTGGACAAGAGGTTGGACAACGCCCGGCGCAGCGGCTGCAACTGGATCGAGACCGCGAAATCGGGCTTGAGGTCGCCAGTGACCGTGATGGCGGTCCCCTGGCGCGCGGCGTCGGCGCTAAACTGCTGCGCCATGGCCAGAAGCGTCTGCGGCAGCGAGACGGCGGCGGCGGGGAAACTGCCAGCCTCGGCGCTGCCCATCCGCGTCAGGTGCAGGAGGTTGTTCACCTGTTCCAGCGCGGTGGTGCCGCAGTCGTGGATGATGTCGATGAACCACCGCTGCTCGGAGGTCAGGGGCGAGCTGCGGTCGAGCAGATCGGTGGCGGAGAGCAGGCCGTTCAGCGGCGTGCGCATCTCGTGGCTCATCACCGCGAGGAAGCGGGCCTTGGCCTCGTCCGCGGCTTCGGCGGCGTGGCGGGCGGCGGCAAGGCCTTCCTCGTAGGTCACCTGGTCCGAGATGTCGCGCAGGAATACCACCGAGACGTCATGGCCGTCGCCGGTACGGGCGCTGGCCAGGCTGATCTCGGCGGGGAAGGGGGTGCCGTTCTCGCGCAGCGCCTCGATCCGCCGCCGCTCGCCCGGGATCAGGGCCGCGAAATGCACCGGCTGCGACGGGTCGCCGGGATTGCGCAGGAAACTGGTCAGCGAGGGCCGCGACTCCAGCGCCATCTCGCCGAGGATCCGGTGGCAGGACTGGTTCGCCCCGACGATCTGGCCCCCGCGGTTGACCAGCATGACGGCGTCGAGCGAGGAATCCAGCGTGGTGCGCAGGTTGTGGACCGCGATTTCCAGGATCTTGGCATGGCGGGTCTGCTGGCGGCCCTGCATGTAGAGCGAGGCCATGAGGCCCGCGAGGCAGATCGAGAGCCAGAGGATCGCGAGGCCGAAAAGCTTGAGCGCCGCGCGCAGATCGCTGCGGGCGCGGTCGCCTTCTCCCATCATGGTGGCGACGCTGTCCACGACCGTGTTGCGGATCGGCTCGAGCTGGGAATGGGCGGCGGCCTGCAACTGGGGCAGCGCGGTGGCCAGATGTTCCGCCGGGCCGTCGATCAGCGGTAGCGCGGTCTGGACCAGCCCGCCCTCACCGACCAGCGCCCGCCATTCCGGGCGGGCGCGGACCGTCTCGTTCGCTTTGCCGGGGGCGTTCGAGATCAGCGAGATCCGGCTGAAGAGGATGTCGAACTGGCGCCGGATCCGGGACAGCAGCTCCGCATCCTCCGGATCGGCCGCGGCGACGTCCAGCGCGAGCGTATAGTTCAGCAGGTCGACCTGCAGCTGGGCGATCACCCAGGTCCGATTGTCCGAGGCCGAAGCCTCGCTGAGGTTGAACTGCTCGCGGATGGTGCCGAAGATGGTGACCGAGATGCTCGCGGTAAGCACGGACAGCACCATGATGACAAGCGCGATCGCCCGCTGGCGGCGGCGGGCACGCTCGGCCGTCTCGGTGTTCCTGATGCTGTAGTATTCGGCGTAGGGCACTACTACCGCGCTACTTGGCCAGAAGCCGGTTCAGCTGCCAGACGCTGCGGCCATAGGCGGTTTCGGACTGATACCGGCTGTCCTCGTCATAGGGGTAGACGATCCAGAGCGGACCCTTCTGCCGGATCCCGAAGGGCTGGCCGTCAAGGTGATAGGCGACGATCGGGGCGGTGTCGTCCAGTTCGGCCACCGGAAGGTCCACGGCATAGTCGTTCAGGGCCACGGCGCGGACGGTGCCTTCGGTGATGCCGGCGCTGGCGAGGACTTCTTTCAGCGGCACGCCGGTGAAATGGTGCTTGCCATCGGTCCAGGGCGTCGTGGTGTCGAATTCGACCGGGGTCATGGCGGACAGCGCCTGAAGATCAAGCTCGACCGGGGCGGCGTCGCCTGCGGCCTGGACGGTCAGCAGCACTTCGGAGGCCCGGGCCGCGGGGACGGACGGCAGGATGCCGGAAAGGGCCACGGCCAGAACGGCGATGGTGGGACGCATGTAGACCTCCTAGGGGACGCGTGGTTGCGGGGGATTACCAGAAAGCAGACGGATGCGCATCCAGACAAAAGAAAGCGAGCCATACTTTAGAAGGATTATGGACATTTTTTGGCCAACTCTATGGGCTAGGCAGGAAGATGACTGTAGTGGGTGGTGCGCTGACGGATGGGGGTGACCCTACGTCACTGGTTTGTATATGTGCAGGTTTTCCTGTTGACCCAACCATTTGCAGGACGAGAGAACTGAATGTCCGACACTGTCCAGCCCGCCGCGAAGCTTCGCGTCCTACTTGCGGACGATCACAGAATGATTCTGGACATGTTCTCGATGTTCCTTGCGACCTCGGCCAGCATGCAGGTCAGCACGGCCAATGACCTTGACGAGGCCGTGGAGCTGGTCGAGGAGAACGGGGCCTATGACGTGGTGCTTCTGGACCTGAACATGCCGGGGATGAACGGCGTCTCGGGCCTGCGCCGGATGGTGCGGCTGAACGAGGGCAAGCCGGTCGGCATCATCACCGGCAATCCCACGGCGCGGATGACGGACGAGCTTCTGGGCTCGGGCGCGGCGGGGATCGTGCTGAAGACCACGCCGGTGCGTAGCCTGGCCAATGCGATCCGCTTCATGCATGCGGGCGAGCGCTATCTGCCGATGGAGCTGATGCGCACCGGCGCGGAACAGCAGCGCATGGCCAGGAAGGGCGAGCTGAGCGACAAGGAGATGAAGGTGCTCGAGTATCTGGCGGAGGGCCGTCCGAACAAGAGCATCGCCGTCGAGATGCAGCTGGCCGAGCCGACGGTGAAGATGCATGTCACCGCGATCTGCCGCAAGCTCGGAGCGCAGAACCGGACCCAGGCGGTGGTGCTGGCGCGCGATCTGGGGCTGGTCTGAGCCGGGATTCCGGCTGCCGCAACCCGGGCCCACACCGTTTGCGTCCGTCGCGCGCCGATGGCCCCTGACGGGCGCGCGCAGCCCTGCCGGTCCGCTTCCGGCGAGGCGAAGGCGAACGCCCCCCTGACCACGGCACGGGTGGGGCATCCGAAAGTCTGGCCGGTTTCACCTTAATGTCGGCATCACCAGAGAGAGGCGGATGGTTCGGCCCCGCAGCCGTTGACGCGGTGGCGTGGTGGAAGAATAAGCGGTCAGTAAACGCAAAAATCTGCCATTCCCGCCCGTAACCATTTCGGGCGCAAGGGGAAATATCATGTCTCTTTCGATTGCCGCCCTTCCCGAAACATTTGCCGCGATCGGCTTTTTCGCCACCTCCGGCGGCGCTGTCCCGCGCGGCCTGGCAGCCTCGGACTGCTGGAGCCGCATCGCCGGTGAGCGTCTGACCTGCCCGGAGCGCCAGGACGGCGTGGCGCTGTTCCGCCCGGCGGATGCCGGCATCCGCGCCCGCAGTCTGTTCGGCAAACGGGCCGCGTGATCGCCGCCCTCCGGGGCAATTGCCGCAGTCAGCGCCTGGAGCGCGCCACCGCGCCCGAACGCGGCCGGATCGTCGCGGGCGTATCGTTCTCCGGCGTTTCCAGCCGCTCCAGGATCGGGCAGTCCGGCCGGTGGTCGCCGTGGCAGCAATGGGCAAGCTCGGCCAGCGTGTCGGCCATCTCCTGCAGCTCGCGGATCTTGGTCTGCAAGGCGGCCACATGGTTCTCGGCGATCCGCTTCACATCCGCGCTCTGGCGCGAGCGGTCGCGCCAGAGGCCGAGAAGCTCGACGATCTCGGTTGTGGCGAAGCCGAGGTCGCGGGCGCGGCGGATGAAGCGCAGCTCGTGCACATCCTTGTCCGAATAATCCCGGTAGCCCGCGCCGGTGCGCCCGGCCGGGGGGATCAGCCCGCTCTGCTCGTAATAGCGGATCATCTTGGCGGAAACGCCCGAGGTCCGGGCCGCCTGACCGATGTTCATATGCTTTCTCCCCTGATCCCTTCCGATATGGGGATGTCTTCTGCGGCTTCCAACCATGGGAAGGTCAAGGTGTAAAATTCCTTGCCGAGCCCTCTTGACCTTCCCATCGTTGGAAGGACTAGCTTGCAGGGCATGAGACGAAACGGATGGAGGTTCTCATGCAATTCCGTATCGAAGACATGACCTGCGGCGGCTGCGCGCGTTCGGTCACGGCGGCGATCCGCGCGCTGGACCCGGCGGCGGTGGTCGAGGCCGATCCCCCCGCCCGCCGGGTGAAGGTCGAGACGGCGGCGCCGCAGGCGGCCATCATGGCGGCGCTGGCCGAGGCCGGCTTTCCCGCGGTGGCCGAGTGATGAACCGGCTTTCCCCGATCTTCATCACCGGCGCGCTGGTCGTGGCGGCAGGCCTCGCCTTCGCGCAAAGCCGGGCCACCGGCGGCCAGGCGGAGACGGGGCACGACATGGCGGGCCATGACATGTCCGCCGCCGCGACCCCGGACACCCCTTCGACCCGGGCCTATGCCGAGGCGATGGCCCGGATGGGCTCCGCCATGAGCATGGATTTCACCGGCGACGCCGACGTGGACTTCATGCGGGGCATGATCCCGCACCACCGGGGCGCCATCGACATGGCGAAGGTCGCGCTGGAATTCGGCAAGGACCCCGAGGTGCGCCAGCTGGCCGAGGAGGTCATCCGCGCGCAGGAGGCCGAGATCGCGATGATGCAGGCCTGGCTGGCCAGGCGCGGCCAGTGAACAGCCGGGCGGCCGGAGGCGCCGCCCGATCCCGAACCGGACAGAAAGGAGGCGGCAGATGACCATGCCCGCCCGCAAGCCGACCCCCGCCACGATCTCGCTGCCCATCGAGGGCATGACCTGCGCCTCTTGCGTGCTGCGCGTCGAGCGCGCGCTGGAGGCCGTTCCGGGCGTCTCGGATGCGGTGGTGAACCTTGCGACCGAGAAGGCCAGCATCACCACCGACGCCCCGGTCGACCGCGCCAGCCTGGTCGCCGCGGTCGAGAAGGTGGGCTACGGCGTCCCGGCCGCCCCCGCCGCCGTCGAGCTGGCGGTCGAGGGCATGACCTGCGCCTCCTGCGTGGCCCGGGTCGAGCGGGCGCTGAAGGCGGTGCCGGGCGTCTCGGGCGCGGTGGTGAACCTTGCGACCGAACGGGCCACGGTGCAGGGCACGGCCGACGGCGCGGCGCTGATCGCCGCCATCGGGGCCGTGGGCTATGACGCCACCCCCGTCGCCGCCGACCCCGGCGAGGCCGAGGCCCGCGGCGAGAGGAAGGCGGCCGAGGCGCGCGAATTGCAGCGCGACCTGCTGCTGGCCGCCGTCCTGACCCTGCCGGTCTTCCTGCTGGAGATGGGAGCGCATCTCGTTCCGGGGGTGCACGGGCTGATCGCCCGGACCATCGGGATGCAGGCCAGCTGGTATCTCCAGTTCGCGCTGACGACGGTCGTCCTGTTCGTGCCGGGCATCCGCTTCTACGAGAAGGGCCTGCCCGCGCTGTGGCGGCTGGCGCCCGACATGAACTCGCTGGTCGCGGTGGGGACGCTGGCGGCCTATGGCTTCTCGATGGTGGCGACCTTCGCGCCGGTCTTCCTGCCCGCGGGCACGGTGAACGTCTATTACGAGGCGGCGGCGGTGATCGTGACGCTGATCCTGCTGGGCCGCCTGCTGGAGGCCCGCGCCAAGGGCCGCACCTCCGACGCGATCAAGCGGCTGATGGGGATGCAGGCCCGGACCGCGCGGGTGCGGCGCGGCGGTGCGGTGGTCGAGGTTCCCATCGCCGCGGTCGCCTCGGGGGATCTGGTCGAGGTCCGCCCCGGCGAGCGGATCCCGGTCGACGGCGAGGTGACAGAGGGCGAGAGCTATGTCGATGAATCGATGATCACGGGCGAGCCGATCCCCGTGGCCAAGGCGGCGGGCAGCGCGGTGGTCGGGGGCACGGTGAACCAGACCGGCGCCTTCGCGCTGCGCGCCACGGCGGTCGGCGGCGACACGGTGCTGGCCCAGATCATCCGCATGGTCGAGGAGGCGCAGGGCTCGAAGATGCCGATCCAGGCGCTGGTGGACAAGGTGACGATGGTCTTCGTCCCGGTGGTCTTCGCCTTGGCCGCGCTGACCTTCGCCGCCTGGCTGGCCTTCGGTCCGACGCCCGCGCTCAGCCTCGCGCTGGTCAATGCGGTGGCGGTGCTGATCATCGCCTGCCCCTGCGCCATGGGCCTGGCGACGCCGACCTCGATCATGGTCGGCACCGGGCGCGGGGCGGAGCTGGGGGTGCTGTTCCGCAAGGGCGAGGCGCTGCAGCTTCTGAAGGACGCGCGTGTCGTCGCGGTGGACAAGACCGGCACCCTGACCGAAGGCCGGCCCGCGCTGACCGACCTGGAACTGGCGCCGGGCTTCGACCGCGCCGGGGTTCTGGCCAGGATCGCCGCCGTCGAGGCGAAGTCGGAGCACCCGGTCGCCCGCGCCATCGTCGCGGCGGCCGAAGCCGAGGGGCTGCACCTGGCCGAGGCCACGGGCTTCGCCTCGGTCACCGGGCTGGGCGTCCGGGCCGAGGTCGGCGGCGAGCCGGTCGAGATCGGGGCGGACCGCTACATGGCGGGGCTGGGCCATGACGTCTCGGGCTTCGCCGCCATCGCCGAGCGGCTGGGCAACGAGGGCAAGTCGCCGCTCTATGCGGCGGTCGGCGGCCGGCTGGCGGCGATCGTCGCGGTCGCGGACCCGATCAAGGAGACGACCCCGGCCGCGATCGGGGCGATGCACGACCTTGGCCTGAAGGTCGCGATGATCACCGGCGACAATGCCCGCACCGCCCGCGCCATCGCGGCGCGCCTCGGCATCGACGAGGTGATCGCCGAGGTTCTGCCCGAGGGCAAGGTCGAGGCGGTGCGCCATCTGCGCGCCACGCAGGGCAAGGTGGCCTTCGTCGGCGACGGGATCAACGACGCGCCCGCCCTGGCCGAGGCCGATGTGGGTCTGGCGGTCGGCACCGGCACCGATGTCGCCATCGAGGCGGCCGAAGTGGTGCTGATGTCGGGCAGCCTGAAGGGGGTGCTGAACGCCATCGCGCTGTCGCGGGCGACTATCGGCAATATCCGGCAGAACCTGTTCTGGGCCTTCGTCTACAACGCGCTCTTGATCCCGGTCGCGGCGGGGGTGCTGTATCCGGCCTGGGGCATCCTCTTGTCGCCCGCCTTCGCGGCCGGGGCCATGGCGCTGTCCAGCGTCTTCGTGGTGGGCAACGCGCTGCGGCTGAAGCGGTTCAGGGCCGCCGCTTGACACCGCCGCGGTGGACCCTCGTAATAGGTATTTACAGTACCTATTGGCGGGACTAGACAGGGGTTCAAGCAGGACCGGACCCCGCCATGTCTTTCGACCGCCCCGCCATCATCTCTGCCCGCCCCGCCCTGACCGCCGAGCTCATGGAAAGGACCGGGCTGGACGAGGAGATCCTGCGCCGTCTGGTCCACCGCTTCTACGACCGCGTCCGCGCCGATGCGCTGCTGGGGCCGATCTTCGCCGCGCGCATCCGCGATTGGGGGCCGCATCTCGACCGGATGGTGGAATTCTGGTCCTCGGTCGCGCTGATGACCGGGCGCTATCATGGCGCCCCGGTGCCGGCCCATGCCACGCTGCCGGTGGACTGGACGCATTTCGACCGCTGGCTCACGCTGTTCCGCGCAACGGCCGGGGAGGTCTGCCCGCCCGCGGGCGCCGCGCATGTGATCGAGCGGGCCGAGCGGATCGCGCGCTCGCTGCACATGGCGGTCCAGGATGCGGGCCGGGCCGCCTCGGCGGTGCCGGCGCTGCGTGGGGGAGGGGCGGATGGACGCGACGGATCGGCATGAGGCTCTGGCCGCGCTGACGCGGCATATCGAGAGCCGGTATCACGCCCGCCACCGCGAACAGCTGCCCGCGCTCGTGGCCCTGGCCGAACGGGTCGAGGACGTGCATTTCGGCGACGAGGACCTGCCCGAGGGCCTGTCCCTCCTCTTGCGCCGCCTGATCGGCGAACTTGAGGTCCACATGAAGAAGGAGGAGCTTCTTCTCTTTCCCGCGATCCGGCGGGGGGGTCTGCCGGGAACCGCCGAAAAGGTCGCGGCGATGCGGGCCGACCATGAGGACCACGCGCAGGAGCAGGCCGAGATCCGCCGCCTGACCCGGAACCTGACCCTGCCGGGGGGCGCCTGCCGGACCTGGGCCGCGCTTTACGCCGGGCTGGAGGAATTCCTGGCCGATCTTTCCGAACATATCCGGCTGGAGAACGACGAGCTGTTCCCGCCCTTCGAGGCATCGACAGATGCCTGAGCCGGATGCAACCATGCGCCGCAGGCGGCGTTGACCAGCGCCGGTCGCCGGCCGGCATCAGGAGGGGGAGCGATGGCGAACACGACCGGGCGGCTGCGCAGGCCGCTGTGCGATCTTCTGGGGTGCGAGGTCCCGATCCTTCTGGCCGGGATGGGCGGCGTCGCCCGCTGGGAACTGGCGGCGGCGGTGGCCAATGCCGGGGGCTACGCCATGCTGGGCATGGTGCGCGAAAGCCCCGAGCTGATCGAGACCGAGGTCCGCGCGCTCCGCGCCGCGACGGACCGGCCCTTCGCGGTGAACGTGATCCCTTCGGCCACCGATCCCGCGCTGCTCGACCGGCAGATCGCGCGCTGCCTCGATCTGGGGGTGCGCGCCTTCACCTTCTTCTGGGACGTGGTGCCCGAGACCGTCGCCCGGGTGAAGCGCGAGGGCTGCCTGGTCCTGCATCAGGTCGGCACGCCCGAGGCGGCGCGGCAGGCGCAGGACGCCGGGGCCGACGTGCTGATCACCCAGGGGATCGAGGCCGGGGGCCATGTCCACGGCCGGATCGGCGCCTTCGCCCTGGCCGAGGAGGTGCTGCGGACGGCGCGGGTGCCGGTGGTCGTCTCGGGCGGGGTCGGCAGCGGGCGCGGCCTTGCGGCGGCCCTGGCGCTGGGCGCTCAGGGGGTGCAATGCGGCACCGCCTTCCTCGCCACGACCGAGGCCTTCGCGCATGACTACCACAAGGACCGCGTCGTCGCCGCCGGCGGCGGGGATACGGTGCTGACCGATGTCTTCGTGCTGAACTGGCCCAGGGGGGCCGCCGTGCGGGTGATCGGCAACAGCATCACCGAAGGGCTGGGCGACCGGCTGCTGGGCCACGATCCGGCGACGCTGCCGCGTGAGGTGATCGCGCATGACAGCGGCCAGCCTCTCCTGCGCTACAGCACCGATTCCCCGATGCGCCACACCACCGGCGCGCTGGAGGAGATGGCGCTTTACGCCGGCCAGGGCGCGGGGTCGATCCGCGAGGTGATCCCGGCGGCCGAAAGGCTGAACCGGATGGTGGCCGAGGCCGAGTCCTGCCTGGCCGCACTGGAGGAACGGCAATGACCGGAAAGACCTATGCCTCGCCGCCCTGCATGGCCGCCGAGGTGGACCCGACCTATTTCGATCCGCTGGCCGTCGATCCCGAACAGGCCCGCGACGTCGCGCGCTGGCGCAAGGCCGAGCGGGCGCGCCTGCGGGCCGAGCGCGACGCGCTGCCGGTGTCCGCGCGGCAGGAGATCGGCGCCGCCATCGCCTCCCATCTCGCCCGCTTCCTGCGCGGCCATTTCGGCGAGATGCGCGGCCGCGTCTTCTCGGGCTACTGGCCGATCAAGGGCGAGCCCGACCTGCGCCCGCTCTTGGCCGAACTGCACGAGGCCGGGGCGCTGGTCGCCCTGCCGCTGGTCGAGGTGAAGGCATCCCCCC
Source organism: Tabrizicola soli (assembly GCF_015999335.1). Lineage (GTDB taxonomy): Bacteria > Pseudomonadota > Alphaproteobacteria > Rhodobacterales > Rhodobacteraceae > Tabrizicola > Tabrizicola soli. The sequence continues at coordinate 91,156 of NZ_JAEACP010000014.1, read as the reverse complement.
TGGTCTTCCGGCGCTGGACGCCCGGAACGCGGATGGTGCGCGGCGACTGGAACATCCCGGTGCCGCCGCCCGACGCCCCGGTGGTCACGCCCGAGATTTCGCTCGCGCCGGTGGTCGGCTGGACCGGGGACTGCTACCGGCTGGGCTATGGCGGCGGCTATTTCGACCGCACATTGGCCAGCCTGTCGCCGCGGCCCTTCACCATCGGCATCGGCTTCCAGTCGGCCCGGCTGGCGACGATCTATCCCCAGCCGCACGACATCCGGCTGGACGCGATCCTGACCGAGGCGGGTCCGGTCGCCCGCTAGACTGCGAGCGTCAGACCGAGACCGGCGTGGGCGGCTGGACCGACAGAACCGTCAGCTCGCGCCGCTCGCCGGTGCGGGTCTCCCAGGGAAAGCGCGCCCCGGCCTTCAGGCCCAGAAGCGCCACGCCGATCGGGGTCAGCACCGAGACGCGGCCCGCGCCGATGTCGGCCGCCTCGGGCCAGACCAGGGTCGCCGATTGCTCCTGTCCGGTACTCTCGTCGCGCCAGGTGACCGAGCTGCCGATCCCGGCCACATCGGCGGGCATCTTCGCGGCCGGAACGATGCGGGCGCGCGACAGTTCCTCCAGCAGACGCTCGGCCAGGGCCGGCATCCGGGCGGCCGCACCCTCGACCAGCTTCTCCAGGTGGTCGAGGGTTTCCTGGGCGATGACGATCTGGGGGCGGGTGGTTCTGGACATGGCGGGACTCCTTGGGTGCGATCGGCCGTCTTGCGGCACCGGAACTGACAGGAAGGGGGAAAGGGACGCGTGCCCCGGACGGCGGATCAGCGCAACCGCGTCGCCGCCCGGGGTCGGGCGCGACCTTGCGGAAATCCGGCAAAGGGCCGGGTCCTGCGCAGGGGAAAACAGCTGATCATTCCGACAAGATAGGCATTGCCGCGCCGAAGTCCATGCCGCATCACGCGAATTGCGGCTGGCATCCCGGCGGCGGACCTGCCTTCACCTCGCCTCCTCTCTTGGTTAGTCTGCCCGCCCCAACCGACGAGGATTCGCATGAGCCTGACCCAGATCCCCCGCCTGATCGCCGCCGAGATCGGGGCCACGCCCCAGCAGGTCAGCGCGGCGGTCGAGCTTCTGGATGGCGGCGCGACGGTGCCCTTCGTCGCCCGCTACCGGAAAGAGGTGACGGGCGGCCTCGACGATACCCAGTTGCGCAAGCTGGAGGAGCGCCTGGGCTATCTGCGCGAGCTGGAGGCGCGGCGGGCGGCGATCGTCGGCTCGATCACCGAGCAGGGCAAGATGACCGAGGCGCTGGCGAAGTCCATCGCCGGGGCGGGGACCAAGGCGGAGCTGGAGGACATTTACCTGCCCTACAAGCCGAAGCGCCGGACCAAGGCGATGATCGCGCGCGAGGCCGGCTTGCAGGGGCTTTACGACGCGATCGTCGCCGACCGTTCGGCAGAGCCGGCGGCGCTGGCGGCGGGCTTCCTGTCGGAAGGCTTCCCGGATGCCAAGGCCGCGCTGGAGGGTGCGCGCGACATCCTGGCCGAGGGGCTGAGCGAGGATGCCTCGCTTCTGGGCCGCTTGCGCGACCACATGCGCAAGGCGGGGAAGCTGGCAGCGAAGGTCGTGGCCGGGAAAGAGGCGGCGGGGGCCAAGTTCTCGGACTATTTCGCCCATAGCGAGGAGTTCAGCCGGGTGCCGAGCCACCGGGCGCTGGCGATGTTCCGCGGGCGGAACGAGGAGGTGCTGGTGCTGGACCTCGAGATCGACGCCGAAGCCCCCCGCGGCGAAAGCCCGTCCGAACGGGCCTGCGGCGCGGCGGTGGGGGCCGCGGAGCAGGGACCGGGCGACAGGTGGCTGCGCGAGGCGGCGGCCTGGGCCTGGCGGGTGAAGCTGAAGACTTCGCTGACGCTGGACCTGATGGCCGAGCTGCGCGAGGCGGCCGAGGCCGAGGCGATCCGGGTCTTTGCGCGCAACCTCAAGGACCTGCTACTGGCGGCCCCGGCGGGGGGGAAGGCGACGATGGGACTGGACCCCGGCATCCGCACCGGCGTCAAGGTCGCGGTGGTGGATGCGACGGGCAAGCTGGTGGCGACGGATACGGTCTATCCGTTCCAGCCGAGGATGGACCTTAAAGGGGCGCAGGTGGCGATTGCGAAGGCGATCGGGCAGCACGGGGTGAAGCTGATCGCCATCGGCAACGGCACGGCCAGCCGGGAGACGGAGAAGCTGGTGACGGACCTGCTGGCGCTGCTGCCTTCGGGGGCGGAGAAGCCGGTGAAGGTGGTGGTGTCGGAAGCCGGGGCCTCGGTCTATTCGGCGAGCGAGTTGGCGGCGCGGGAGTTTCCGGAGCTGGACGTGTCTTTGCGCGGCGCGGTCAGCATTGCCCGGCGCTTGCAGGACCCGCTGGCGGAACTGGTGAAGATCGAGCCGAAGGCCATTGGCGTCGGGCAGTACCAGCATGACGTGGACCAGCATCGGTTGGCCAAGTCGCTGGACGCGGTGGTGGAGGATGCGGTGAACGGGGTGGGAGTGGATTTGAACACCGCTTCCGCTCCGCTGCTGGCGCGGGTGTCGGGGGTGGGGCCGGGGCTGGCCGAGGCCATCGTCGCCCATCGCGATGCCAATGGGCCGTTTGCAACCCGGAAGGAGTTGCTGAAGGTCGCGCGGCTGGGGCCGAAGGCCTTCGAGCAGGCGGCGGGCTTCCTGCGGATCAGCGGGGGGAAGGAGCCGCTGGATGCCTCGTCCGTGCACCCGGAAGCCTATGACGTGGCGCGGAAGATCGTCGCGGCCTGCGGGCGGGACATCCGCAGCCTGATGGGCGACGGGGAGGCCTTGAAGAAGCTGAACCCGGCCGCGTTCGTGGACGACCGCTTCGGGCTGCCGACGGTGAAGGACATTCTCGCGGAGCTGGAAAAACCCGGCCGCGACCCCCGGCCCAGCTTCAAGACCGCCACCTTCACCGAAGGGGTGGACGAGATCACCGACCTCAGGGCCGGGATGGTGCTGGAGGGCACGGTGACCAACGTGGCGGCCTTCGGGGCCTTCGTGGACATCGGCGTGCATCAGGACGGGCTGGTGCATGTGAGCCAGTTGTCCGACAGCTTTGTCAAGGACCCCCATGCGGTGGTGAAGGCCGGGGATGTGGTCAAGGTCCGGGTGGTCGAGGTCGATGTGGGGCGGAAGCGCATCGGGCTGACGATGAAGTCGGACGGCGGGGCGAGCGCCAAGGATCAGGCGCGGGAGCGGGGACCTGCGGCGGGCAAGCCGGTGCGGGGGCCGATGCAGGCGGGGCCGCAGCGGGGCGGGAATGCCTTTGCGGATGCGTTGAAGGGCAAGTTCGGGCGCTGAACGGAGGCGGGCATGTCGGGGGCGAATGCAGAGCAGCACACGTTCTGGAACGATGCGCCCGGTCGCGCCTGGGTGGCTCAGCAACCGGCGATGGACCTCTTGATGCGGAACGTGACCGCACTGGTCATGGCCGAGGCCGCACCGCTTTCCGGCCAGCATGTGCTGGACGTGGGCTGCGGCGCGGGAGCGCTGACGCTTGCGGCGACAAGGGCGGTGGGGCCGCAGGGCAGGGCGCTGGGTGTCGACATCTCGGCCCCGCTCCTCGCCCGTGCCGAGGAATTGGCCAGGGCCGAAAGCCTGGCACAGGTCGGGTTCCTGCGGGCCGATGCGCAGGATCATGGCTTCGCGCCCTCCGCGTTCGACCTGGTCCTGTCGCGCTTCGGGGTGATGTTCTTCGCCGATCCGGTGGCGGCGTTTATGAACCTTGCCCGGACGATGCGGCCGGGCGGGCGGATGGTGCTGGCGGTCTGGGGCCGGGCCGCGGCGAACCCGTTCTTTGCGACGCCGGGGCGGATCGGCGCCGCTCGCCTTGGTCCACCACCGCCGTCGGACCCCGATGGCCCCGGCCCGATGGCGTTCTCCGACATTCCCCGCGTGCTGGGCATCTTGCATGCGGCGGGTTTGCAGGCCGAGGGCCGGGCGGTCGACCTGACGCTGGACCACCCCGGCGGCCTTGAGCCGGTCCTTGACCTCATGTCGAACCTCGGCGGCCTGCCGCGGCTGTTGCGCGACACGGGCGGCACGGCGGAGGACCTGGCGGCGATCCTGGCGGCGCTGCGCGAGGAATGGGCGGGTCTGGTCGGGGACGACGGCTGCCTGCGCATCCCCGCCGAGATCAACCTTTACACCGCCACGCGGGTCTGAGGCCGCTTCAGGCCGCGGCGCCGCCGACCGTCAGCCCCTGGATCATGAGCGTCGGCTGGCCCACGCCGACCGGGACCCATTGCCCGGCCTTGCCGCAGTTGCCGATGCCGGGGTCGAGTTGCAGGTCGTTGCCGATGGCGCGGATGCCCTTCAGCGCGGTCGCGCCGTCGCCGATCAGGGTCGCGCCCTTCACCGCCTCGCCCACCACGCCGTTCCGCACCCGGTAGGCCTCGGTGCAGCTGAACACGAACTTGCCGGAGGTGATGTCGACCTGACCGCCGCCGAAGCCCACAGCGTAGATGCCGTCCTTGAGCGAGGCCACGATCCCGGCGGGGTCGTCCTTGCCCGCCAGCATGTAGGTGTTGGTCATCCGCGGCATCGGGATATGGGCGAAGCTTTCGCGGCGCCCGTTGCCGGTGGGGGCGACGCCCATCAGGCGGGCGTTTTGGCGGTCCTGCATGTAGCCCACCAGGACGCCGTCCTCGATCAGCACGTTCCGGGCCGAGGGTGTGCCCTCGTCGTCGATGGAGATCGAGCCGCGGCGGTCGGGGATTGTGCCGTCATCAAGGACAGTCACGCCTTTCGACGCGATCTGTTTCCCCATCAGCCCAGCGAAGGCCGAGGTTTCCTTGCGGTTGAAGTCGCCCTCCAGCCCGTGGCCGATGGCCTCGTGCAGAAGGATGCCGGGCCAGCCGGGGCCGAGGACGACGTCCATCACGCCGGCGGGGGCTTCGACCGCGCCAAGGTTCACGCGGGCGATGCGCAGGGCCTCGGCGATCATCGGCTTCCAGGTCCCGGGCGACATGAGTTCGGCGAGGCCATGGCGGCCGCCCTTGCCCATGCCGCCCTGTTCGCGGCGGCCGTTCTCCTCGATCATCACCGAGACGTTCAGGCGGGCCATCGGGCGGATGTCGGCAAGGCGGGTGCCCTCGGGGCGCAGGATTTCCACCTCTTGCAGGCTCGCCGAAAGCGTTGCCGAGACCTGCACCACGCGGGGGTCGAGCGCGCGGGCATGGGCGTCGATCTCGCGCAGAAGGTCGATCTTCACCGGGAAGGCGGCGTCGGCCATCGGGTCGTCAGGGCGGTAGAGGCGGGTGTTGGTGCCGCGCGGCGGGGGAGCCAGGGTGCCGCCGCCCGCGCCCACGGCGAGGCGGGCGGTCTCGGCGGCGCGGCGGAGCGCGGTCTCGCTGATCTCGGTCGAATGGGCGTAGCCCGCGACCTCGCCCCGGACGGCGCGGAGGCCGAAGCCTTGGGAGGCGTCGTAGGTCGCTTGCCGGATGCGGCCGTCGTCCAGCACGATGGTCTCCGCCCGGCGGCGTTCGAGGAAAAGCTCGCCGTCGTCGGCCCCGGCGGTCGCCTCGCGCAGGGTGGCGAGGGCGGCGGGCTCGTCGAGGTGGGTGTCGAAGGGGCGGAAGGGGGCGTCGGTCATCGCGGGCCTCTGGCGGAAGGGCAGGGGCCAGAGATGGGACGTGCCGCGGGTCCGGTCAAGGCGGAAAGCCCGGCGGGGGGATCGGGCGGGCGCGGGGACCCGACCCTGCGCCCGGGCCCGGCCGGGGGGTGCGACACTTTTGCTTGTCCCGGCCGGGCGAATATGGTTTGAGGACAAAAGGAAACAGCGGGATTCTGCCGGAAAGGCAGGGCCCGAAAAAAGGCGGCGACAGGCCGCCATGCGAACGGGATACAGACATGCGCCTTTCCACTGTGATGACCGGCATTGCAGCCCTTGGCACCACCGCTTTTGCGGCTGGAACGGCCTTTGCGCAGCAAGCTCTTGAAATCGTTGGGCAGCCGGTGGACGGCTTGATGGGGTTCCAGCCTGCCGCGACCGAGGGCGCGCGCGATCTGCACTGGCTGGACGACATGATCCTCTACATCATCACGGCGGTCGTGATCCTGGTCGTCGCGCTGCTGCTGTTCGTGATCCTGCGCTACAACCGTCGTGCGAACCCCACTCCGGCGCGTTTCACCCACAATTCGCCGCTGGAAGTGGCATGGACCCTGATTCCGGTCGTCATCCTGGTCGTCATCGGGGCCTTCTCGCTGCCGATCCTGTTCAAGCAGCAGGAGATCCCGGTGGGCGAGGTCACGATCAAGGCGACCGGCTTCCAGTGGTACTGGAACTATGAATATGTCGACGAGGGCGTGAGCTTCGACAGCTACATGATCGGCTCGCCTGCGACCGGCGGCACCAACATGATGACCCCCGAAGTCGAGGCGCAACTGGTCGAGGCGGGCTATACCAAGGAGCAGTTCCTGCTGGCCACCGACACCGCGGTCGTCGTGCCCGTGGGCAAGGTCGTCGTGGTCCAGGTGACCGGCGCCGACGTGATCCATTCCTGGAAGGTTCCGGCCTTCGGCGTGATGCAGGACGCGGTTCCCGGCCGCACCGCCGCGCTGTGGTTCAAGGCCGACCGCGAGGGCATCTATTTCGGCCAGTGCTCGGAACTTTGCGGCCAGATGCATGCATACATGCCGATCACGGTCAAGGTCGTGTCGGAGGCCGCCTATGCCGAGTGGCTGGCCAAGGCCAAGACCGGCGACGTGCAGCTTTCGGCGGTAAAGACCCCGGCCGAAGTGCAGGTCGCCGCGAACGACTGAGCCGCAGCCAGACTGCAACGATCTGACGGGGGTTTGCCAGGGCTGGCCCCCTTGCAGCAGACGGAGCCGGAATGAGCGATATCGGAGCATATCAGGGCGCGACCCAGACCCCGCACGAGGCGGGGTTCGGCGATTATGTCGAATTGCTGAAGCCGCGCGTCATGTCGCTGGTGGTCTTCACCGCGCTGGTCGGCCTGCTGGTCGCCCCGGTCGGGCTGCACCCGGTCGAGGCTTTCGCCGCGATCCTGTTCATCGCGCTGGGCGGCGGGGCTTCGGGCGCGCTGAACATGTGGTGGGATGCGGACATCGACGCGGTGATGAAGCGCACCGCGCGGCGGCCGATCCCCTCGGGACGGATCCCGGCGGGCGAGGCGCTGGCGCTGGGGCTGGCGCTCTCGGGCTTCAGCGTGGTGATGCTGGGGCTGGCGACCAACATGGCCGCGGCGGGACTTCTGGCCTTTACCATCTTCTTCTATGCCGTGGTCTATTCGATCTGGCTGAAACGCTCGACCCCGCAGAACATCGTGATCGGCGGCGCGGCCGGGGCCTTCCCGCCGATGATCGGCTGGGCGGCGGCGACGGGTTCCGTCTCGCTGGAGGCGGTGCTGATGTTCGCGCTGATCTTCATGTGGACCCCGCCGCATTTCTGGGCGCTGGCGCTGTTCATGAAGGAAGACTACCACGCGGCGGGCGTGCCGATGCTGACGGTGACGCATGGCCGCAAGGCGACGCGGCGGCATATCCTGGTCTACACGATCCTGCTGGCGCCCTTTGCGCTGGGCGCGGCGCTGACCGGGATCGGCGGGCCCTTGGCGCTGGCGGTGGCGGTGGGGCTGAACCTGTGGTTCCTGGTCGGCGCCCTGCGCATCTGGCGCCGGGACGAGGCCATGGCCGTGGCCGACAATTACGCGGCGGAAAAGTCCTTTTTCCGCTTCTCGCTGCTGTATCTTTTCCTGCATTTCGCCGCCTTCCTGGTCGAGGCGCTGCTGAAGCCCTACGGGCTGGGGGGCTGGTGATGGCCTTCCCGCCGCAGCACGAGCTGCACAAGCGCCGCTTCAGCCGCAACCTGGGCCTCGGCTTGACGCTGGCGGCCTTCGTGGCCCTGGTCTTCGCGCTGACCGTGGTCAAGGTGACGCGGGGCGAGATGACCCCGACCCCGATGGCGCCCGCGGCCATGGCCCCGGCGGAACAGCCCGCGGCAACGGGGGACGCGCCATGATCTTCCCGCGCCTGCAGGGCCCGAACCGCACGATGGTGAAACTGGTCGCCCTGGTGGTGACCATGGCCTCGCTCTCCTTCGCGGCGGTGCCGTTCTACGACTGGTTCTGCCGCGTCACCGGCTATGCCGGCACGACCTCGGTGGCCGAGGCCGGCTCGGATGTGATCCTGGAGCAGACCGTGAAGGTGCGTTTCGACGCCTCGCTGGAGCAGGGAATGCCCTGGACCTTCCGACCCGTCGCCCCCTTCATGCAGATCCGGATCGGCGAGACCGGCCTTGCCTTCTACGAGGCGCACAACCCGACCGACCGCGTGGTCGCGGGCACGGCCAGCTTCAACGTCTTCCCCTATGCCGCCGGGGGCTATTTCACCAAGATCGAGTGTTTCTGCTTCACCCAGCAGGTGCTGCAGCCCGGCGAGACGGTGCAGATGCCGGTCAGCTTCTACATCGATCCTGAAATCGTCGATGATCCCGAAGGGAAGTTTGTGCGCGAGATCGTGCTGAGCTATACCTTCCACGAAACCCCGCTGCCTGCCGGACAGGCCGCGCTGGAAACTTCCGCCGCAGAGAACGCAGCTGCGGTGAACTGAGAAAAGAAACGAGGGAACCGCCGGCCATGGCTCACGCAAAGAACCACGATTACCACGTCCTGCCGCCGTCGATCTGGCCGCTTCTGGGGGCTGTCACGGCTTTCGCGATGCTGTTCGGCGCGGTGCTGGGGATGCATACGCCGGATGCGACGCCGGACAATGGCTATACCTTCGTCGATTTCGCCAGCGGCTACTGGCTGTTCCTGGCCGGCCTCGCCGGGGTGCTTTACGTCATGTACGCCTGGTGGGCGGAAGTCGTGCACGAGGGCCAGACCGGCGACCATACCCCGGTCGTGCGCCTGGGCCTGCGCTATGGCTTCATCCTGTTCATCATGTCGGAAGTGATGTTCTTCTCGGCCTGGTTCTGGACCTTCTTCAAGCACCGACTCTATCCGATGGGGCCGCAGTCGCCCGCCGTCGACGGCCCCTGGCCGCCCGCCGGGATCGAGACCTTCGACCCCTGGCACCTGCCCTTCATCAACACGCTGATCCTGCTTCTGTCGGGCTGCGCCGCGACCTGGGCGCACCATGCCCTGGTGCATGAGAACAACCGCCGCGACCTGGTGAACGGGCTGATCCTGGCCATCGGTCTGGGCTTCATCTTCACCCTCTTGCAGGCCTATGAATACAGCCACGCCGCCTTCGGCTTCGCCGGCAACATCTACGGCGCCTCGTTCTTCATGGCGACCGGCTTCCACGGCTTCCACGTCATCATCGGGACGATCTTCCTGACCGTCTGCCTGATCCGCGCGCTGAAGGGCCATTTCACCCCCGAGCAGCATGTCGGCTTCGAGGCCGCGGCCTGGTACTGGCACTTCGTCGACGTGGTCTGGCTGTTCCTGTTCGCCGCCATCTACGTCTGGGGCCAGGGCTGATCCCTTTCCCCGAAGCACCAACCCGCGCGGGCCTTCGGGCCTGCGCCTTCATTTCCGGATGACCGATGCGCCGCTATTTCTTCCCCGTCCTCATGGGCATCGTCGGGGTCGCCGTGCTGATGAGCCTTGGCTTCTGGCAGCTGGAGCGGATGCGGGAAAAGCGCGCCTATCTGGACGAGATCGAGGCCCGGATCCACAATGCCCCGATCCCCTTGCCGGAGGTGCCCGAGGAAGGCCGCGACAAGTTCCAGGCGGTGTTCGCCGAGGGGCGGTTCACCGGGGAGTATCTGGAGGTCCTGGCGGGCCAGACCGGGGCAAGTCCCGGCGTGCTGATGATCGAGGCCTTCGAACTGGTGGGCGGGCGCAGGATCCTGGTGCAGCGGGGGTTCATCGAGGACGAAGCCCGCGCGGTGCCGCGAAGCGCGGCCGAGGCCCGGATCGAGGGCAACCTGCACTGGCCGCAGGATGCCAATGCCGCGACCCCGCCGCCGGATGCGCGGACCGGGCTGTGGTTCGCCCGCGACGTGGCGGCGATGGCCGCGCGGCTGGGGACCGAGCCGACGCTGATCGTGGCGAGCAAGCCCACCGGCGACGGGATCACCCCGCTGCCCGTCGATGCTTCGGGCATCCCCAACGACCATTGGGGCTATGCGATCCAATGGTTCCTGCTTGCGGCCAGCTGGGCGGGGATGACACTGTTCCTTCTCTGGCGTATCAGGGGCCGGAACGACTGAAGGCAAGATCATGCGCTACATCTCGACTCGCGGCACCGCTCCCGTCCTCGGCTTCGGCGAGGCGATGATGACCGGGCTGGCGCGGGACGGCGGGCTTTACGTTCCCGAAACCGTGCCGGAGTTCAGCCATGCCGAGATCGCGGCGCTGGCGGGGGCCCCGTATGAGGAGGTCGCGTTCAAGGTGATGCGGCCCTATCTGGGCGGGTTCTTCACCGACGACGAGTTCCGGGGGCTGATCGCAAAGGCCTATGAGGGTTTCCACCACGCGGCCCGGGCGCCCTTGGTGCAGCTCGGGTCGAACCATTTCCTGCTGGAGCTGTTCCACGGGCCGACGCTGGCCTTCAAGGACTTCGCCATGCAGCTGATCGGGCAGATGATGCAGGCGGCGCTGGCCCGGACCGGGGAGCGGATCACCATCGTCGGCGCGACGAGCGGAGACACCGGCTCGGCGGCGATGGAGGCGTTCCGGGGGCTGGCCAATGTGGATGTGTTCATCCTGTTCCCGCATGGTCGAGTCAGCGAGGTGCAGCGGCGGCAGATGACCACGCCCTCCGAGGCGAATGTCCATGCTTTGGCCATCGACGGCGATTTCGACGACGCCCAGGCGCGGGTGAAGGACATGTTCAACGACTTCGCCTTCCGCGACGGGGTGCGGCTGGCAGGGGTGAACAGCATCAACTGGGCGCGGGTGCTGGCGCAGGTGGTGTATTACTTCTACGCCGCCACGGCGCTTGGCGCGCCGCACCGGGCGGTCGGCTTCACCGTGCCAACGGGGAATTTCGGCGACATCTTCGCGGGCTATATCGCCCGGCGGATGGGGTTGCCGATCGACCGGCTGGTGATCGCGACGAACCAGAACGACATCCTCGACCGGGCGCTGCGCCTGGGCGAGTACCGGACGGACGGGGTCCGGCCCTCGATCAGCCCTTCGATGGACATCCAGGTCTCGTCGAACTTCGAACGCGCGCTGTTCGATGCCTATGGCCGCGACGGCGCGGCGGTGGCGGCGCTGATGGGCGAGCTGAAGGCCGGGGGCTTCCGGATCAGCCAGGGTGCGCTGGAGATGCTGCGGGGAACTTTTGCGTCTGGCCGCTGTTCCGAGGACGAGACGCTGGCGGTGATCGCGCGGCATTACCGGACGACTGGAGAGCTGCTCTGCCCGCATTCCGCGGTGGGGGTGAAGGTGGCCGAGGAGCATGTCGGCCTTGCCCCGATGATCACGCTGGCGACGGCGCATCCGGCGAAGTTCCCCGATGCGGTGGAACGTGCCACGGGCGTGCGGCCGGGCCTGCCGCCGCATATGGCGGACCTCTTCGGGCGGGCCGAGCGGGTGACGCGGGTGCCGAACGATCTTGGCGCGCTGCAGGCCCTGGTGCGCGAGAGGGTCGCTCGTCGATGACTTCGTCACTCCTCGCTGCGGGTCCGCTTTCCGACGAGAAGACGAAGTCGCACGAGGAGGGGTCGTCCGGGAAGGGTGCGGGCGCGCCCCTTTCCCAAGCCGCGCCGGGGCTGTATCACCGGGCCATCCGACAGAACCACTGGACCGCATCTTGACCCAGAAGCTCCATACCCTGACCAACGGCTTTCGCATCGTCACCGAGGCGATGCCGGGGCTGCAATCGGCCTCGGTCGGCCTCTGGGTCGAGGCCGGGGGACGGCACGAGACGGCCGAGCAGAACGGCATCGCGCATTTCCTGGAGCATATGGCCTTCAAGGGGACGCGCCGCCGCAGCGCGTTGCGGATCGCCGAGGAGATCGAGGATGTGGGCGGCTATATCAACGCCTATACCAGCCGCGAGATGACAGCCTATTACGCCCGGGTGCTCTCGGGCGACGTGGTCATGGCGCTGGACGTGATCGCCGACATCGTGCTCAACCCCCTGTTCCGCAAGGCCGATATCGAAACCGAGCGCCATGTGATCCTGCAGGAGATCGGCCAGGCGCTGGACACCCCGGACGACATCATCTTCGACTGGCTGCATGAGGTGAGCTATCCCGGCCAGAGCTTCGGCCGCACCATCCTCGGGCCGGCGGAGCGGGTCTCGACTTTCCGCAGGGCGGATTTCGAGGCCTTCACCGGGGCGCATTACGGCCCGGACCAGATGATCCTCTCGGCCGCGGGCGGCGTGGAGCATGACGCCATCGTCGCTGCGGCGGAGCGGATCTTCGGCGGGCTGAAGCCGGTGGGCAAGTCGGCGATGGAGCCGGCGCGCTTCGAGGGCGGCGAGCGGCGCGAGGTCAAGGACCTGGAGCAGGTGCATTTCGCGCTGAGCTTCGAGGGGCCGGGCTACCGCGACGACAAGGTCTATGCCGCGCAGGTCTATGCGACCGCGATGGGGGGCGGCATGTCCAGCCGCCTGTTCCAGAAGATCCGCGAGGACCGGGGCCTGTGCTATTCGATCTATGTCCAGTCGGCGGCCTATGAGGATACCGGGCAGGTCACGATCTATGCCGGAACCTCGGAGGCCGAGATCGGGGAACTCACCCAGCTGACGCTGGACGAGCTGAAGCGGGCGGCCGGGGACATGACCGAGGCCGAGGTCGCGCGGGCGCGGGCGCAGCTGCGGGCGGGGCTGCTGATGGGGCTGGAAAGCCCGACCAGCCGGGCGGAACGCAATGCGCGGCTCCTCTCGATCTGGGGCCGGGTGCCGGATGTGGCCGAGGCGGTGGCGAAGATCGACGCGGTGGATACGGCGGCGGTGCGCGCCTATGGCGCCGAGCTGACCGGGGCACGCTCGGCGCTGGCGGTCTACGGGCCGGTTGCGGGCGCGCCGGGGATCGAGGCGATCCGGAAGGGGCTCGCCGCCTGATGCTGGGGCTGAAGCGCCGCGTCCGGGTCGAGACCGAGCGCATGACGCTGCGCCTGCCCGAACATGGCGACTGGCGGCAATGGTCCGCGCTGCGCGAGGCCTCGGCCGAGTTCCTGATCAGATGGGAGCCGGTCTGGGCCAATGACCACCTGACGCGGCGGGCCTTCACCAACCGGGTCTACTGGGCGCAGCGGGCCGAGGCGCAGGGCACCGCGCTGCCGATGCTGCTGATCCGGCGCGAGGACCAGCAGCTGCTTGGCGCGCTGACCCTGGACAACATCCGCCGGGGGCCGGCGCAGACCGGGACCTATGGCTACTGGATCGGCGCGGCCTTCGTGCGGCAGGGCTACATGCGCGAGGCGATCCTGGCGCTGACGCATCACGCCTTCACCCGGATGGACCTGAGCCGGATCGAGGCCGCCTGCCTGCCGGAGAATGCCGCCTCGCGCGGGGTGCTGGAACGCTGCGGCTTCAAGTACGAGGGCGTGGCGCAGAGCTATCTGCAGATCAACGGCCGCTGGCGCAACCATGTGCTTTACGCCAACCTGCGCGGCGACCGGCGCGGGCGGACGGATGTGGGCTGATGCCGGTCCGGACTGTGGGAAGGAGCCTTCTGGATGCTGAACCCCTGCGATCCCGCCTTTGTCGCCCGGCTGGAGGCGCTTCTGCCGCCCGGCCGGATCATCGCGCCCGAGCCGCGCCATCTGGAGGAGCCGAGGGGCCGCTGGCAGGGCCGGGCGGGCGCCGTCGCCCGGCCCGAAACCACCGCCGAGGTCGCGGCGTTGCTGCGGACCTGCTTCGAGGCCGGGGTGGGCGTGGTGCCCTGGGGCGGGGGGACGGGGCTGGTCGGCGGGCAGGTGATGACCGGCGGTCCCGCGCCGCTCGTGCTGTCGCTGGAGCGGATGACCCGGCTGCGTGGCGCCTTCGCGCAGGAGAATGCGCTGGTGGTCGAGGCGGGGATGATCCTGGCCGAGGTGCAGGCCGAGGCGGCGCGGATCGGGCGGCTTTTTCCGCTGACGCTGGCGAGCCAGGGCAGTTGCCGGATCGGCGGGAACCTCGCGACCAATGCCGGGGGGGTGCATGTGCTGCGCTATGGCAACACGCGCGAGCTTTGCCTGGGGCTGGAGGCGGTGCTGCCGGACGGGACGCTATTCAACGGGCTGGCGCGGCTGCGCAAGGACAATGCGGGCTATGACCTGCGCGATCTCCTGATCGGCTCGGAGGGGACGCTGGGGGTGATCACGGCGGCAAGCCTGCGGCTGTTCCCGGTTCCGGCGGCCGAGGTGGTGGCGCTTCTGGCGGTGCCGTCGCCCGCCGCCGCGCTGACGCTGCTGTCGCTGGCGCAGGAGCGGCTGGCGGGCATGGTCTCGGCCTTCGAGCTGATCGGGCGGACGGGGTTCGACTTCCTGGCCGAGACCCTTCCTGCGGTCCGCCCGCCCTTCGATCCGGTGCCGGACTGGATGGTCCTGGTCGAGCTGGGCCTGCCGCAGGGCCTTGAGCCGCAGGCCGCGATGGCGGGGCTTTACGAGGCGGCGGCGGGCCGGGGGCTGGTGACGGACGGGGTGATTGCGGGTTCGGTGGCGCAGGGGCGGGCGCTGTGGCAGCTGCGCGAGCTGATCCCCGAGGGCAACCGGCGGATCGGGGCGGTGTCGAGCCACGACATCTCGCTGCCCCTGTCGGCGATCCCCGGCTTCATCGCGGCCGCGCCCGGGGCGATCCGCGAGTTCGGCGCCTTCCGGGTGAACTGCTTCGGCCATCTCGGCGACGGCAACCTGCACTGGAACGTCTTTCCGCTGCCGGGACACGGCCGGGGCGAGCACGAGGCGGTGCGCGAAAGGGTGAAGGACGCGGTGCATGACCTGGTCCATTCGCTGGGCGGGTCGGTTGCGGCCGAGCATGGGGTGGGGCGGCTGAAGCGGGGCGATCTGGCGCGCTATGGCGATCCGGGAATGCTGGCGGCGATGCGGGCGATCAAGGCGGCGTTGGACCCGCGCGGGATCATGAACCCGGGCGCGGTGCTGGACTAGGTTACCCCGCCGCAAGAGGATACCTGCGACGGGGTGCTTCGGGGTGTGTGGGTCGCGCTGTGGGTAGCAGCGCCGCCGGAGTGGGTAGCTCCGACAGGGACAGGTCTAGGGCGATTCTGTTTCAGGACGGTTAACGCGGGCCCCTTGCAGCGGCCGGCGCGACGATTTCCTGGCGGAAATCGTGACGGAGTTCGGGAAACTCCGGGTCGCGCCCGGTTTTCAGAGCCCCTCGAAGGCGCAAAGGGCGTGGACCTCCAGCCCCATCGCCTCGAGCCTGCGGCGGCCGCCGAGGTCGGGCAGGTCGACGATGAAGGCGCAGCCCACCACCTCGGCCCCGAGCCGCTCGATCAGGCGGATGCCGGCTTCGGCCGTGCCGCCGGTGGCGAGCAGGTCGTCGACGAGCAGCACCTTCTCGCCAGGTTGCAGGGCGTCGTCATGGATCTCGATCACGGCCTCGCCGTATTCCAGCTTGTAGGGCTGGGCGATGGTGCGGCCGGGAAGCTTGCCCTTCTTGCGGATCGGGACGAAGCCGGTCGCCAGCCGATAGGCCACAGCACCGCCCAGGATGAAGCCGCGCGCCTCCAGCCCGGCGACCCTGTCGATCCGCCTGGCCCGGTGCGGCGCGACGAGCTGGTCGATGCAGAGGCGGAAACCCTGGGGGTCGGCGAAGAGGGTGGTGACGTCGCGGAACAGGATCCCCTCGTGCGGGAAGCCGGGGATGGTGCGGATGTAGTCCTTGACGGTCTTCTGCATCGGATCCTTCAGAGCAGGCGGGCCGCGATGGCGTCGAGTTTCGCGACGAGGCCGGGGTCGCGCCGTTCGGGGGCGGTCATCAGCGCATGGGTCAGGGCATGGTCGCAGCCCTGCGGGCAGGCCGGGCGGTCGGGGTCGAGGAGTGCGGGCAGGCGCGCGACCAGCCCGCGCGCGGCGGCGGCATTGGCCTGGACCACGGCGACAACCCCGGCGACGTCGACCGCGCCGTGGCTTTCGTGCCAGCAGTCATAATCGGTGACCATGGCGAGCGAGGCATAGCAGAGCTCGGCCTCGCGGGCGAGGCGGGCCTCGGACATGCCGGTCATGCCGATCACCTCCGCGCCCCAGGCGCGATACATCCGGCTTTCGGCGCGGGTGGAGAACTGCGGGCCCTCCATCGACAGATAGGTCGCGCCGGCGTGGAGGGTCAGGCCCGCCTCCCGCGCCGCCCGGGCGACCAGTGCGCCGAGGCGGGGGCAGGTCGGGTCGGCGAGGCTGACATGGGCGACGAGGCCGGGGCCGAAGAAGCTGGGCGGGCGGCGGGTGCTGCGGTCGATGAACTGGTCGACGAGGACGAAATCGCCGGGCGCGAAATCCTCGCGCAGCGAGCCCACGGCCGAGACGGCGAGGATGTCGGTGCAGCCCAGCCGCTTCAGCGCGTCGATATTGGCGCGGTAGGGGACGGAGGCCGGGTCGAGGACATGGCCGCGCCCGTGGCGGGGCAGGAAGGCCAGGGGCAGGCCGCCGAGCCGGCCGGTGAGGATCTCGTCCGAAGGCTGGCCCCAGGGCGTCGCGACCCTGGTCCAGGCGGCAGATTCCAGCCCGTCGATCTGGTAGACGCCGGATCCGCCGATGATGCCGAGCATGGTCTGCATGGGTCCCCCTGGTGACGGGCGGCAGGATAGACGGGGGCCGTGGCAGGGGGAAGGGCTTGCGCGCGGGGCCGGGGACCGGCATCCTCTCGCGAAAGAGGGGCGTGGATGGTGCAGGCGATCGATCTGGCGGGGCTCGCCGATGTGCTGGAGGCGCGGGCGGCGGGCGGACGGGTGATCCTGGCGATCGCCGGGGCGCCGGGCTCGGGCAAGTCGACGCTGGCGGAGAAGCTGGTGGGCAAGCTGAACGGCCGCCGCGCCGGGATGGCGGCGGTCCTGCCGATGGACGGCTTTCATTACGACGACCTGCATCTGGTGCCGGCGGGGCTGCGGCCACGCAAGGGGGCGCCGCAGACCTTTGACGTGGGCGGGCTTCGCCACACGCTCTCCCGCCTGCGCGCCCGCGACGAGGCCGAGGTGGCGGTCCCGGTCTTCGACCGCAAGCTCGAGATCGCCCGGGCCGGCGCGCGGCTCATCCCGGCCGAGGTGGCGGTGATCGTGGTCGAGGGCAACTATCTGCTGCTGGACCAGGCCCCCTGGGACCGGCTGCGGCCGATGTTCGACCTGACCGCGATGGTCGATGTCGCCGAACCCGTGTTGCGCGCCCGGCTGCGCGGCCGCTGGGAGCGGCTGGGCCTGAGCGAGGGCGATATCCGGGCGAAGCTGGACGACAACGACCTGCCGAACGGACGGCTGGTCCGCGAGGGGTCGTCTCCGGCGGACTACCGGCTGGCGAATGGCTGAGACCGCGCGGCTGCGGCTGGGCGGGTGAGATCTTCGCTCGCTGTCGGCACGCCATGCGGCGCGGCGGTCTGGCGGGATGGTCCACCACCTTCTGCCGCGCCTGGCGCTGGGAGACCCGTGCGGCCTCGTGCCCGGCGCGGGCGCGGTCCTGTTCGGCGCGCGCGGCCTCCTGGCGGCGGGTCGCTTCCGCGCGTCCGGCGACGCGCTGCCGTTCGACCAGCGCGAGGCGGTCGGCCTCGGTGCCGGTCGTCTCGGCGATGGAGCCGACCGCAAGCATCAATGCCGGCCGTTTGCGGGTAAGCTTCAGCGAATTCAGATCCATGCCTGGCATCACGCAACCCCCCGGTTTGTCCGCTGCACTCGACGGCCGCCCGGTTGACGAAGGGTGAATCCCCAGCCGTCCGATCCGGCGAATTGCATCGGCCTCTCGCTTTCACGCCGTCCGCCACGGCGGCGAGACCGTATTCCCGCTGGCCTTGAACACGATTTGCCGCTAACCTTCCGGCCAAGACCCGGGGGCACACCCGGGCTTGAGGCAGAACAGGCATAGCAGGCGGTTTCCCATGACTGAGATGGTCTATGGCTCCAATCCCGTTCGGGTATCGGAGCCGGTCATTCCCCGCTGGTGGAGGACGATCGACAAATGGACGCTGACCTCGGTCTTCGTCCTGTTCGGGATCGGGCTTCTCCTGGGGCTGGCGGCCTCGGTGCCGCTGGCGACGCGCAACGGGCTGGAGCCGTTCTATTATGTCCAGCGCCAGGCCGTCTTCGGCGGGGTCGCGCTGGCGGTGATGATCGCGATCTCGACGCTGTCGCCGGCGCAGGTGCGGCGGCTGGGGGTGCTGGGCTTCGCGGTTTCGATGCTGGCGCTGATGCTCTTGCCGGTGCTGGGCACCGATTTCGGCAAGGGCGCGGTGCGCTGGTTCAGCTTCGGCTTCGCCTCGGTCCAGCCCTCCGAGTTCCTGAAGCCCGGCTTCGTCGCCGTGGTGGCCTGGCTGATCGCTTCGGGCCAGGATCTGAACGGACCGCCGGGCAAGACGATCTCCTTCGCGCTGACGCTGATGGTGGTGGGCTTCCTGGCGATGCAGCCGGACTTCGGCCAGTCAGCGCTGATCGTCTTTGCCTGGGGGGTGATCTATTTCGTCGGCGGTGCGCCGATGACGCTGATCGTCGTCGTGGGCGGGATCGTGGCGCTGAGCGGGCTGGCCTTCTATGAATCCTCGGAACATTTCGCCCGCCGGATCGACGGGTTCCTGTCGCCGGACGTCGATCCGCGCACGCAACTGGGCTATGCGGCGAACGCGATCCAGGAGGGCGGGTTCTTCGGCGTCGGCGTCGGCGAGGGCCAGGTGAAATGGTCGCTGCCCGACGCGCATACCGACTTCATCATCGCGGTCGCGGCCGAGGAATACGGGCTGATCCTGGTCCTGGCGATCCTGGCGCTGTACGGGATCATCGTCGTCCGCTCGCTGGGTCGCCTCCTTGCCGAGCGCGATCCCTTCGCGCGGCTGGCGGGCACGGGGCTGGCCTGCATCTTCGGGGTGCAGGCGATGATCAACATGGGCGTGGCGGTGCGGCTGCTGCCGGCCAAGGGGATGACGCTGCCCTTCGTGAGCTATGGCGGCTCCTCGGTCATTGCGGCGGGGATCACGATGGGGATGCTGCTGGCGCTGACCCGGTCGCGGCCGCGCGGGCAGATGAGCGACGTCTTCCGGCGGGGGCGCTGATGGGTGTTCTGACCGTGAGCCCCCCCATCCCGGCCCTCCCCCACGGAAGGGGGAGGGAGGCGCCTGACGCCGCCGGAGGTGCGGGACGATGAGCGGGAAGCTTCTGTTGATCGCTGCGGGAGGGACGGGCGGGCACATGTTCCCGGCGCAGGCCCTGGCCGAGGCGATGCTGGCGCGCGGCTGGCGGGTGAAGCTCTCCACCGACGAGCGCGGCGCGCGCTATGCGGGCGGGTTTCCGCAGGCGGTGACGGTCGAAAGGGTCGCCAGCGCCACCTTCGCGCGGGGGGGCGCTGCGGCCAAGCTGCTGGCGCCGTTCCGGATTCTGGGCGGAGTGCTGGGGGCGGTCGTCTCGCAGCTGCGCGACAGGCCGGCGGTGGTGGTGGGGTTCGGCGGCTATCCCTCGATCCCGGCGCTGACGGCGGCCTGGGTTTTGCGGCGGCCCCGGATGATCCATGAGCAGAACGGGGTGCTGGGCCGGGTGAACCAGGTCTTCGCCGGCAAGGTGGACCGGGTGGCCTGCGGCACCTGGCCGACCGAACTGCCCGAGGGCGTGAGCGGCGAGGCGACCGGCAACCCGGTCAGGCAGGCGGTGCTGGAGCGGGCGGGGGCCCCCTATATTCCGCCGGGGGACTACCCGATGGCGATGCTGGTGATCGGCGGCAGCCAGGGGGCGCGGATCCTGTCCGAGCTGGTTCCGGCGGCGGTGGCGCTGTTGCCCGAGGCGTTGCGCGGAAACCTGCGTATCGCCCACCAGGCGCGGGACGAGGATGCGACGCGGGCGGCGGTGGCCTATCAGGCGGCGGGCGTCCGGGCCGAGATCGCCCCCTTCTTCGCCGACATTCCGCGCAGGCTTTCCGAGGCGCAGCTGGTGATCAGCCGCTCCGGCGCCTCCTCGGTTGCGGATATCTCTGTGATCGGGCGTCCGGCGATCCTGATCCCCTATGCGGCGGCGACCGCGGACCATCAGGCGGCGAATGCGAAGGGGCTGGCTGACGCGGGCGCGGCGGTGGTGATCCGGGAGAATGCGCTTGACGCCGCCGCTCTCGCGGGCCACATCGCCGCGATCCTGAATGACCCGCACCGGGCCGAGACGATGGCCCGTAACGCTTTGGGCGAGGGAAAGCCCGATGCGACCGCCCGATTGGTGGCGCTGGTCGAAGACTTAGGCGGAGAAACGCAATGAACGCAGCAACCAAGCTTCCGCTGGAACTGGGCCCCATCCATTTCGTCGGCATCGGCGGCATCGGCATGTCGGGCATCGCGGAAGTGCTGATCACGCTGGGCTATGCCGTGCAGGGCTCGGATGCGAAGGCGTCGAAGATCACCGACCGGTTGGTGACGCTGGGCGCGCGGTTCTTCGAGGGGCAGCGGGCCGAGAATATCGGCGAGGGCGTGTCGGTGGTGGTGATCTCCAGCGCGATCAAGAAGGGCAACCCCGAGCTGGAGGAAGCGCGGCGGCGCAAGCTGCCGGTGGTGCGCCGGGCAGAGATGCTGGCCGAGCTGATGCGGCTGCGGTCGAACATCGCGATTGCCGGGACGCATGGCAAGACGACGACGACGACGATGGTGGCGACCTTGCTCGACAAGGGCGGGTTCGATCCGACGGTGATCAACGGCGGGGTGATCCATGCCTATGGCTCGAACGCGCGGGCCGGGGCGGGGGAGTGGATGGTGGTGGAGGCGGACGAGTCCGACGGCAGTTTCAACCGCCTGCCCGCGACCATCGCCATCGTCACCAACATCGACCCCGAGCATATGGAGCATTGGCACACCTTCGACGCGCTGCGGAAGGGGTTCCTGGATTTCGTCTCGAACATCCCGTTCTATGGGCTGGCGGTCTGCTGTACCGATCATGCGGAAGTGCAGGCGCTGGTCGGGCGGGTGACGGACCGCCGGGTGGTGACCTTCGGCTTCAACGCCCAGGCCGATGTGCGGGCGGTGAACCTGACCTATGAGAACGGTGTCGCCCATTTCGACATCGCGTTGCAGGGCGAGGGGCAGGTGATCGAGGGCTGCACCCTGCCGATGCCGGGGGACCACAACGTCTCGAACGCCC
Organism: Tabrizicola soli; assembly: GCF_015999335.1. Classification (GTDB taxonomy): domain Bacteria; phylum Pseudomonadota; class Alphaproteobacteria; order Rhodobacterales; family Rhodobacteraceae; genus Tabrizicola; species Tabrizicola soli. The sequence goes on along the minus strand of NZ_JAEACP010000014.1, from coordinate 69,945 downwards.
TGTCGGCGGTGGCGGTGGCGCGGCATCTGGGGATGAAGAAGGACGAGATCCGCGAGGCCCTGGCCGGTTTCGCCGGGGTCAACCGGCGGTTTACCCGGGTGGGCGAGGTGAACGGGGTCACGATCATCGACGATTACGGCCACCACCCGGTCGAGATCGCGGCGGTGCTGAAGGCCGCGCGGCAGGCGACGAAAGGGCGGATCATCGCCATCCACCAGCCGCACCGCTATTCGCGCCTCAGCCATCTCTTCGAGGAGTTCTGCACCTGCTTCAACGAGGCGGATGTTGTCGCCATCGCCGATGTCTATGCCGCGGGCGAGGAGCCGATCCCCGGCGCCTCGCGCGATGATCTGGTCGCGGGGCTGATCGCGCATGGCCACCGCCATGCCAGGGCGCTGCTGGACGAGGCGGATCTTGCGCGGCTGGTGAAGGAACAGGCCCGGCCGGGCGACATGGTGGTCTGCCTCGGGGCGGGCACGATCAGCGCCTGGGCCAATGCGCTGCCGGCGCGGCTGATGGGTGCGGCGGCATGAGGCAGGGCAAGACTTTTCCAGAAGTCTTGCAAATTCCTTCGAAGGAATTTGGGTCCGGGCCGGGAGAGGGCCGAGCGGCATGAGCGCGGCCCTGATCCTTGGCTGTCTGTGGGTGCTGGCCTCGGCGGTTACGGCGATGCTGCCGATGCGGGCGCAGATGCTGCCGGGGCTGGTGCTGCTTGCCGCCGCGCCGATGCTGCTGGTCTGGATCGGCCGGGAGCACGGCTGGCTTTGGCTGGCGGCCGGGCTTTTCGCCTTCCTGTCGATGTTCCGCCGCCCGCTGGCCTATTTCGCGCGCCGCGCCCTGGGCCGCATCCCGGCGGAGCTGCGCGAATGACGGTGCCGCTTGCGCTCTGCATGGTCTGGCTGATCGCGGCCAATGTGATCGCCATGTTCCCCTCGCGCGATTACCACTGGCGCGCGGCCTATGGGCTGATCGCGGTCGGCGTGCCGCTGCTGGGCTGGATCACCTGGGTGGCGGGGCCCTTCGTCGGCATGGCGATCCTGGCGGCGGGCGCCTCGATCCTGCGCTGGCCGGTGGTCTATTTCTGGCGCTGGCTGCGCCGGCAGGCGGGCTGACCGCTTGTCCCCGGACCCGGCGGCGGCTATCCCGCTGGCATGACCACGTTTCCCACCCCTCGCGGCACGCTGACCCCGGACCGGCCCCTGGCCGACCTCACCTGGCTTCGGGTCGGCGGCCCGGCGGACTGGCTGTTCCAGCCGGCGGACGAGGCGGACCTGGCGCAGTTCCTGGCCGGGCTGGACCCCGCGGTGCCGGTCTTTCCGATGGGAGTCGGGTCGAATCTGATCGTGCGGGATGGCGGAATACGGGCGGTGGTGATCCGGCTGGGGCGGGGCTTCAACGGCATCGCGATCGAGGGAAGCCGCGTGACCGCGGGGGCGGCCGCGCTGGATGCTCATGTGGCCAGGCGCGCGGCCGAGGCGGGGCTGGACCTGACCTTCCTGCGCACGATCCCTGGCAGCATCGGCGGCGCGGTCCGGATGAACGCGGGCTGCTATGGCGCCTATGTGGCCGACCGGCTTGAGGAAATCCGCATCGTCACCCGAGAGGGCCGGGTGGAGGTGCTGCCTGCCGCGGCGCTGGAGTTGCGCTACCGGCAAAGCGCGCTGCCCGAGGGCGCGGTGATCGTCGCGGCCAGTTTCCGGGCCGATCCGGGCGATCCCGCAGCACTTGAGGCGCGGATGGCCGAGCAGATCGCCAAACGCGACGCCTCCCAGCCCACGAAGGAGCGTAGCGCGGGATCGACCTTCCGCAATCCGGCGGGCTACAGTTCGACCGGGCGGGCGGACGACAGCCACGAGCTGAAGGCCTGGAAGGTGATCGACGACGCCGGGATGCGCGGCGCGCGGCGGGGCGGGGCGCAGATGTCGCAGATGCATTCCAACTTCCTGATAAATGCAGGTGGGGCGACCGCCGCCGATCTGGAGAATCTCGGCGAGGACGTGCGAAAAAAGGTTTTCCAATCAAGCGGTATCAGGCTAGAGTGGGAAATCATGCGGGTCGGAGAATACCTGCAGGATTAACGATAGATCACGGGGCACGAAAGCACCCGGATGAGGCAGAGAATGGCGGGCACATCGAGCAGGATGGCCCCCAGAGTGGCGGTGTTGATGGGTGGGCTTTCCGCTGAGCGGGAGGTTTCGCTTGTCTCTGGGCGCGAATGCGCCAAGGCGCTCCGGGCGGCGGGGTATGAGGTGGTCGAGGTCGATTGCGGCCCCGATCTGCCTATGCGCCTGTCCGAGGTGAAGCCAGATGTCTGCTTCAACGCCCTGCATGGCCGCTGGGGCGAGGATGGCTGCGTCCAGGGCCTGCTGGAATGGCTGCGCATCCCCTATACCCATTCCGGGGTGCTGGCCTCGGCCTTGGCGATGGACAAGGCCAGGGCGAAAGAGGCCTTTGCCGCCGCCGGGCTGCCGGTGGTGGAAAGCGTGCTGGCCAGCCGCGATGACGTGGCGGCGGGGCATGTGCTGAAGCCGCCTTATGTGGTCAAGCCGAACAACGAGGGCTCCTCGGTCGGGGTCTATATCGTGCGCGAGGGGGCCAATGCGCCGCGGCTGGCGGCGGAGATGCCCGCGGTGGTGATGGTCGAGACCTATGCCCCCGGCCGCGAGCTGACGACGACGGTGATGGGCGACCGGGCGCTGGCGGTGACGGATATCATCACCGACGGCTGGTATGACTATGACGCGAAATACAAGCCGGGAGGCAGCCGCCATGAGTGCCCGGCGAAGCTGCCGAAGGAGATCGAGGCCGCCTGCCTGGATTTTGCGCTGCGGGCGCACCGGGCGCTGGGGTGCCGGGGGGTCAGCCGCACCGACTTTCGCTGGGACGAGGCGCGGGGGCTTGCAGGCCTGATCCTGCTGGAGACCAACACCCAGCCGGGGATGACGCCCACCTCGCTCGCCCCGGAACAGGCGGCGCTGCGGGGGATCTCCTTCCCCGAGTTCTGCGACTGGATGGTGAGGGACGCGTCATGCAACCGCTGACCGCCCGCCGCCCCGCCTATCAGCGCCAGTTGCGCCGCGACCCGGCGCCGTCGAAATGGGCCTACCGGCTGCAACGCTGGATGCTGACGCCCTATGTGCGGATGTTCCTGCGCACCGGCCTGCCGACCGTGCTTCTGCTGGGCGCGGGCGGGCTGTGGTTCAGCCATGAGGGGAACCGCACGGCACTGATCGGCCAGCTGACCCATCTGCGCCAGGAGTTCGAGGCCCGGCCCGAGTTCCGCGTCAGCCTCGCCCGGGTCGAGGGCGCCTCGCCCGAGCTGGCCGAGGCGGTGCGGGCGCGGCTGGCGCTGCCCTTGCCGATGTCCTCGTTCGACATCGACCTCGACGCCGCCCGCGCCCGGATCGAGGCGCTGGACGCGGTGCTGCGCGCCGATCTGCGGGTGCGCTCGGGCGGGGTGCTGCAGGTCACGATCACCGAGCGCGAGCCGGTGGCGATCTGGCGCACGGACACGGGGCTGATGCTGGTCGACACTGGCGGCCACCGGGTCGCGGGCCTCTTGTCGCGGGCCGACCGGCCGGACCTGCCGCTGGTCGCGGGCGAGGGCGCGGACCGCGCCATGGCCGAGGCCGAGGCGCTGTTCGACGCCGCCGGGCCGCTGCTGCCGCGCATCCGGGGCCTCGTCCGCGTCGGCGAGCGGCGCTGGGACCTGATCCTGGACCGCGACCAGCGCGTGCTTCTGCCCGCCGTCAATCCGGTGCAGGCGCTGGAGCGGCTTCTGGCGCTGGACCATGCCCAGGACATCATGAACCGCGACATCCTGACCGTCGACCTCAGGTCGGACCACCGCCCGACCCTTCGCCTGACCCCCAACGCCCTTGCCGAGCTGCGCCGCGCACAAGGCATCGAAACCATGGAGAACGAACTGTGACCGATCTCTATACCTCCCAGCGCGCCATGCGGAACATGCGCCGCGCCGCCATGCAGCGCGGCGTGATCGCCATCCTGGACGTGGGCACCTCGAAGATCGCCTGCCTGGTCCTGCGTTTCGACGGGCCGGACCGGCTGCGCGAACAGGACGGGGTCGGGCCGATGGCGGGCCAGAGCCAGTTCCGGGTGATCGGGGCGGCGACGACGCGGTCGCGCGGGGTGCGCTTCGGCGAGATCGCGGTGATGAACGAGACCGAGCGCGCGATCCGCACCGCGGTGCAGGCGGCGCAGAAGATGGCGAATGTGCGGGTCGACCATGTGATCGCCTGCTTCTCGGGGGCCGAGCCGCGCAGCTATGGCCTTGCGGGCGAACTGGAGCTGCAGGATTCGGTCGTCAGCGAGCAGGATGTGAGCCGGGTCCTCGCCTCGTGCGACGTGCCGGACATCGGTCCGGGGCGCGAGGTGCTGCATGCCCAGCCGGTGAATTTCGCGCTGGACCATCGCAGCGGCCTGGGCGACCCGCGCGGGCAGATCGGGCATCGGCTGGCGGTGGACATGCATCTTCTGTCGGTCGGCGGCGACGTGGTGCAGAACCTCTTGTACTGCATAAAACGCTGCGACCTGGAACTGGCGGGGATCGCGTCCTCGGCCTATGTCAGCGGCATCTCCAGCCTGGTCGAGGACGAGCAGGAACTTGGCGCGGCCTGCATCGACATGGGCGGCGGCGCAACGGGCCTGTCGATCTTCATCAAGAAGCACATGATCTATGCCGACTCGGTGAGGATGGGCGGGGACCATGTGACCAGCGACATCTCCAAGGGCCTGCAGATCCCGATGGCCACGGCCGAGCGGATCAAGACGCGGCACGGCGGGCTTTACGCCACCGGCATGGACGACCGCGAGATGATCGACATCGGCGGCGATTCCGGCGACTGGGAGAAGGACCGCCGCCAGATCAGCCGGACCGAGCTGATCGGCATCATGCGCCCGCGCGTCGAAGAGATCCTGGAGGAGGTCCGCGCCACGCTGGACGCGGCCGGTTTCGATAGTCTGCCCAGCCAGCAGATCGTGCTGACCGGCGGCGGCAGCCAGATCCCCGGCCTGGACGGGCTGGCGACGCGGATCCTGGGGCAGAGGGTGCGCCTCGGCCGTCCGCTTCGGGTGCAGGGCCTGCCGCAGGCGGCGACCGGGGCGGCCTTTGCCAGCGCGGTGGGCCTGTGCCTCTTTGCCGCGCATCCGCAGGACGAATGGTGGGACTTCGAGATTCCGGCCGAACGCTATCCGGCGCGCTCGTTGCGGCGGGCCGTAAAGTGGTTCAAGGACAACTGGTGACCACCATATCCGGCATTTCGGGCGAAATACCGCTGAAACCGGGGAAATACCCCCTAGATTTTGCGGTCACGCAAGGTTTTTTGCGTGACGTTATTCCGGGTTGTGGATAGAATTCGGAATAAATCGGCCAGTTTGCACGCGGGACAGGTGCGGGCCGAACGAAAACAGGCGGCGGACAAGAAACGGACGGGCAAACCCATGGCACTCAATCTGACGATGACTTCCGAGCGTGAAGAGCTGAAGCCGCGCATCACCGTTTTCGGTGTGGGCGGGGCCGGCGGCAACGCGGTCAACAACATGATCGACCAGCAGCTCGAAGGCGTGGAGTTCGTGGTCGCGAACACCGATGCGCAGGCGCTGCAGCAGTCGCGGGCGGCCGCGCGGATCCAGATGGGCCTCAAGGTGACCGAAGGGCTTGGCGCGGGCGCGCGCCCCAGCGTCGGCGCCGCCGCGGCCGAGGAGACGATCGAGGAGATCGTCGATCACCTTGCGGGCGCGCACATGTGCTTCATCACCGCCGGCATGGGCGGCGGCACCGGGACCGGCGCCGCCCCGATCATCGCGCAGGCCGCGCGCGAGCTGGGCGTGCTGACCGTCGGCGTCGTGACCAAGCCCTTCCAGTTCGAGGGCAACAAGCGGATGAAGCAGGCCGAGGAGGGGATCGAGGCGCTGCAGAAGGTCGTCGACACGCTGATCATCATTCCGAACCAGAACCTGTTCCGCCTCGCGAACGAGCGGACCACCTTCACCGAAGCCTTCGCCATGGCCGACAACGTGCTTTACCAGGGCGTGAAGGGCATTTCCGACCTGATGGTGCGGCCGGGCCTGATCAACCTCGACTTCGCCGACGTGCGGTCGGTGATGGACGAGATGGGCAAGGCGATGATGGGCACCGGCGAGGCCGATGGCGAGGATCGCGCGGTGCAGGCGGCCGAGAAGGCGATCGCCAACCCGCTTCTGGATGAGATCAGCCTGAACGGCGCCAAGGGCGTGCTGATCAACATCACCGGCGGCTATGACCTGACCCTGTTCGAGCTGGACGAGGCTGCGAACATCATCCGCGACAAGGTCGACCCCGAAGCCAACATCATCGTCGGCTCGACGCTGGACACCGGCATGGAAGGCCGGATCCGGGTGTCGGTCGTGGCCACCGGCATCGACGCTTCGGCCGCCCGCGCCGAGGAGCCGGTCGCGCGCCGCTCGATGGCCGCGCCGCTGGCGATGGCCCCGAGCCAGCCGGTCGAGGCTCCGCGCGCCCCGGCGCCGCAGGTCCAGGCCCCCGCGCCGGTCGCGCTGTCGATCGTGGACGAGCCCGAATATGACGAGCCGGTGGCGAAGATGCCGGCCTTCGACCCGGTCGCCGCCCGCGCCGGCTATGAAGCCGAGCCGATGGCCGACGACCTGCCGCCCCCGGCCTATCGCCCGGCTCCGGTGCAGCAACCCTCGCTGGTGCGCTCGACCCCGGCCGCGATCGAGGCCGATGCCGGCGATTTCGTCGCCCCGCGTCCGCGCCAGGCGGGCCAGCCTTCGGCCGAGGCGCTGGCGCGTCTGCAGGCCGCGGTCAGCCGCCCGGCCGCCGCCCCTGCGGCGCGCACGGCCCGGCCGACCCCGGTTGCGCAGGCGCCCAGCCCGGTGGCCCATGCCGCAGCCAAGCCCCGGTTCGGGATCGGCTCGCTGATCAACCGGATGGCCGGCCACCTCGACACCCCCGGCGCGGCCGTCCCGGCCAGCCGCCAGCAGCCGCCGGTGACCGCCTATGACGACGATCCGGACATGGGCACCGATCAGGACCGGATCGAGATTCCCGCCTTCCTGCGCCGTCAGGCAAACTGACAGGCGATTGCGGAGAGGATTGAGAAGGGCCCGGGAGACCGGGCCTTTTCCTTTGGAATCAACCGCTTGATCCATGTTTCAAACCTGACACATACCGTCACAAAGAGTGAGTTGTGGTCTGCCGTCCCAGGGACTAGCTAAAATGCGACTGAAGGCCGGCCGAGACCGGCCAGGGAAAAGGTTAGGCGTCGTGCAGAATACCGTGGCATCCCCTGCGACCTTCACCGGGTTCGGACTGCATTCCGGCCAGCCGGTGCGGATGGTCGTCCGTCCGGCCCCGGCCGATCACGGCATCTGGTTCCGCCGGACCGACATCCCCGGCGGCTCGCTGATTCCCGCGCGTTGGGATATGGTCACGCCCTCGCGCCTGTGCACCGTGGTCGAGAATGTCGAGGGGGCCTCGGTCTCGACGATCGAACATGTGATGGCGGCGCTGGCCGGTTCGGCGATCCACAACGCGCTGATCGACATCGACGGGCCCGAGGTTCCGATCCTGGACGGCTCGGCCATGCCCTTCGTCGCGGGATTCCTGCAGGCGGGGATCGAGGAGCAGGACGCCCCGGTCCGCGCGATCCGGGTGCTGAAGCCGGTCGAGATCCGCGAGGGCGGGGCCGTGGCCCGGCTGGAGCCGGCCGACATGCTGGAGATCGACTTCAGCATCGACTTTGCCGAGGCCGCGATCGGGATGCAGTCGCGGCGGCTGAACATGGCCAATGGCGCCTTCGTGCGCGAGCTGTCGGACAGCCGCACCTTCTGCCGCCAGTCGGACGTGGATGCGATGCGGGCCAACGGGCTGGCGCTGGGCGGGACGCTGGAGAATGCGGTGGTCTTCGACGGCGAGCGGGTGCTCTCGCCCGGCGGCCTGCGCCATGCGGACGAGCCGGTGCGGCACAAGATGCTGGACGCGGTGGGCGACCTTGCGCTGGCCGGCGGGCCGATCCTGGGCCGTTACACCGGCGAGCGGGCGGGCCACGCGCTGACCAACCGGCTGCTGCGCGCGCTGTTCGCCGACCCCTCGGCCTGGCGGTTCGTCGATTGCGGACCGCAGACCCTGGGCAAGCTGCCGGGCGTGGGCGTCCATGCCGGCGACCTGCCCGCGCAGGCCTGAGCCCTTTCCCGGCCGTGGAAAAGTCGTGAAAGGCGTTTTGCGCCCCGGATTTTTCTGTGCTAGGACAAGTCAAATCGTCCGGGCGGCGGACCCGCTGGGGATGCCGGACAGGGGCAAGGGTTTGGATAGGCTGAAAATGTCAGGCAGAAGGCCCGCCGCAGGGCTCCTTACGGTCGCGTTGCTCGCGGGGGTGCTGGCAGGTTGCGCAGGCGGCTCGAAAGAGCCTGCGCTGGACACCTACACCGCCGAAGAAATCTTCAAGAAGGGCGAGCTGGAGCTTGCGACCGGCAAGCGCCCGAAGAACGCGCTGGTCTACTTCCAGGAAGTCGAGCGGCTGTATCCCTATACGGAATATGCCAAGCGCGCCCTGATCATGCAGGCCTATACCCATCACAAGGCCAAGGAATATCCCGAGGCCCGCGATGCCGCGCAGCGCTTTCTGGACTTCTACCCCGGCGACGAGGATGCGCCCTATGCGCTGTACCTGATGGCGCTGAGCTATTACGACCAGATCGACGACGTGGGCCGCGACCAGGGGATCACCTTCCAGGCGCTCTCGGGCATGCGCGACGTGATCGAGACCTATCCCGACAGCGAATATGCCCGCTCGGCGATCCTGAAGTTCGACCTCGCCTTCGACCAGCTGGCCGCTAAGGAGATGGAGGTCGGCCGCTATTATCTGAAGCGCCGCCACTACACCGCCGCGATCAACCGTTTCCGCGTCGTGGTGCAGGATTTCCAGACCACCACCCATACCGCCGAGGCGCTGCACCGGCTGGTGGAAAGCTATGTCGCGCTGGGCCTGAACGACGAGGCGCAGACGGCGGCGGCGATCCTGGGCTACAACTACCAGTCCTCGCCCTTCTACGAGGACAGCTACCGGCTGCTGAAGGGCAAGGGGCTGTCGCCCGAGGCCAAGGGCGAAAGCTGGCTGCGCACGATCTATCGCCAGATGGTGAAGGGCGAGTGGTTGTAGGAATGGTGCGCTGTAGCGCACCCTACGAGGCTGACCATGCTGCGTAGTCTGGACATCCGCGATGTGCTGATCATCGACCGGCTGAGCCTCGACCTCGGGCCCGGCCTGAACGTGCTGACCGGCGAGACGGGGGCGGGGAAGTCGATCCTGCTGGATGCGCTGGGCTTCGTCCTGGGCTGGCGCGGGCGGGCGGAGCTGGTGCGGGCGGGCGCCGCGCAGGGCGAGGTGACGGCGGTCTTCGACCTTCCGCCCGGCCATGCCGCGCTTGCGGTTCTGGAGGAGGCGGGAATCGCCGCCGGGGATGAGCTGATCCTGCGCCGGGTCAACAGCGCGGACGGGCGCAAGACCGCCTTCGTGAACGACCGCCGCGTCTCGGGCGAGGTCTTGCGCGACCTGTCGGATCATCTGGTGGAGCTGCATGGCCAGCATGACGACCGGGGCCTTCTGAACCCGCGCGGGCATCGGGCGCTGCTGGACGCTTTCGCTGGACTGGACCTTTCGGCCCTGCGCTCGGCCTGGGCGTCGCAGCGCGAGGCGCGGGCGGCATTGGCCGAGGCCGAGGGCGCGCTGGCGCGGGCGGCGGCCGAGGAGGAATTCCTGCGCCATGCGGTCGCGGAGCTGGACAAGTTGGACCCGGAGCCGGGCGAGGATGCGGCGCTGGATGCGCGGCGGCGGCTGATGCAGGGCGCGGGCCGCATCCGCGAGGATGTGGCGAAGGCTTTGGCCGCGCTGTCGGAGGAGGGTGCCGAGGGCCGGATGCGTGACGCCTTGCGCTGGCTCGACGGGGCGCTGGACCGGGCCGAGGGGCGGCTCGAAGCACCGATGGAGGCGCTGAACCGGGCGCTGATCGAACTCGGCGAGGTTCAAGACGGGGTGGCGCGGGCGCTGGAGGCGCTGGACTTCGATCCGGGCGAGCTGGAGCGGGTCGAGGAGCGGCTGTTCGCGATCCGGGCGCTGGCGCGCAAACATGGCGTCCTGGCCGACGATCTGGGCGGTTTCGCCGAGGGGCTAAGGGCGCGGCTGGCGGCGATCGACGGCGGGGCGGCGGGGATCGCGAAGCTGGGCAAGGCGGTGGCCGAGGCGGAAGCGGGCTATGCGGCCGAGGCGGCGCGGGTGACGGCGGCGCGGCGCGTAGCGGCCGGGCGGCTGGACGCGGCGATGGCGGCGGAACTGGCGCCCCTGAAGATGGAGCGCGCGGTTTTCGCCACCGAGATCACCGGCGGCGAGCCGGGGCCGGAGGGCGTTGATGCGGTGACCTTCACCGTGGCGACCAATCCCGGCGCGCCCTCGGGGCCGTTGAACCGGATCGCCTCGGGCGGGGAACTCAGCCGCTTCCTCCTGGCGCTGAAGGTCTGCCTGACCGGCGATAGTCCGGGCGTAACGCTGATCTTCGACGAGATCGACCGCGGCGTCGGCGGGGCCACGGCGGATGCGGTGGGCCGCAGGCTGAAGGCGCTGGCGCAGGGCGCGCAGGTGCTGGTGGTGACCCATTCGCCGCAGGTCGCGGCCTTCGGCGCGCGGCACTGGCGGGTGGAGAAGCGGGTGGCGGAGGGGCAGACGCTCTCGACCGTGACCGGGCTGGGCGAGGGGGACCGGGTCGAGGAGATCGCCCGGATGCTGGCCGGCGACACGGTGACCGAGGCCGCGCGGGCGGCGGCGCGGGCCTTGCTGGCGGGCTGATCCATGCGCCCGGCGCATGACGGATCTGTCGCGCCGTCCCCTATGATGCTGCGCTGCGGCATCCTATGTTCCGGACAGGACAAGGAACCGCAAGAATGCTCAAGTTTCTCAAATCGCTGATTTCCGGGAAGGCTTTCCCCTCCATCGCCGAGCTGGAACGCGCCTATCTGAATGCCTCGGTCTCGCGGATCGACCTGGAGCGCCGCGAGCGCGAAATCGAGGGCGGGCTGTTCCGTCGCTCGAGCTTTGACTTCTGATCAGGGCTGACCCGGCACCAGCTTGCCGGGGTTCATCAGGCGCATCGGATCCAGCGCCGCCTTCACCGCGCTCATGACCTGCCAGGCCGCGCCATGCTCGGCCGCCATCAGGCCCAGCTTGCCGAAGCCCACCCCATGCTCGCCGGTGATGGTCCCGCCCAGCCGCAGCGAGCGGTCCGCCATCCGCGTCGCCAGGGCCTTCGCGGTGGCCACTTCCTCGGGCCGGGCAGGATCGACCATCAGGATCGCGTGGAAATTGCCGTCGCCGACATGGCCCAGGATCGGACCGGGGATGCCGGAGGCGGCGATGTCGGCCCGCGTCTCCTCGACCGCTTCCGCAAGGCGGGAAATCGGCACGCAGACATCTGTCACCACCGCCTTCGCCCCCGGCCGCGAGGCCAGGATCGCGCGATAGGCCGCGTGGCGGGCGGCCCAGAGCCGGGTGCGGTCCTCCTGCTGCGCGGCCCAGTCCAGACCCGATGCCCCGAACCCGGCCGCGAGGTCGCGGAAGCGGCGGACGTCCTCGGCCAGGCCCTCCGGGTGGCCGTGGAACTCCACCAGCAGCTGCGGGGCAGGGGGGAGGGTCAGGCCGGAATGGGCATTGCAGGCGGCGACCGTCTCGGCATCGAGAAATTCGATCCGGGCCGGGGTCAGCCCCATCTGCATCGTCGCGATCACGCAATCGACCGCCGCCGCGACCGAGGGGAAAGCGGCCACGGCGGTCATCACCGCCTCGGGCTGGCCGGTCAGCTTCAGCGTGAGCTCGGTGATCAGGCCCAGCGTTCCCTCGGACCCCACAAACAGCGCGGTCAGGTCGTAGCCCGAAGCCGATTTCGGCGCGCCCGAGCCGGTGCGGATCACCTCGCCCCCGGCCAGCACCACCACCAGCCCGCGCACATTGTCGCGCATCGTGCCGTAGCGCACCGCCGTCGTGCCCGAGGCGCGGGTCGCCGCCATGCCGCCCAGGCTGGCGTTGGCGCCGGGATCGACCGGGAACATCAGCCCGGTCGTCCGAAGCTCGCGGTTCAGCGCCTCGCGGGTGATGCCGGGCTGGACGCGGACCAGACGGTCCTCGGGCCGCACCTCAAGCACCGCGGCCATCTCGCGGAAATCGACCGCCACGCCGCCCGCCACCGCCAGCGCGTGACCCTCGAGCGAGGTGCCCGCGCCCCAGCCGGTCAGCGGCACGCGATGTCCGGCCGACCAGCGGGCAAGGGCGGAGACCTCTTCGGTCGAGCGGGGGAACACCACGGCGTCGGGTGGGCCGGCCGAGACCAGGCTTTCGCTTTGGCCGTGTTCGGCCAGGACGGCGGGGGCGGTCGAGGCGCGGTCGCCGAAAAGGGCGCGCAGGGCGGCAAGGGCGGGAGCGGTCAGCATCGGTCCAGCCTAGCCGCTTTCGATGGGGGCGCAAGCACTGGCCCTTTCTGCGCCGATCCGCTAGAAAGCCCGCATCCGCCAGCACGGGAGTCGCGCCATGAAAGCCGCCGTCGTCACCTTCCCCGGATCGAACTGCGACCGCGACCTCGCCGTCGCTTTCCAGGGCGCGGGATTCGAGGTCGCCCGCGTCTGGCACAAGGACACCGAACTGCCCAAGGGCGTCGATGTCGTCGGCATCCCCGGCGGGTTCAGCTTCGGCGATTACCTGCGCTGCGGCGCCATCGCGGCCCAGTCGCCCATCGGCCGCGCGATCCGCGCCCATGCCGACCGGGGCGGCTTTGTCCTGGGCATCTGCAACGGCTTCCAGGTCATCACCGAGATGGGCCTGCTGCCCGGCGCGCTGATGCGCAATGCCACGCTGAAATTCCTTTGCCGCACGGTCACGCTGCGGGTGGCGACCACCGACAGCGCCTATACTTCCGGCTATGCGAAGGGCCAGGCGCTGCAGATTCCGATCGCGCATCACGACGGCAACTATACCATCGACGCCGAGGGGCTGGCGCGGCTGCAGGGCGAGGATCGCATCGCCTTTACCTATGAGCAGAACCCGAACGGCAGCTCCGCCGACATCGCAGGCGTGCTGTCGGAAAACCGCAGGGTGCTGGGGATGATGCCGCATCCCGAACGCGCGACCGATGGCGCGCTGGGGTCGGAGGACGGCCGCCCGCTGTTCGCCGCGCTGATGGGCGGGATGGCGCTGGCCTGACCGCCCCCCGCTTGAGGGTGCCGGACCCCGGCCCTACTCTCGCCGCATGAGATCCGAGACGTCCCCTCTTTCCAGCAGCCCGTCCGGCCTGCCCTGGCGCGTGAAGCTGGTGGTGGGGCTGCTGATCCTGCTGGCGGTCGGGATCGTCCTGGTCTCGAACCGCCTGCTGACCGACCGCTATACCGCCGATACCAGGGGCCGGGCCGAGGTCCGGCTGGCGCTTTACACCGGCAACCTGATGGCCGAATTGCAGCGCACCTCGGTCGTGCCGCTGCTTCTGGCCGCAGACCCCGCTCTGGTGCAGGCGCTGCGGGACAGGAATTTCTCGTCGACTTCCGCCAAGCTGATCGCGTTGCAGGGCCAGATCGGCGTCGCCTCGATCCGGCTTCTGGATGCCGACGGGCGCACGGTGGGGGCGACCAACCGCAACGTCCTGGGCACCAGCCAGCGCAACGAGACCTTCTTCGTCGCGGCGCAACGCAACAAGGAGACCGTCTTCACCGCGCTGCGCCGCGATACGGGCGGGTTCGACTTCCTTTATTCGCGGGCGATCATGGGGGATGCGAAGCCGATCGGGGTGATCGTGGTCTCGGTCGACCTGATGAAATACGAACGCGCCTGGGCGGGGTTGCAGGATGCGGTGATGGTCACCGACAGCGAGGGAACCGTGGTCCTCTCGACCGAGCCGCGTTGGCGCGGGCAGAAGATCGAGGAGGCGCTGGCGCTGCGCGACCCGCCCTCGGCCATTGCGCGCGCGCTGCAGGCGACCGCCGACTGGGCGCAGACGCCGCCCGACGCCTATGTCAGCGGCGAGGCCGTGATGAAGACCGAGGCGCGGGTTCCCTTCCGCGGCTGGAAGCTGTCGACCTTCACCGCCTATGGCTCGGTCCGCGAGCAGGTGAACGGCATCCTCGCGCTGGAAATCATGGGCTTCGCCATCCTGATGGCCTTCACCTTCTACATCCTGTCGCGCCGGGCCTGGTCGCGCTCGCTGTCGTTCCAGCGCGAATCGCTGGAACTGCGCAAGCTGAACGCCCGCCTCCAGCGCGAGATCGCCGAACGCGAGAAGGTGCAGAAGGACCTGGAGGTGGCCGAACTGACGCTGGCGCAGTCCTCGAAGCTTGCCGCCCTGGGCGAGATGTCGGCGGCGGTCAGCCACGAGCTGAACCAGCCGCTCGCCGCGATGAAGACCTATCTCGCCGGCGCGCGGCTTCTGTTGCAGCGCAAGCGGCCCGAGGAGGCGCTGTCCAGCTTTCAGCGGATCGACGACCTGATCGAGCGGATGGGCGCGATCACGCGGCAGTTGAAGTCCTATGCGAGGAAGGGCGGAGAGGCCTTCGAGGAGGTTGACCTTCGCGCCTGCGTCTCCGCGGCGCTGGCGATGATGGAGCCGCAGCTGAAGGCGCGGGTCGTCAGGATCAGCCGGGGAATGCCGCGCCAGCCGGTGATGGTCATGGCCGACCGGATCCGGCTGGAGCAGGTGATCATCAACCTCTTGCGCAACGCGCTGGACGCGACCAAGGATGTGACCTCGCCGCAGATCGACCTCCTCCTCTCGGCGGGCGAGACGGCGACGCTGACGGTGCGGGACAACGGCCATGGGATCGTCGATCTCGAGAACCTGTTCGAACCCTTCTACACCACCAAGAAACCCGGCGAGGGCGTGGGCCTGGGGCTGGCGATCTCGTCCGGGATCGTGACCGATCTTGGCGGACGCCTGACCGCACGGAACGCGGAAGGGGGCGGCGCCGTTTTCGAAATGCAGTTGCCGATCCTCGGCAACAGACAGGAAGCAGCAGAATGAAGAGGTCCAGATGGCCCGGGCAATGAAAGTGGCGATCGTCGACGACGAGACCGACATGCGGCAGTCGATCAGCCAGTGGCTGGCGCTCTCGGGGTTCGACACCGAAACCTATGCCAGCGCGGAAGAGGCGCTGAAGGTGATCGGCGCCGATTTCCCCGGCGTGGTGGTCAGCGACATCCGGATGCCGGGCATGGACGGGATGGCCTTCCTCAAGCGGCTGATGGGGCTGGATTCGGGGCTGCCGGTGATCATGATCACCGGCCACGGCGACGTGCCGATGGCGGTCGAGGCGATGCGGGTCGGGGCCTTCGACTTCCTGGAAAAGCCCTTCAACCCCGACCGGATGACCGAGCTGGCCAAGAAGGCCACCCAGGCGCGGCGGATGACGCTGGACAACCGGGCGCTCAGGAAGGAGCTGTCGGACGGCTCGACCATCATGAAGAAGCTGATCGGCTCCTCGCCCGCGATCGAGCGGCTGCGCGAGGATATCCTCGACCTCGGCCAGGCCGACAGCCATGTGCTGATCGACGGCGAGACCGGGACCGGCAAGACGCTGGTCGCCCATGCCCTGCATGCGGTGGGGCCGAGGGCGTCGAAGAAGTTCGTCGCGATCTCCTGCGCTGCCTGGGGCGAGGACCAGCTGGCGGCGCGGCTCTTCGGGCCGGGCGAGGACGGGGCGATTCCCCTGGTCGAGGAGGCGCGGGGCGGCACGCTTTGCCTCGAGGACATCGAGGCGCTGCCGAACGCGCTGCAGGCGCGGCTTCTGGCCTTCATCAACGACCAGGGCACCCCGCCCGAGACCCGGATCATCGCGATCTGTAACCAGCACGCCCCCGACACGACGCTGGAACAGGCGCTGCGACCGGATCTCTACTACCGGCTGGGGGCGATGACGATCCTGCTGCCGCCGCTGCGCAGCCGGGGCGAGGATATCCTGACGCTCTTCACCCGGCTGAGCGAGCAGTTCGCCGAGGAATACGGCTGCGAGGCGCCGCAGGTGACCGCGCAGGAGGCGGCGCAGCTTCTGCAGGCGCCCTGGCCGGGGAATGTGCGGCAACTGGTCAACATCGCCGAGCGCGCGGTCCTGCAGAACCGGCGCGGCTCGGGGTCGATCGCCTCGCTGCTGATGGCCGACAACGAGGCGGCGGGGCCGGCGCTGACCACGGAGGGCAAGCCGCTGAAGGATTATGTCGAGGCTTTCGAGCGGATGCTGATCGACAACACGATGCGGCGGCACAAGGGGTCGATCGTGGCGGTGATGGAGGAGCTTTGCCTGCCGCGGCGGACCCTGAACGAAAAGATGGCCAAGTATGGGCTGAGCCGGTCGGACTATGTCTGACCGTATCGCCTGAAATCAAGGGCCTGGCCGGGGTTGTTCAGGCGTCGCCAGGACTTGTCCGCGCCTGACGGGGCCGCTCGTCGATGACTTCGTCACTCCTCGCCGTCGCCAACCGACGAGGAGACGAAGTCGAACGAGGAGGGGTCCGGACCCGTCTCGATGCGACCTCGCGCCAGGCGGGAGGCGAAATTCGTCATTGCTCTTGCCCCTTTTTTGCCTTTAGGGTCGCAGAAAGGCGGTCTGACCGCCCCAGGAATTCTCTCCCCTTCTGTTGGATGCGCATATTCGTGTCTCGTTCGGGGAGCCGGATCGACCGCAAGGTTGTGCACATTGCCTGCAAGTCCCTGGATTTGCCGGCTTTCAGAGGTGAGGGGCTGTTCTGGCCCTTCAGATGTAAACCGCGATGAGGCGCGCGAGCACAGATAGCACGGCAGGAGTCCGCCCCCTGGGCCGGACAACCGCGCTTGCGCCCGCCGTCCGCGCCCAGACAAGCCGCCCCGTCCGTTTCCTTCCCGCTGGTCCGCCAGGGGGTCTCTTGCGCCCGGGGCGCAATGGACAAACATGTCAAGAAAGATGCTTATCGACGCCACCCATTCCGAGGAAACCCGGGTGGTCGTGGTCGACGGGAACAAGGTCGAGGAATTCGACTTCGAGACCGTAAACAAGCGCCAGCTGGCCGGGAACATCTACCTGGCCAAGGTGACGCGGGTCGAGCCCTCCCTGCAGGCGGCCTTCGTGGAATATGGCGGCAACCGCCACGGCTTCCTGGCCTTTGCCGAAATCCACCCGGATTACTACCAGATCCCGGTCGCCGACCGTAAGGCGCTGATCGAGGAGGAGCGGGCGATGGCCCGCGCCGAGGAAGAGGAAGAAAACCGCCGCTCGCGTCGCCGTCCGGCGCGGCCGCAGGCAAGGGCCGAGGCCGCAAAGCCCGACGAGGCGGTGGTGGAAGGCCCGGCCGGGATGGATGTGGTCGATCTGGGCGAGGACGAGGCCGATGGCGCTGTCCTGGTCGAGACCGCGGATCTCGCTCCCCGGGCGGTCGAGGTGGCCGAGGAACCTGCGGCCGAGCGCAATGACTCTGGCGAGGACGGGTTCTACCAGGCGGTGGACCACGCCAGCGAGACCGACGACGAGATCGAATCGATCGCCGAGGAAGATGTCGCCGAGGAGATCGCCCAGCCGCGTCGCCCGCGCGCCCGGCGCTACAAGATCCAGGAAGTGGTCAAGGTCCGGCAGATCATGCTGGTCCAGGTGGTGAAGGAGGAGCGCGGCAACAAGGGCGCGGCGCTGACCACCTATCTCAGCCTCGCGGGCCGCTATTGCGTGCTGATGCCGAACACTGCGCGCGGCGGCGGGATTTCCCGCAAGATCACCAATGCGGTGGACCGTAAGAAGCTGAAGGAGATCGCGGGCGAGATCGAGGTGCCGGAAGGCGCCGGCCTGATCATCCGCACCGCCGGGGCCAAGCGCACCAAGCCCGAGATCAAGCGCGATTACGAATATCTGATGCGGCTCTGGGAGCAGATCCGCGAGCTAACGCTGAAGTCGATCGCCCCGGCCAAGATCTATGAGGAAGGCGACCTGATCAAGCGCACGATCCGCGACCTTTACAGCCGCGAGATCGAGGAGGTCCTGGTCGAGGGCGAGGCCGGCTATCGCACCGCCAAGGACTTCATGCGGATGATCATGCCGAGCCATGCCAAGCAGGTGATCCGCTACAACGAGCCGACGCCGCTCTTCGCGAAATACCAGGTCGAGGGCTATCTCGGCGGGATGTTCAACCCGGTGGTGCAACTGAAGTCCGGCGGCTACATCGTGATCGGCGTCACCGAGGCACTGGTGGCGATCGACGTGAACTCAGGTCGGGCGACCAAGGAAGGCTCGATCGAGGAGACGGCGCTGAAGACCAACCTGGAGGCCGCCGACGAGGTGGCGCGCCAGCTGCGTCTGCGCGACCTCGCCGGCCTGATCGTCGTCGACTTCATCGACATGGAGGAGCGGAAGAACAACGCCGCGGTCGAGAAGCGCCTGAAGGAGAAGCTCAAGACCGACCGGGCACGGATCCAGGTCGGGCGGATCTCGGGCTTCGGCCTCTTGGAGATGAGCCGGCAGCGGTTGCGGCCGGGGATGCTGGAATCGACGACCCAGCCCTGCCCGCATTGCCATGGCACCGGCCTGATCCGGTCGGATGATTCGATGGCGCTGCAGGTCCTGCGCGCGCTGGAAGAGGAGGGCACCCGGAAGCGGTCGAAGGAGGTTCTCCTGAAGGCCCCGGTCGGGATCGTGAACTACCTGATCAACCAGAAGCGCGAACATGTGGCGCTGATCGAGGCGCGCTACGGGATGTCCGTGCGGATCGAGGCGGACCCGATGCTGGTCAGCCCGGATTACTCGATCGAGAAGTTCAAGACCGCGCTGCGCGTGGTGCCGGAGACGCCGGTGATCTCGGGCCATGCCGGGCTGATGGGTGCGCCCGTCGACGAGGAGGACGAGGATCTGGTCGACGAGATCCTTGAGGAAGAGGTCGATGAGGTGGCCGAGGCCGAGGCGGCTCCGGTTGCTGCCGAGGGGGGGGAGCCGGGCAAGAAGAAGCGCCGGCGTCGGCGGCGGCGGCGGAATGGCCAGCGCGAGGGCGGTCCGAACGGGGCCGAGGCCGCGCAGGACGGGGCCGAGGAGGACGGGGCCGAGGAGGATGAGGACGAGGGCGAGGTGAGCGAAGCCCCGGCCGAGGTCGTCGAGGCCGCGCCGATCGAGCCGGTCGAGGTGGTGGCCGAGGCCCCCGCCACGCCGAAGCGCACCCGCGCGCCGCGCGGGAAGAAGGCGGCGGAGGCCGTGGCTCCCGAGGCTGTCGTGGCGGAACCGGAAACCATGGTTGCCGAGACGCCGGCCGAAGTCCTCGCCGAGGAGGTGAAGCCTGCGCCTAGGAAGCGGGCCTCGCGGGCGAAGAAGGTCGAGGCCGAGGCGGCGGCAGCTCCTGCGGCGGCTCCTGCGGCCAAGGCGCCGCGCAGCCGGTCCAGAGCGAAGGCGGCGGAAGCCGCGCCTGCGCCGGAGCCGGAAGCCGCGGTCGAGGCTGCACTAGAACAACCGAAGCTTGCGGTCGATCCGGGGATGACCGCCACGGCCGAGACCGTGGTGCCCGATCCGGCCGAGGCCGCGGCGCCGGTCGAGGCCGCGCCGGAGCCGGAGGCCGAGGACGGGCCGCCGAAGCCGAAGCGCAAGGGCTGGTGGTCGCTGGGCCGCTGATGTCAGGAAGGGGGCGGCCGCCGGGCCGCCCTTTTCTTTTCAGCCGCGGCGGATCAGGTGCAGCGCGACCGCACCCTCTTCGCGGCAGCCGAGATAGGCGTGCCCGGACTGGGCGCAGAAATGCGGCAGGTCCACCGCCGCCATCGCATCGGTCGCCCGGACGCAAAGCACATGACCCGGCGCCATCGCCATAAGCCGCTTGCGCGCCCGCAAGACCGGCAGGGGGCAGAGGAGCCCCTCGCAATCCACGATCTCGTTCCAGTCCGTCATGCGCCGGGGTGTAGCCCTGCTGCGCCACTCCCGCAAGCGGCACGCGGATGTGACGCCGCGCCCCGGTGACGCGGGCGGCGAAAGCGGCTATCCGGATGGGGAAGGAGTGCCCCATGTTCGGAATCGAGATCATCGACGCAGCCCTGATGCCCGCGATGCTGGTGGCGCTTCTGGCGGGTGTGCTGTCCTTCCTCTCGCCTTGCGTCTTGCCGATCGTGCCGCCCTACCTGGCCTATATGGGTGGGATCAGCATGGGCGAGATGACCGGCCAGGGCGCGGCGCGGCGGCGGGTGATCCTGCCCGCGCTGTTCTTCGTGCTGGGGCTGTCGACGATCTTCCTG
Organism: Tabrizicola soli; assembly: GCF_015999335.1. GTDB lineage: Bacteria > Pseudomonadota > Alphaproteobacteria > Rhodobacterales > Rhodobacteraceae > Tabrizicola > Tabrizicola soli. Next base: position 49,686 of record NZ_JAEACP010000014.1, on the reverse strand, counting down.
CTTCTGGGCTTCACCGCCTCGGCCTTCGGGACTTTCGTACTGAACAACCAGGTGCTTCTGGCCCGGATTTCGGGCGTGGTGGTCATCGTTTTCGGCCTGCATTTCCTGGGCATCTTCCGCATCCCGCTTCTGGACCGCGAGATGCGCATGGACGCGGGCGAGCAGGGCGGCGGCGCGCTTGGCGCCTATGTGCTGGGGCTGGCCTTCGCCTTCGGCTGGACGCCTTGCATCGGCCCGCAGCTGGGCGCGATCCTGTCGCTGGCCGCGCAGGAGGGCAGCATGGAACGCGGCACGCTGCTTCTGGGCGTCTATGCGCTGGGGCTGGGGCTGCCCTTCCTGCTGGCGGCGGTTTTCATCGAAAGATCAATGACCCTGATGGCGAAGCTCAAGCGGCACATGAAGCTGATCGAGCGGCTGATGGGTAGCCTCCTGATCCTTGTCGGGCTGGCGCTGGTGACCGGGGCCTTCACCGATTTCAGCTACTGGATGCTGGAGACCTACGAGTTTCTGGGCCTGCCCCTGCCGGGCTGAGGGCGCTTTTCCTTTGCCGGCCTTGCGGTAAGGTGGCGCGTGGTTGACGGGTAGACTGGTGTTGGACGGTACAGGCGAGAGCGAGGGGCAGGCAGGCGTCTTCCGGCGCCGGGTGCTGTACATTCCGGGCTATGATCCCTTCCCGCCGCGCCGCTACCGTGAGCTTTACCGCAAGGAGGGCGCGGCGCAGGCCTCGATCTCGGGCTATGCGCTGACGGTCGAGGGCCGGGGCGGACCCGACTATGGTTGGCGGGTGCGCAGCGACATGGGCCGGCCGGCCGAGACCTGGGTCGAGGTGCTGGTCTGGTCCGACCTCGTGCGCCGGTCGATGGGACGGGGGATCCCTGGCACCTATCTTCTGCTGGCGCGGACGGCCTGGGTCTATCTGGCCTCGGGCGCGCTGGGACGGCTGGTGCGGCTGCGCAAGGGGCCGATGATCGCGGCCCTGTATCCGGCTGTGCTCTTGCTGCTGCAACTGGTCGTGGCGCTGCTGGCGGGGGCGCTGGTGCTGTGGCTGGTGCCATGGGCGGGGGTGGGCTGGCTGCTGGCGGCGGGCATGGTCTGGGCGGTGTTGGAGGGGTTCCGGCGGCTGGACCGGCGGCTTTTCGTCTATTACCTGATGCACGACTATGCCTTCACGGCGATGGCGCGCGGGGCCTGGCCGGTGGCGCTGGAGGAGCGGCTGGCGCAGTTCCGGGCGCGGCTTCGGGCGGCGCTGGCGACGGGCGTGGACGAGGTGTTGGTGGTCGGACATTCCTCGGGCGTGCATCTGGCGGTCTCGGTGCTGGCCGGGCTGATCCGCGAGGGGATGCCGCGGGGCCCGGCGCTGGGGTTCCTGAGCCTGGGGCAGGTGGTGCCGATGGCCTCGTTCCTGCCGGGGGCGGCGCGACTGCGGGGCGACCTGCGCTATCTCTCGGCGAGTGAGGAACTGACCTGGGTCGACGTGACTGCGCCGGGGGATGGCTGCACCTTTGCGCTCTGCGATCCGGTGGCGGTCAGCGGGGTCGCGCCGGAGGGTCAGAGATGGCCGCTGGTGATCTCGGCCGCCTTCAGCCTAACGCTGAGCGCGGAGAGGTGGCGAGCGTTGCGGTGGCGGTTCTTCCGGCTGCATTTCCAGTATCTCTGCGCCTTCGACCGGCCGGGGGACTACGATTATTTCCGCATCACCGCCGGGCCGGTGACGCTGGCGGAGCGGTTCCGGGGCCGCAGGCCCTCGGCCGGCCGTATCGACCGGGCGCTGTCGCCGTTCAGGGACGTGGCATGATCCCGCCGAAGCCCACGCCGCGGGCGGACCGGGTCTCGCTTCTGGGGCATCTCAGGGCCTTCCGGCGGGATATCCTCTCGGCCCAGCCGGCGCGGCTGTATCGGGCCTGGATGGCCGAGTTCCGCACGCCCTTCTTCGAGAGCTACCTCTGCAACGATCCGGCGCTGGTGCGGCGGGTGCTGGACGGGCGGCCGGGGGATTTCCCGAAGTCGAGCCGGGTGACCGAGGGGCTGCGGCCCTTGCTGGGCCGGTCGGTCTTCGTCACCAACGGCGAGGAATGGCTGCGCCAGCGGCGGATCATCGACCCGGCCTTCGAGGGCGGGCGGGTGAAGGAGGCGTTCCCGGCGATCTGGGCGGCGAGCGAGGCGGCGGTGGCGCGGATGGAGCCGGGCGAGGTCGAGGTGGAGCTGGCGGCCAGCCATGCGGCGGCGGATGTGATCTTCCGCACGCTGTTCTCGATCCCGATCGAGGATGCGGTGGCGCAGGCGGTGTTCCATGAGTTCCGCGCCTATCAGCACAGTGCGCCGATCCTGAACCTGGGGGCCTTCCTGCCGCTGCCGCGCTGGATGCCGCGGCTGCGCCGGCGGGCGACGCTGCGCGCGGCGCGGGCGATCCGGGGGCTGATCCAGGGACTGACGGCCGGGCGGGCGGCGGCGATCGCCGAAGGGCGGGCGCCGCGGGATCTGGCGACGAAGATCATGACGACGCCGGACCCGGTGACGGGAACGCCCTTCGGCACGGCGGAGATGGTGGACCAGGTGGCGATCTTCTTCCTGGCCGGGCACGAGACCAGCGCCTCGGCCCTGGGCTGGGCACTGTATCTGCTGGCGGCAAACCCCGGGGCGCAGGAGCGGGTGGCGGCGGAGGCGGCGGCGCTTCGTCCGGAGTTCGGGGTCATGGGATCGCTGCGGTTTACCCGCGACGTGTTCCGCGAGGCGTTGCGGCTCTACCCGCCGGTGCCGATGCTGGTGCGCGAGGCGGCGGGGCCGGAAGCGTTCCGGGGGCGACAGGCGAAGCGGGGGGCGCAGGTGGTGATCAGCCCCTGGCACCTGCACCGGCATGAGCGGCTGTGGGAGCGGCCGGACGAGTTCGATCCGGACCGCTGGGCGGGGGAGGTGCCGCAGGGGGCCTACCTGCCGTTCTCTCGCGGCGCAAGGGTCTGTCCGGGGGCGGGGTTCGCGATGCTGGAGGGCACGCTGATGCTGGCGCATCTGGTGCGGGCGTTCCGTTTCGAAGCGCTAGAGGCGCGCGCGCCGGTGCCGGTGGCGCATCTGACGGTGCGGGCACGGGACGGAATCTGGCTGCGGGTGGCGCGGCGGTAGGCTGGGCGATATTGCCCGGCTTGCGAGGCGCAGGGCAGGGTGGGTGATTCACCCACCCTGCAAGGTCACAGGATCTCGACCCGGTAGCTTTCGATGACGGTGTTGGCGAGCAGCTTCTCGCACATCGCCTTGACCTCGGCCTCGGCCTTGGCTGCATCGGTCTCGGCCAGGTCGAGCTCGATCACCTTGCCCTGCCGCACCCCGTTCACGCCCTGGAAGCCGAGGGAGCCGAGCGCGTGGCGCACGGCCTCGCCCTGGGGATCAAGGACGCCGGTCTTCAGCATGACGGTGACACGGGCTTTCATCGGGGGGCCTCCGGGGATGGTTTGGCCGGTCCTTAGCGAAGGGCCGGGCCACGGGCAAGGGCGGGTTCAGTTGATCAGCGTGGGCTTCGTCGTATGGGTGACGTTCGAGGGCATCACGCCCAGCCGCCGCGCCAGTTCCGTATAGACGTCCGCCAGCGGCTGCGGTTCGGGGGCCGAGCCGTCGGGCCGTTCGGGCAGGCGCATGTCCCACAGGCGGCAGCTGTCGGGGCTGATCTCGTCGGCGACGATCAGGCGCATGAAATCGCCCTCCCAGATCCGGCCGACCTCGATCTTGAAATCCGCGAGCCGGATGCCGACGCCCATCATCACGCCCGAGAGGAAATCGTTCACCCGCAGGGCCAGCGCCACGATGTCGTCGAGGTCCTGCTGGTTGGCCCAGCCGAAGGCGACGATGTGCTCCTCGGCCACAAGGGGCGAATTCAGGCGGTCGTCCTTGTAGTAGTATTCCACGATCGGCCGGGGAAGCTGCGTGCCCTCGGGGATGCCGAGCCGTGCGGTCATCGGCCCGGCCGAGAAATTGCGCACCACGACTTCCAGCGGGACGATCTCGGCCATGCGCACGAGCTGCTCGCGCATGTTCAGCCGGCGGATGAAATGCGTCGGCACGCCGATCTGGTTCAGCCCGGCCATGAAGAACTCGGACAGGCGGTTGTTCAGGACGCCCTTGCCTTCCAGCGTGGCCGGGGCGGCGACGGTGGGGGCGCTGTCGTCCTTGAAATACTGGATCAGCGTTCCGGGTTCGGGGCCTTCGTAAAGGATCTTCGCCTTGCCTTCGTAGACCTTCTTGCGCCGTGCCATGCCTGCTCCGCCAACGGGTCCCCGCATGGGGCCGATGGTCCCGGGGGTGTTCCCTTGGCCTATAGTCCAAGGGTGGCCCTGTCGCAAGGCGCGAGGGCCCGCATGGGGGCTTGCGGCATGGCCGGGGGAGGGGCATATGGGAGGAAACGCCAACCTTGGGGGCCCCCATGACCACCTTCGACGATCGCGAAACCGCCTTCGAGGCCAAGTTTGCCCATGACAGCGAGATGCAGTTCCGGGCCGAGGCGCGCCGGAACAAGCTGGTGGGTCTCTGGGCCGCCGGGCTGATGGGCAAGACCGGGGAAGCCGCCGACGCCTATGCGCTGGACGTGGTGAGTGCCGACTTCGAGGAAGCGGGCGACGAGGATGTGGTGCGCAAGGTCGTGGCCGATCTCGCCGGCAAGGCCAGCGCGGACGAGGTGCGGGCCAAGCTGAAGGAGCTTCTGCCGGTGGCCAAGGCGCAGCTGCTGGCCGAACTCTGACCCCCGGCCCGGCGCCAAGTTGCGGCCGGGCGCAAGTCGACATGCGGATTATGAAATTGCCCTTGCCCCGGTGACGTGGCAAGGGTTTCGTCATGCTTAGCCAATCGAAGGGCCCTGACCGAATGACCGACGCGCTTTCCCGGATGCTTGCCGACCGCGACTGGCTGATGGCCGACGGGGCCACGGGCACCAACCTGTTCAACATGGGGCTTTCCTCGGGCGAGCCGCCGGAACTGTGGAACGTCGACAAGCCCGACAACATCCGCCAGCTGTATCGAGGCGCGGTCGAGGCCGGATCGGACCTGTTCCTGACCAATACCTTCGGCGGCAATGCCGCGCGGCTGAAGCTGCACAACGCGCAAGGCCGGGTGCGCGAGCTGAACCGGATCGGCGCGGAACTGGGGCGCGAGATCGCCGATGCGGCGGGCCGGCCGGTGGTGGTCGCGGGGTCGGTCGGTCCGACGGGCGAGATCTTCGAGCCGATGGGCAGCCTGACCCATGCCACAGCGGTCGAGATCTTCCACGAACAGGCCGAGGGGCTGAAGGAGGGCGGCGCCGATGTCCTCTGGGTCGAGACGATCAGCGCGCCCGAGGAATTCAAGGCGGCGGCCGAGGCCGCAGCACGGGCGGGGATGCCTTGGTGCGGCACCATGAGTTTCGACACGGCGGGCCGGACGATGATGGGCGTGACCTCGGCCGCGCTGGCCGAACTGGTGGAGAAGCTGCCGAATCCACCGATCGCCTTCGGCGCGAATTGCGGCGTGGGGGCGAGCGACCTGATGCGCACTGTGCTGGGCTTTGCCTCGACGGGGACGGCGCGGCCGATCATCGCCAAGGGCAATGCCGGGATCCCGAAATACCATGACGGCCATATCCATTACGACGGCACGCCGGAGCTGATGGCGGAATATGCGGTGCTGGCGCGGGATGCGGGCGTGCGGATCATAGGCGGCTGCTGCGGCACTATGCCCGAGCATCTGCGCGCGATGCGCCAGGCGCTGGAGACCCGGCCCAAGGGGCCGCGCCCGACGCTGGAGGATATCTCGGCCAAGCTGGGCGGCTTCTCCTCGGCCTCGGATGGCACGGGCGAGGGCGAGCCTCGGCGCGAACGGCGCGGCCGGCGGGGGTAGGGCGGGGCGCGGGCCAAAATCCTTCGAAGGATTTTGCAAATCTTTTCGAAAAGATTTGCGCCCGGCCGCGGCGGTCAGAAGAGCGACAACTGGTCCCCGGGCCGTGGCGGCGGGGCGAAAAGGTCGGTGCGCAGGGGCGCAAGACCCTCGGCCATGCCGAGCCTTCGGCGCGCGAGATCGGCGCGGCGGTGGATCAACTCGGCCCAGAGGCCCTGGCCGCGCATCCTCTTGCCGAAGTCTGGGTCATAGTCGCGCCCGCCGTGCAACTCGCGCACCCGGCCCATGACCCGGGCGGCGCGGTCGGGGAAGGTCGTTTCGAGCCAGTCGCGGAAGAGCCCCGCCACTTCCTGCGGGAGGCGCAGGGGGATGGCGTTGGCCTGCCGCGCGCCAGCATCACGGGCGGCCTGCATCACGGCCTCGAGCTCATGGTCGGTCAGGGCTGGAATCAGCGGCGAGACCTGGACCCGGACCGGGATACCCGCGGCCGCGAGCGCCCGGATGATCTGCAGCCGCCTGGCGGGGGCAGGGGCGCGCGGCTCCATCCGCCGGGCGAGGCCCGCGTCGAGGGTGGTGACCGAGACCGAGACCGAGGCGAGGCCCTGCGCGGCCAGGGGGGCGATCAGGTCGATGTCACGCTCGACCAGCGTGCCGCGCGTGGTGATCCAGACCGGGTGGCGGAAGGCCGAAAGCACGGTCAGGATCTCGCGCATCAGGCCGTGCTCGCGCTCCACCGGCTGGTAGGCGTCGGTGTTGGTGCCGATGGCCACCGGCGCGACCTTGTAGGCGGGGCGGCGGAGTTCATGGTCGAGGACGGCGGCGATGCCGGGACGGGCGATCAGCCTTGTCTCGAAATCGAGGCCGGGGGAGAGGTTGAGCCAGGCATGGGTCGGGCGGGCGAAGCAGTAGATGCAGCCATGCTCGCAGCCGCGATAGGGGTTGATCGAGCGGTCGAAGGGCACGTCCGGTGAGCGGTTGAAGGTCAGGGCCGAACGCGGACGTTCCAGCCGGACCTCGGTCGCAACCAGCCGTTCCTCCTCGGACAGGTCCCAGCCGTCGTCGAAGGCGTCCTGCGTCACCGCCTCATACCGGCCGGCGCGATTGCTGCCGGCCCCCCGCGCCCGCAGGCACCGGCCGGGAAGGATGCTGCTGTCGCTCATGACGCAACTCTAGAACAAAACAAGAACAAAAGCCAGCACTTTCCCGCCCGCCCCAACCATCTGTCGGCTTTCTGTCGGCTTTCATTCGGTGTATGTCGTTTGGCGAATAGTGAGCGGCCGGGTTTGCGGCCATTCACGGGGACAAGATCCTTCCGCTTGGAGCGCGCGCCATGGCCGACGACGAAATCATCCTCTCCGAATTGTCGGATGACGAGCTTGTGCTGCAGATGCACGACGACCTTTACGACGGTCTCAAGGAAGAGATCGAAGAAGGCGTCAACATCCTGATCGAGCGCGGCTGGACGCCCTATGACGTCCTGACCAAGGCGCTGGTCGCCGGCATGACCATCGTCGGCGCCGACTTCCGCGACGGCATCCTTTTCGTGCCGGAAGTGCTGCTGGCGGCGAACGCGATGAAGGCGGGGATGCAGATCCTGAAACCGCTTCTGGTCGAGACCGGGGCGCCGCGCATGGGCAAGATGGTGATCGGCACCGTCAAGGGCGACATCCACGACATCGGCAAGAACCTTGTCGCGATGATGATGGAAGGCGCGGGCTTCGAGGTCGTGGACCTGGGCATCAACAACGCGGTCGAGAAATATCTGGAAGCGCTGGAGAAGGAGCAGCCCGACATCCTGGGCATGTCTGCGCTTCTGACCACCACGATGCCCTACATGAAGGTCGTGATCGACACGCTGAAGGAAAAGGGCATGCGCGAGGACTATGTCGTCCTGGTCGGCGGGGCCCCGCTGAACGAGGAGTTCGGCAAGGCGATCGGCGCCGACGCCTATTGCCGCGACGCCGCCGTGGCGGTGGAGACTGCCAAGCAGTTCGTGGCGCGCAAGCACAACCAGCTCGGCGCCTGACGCACGGCGCTGTGATCCGGCCGGGGCTTGTCCCTGGCCGGGTCAGGGCACAGATTGGTGGCAAGGGGGACACGCCATGCCGCTGACGCATTTCCTGGGACTGATCGCGCTGGTGATTCTCGCCGCCGCCCTGACCCTCTGGCTGGCCTTCCATACCGGCCTTCCCTTCGTGGCGCTGATGTTCGCGGCGCTTTCGGCCAGCGTGATCCTGGCCTGGACGCGGGTCAGCCGCTGACCTGCCCGTCGCGGGGTGATCCATGGATGATCTGACGCTTTCGGAAACCGGCCTGGCGCCGCAGCGCGCGGGCCGCATCCTGCTGATCGCCTGCGGGGCGCTGGCGCACGAGATCCTGGCGCTGAAGGCCGCGAACGGCTGGACGCATATCGACCTGCAATGCCTGCCGGCGAACCTGCACCTCTGGCCGGACCGGATCCCGCCTGCGGTCGAGGCGGCGGTGGACGAGGCGCGCGGGCGCTACGAGACGGTCTTCGTCGTCTATGCCGATTGCGGCACCGGGGGCCTTCTGCAGGAGAAATGCCGCGAGCTGGGCGTCGAGATGGTCGCGGGCCCGCATTGCTATTCCTTCTTCGAGGGCAACGCGGTTTTTGCCGAGCACGCCGACAGCGAGTTCGACGCTTTCTACCTGACCGATTTCCTGGTGCGCCAGTTCGATGCCTTCGTCTGGCGGCCGATGGGCCTCGACCGGCACCCCCAGTTGCGGGACATGTATTTCGGCAACTACCGCAAGCTGGTCTATCAGGCGCAGCGGGACGACCCGGCGCTGGACCTGAAGGCGCGCGACTGCGCCGCGCGTCTGGGGCTGGAGTACGAGCGGCGGTTCACCGGCTATGGCGACCTGGCGGTGACGCTGGCCGAGGTGGCCCGTTAGCCGGCGAAATCGGTGATGACCGCGACTCCGGGGGCGGTGGGGCCGTCGAAGGCGCGCAGTTCCTCGGTCGCCTGGCTTAGGGCGACGGTGCGGGCGACGATCGGGGACACGTCGATGCGGCCGGTCTCGATCAGGGAAAGCAGCGTCGGATAGCGCCAGGCAGGCATGCCGCGGGTGCCGAAGGCGGCCAGTTGCCGCATGTAGAGCGTGTTCATGTCGATCCGCATCTCTGCGGTATGGCCGACCGGCAGGCCGACCTGGACATGGCGGCCCAGCGGGCGCAGGCATTTCAGCGAGTTGTTGGCCGTGGCCTCGATCCCCAGCGCCTCGACGCTGACATGGGCGCCGCCGCCGGTCAGGTCGACGATCCGGGCGGCCACATCGCCGTCGCGCGCGTCGAATGCGGCCTCGGCGCCCAGCGACAGGGCATGGGCCAGCTTCTCGGGCACCACATCCACCACGATCACCCGCGCGCCGAGCGCCTTGCCGATGAGCAGGCAGGAAAGCCCGATCCCGCCGGTGCCGTGGACGGCGAGCCATTCTCCGGCTTGCAGCGCGGCGCGGCCGGTGAGGGCGTGGAAGGCGGTGGTGACGCGGCAGCCGAGGCCTGCGGCGAGGGCGGGCGAGAGGCTATCGGGCAGGCGGGTCAGGTTGTGGGCGTGGGGGACCGAGACATATTCGGCATAGGCGCCGCGGTCGCCGAAGCCGGGCACGCGCTGCGCCCGGCAGGTGGTGGTCTGGCCCGACCGGCACTCGGGACAGTCGCCGCAGGCAAGGATGAAGGGGGCGATGACCCGATCGCCCTTGCGCCACTTTGCCAAGGGGCCGGCCTCGACCACCTCGCCGCAATATTCGTGGCCGGGGATGTCGCCGGGTGTGACCTTCGGATGCTCGCCGACCCAGCCGTGCCAGTCAGAGCGGCAGATGCCACAGGCGAGCGTCTTCAGGACCACGCCGTCGGCCTCGCAGACCGGGTCGGGGACGGAATCGAGGCTCAGGGGTTCACGATAGGCACGAAGGACGGCGGCGCGCATCAGGGTCTCCGGTAATGGTTCAGGCAGAAGACCCGGATCGCCGAGGCGAGGCCTTCCTCTCCGCGACGCAACGCGTCGATTTCGGCGGCCAGGGCGTTGAGGGGGGTCGCTCGTTCGGCGGCGATGGTGCGGAAGGCGTCCCAGAACTCCGGTTCGAGCGAGACGCTGGTGCGGTGGCCGTGGAGGGTGAGCGAGTGCTTGGCGGGGCGGGTGGTCATGGTGGAAGGGTAGCGCAACGCTGCGACGATTTTGCAAATCTTTTCGAAAAGATTTGCGCACGGCCGCACTGTCAGGCGAGGACGTGGACGGGTTCCCGGTTGCAGAAGATGATAAACTGACCCGCATTTTCGACCACGCGAAAGCCGCGACGCAGGACTTCGTGAAGAAAACGTTCGCGGCCGACCAGTCGTTCCACATCGCTGACCTTGCGTCTGACGGTTCCGCCTTCGGCCACGCTTTTTGCCGAGAAAAGATGGACGATCCATTTCTCGGGCGAGATCACTTCGGGCAAATGGGACATCGGCGCACCTCCTGCGCGCAGCCTGCCCGAACTGCGTTAAGCGGAGGTTACTCCGTATCGCGCTTGTGCCCGTCCAGCGTGCGTGCGGCCTTGTCGTTCCGCGCCTGCTCCAGTTCCCGGTCCGGCCATGCTTCGCGGCATTGGCGTCCGCCGCGACGCGGGCGGCCTTGCGGGCCGCCTGCTTCTTCGCCTGCCGCAGGTTGACGAGCTCGGCCATCAGCCCTTGGGACCCACCATGTCCTCGGGCCGCACGATGCGGTCGAAGGTCTCGCTGTCGACAAATCCCAGCGCGATGGCCTCTTCCCTGAGCGTCGTGCCGTTCCGGTGCGCGGTCTTCGCGACCTTGGTCGCGTTGTCGTAGCCGATGGTCGGGGCCAGCGCCGTCACCAGCATCAGGCTTTCCTTCATCAGCCGGTCTATCCGCGCCACGTTCGCCTGCGTTCCCACCACCATGTTGTCGGTGAAGCTGCCCGCCGCGTCGCCCAGAAGCTGGATCGACTGCAGCACGTTGTAGCTCATCATCGGGTTGTAGACGTTCAGTTCGAAATGCCCCTGGCTGCCGGCGAAGCCCACGGCGGCGTCGTTGCCCATGACATGGGCGCAGACCATGGTCAGGGCTTCGGCCTGGGTGGGGTTGACCTTTCCCGGCATGATCGAGGAGCCGGGCTCGTTCTCCGGCAGGATCAGTTCGCCCAAGCCCGAGCGCGGGCCGGAGCCGAGGAGGCGGAGGTCGTTGGCGATCTTGAACAGCGACCCGGCCACGGTCTTCAGCGCGCCCGAGAACATGACCATCGCGTCATGCGCGGCCAGCGCCTCGAACTTGTTCGGGGCGGTGACGAAGGGCAGGCCGGTGATTTCGGCGATCGCGGCCGCGACGCGGGCGTCGAAGCCGACGCGGGTGTTCAGGCCGGTGCCGACGGCGGTGCCGCCCTGGGCAAGCTCGTAGATGTCGGGCAGGCAGGCCTTGACGCGGGCGATGCCCTTGTCGACCTGGGTGGCGTAGCCCGAGAATTCCTGGCCCAGCGTCAGCGGGGTCGCGTCCTGAGTATGGGTGCGGCCGATCTTGATGATGTCCTTGAACTCGTTGGACTTCGCCCAGAGCGCCTTGGACAGCTTCTCCAGCCCCGGGATCAGGACGTCGCGCGTGTGCATCCCGATCGCCACATGCATCGCGGTCGGGAAAGTGTCGTTCGAGGACTGGCCCATGTTCACATGGTCGTTCGGATGCACCGGCTTTTTCGAGCCCTTCACGCCACCCAGCATCTCGATGGCGCGGTTCGAGATCACCTCGTTCGCGTTCATGTTCGACTGGGTGCCGGACCCGGTCTGCCAGACCACCAGCGGGAAGTTGTCGTCGAACCTGCCCTCGATCACCTCGGTCGCGGCGGCCAGGATGGCGTTGCCCAGCTCGGCCGGGAGGTCGCCCTGCGCCATGTTGACCCGGGCGCAGGCCTTCTTGATCACGCCGAGAGCGCGGATGATCGGAACCGGCTGGCGCTCCCAGCCGATGGGAAAGTTGATGATCGACCGCTGGGTCTGTGCGCCCCAGTATTTGTCGGCGGGAACCTCGAGCGGGCCAAAGCTGTCGGTTTCGGTACGGGTCGCAGTCATCGGAATCTCCTCGCAAGCTCTGTCCGCCCCTTAGCGCCGGGGGGCGGCGAAAGCAATCGGTATGCCGTTGCATACTGCGAGGTCGTGGCCTGGTTCCCGTCCGGAAGACAGGAGTTCGCGGCCTGTGGCGGCGGGCATTGCGCTGATGCGGAAGGAACTCCGAGCCGGGCGCGCTCAGCCGCGGCGGAAGCGGTAGACGGTGGCGGGCGGCAGGTTGGCCCAGACCTTGTTGCCCTTGCCCACCGTGAGGCCGAGTGCGGTGATGGTCTCGGGCGGCAGCGGCGGGCGGGGGCCGTAGGTGAACTGGACGAACCGGCCGCGCGGGGCGAGGATGGCGAAGGCTGCCGAGATGATGCCCTCGCGCACCTCGGGCGGCATCGACAGGAGCGGCAAGCCCGAGATCACCGTGCCGACGCCCTGGCCGACAAGGCGCGGGGCCTCTTGCGCGGGGACCTGGTGGACGGTCACGCCGGGGAACTTCTGCCGCAGGTAGGGAACGAATTCCTCATCCAGCTCGAACAGGGTCAGGTCGCGGGGCAGGACGCCGCGGGCAAGGATCGCCTCGGTGAAGCGGCCGGTGCCGGGGCCGAATTCCACCACCGGGCCCGAACGCGGGCCGAGGCCCAGGGTCATGGCGCGGGCAAGCGTGCGCGAGGATGGCGCAATGGCCGAAACCTGGCGCGGATTCTTCAGAAGCCGGCGGCGGAAGAGCGCGATGTCGCTGGTCATCACTGTTTGCGGAACTTGTCGAGCGAGACGACCTCGGCATCGCGGCGGGGTTCGGAATCCTCGATCTCGACTTCGATCTCGTCCTCCTCGTCTTCCTCTTCGTCGTCGGACTGCGATTCGAAGCGCAGGCCGAATTCGACGGAAGGGTCGACGAAGGTGCGCACCGCGTCGAAGGGAATCACCATCGGCTCGGGCTGGTTGCCGAAGTTCAGGGTGACGCGGAACAGGTCTTCCTCGACCTCGAGATTCTCGAACCAGTGCTGCAGGACCACGGTCATCTCGGTCGGGTAGCGGTCGCGCAGCCAGTCGGCGATTTCCACGCCGGGATGGGTGGTGTCGAAGGTGATGAAGAAGTGATGCGCGCCCGGAAGGCCGTGCTGCGCCACATCGGACAGGACGGTCTGGATCAGCCCGCGCATCGCCCGGTGCATGAGGGTGCCATAGTCGATGCTGCGCGCCATATGCCGTCCTTTCCCGGTTGGGTTGCAGCATAGGGGATTCAGGGGCCAAGGGAAGGGGCGGCAGCGGGTTTGTCGCCGTTCCGTCAAAGAAGGGTGGCACCGGCCGAGATTGCGGCCGAGAGCGCCAGCACCGGCAGGAGCGGCCAGCGTCCGCAGAGCAGCGCCGCAGCGGCCAGCGCGGCGATGGCGGCGGGCAGCGGGCGGAGCGAGGCGGGTTCGGGCCAGACCAGGTGGAGGGGGCCGGATGTCGCCTCGGAGACGCTGGCGAAAAGGACATGCAGCGCGAACCAGAGCGAGAGATTGGCGATGACGCCGACCACGGCGGCGGTGATCGCGGCCAGCGCGCCGGACAGGCGGGGCATGTGGGTCAGGCGCTGGATGAAGGGGGCGAAGGTGAAGATGAACAGGAACGAGGGCACGAAGGTCGTCCAGAGCGCGACTGCGGCACCGGCCAGGCCCATGGGCCAGCCGCCGACCTGCTGCCCGGCCATGTGGCCGACGAACTGGGTGACGAGAATCAGCGGGCCCGGCGTCGTCTCGGCCAGGCCAAGCCCGTCGATCATCTGCGGCAGGGTGAGCCAGCCCTTGGCCTCGACCACGTCCTGCGCCATCCAGGCCAGGATCGCATAGGCCCCGCCAAAGGTGAGGACGGCAAGGCGGGAGAAGAAGATGCCGATTTCGGCCAGCCTGCCGGGGGCGAGGGTGATCAGCGCGGCAAGCGGCAGGAGCCAGATCGCGAGCCAGAGCGCCAGCGCCCGGAGCGAACGGGCAAGCACGGCGGGCGGCGGCGGGGCGGAGAGGTCGCGGAGGCCGGGCCGGGTGCGCAGGAAGCCCCAGAGCGCGGCGGCGAGGATGATGGCGGGGAAGGGCAGTTTCAGCAGGAAAAGGCCGACAAATGCGGCGGCGGCGATCAGATAGGCCTCGGCCGAGCGCAGGGCGCGGCGCGAGACGCGGATCAGCGCCTCGATCACGATGGCGATGACGGCGGCCTGGATCCCGGTGAACAGCGCGGCGACGAGCGGCACCTCTCCGGCGGCGGCGTAGATCAGCGACAGCGCCAGGATCACCAGCGCGCCGGGCAGGACGAAAAGGCCCCCGGCGATCAGCCCGCCCGCCACGCCATGCATGCGCCAGCCGATCCAGGTGGCCAGCTGCATCGCCTCGGGCCCCGGCAGGAGCATGCAGAACGAAAGCGCGCGCAGGTAGTCGGCCTCGGAGATCCAGCGCCGTTCGTCCAGGATCACCCGGTGCATCAGCGCGATCTGCGCCGCCGGGCCGCCGAAGGAGAGGCAGCCGATGCGGGCGAAGGTGCGGGTGAGCTCGGGCAGGCTTGGGGGCATGGGGGGCCTTCTAGCGGGCGCGTGCGACGGATGGATGACAGCTAGCCGATCGGTTCGGCCAGTTCACGCAGGAGTTTCAGGCGCAGCGTCTCGGCATAGTCCTGCAGGCCGCGCGCGGTGACCGTGAAGCCTTCGGGGGTGATGATGCGGCTGTGGTAATAGCTGGTGATCGGGAAGGCGGGGCCGGGCTCCTCGATCGCGATGGCGTTGATGGTGACGCCCTGAGCCACGGCCCTGGTCCGGGCGCGGGCGTCGGTGAAGCCGGTGTTCTCCTGCCCGTCGCCGGAGATGTCGATGACATGGCGGCGGCAGTCGGCAACGGCGAATTGCGCGAGGGCGAAGTCGACCGCCTGGCCGACGGCGGTGTCCGAGCCCTGGTAGGCGCGGGGCAGGGCGGCGGCGCGGGTGGCGAAGCCGGCGACGGAGGCGGGGGAGAGCATCCGCTGCCAGGGCAGGGAGAGCTTCTGCTGGTCCATGCCGGACCAGTGCACCACGGCAAGGGCCACCTGGTCCCGCACCAGGGCCTCGGCCACCTCGGGGTCGGTGAGGGCTGAAGCGAGGCCTTCGGCCTGGAGCCGGTAGTCGGCGGTGTCGATCGAACCGGAGACGTCGATGGCGAGGATGAGCGCGGTCTCGCAGGCCGGGGCGGGCGAGGCGGTCAGGCAGGCGAGGGCGGCGGCGCGGAGCATGGGACAGGATGTGGCAGGGGCGGCGGGTCTGGCAAGGCCGCTCGTCGATGTCTTCGTCTCTTGGGATCGCGGGGGAATGGGCGGGGCGGCTGGACCAGATCGCTCGTCGATGACTTCGTCACTCCTCGCGGAGGTCCCAGGCGACGAGAAGCCGGAGGCGAACGAGGAGCGGTCGAGGGGAGCGGTCGGGAAGGTGCAGGTTTCTGTTGCCAGGTACCTGCGAACCCCGCCTTACGGTGCTACCCGCAAGGGCTTAGGTTTGGTATTGCGAGCCGCTTACGCGGCCAGCGCCACCGGAGCACGGTTGTCGTTGGCAACTGTGATCATGGACCGATAACGGTGGTACCTCACCGAGCGAAAGCTGGCCTCTTTGGTCGTTCGTCGATCCTATTTCGGCCCCACACGCCCGCAACGAACGGGAGGTCTGGTGGAGCCGCCGGGTACCGCCCCCGGGTCCGAGCCGATTATTACAGGTGCGTTTATCGCCATAGTCGGGGTTGCCCCCGACAGGTCCAATATAGGGAGGCGAAACGGCGGGCGCAAGCGGCCGTCAGGCCGCGGGCGTGTCCTGCAGCGCGCGGCCGGTCTCGTCCGCCAGTGCCACCCCGGTCTGGGCCATCGCCAGGTGCAGATGCGTGGCGCCCGCGCTCTGCAGGCGCGGCAGTTCGTCGTCGTAAAGCGCATGGGCGATGATCGGGCCGCGGAACCCCTTGCGCCGGAGCGCCCGGGCGGCGGTGTCCTTGGCCTCGACATTGTCCATCGCCAGCAGGACGGCGGCGAGCGGGCCGAGCTCGAGGTCGCGCCAGAAGCCCGCATCCTCGACATCGGCGAGAAGGACATTGCGCCCCTCGGCCCGGTGGGCGGCGACCCGGTAGCTGTCGGCATCGAGGCCGAGCAGGTCGTCGCGGGTGTCGGAGAGGCGGTCATAGGCCGCGGTCCCGGTACGGCCCATGCCGAGAATCAGCACCCCCGCGCCGCCCAGCCGGGCCGGCTGGTCGTCGCGGTGCAGCTTTTGCGGCGCGAAATGGCCGAGCCGGGTCTCGAAGCGTTCGAAGAGGCGCTGGGCCAGGCGGTCGAGCGGGGCCGCGACCAGGAAGGCCAGGCTGACGGCCAGGGCCAGCGGCACCAGCCAGTCGGGCAGGAGCGTCGCCGAGACGATCAGGGCGAACTCGCTGTAGGTGGCGAGGTTCAGCGCCGCTAGGAAGGCCGAGCGTGCGCGCAGGCCGAAGCGGACGAAGAGGAGGAAGAAGAGCGCGGCCTTCGCCGGCAGGATCAGCACCAGCACGGCGGCAAAGCCCAGGTCCTGCAGGTCGGGCAGGCCGGAAAGGCCGATCTGCAGGAAGAAGCCGACCAGGAAGACCTCGCGCAGGGACCAGAGCGCGTCCGACAACTCTCCGGCCTGGCGGTGGGTCGAGAGAATCAGGCCCATGGCCAGGGCGCCGATCTCTGAGCTGAGGCCCAGGGCCTGAAACCCCGCCCCGCCAAGGACGAGCGCCAGCAGGAGACCGGCCAGCACCATCAGCTCGTCATGGCCGGCGAGGTCGAGCAGGCGGTGGAGCAGCGGACGGACGAGCGGGATGGCAAGAAGGAGCAGCGCCCAGGGGCTGGGGGTCTGGCCGCCCCAGACGGCAAGGACGACCAGCGCGATCAGGTCCTGCATGATCAGCACGCCGATCGCGGTGCGGCCGTAGAAGGTGCCGAGATCGCGCTTCGCCTCGAGCGCCTTGGCGGCGAAGACGGTGGAGGAGAAGGACAGCGACACCGCAAGGAGGAGCGCGTCGGACCAGTCGAGTCCCAGCGCAAGGGCGAGGACCGGGCCAAGGAGCGCGGTCGTGAGCGCCGAATGGCCAAGCGCGCCGCCCAGGACCTGCGGCTGGGTGATCTGGCCGAGCTTGAGCTTCAGCCCGACCGCGAACAGAAGGAGCAGCACCCCCAGATGCGCCACATGGTCGAGGATCGGGCGCGTCTCCTGCGGCAGGCCGATGGCGGGGCCCCAGGCCGAGAGCGCGAAACCTGCCGCCAGATAGCCGATCAGCGGCGGCAGGCCGATCTGGCGCACCGCGAGGCCGAAGAGGAAGGCGAAGGAGATCGAGATGACTTCAAGCATGCGGCCGCGCGGCCCTATCCCTTGGCGAGGCTGTGGATCGCGGCCACGGCGCAGGAGGCAAGGCGCGACATCGGGCTGTCGGAGCGCGAATTCAGGATCACCGGGACCCTGGCGCCAAGCACGAGGCCCGCGCCCTCGGCATGGCTCATGAAGGCAAGTTGCTTGGCCAGCATGTTGCCTGCGTCGATGCCCGGCACAACGAGGATGTTGGCGCGCCCCGCCACCGACCCCTGCAGGCCCTTGGTGCGGGCGGCGGCGAGGTCGATGGCATTGTCCATGGCCAGCGGCCCCTCGACATGGCCGCCGGTGATCTGGCCGCGGTCGGCCATCTTGGACAGGAGGGCGGCGTCGATCGAGGACTGGATCGCGGGGTTCACGGTCTCGACGGCCGAGAGCACGCCCACGCGCGGATCCATCCCCAGCGAGCGGGCGAGGTCGATGGCGTTCTGGCAGATGTCCTGCTTGGTCAGGAGGTCGGGCGCGATGTTGATCGCGGCGTCGGTGACGAGGATCGGCTCGGGCTGGCCGGGGACATCCATCACGAAGACATGGGTCAGGCGGCGGCCGATGCGCAGGCCGGTGTCGCGGTCGACCATGGGTTTCAGGAGATCGTCGGTGTGCAGGTGGCCCTTCATCACCGCCTGGACCCGGCCCTCGTGCACCAGGGCGCAGGCGCGGGTGGCGGCGGCGAGGTCGGTCTCGACGTCGACGATCTCGATCCCCGAGAGGTCGGCGTGCAACTCGGCCGCGGCGGCGTGGATCGCGGCGGCGCGGCCGACGAGGATCGGGGTGATGATGCTTTCGCGCCGCGCCATCAGCGTGCCGGCCAGCGAATTGGTGTCGTCGGGGCAGACGACGGCGGTGGGCAGCGCGGGCAGGGGGCGGGCGCGGTCGAGGAGCGCCTCGAAATGGCGATGGCGCTGGACGATGAGGCCGGGAATCTCGACATCCTCGGCGGCGAAGGGTTCGGAGGGCGCAGCGACCTCGGCCTCGCCGGTGACGAGGGGAGCGTCGTCGGCAAGGCGGCGGACCTCGGTCGCGAGGCGGACGAAGCCGTCGGCCTTGGACAGGACGCGGGCGCGGACCACCACCTCCTGCCCGGCGAGGGCGCGGTTGTGGAAGTCCAGCACCTGACGGCGGTAGACGGTGCCGGGGCCGGGCAGCTGGGTGCCGAGGACGGCGGAGATGAGCGAGGCCACGAACATGCCGGGGGCGACACGCTCGGTCTGGCCGTCGGCGTCGAGGTCGGTTTCGGTGAGGTGCATCGGGTTGTAGTTGCCCGAGGCGACGGCAAAGACGAAAAGGTCGTCGGCGGTGATCAGGCGGCGCAATTCCGCGGTGTCGCCGGGTTCCAACTCGTCGAAGGTGCGGTTCACCAGGCGCATCTTTGCCCCCTGCCAAGAAAGAAGCGCCCGAGGATTCCCCGGGCGCCATGGTTGCCGGATCTTCCGGGCCTCAGAAGCCCGACTTGATCAGCTCGAATTCCTCGATCATCTTCTCGCGCAGCTCCGGGCTGGGCGGGCTTTGCACGAACAGCGTCGTGGTGATCGGATCGACGAAGGCCGCCTTCAGCGCATCTTCCGAAATCGTGGCCATCGCGGCATCGTTGGCAAGCGCATAGCCGATCGCATCGAGAAGCGGCTGGGCCGAGGTCGGGGCGAGCATCGAGTTGATGAAGTCGTAGGCCTTCTCCTCGTTGCCGGGGCCGTCCTTCATGTTCACATAGCCGCAATACCAGGTCGCGGCCCCTTCGGCGGGCGCGCGGTTGAAGCCGACGGGGAAGTTTTCCGACTGCAGGATCGCGACCGGGTCGTTCCAGGACCAGGCGACCTGCACCTCGCCCGAGGCCATGAGCTGGCTGAGTTCCGACGGGTCGGCCCAGTAGGCGCGGATGTTCGGGTGCACCTTGCGCAGCCAGTCGGCGGCGGCCTGGAACTGCTCGTCCGTCACATTGTCCCAGGAGGTGACGCCGGTGGCGAGGAAGGCCAGCGACCAGACGTCATCGGTGTTGTCGGGCATTGCCAGGCGGCCGGCGTATTTCTCGTTGGTGAAGACCGAGAGCGAGGCAACATCCTCGGCCGGAACGGTCTCGGCGTTGTAGGCGACGGCGGTATAGGCATAGTCGGTCGGGATGAACCAGACGCCCTCGGCATCGGTGAAGGGCTTGGTCAGCCGTTCCGGGTTGTTGGCGAATTCCGGGATCTTCGAGACATCCCAGGGCTCGATCAGACCGGCGTTCCTGTAGCGCGGCACCGAAGAGGCGCAGGGGTGCACGACATCGGCCTTGAAGCCGGAGGAAACCTTCTGGAACGCCTCGTCGTCGTCGGCGAAGAAGACGAAGGTCGGCTTCTGGCCCACCTTGTCGACATAGGGCTGGAGCATGCCGTCGATTTCCCATCCGGCCCAGTCGAGCACGGTCAGCTCCGGATCGGCCGCCCGGGCGGCGACGGAGAGCGACAGCAGCGAGGCCGCGCTGAGAAGGGCAAGGGATTTGCTTTTCATGAAGGTCTCCTTTCGTCGCCCTGGGGAGGGCGCGTTCCGCCGGTGGCGATTTTCCTGCAGACGCGCTTCCCCACACCCGGCGTCCCTGCCCGGAAATTGGGCGGGGGCCGCGAAAAGGACAAGAGAAATCTGCGCGCTGCGGGAAATTTCGTGGTGCGCTGCCGGGCCGGGGCCCGGTTTCGCGGACGGGCGGCGGCAGAGGCTTGCGGGCCGGGGGTGGCGCGGCTAATCCTGTGGGCGATGCCGGGGCGCCGTCCCGGCTCTGGCCCGGGGGGAGACAATCCCGGGTCTGGCTGGAAGACCTGCCGCAGACCGGGCCCGCCCGCCCTGCGCGCGCCCCGGCCCTGCGGCCCCAACATGGAGCCGCCCGCATGGCGCTTGATCTCGACTTCGTCCGTTCGCAATTCCCGGCGTTTTCGTCGCCGGTGCTGTCCTCGCATGCCTTCTTCGAGAATGCGGGGGGAAGCTATCCCTGCCGGCAGGTGGTGGACCGGCTGACCCGCTTCTACCACGACCGCAAGGTGCAACCCTATGGGCCCTATCCGGGGGCGCAGGCGGGCGGGGCCGAGATGGACGAGGCGCGGGAGCGGCTGGCGGCGATGATGGGGGTCCGCCGCGAGGAAGTGTCCTTCGGACCCTCGACCAGCGCGAACACCTATGTGCTGGCGCAGGCAGCGCGGAAGTGGCTGGCGGGGACCGGCGGCGCGGTGGTGGTGACGAACCAGGACCACGAGGCGAACTCGGGTGTCTGGCGGCGTCTGGTCGAGGAGGGGATCGAGGTCCGGGAGTGGAAGCTGGACCCGGCCACGGGCTCGCTGGGGCTGGAGGCGCTGGAGGCGCTGCTGGCGGATGGGAAGGTGCGGCTGCTATGCTTCCCGCATTGCTCGAACGTGATCGCCGAGATCAACGACGTGGCGGCGATCTGCGCGCTGGCCAGGGCGGCGGGCGCGCGGACGGTGGTGGACGGGGTGAGCTATGCGCCGCACGGCTTCCCCGATGTGCTGGCGCTGGGCTGCGATGTGTATCTGTTCTCGGCCTACAAGACCTATGGCCCGCATCAGGGGATCATGGTGATCCGCGAGGCCTTCGGGATGGAATTGCCCGGACAGGCGCATTTCTTCAACCACGGGGTCCTGTACAAACGCCATACCCCGGCGGGGCCGGACCATGCCCAGGTGGCGGCCTGCGCCGGGATGGCGGATTACATCGACGCGCTGGCGGCGCGGCATGGGGTTTCGGGCGACGCGGTGGCGCGGAACGGGGGGGTGCATGACCTGATGCGGGCGCAGGAGGTGGCGGTGATCCAGCCCTTGCTCGACTATCTGGTGCAGCGGAACGATGTGCGGCTCCTCGGCCCCCGCGACGCGGCGCGGCGGGCGCCGACGGTGGCGGTGGAACTGGACCGGGCGGCCGAGCCGGTCAGCGAGGAGTTGGGCCGCAACGGGATCGCCTGCTGGGCGGGGGATTTCTACGCGGTCCGGCCACTGGAGGCGCTGGGGATCGACCGGGCGAAGGGGGTACTGCGGATGTCGGGGACGCATTACACCAGCGCCGAGGAAGTGGCGCGCCTGATCGCCGCGCTGGACCGGGTGCTCTGAGGTCAGCCTGGCGGAGCGCCGGCGCGCAGGCCTTTGCGCTTGTCCCTTGCGCGAAGAGTGCGCAAGGGACGGCGTTGGGAGTCTTCCACCTCCAAAACCGCCGGGAATAAGGAAAAAGAGCAAGACCCGGTTGATCCGGCGGCCGGTTCCCGGCGTATTCAAGGGAAAGGCTGGGGCATGACCGAGACACCGTTGATCCTGTGGTTTCGCCGCGACCTGCGGCTGGGGGACCAGCCGATGCTGGCTGCGGCTGCGGCCTCGGGGCGGGCGCTGTTGCCGGTCGTCATCCTGGACCCGGAGACGGAAGCGATTGGCGCGGCGCCGAAATGGCGGTGGGGCCTGGCGGTCGGAGCCTTCGCGCGGGCGCTGGAGGAGCTGGGGGTGCGGCTGGTGCTGCGGCGGGAGCCGGCGCTGGAGGTGCTGCGGGCTTTGGTAGCGGAGACGGGGGCGGGCGGGGTCTGGTGGTCGCGGCTCTATGACCCGGCCTCGGTCGCGCGGGATACTGCGGTGAAGGCGGCGCTGAAGGCGGCAGGGGTCGAGGCGCGGAGTTTCGCGGGACATCTCTTGCACGAGCCCTGGGAGGTGGAGACCGGGCAGGGCAGCTTCTACCGGGTGTTCACGCCCTACTGGAAGGCGATGCGGGGGATGGGCGTCGCGGGGCCGGAGGCGGCTCCGAAGCGTCTGCGCGGGGTGGCGGCCTGGCCCGCGGGCGACCAGCTGGAGGACTGGCGGCTGGGGGGGGCGATGAACCGCGGGGCGGCAGTCGTCGCGCGGTATCAGGCGGTGGGCGAGGGCGCGGCGCGGGAGCGGCTCAGGGCGTTCCTGGCGGGGCCGGTCGGGCGCTACGGTGAGATGCGGGACTTTCCAGGCGTGGCGGGGACCTCGCGCCTGTCGGAGAACCTGACCTATGGCGAGATCGGCATCCGCGAGGTCTGGCACGAAGGCCTGCGGGCGCGGGACGAGGGCAAGGCGGGGGCGGAAAGCTTCCTGCGCGAACTCGCCTGGCGCGAGTTCAGTTATCACCTGATGCACCATACGCCGCAGATCACCCGCGCCAACTGGCGGGAGGAGTGGGACAGCTTTCCCTGGCGCGGCGACAATCCGGATGCCGAATGCTGGCGGCGGGGGGTGACCGGCGAGCCTTTCGTCGATGCGGCGCTGCGCGAGATGTATGTGACGGGAACGATGCACAACCGGGCGCGGATGATCGCGGCGAGCTATCTGACCAAGCATCTTCTGACGCACTGGAAGGTGGGTCTCGACTGGTTCGCGGACTGCCTGACCGACTGGGACCCGGCCGCGAATGCGATGGGATGGCAATGGGTTGCGGGCTCGGGGCCCGATGCCGCGCCCTATTTCCGCATCTTCAATCCCGCGGGCCAGGCCGGGAAGTTCGATGCGGATGGGCGTTACCGCCTGCGCTTCATCGCGGAACTGTCGAGAGAGCCGGGACCGGAGGCGCTGGAGTTCTTCCGGGCGGTGCCGCGGTCCTGGGGGCTGCGGGCGGGGCAGCCCTATCCGGCGCCGGTGGTGGATCTCGCCCGCGGCCGCGCGGCCGCCCTTGCGGCATATGGGGCACGAAAGGCTTGAGCGACGCATCTGATTTGGTGAAAGTGAAGCGATCGACAGAGACCCCGGGGGAGGGCCCATGGAGGTTTTGACAACGGTGAAGGGCCAGGGCGGATTGCCGCGCTACTTCGCCAGGGTGTTCGAGACGGCGCGGCGGCTGGGCGAGGGGCGGCTGGATTTCGTCCTGCCCGACGGGCGGCGGTTCCGGGCGGAAGGCAGGGCTCCGGGCCTTGCGGCAGAGATCCGGGTGGTGAACCCCGACCTTTTCGCGCGGCTGGTGCGGGAGGGCGACCTGGGCTTCTGCGACGCCTATCTGGACGGCTGGTGGGAAAGCCCGGACCTGCAGGCCTTCCTCGACCTGATCCAGCGGCCGGCGAACAACGTCGTCGGCGACGGCTTTCCGGGCCTGGGCCTGGTGCGCGCCTGGGAGCGGCTGCGGTTCTGGCTGCAGTCGAACTCGAAACGCCAGGCGCAGAAGAACATCGCGCATCACTACGACTTGGGCAACGAGTTCTACCGGCTCTGGCTGGACGAGACGATGACCTATTCCTCGGCGATCTTCGAAAGCCCGCAGGAAAGCCTGGAGACGGCGCAGCGCCGGAAATATGCCAGCATGGTCGACCGGATCGGCGCAAGGCCCGGCGAGCATGTGCTGGAGATCGGCTGCGGCTGGGGCGGCTTTGCGGAATATGCCGCCGGAGAGCGGGGCCTGCGGGTCACGGGGCTGACGATCAGCCGGGCGCAGCACGATCATGCCGTGGAACGCATCCGCCGCGCCGGGCTTTCGGACCGGGTGGAGATCCGGCTGCAGGACTATCGCGACGAGCGCGGCAGCTATGACGGGATCGCCAGCATCGAGATGTTCGAGGCGGTGGGCGAACGCTACTGGCCAATCTATTTCGACGGGCTGCGGCAGCGGCTGAAGCCGGGCCGGAACGCCACCCTGCAGATCATCACCGTCGCCGATGCACGCTGGCAGATGTATCGGCGCGGCGTGGATTTCATCCAGAAATACGTCTTCCCCGGCGGGATGCTGCCCGCGCCCTCGGTGCTGCGGGCCGAGGTGGAGAGGGCGGGGCTGCGGGTCCGGGGCTCCATCGAATTCGGCGAAAGCTACAGCCTGACGCTGCGGCGCTGGCACGAGAGCTTCTCGGACCGCTGGAGCGAGGTAAGGCGGCTGGGCTTCGACGACCGCTTCAAGCGGATGTGGGACTTCTACCTCGCCTCTTGCGCGGGGGCCTTCCAGGGTGGAAACTGCGACGTGACGCAGATCACGGTGACGCGCCCGAACTGAGGACTGTCCATGCCGACCCAGATGCCGACCGGAGCCAAGGCCATGTCCGCCGTCGCCTTTGCGGTGGTCGGCTGGCTGGTCGCCAACGCCTATGTCCAGAACATGCCCGTCGCCGAGGCGGTGGGCCGCGTACGCGAGATCGCGGCGCTGATCGGCGCGATCGTGGGCTGGCGCGTGATGGGGCCCTCGGTCGGGAAGGGCTATCTGGAATCGGCCGCGGCAGGGCTGAAGACGGTGATCGTGCTGGTCTTCTTCTCGCTTCTGGTGGTCGGGATCTACGAGATGCTGCAGGAATCGATGAAGATGCGCTACGAGGGGCCGCTGGACGCGATCGTCGACATCTTCGGACGGATGCTGGAGCGGGCGCCGACGCTGGCCACCGGCGGCGTGATCGGCGCCATGGTCCTTGGCGGCGTGATCGGCGGGATCCTGGCCGAGAATGCGAACAGGCGCTGGCGTTGAGATGAGGGAAGGCCCCGGAGGCGACCGCGCGCTGGACTGTTACGCGGCGGTGCTGGGGCTGGAGGGCGAGGTCTCGCCCCCGCATGCAGCCGAGGAAGCGGCGTTGCTGCAGCTGATCGGGGAGTGCTGCCCGGAGATTCCGGTCGCGGTCCTGCGGCGCCGGCTGGGATCGCTGCGGGTGGCGGCGGCAAGCCGGGTCCGCGCCATGGCGGCGGCGGAAGCCGGGCTGCGCCGGGGCGGCGGGCCGGTCGAGGTGCTGGCCCGGCGGCATCCGCATCTGGGGTTCTTCGGGCTGGAGGAACTGCAACTGACCCATCCGCGCTTTGACGGCAGCCGGAGCGCGCGGTTGCTGCGCGAGGTCTTCGTGGCGGGCGATGCGGTGACGGTGCTGCCCTATGATCCCCGGCGCGACCGGGTGCTGCTGGTCGAGCAGTTCCGCATGGGCCCCTTCGGGCGCGGTGACCCCTTGCCCTGGCAGCTGGAGGCGATCGCGGGCCGGATCGACCCCGGCGAGACCCCCGAGGCGGCCGCGCGGCGCGAGGCGGTGGAGGAGGCGGGGCTGGTCCTGGGCGCTCTGGAGAAGGTCGCGGAATATTATCCGACGCCGGGGGCGGTGACGGAATATCTCTATTCCTACGTCGCGTCCTGCGACCTGCCGGACGGGGTGGCGGGGCTGTTCGGCGCGGCAGGGGAGGCCGAGGATATCCGCGGGCAGCTGGTGCCCTTCGACCGGCTTCTGGCGGCCGTGGCGGCAGGAGAGATCGGCAATGCGCCGCTGCTTCTGACGGTGCTCTGGCTGCAGCGCGAGCGGGAGCGGTTGCGGGCGGCGGGGTAGGCTGGGTGAAACCCCCGCCTTGCGCCTGCGCTTTCCTTGGATCCGGAAGCCTCTGCGGATGCGTCGCAAGTCGAGTATTTTCACCAGGAGGAAGGTGCGGAGGTCAGAGAGCCAGCCTGACCCAGGCGCCGTTGCGGGCGGACGACCGGACGCAGGCATCGACGAAGGCCACGCCTTCGAGCCCTTCCTTCAGGCCCGGGAAGGTGGTGCCTTCGGGGACCGGGGTGCCCGTCCGGACCGCGCGGATGGCGCGGGCGGCTTCGGTATAGATGTTGGCGAAGGCTTCCAGATAGCCCTCGGGGTGGCCGGGGGGCAGGCGGGTCACGCGGGCGGCCTCGGGGCCGGTGCCGGCGCCGCTGCGGGTGATCATGTGTCTCGGCTGGCCAAGGCGGCTGAACCAGAGCCGGTTCGGGTCCTCCTGCGCCCATTCCAGCCCGCCCTTCGATCCGTAAAGGCGCAGGCGCAAGCCATTCTCGTTGCCGGGCGCGACCTGGCTGCACCACAGCATCCCCCGTGCTCCGCCGTGGTAGCGCAGCAGCACATGGGCGTTGTCGTCGAGGCGGCGGCCGGGCACGAAGGCCGTGAGGTCGGCAGCGAGCTGGTCGAGCGTCAGGCCGGTGACGAAAGACGCAAGGTTGAACGCATGGGTGCCGATGTCGCCGGTCGATCCCCCGGCACCGGACCGCGCCGGATCGGTGCGCCAGTCGGCCTGCTTGCTGTCGACGGTTTCGGTCAGCCAGTCCTGGGCATATTCGACCTGGACCAAGCGCAGCGCGCCCAGCTCGCCCGCCGCGGCCATGGCTTTCGCCTGCCGGACCAGCGGATAGCCGGTGTAGTTGTGGGTCAGCGCGAAGACCACGCCCGCAGCCTCGGCGGCCTTTGCCAGCCGTTTCGCCTCGGGCAGGGTGGCGGTCAGGGGCTTGTCGCAGATGACATGGATGCCGCGCTTCAGGAACTGCATCGCCACCGGCGCGTGCAGGTGGTTCGGGGTGACGATGGCGACGGCGTCGATCCCGTCCTTGCGGCGCGATTCCCGGACGGCCATCTCGGCGAAGCTGGTATAGGCGCGAGCGACGCCGAGGTCGGCGGCCGAGGCGAGCGCCTTCTCGGGGCCGGACGAGAAGGCGCCGGCCACCAGTTCATAGTGATCGTCGATCCGCGCGGCGATGCGGTGTACCGCGCCGATGAAGGCGTCGCGCCCGCCGCCGACCATGCCGAGGCGGAGCCGTTCGTGGCGGGTGGGTTCGGTCATCTGGCGCTGCCTCCTTGCGGGCCGGTGCCCCGATCAGATCGTGGCTGGCTTGGGCAGGCAAGAGGAAAGTCGGGTCCGGCACCGGGCGGGCATGGCAGGGGATCGGTGTCGGGATGGTGAAAAGCACAATGGGATCAATGTGCAGTGTGGGATTCTTCACGACCTGCATCAGGTCGCGATTGATGCCCTGACGGTGCCGGTGCTCTGGAGGCGCCAGGCATCGGCACCTGTGGGTCATGGGATTTGATCACATCTTGAATGCCCGGCGGATGCGGGCATAAAGGGGTGATGCGAAAGGGCCGCCGATGGACGCCGACACCCGGAAGATACCCAGTCACGAGGTCACCTATGCGCGCCTGCGCGACATGATCCTCTTTGGTCATCTGGCGCCGGGGGCTCCGGTGACGATCCAGGGGCTGATCGGCGATCTCGGCGCGGGCATGACCCCGGTGCGCGAGGCGATCCGGCGGCTGACGGCCGAGGGCGCGCTCTTGCCGCAGGGCAACCGGCGGGTGGCGGTGCCGGAGCTTTCGGCCGAGATGCTGGACCAGGTGGCCTTTGCGCGCCTCGCGATCGAGCCGAAGCTCGCGGAACTGGCCGCCCCGCGCCTGACCCCGGCGCAGATCGACCGGCTGGAGGCGATCGACGGCCGGGTCAACCGCGCCATCGAGAGCGGAAACCTGCCGGAATATCTGGCGGCGAACCATGCCTTCCATTTCGCCCTCTACGAGGCGGCCGAAGCCCCCGTGCTCCTGGACCTGGCCCGGTCGCTCTGGCTTCGGGCTGGGCCGAGCTTGCGCGCGGTGATCGACCGATACGGTCGCGAGGTCGCGCCCGACCTGCACCGCGAGGCGCTGGCGGCGATGCGGGCGGGGGACGCGGGCGCGCTGGCGGCCGCCATCGAGCGCGACATCCAGCAGGGCATCGACCACGTACGCCAGGCCCTGGCCGAGGCACCCTGACTCGCGCCTGGCCGCAATGCGCGCGCCTCCGGCGGGAGTATTTTCGCCAAGAGGAAGCCCGCATCTTCCTCTTGGCGAAAATACTCTCGGGGGGTGCGGGGGGCGAAGCGCCCCCGCTGCGACGGGAGTCGCGGGATTGCGGGAGAAATTTGATCAAATTCCTTGAAGCCGGGAGCGTTTGATCATATCCTGTGCTTGAAGTCGGGGTGTCTGCCCCGCCGATTCCGCGAGGGAAGCCCATGAACATGATCACCAACCACCTGCCCACGGCCGAGCTGCAGCGTCTGGACGCCGCGCATCATTTCCACCCCTTCACCGACAAGGCGGGGCTTGCCGCCAAGGGCGCACGGGTCATCACCCGGGGCGAGGGCGTCTGGCTGACCGACAGCGAGGGCAATCGGATCATCGACGGGATGGCGGGCCTCTGGTGCGTCAACATCGGCTATGGCCGCAAGGAACTGGCCCAGGTCGCGGCGCGGCAGATGGAGGAGCTGGCCTATTACAATACCTTCTTCCAGACCACCCATGTTCCGGCCATCGCGCTGGCCGCCGAGATCGCCAAGCTGGCGCCTGGCGACCTGAACCATGTGTTCTTCGCCGGCTCTGGCTCGGAGGCGAACGACACCAACATCCGCCTCGTCCGCCGCTACTGGGACGTCAAGGGCAAGCCCTGGCGCCGCACGATCATCGCGCGGTGGAACGGCTACCATGGCTCGACCATGGGCGGCGGCAGCCTTGGCGGCATGAAGCCGATCCATGCGCATGGCGGCAAGATCGACGGGATCGAGCATATCGACCAGCCCTACTGGTGGGGCGAGGGCGGCGATATGGACGAAGACGCCTTCGGCCTGGCTCGCGCGCAGGAGCTGGAGAAGAAGATCCTCGAAGTCGGGCCCGACAACGTCGCCGCCTTCATCGGCGAGCCGATCCAGGGCGCGGGCGGGGTGATCGTGCCGCCGAAGACCTATTGGCCCGAAATCCAGCGCATCTGCGACAAGTACGGCATCCTGCTGATCGCGGACGAGGTCATCACCGGCTTTGGCCGCACCGGCAACTGGTTCGGCAGCCAGACCCTGGAGATCAAGCCGCATATCATGACCATCGCCAAGGGCCTCAGTTCGGGGTACCAGCCGATCGGCGGCAGCATCGTCTGCGACGAGGTGGCGAATGTGGTGGGCGGCGCCGGCGAGTTCTTCCACGGCTATACCTACTCGGGCCACCCGGTCGCCTGCGCGGTGGCGCTGGAGAACCTGCGGATCATGCAGGACGAGAAGATCGTCGAGCATGTCCGCGACGTCGCGAACCCCTATCTGAAGGAGCGTTGGGAGGCCCTGACCGACCATCCGATGGTGGGCGAGGCGAAGCTGGTGGGCCTGATGGGCTCGATCGCGCTGACGCCGAACAAGGAAAAGCGTGCGAAGTTCGCCAGCGAGGCCGGGACCGTGGGCTTCAAGACCCGCGAGCGCTGCTTCGCCAACAACCTGATCATGCGCCACGTCGGCGACCGGATGATCATCTCGCCGCCGCTGGTGATCACCCCGGCCGAGATCGACGTGCTGATCGAGCGCGCCCGCAAGTCGCTGGACGAGGCCTACAAGATCGTCAAGGACGAGGGTCTCTGGGTCGAGGCCTGACGGCCGCCGGGCCGCGGCCCCTTTGCAAGCCGCACCGCTTCGCGCCATGGTGGCGGGAGTCGTGCCGCAAGGGGGCCGGACATGTGCTGGGGGATCGAGGTCACCGCCGGATTCACGGTCGCGGGGATCGCCGCGGCCGGGTTTTCGGCCCGGCGGGGCGATCCGGCGGCGGTGCCGCTGACCTGCCTCTACTTCGCGGCGATGGAAGGCTTGCAGCTGGGTGGCTACCTGGTCATCGACCAGTGCGGCACTCCGGCGAACCGGGTGATGACGGCGCTGTCGTTGTTGCACATCGCCCTGCAGCCCATCGTCATCAATGCCTTCATGCTGGCCTGGTTCCGTCCGGACGCCGCTCCCCGGCTTCGGCAACGGGTGATGCGCCTGGCGACGCTGGGCTCGGCCCTGGTCATGGTGCAGATGCTGCCCTGGGCGGGACTGGGCCGCTGCATGCCGGGCCAGCCCCTGTGCGGTGAGGTGCTGTGCACGATCTCGGGCAACTGGCATCTGGGCTGGACGCTGGACTACAGCGACATCTTCGGCCTGCCGGACCGGATCCTTGGCACCAATTTCGGATTTCCCGGCTATGTGCTGGCGGTCTTCGTGCTGCCGCTCTTCTACGGCCTGTGGCGGTTCGCGCTGTTCCATGCGCTTGTCGGGCCGATTGCGGCCGGATACCTGACCGACAATCCGGCCGAGGCCCCGGCGATCTGGTGCCTGGTGTCGATCCTGATCATTTTCGTGGTGATGGTGCCGGGGGTGCGGCAGCTCTTTGCCGCGCGTCCCGTTGCCCCGGCTTGAGTTTGGCCCCCGACACACATACACCTTGGGGACAAAGGAAGGACCGACCCCATGCGTATTCATCAGGACCTGGCCGACACGATCGGGAACACGCCGCTTCTGAAGCTGAAGAAGGCCTCCGAGATCACGGGCTGCACCATCCTGGGCAAGGCGGAGTTCATGAATCCCGGCCAGTCGGTCAAGGACCGGGCCGCGCTCTACATCATCCGCGACGCCATCGCGAAGGGCCAGCTCAAGCCGGGTGGCACCATCGTCGAGGGGACGGCGGGGAATACCGGGATCGGTCTGGCGCTGGTGGGCGCAAGCATGGGCTTCCGAACCGTGATCGTCATCCCCGAGACGCAGAGCCAGGAAAAGAAGGACATGCTGCGGCTGGCGGGGGCCGAGCTGGTGCAGGTTCCGGCCGCGCCCTATCGCAACCCGAACAACTATGTCCGCTATTCGGGCCGCCTGGCCGAAGCCCTGGCCAAGACGGAACCGAACGGCGCGATCTGGGCCAACCAGTTCGACAACGTGGCCAACCGGCAGTCGCATATCGAGACCACGGGGCCCGAGATCTGGGAAGAGACCGGCGGCAAGGTGGACGGGTTCATCTGCGCCGTGGGCTCGGGCGGGACGCTGGCCGGGGTGGGCATGGCGCTGCAGCCCAAGGGAGTGAAGATCGGCCTTGCCGATCCCGAGGGCGCGGCGCTGCACAGCTTCTACACCTCTGGCAAGCTGGAAAGCCCCGGCACCTCGATCACCGAGGGCATCGGCCAGGGCCGGATCACCGCCAACCTGGAAGGTTTCACCCCCGATTTCAGCTATCGGATTCCGGATGCCGAGGCGCTGCCGATCATCTTCGACCTCTTGACCGATGAGGGGCTGTGCATGGGCGGCTCGACCGGCATCAACATCGCCGGGGCGATCCGCATGGCGCGCGAGATGGGGCCGGGCAAGACCATCGTCACGATCCTGTGCGACTATGGCAGCCGCTACCAGTCCAAGATCTACAACCCCACCTTCCTGCGCGAGAAGGGCCTGCCCGTCCCCGAATGGCTGGACCGGCCGGGCCGGGCGATCCCGACCGTCTACGAAGACGCATGAGCCTGCTCCTGCGATGGCTGGCGCTGGTCCTGGTCCTGCTGGCCGGACCGCTGGCGGCGCAGGAGATGGTCGCCCAGCCGGGGGCGGAGGCGGCGGCCCAGCTTGACTATGAGGACTGGCGGCGCATGGCCAGCCGGGCGGAGGCCGAGATCGCCGAACGCCGCACCTCATCGGACCGGCTGGAGGAGATCCGGACGCAGTTGGCGCAGTGGCGAACGGCGCTCTTGACGGCGCAGAACGCCAATTCGGCCCGCATCGCCACCGTGCGCGAGCAGATCGCGGCCCTGGGTCCCGCACCGGCCGAAGGCGAGACCGAGGCCGACGAGATCAGCCGCCGCCGGCAGGAGCTGGCGCAGCAGCTGGTCAAGCTGCAGGCCCCCGGCATCGCCGCCGAGGAAGGCTATCGCCGCGCCGACGGCCTGATCCGCGAGATCGACCGGACACTGCGCGAACGGCAGGCGGACGAGCTTTTGCAACTCTGGCCCTCGCCGCTGAACCCTGGCAACTGGCCCGAGGCGGCGGTGGGCTTTTCCGACACGGTGCTGCGGCTTTGGGACGAGGCCGCGATGGTCTGGACCGACCGCAAGGCACGGGCGGAACTGTTCGACAGTCTGCCACTGATCCTTGCGCTTCTGGGCGTGGCGCTGGCGCTGGTGGTCTATGTCCGGCGTTGGGTAGAGCGGTTCACCGAACGGCTGCAGCAGGGCGCCTCGGTCCGGGGGCGCAAGGTCTGGTCGCTTCTGGCCTCGCTGGGCGAGGTCATCCTGCCGACTTTGGGCATGGTGGCGCTCGCGGCCGCGCTGATCGCAGCCGGGATGACAGGCGAGATCGGGGCGCAGGTGGTCCGGGCGCTGCCCTTGATGGGCTTCGTGATCTTTGCTGCCGCCTGGCTGGGCGCACGGGCCTTCCCGCGGGTCCAGCACGAGGGCGCGGTCCTGCCGCTGCCGCCCGAACGCCGGGCCGAGGGCCGCTTCCTTGCCGTGCTCATGGGCCTGGTCGTCGCGGTCGAGAGGCTGCGCTCGGCTGCGATGGATGCGCAGGCCTATTCCGATGCGACGACGGCGGTCATGTCCTTCCCGATCCTGCTGACCGGCGGGCTTATCCTGATGCGGACCGGACGGCTGCTGCACCAGGCGCGGGACGCCGAGGACAAGAGCTATGTGCTGCGGCTGCTTCTCGTCCTGGCGCGCGGCCTGACGGTGGTGGGGGTCGCGGGGCCGGTGCTGGCGGGGCTGGGCTATGTCCAGGCCGCGACGGCGCTGATCTATCCGGCGATCCTGACCCTGGGGCTGGTGACGCTGCTCTTCATCCTGCAGCGGCTGATCGGCGATGTCTGGGCGCTGATCGTCAAGGCGGACGAACAGGCGGCCGACACGCTGGTGCCGGTGCTGGCGGGTTTCACGATGACGCTGGCCGCACTGCCGGTCTTCGCCCTGATCTGGGGTGCGCGCCTGTCCGACCTGACGGAACTCT
Source organism: Tabrizicola soli (assembly GCF_015999335.1). Lineage (GTDB taxonomy): Bacteria > Pseudomonadota > Alphaproteobacteria > Rhodobacterales > Rhodobacteraceae > Tabrizicola > Tabrizicola soli. The sequence goes on along the minus strand of NZ_JAEACP010000014.1, from coordinate 16,964 downwards.
GGACCCGTTTCACCGAGGGCTTCCAGATGGGCGAGACGCGGATCTCGCCCACCGATTTCATGATCTTTGCCGGGGTCTTCGTGATCGGCTACATGCTGACGCGGCTCTTTCAGGGCGCGCTGCGCACCACGATCCTGCCCAAGACCCGGATGGAGCAGGGCGGCCAGACCGCGCTGGTCTCGGGGATCGGCTATGTCGGCATCTTCCTAGCCGCGCTGGTGGCGATCAACGCCGCCGGGATCGACCTTTCCGGCCTCGCCATCGTCGCCGGCGCGCTCTCGGTCGGCATCGGTTTCGGCTTGCAGCAGATCGTGTCGAACTTCATCTCGGGCATCATCCTTCTCGTCGAGCGGCCGGTCAGCGAGGGCGACTGGATCGAGGTCGGCGGCGTGCAGGGCAGGGTGCGGGCGATCAGCGTCCGCTCGACCCGGATCGAGACCTTCGACCGCAACGACGTGATCGTGCCGAACGCCGACCTGATCACCGGCCGGGTGACGAACTGGACCCGCTTCAACCTCTCCGGTCGCCTGATCGTGCCGGTCTCGGTCGCGATGGGATCGGACACGCGCCAGGTCGCGCGCATCCTGCAGGAGATCGCCGAGGCGCAGCCGCTTGCCATCCTGAAGCCGCCGCCGATGGTCGTGCTGATGGGCTATACCACCAACCAGCTGAATTTCGAGATCCGGGTGATCCTGCGCGACGTGAACTTCTCGATTTCCGTGCGCAGCGACATGAACCACCGCATCCTCGAGCGGTTCAAGGCCGAGGGCATCCATATCGTCCCGCCCCCGGCCCCGCCGGCCGAGCCCGATCCGGTGAAGACCGCCCAGACCGTGCTGGCGCTGGCCGATCTGGTGCAGGAGGAAAGGGCGCCGCTGGCGAAGCGGGCCGGGCGGAAGGGGCAGGCCGGCAACGACAAGGGGGAAGAGCGATGACGGAACTGATGTTCAGGGCGGATGCCTACCAGACGGCGGCCGAGTGCCGGATCATCGGCCATACGGCCGAGGGCGGGCTGGTGGTCGACCGGACGGTCTTCTACCCCACGGGTGGCGGCCAGCCCGGCGACAGCGGTATGCTGGAATGGGGAGGGGTGCGCATGCCCATCGCCACCACGCTGAAGGTTGAAGGCGGCCAGGTGGCTCTGGTCCCGGCCGAGCCCATGGCCATGCCCCCGGTGGGCACCCCCGCGCGGCAACTGGTCGACTGGTCGCGCCGCCACCGCCACATGCGCATCCATACCGCGCTGCACCTTCTGTCGGTGGTGATCCCCCTGCCGGTGACCGGCGGCGCCATCGCCCAGGATCGCGGCCGGCTCGACTTCGACATGCCCGAGCCGCCGGGCGACATCGCCGCCATCGCGGGCGTCCTGAACCGCCTCGTCGACCGTGACCTGCCGGTGACCGAGGACTGGATCACGGACGAGGAGCTTGCCGCGAACCCCGGCCTCGTCAAGACCATGTCCGTCCGTCCGCCGGCCGGCCAGGGCAGGGTGCGGCTGGTGCGGATCGGCCAGGGGGCGGATCAGGTCGACCTGCAGCCCTGCGGCGGCACCCATGTCGCCCGCACCGGCGAGATCGGCCGGATCGAGATCGGCAAGATCGAGAACAAGGGCCGCCAGAACCGTCGCGTCACGATCCATCTTTCCGAGTGACAGGAAGTGCTTGAACCCCCGCGTCCGGCAGGCTAAGCACCGCGCCACGGACAGTTGGCCGAGTGGTCGAAGGCGCACGCCTGGAAAGTGTGTAGGCGGGGAACCGTCTCGAGGGTTCGAATCCCTCACTGTCCGCCATAACCCGTTGATATTGCACGATTTTTCCGATCTCGTCGGTATTTCCCCGTGTTTCCGGGGGTTACGCTGCCGGGACCTCGACGGAGACGCTCCGACCCATCTGCCTTCCCTGCAAATGTGCGCCGCGTCTCTCCCGGCCGCGCGTCCCGTTCGGTTTGCCCGCGCGCGAAGAACAGGGAATTAACAGGGAATTTCGATTTACCAGGGCTGTTTCCGGGATTTTCGCCCCGGAAACATCGCGTCTTTTCCGTGGGTTACGAGCGAATTCCCTGCTCCGCAAGAACAGGGAAATTAAGTCAGTAGATCAGGGAATAAAATTCGGCCGAACAGGGAAAGAATTGGGAAGAACAGGGAAGCTTGTGTTTCCGGGTTCTGACGCGCTGACGCCGTGTTTTGAGCGCATTCAGAGATGCTCTGAACATCCTTCCTGCGTCAGGTGATCTCGAAGAGACGGGCCTGCTCGGTCCAGTCCAGGGGAACGTCCTCGCGGATGAACTGGGCCACCGAGAGGTGGACCGACTGCCGCCCGTCGAGGATTGCGGCCTGCAGCTTTGGCGCGAGGAAGGCCAGCGGAATCCTGGTGCGGATATAGGGCTCTGACCGTCCGGTCTTGCGGGCGATCTCGGTGAGCGAGGTGCCCCGGCGCAAGGCCCGTGCCCAGAGATGCGCCTCCGCGAGCGTGCGCTGCAGGACCTCGTCGGGTGCGGGCATGGTCTCGCCCGCGATGATCCGGGTCTCGGCGCCGCGACGGCGGAGGGCAAAGGCGCAGCTGACCCGCAGGAGGCTGTCGGACAGGGCTGCAACCGACACCTCCAGCGCCGCGGCGATCACGCCTGGAACAAGCTCAAGCTGCAGCCTGCCCGGAGCGAGTGATCCGGACGCGACGAGGCTGCCGAGATGCGCCGGCTCACGTTCAACCTGATCCGCCAGTTCAGTCGCACGACGCATCAGGTCGGCGGCACCACTCGCTTCCGGCTCAGCCAGGAGTGCATGGCCCGTGGCGGCGCGCCGCAGATGAGCGACCACGACCTGCCGGAACGTGCTCTCCAGCGCCGCGGCAGGCAGGCGCCAGCCGGAGGGGTCCTTGCCGCCCGCGATCAGGCGGTTCGAGACGTAGTAGGCAAAACGCCGACCAGCCTTCAGGGTGTGGGTCGGAGTCAGGAGGTCGCCGGCCTCGTCGCGAAGCTTGCCGGTCAGGATCCGCGGATCGGTGGTCGCCTCATTCCGTCCCCGCGGGCGCGCCGAGGCGGCGATGAGTTTGTCCTGAACCTCCTGCCAGAGCCCGTCCTCGATGATCGCCGGATGCTGGCCCGGATAGGTCTGATCCTTGTGCCGGATGCGCCCGATGTAGACCGGGTTGGACAGGAGGTGATGCAACTGACCGCGGGCAAAGGGAGCGCCGCCCCGGACGCGACCCGTCCGCGAGACCAGTGTCTTTGGACGAAGCCCGCGCCGCTCAGCCTCGATCTCCACGAGCCGCAGGTTGCCGAGGTCGGCGTAGAGCCGGAAGAGCTGCTGCACCACTTCGGCCTCGACCGGATTGACGACCAGTTCCCGGCGCTGGGGATCGGGGTGGCGGTCGTAGCCGAGGGGCAGGGCACCGCCCATCCAGAGCCCCTTCTTCTTCGAGGCCGCGATCTTGTCGCGGATGCGCTCGGCGGTGACTTCACGTTCAAACTGGGCGAAGGACAGAAGCACGTTCAGGGTGAGGCGTCCCATCGAGGTTGCGGTGTTGAAGGCCTGGGTCACCGAGACGAAGGAGCAGCCCCTGGCGTCGAGCCGCTCGACGAGACGACCGAAGTCGACGAGTGACCGGGTCAGGCGGTCGATCTTGTAGACGACCACCATGCCAATGCGGCCAGCATCAATCTCGGCGAGGAGCCGCTGCAGGGCAGGACGGTCAAGCGTGCCGCCCGAGAGCCCGCCATCATCGAAGCGGTCGGGGATGAGCTTCCAGCCCTCGTGGCGCTGGCTGGCGATATAGGCGGCACAGGCCTCGTGCTGCGCATCGAGCGAGTTGAAGGCCTGGTCCAGACCTTCGTCGCTCGACTTCCGGGTATAGATCGCGCAACGGATCACCGGCTTCTGCGTCATGCCGCGCGCTCCCGCTTCGACTTGCTGGGCACAAGGCGCCGCGTCGTCCGTTTTTGTGCCTTGCCCCTCGCGGATCTGTCTCCGCCATCATCGACCGCTCTGACCAGCCCGAAGAAGCGCGGTCCCGACCAGCGCGCGCCGGTGATGGCGCGGGCGATGGCGGAGAGCGAGCGATGGGACGTGCCGTTCCAGAGAAAGCCATCGGCCAGAACATCGACGACATGCGTGGTCCCGTTCCATTCGCGCAGGAGGCGGGCACCGGGTTGCAGCGTGGGAGACGCTTTGCGCTCCTCGCCCGCGGCGATGCGGTCCAGCCGGGCGCGGAGGGCGGCGGATAAGCCGCCCTCCAGCTTTGCCTGCAGCTCGAAGGCGAGGAAGCGGCGCTGCATCGGCTGGCTCATGCTGGCCGGGACGGATCCGCCAATCAGGTCCTTCCAGAGACGGGCAAGTCCCGCCCGGTCCATCGCCTCGAGATCGGCGAGCATGGTCATGCAACCCGTCCGGTCAACTGGGATGCGGGGGACGCCGCCGAGGGGGCAGGGCTGTCCTCGCTGATGGCGGCATCGCCGTCCGTACCGGTTGCGCCGCCCGCCCCGCTTGGGTCGGGCGCGCCGGGCGCTGCTTCGCCATCAGCGGTGCCGTCTACGGTGTCGACGGTGCAGGCCGCTTCTGCGTCGCCCGGCGCGATCGCATAGATGGTGTCCTCGCCATCGCGGCGCCGGGTGAGGTTCAGCCCTTCCTTGCGCAGCCCACTCAGGGCCGCGCGCAGGGTATGGGCCTGCCAGCCGGTTGCGGCGATCAGGGCGGCGAGGGACACACCCCCCGGTGCGGCGAGCCGCGCCCGCAGGAGCGCGGCCTTGGTCTGGCGCTGTGGCTTTGGTGTCGTGATGGGCGCTGCGGCCGGGATCGGGGCCCCGGTCTCTCCTGACGATGCGGTGCTCGTCTGGTTGACGGTCGCCGCCTTGCCGCGCGGGGGCTTCGCCTTGGCCCCGCCGGTATCGCCGTGCGTCTTGGGTTCTGCCGCCTGGGCGGAAGGGCGGCAGGTTGTCGTTCCTTTGGTCATGATCGGCTCCGGTCCAACCGGGCGGGCGGGATGCCGCGCCCCGGTACCGAACCGAGCCCGGACGGTGCCGGGCATGGGTCACAGCAACGCTCCACCGGCGGGCGAAGTCCACTGGTTTGTCACAGAAGTCTGATCGTCAGGTCTTGGGTTCAGTTGACGGCTAATCCGTCGCACGTTGCCTCAGTCTTCGTCCCGGTCCGCTCCATCCGCACCAGGCAATGAAGCCCACAGGAGCGTCAGGGCATGGCCGTCGCGGCCAACTCGGACCTGCTCGTAAAGTTCTGGAATGTCGGCCGTTGTCCAAGCTGCGGCAGCAACCTCGTGCATTCCGGTGATGCCTGACTTACCTTTCGCCAAGGCGCTGGCCGTTCGGCTAAGCGAAGAAACGCTATCCCCTGCACTCCGCGCGATCCACGGAAAGGTCTTACCGCGGACGACATAACGGATCCTCCCGTTCAGGGTCCAAACGGCAGCAATTGGCTCATCATGGCGGTCGACCAGGCACCGTGTTGCGGCTTCCAGGCTGATGTCGAGCTTCGTTCGCAACCCGGCCACCGAACTGATGTCTGGATGCTCGTTCAAAAAGGGCGCCAGCTGGTCGTCAGGCACGAGAAGACCGATGGCAAAGGCATTTGCTTCGACTTCCTGGCGTTCATGCAACCGGGCGGTGCGCGTCTCGCGCATGTCCTTGAGGCTGCAGGTAAACGTATCTCCCAGACCGAGCACATGCCGTTCGAGGAGGAAATGCCCCAACTCGTGGGCAATCCCAAAGCGCGCCGCTTGGGGCCCTCGGGCCGAATTGACGAGGATCTTTCCGATGCTGCGGACACGATCTGTCAGCAAGATCCCTTCACAGCCGTCCAGCACCTCCCGGCGGATCTCGGCGATTCCTAGTTCCGAGGCAATCTGGTCGACCGGCACGGCGCTCTCGAGGGGGCAGCGCGAGGCCCGCGCCGGTGCCGCGGAAGCTGTCGGGCACGCCGGTGTGGTCGGCGATGATCAGGCCGGGGATGGTGACGGAATAGGTCAGCTCGGCCTCTTCCGCCCGCAGCGGATCACGAAGCGACCCTTGGTCGCCCCGTGTTCGCGCGTGACCTGACGGTCAGTCGACAATGGTCGCCTCCGTCGCGGCGCGGAGTTCCGCCTCCGTCATGCCGGGGGCGAGTTCGACGATGTGCAGGCCCTTGTGGCCCACGTCGAGGACGCCGAGGTTGGTGATGATCCGGTCGACCACGCCCTTGCCGGTGAGCGGCAGGGTGCAGGCCTTCAGCACCTTAGACTCGCCGTGCTTCGAGGTGTGGTCCATCACCACGACCACGCGGCCGACGCCGGCCACCAGGTCCATCGCCCCGCCCATGCCCTTGACCAGCTTGCCCGGGATCATCCAGTTCGCGAGGTCGCCGTTCTCGGCCACCTCCATCGCGCCGAGGATCGCCATGGCGATCTTGCCGCCGCGGATCATCGCGAAGGAGGTGGCGCTGTCGAAATAGGCGGTCTGCGGCAGTTCGGTGATGGTCTGCTTGCCGGCGTTGATCAGGTCGGGGTCTTCCTCGCCCTCCCAGGGGAAGGGACCCATGCCCAGCATGCCGTTTTCCGATTGCAGGGTCACGTTCACGCCCTGGGGGATGTAGTTCGCCACCAGCGTCGGGATGCCGATGCCGAGGTTGACATACATCCCGTCGCGCAGTTCCTGCGCCGCGCGGGCGGCCATGCCGTTGCGGTCCCAGCCTTTTGCCTCGCTCATCACACGGCCTCCTTCTTGCGGGTGGTGCGCTGTTCGATGCGCTTCTCGTGCTGTCCGGCGACGATCCGGTGGACATAGATTCCGGGCAGGTGGATCGCGTCGGGGTCTAGGCTGCCCAAGGGCACGATCTCCTCGACCTCGACGACGCAGGTCTTGCCGCAGGTGGCGGCGGGGACGTTGAAGTTGCGCGCGGTCTTGCGGAAGACGAGGTTCCCGCTCGGGTCCGCCTTCCAGGCCTTGACGATCGACAGGTCGGCGACGATGCCGCGCTCCAGGATATAGGTCTTGCCGTCGAAGTCGTGGTGTTCCTTGCCCTCGGCGATCACCGTGCCGACGCCGGTGGCGGTGTAGAAGCCGGGGATCCCCGCGCCGCCCGCCCGCATCCGCTCGGCCAGCGTGCCCTGCGGGTTGAATTCAAGCTCCAGCTCGCCCGAGAGATACTGGCGCATGAACTCCGCGTTCTCGCCGACATAGGACGAGATCATCTTCTTGACCTGCCGGGTCTCCAGCAGGACGCCGAGGCCGAAGCCGTCGACGCCCGCGTTGTTCGAGGCGACGGTGAGGCCCTTGACGCCCGAGTCGCGGATTGCCGCGATCAGCAGTTCCGGGATGCCGCAAAGGCCGAAGCCCCCGGCGGCGATCAGCATGCCGTCGTGCAGCACGCCGTTCAGCGCCTCGGCGGCGCTTGGGTAAACCTTGTTCATCCTTGTTCTCCCCGCCCGGACCCGCCTGTCGGGGCCCGGGGATGGACCGGACTGTGAAAGATTGCATCCCGGCCTGCCATCCGTAAGAATACGTAGAAGCCTACGTAGATCGCCCGCCATGGATTACGACCGACTCGCCTTTCGCCATGCCCCGGACGCCACCCTGATCCTGGCGGACCGGGTGGTCCTGCGCGCCAGCCTGCGGGTCGAGGCGGTGTTCGGCTGGACGCCCAAGGAACTGGAGGGGCAGTCGATCCGCATGCTCTATCCCGGCCCGACCGATTATGAGGTGATCGGGGAGCGGGCGCGCAAGGCGATGCAGGCGGCCGAGGTCTACCGTGACGAACGCTTCATGCGGCGCAAGGACGGGCAGGTCGTCTGGATGGAGGGGCGCGGCACCGCGCTGGACCCCGAGGACCCGCAGCGCCTGGCGGTCTGGACCTATCGTCCGCTGGAAGGCGAGGGGCCTGCGGGCGCGCTGACGCCCACGGAACGGCGGATCGCGCGCTATCTGGTGAACGGCTTCACCTCGAAGGAAATCGCGCTGGCCCTGGGATCCTCGCCCCGGACGGTCGAGGTGCACCGGGCGAACATGGTGCGTAAGATGCAGGTCAGGAACAGTTTCGAACTGGTGAGCCGGTTGCTGGCGGCCCCCGCGGCGGAGTGATCGCGGATGACTGCTCGTCGATGACTTCGTCACTCCTCGCCGGGCGGGCCATGGAGGAGACGACGTCGAACAGGGGAGGCCTCGGCGGCAGGAAGGCTGTGGCGTTGCGTTGCGAAATCCGTATGGTGCCGCCACGGGGCCCGCGTGGTGGAACGGTAGACACAGGGGACTTAAAATCCCTCGGCTGCAAGGCCATGCCGGTTCGAATCCGGCCGCGGGCACCAATGCTTCCCTGCTGCCGGATCAGGCCCCCGGCTGGGCGAGAAGCCAGTCGCGCACCTCTTGCGCGGGGCGGCTGAGGGCGACCTCGCGCGGCCAGATGACGTGGAACTGCATCCCCGTGGCCAGCACATGATCGGTGAGCCGGACCAGCACGCCGCTGTCCACCAGCCCGTCGACCAGATGCCGCCAGCCGAGCGCCACGCCCTGGCCCGCCATGACCGACTGGATCACCAGCACGTAATCGTTGATCTGCAGGCCCTTGGGCACCCGCCGCCCGTCGATCCCCACGGCGGCGAACCAGTCGCGCCAGGTCGCGGCCGAGCGATGGGGTTCTTCCAGGTGGATCAGCGGGTGGCTCAGCAGATCTGCCGCGGTTTCGGGGCGCGTGCGCCCGGCCAGGTAGCTCGCCGCGCAGACGGGGTAGATCTCTTCCGGGGCCAGCGGCTCGGCCTGGTATTGCGGCCAGTCGCCCGGATTGCCGCCGCGCACCGCCAGCGGGATGCCCTCGCCCACCAGGTCGAGGTCGCGGTCGGCCGACTGGATCCGCAGGTCGATATGCGGCAGGTCGGCGCGGAACCGGGCCATGCGGGGCACCATCCACCAGGCCGCGAAGGCGGTGGAGCAGGCCAGGGTCACATGGCCGCCCGTCGCCACCGCCCGCAGGTTCTGCGCCGAGCGCTGGATATGCGACAGGCCGATGGTGACATCGGCATGAAAGCGTTCGCCCGCCTCGCTGAGCCGGACGCGGCGATGCTCGCGCCGGAACAGCGCGGCGCCCAGATGATCCTCGAGCCGCGCGATGGCATAGGAGACCGCCGCCTGGGTCATGCGCAGCTCCCGCGCCGCGGCGGTGAAACTGGAAAGCCGCCCCGCCGCCTCGAAGACGACGAGGCTGTTGATCGAGGGCAGCAGGCGGCGCAGATTCTCCATAAGCGCAGTTTATCAAGTCGATGAAACTTTTCCAGCGTCACGCAAGGATCGCGCAGGCGTAATTTGCGGACGGTTTATGCGAAGGGGGCGAGCATGGCAGACGGCGACACCACAGGCCAGGAAGCACGGCGCAGCCGCGGTGGCCGGCAGCAGCGTCGGGACGCACGCGTCGGCGTCGAGGCGGGGACCCACCGCCCCTATATCGTGCGCGGCATCCCGACCTATGACATCCTGTCCGAGGAAAGCCTGCAGGCGATCGAGGCCACCGCCGACCGTATCCTGGCCGAGATCGGGATCGAGCTGCGCGAGGACCATGAGGCGATGCGGCTTTACAAGGCCGCCGGGGCCGAGGTCACGAGCGAGACCGAGGATGTCTGGCGGATCCGGTTCGCGCCCGGAATGCTGCGCGAGATCCTGAAGACCGCTCCGGCCGAGTTCACCCAGCACGCCCGCAATCCCGCCAACAACGTGCGGATCGGCGGCAGGAACGTGGTCTTCGCGCCCTCCTACGGCAGCCCCTTCGTGATGGACCTCGATAATGGTCGCCGCTACGGCACGATCGAGGATTTCCGGAACTTCATCAAGCTGTCGCAATCCTCGCCCTGGCTGCACCATTCCGGCGGCACGGTCTGCGAGCCGACCGACGTCCCGGTGAACAAGCGCCACCTGGATATGGTCTATTCCCACATCCGCTATTCCGACCGTGCCTTCCTGGGCTCGATCACTGCGGCCGAACGTGCGGCCGACAGCGTCGAGATGGCGCGGATCGTCTTCGGCGAAAGCTTCGCCGACCAGAACTGCGTGGTGATGGGCAACTTCAACACCACCTCGCCTCTGGTGATCGACGGCGTGACCGCCGCCGGCATCCGCACCTATGCCGCGGCGAACCAGGGCTCGATCCACCTGCCGTTCCTTCTGGGCGGGGCCGTGGCGCCCCTGACCATCGCCGGAATGGTGGCGCAGGGCTTCGCCGAATCGATGGCCTCCTGCGCGCTGACCCAGCTTGTCCGCCCCGGTTCGCCCGCGATCCTGGCCTCGTTCTTCTCGTCGATGTCGCTGCGCACCGGCTCGCCCACCTTCGGCACGCCCGAGCCCGCGATCGGCTCGCTGGCGATGGGGCAGCTGGCCCGGCGGATCAACCTGCCCTTGCGTTGCGCGGGGAACTTCTCGACCTCGAAACTGCCGGACGGGCAGGCGATGCAGCAGAGCATGATGTCGATGATGTCGGCGGTGCAGGGTGGCGCGAACTATGTCCTGCACTCGGCCGGCTTCCTGGATGGCCTTCTGTCGATGTCCTACGAGAAGCTGGTGATGGACACCGACATGTGCGGCGCGCTGCATGCCTATCTCGACGGCATGGCGGTGAACGAGGACACGCTGGCCTTCGAGGCGCTGGCCGAGCTTGGGCCGGGCCAGCACCTCTTCTCGACCCAGCACACGCTGCGGCACTACGAGACGGCCTATTGGGACAGCGCGCTGGACGACAACCAGCCGTGGGAAACCTGGGACGAACAGGGCGGCATCGACTATGCCCAGCGGGCCAACACCCGCTGGAAGAAGATCCTGCGCGAATACGAGGCCCCGGCGCTGGACCAGGGCATCGACGAGGCGCTGCAGGACTTCATGGCGCGGCGCAAGGCCTCGATGGCCGACATGTGGTACTGAGCGCCTGACCGATCCGCCGCCCCCGAGCGCGGGGGCGGTGTTCCGCGCGTCCGAATCCGGCCGACGGGGGAGTGCCCCACCGGACCCAGACCTTCGGGTCGCGCGACCAGTCTGCAACCCTGCCGGAACGGTGATCCATGGGGCCGTCGCATTTCATCTTCCTGCTGCTCGACGGCTTTCCGCATATCTCGCTGTCCTGCGCGATCGAGCCGCTGCGGCTGGCGAACCATGTCGCCGGCGCCGAAATCTACCGCTGGAGCCTCGCCTCGCTCGACGGGGGGGCGGTCACGGCCTCGAACGGCTTGTCGACGCCGGTCGGCCAGGGGTTGATGCAACTCGAGCGGCGCGAAAAGCTCTTGATCGTCGCGGGAGACGAGGCGTTGCGCGACCATGGGGCCGACCTCGGCGCCTGGCTGCGCACCCAGCGCGCCCGGGGCGCGATCCTGGGCGGGGTCTGTTCGGGGGCCTATCCGCTGGCGCGGGCGGGGCTTCTGTCCGGGCGCGAGGCCGCGATCCACTGGGCCTATCACGACGCGTTTTCCGAGCGGTTCCCGAATGTCCGCCTGACCAAGTCGCTGTATGTGGCAGATGCGCTGCATCCGACCTGCTCGGGCGGCATGGCGACGCTGGACCTTCTGTTGCACATGATCTTTCAGGACCATGGCCGCGACCTGGCGGTGGCGGTGGCCGAACAACTGGTCTGCTCGGGGATGCGCGACGGCAAGTCGCTGCAACGCTTCTCGGCCCAGTTCCGTCACGGAGTGCGCAACTCGCTGCTGGCCCGCGCCATCGCGCGGATGAACGAGAACATCGAGACGCCGATGCAGGCGCATGAACTGGCGGGGGAGCTGGGAATCTCCTGCCGCCAGCTTGAACGGATCTTCGCCAAGCACCTGGATGTCGCGCCGATGCGCTACTGGCTGGAGCTGCGCCTGGGCCGGGCGCGCAACCTGCTCTTGCAGTCCGAGGCCAGCGTCTCGGAGATCGCGGTCGCCTGCGGTTTCTCGTCGATGTCGCATTTCTCCAAGGTGTTCCGCACCCGCTTCGGCTATTCCCCGGCCAACGAGCGCGCGGTCCGGGCCGCGGAGCCTGCGGCAAGGGTCCGGCAAAGCGGCTAGGCAGGCGGGAGGCCCCTCGTAAGGTGGGCAATATTGCCCACCCTACGTCAGAACACCTCCTTCACCGCCTCCATCGCCACATAGGTCGAGGTCGAGGCGACATGCGGCAGGGCCGAGATCACCTCGCCCAGCACGCGGCGGTAGCTCTGGATGTCGGCGGTGCGCACCTTCATGAGGTAGTCGAAGCTGGACGCCATCATGTGGCACTGTTCGACCTCCGGCACGTTCAGCACCGCCCGGTTGAAGGCGGTCAGCGCCGATTCGCGCGTGTCCGAAAGCCGCACCTCGACAAAGGCGACATGCGCCTGGCCCATCCTGATCGGATCCAGGATCGCCCGGTAGCCGGTGATGATCCCCGCTTCCTCCAGCCGTTTCATCCGCGCCTGGGTCGGCGATTTCGACAGGCCGATGCGGCGGGCAAGCTCCACCGCCGGGATCCGGCCATCGGTCTGCAGGACCCGCAGGATGGCGAGGTCGAAGCGGTCCAGTTCGGCGCGGTCGTTTGGCATCGCGTTTTCCATGGTTCGGCATCCTATCGCCTGCATATCATCCAAGCTTCGGGAAAACAGCCCGGCAGTTTCGGTATATGCTGGGCGAAACGAAAGGTGCCCCCATGCCAAGCCAAACCGCCCCCTCCGCCTGGTCGATCATCCAGACCGGAACCCTGACCGACGAGACCGCGCTGGTGCAGCGCCTGGTGGCCGAGGCCGCGCTGGATGCGCCCGCCCGCGCCGCTGTCGTGGCCAAGGGCGCCGACCTCGTGAAGCGCATCCGCGCTAGTGCGAAGCCGGGGCTGATGGAGGTGTTCCTGGCCGAATACGGCCTCTCCACCGACGAGGGCATCGCGCTGATGTGCCTGGCCGAGGCGTTGCTGCGGGTGCCCGACGCCGAGACGATGGATGCGCTGATCGAGGACAAGATCGCCCCGTCCGACTGGGGCCGGCATCTGGGCAAGTCGGCCTCGTCGCTGGTCAACGCCTCGACCTGGGCGCTGATGCTCACCGGCAAGGTGCTTGACGACCGCGAGGGCGGCATCGCCGGGGCGCTGCGGGGGGCCGTGCGGCGCCTGGGCGAGCCGGTGATCCGGACGGCGGTGTCGCGGGCGATGAAGGAAATGGGGCGCAACTTCGTCCTGGGCGAGACCATCGACAAGGCGATGCACCGGGCCGAGGAACTGGAGGCGAAGGGCTATACCTACAGCTACGACATGCTGGGCGAGGCCGCGCGGACCGAAGCCGATGCGCGGCGCTATCACCTGGCCTATTCCCGCGCGATCACCGCCATCGCCCGGGCCGCCAAGGGCAACGACATCCGCACCAATCCGGGGATCTCGGTCAAGCTCTCGGCGCTGCATCCGCGCTATGAGGTCGCCAAGCGCGAGCGGGTGATGGAGGAACTGGTCCCCCGCGTCCGGGCGCTGGCCTCGCTGGCCAAGGCGGCGGGCCTTGGCTTCAACATCGACGCCGAGGAGGCCGACCGCCTGGCCCTGTCGCTGGAGGTGATCGAGGCCACGCTCTCGGACCCGGCGCTGAAGGGCTGGGACGGGTTCGGCGTCGTGGTGCAGGCTTACGGCCGCCGGGCAGGGGCGGTGATCGACTGGCTGCATGCGCTGGCCGTGCGGCTGGATCGCAAGATCATGGTCCGGCTGGTCAAGGGCGCCTATTGGGACGCCGAGGTGAAGCGGGCGCAGGTGCTGGGGCTGGCGTCCTTCCCGGTCTTCACCCGCAAGCAGTCCACCGATGTCAGCTATATCGCCAATGCCCGGAAGCTCTTGTCGCTGACCGACCGGATCTATCCGCAGTTCGCCACCCACAACGCCCATACCGTCGCCGCGATCCTGCAACTGGCGGGCGCGCAGGGGCTGACGCCGCTGGATTATGAATTCCAGCGCCTGCACGGCATGGGCGAGCGGCTGCACGACATCGTGCTGACCGACAGCGGCACCCGCTGCCGGATCTACGCTCCGGTCGGCGCACATCGCGACCTGCTGGCCTACCTCGTCCGCCGCCTGCTGGAAAACGGCGCGAACTCCAGCTTCGTCAACCAGATCGTCGACGAGGACGTGCCGCCGGAAACCGTCGCCGCCTGCCCGCTGACGGCGGTGGAGGGGCTGGCGACGATCCCGAACCCGGCGCTGGCGACCGGGCCGGCGCTGTTCTCGCCCCGTGCGAACTCGCGCGGCTGGGACCTGACCGACACGGCCGAGCTTCAGGCGCTGGAGACGGCGCGCATCCCCTATGCCGAGGCCCCGTTCGACGCCGCGCCGCGTCTGGCGGGCCGGGTGGTGGGCGGGCCGCAACTCGCGGTCCTGAATCCGGCCACCGGCGCGCTGGTCGGCCATGTCACCACCGCCGGCCTGCCGGATGTGGACACCGCGCTGCGCCTGGCCGAGCCCTGGGCCGCCGCCGCGCCGGAACGCGCCGAGGTGCTGAACCGCGCCGCCGACCGGATGGAGGCCGACGCCGGCCGCATCTTCGCGGTCCTGGCGCGCGAGGCGGGCAAGACCCTGCCCGACGCCGTGGCCGAGCTGCGCGAGGCGGTGGACTTCCTGCGCTACTACGCCAGCCAGACCGCGCAGCCGCACCCCGCCCGGGGCGTCTTCGCCTGCATCAGCCCGTGGAACTTCCCGCTGGCGATCTTCTGCGGCCAGATCGGCGCGGCGCTGGCCGCCGGAAATGCCGTCCTGGCGAAACCGGCCGAGCAGACGCCGCTGATCGCGACGCTGGCGGTCGATCACCTGCTGGCGGCGGGCGTGCCCGCGACCGCGCTGCAACTTCTGCCCGGTGATGGGACCGTGGGCGCGGCGCTGACGCGCGACCCGCGGGTGAACGGCGTGGCCTTCACCGGCTCAACAGAGACGGCGCAGGCGATCCGGCGGTCGATGGCCGACCATCTGGATCCGACCGCGCCGCTGATCGCCGAAACCGGCGGGCTGAACGCGATGCTGGTCGATTCCACCGCCCTGCCGGAACAGGCGGTGCGCGACGTCATCGCCTCCTCCTTCCAGTCGGCCGGGCAACGCTGCTCGGCGCTGCGCTGCCTTTATGTGCAGGAGGACGTGGCGGAAAACGTGACCGAGATGCTTTTCGGCGCGATGGAGGATCTGGCGCTGGGCGATCCCTGGGCGCTTGCCACCGACATCGGCCCGGTGATCGACGCCGAGGCGCAGGCGGGCATCCGCGCCTATGTCGATGCGGCGCGGGCCGAGGGACGGGTGCTGAAGGAACTCGCGGCCCCGGCGCAGGGGACGTTCATCGCCCCCACGGTGCTGTCGGTGAACGGCATCCAGGACATGCCGCGCGAGATCTTCGGGCCGGTCCTGCACATCGCCACCTTCAAGGCGCCGGACATCGACAAGGTGATCCAGGCGATCAACGCCACCGGCTATGGCCTGACCTTCGGCCTGCATAGCCGCATCGACGACCGGGTGCAGAGCATCGTCGAGGGGCTGACGGTGGGCAACACCTATGTCAACCGCAACCAGATCGGCGCGGTCGTCGGCTCCCAGCCCTTCGGCGGCGAGGGGCTTTCGGGCACCGGGCCCAAGGCGGGCGGGCCGCACTACCTGGCCCGCTTCACCCTGCCGCCGGTTCCGGCCGCGGACCCGGACGGGGCGACGACCGCGGTGGCCGATGTCGCCCGCGCCCTGGCCGCGCCAGCGCCGGTGGTCACGCCCGTGGCGCAGGACATGCCAGGGCCGACCGGCGAATCGAACCGGCTGACGCAGGTGCCGCGCCTGCCTGTCCTCTGCCTGGGTCCCGGACGGACCACGGCGCTGGAGCAGGCCGAGGCGGTGCGCAAGCTGGGCGGCCATGCGGTCGAGGCGCCGGGCCTTGCGCCCGCAGCATTGGCCGACCTGAAGGGCTTTTCCGGCGCCGTCTGGTGGGGCGATGCGGCCGAAGGGCGCGCCTATACCCAGGCGCTTGCCGGGCGGGCCGGGCCGATCCTGCCCCTGATCGCCGCGCCAGATGCGGGTCATGCGCTGCTGGAGCGGCACCTGTGCATCGACACCACGGCCTCGGGCGGGAACGCCCAGCTTCTGGCCGCTGTCGCCGAGGCTTGACGCCCCTGCGCGGATCGGGAACGCTGCGCCATGTTCCCGATCCGCGACCATAATCCGTCAGGCCAGACGCCCTTTGTCACCCTCGCGCTGATCGCCATCAACGTGCTGGTCTTCCTGGGGTTCTTCCTCGGGCGGAACGATTTCCAGCTGCAGGAGATCTTCTTCCACTGGGGGCTGATCCCGGCCCGGATCATGGCGGGCCACAGCTACGAGACCATCGTGACCTCGATGTTTTTGCATGCGGGCTGGCTGCATCTGGCGGGGAACATGCTGTTCCTGTGGATCTTCGGCGACAATCTGGAAGAGGAGATGGGGCATTTCGGCTTCCTCCTCTTCTATCTTGTCGCCGGGCTGGCGGCCGCGGGGTTGCAGACGCTGGCCGACACCGGCTCGCGCCTGCCGATGGTCGGGGCCTCGGGCGCGATCGCGGGGGTGATGGGGGGCTATCTGCTGCTGTTTCCCCGCGCGAAGGTCGATGTGCTGTTCATCTTCCTGATCTTCTTCCGCATCTTCGCGGTCCCGGCCTGGATCGTGCTGGGCCTGTGGTTCGGCATCCAGATCTTCGCGGGCCTCAGCACCCCCAGCGATGCCGGCGGGGTCGCCTACTGGGCCCATGCGGGCGGATTCGTCGCCGGGCTGCTCCTGACCCTGCCGGCCTGGTTGCGGCGCGGGGCGGGGGGTTACTGGCAGGCAACGCGGGGCCGCCCGCCGCATCCGGCGTCCGAGTTCGAGGCCGCGCGGTCGAACATCCCGCTGGTGCCGAGACGGCGGCGCTAGGTGTGAGTTCTTACGAGGTCGTTCACCTTTGAGAGGGGAGGCGTTCGGTTGAGTGCGGAGTGTGGTCTTGATCGGTTGAACCAGTCAAGCCAGCGCGGCAGATCGGCGTTTCTCGCGTCGGATGTGGG
>NZ_JAEACP010000013.1:135846-153595 GCF_015999335.1 Tabrizicola soli | reverse complement strand
TGCTCTCGACTGTAGACGGTAAGGCGGGCACCTTGGTGCGGGTTGTTCATCCTGCGGGGTCCTCGGCTGGAGTTTGGCGATTGCAGCCTAACCCCGCCTCGGGTGAACAACCTCCTGAGAATTCACATCTAGAGGCGGCGGATCGCGCCGGCCAGCCTTTCGGCGATGCCGGGGAGATCTTGCGGGGCCAGCCGGTCGGCGGCGATCTCGGCCGCCGGGGCGGGCATCCGTTCGCGGTGCTTGCCATAGCGGGGGTCGTAGTGCCGCTCCATCAGGCCGTCGGCCAGCGCGGCGAAGTTCCCGGAGGCGGCGAGGGCTTGCCAGGTGTCGATCACCTCGCGCGGGTGGAGGGGTTTCAGCAGGTCCAGCGTGGCGGCAAGGCGGGCGGGATCGGCGGTCATGTCGGCATAGGCCCGCGCCAGATACTCGGCCCGGGCGGGGCGGGGGGCGGCGATGGTCAGACGCGGGGCGGCGGTCATCGCCTTCCAGAGCTCGGGCGGGATGCGGCATTCGCCGATCTTCGAGCTTTCCGCCTCGACCACCACGGGGCGGCTGGGGTCGAGTCCGGCCAGAACCTGCGCCAGCGCGCCCTCGAACGCCTTTTGCGAGGGCTGCGGGCCGAGGTTGCCGAAAAGCGAGCCGCGATGGTTGGCCAGGCCCTCGAGGTCGATCACCTGCAGGCCGAAACCGGGCAGGAGGTTCAGCACCTCGGTCTTGGCCGAGCCGGTGTTGCCGTCGAGGACCACGACCGGGGAAGCGACGGGCGTGTCGTAGACCGCCCGCACCACGAGGCCGCGCCAGCTTTTGTAGCCGCCGGCAAGGGTTTCCACCCGCCAGCCGATCTGGCCCATGATCAGCGCGAAGGAGCCCGACCTCTGCCCGCCGCGCCAGCAGTAGACCAGCGGCCGCCAGCCCCCCGGCCGGTCGGCGAGTGGGCCCTCCAGATGCCGGGCCGCGTTCCTGGCCACCAGCGCCGCGCCCAGCTTGCGCGCGGTGAAGGGGCTGACCTGCTTGTAGATCGTGCCGATGCGGGCGCGTTCCTCGTCATCGAGGACGGGCAGCGAGATCGCGCCGGGCAGGTGATCCTCGGCATATTCGGCGGGCGAGCGGACGTCGATGACGTCATCGAAGCCATGCGCCGCCAGATCGGCAAGGGAGGTGAGGGTGATCGCCATTTTTCGCCGTTCTAGCGGAGGCGGCGGAAAGGCGCCAGTGCGGCGCGGGCTGCGTGTCGCTCAGGAAGTCGCGGGCGTCCCGCATCTGGCAGAGCCTCGCGTCCTTGGCCGGATCAGGCCGCGCGGCTGGCGGCTCCCTCCGGCTGACGCCGCGTCGGACGGGATCGTGACGCGACGTCACGGTGACGTTAACGTCACCTTATCTGGTAATCCCCAGACTGGCCGCGCATCTCGGGTGCAGATGCTGCCATGCCGAGAGTTCTGCCATGACGACCGAGACGACGACCGACACGATGACCATCCGCGAGATGTGCGAAACCTACAACGTCACCCCGCGCACCCTGCGCTTCTATGAGGCGAAGGAGCTGCTGTCGCCGATCCGGCAGGGCACCAGGCGGCTGTTCACCCGGCGCGACCGGGCGCGGCTGAAGCTGATCCTGCGCGGCAAGCGCTTCGGGTTCAGCCTGGAGGATATCCGGCAGACGCTGGATCTTTACGACCGCGACGGCTCGGACGCGGCGCAGCGGCAGCGGATCTACGAGCTGGCGCTGGAGCGGCTGGCCAGCATGAAGGACCAGCGCGACGAACTGGACCAGGCCATCGCCGACCTGGAGGCCGAGCTTGCCGAGGCCAGGGCAATGGGCCTGGTGCCGCGCCAGGCGGCCTGAAGACCGGAAGCAAAGGGAGAGGATCGAAATGCCAAGCTATACCGCCCCCGTGAAGGACATGCAGTTCCTGCTGCACGACGTCTTGCAGGTCGGCGCCTCGGGGATTACCGGCTACGGCGATCTGGACCGGGCCTTCACCGGGGCGGTGCTGGAGGAGGCGGCCAAGGTCGCAGAGGAGATCCTGGCCCCGCTGAACGCCGTGGGCGACCGCGAGGGCTGCCGGCTGGAAAACGGCGTCGTCCGCACGCCCGCCGGGTTCAAGGCGGCGTTCCGCACCCTCTCCGAGGGCGGCTGGATGGCGCTGGACGCCGCCGCCGAATACGGCGGGCAGGGCCTGCCCTACCTGATGCATACCGTCGTGAACGAGGCCTTCGTCTCGGCCAACATGGCCTTCAACATGTATCAGGGCCTGACCCATGGCGCCTATTCCGCGATCCTGGCGCATGGGACCGGGGAGCAGAAGCGGCAATGGCTGCCGAAGCTGGTCAGCTGCGAATGGACCGGCACGATGAACCTGACCGAGCCGCATTGCGGCACCGATCTGGGGCTGTTGCGCACCAGGGCCGAGCCGCAGGCGGACGGGTCCTACAGGATCACCGGGCAGAAGATCTTCATCTCGGCCGGCGATCACGACATGGCGGAGAACGTCGTCCATCTGGTGCTGGCCAAGGCCCCCGGCGGCGGCGAGGGGACGAAGGGGATCAGCCTCTTCATCGTGCCGAAGCTGCTGGTGAATCCGGACGGCTCGCTGGGGGAGCGCAACGCCGTCTCGGTCGGCAAGGTCGAGGAGAAGATGGGCATCCATGGCAATGCGACCTGCGTGATGAACTACGACGGGGCGACCGGCTGGCTCTTGGGGGACCTCCACAAGGGCATGAAGGCCATGTTCACCATGATGAACGAGGCCCGGCTCGGCGTGGCGCTGCAGGGCTATGCGGTGGCCGAGGCGGCCTATCAGAACGCGGCGCTTTACGCGAAGGAGCGGTTGCAGGGCCGCGACGTGACGGGGGCGAAGAACCCCGAGGGCCCGGCCGATCCGCTGATCGTCCATCCCGACATCCGCCGCAGCCTGATGGAGCAGAAGAGCTTTGTCGAAGGCGCCCGCGCGCTGACCTATTGGGGGGCGACGCTGATCGACCGGGCGCATCACGGCGACGCCGAGGCGGACGGGCTGGTGGGCCTTCTGACCCCGGTCCTGAAGGGTTTCCAGACCGACAAGGGCTTCGAGATGGCGGTGCAGGCGCAGCAGGTCTTTGGCGGGCACGGCTATATCGAGGAACAGGGCATGTCCCAGTTCGCCCGCGACGCGCGGATCGCGATGATCTACGAGGGTGCGAACGGCGTGCAGGCGCTGGACCTGGTGGGCCGCAAGCTTTCGGCGGATGGCGGCAGGCATGTGATGGCCTTCTTCGCGATGGTGAAGGCCGAGTGCAAGGCGCATGACGGCGACCCGCGGATGGCCGCGTTCACCGAGCCGCTGAAGGCCGCCTCCAAGGCGCTGCAGCAGGCGGGGATGTTCTTCATCGCCGAGGGCATGAAGGACCCGAATGCGGCGCTGGCCGGGTCCCATGACTTCCTGCACATGATGGGCCATGTCTGCCTGGGCCTGATGTGGACCCGGATGGCCGGGGCCGCCTATGCCGCGCTGGACGCGGGCACCGGCGACCGCGCCTTCCACGAGGCCAAGGTCGCGACGGGGCGCTTCTACATGGCCCGCCAGCTGCCGGCCTGCGCGATGCATCTGGCGCGGATCGAATCCGGCGCCGATCCGGTGATGGCCTTGGCTGCCGAGGCGTTCTAGGCTGGGGGGATGGCGGGCGTCGCGCGGGCCGCACCTGCGGGACGCCTCCGGCGGGGGAGTATTTTGCGCCAAGAGGAAGCAGCCATGGTCCACCCCACCCCGCGATCATCGCCTTGGCCATGCGACCGGGCGGGGTGGAGCTTCCCCTTGGGCGGTCATCGGCTCTCCAGCCTGTACCGCGAGGGGGAGGCTAGCCGGGAAGGGTTAACGAAAGGTTCTTCCTCTTGGCGAAAATACTCACTGCAACGGCCGTGCCGGGGGCGCGGCCTGGAAAGGAGGGGGCGGGGATGAAGCTTTACTGTTTCGGCGAAAGCGGCAACGCCTACAAATGCGCGCTGGCGCTGGAGATGGCCGAGCTTGACTGGACGCCCATCCACGTCGACTTCTTCCGGGGCGAGGCCCGGTCGCCGGAGTTTCGCCAGATCAACCCGATGGGCGAGGTTCCGGTTCTGGTCGACGGCGAGGTGACGCTGACGCAGTCCGGGGTGATCCTCGACTACATCTCCTCGAAGACCGGCGCGCTGGGCGGCCGCTCTGCGGCCGAGCGGCGGGACATCCTGCGCTGGCTGTTCTGGGACAACCACAAGCTTTCCACCACCATCGGCACGACCCGCTTCCTGATGAATTTCCTGCCGCCGGAGAAGCGCCCCGAGGGGGTGGTCCCCTTCCTGCACGGCCGCCTGAAGGCCGCCTACAGGGTGCTGGACGACCACCTCGCCACCCGCGACTGGATCGTCGGGGACGGCCCGACCATCGCCGACCTCTCTTGCTGCGGCTATCTCTACTACCCCGAACCCTTCGGCTTCGACCGCGCCGACTGGCCGCATGTCGACGCCTGGCTTGGCCGCATCGCCGGGTTGCCGGGCTGGCGGCACCCCTATGATCTGATGACCCGGGCCTTTCCCGGCGCTTGAGGAGACGAAGATGACCGAAGCCTATATCTACGACGCCGTCCGCAGCCCCCGCGGCAAGGGCCGGCCCGACGGCGCGCTGCATGAGCTGACCTCGGTCGCGCTGTCCGCCAGGGTGCTGGACGCGGTGAAGGAGCGGAACGGGCTGGAGGGCCATGCGGTCGAGGATGTGATCTGGGGCAATGTCACCCAGGTGGGCGAGCAGGGCGGCTGCCTGGCGCGGTCGGCGGTGCTGGCCTCGGGGCTGGACGAGCGGATTCCGGGCCTTGCGATCAACCGCTTCTGCGCCAGCGGGATGGAGGCGGTGAACCTGGCGGCGAACCAGGTCAGGGGCGGCGCGGGCCACGGCTATATCGCCGGCGGGGTCGAGATGATGGGCCGCGTCGCGATGGGCAGCGACGGGGCGGCGATCGCGGTCGATCCCGGCCTCGCGATGAAGACCTATTTCGTGCCGCAGGGGATCAGCGCCGACATCATCGCCACCGAATACGGCTTTACCCGCGATGAGGCCGATGCGCTGGCGGTGGAATCGCAGCGCCGCGCGGCGCAGGCCTGGGCCGAGGGGCGGTTCGACAGGTCGGTCCTGACCATCCGCGACCAGAACGGGCTGCCGATCCTTGCCACCGACGAATACATGCGGCCCGCCACCGACATGCAGACCCTGGGCGCGCTGCGGCCCGCCTTCAAGGACATGGGCGAGGTCATGCCGGGCTTCGACAAGGTCGCGCTGATGAAATATCCGCATCTGGAGCGGATCGAGCATATCCACCATGCGGGCAACTCCAGCGGCATCGTCGACGGGGCGGCGGCGGTGCTGGTCGGCAGCGCCGAGTTCGGCCGCGCGCACGGGCTGAAGCCGCGCGCGCGGATCCGCGCCACGGCCAAGGTCGGCACCGACCCGACGATCATGCTGACCGGCCCGGTGCCGGCGACGCAGAAGATCCTGAAGGACAGCGGGATCGGCATCCGCGACATCGACCTCTTCGAGGTGAACGAGGCCTTCGCCAGCGTGGTCCTGCGCTTCCAGCAGGCCTTCGACGTCGATCCCGCGCTGGTCAACGTCAACGGCGGCGCCATCGCCATGGGCCATCCGCTGGGCGCCACGGGCGCGATCATCATCGGCACGCTTCTGGACGAGCTGGAACGGCAGGACAAGGAGCTTGGCCTCGCAACCCTTTGCATCGCCAGCGGAATGGGTGCCGCGACGATCATCGAGCGGGTCTGACCGATGCCGGCCGCGACCTTGCCCCGCGTCATGCTGCGGCATCATGACCGCCATGATCTGGCCTGCGGCCATGGAAATGTCGTCTTTCCCGGTCATCTCAAGGATGATTCTCCCAAGCTCGGGGCTTGCACGACAAACTGGGAAGGACTGCCGGATCGTGTTCACTCAGGTCGCATCGCACCTGTGCAATCGTGCCGACTGGCTGATGTCCGGCCAGATCGACCGCGTGGCGGCGGGATATCGCTATCCGTTCCCGGTCTGGCTGGGCGCCGGCCCGGTCATCGTGCGGACCCCGGCCGAGGCCGAGGCGATGCTGGTCCTGCAACGGGCCATCTACCTGAAGCGGGGCGTGTTCGCGCTGGTTCCGCGGATCGCCGCGCTGGAACTGCCGCGTGGCAGGGGCGTCCGGGTCTGGGTCGACTGGGAGGAGCGGGCCCTGTCGCCGGAACAGTCGCGCCTCGCCTCCACGATCTACTATCTGACCGCCGAATCCCCCGGCCTGATGATCGAGATGGTGCAGAACCTCACGCTTTCGATGCCGGAATTCCGGCCGCATTTCGCGTCTCTCGCCCTGTCTGCCTGAGGCCCGCGTCCTCGGGGGCAGGCGCCCCGGCCGAGGACTTGCCATGCCCGTGATCGACCCCGCCAAGGTGCCGGTGAAGACCGGCTCGATCTATCCCGAACCCTATGCCGGCATGATGCGGGGCCGGTCCTCGCTGCGGCTGGGCGAGGCCGGGGGGCTGACGCAGTTCGGCGTCAACCTGGTGACGCTGGAGCCGGGCGCACTGTCCTCCTTGCGCCATTGGCACCGGCACGAGGACGAGTTCGTGATGGTGACCGAGGGCGAATGCACCCTGGTGCAGGACGCGGGCGAGACGGTGATGCGGCCGGGCGATTGCGCGGCCTTCCCGGCGGGCGACCCCGACGGGCATCATTTCATCAACCGCAGCGACCGGGTGGCGCGGTTCCTGGTGATCGGCACCAGGGCCCCGCGCGAGGTGGCGACCTATTCCGATGTGGACCTGCGGCTGGAGATCGAGGCTGGAAAGGCCCGCTTCACCCATAAGGACGGTAGCGATTTCAAGGGGGTGCGATGAATCCACTGGAGATTTTCCAGCGGGCGCTGGACGCGGCCAACCGGGCCATGCGGGAGGGAGGCTTTGCCGCCTACATGCAGCTTCTGGACCTGCCCTTCCTGGTCCAGACCCGCAGGGCGACCTTTCTCGTCGCCTCGGCCGAGGAGATGCGCCCGACTTTCGACGCGATCGTGAACGGGCTGCGGGCGCGGGGCATCACGCATTACGAACGCATCGCCCGCACTGCCGATTTCGTCGCCCGCGACCGGATCGACGGCTGGCACTACAGCCACCTGATCGCCGACGGCGAGCGGGTGGCCTCGCCGCATCTGTCGCGGCATTCGCTGGTGCGGCGCGGCGACCGCTGGCTGTTTTCGCAAGCGCAGTACGACATGCTGGACGGCACGGAATGGCCGCTAACCGATGCGGACATCTTCGGCCATGTGCTCATGCGGGGAGCGGAGCCGGGATGATCCTCGACCTCGCCTCCCTGCGGCCGAGCCGGACGCCCGAAGCCGATCTGCCGCGCCTTGGCCGGGCGGTGACGCTGCACCTGTCGGATGCGGGCGGGCTGCGGCAATTCGGCGTCCATGAGCAGACCCTGTTTCCCGGCGCAAGCACGGGGCGGCGGCACTGGCACTCGGCCGAGGACGAGTTCGCCTATGTGCTGGAGGGCTGCGTGACCCTGCAGGACGAGGCGGGGTTTCACGACCTCGGCCCCGGCGATGCCATCGCCTGGCCGCATGGCCGGCCGAATGCGCATCGCCTGCTGAACCGTAGCGATGCGCCCTGCCGCTGTCTGATCGTCGGCAGCCGCGCGGCGGGGGATGTCTGCACCTATCCGGACGAGGGCCTGCGTCAGGTGAACGCCGCGGCGACCTGGGCGATCCTTGATGCGGCCGGCAACCGGGTGAAGGGCGGCGACCTGCCGCCCGGACTTCTGGACCTGCGCGCGCCCTGGGGCCGGTCCTGGGACGGCACGGACCACCCGGTCGTGATCCGCGCCGGGTCGGTTCCCGGCGAGCAGGTTCCGGGTTCCGCCCCCGCGCCTTATGATGCGCTGGGCGATTACCTGGCGCATCCCCTGTCCGACGCGGGCGGGCTGACCCAGTTCGGCGCCTTCACCGAGATGCTGATGCCTGGCGCGCGGTCGAGCCACCGGCACTGGCATGCGGAGGAGGACGAGTTTCTCTATACCCTCGGCGGCGCCGTCACGCTGCACGAGAACGACGGACCACATGACCTGTCCCCCGGCATGTGCGCCTGCTGGCCTGCGGGCGTGGCGAATGCGCATTGCCTGGAAAACCGCGGCGACCAGCCGGTCACCTATTTCGTCGTGGGCTCGCGCCTGCCCGAGGACGAGGTGACCTATCCCGACATCGACCTGCATTACTCGCGCCGGAAGGGCCTGCGCACCTTGTCGCACAAGGACGGCACGCCCTATCCCGGCTGGCCCAAGGAGACGAACCGATGACCGATTTCACCATGACCACCGATGCCGAGGGCGTCGCCACCATCAGCTGGGACGTGGCCGGCAAGTCGATGAACGTCATGTCGACCGAAGCGTTTGCGGCGCTGAACGGGCTGATCGACCAGGCGCTGGCCGACGGGTCGGTCAAGGGGGTGATCATCACCTCCGGCAAGAAGGATTTCGCCGGGGGGATGGACCTGAACGTCATCGCCAGGATGCGGGCCGGGGGGGCGCAGGCGATCTTTGACGGCGTGATGCAGATGCACCAGACCTTGCGCAAGATCGAGCGGGCGGGGATGGACCCGAAGACGCTGAAGGGGGCCAAGCCCATCGTCGCGGCGCTGCCCGGCACGGCGCTGGGGATCGGGCTGGAGCTGCCGCTGGCCTGCCACCGGATCATCGCCGCCGACAACCCGAAGGCCAGGATCGGCCTGCCCGAGATCATGGTCGGCATCTTTCCCGGCGCGGGCGGCACGACGCGGCTGGTCCGCAAGCTGGGCGCGATGATGGCGGCGCCGTTCCTACTGGAGGGCAAGCTCTCCTCGCCGAAGGAGGCGAAGGCGGCGGGGCTGGTCGACGAGGTCGTCGCGCCCGAGGAGCTGCTCAAGCGGGCCAGGGAGTGGGTGCTGTCGGCCAAGGATGCCGACCTGGTGAAACCCTGGGATGCGAAGGGCTACAAGATGCCGGGCGGCGCGCCCTATCACCCGGCGGGGTTCATGACCTTTGTCGGGGCCAGCGCGATGGTCCACGCCAAGACCATGGGCGTCTACCCGGCGGCGAAGGCGCTGCTCTCGGCGGTCTACGAGGGCGCGCTGGTGCCCTTCGACACCGCGCTGAAGATCGAGGCGCGGCATTTCACCTCGGTGCTGATGAACCCGTCCTCCGCCGCGATGATCCGCAGCCTCTTCATCAACAAGGAGGCGCTGGAGAAGGGCGCGAACCGGCCGAAGGTGGCGGATCAGGCGGTCGGCAAGCTGGGCGTGATCGGCGCGGGCATGATGGGGGCGGGGATCGCCTATGTCGCGGCCAATGCGGGGATCGAGGTGGTGCTGATCGACGCGGCGCAGGAGGCGGCCGACCGGGGCAAGGCCCATTCCGGGGCGCTTCTGGACAAGGGGGTGAAGCGCGGCAAGGTGACGGCCGAGAGACGCGCCGAGGTGCTGGGCCGGATCACCGCCACCACCGATTACGCCGCGCTTGCCGGGGCCGACCTGATCGTGGAGGCGGTGTTCGAGGACCCGAAGGTCAAGGCCGAGGTGACGGCGAAGGTCGAGGCAGTGGTCGGCGCGGATTGCATCTACGCCACCAATACCTCGACCCTGCCGATCACCGGCCTCGCGGCGGCCAGCCAGCGGCCGGAGCAGTTCATCGGCATCCATTTCTTCAGCCCGGTGGACAAGATGATGCTGGTCGAGATCATCCGCGGCAAGGCCACGGGCGATCGCGCCGTGGCCAAGGCGCTGGATTTCGTGCGCCAGATCCGCAAGACCCCGATCGTGGTCAACGACGCCCGCTTCTTCTACGCCAACCGCTGCATCATCCCCTATATCAACGAGGGAATCCGCATGGTGGCCGAGGGGGTGGAGCCGGCGCTGGTGGAGAACGCGGCGAAGCTGGTGGGCATGCCGCTGGGGCCGCTGCAACTGGTGGACGAGACCTCGATCGACCTCGGCGTGAAGATCGCCAGGGCGACGAAGGCCGCGATGGGCAAGGACTACCCGGACGCGGCGGTGGACCCGGTGCTGTTCTGGATGGCCGACCAGGGCCGTCTTGGCCGCAAGGCGCAGGCGGGGTTCTATGCCTATGACGAGAAGGGCGAGCGGCTGGGCCTCTGGGAGGGGCTGGAGCGGAAATATCCGCTGGACAAGATGCAGCCCAGCCTGGCGGACGTGCAGCACCGGCTGCTCTTCGTCCAGGTGCTGGAGGCGGTCCGGGCGCTGGAGGATGGGGTGCTGACCGATATCCGCGAGGGCGATGTCGGAGCGATCCTCGGCTGGGGCTTCGCGCCCTGGTCGGGCGGGCCGTTCTCCTGGCTGGACATGATCGGCGCGGCGCGGGCGGTGGAGATCTGCCGGGGCCTGACGGCGCAGTTCGGGCCGCGCTTCCACGCCCCGGCGCTGCTGCGGGAAATGGCGGAGACGGGCGAGACCTTCTACGGCCGGTTCGCGGGCGAGAAGGCTGTTGCATGAAGGGCGGGCGCAGGGTGGGCGAATCGCCCACCCTGCGGGTCGGGCGGAAGGTGACGGGACGCCCGCAGGTAGGTGCGTGGGCGGAATCGCCCACCCTACGGGGCGGGACGATCCGTAGGGTGGGCAATCTGCCCACGTCGCCCCGCGTTCACGGATCGAAACGGTAGCCGAAGCGGGCAACGTCCTCGGCGCAGAGATCCGCGACCAGTGCGGCATCCCGGTCCGAGTAGTGGGGCCGCCAGTCCTGGCCCCGGTCGCTGGCGTTGGCGCGCCGCAGGGGCAGGCGGAAGCCGAGATGCGCCTCGACCGGGGCGACGTCCAGGGCGTAATGCTCCAGCCGGATGAAGACGCCCGGCGCTTCCGACCCATCGCCCTGCCGCAGGTAGGCGCCGTAGGGCCAGAGGCGGAGGCTGGCCCGGGTCTGCGGATGGTTCAGAAAGCCCGAGAAGTCATGGGCCTTGGCAAGGCCTACGGCGGGATGGGCGAAGCCCTGCACCCGCAGCCAGTGGTAATAGCTGACCGCCCGGTCCCAGGGATTGCGCACCAGCGTCGCCACCTGGCAGGCGGCGATCTCCTCGGGCGTGACCAGCCCGACCACATCGGCCAGGGTCGAGTGCTTCCAGACCCGTCCCGCCGTTCTGATCCCCTTCCAGCGCCCGGCCCGCTGCCGCGCCTTGGGCGTGTCGCCGATCAGGATATCGTCCTTGGCCGCCCGTGCCTCATAGGCCAGGGCAAAGGCCGTTCCGCCCGTCTTCGGGGCGTGGACGAAGATGAACCGCCGGGCGCGGGAGAGGATCATGGGTTGACGTGGTTCGGCAGCGCCTTGCCCTCGGCCCAGGCGATCAGGTTCGCCACCGCCATCATCCCCATCGCCTCGCGCACCTCCAGGCAGGCGGTGCCGAGATGGGGCAGGAGGGTCACGTTCTCCATCCCGGTCAGGGCCGCGGGGACCTTGGGCTCGAATTCGTAGACGTCGAGGCCGGCCCCGGCGATCCGGCCCTTCTGCAAGGCCTCGACCAGCGCGGCCTCGTCCACGACGTCGCCGCGGCTGATGTTCACGAAAATGCCCTGCGGCCGCATCATCCCCAGCGCCGCCGCGTCGATCAGGTGATGCGTGGCCTTGCCGCCCGGCACGGCGATGACGACGAAATCGGCGGCCATCGCCTCCTCCATCCCGACCTGGCGCGCGGGCAGGCCGGGATCGGCGACCGGGGAGCGGTTGTAGAACACGACCTCCATGTCGAAGCCGTAGTGGCAACGCTTCGCGATGGCCTTGCCGATCCGGCCCATGCCGATCACGCCCAGCCTCTTGCCGGTGACATGGGTGCCCAGCATCTGCACCGGCCCCCAGCCCTCCCACTTGCCCGCGCGCAGGAGGCGCTCGCCCTCGCCCAGGCGGCGGGCTGTCATCAGGATCAGGCCGAGCGCGATGTCGGCCGTGGCATCGGTCACCGCGCCGGGGGTGTTGGTCACGGCGATCCCGGCGGCTTTCGCGGCCTCGGCGTCGATGTGGTTGTAGCCCACGCCGAAATTCGCCAGCAGTTTCGCGCGGGGCTGCGGCACATCGGCGAAAACGGCGGCCTGGAAGCGGTCGCCCAGCGTCGGCAGCACGGCGTCGTAGTCGCGCAGCGCGGCGCGGAGTTCTTCGGGCGCCAGCACCGCGGTCCGGTCGCGCAAGGTCACGTCGAAGCGGGCGCGGGCGGCGTCGAGCACGCGGTCGGGCAGGCGGCGGGTGATCAGAAGGCGTTGCATCAGAACAGTTTTCCCCCCAGCGGAACCTCATGCCCCGGCCCGATCAGCACGACCTGGCCATCCTCGTCCGGCAGGCCGAGGACCAGCACCTCGGACAGGACCGGGCCGATCTGCCGGGCCGGGAAGTTCACCACGCCCAGCACCTGGCGGCCGACCAGCTCCTCCAGCGTGTAATGCGTGGTGATCTGCGCCGAGGAGCGTTTCTCGCCAATCTCGGGCCCGAAATCGACCCAGAGCCGGTAGGCCGGTTTCCGCGCCTCGGGGAAGGGCTCGGCGCGGGTGATGCGGCCGACGCGGATGTCGACCTTCTCGAAATCGCCGTAGGTGATGGTCATTTGCCCAGCTCCCGTCCCCGGTCGGCGGCGGCCTTGACCGCGCGCTTGAGCAGTGGCGGAAAGCCCGAGCCCTCGTCCATCAGCACCGCCAGCGCCGCCGCCGTGGTCCCGCCGGGAGAGGTGACGTTGATGCGCAGTTGCGCGGCCGTCTCGGGGCTCTGGAACGCCAGTTCGCCCGCGCCGCAGACCGTGGCGCGGGCCAGTTGCATCGCCACCTCGGGGGACAGGCCCTCGGCCTCGCCGGCGGCCGCCATCGCTTCGATCAGATGGAAGACATAGGCCGGGCCCGAACCGGAGACGCCGGTCACCGCGTCGATCTGGTGCTCGCCCGCAAGCTCGACCACCTGGCCCACGGCGGCCATCAACTCGCGCGCCAGGGCGAAGCCGGCGTCCGGGACATGGGCGTTGCGGCAGATCGCGGTGATCCCGCGGCCGACCATCGCGGGGGTGTTCGGCATGGTGCGGACGATGGGCGTCCGGTCGCCGAGCGCGGCCTCGAAGCTGGCGATGGTGGTGCCGGCGGCGATCGAGACGAAGAGCGTCCGCCCGTTCCCCAGGGCCTGCAGCGCGGGCAGCGCCGCGCCCATCATCTGCGGCTTCACCGCCAGAAGCGCCACGGCGGGGGCGGCGGGAACCCCCCGGTTCAGATGGACTCCGGTCCCCTTCAGCCAGTCGGTCGGGTTCGGCTCGATCACCCAGACCGAGCCCGGCGGCACCCCCGCCGCCAGCCAGCCCGTCAAGAGCGCCGTTCCCATCTTGCCGCAGCCAAGCAGCACCAGCCCGTCCCGGGCCACGCGATCCAAGGTCATCGAACCCCCCTTCAAACCGGGGGGGAGGTTAGGCGCGGCCGTAAGCCTCGGCAATGGCGACTTTCATCGCCTCGGCCGGAGTCTGGTCGCCCCAGGAGACCAGCTGGAACGCCGGGTAGAACCGTTCGGCCGCCATCACGGCGCTGGCGATCAGCCGGTCGATCTGTTCCGGTCCCGCGACCTGCCCGCCGGACAGCACCAGCCCGTAGCGCCAGACCATCAGCTTCTGCTCGGCCCACCAGGTGAAGGCCCCGGTCCAGACCATGTCGTTGCAGCGGTTCAGCACATCGTGGAGCGCGGGGATACGGTGCTCCGGCGGCTCCATCTCGAAGGTGCAGATCAGGCGCAGCGTCTCGTCCTGCGGGTTCCAGGCCAGGGTGAGCGAGTAGGTGCGCCACTGCCCCTCGACCGCCATGGCGATCTGGTCGTCGGTCACGCGGTCGAATTCCCAGGCATGGTGTTCGGCCAGGGTCTCGACGATGTCGATCGGGTGCAGATCGTCCATCGTTGCGTAGTCTTCGGAAAGCGACATGCCCGGCCTCATCATTAAGCTTCGGGCGGGCCGAGACCCACTAGAAGCTGGGTGTCTGGCAAGGGTCTGCGTGCGCCTGACGAGACCCTTACTAGATATGGTGTGGCCAAAGCGGAAGCCTGTAAAGCGATTTCTTCGGAAATAAGCTGTGGACAAGCTCGACTGTTGTGTGGCCGGGGCTGGAAAAAGGGCCCCCATGCGGAAGGGCGCATGGGGGCGGATCGGTACCTGGCCGGGCCCGCGGGGGACGGCGGGGCCTGGCCTCGCGGCGATTGGGGGACAGCACGCGTCTCCGACCGCCCCTGGAATAGCGCCCGCTTGAATCGGCCCTGTGACAGTCAGCCCCGGCGCGAGCGGATCATGCCGGTGATGTCGTAGACCTGCTCCAGGATCGGGCGGGCGATGGCATCGGCGCGCTCGGAGCCGTCGGCGAGGATGCGGTCGATCTCTCCCGGGTCGGCCATCAGGCGGTTCATCTCCTCGGTGATCGGCGAGAGCTTGGCCACCGCGAGATCGGCCAGCGCCGGCTTGAAGGTGCCGAACTGCGCGCCGGCGAAGTCGCGGACCACCTGCTCGACCGTGTGGCCCGCAAGGGCGGCATAGATGTTCACCAAGTTGCGCGCCTCGGGCCGGTCGCGCAGGCCCTCGATGCTTTCGGGCAGCGGTTCGGGGTCGGTCTTGGCCTTGCGGATCTTCTGGGCGATGGCGTCGGCATCGTCGGTCAGGTTGATCCGGCTTTGATCGGAAGGGTCGGACTTCGACATCTTCCTGGTGCCGTCGCGCAGCGACATGACGCGGGTCGCGGCGCCCTCGATCAGGGGTTCGACCACCGGGAAGAAATCGACCTTGTAGTCGTTGTTGAACTTGATCGCGATGTCGCGGGTCAGCTCCAGGTGCTGCTTCTGGTCCTCGCCGACCGGGACCATGGTGGCGTGGTAGGCCATGATGTCGGCGGCCATCAGCGCGGGATAGGCGAAGAGGCCGAGGCTGACGTTCTCGGAGTTCTTGCCGGCCTTGTCCTTGAACTGGGTCATGCGGCCCATCCAGCCCATGCGCGCGACGCAGTTGAAGATCCAGGCCAGCTCGGCATGGGCCGAGACCTGGCTCTGGTTGAAGAGGATGGAGCGCGCGGGGTCGATCCCGGCGGCGAGGAAGGCGGCGGCGCCCTCGCGCGTCTGCTGGCGCAGGCGGGCGGGATCCTGCCAGACGGTGATCGCATGCATGTCGACGAGGCAGTAGATCGTCTCGATCCCCTCGTCCTGCTTCTCGACAAAGCGCCGCAGCGCGCCAAGGTAGTTGCCAAGCGTGAGCCCGCCCGAGGGCTGGATGCCCGAGAAGATGCGGGGCTTGAAGGATGTCGGCGTTTGGACCGCCGAGGCCTGGGTGGACATGGGTTGGCTCCGTCTGGATAAAGCTGCCGATCCCGCGTAATCCAAGGGGCAAGAGGCGTCAATCAGGGCAGGCTGGACATGAACCGCGACTATAACGCTGCGCCGATCAACCCGTTGCCGGTGGTGGTCTGGGTCCTGGCCCTGCCGCTGGTGGCGATGGAGATCGTCCTGACCCTGGCCGAGCGCGGTCTGGTCGGCGGCGCGCAGGGCGTCGGCTGGCGGTTGCAGGCGGTGGAGCGCTTCGGGGCCTTCCCCGACCTGATGCGCCACCAGTGGGAGACCGGCGGCTATCCGCTGGAGGAGCTGCACCGGCTGTTCACCTACACCATCGTCCACGGCAGCTTTACCCATGCGATGTTCGCGGTGGTGATCCTGCTGGCGCTGGGCAAGATGGTGGGCGAGATCTTCCGCTGGTGGGCGGTGCTGGCGGTGTTCCTCGGCTCGGCCATGGCGGGGGCGCTGGCCTATGGCTTTCTGGTGCCGGGGCTGCGCGCGCCGCTGATCGGGGCCTATCCGGCGGTCTACGGGCTGATCGGGGCCTTCACCTTCCTTCTGTGGGTGAACCTGGCCAGGACGGGTGCGAACAGGTACCGCGCCTTCAGCCTGATCGGGATGCTGCTGTTCTTCCAGCTGCTGTTCGGCGTCCTGTTCGGCGGCAACTGGGACTGGGTGGCCGACATCGCCGGCTTCGCGGCCGGGTTCCTTCTGTCCTTCGTGGTCAGCCCGGGCGGCTGGGCCCGGGTGATGGACAAGATGCGTCAGCGCTGACGGCGGAAGGCGCCTTTCAGCTCGACCCAGCTCATCCCGCCGATGGCAAGGACAGTGCCGAAGTAGACCGCCATGCCGGCCAGCACGATCCCGCCCAGGGCCGGGGTGCGCAGGCCCGGCGTGGCCAGCGTGCCGGCCAGCGGCAGGCTCAGGCCCCACAGGACCGCTCCCATCAGCGCCGAGGCGAAGGCGATGCGCGGCAGGCGATAGCGGAAGCGGTCGTCCAGGCGGGCGGCGTCGCCCATGGCGCGGCTGCCGTGCCAGAGTTGCCAGACCATGACCCAGGCCGCCGCCGTGGTCGCCACCGCCGCCGCAAGCCAGCCGATCAGCGGCAGGAGGCCGATCGCCAGCGCCGCGTTCACCACCATCGAGATGACGGCATAGCGGAAGGGCGAGCGCGTGTCCTCGCGGGCGTAGAACAGCGGTTGCAGCACCTTGTGCAGGACGAAGGCCGGCAGGCCCGCGCCATAGGCGGCCAGCGCCCAGGCGGTGCTGGCCGTCGCCTCGGGGCCGTATTCGCCGCGCTGGAAGAGGACGCTGATGATCGGCAAGGCGATGACCATCAGCGCCACGGCGGCGGGCAGGGTCAGCAGCAGCGCGAACTCGGTCCCGCGGTTGAACGAGGCGCGCGAGCCTTCGTGATCCTCGGCCCGCAGGCGGCGTGACAGGTCGGGCAGGAGGACGATGCCGATGGCGATGCCGACGACGCCCAGGGGCAGCTGGTAGATCCGGTCGGCGTTGTAGAGCCAGACCACGGCGCCGTCGGTCAGGCTGGCGACCTGGCGGCCGACGATCAGGTTGATCTGCACCACGCCGCCCGCCAGCACGGCCGGGGCGGCGATCACGGCCAGACGCTTCAGGTCCGGCGTCAGGTGCGGCCAGCGGAACGCCAGCCGGTAGCCCAGGTGCCGCACCGCCGCCCAGGTCGCCAGGAGTTGCAGCACCCCCGACACGGTGACCGACCAGGCCAGCGTCCGGCCCATGTCCCAGCCCATCCGCGCCGCCAGAAGCATGCCCGCGATCATGGTCAGCGACAGCAGCACGGTGACGACCGAGGTCACCGCGAATTTCCCCGCCGCATTCAGCATCCCCGACATCAGCGCGGTCAGCGAGATGAACAGGATATAGGCGAAGGCGATCCGGCCCAGCGTCACCGCGACGTCGAACCGATCATCGCCGACGAAGCCCGAGGCCATCAGGACGACGAGCCCCGGCATGAGCAGGATGGCCACGGCCGAGAAGAGCGCCAGGAAGGCCGCCATGCCCCAGAAGGCATCGCCGGCAAAGCCCTGCGCGTCCTCGCCCGCCTCGACCTTCTTGGCGAACATCGGCACGAAGGCGAAGTTGAAGGCGCCCTCGGCGAAGAAGCGGCGGAACATGTTGGGCAGCGATTGCGCCACGACGAAGGCCTGCGCCACCGTGCCGTCGCCGAGATAGCGGGCAAGGAAGATGTCGCGGACCAGGCCCGCCACGCGGCTGACCAGGGTCCAGAAGCCCACGGTGACAAAGCCCTTGACCAGGCGGACGGGTTTCATGCTGTGCGGTCTTTCCTGCGCTTTCGGGACGGCTCGTCGAGCACTTCGTGCACTCCTCGCGGGGCGGCCCCGTCGCGAGGAGTGCACGAAGTGCTCGACGAGCCGGTAGGG
>NZ_JAEACP010000013.1:0-135836 GCF_015999335.1 Tabrizicola soli | reverse complement strand
CGTCCCCCCCGGGGCCCGCGCGCGGGGGGGCCCCCCCCCCCCCGGGCCCGCCCCCCCCCCCCCCCCCGCGCCGGTAGGGTTCATGCCCGCGCCCGCTCTGCACCCTCGGCGATGGCGACGCGGAGCTTGCGGTCCAGCGCCTCTTGCCGGTGTTTCTGGTGCAGTTTCAAGCCGAACATGTCCTTGACGTAGAAGGTGTCCACCACCTGCGCGCCATAGGTCGCGATCACGGCCGAGGCGATGTAGATGTTGTTGCCGGCCAGCGTCCGGGTCAGGTCGTAGAGCAGGCCCGGACGGTCGCGGGTATCGACCTCGATGATGGTGTAGATGTCCGATCCTTCGTTGTCGAAGGTGATATGGGTCGGGAAGCGGAACTCGCGGTCGCGCTTCTTCAGCTTGTCGCGGTCCTTCAGCGCCTCGCGCGCCACGACCTCGCCCTTCAGGGTCTTGTCGATCATCTGCCGCAGGCGGGGCAGGCGGCTGGCCTCGTAGGGGTGGCCTTCGATGTCCTGGACCCAGAAGACGGCGGTGGCATAGCCGTCCTTGGAGGTATAGGTCCGCGCGTCCACCACGTTCGCGCCGACCAGCGCCAGCGCGCCGGCCAGGCGGCTGAAGATGCCGGGATGGTCGGCGAGCGCAAAGCAGGCCCGCGTCGCGTCGCGGTCGGGATCGGGATGCAGGTCGATGCGGATCTCGTCATCGGAAAGGCCTTGCAGGAGCTGGGCGAAGACGACATGGGTGTCGGTCGAAAGCCCCTGCCAGTAGGGGGCGTAATGCCGCGTCGTCTCGTGCTCCAGCGCGGCCTTGCTCCAGCCCGGGAGCCTTTCGCGCAGCGCGCGGGTCGCGTCGCCCATCCGGTTTTCCCGGTTCAGCGTCTCGAGGCCCCCCTCCAGCGCATCCGCCGTCTGCTGGTAAAGCTGGCGCAGCAGCATGGCCTTCCAGTTGTTCCAGGTGCCGGGGCCGACGCCGCGGATGTCGCAGACGGTCAGCACGGTAAGGAGGTCCAGCCGCTTCTTCGACTTCACCGCCTTGGCGAAGTCGCGCACCGTCCTGGGATCGCCGATGTCGCGCTTTTGCGCCGTGTCGGACATCAGCAGGTGATAGCGCACCAGCCATTCGACCGTCTCGCATTCCTCGGGCTCCAGCCCCAGCCGGGGACAGATCCGCCGCGCGATCTGCGCGCCGAGGATCGAATGGTCCTCGGGCCGGCCCTTGCCGATGTCGTGCAGCAGCAGCGCGACGTAAAGCACCCGCCGGTTGATCCCGCCCTTGAGCAGCGAAGAAGAGAGCGGCAGGTCCTCGATCAGCTCGCCCCGCTCGATCTGGGCCAGGCAGGAGATGGTCTGGATGATGTGCTCGTCCACCGTGTAATGGTGGTAGACGTTGAACTGCATCATCGCGACGATGGGCTCGAATTCGGGGATGAAGGCGGAGAGCACCCCGAGCTCGTTCATCCGGCGCAGGCTGCGTTCCGGGTTGCCGTGCTTCAGGAGCAGGTCCAGGAACAGCCGCCGCGCCTCGGGGTTCTCGCGCAGCTCGTCGTCGATCAGGTGCAGGTTGGCAGCCACCAGCCGCATCACGTTGGGGTGCAGCAGGTAGCCGGTCCGCAAGGCCTCTTCGAAGACGCGCAGGATGTTCAGCTTGTCGGCAAGGAAGGCTTGCGGATCGGCCACGTCGATCCGGCCCTGCACCAGCTTGTAGCCCCGGCGGACGCGCTTGGTCAGCTTGAAGATGCCGAAGATGCTGGCCTCGCGCTTGGCGTGACGGGCCTCGAGCTCGGTCAGGAAGATCCGGGTCAGTTCCCCCACCCGGGTCGCGTGGCGGAAATAGTCCTGCATGAAATGCTCCACCGCCCGCCGCCCGCCCGCGTCGCGATAGCCCATCCGCGCCGCCACCTCGACCTGGAGGTCGAAGGTCAGCACATCGGCCGGCCGGCCGGTGATGTAGTGCAGATGGCAACGCACGGCCCAGAGGAAATCCTCGGCCCTGGCAAAGCTGTCGAACTCCTCGCGCGACAGGAGGCCGGCTTCGACCAGCCCCTCGGCTGAAGGCACCCGGTGCAGGTATTTCCCGATCCAGTACAGCGTCTGCAGGTCGCGCAGCCCGCCCTTGCCTTCCTTGACGTTGGGCTCGAGCACATAGCGCTGGCCGCCCTGGCGCCGGTGCCGCTCGCCCCGCTCGGCCAGCTTGGCCTCGATGAATTCGGGGCCCGAGTTGCGGAAGAGCTCGGACCAGAGCGCGCTGTCCACCGCCTCGGCCAGGGAGGCATCGCCGCAGATGAAGCGATGCTCCAGGAGCGCGGTGCGGATGGTGATGTCCTCACGCGCGAGGCGGACGCAGTCCTTCACCGTGCGGCTGGCATGACCGACCTTCAGCTTCAGGTCCCACAGCATGTAGAGCATGGTCTCGATCACGCTCTCGGCCCAGGGCGTGATCTTCCAGGGCGACAGGAACAAGAGGTCCACGTCGGATTGCGGCGCCATCTCGGCCCGGCCGTAGCCGCCGACCGCCAGGACGGCAAGGCGCTCGGCCTCGGTCGGATTGGCCAGCGGATGCAGAAGCCGGGCGGAGTCGAAGGCCACGCGGACCAGCACATCGGTCAGCGCCGCCTGGGCCGCGACCAGGCCGCGCGCGGCGCGCGGGGTTTGCAGGAAACGCGCCTGAAGCGCCGCATTCGCCGCCGCCTTGGCCGCCTGCAGATGCCGCACCACGACCGCCCGCCCGGCCTTGCCATCCTCGGCCCCGGCCAGATCGAGACGCACGGCCTGAAGCAGCGCCTCGGCATCCGGCCGGGGATAGTCCGGCCCGGCCTCGCGTGCGAGTGGGGCCTCGGCGACGGTTGTCACGATGTCAGAACCCGGCCCCGGCAAAGCTGCGCGGCGCGCTGTCGATGACGACGACCTGGCCGCCGCGGATCGTGGCCACGGCCAGCCCACGCTCGTTCGTGCCGTTCGGCAGCAGGCGGAAGATGCCCGAGACGCCCGCGAAACCGGCCGGTTGCGTCAGCGCGTTCTTGCTCAGCGGGGCGCCCTTCGACGCCCGCGCCAGCGCGCCGATCGCGGCGATCCCGTCATAGGCGAGGCCTGCGATCGCGGCCGGCTGGCTGCCATAGGCCGCCTGGTAGCGCGACTGGAACTGCGCGTGAAGGCCCGGATCCGGCATGGCGAACCAGCCGCCCTGGACCCCGGGCAGGGCCAGGGTCGCGGGCGGGATGTCCCAGCGCGTCAGGCCGATGAACTGGGTCGAGGCCCGGTCGATGCCGTTGTCGACCAGAAGCTGGCTGAGGAGCGGCAGCGCCCCGGCGGTGTCGGCGGTCAGGAACAGCGCCGTCGCGCCCGAGGACCTGGCCGTGTTCACTATGCCGCTGGCCGCCTGGACGATGCCGTTCTGCGAGAATTCATACGAGGTCACGCCCACCACCGAGCCGCCCGCCGCCTGCACCCCGCGCTCGATCGCGGCCTTGCCGACCTCGCCCGCGACGTTGCGGTCATGCACCACCAGGATCTTCGACTTGCCGCTGCGCACCGCATAATTCGCCAGCCGCCGGGCGGTGTTGTCGAAGGTCTGGCCCAGGACGAAGACATTGCCGCCCGCGATCGCGGCGTTGTTCGAGAAGGCGAGCACGTTCACGCCGGAATTGGCCACCGCGACCCCGGCCGCATTCGCCTCTTCCGAGTAGAACGGCCCCAGGATCACCTGCGCGCCCTCGTCCACCGCCTGTTTCGCCAGCGCGCTGGCCTTGGCGGGGCTGCCGCCGGTCTTGTAGACGCGCAGGTCGATCTGCACGCCCGACAGGTCCGCCATCGCCAGCCGCGCCGCGTTTTCCAGGTTGGAGCCGAAGATCTCGTCCTGCGACTGGCCCGAGCCGGAAGGGATGAGGAGCGCGACCTGCACCGCCCCGCCCTTGCCCTGCGCCGGGCCGGTGGACGGCCCCCCGGCGGGGACGCAGGCCGAGACCACGGCTGCCGCGAGGACAAGGAAGATCTGGCCCAGCGACTTGCGGGCCCGGCGAATTGCGGACAACATCAGGGTTCCTCACTCTCGTGGCGCGATGATGGCCCGGGGAAGGTAAAGGGTTCGCAAAGGGAAGTAAACTTGTGAGGCAGACGCCAGAACCCGCCGATCCGGCCTCCAGACCCGGCCTGCGCGCCATTCCGCCGGGTCTGCACCTGGTCTCGACGCCGATCGGCGCGGCGCGCGACATCACGCTCAGGGCGCTGGATGTGCTGGCCGGCGCGGATGTGCTGGTGGCCGAGGATACGCGCACCCTGCGCCACCTGATGGAGATCCACGGGATCGCCCTGAACGGCCGCCCGGTGATCGCCTACCACGACCACTCCGGCGCGGGGCAGCTGCAACGCCTGCTGGGGATGATGGCCGAGGGCAGGAGCCTCGCCTATGCCTCCGACGCGGGGACGCCGCTGATCTCGGACCCCGGCTTCGAACTCGCCCGTGCCGCCGCCGCGGCGGGCCTGCCGCTGACCGCCGCCCCCGGCCCCTGCGCCGCGATCGCCGCGCTGACGCTCTCGGGCCTGCCCTCGGACCGATTCTTTTTCGCGGGCTTCTTGCCCGCCACCGCCTCGGCCCGCCGCACGGCGCTGGAGGAACTGGCGCCGGTCCAGGCGACGCTGATCCTCTATGAAAGCCCGAAGCGCCTGGCCGCGCTCCTGTCGGATGCGGCAAGGGTCCTGGGCGAGAGCCGCCGGGCCGCGGTCTGCCGCGAGCTGACCAAGCGGTTCGAGGAAGTCCTGCGCGGGACACTGGCCGAACTGGCCGCGGCGGTGGCCGAGCGGGAGTTGAAGGGCGAGATCGTCGTCCTGATCGACCGCGCCCCGCCCGAGGCGGTGTCCGAGGAGAAGATCGCCGCCGCGCTGGATGCGGCGCTGGCCCATATGTCCGTTAAGGATGCCGCAACTTTCGTGTCGCAAGATCTGAAGGTAGCGCGCAAGATCGCCTACAGGATCGCCCTCGCGCGCCAGCAGGAATAGGCCATGCCCTTCGATTTCGTCCCCGACCCTGTCCGACGCCGCCGCTCTGCGCGCGGTCTTGCCAATTACCACGCGGGCCATGCCGCCGAAGCTGCCGTCGCCCGGCACTACGAGGGAATCGGCATCCCGATCTGCGCCCGCAACTGGCGCGGCAGCGGCGGCGAGATCGACCTGATCGGCCGCAACGGCGACGAGGTGATCTTCGTCGAGGTCAAGTACAGCCGCACGCACGACCTTGCCGCCTCGCATATCACCCCGGCGCAGATCGCGCGGATATTCACCACGGTGGACGAATTCCTTGGCGGCGAACCCAGGGGTCTGTTGACCGATGTGCGGATCGACCTGGCGCTGGTGGACGGCATGGGACGGATCGAAGTGGTCGAAAACGCCTTCGCGGGTTGAATTGCATCTTCCCCGGGCTTGGGTCATCACTTCTGCAGGACCTGACCGGAGAATGTGATGCCCCTGAATGTCGCCCTGCAGATGGACCCGATCGGGTCGGTCAACATCAACGCCGATTCGACCTTCCGCATCGCGCTCGAGGCCCAGGCGCGCGGGCACCGGCTGTTCTATTACACGCCCGACCGGCTGACCTATGTCGAGGGCCGCGTCCTGGCCCGCGGCTGGTGGATCGAGGTCCGGCACGAGGTCGGCAATCATGTGAGCTATGGCGAGGAGACCGAGGTCGACCTCGGCACGCTGGACGTGGTCTGGCTGCGGCAGGACCCGCCGTTCGACATGGGCTATATCACGACGACGCATCTTCTGGAGATGATCCATCCCCGGACCCTGGTGGTGAACGATCCGTTCTGGGTCAGGAACAGCCCCGAGAAGCTGCTGGTCCTGCGTTTTCCGACCCTGACCCCGCCCACCGCCATCGCGCGCGACCTGGCCACGATCCGCGACTTCAAGGCGCGGCATGGCGACATCATCCTGAAGCCACTTTACGGGAACGGCGGGGCGGGGGTGTTCCGGCTGGATCCGAACGACCGCAATCTCTCCAGCCTGCATGAGCTGTTCATGGGCATCAACCGCGAGCCGCTGATCGTGCAGAAGTTCCTGCCGGCTGTCGCGCAGGGGGACAAGCGGGTGATCCTGGTCGACGGCGAGCCGGTGGGGGCGATCAACCGGGTGCCGCAGGCCGGGGAGACTCGGTCGAACATGCATGCGGGCGGGCGGCCCGAGAAGGTTGGGCTGACCGAGCGGGACCTGGAGATCTGCCGGACCATCGGGCCGGTCCTGCGGGAGAAGGGCCAGGTCTTCGTCGGGATCGACGTGATCGGGGACTGGCTGACCGAGATCAACGTGACCTCGCCCACCGGGATCCAGGAGCTGGAGCGGTTCGACGGGACCAATGCGGCCGCGCGGATCTGGGAAGTGATCGAGGCGAAGCGGCGGGGATGAGGCTGCCCGCGCGCTTTTCAAGGGCCTGGCTGCGGGCATTCACCAGGTCTTGAGCATGAGCGCAGGCGTAGGGTGGGCAATATTGCCCACCTTACAGCCCGCCTGTGGCTGAGGCGAGGCGGAAGCTGATGGCCTCGGCGATATGGGGTTTGCGGACGGATGCGCTGGCGTCGAGGTCGGCGATGGTGCGGGCGACCCTGAGCACGCGGTGGTAGCCCCGGGCCGAGAGGCCCATGCGTTCGGCCACGCGGCCGACCAGGTCCTTGCCCTCGGCATCCGGGGTCGCGAAATCCTCGAGCGCGGCGCCTTCGAGGTCGGCGTTCACCCGCAGGCCGGGATGGTTGGCGAAGCGGGTGGACTGACGCTCGCGCGCCGCGCCGACCCGGGCGGCGATGCCGGCGGAGGCTTCGCCCGAGGCGGGCAGGTCGAGGTCGGCGAAGGCCACCGGGGGCACCTCGACCCGCAGGTCGAAGCGGTCCATCAGCGGGCCGGAGATGCGGCCGAGATAGTCCTCGCCGCAGAGGGGCGCGCGGCCGCAGGCGCGGTTGGGGTCCGAGAGGTAGCCGCATTTGCAGGGGTTGGCGGCGGCGATCAGCAGGAAGCGGCAGGGATAGCGGACATGGGCGTTGGCGCGGGCGACCATGACGCTGCCGGTCTCGATCGGCTGGCGGAGGGTGTCGAGCACGGTGCGGGGAAATTCGGGGAACTCGTCGAGGAAGAGGACCCCGTTATGCGCCAGGCTGATCTCGCCCGGTTTCGCGCCGCGCCCCCCGCCGACGATGGCGGCCATCGAGGCGGTATGGTGCGGCTCGCGGAAGGGGCGGTCGCGCGAGATGCCGCCTTCGGAGAGCAGCCCGGCGAGCGAATGGATCATCGAGGTTTCCAGCGCCTCGGGAGCCGAGAGCGGCGGCAGGATGCCGGGCAGCCGCGCCGCCAGCATCGACTTGCCCGATCCGGGCGTGCCGACCATGAACAGGTGGTGCCGCCCGGCGGCGGCGATTTCCAGCGCGCGCTTGGCGCGTTCCTGGCCCTTCACCTCGCGGAAGTCGCGGGGGGAGGCGGTGCCGGTGACCTCGCCGGCCTCGGCCGGGGCGAGGGGCGCGCGGCCGGTATAGTGATGCAGGACCTCGTCCAGCGAGGCGGGGGCCAGGACCTGGGTGGCGCCGACCCAGGCGGCCTCGGCCCCGCAGGGTTTCGGGCAGAGGAGCGCGCGATCCTCGACCGCGGCGGCCATGGCGGCGGGAAGCGCGCCGGCGACGGCGATCAGGCGGCCGTCGAGCGAGAGCTCGCCCAGCGAGACCACGCCCTCGACCAGGTCGCGGGGGATGATGTCGAGGGCGGCGAGGAGGGCGACGGCGATCGGCAGGTCGAAATGCGATCCCTCTTTCGGCAGGTCGGCGGGCGAAAGGTTCACCGTGATGCGCTTGGTCGGCAGGGCGATGGAGAGCGCCTGCAGGGCGGCGCGCACGCGTTCCTTCGCCTCGCTGACCGCCTTGTCCGGCAATCCGACCAGGGTGAAGGCGGGCGAGCCGGCGGAGACGGCGCATTGCACCTCGACCAGGCGGGCCTCGACCCCTTCGAAGGCGACGGTGTAGGTGCGGGCGGTCATTCTGGGAACCCCTGGGTTGCCCCCCCCCCGCCCCCTCCCCACGAGGGGGAGGGGAGGCGCTTCATGCCCTGCGGTGGCGCATGCGGAAGGGTCCGGCGCCGGTGCCGTGGCCTTGCCTCTGGTTCCTGTCTGCATCCGCCCCATCCGGTTCACCCTGGTTAACGGGTAGGGCGAAATGGTTTACGAGTGGTAAAGGGCCATGAAGGCGGGCCAGGCCTCGGGGTCGGCGGCGGTCTTGTCGCGGCAGAAGGCGTTGCAGAAGCCGAAGCGGCGGCCGTGGAGTTCCAGGCTGTGGGTGACGGGCTTGCCGGAATAGGGGCAGGCGGCGTTCCCGCTTTCGGTGCCGGGAACGGCGCGGGCGGGCAGGGGAACGGGACCGGGCCAGTCGCGGCGGGGCCAGTCGCGGCGGTAGAAGTCCTGATCCGCGCCGTCGACCATGCCCATCGCGCGCCAGCGGCGGAACGATGGGTGGGCGAGGTGGGCGTCGACGTAGCGCATCGCCCCGGCGCTGACGGGCAGGTTGTAGGTGGCGATGCGCGTGGCGACGGGGGCGAAGAAGGCGTCCGCCGCAGAATAGGCGCCGCAGAGCCAGGGGGTGGTGGATTTTGTGGTTTCTCGCGCCCAGGACCAGAGGGTTTCGAGGCGCGCAAGGTCGGCCAGCACCTCCTCCGGAGGCTGGCAGTCGGTGTAGCTGACGCGCAGGTTCATCGGGCAATGCGTGCGCAGCTCGACGAAGCCCGCGTGCATCTCGGCGGCGAGGACGCGGGCGGTGGCGCGGGCCTGCGGGTCGGTGGGCCAGATCCCGGCCTCGGGGTGGCGGGTGGCCAGTTCCTCGGCGATGGCGATGGTCTCGGGGACGATGGAGCCCTCGGGCGTGCGCATCGTCGGGGCGGTGCGGGCGGGGAAGAAGTCCTGGAGGAGAGTGGGCAGCTCGTCGGTGTAGAGCCGGGCGGAGATCGTGCGCAGGGGGATGCCGAAGGCGTCGAAGAGGAGCCAGCCGCGCAAGGACCAGCTGGAATAGGCCCGGTCGCCGATCACGAGGTCATAGGTCATGCTGCGGTCCTTTTCGGGACAGTGAA
Source organism: Tabrizicola soli (assembly GCF_015999335.1). Taxonomy (GTDB): domain Bacteria; phylum Pseudomonadota; class Alphaproteobacteria; order Rhodobacterales; family Rhodobacteraceae; genus Tabrizicola; species Tabrizicola soli. The sequence goes on along the minus strand of NZ_JAEACP010000013.1, from coordinate 126,756 downwards.
GCGCGGGGCGGCGGGAAAGGGAAATGCCGATTTGTGCGGGCGATGATCACGGCCGGTGATTGACCGACTGCACGCCGGGCGGGGAGAGCGTCAGGCAGGTCACGGAGAGGTTGTCGATCTTCTGGGCGAAGACCTCGGCCGCGGTCACACCGCGCGCGCGTTGCAGGGCGGCGAGGATCGGGCCGAAATGGGCGACGACGATCAGGTCGGGGGCCTGGCCCTGCAGGCGGTCGAGCGCGGCCCAGCTGCGGGCGGTCAGGTCGTTCCAGCTTTCGCCGCCGGGGGGGCGGATGTCGCCGGGCTGGTCCCAGAAGGCGCGGATCAGGGCGGGGTCCCGGGCCTCGGCCTCGGCGAAGCTGCGGTCCTCCCAGTGGCCGAAGTGGATCTCGCGGAAGGCGGGGTCGTGCGGCAGGCGCGGGCGTTGGGGGCCGAGGGCGTCGGCGGTGGCCACGGCGCGGGCGAGGTCGGAGGAGATGACGGGGGCGCCGGAGGGGAGATGGGCGGAGAGGCGGGCGAGGGCGGCGGTGTCGGAAAGGTCGGCGGGCAGGTCGGTCCAGCCGATCATCGCCTTCGCATGGGTGGGACCGTGGCGGACGAGCCAGAAGCGGGTCATGTGAGTCTCTTGCGGATCGGGGGCGGGGGTAGGGTGGGCAATATTGCCCACCTTACGCGGGCGCGGGAAGGGCGCCCTTCAGCGCCAGCGGCAGGCCGGCGATCACGGTGACGACCAGCGCGGCCTCGGCGGCGAGGCGCTGGTTGAGGCGGCCCTGTTCGTCGCGGAACCGCCGGGCCAGCGCGTTCTCGGGAACTATTCCCCAGCCGGTTTCGTTTGAAACCACGACGACGGGGGCGGGGCAGGCGGCGAGGGCGGTGATGAGGGAGAGGGTTTCGGCGGCGAGGTCATGCCCGGCCAGGAGGTGGTTCGTGAGCCAGAGGGTCGCGCAGTCCACCAGGACGGCTTCGTCCGGTTGGGCGGATCGCAGCGCGGCGCAGAGATCGAGCGGGGCCTCGACCGTGGTCCAGCCGCCGGCGCGGTCCGCGCGGTGCCGGGCGATGCGGTCGCGCATCTCGTCGTCCCAGGCCTCGGCGGTGGCGATGTAGCGGCGGGGGCGGGCGGTGGCGGCGATCAGGCGCTCGGCGAAGGCGGATTTGCCCGAACGCGCGCCGCCGACGACGAGGGTGAGGGGCGGAAGTGATCCGGTCACGGGCGGGCCTCGTAGAAGGAACAGGGACGGCAGGAGGTGGTCATGGCACTTGACGGATATACCGACCTGAACGTGTCGCGCCAAGCGATGCGGGCCGAGCTTCTGGATGCCGAGACCGAGGTGCGTCTCGCCCGGGCCTGGCGCGACCGGCGGGACGAGCGCGCGCTGCACCGGCTGATCACCGCCTACATGCGGCTGGCGATCAGCATGGCCGCGCGCTTCCGCCGCTATGGCGCGCCGATGAACGACCTGATCCAGGAGGCGAGCCTTGGGCTGATGAAGGCGGCCGACAAGTTCGATCCCGAACGCGGGGTGCGCTTTTCGACCTATGCGGTCTGGTGGATCAAGGCCTCGATCCAGGACTATGTGATGCGCAACTGGTCGATGGTGCGCACCGGCTCCACCTCGAGCCAGAAGGCGCTGTTCTTCAACCTGCGCCGGGTGCAGGCCAAGCTGGAGCGCGAGGCGAGCCGGCGCGGCCAGATGCTGGACCAGCACCAGTTGCGGCAGATGGTGGCGGCCGAGGTCGGCGTCCCGGTCGCGGATGTCGAGATGATGGAGGGGCGGCTTTCGGGCAGCGACTATTCGCTGAACGCCACCCAGTCCTGGGACGAGGACGGGCGCGAATGGATCGACGTGCTGGAGGACGAGGCCCCGCAGGCCGCCGAGGCGGTCGAGGGCGCGCATGACGGCGAGCGGCTGCGCGGCTGGCTGGTCGCGGCGATGCAGGCGCTGAACCCGCGCGAACGCTATATCGTGGCCGAGCGCAAGCTGAAGGGCGAGGGGCGGACGCTGGAGAGCCTGGGCGACGAGCTGGGCCTGTCGAAGGAGCGCGTGCGCCAGCTGGAAGCGGCGGCCTTCGCCAAGATGCGCCGCAGCCTGGAGACCCAGTCGGGCGAGGTGCGGCACTTCCTGGGCTGACCCTTGACGCGAGGCTGTCCTGCGTGGACCATCCGGCAGGAAAGGGGGGAGATCATGCCCCGTGTCCCGGACCCGCCAAGCCTGACGCCGGACCATATCGCCCGGGTGCATCGCGAGATCGCCGATGCCGGGCCCGCGCCGGGGGTCGAGCAGCAGACCGATGCCGATTACGGGCATTGGGTGGCACATATCCTGAAGGACCATGCGCCGGGCGCCCCGATCCAGCTCTTCGCTTCCGGCTCGCTGATCTGGAAGCCCGAGATCGACCACCGGGCCGAGCGTCCGGCGGTGGCGCAGGGCTGGCACCGTGCCTTCTGCCTGCGGGTGCACCGCTTTCGCGGCACGCCCGACCAGCCCGGCCTGATGATGGCGCTGGACCGGGGCGGCCAGTGCCGGGGCGTGGTGCTGGAGTTGCCGCCCGAGGACCCGGCGGTGCAGCTGGACCGGCTGTTCCGGCGCGAGTTCACGGTGAAGCCGATCAACAACATCCCGCGCTGGCTGGTGGTGCGGACGCCGGACGGGCCGGTGAAGGCGCTGGGCTTTGTGATGAACCGCGCCTCGCCCTATTACGCGGGCCGCCTGCCGCCCGAGGAGGTGGCCCGCACGCTCGCGCGCGCCTGCGGCCATTGGGGGACGGGGGCGGAATACCTGCTGAACACCGTCACGCAACTGGATGCACGCGGCATCCGCGATGCGGGGCTTTGGCGGTTGCAGGCGCTGGTCGCGGCGGAGATCGAGCGGATGCCGCCGGGGAGTTGAGTTTGCCGCCGCCCGCCCCTAAACCTTGGGGCAGGCGATGGGGGAGCTGCCGATGCTGGCTGGCAAGCGCATACTTCTGATCATCGGCGGCGGCATCGCGGCCTACAAGACGCTGGAGCTGATCCGACTGGTCCAGAAGGCGGGGGGCATGGTCACGCCGGTCCTGACCCGGGCGGGAGCGGAGTTCGTGACGCCCTTGTCGGTGGGGGCGCTGGCGAAGTCGAAGGTGCATGCTGCGCTGTTCGACCTGACGGCAGAGGCCGAGATGGGGCATATCGAGCTCAGCCGTTCGGCCGACCTGCTGGTCGTGGCCCCGGCGACGGCGGATCTTCTGGCGAAGATGGCGGGGGGGCGGGCGGAGGATCTGGCCTCGACCCTGCTGCTGGCGACGGACAAGCGGGTGCTGGTGGCCCCGGCGATGAACGTGCGGATGTGGCAGCATCCGGCGACGCAGCGCAACCTTGCGACCTTGCGGGGTGACGGGGTGCTGGTCGTCGGGCCGGACGAGGGCGAGATGGCTTGCGGCGAATACGGGCCGGGGCGGATGGCGGAGCCTGCCGTCATCCTGGAGGCGATTGCGGCGGCGCTGGGCGGGGGGCCCTTGGCGGGCAGGCATGTGATCGTGACCTCGGGCCCCACGCATGAGCCGATTGATCCGGTGCGCTATATCGCCAATCGGTCGTCGGGTGCGCAGGGCACGGCGCTGGCCGCCGCGCTGCGCGATCTGGGGGCGCGGGTGACCTTCGTGACGGGGCCGGCCTCGGTGCCTCCGCCGGGCGGGGTGGGGGTGGTGCGGGTGGAAACGGCGCGCGAGATGGCGGCGGCGGTGGCGGCGGCGCTGCCTGCCGACGCGGCGGTGATGGCGGCCGCTGTCGCCGACTGGCGGGTGGCCAACGCCTCCGGGCAGAAGCTGAAGAAGGATGGCTCGGGCAAGGCCCCGGCGCTGGAGTTCGCCGAGAACCCGGACATCCTGGCGACGGTGTCGAAGGGGCCGCAGCGGCCCCGTCTGGTGGTAGGCTTTGCCGCCGAGACCACGGATGTGGTGGCCCATGCCACGGCCAAGCGGGCGCGCAAGGGCTGCGACTGGATCGTGGCGAATGACGTGTCTCCGGGCACCGGGATCATGGGCGGGGCCGAGAACGCGGTCACGCTGATCTCGGAGGCCGGGGCCGAGGAATGGCTGCGGATGGGCAAGGACGAGGTCGCGCGGAAGCTTGCGGCGCGGATTGCCGAGGCGTTGCGCTAGCCGAGGCGTTGGAGCCTCCGGCGGGGATATTTGGGGACAGAAAATGGCAGAACCGATGCGGCCGGTGGTGAGTGTCGTCTGGGAGGATTGGGCCGACCGGAGCCTGCCCTTGCCGGCCTATCAGACCGCGGGGGCAGCGGGGGCGGATCTCTGCGCGAACTTCCCGCCGGAGGCGCGCGAGGCGGGGCTGGTGCTGCCGCCGATGGGGCGGGCGATCTGTCCGACCGGGATCCGGGTGGCGGTGCCGGAGGGCTATGAGATGCAGGTGCGGCCGCGCTCGGGCCTGGCGTCGAAGCACGGGATCACGCTGCCGAACACGCCCGGCACCATCGATTCGGATTACCGGGGGCCGCTGGGGGTGTCGCTGATCAACCTGGGGCCCGAGCCGTTCCGGATCCGCCATGGCGACCGGGTGGCGCAGGTGGTGGTGGCCCCGGTGGTGCAGGCGGGTTTCGCGGTAGTGGACGGGCTGGACGAGACGGCGCGGGGGACGGGGGGGTTCGGCTCGACCGGGATCGGCTCGTGATCGGGGTCCTGGGGTTTCTGGGCCTCTGGGCGCTGGGGCGCTGGCGCGGCTGGGGCGAGCGCTGGCTGCTTGCGGCTGCGGCGGGCTGGTGGGTCCTGCTGCTGCTGGTGCATCTGCCGATGCAGGTGGAGAACCCGCTGGCGCGCGTCACGGGCGGCGACTTCCGGGCCTGGGCCGTCGCCGGCCTGCTGGCGGCGCTGGCGCTGGGCTACCGCGAGGTCCTGCGGGCGCTGCTGCGGCGGCGGGCTCTGGCCGCCCCTGTTGTCGCTACGGGGACGTTCCGCGAGGCGGAACTGGACCGCTATGCCCGCCACATCATCCTGCGCGAGATCGGCGGGCCGGGGCAGAAGCGGCTGAAGGCGGCGAAGGTGCTGGTCGTGGGGGCGGGGGGGCTGGGGTCTCCGGTCCTGCTGTACCTTGCCGCGGCGGGGGTGGGCACGATCGGGGTGATCGACGACGACGTGGTGGAGGGGTCGAACCTGCAGCGGCAGGTGATCCACACCGACGGGCGGATCGGGATGCCCAAGGTCTTCTCGGCCGAGGCGGCGATGCGGGCGTTGAACCCGTTCATCGAGGTCCGGCCCTATCACCGCCGTCTGACCGGGGAGATCGCCCGCGAGCTGGTGGCGGAATATGATCTGGTGCTGGACGGGACCGACGATATCGACACCCGTTACCTGGTGAACCGGGCCTGCGTGGCGGCCGGGGTGCCGCTGGTCAGTGGCGCGATCACGCAATGGGAGGGGCAGCTGAGCCTGTTCCATCCCGCGGCGGGGGCGCCCTGCTATGCCTGCGTCTTTCCGGTGAAGCCGGCCCCCGGCCTGGTGCCGACCTGCGCCGAGGCGGGGGTGGCCGCGCCGCTGCCGGGGGTGATCGGGGCGATGATGGCGATGGAGGCGGTGAAATGGGTCACCGGGGCGGGGGAGGGGCTGGCGGGGCGGCTGATGATCCACGATGCCCTCTTTGCCGAGACGCGGGTGATCGCGGTGAAGCGGCGGGCGGAGTGCGAGGTCTGCGGAGGGCGGCACTGAGGGGCGCCTGCGTGGTGCCGACCTGCGGGTTTAGTGCGCTGTAGCGCAGCCGGCAGGTCGAGGGCCTTGGCGGCGGGCGGGGAGGAGCTGGGCTGAAGCCCGGCCTAGGTTGCGGGGATTTCCGGGGCGAGGAGGTCGGCCAGGTCGAGGAGGATGTGCTCGCATCCCCGGTCGGCGAGGGCCTGGATGCCCAGGGGATGCGTGGCGGTGCGGCCGGTGGTGACGGTCAGGCCCGGCAGGCCCATGAAGGGCGGCGCGATCTGGGGCATCTGGGCCTCGATCACCTCGGCGAAGGCTTGCGGTGAGGAGGTGTCGTAGTGGTCGGGGAAGGGAAGCCGGCCGGAAACGGGGGTCAGGAGGACCGGCCAGTCGGTGAAGAAGCCACGCCAGAGGCGGGCGAGGCGGGCGCGGGATTGCAGGGCGCGCATGAAGGTCTCGAGCGTCGGGGGCGGGGCGAGTTTCAGGAACTCGGCATGGACGAAGCTGGCGTCGGGATCCGCCTCGCGGGCGACGGCCTCGGCCCCGCCGAGGGCGAATTCGGAGAGCCAGAGGGTGAGTTGCAGCTCCATCGCCTCGCGGAAGGGGGGAAGGGCGGGGGTGCCGATCTCCCAGCCGTGGGAGGCGAGGGTCTGGGCGGCGGCGGTGAGGGCGTCGCGAAGCGCGGGATCGGTGGCGAGACCGTCGGGGGCAAGGGCCAGGGCGGCGCGCCTGGCGTAGGGGGCGGCGGTGGCCGGGGTCCACCAGGGATCGCGCGGGTCGGGCTGCGACAGGGCGGCGAGGCCGAGGCGCAGGTCGGCGGCGGAACGGGCGAGGGGGCCGGAGGTGGCCATGAGCTGCCCGCCGATCAGCCGGTCGCCGCCGGTGGCGTTGAAGGCGGCGACGCGGCCGAGACCGGGGCGGAGGCCGTGGATGCCGCAGGCGTAGGCCGGGTAGCGGATCGAGCCCGCGATGTCGGTGCCATGCGCGATCGGGCCGAGTCCGGCGGCGGCGGCCGAGGCGGCGCCGCCGGAGGAGCCGCCGGGGGTCAGGCCGGGGAAGGCGGGGTTCCGCGTCGCGCCGTGCAGGCTGTTGCGGGTGAACCAGCGCAAGCTGAAGGCCGGCGTGTTGGTGCGGCCGACGATGACCGCGCCGGCGCGGCGGAGGTTGGCGACGGGCGGGCTGTCCCCGGTTGCCAGGCGGTTCGCCTGGAGGCGCAAGCCGTTGGTGGTGGCCTGGCCCGCCTGGTCGACGTTGACCTTGACGGTGACGGGCACGCCGGCGAGGGGGCCGGGGTCCTCTCCCCTTGCGAGGCGCTGGTCGATGGCGCGGGCCTGGGCCAGGGCCGCGTCATCCATGCGCTGGACGATGGCGTTGAGGCCGGGATTCAGCCGGTCGATACGGGCGAGGCTGGCCTGCACCGCCTCGAGAGCCGAGAGCCGGCGGCTGCGGATCAGGGCGGCGAGCGCGGTGGCGGTGAGCGTGGCGGGATCCATGGGCGTTTTGTGGACCGGATCCGTCCGGCTGGGAAGGGGGTAGGGTGGGTGAATCGCCGGCCGATGTCGCACGGGCCGGGAAGATGGCTGCCTCCGGCGGTGGTGGCTGGGGGAGGCGCGGCGCCGGGGAACTGGGGCGGGCGGGGCACGTTGTCCCTGGGCAGCAGCAATCGGAGGAACCCGATGGTCATGTCACCGATGTTCCAGAGCCTTGCCCCGGTCCTGGGAAGGACCGGCCTTTACCTGGGCGGGGTGGGGCTGAGCGTCACCGTGGCGCTTGCGGCCGCGCCCGTTCCGCGCGCCGAGGAGGCGCTGTCGCTGACCGAGAGCTATTGCGATGCGCGCAACGTGGTGGCCGTCACCCTGCGGCATGACTTCGACGAGACCCCGCGCCTGACCCAGGTCACGGCGGAGGGGATGACGATGGAGCTCTGGGCCTCGGAGCTGATGGGAACCTGGACGGTCGTGCATCATGGCGGCGACGGGATCAGCTGTATCGTGACCTCGGGCCAGGACTGGACCGGCGCGGCGGATGCGGCGGTGGTGCTGGACGCGGCGCTGGGCGAGGCAGTCTGGGGGGCCTGAGCCGCGGCCTTGCATCGGCGGGCGCAGGTGGCATAGTCGGCGGCGGACATACCAGCCGGGAGCTGACCGATGAAACTGACCGCCGTCCTGATGGGGCTTTCCCTGTCCACCCTGCCTGCCATGGCGCAGGACCTGCCGGATCTGGCGGGCCGCGAGGTCGTGGTGGTGACCGAGAACGCCTATCCGCCGCTGCAGTTCATCGACAAGGAGGGCCAGGCGGTCGGCTGGGAATATGACGCGATGGCCGAGATCGCCAAGCGGCTGAACCTGGCGGTGACATATCAGAACACCAGCTGGGATGCGATGATCCCGGCGGTGGCCGAGGGCCAGTACGACATCGGCATGACCGGGATCACCATCAAGGACGAGCGCAAGGAGCAGGTCGATTTCTCGGAGCCCTACATGCGGTCGGAGATGCTGATGATCGTGCGCGGCGATGAGGCGCGGTTCACCGACGCGGCCTCCTTCGCGGCGGACCCGGAGCTTCTGGTCAGCGCGCAGCCGGGGACCTCGCCCTTCTACGCGGCGGTCTACGAGATCCTGGACGGCAACGAGGAGAACCCCCGCGTGATCAAGTTCGAGACCTTCGGAGCGGGGCTCGAGGCGCTGAAGGCGGGCGACGTGGACCTGACGCTGTCGGATTCGACGGCGGCGAACGGGTATGTGGCGGCTTCGAACGGGGGGCTGAAGATCATCGGCGCACCGCTGGCGAGCGAGGATTTCGGCTTCATCTTCCCGAAGGGCTCGGACCTGGTGGCGCCGGTCAATGCGGCGATCGCGGCGATGAAGGCGGACGGGACGCTGGACGGGCTGAACCGGAAGTGGTTCGTCGACTACAAGATGGGCGAGTGAAGGGCCGCCCCCGGCCGGCTCCGGGGGCAACCGCATGACGCCGAACGCAGAGCCTGAACGCGACTTTCCCTGGTGGCTGGTGATCCTTGCGGTCACCGGCCTTTGGCTTTTGTACGAGATGCTGTCGGACGAGGTCTATGCCGGGGCGCTGCGCATCCTGACCAAGGGGCTGGGGGTGACGCTGGCGGTGGCGGTGGTGGCCTATCTCGGGGCCTGCGTCATCGGGCTGGGACTGGCGGTGATGGGGCTGTCGAGGCATCTCGTCCTGCGGCAGGCGGCGCGGCTTTACATCGAGGTGATGCGGGGCGTGCCGATCATCGTGCTTCTCCTCTACGTCGCCTTCGTGCTGGTGCCGGGGCTGGTCTCGGGCGTGAACCTTCTGGCGGGAGAGGATGTGCTGCGCACGCGGGACGTGCCGCTTCTCCACCGCGCGGTGCTGGCGCTGATGCTGGCCTATTCCGCCTTCCTGGCCGAGATCTTCCGGGCCGGCCTGCAGGCGGTGGACAAGGGCCAGGTCGAGGCCGCGATGGCCCTGGGGCTGAATGGCTGGCAGCGGTTCCGGCTGGTTCGATTTCCACAGGCGTTCCGGCTGATCCTGCCGCCGCTCGGCAATGATTTCGTCGCAATGGTGAAAGACAGCAGCCTCGTGGCGGTGCTGGGGATCTCCGACGTGGCGCAGCTGGCGAAGGTCACGGCGGCGGGGAACTTCCGTTATTTCGAGACCTACAACGTGGCGGCCTTCCTCTATCTGGTGATGACCATCGGGCTGTCACTGCTCTTGCGCCGGTTCGAGGCGCGGATGCGCTCGCGCGGGCGGGACGCTTCGTGACTCGAGCGCCTGACGGCGCAGGTCCCTTGTCTCGTCGTCGGGGCTTGCGCCCTCCTCCTCGGTGATGGGGGCATCCTGCCCCCAAACCCCCTGGGAGTATTTCGGCCAAGAGGAAGGGTGGACCTTGCGGGGTCGGGGGCCTAGCTTTCGCGGCAAAGGAGAGTTGCGATGAACGTGCTTCTGGAAAAGTGGGATACTCCGTTCGGCCTGCCGCCCTTCGCGCGCATCCGGGACGAGGATTTCGGGCCGGCCTTCGACGAGGCGCTGGCGCGGGCTCGGGCGGCGACCCTGGCGGTTGCCGAGGGGCCGGGGACGTCCTTTGCCGAGGTGATCGAGGCGCTGGAACTGGCGGAGGAGGACCTCGACCGGGTGTCGGGGGTATTCTACAACCTGGCGGGCGCGGACAGCACCGAGGCGCGCGAGGCGCTGATGCGGGAACTGGCGCCGAAGCTGTCGGCGTTCTCGAGCGAGATCATCAACAACAAGGCGCTGTTCGCGAAGATCGACGCCTTGTGGCAGGGGCGCGAGGCGCTGGGCCTCGGCGCCGAGCAGTTGCGGGTGCTGGAGCTGTACCGGCGGATGTTCGTCCGCTCGGGCGCGGCGCTGGAGGGGGCGGCGGCGGAGCGGCTGACGGCGGTGAAGGCGCGGCTGGCGGTGCTGGGGACGCGGTTCGGCCAGAATCTGCTGGCGGATGAGCGGGCCTGGCATATGGAGCTTGCGCCGGCAGACCTGGCCGCGCTGCCGGGTTTCGTGCAGGAGGCGGCGCGGGCGGCGGGGGCGGAGAAGGGGCTGGGGCCGGTGGTGACGCTGAACCGCAGCCTGATCGTGCCGTTCCTGCAGTTCTCGCCGAACCGCGGCTTGCGGGAGAAGGCCTATGAGGCCTGGGTCGCGCGGGGCGCGAATGGGGGCGATACCGACAACCGGGCGATTGCGGCGGAGACCCTGGCGCTGCGGGCCGAGCGGGCGGCGCTGCTGGGCTATGCGGATTTCGCCTCGTTCAAGCTGGAGCCGGAGATGGCGAAGACTCCGGGCGCGGTGCGGGACCTGCTCATGCGGGTCTGGGCGCCGGCGCGGGCCAAGGCGCTGGCGGATGCCGCGGTGCTGGAAGGGATGTTGCGCGCGGACGGGTTCGCGGGGCCGCTGGAGCCCTGGGACTGGCGTTACTACAGCGAGAAGCGGCGCCGCGCCGAGCATGACCTGGATGAGGCGGCGTTGAAGCCCTACCTGGGCCTGGAGGCGATGCTGGGGGCGATGTTCGACTGCGCGAGCCGGCTGTTCGGGCTGGAGTTCCGCGAGATCGAGGGGCCGTTCTATCACCCGGACGTGCGGGGCTGGGAAGTGACGCGCGACGGTCGGCATGTGGCGGTCTTCCTGGGCGACTATTTCGCACGCGGGTCGAAGCGGTCGGGCGCCTGGTGCTCGGCGATGCGGTCGCAGCGCAAGCTGGGCGGCGAGGTGCGGCCGATCGTGGTGAACGTCTGCAACTTCGCCAAGGGGGAGCCCTGCCTTCTGTCCTATGACGATGCGCGGACGCTGTTCCATGAATTCGGCCATGCGCTGCACCAGATGCTGTCGGATGTGACCTATGGGTTCATCTCCGGCACTTCGGTGGCGCGGGACTTCGTGGAACTGCCGAGCCAGCTGTACGAGCACTGGCTGGAGGTGCCCGCGGTGCTGGAGGCGCATGCGAGGCATCATGGGACCGGGGAACCGATGCCAGCGGACATGCTGCGGCGGCTTCTGGACGCCAGCACCTATGACCAGGGCTTTGCCACGGTGGAATTCGTCGCCAGCGCCATGGTGGATCTGGAGTTCCATACCGGCAGCCCCCCGGCCGATCCGATGCAGAAACAGGCCGAGGTGCTGGAAGGCCTGGGGATGCCGCGGGCGATCCGGATGCGGCATGCGACGCCGCATTTCTCGCATGTGTTCAGTGGCGACGGCTATTCCAGCGGCTATTACAGCTACATGTGGTCCGAGGTGATGGACGCCGATGCCTTCGCGGCCTTCGAGGAGACGGGCGATCCGTTCGATCCCGAGACGGCGGCGAGGCTGGAACGGTTCATCCTCTCGGCCGGCGGGTCGGAGGAGGCGGAGGCGCTGTACCTGCAGTTCCGCGGCCGGATGCCGGGGGTCGAGGCGCTTTTGAAAGGCCGGGGGCTGCTGGACGCGGCCTGATCAGGGTCTGCGCAACACGCCGGGCGGCTGGCCGAAGCGGGCCCTGAAGGCGCGCGACAGGGTGGCGGGGCTGGAGAATCCGGTGCGCAGCGCGACCTCGGCCAGGGGATGGCGGGTGTCGGTCAGCATCCGGCGCGCGGCGGCGAGGCGCAGGCCGAGGGCATGGGCGGCCGGGGTGGTGCCGAGCGCCTGGTGGAACAGGGTCTCCAGCCGCCGGGGCGAGAGGCCGACGGCGCGGGCGGTCTCGGCCATGGATTCGGGCGCGTCGATCCGGGCCTCCATCCGGGCCAGCGCGGCGGCGACGCGGGGATCGAGCGCGGGCTCGGGTCGGGGCGGGGCGATCTGCGGCTCGTGCCCGGGACGGGCGCGGGTCAGGAAGCTGTTCGCGACCTGCCGGGCCAGGGCCGCGCCGTGGCGGGCGCGGATCAGGTGCAGCATGAAATCCGCTGCCGGGGCCGCGCCCGAGATCGTCACGCGGTTGCGGTCGATCACGAAGCGGTCGGGCACCACGTCGATATGCGGATGGGCGGCGGCGAGGTCCTCGAGGTCCTCCCAATGCACGGTGGCGCGGTAGCCGTCGAGAAGCCCGGCGCGGGCCAGGACCCAGGGACCGGCGTCGATGCCGCCGACCAGCTGGAAGCGCGGGGCGATGCGGCGCAGGTCGCGGATCAGGGGACGCGTGGCCACCTGGTGCAGCCGGTAGCCCGCGACGACGATCAGCGCCTCGGCCCCGGCGGCATGGGCGAGGGGGCCGGAGGAGGGGAGTTCGATCCCGCAGGTCAGCGGCGCGGGCCTGCCGTCGGGGGTGACGACGCGCCAGCGGTAGGCCTCGGACCCCAGTTGCCGGTTGGCGTTGCGCAGGGGGTCGAGCGCCGAGGCGACCTCGAGGATCGAGGCCTGGGGCAGCACGAAGAGGGCGATGCTCAGCGGCTGGTCCGAAGGCGAGAAGATCGCGTTTTCCGTCATCGGGATTTCGTAAAGTGCAAAGCGGCGGCGCGCAAGGTGGCTAAAGTGGGGGGCAAGCCCAAGGGGAGGATGCCATGCCGCTGACCATGAACCGCGAAGTCTTCATCACCTGCGCCGTCACCGGCTCGGGCGGGACGCAGGACCGCAGCCCGCATGTGCCGCGTTCGCCGAAACAGATCGCAGAGAGCGCCATCGCGGCGGCCAAGGCGGGCGCGGCGGTGGTGCATTGCCATGTCCGCGACCCGGAAACCGGCAAGCCCAGCCGCAAGCTGGAATACTACCGCGAGGTGGCCGAACGCATCCGCGACAGCGACACGGATGTGGTGCTGAACCTGACGGCGGGGATGGGCGGCGACATCTATTTCGAGGGAACCGAGGACATGGGCCGGATCGGCCCGCGTTCGGACATGGCGGGCGCGGCGGAGCGGGTGGCGCATGTGGTCGACTGCCGCCCCGAGATCTGCACGCTGGACTGCGGCACGATGAACTTCAACGAGGCCGATTATGTGATGGTCAACACGCCCGGCATGCTGCGCGACATGGCCAGGCGGATGACGGCGGCGGGCGTCAGGATCGAGATCGAGGCCTTCGACACCGGCCACCTGTGGCTGGCGAAGGAGCTGGTGAAGGAAGGCGTGATCCCGGAACCCGTGCTGGTGCAGCTTTGCATGGGCGTGCCGTGGGGCGCGCCGGACGACCTGAACACCTTCATGGCGATGGTCAACAACGTGCCGCCGGACTGGCACTGGTCGGCCTTCTCGCTGGGGCGTCACCAGATGCCCTATGTCGCGGCGGCGGTGCTGGGCGGCGGCAACGTGCGGGTGGGGCTGGAAGACAACCTCTGGCTCGACAAGGGCGTGCTGGCGACCAATGCGCAGCTGGTGGAACGCGCGGCCACGATCATCGAGAACCTGGGCGCGCGGGTGATCACCCCGGCCGAGGTGCGGGCGCGGCTGAAGCTGGAGAAGCGCGCTCCGGTGGCGAAGTGAGGCTGCGGCCGGTCTGGCTGCTGGCCGTGCTTGCGCTGGCGGCCTGTGTCGGGGAGACCCCCGCCGGGCCGCAGGGCAAGCCTTTGGGCAAGGCGGAGCGGGCGGAATGCCTGATGCAGGGCGGAACGGTCGGGCGCGGCGGGCTGCTGCCGGACGAGGTCTGCTTCCTGCCGCAGCCGGATGCGGGCAAGGCCTGCACGAAGAAGACGGATTGCATCGGCCAGTGTCTGGCGGACGAGGGGACCTGTTCCCCGGTGACGCCGATGTTCGGCTGTTTCGACTACCTGGACGAGACCGGCAAGACGGTCGGCATCTGCATTGACTGAGGGAAAGAGCATGGCGCGCAAGGCGGCAATCATCGGGGGCGGGGTCATCGGCGGCGGCTGGGCCGCGCGGTTCCTTCTCAACGGCTGGGACGTGGGCGTCTTCGATCCCGACCCGCAGGCCGAACGCAAGATCGCCGAGGTGCTGGCCAACGCCCGCGCTGCCCTTCCCGCGCTCAGCGACGTGCCGATGCCGCCGGAAGGGAAACTCACCTTCCACGGCACCATCGGCGAGGCGGTGGAAGGCGCGGAATATGTGCAGGAAAGCGTCTCGGAACGGATCGAGCTGAAGCACAAGGTCTATGCCCAGTTGCAACAATCGAACCCCGGCGTGCTGATCGGTTCCTCCACCAGCGGGTTCAAGGCTTCGGACTTGCAGAAATCCGCGGTCAGCCCGGAAAACATCATCGTGGCGCACCCCTTCAACCCGGTCTACCTGCTGCCCCTGTCCGAGGTCTCCGGCTCCCCCGCAAACCCACCCGCCATCGTCGAAAAGACCGTCCAGATCATGAAGGACATCGGGATGTTCCCGCTGGTGATCCGGCACGAGATCGACGCCTTCCTCGGCAACCGCTTCCTCGAAGCCGTCTGGCGCGAGGCGCTGTGGATGCTCAAGGACGGCATCGCCACGACCGAGGAAATCGACGAGGCGATCCGCATGGGTTTCGGCCTGCGCTGGGGGCAGATGGGCCTGTTCGAGACCTACCGCATCGCGGGCGGCGAGGCCGGGATGAAGCATTTCATGGCCCAGTTTGGCCCGGCGCTGAAATGGCCCTGGTCCAAGTTGATGGACGTGCCCGAATTCAACGACGAACTGGTCGACCTGGTGGCAGGCCAGTCCGACGCCCAGTCCGGCATGTATGGCATCCGCGAGCTGGAACGCATCCGCGACCAGAACCTCGTCGGCTTCCTGCGGGCGCTGAAGGAGCGGAACTGGGGCGCGGGCAAGGTGCTCCGCGAGCATGACGAACGCCGCGCGGCGGCCTTCCATGCGACGCTCGACACCGGCCCGAAGGCCGTGCCGCTGGTCATGGCGCAGATGCAGGTGCTGCCGGGCTGGATCGACTACAACGGCCATATGACCGAAAGCCGCTATCTCTTCGCCTGTTCGGAAACCATCGACAACTTCCTGCGCCTGATCGGGGCGGGGATGGACTATGTGGCGGCGGGGCATTCCTTCTATACCGCCGAGACGCATATCCGCCATCTGGGCGAGGCGAAGCTGGGCGACCGGCTGACCGGGACGATCCAGATCCTCTCCGCCGACGAGAAACGCTTCCGCTCCTTCGTGCGCATCCTGCGCGGCGAGGACTGCGTGGCGACGGTGGAGCAGCTCTGCCTGCATGTCGACATGAAGGTGGGCAAGACGGTGCCGGCGGCGCCCGAGGTCTGGGGCAAGCTGAAGGCCATCGCCGAGGCCCATGCGGGCCTGCCCCTGCCGGAGGGCGCGGGCCGGGCGGTCGGGCAGAAGAAGGAGTAGGGCGATGGATTTCGGACTGACCGAAGAACAGGCGATGATCGTCGAGACGACCCGCGCTTTCGTGGAGACCGTGCTTTACCCGCATGAGCAGATGGTCGAGCGCACCGGCCACCTGCCGCTGGAGCTGATCCGGGAGATCCAGCAGAAGGCGATGGCGGCAGGCCTATACGCCGCCAACATGCCGGTGGAGCTGGGCGGCGCGGGGCTCGATACGCTGTCCTGGCTTCTCTACGAAAAGGAACTGGGCCGGGCGAACTACGCCCTGCACTGGACGACCGTGGCGCGGCCGTCGAACATTCTCCTGGCCGGGAACGCGGACCAGCGCGAGCGCTATCTGATGCCCTGTATTCGCGGGGAAACCTGGGATTGCCTTGCGATGACCGAACCCGGCGCGGGGTCCGACCTGCGGGGGATGAAGGCCTCCGCCCGGCAGGACGGCACCGACTGGGTGCTGAACGGGACCAAGCATTTCATCTCCCACGCCGACCTCGCCGGTTTCGCGATCTGCTTCATGGCGAGCGGCGAGGAACAGACCCCGCGCGGCCCGAAGAAGCTGATCACCGCCTTCTTCGTCGACAAGGGCACCCCCGGCTTCACCGTGCGCGAGGGCTACCGCAACGTCAGCCACCGCGGCTACACCAATTCGGTGCTGGAATTCGACGACTGCCGGGTTCCGGCGGCGAACGTGCTGGGCGAGGTCCACAAGGGCTTCGAGGTGGCGAATTCCTGGCTCGGCGCGACCCGGCTGCAAGTCGCCTCCACCTGTCTCGGCCGGGCCGAACGCGCGCTTGGCCATGCGATCAAGTATGCGGCGGAGCGCAAGCAGTTCGGCCAACAGATCGGCAAGTTCCAGGGCATCAGCTTCAAGCTGGCCGACATGGCGATGGAGCTGAAGGCAGCGGAACTCCTCACCCGCGAGGCGGCCTGGAAATACGACCAGGGCACGGTGACCGAGGCCGACATGTCGATGGCCAAGCTGAAGGCGACCGAGGTCCTGGCGATGGTGGCCGACGAGGCGATCCAGATCCATGGCGGCATGGGGCTGATGGACGAGTTGCCGCTGGAACGCATCTGGCGCGACAGCCGCGTGGAACGGATCTGGGAGGGCACCAGCGAAATCCAGCGCCACATCATCAGCCGCGAACTCCTTCGGGCCGTGGGCGGCTGATGCGCCCCGCCGTCACGATCACCTATTGCACCCAGTGCAACTGGATGCTGCGCGCCGCCTGGCTGGCGCAGGAACTGCTGTCGAGCTTTGGCGAGGACATCGGTTCGGTCACGCTGATACCGGGAACCGGCGGGGTGTTCCTGATCACCGCGGACGGCGTGCAGCTCTGGGAGCGGAAGGCCGACGGCGGCTTCCCCGAGGCGAAGGTCCTGAAACAACGCCTGCGCGACCATGCCTGGCCCGAGCGGGACCTTGGCCACGCGGACCGCAAGCCACCGGAATGAGCCACCTCGGGCCGACCGCCGGGGGTTTCACACCCCCGGACCCCCCGAGGATATTTGAGAACAGAAGAAGCAACGAAATGTTAACTCCGAATCGTCAAGCTGGGATCACGGTACAGGCGGGGACGCCGATGACCGTAACGGGAGAAGGCGCCTCGTCCGGCAGGTCCGGGCGAGGCGTTGCTTCTTCTCTTCCGGCTTTCTTCTGTTCTCAAATATCCTCGGGGGGTCCGGGGGGCGAAGCGCCCCCGGCGGCCGATGCAGCAGCAGGAGGCCGGGCATGAGCCGCCTCGACCGTCTCCTCCGCCCGCGCCACATCGCCGTCCTGGGCGCCGGCTGGGCGCTGAACGTGATCGAGCAATGCCGGAAGATGGGCTTCGACGGCTCGGTCTGGCCGGTGCATCCGACCAAGGCCGAGATCGGGGGGATGAAGGCCTATGCCAGCCTCGCCGACCTGCCCGAGCCGCCGGATGCGACTTTCATCGGCGTGAACCGCTTTGCCACCATCGACGTGGTGGCCGAGCTTGCCGCGATGGGGGCGGGGGGCGCGATATGCTTTGCTTCCGGCTGGGAGGAGGCGGGCGAGGCCGGGTTGCAGGACCAGCTGGTCACGGCAGCGGGGGAGATGCCGATCCTCGGGCCGAACTGCTATGGGGTGATCAATTACCTGGATGGCGCGCTCCTCTGGCCGGACCAGCATGGCGGGGTGCGGGTGGACAAGGGCGTGGCGCTGGTCAGCCAGTCCTCGAACATCGTGATCAACCTCGGGATGCAGCAGCGGGGGCTGCCGGTGGCCTATGTCGCCTGCCTGGGCAATGCCGCGGTGGTGGGCCTGGCCGGGCTGACCGGGGCGCTGCTGGACGATCCGCGGGTGACGGCGGTGGGGCTTTACATCGAGGGGATCGACGATGCCCCGGCCTTCGCCGCCCTGGCCGGGAAGGCGCGGGCGATGGGCAAGGGGATGGTCGCGATCAAGTCGGGGAAGACGGAGCTGTCGCGCACGGCGGCGGCCTCGCATACGGCGTCGCTGGCGGGCGGGGGGGCGGCCTCCAGCGCCTTCCTGCGGCAGGTGGGGGTGGCGGAGGTGAACACTCCGTCCGAACTGGTCGAGACGCTGAAGATCTTCCATGTCCACGGGCCGCAGATCGGGCGGCGGCTCTGTTCGCTCTCCTGTTCGGGGGGCGAGGCGGGGCTGGTGGCGGACCTGGCGGAACCCTTCGGGATCGGGTTCCCGCCGGTGCCGCAGGCGACGCACGATCGCCTCTTCGCCGTGCTGGGCGAGATTCCCACGATCTCCAACCCGCTGGATTACCACACCTTCATCTGGGGCGACGGGCCGAAGACGACCGAGGTGTTCTCGGCCATGCTGGAGGCCTATGACGCGGGGATCTACATCATCGACTCGCCCCGCGCCGACCGCTGCGATCCTTCGGGCTATGATCCGGCCTTCCGGGCGATCGTGGAGGCGCAGAAGGCGGTGGGGCGGCCGGCCTTTCCGGTCGCCTCGATGGCCGAGAACTTCGGCGAGGCGCGGGTCCAGGCGATGATGGCGGAGGGCGTCTGCGCCCTCTTGGGACTGGAGACGGCGCTGGCGGCGCTGAAGGCGGCACAGACCCCGGCGGGCGTGGCGGGCTGGCGGCCGGTTCCGGCGCTGCCCCCGCGCGAGACGCGGATGCTGTCGGAGGCCGAGGGGAAGGCGCTTCTGGCCGGGGCGGGGGTGGCGGTGCCGGGGTCCGTGTCCGGGGCGACGCTGGCGGAGGTCGCCGGGAAGGTGCGCTTTGGCGCACCCTACGCGTTGAAAGGGCTGGGATTCGCGCACAAGACCGAGGCCGGGGCGGTGCGGCTCGGGCTGGCCTCGCTGGAGGGGCAGGCGGAGATGCCGGGGGCCCAGGGCTATCTGGTCGAGGAGATGGTGACGGGCGCGGTGGCCGAGGTGCTCCTGGGCCTGCGCCGCGACCCGGTCTATGGCGTGACGCTGACGCTGGGCATGGGCGGGGTCACGGCCGAGGTGCTGGCCGATACGGTGACGCTGGTGCTGCCGGTGACGGAAGCGGAGGTGCTGGAAGCGGCGAAGGGCCTGCGGCTCTGGCCGCTGCTCGACGGCTATCGGGGGCGGCCGAAGGCGGACATGGGGGCCGTGGCGGCGATGGCGGTCAGGCTGGGCGCGCTGATGCTGGCGGACGAGAGCCTCGAGGAAATCGAGATCAACCCGGTCATGGTGCGGGAAAGCGGCGCCGTGGCGGTTGATGCACTGGTCAGGAGGACATGATGGCCGAGATGGAGATGCGGGTCGAGGGGCCGGTGAAGACCCGGCGCGAGGGGGCGATTCTGGAGGTCACGCTGGACGCGCCCAAGGCGAATGCGATCAGCCTGAAGACCAGCCGGGTGATGGGGCTGGTGTTCCGCGACTTCCGCGACGACGACAGCCTGCGGGTCTGCATCCTGCGCGCGGCGGGCGAGAAGTTCTTCTGCCCCGGCTGGGACTTGAAGGCGGCGGCCGAGGGCGATGCGGTGGACGGCGACTACGGGGTGGGGGGCTTCGGCGGCTTGCAGGAACTGCCGAACCTCAACAAGCCGGTGATCGCGGCGGTGCAGGGCATCTGCTGCGGCGGCGGGCTGGAGCTGGCGTTGTCGGCGGACCTGATCCTGTGTTCGACGAATGCGACCTTTGCCTTGCCAGAGATCCGGTCGGGGACGGTCGCCGATGCCGCCAGCATCAAGCTGCCGAAGCGGATCCCCTATCATGTGGCGATGGACCTGCTGCTGACGGGCCGCTGGTTCGACGCCGAGGAAGCGTTCCGCTGGGGGCTGGTCAAGGAGATCTGCGCGCCGGAGGAACTGCTGGCCAAGGCCTGGGACCTGGCCCGGCTCTTGGAAAGCGGCCCGCCGCTGGTCTATGCCGCGATCAAGGAAGTGGTGCGCGAGGCGGAGAACATGCGCTTCCAGGACGCGCTGAACCGGGTCTCGAAGCGGCTGCTGCCGACGGTGGACCGGCTTTATTCCAGCGAGGATCAGCTGGAGGGCGCGCGGGCCTTTGCGGAAAAGCGGGACCCGGTCTGGAAGGGGAGGTAGGGTGCGCTACAGCGCACCCTGCGAAAGCCGCCAACGAGGCCCCCATGCCCAACCACGACTACACCACCCGCATCCTCTGGACCGGCAACCGGGGCGAGGGGACGGCGCATTACCGGGCCTATGACCGGACCTGGGACATCGCGGTGCCGGGGAAGGCCCCCGTGCATTGCTCGAACGACCCGCTCCTTGGCGGCGATCCGGGAAAGATGAACCCGGAGGACCTGCTCCTCTCGGCGCTCTCGGCCTGCCACATGCTGTGGTATCTGCATTATGCCTCGGATGCGGGGATCGTGGTGACGGGGTATTCCGACAGTCCGCTGGGGGTGGGCGAGGTTGGGCGCGGCGGGGCGGGGCGGTTCGTGAAGGCGGTGCTGCGGCCGCATGTGGTGGTGAAGCCGGGAACGGACCTCGCGGCGGCCGAGGCGATCCACCACCGGATCCACGAGGTCTGCTTCATCGCCCGCTCGGTGAACTTTCCGGTGGACTGCGCGCCGAGTTTCGCGGTCGAAGGGTAAAGGCTCGTCGATGACTTCGTCACTCCTCGCGGCGGGGCGAGGAGGAGACGAAGTCGAACGAGGAGCCATGCCGGGCGCGACATTCGCTGTCGCAAACCGGACGGTTCCGGGGTCTCCCCGCCGCTAGGGTCGCGGACGAAGACGGGGGCGCGCGGATGGACGAGAGCGATTACATCATCGTGGGCGCAGGGTCGGCGGGCTGCGTGCTGGCCGAACGGCTGACCGCCTCGGGCAAGCATCGGGTCGCGCTGCTGGAGGCGGGGGGCACGGACCGGCGGTTCTATGTCCAGCTGCCCTTGGGCTACGGCAAGCTCTTCTACGATCCGGCGGTGAACTGGCTGTACAGGACCGAGCCCGATCCGGGGCTGGCCGGCGCGCGGGACCATTGGCCGCGGGGGAAGATCCTGGGCGGATCCTCAAGCATCAATGCGATGGTCTGGATCCGGGGGCACCGGGCCGATTATGCGGACTGGGGCCGCGAGAACCCCGGCTGGGGCTGGGAGGACTGCCTGGCGGCCTATCGGGCGATGGAGGACAACGAGGCGGGCGGGGATGACTGGCGCGGGACG
Organism: Tabrizicola soli; assembly: GCF_015999335.1. GTDB lineage: Bacteria > Pseudomonadota > Alphaproteobacteria > Rhodobacterales > Rhodobacteraceae > Tabrizicola > Tabrizicola soli. The sequence goes on along the minus strand of NZ_JAEACP010000013.1, from coordinate 105,789 downwards.
GGAGGGCCGCTCTTCATCTCGGCCAACCGCTCGGGGTTGCATCCGCTGGTCCGGAGTTACGTCGATGCTTGCGGCCAGGCGGGCCTGGCGGAAAACCCGGATTTCAACGGCGCGGCGCAGGAGGGGGCGGGCGTCTACCAGATGACGATCAGGAACGCGCGGCGCAACTCGGCGGCGCGGGCCTTCCTGCGGCCGGCGATGAAGCGTGCGAACCTCGCGGTGATCACGGGGGCGCTGGCGACGCGGGTCCTGGTCGAGGGCGGCCGGGCGGTCGGGGTGGAGTATCGCCGGGGCGGCGAGACGCGCATCCTGCGGGCGAGGGGCGAGGTGATCCTGGCGGCGGGTGCCGTCAACTCGCCGCAGCTTCTGCAGCTCAGCGGGATCGGGCCGGGGGCCCTGTTGCAGGGGTTGGGGATCCCGGTGGTCCGGGACAATCCGAACGTGGGCGACCATCTGAGCGACCATCAGGGGATCAACTACACCTGGTCGATGACGGTGCCGACCTACAATGACGAACTGCGGCCCTGGTGGGGCAAGCTGCGCGCGGGGTTGCAGTATTTCATCGGCGGCGGGGGACCGCTGGCGAAATCGATCAACCACGGCGGCGGGTTCTTCCGCACGCGGGCCGACCTCGACCGGCCGAACATGCAGCTTTATTTCCAGGCCTTCTCGACGCTGATCCCGCGCGAGGGCGAGCGGCCCCTGCTGACGCCGGACCCCTGGTCGGGGATGTCGATCGGCCTGTCGAACTGCCGCCCGACCAGCCGGGGGCAGATCCGGCTGCGGACGGCGCGGGCAGAGGATCATCCGGCGATCGCTGCCAATGCGTTCTCGACCGACAATGACGTCGAGGAGATGCTGGCGGCGGTGAAGTTCCTGCGCCGCATCGCCGCGCAACCGGCGATGGCGCGGCTGATCAGGGAGGAGCTGCGGCCGGGACCGGAGGTGGTGACGGACGAGGCGCTCATCGCCGATTTCCGGAAGCGGTCGGGGACGGTCTACCATCCGAGCTGCACCTGCCGGATGGGGCGGGATGCCTCGGCTTCCGTGGTAGACGCGGGGCTTCGGGTGCATGGGATGGGCGGGCTGCGGGTGATCGACGCGAGCGCCTTTCCGAACATCATCGCGGGGAACACCAACGCGCCGGCGATGCTGATGGGCTGGAAGGGCGCGGAGGCGGTGTTGCGCGACGCGGTGTGAGCGAGGGTCGCGCGTGGGCAGATTGCCCACCCTACAAGGCGCGCCGGTTTCGTAGGGTGGGCAATCTGCCCACGCGAAACACCGTCATTCCCCCCGCGGAAACCGCTTGCTCTCCTCCAGCACGTTCAGGTCCATGTGGTTGCGCATGTAGCGTTCCGAGGCGGCGCGGAGCGGCTGGTGGTCCCAGGGGAAATAGGCGCCGTTCCTAAGCGCCTCGTAGACCACCCAGCGGCGGGCCTGGCTTTCGCGGACCTGGGCGTCGTAGGCGTCGAGGTCCCAGCGGGCGTTGGCGAGGGCACGGAAATGGGCGAGGATCTGGGCCGCGCGGGGGTCTTCCGCGAGGTTGGTCGTCTCGCCCGGGTCGTTGGCCACGTCGAAGAGCAATTCGGGATCGGCCGGGCAGCGGATGTATTTCCAGGCGCCGTCGCGCAGGGCGACCATCGGGGTGATGGTCCCCTCGGCCGCGTATTCCATCGCGACCGGGCCGCGGCTTGCGCCATGGGCGACGGGGAGGAGGTTCACGCCCTCGGTCCAGGGGGCGACCTCCTCCATCGAGATGCCGGCCAGCGCGGCCAGCGTCGGCGCGAGGTCGATCGAGGAGACCGGGGTTTCCACCAGTCCGGCGGGCATGTCCGGCGCGGCGATCATCAGCGGGACGCGGGCCGAGCCTTCGAAGAAGTTCATCTTGAACCACAGGCCCTTCTCTCCCAGCATCTCGCCATGGTCGGAGACGAAGACGACATCGGCTTCCTGCCGCGTCGCTTCCAACACCGCCAGGATCTCGCCGATCTTGTCGTCGATATAGCTGATGTTGGCGAAATAGGCCCGTCTGGCGCGGCGGATGTGGTCCGGGGTGATCTCCAGCCCCTTCCAGTCGCAGGCGTCCATCAGGCGCCGGGAGTGGGGGTCCATGCCCTCGTAGGCCAGCCCCTCGGGCGGCTCGCATTCCGGCGCGCCCTCGTAGAGGTCCCAGTATCTGCGCCGCGCGACGAAGGGGTCGTGCGGATGGGTGAAGCTGACGGTCAGGCACCAGGGGCGGGGATCCTGCCCGCGCGAGAGGTCGTAGAGCTTTTGCACCGCCTGGAAGGCGACGTCGTCGTCGTATTCGTACTGGTTGGTGATCTCGGCCACGCCCGCCCCGGTAACCGAGCCGAGGTTGTGGTACCACCAGTCGATCCGCTCGCCCGGTTTGCGGTAGTCGGGGGTCCAGCCGAAATCGGCGGGGTAGATGTCGGTGGTCAGGCGCTGTTCAAAGCCGTGCAACTGGTCGGGGCCGACGAAATGCATCTTGCCGGAAAGCGCGGTCTGATAGCCCGCCCGGCGCAGGTGGTGGGCATAGGTCGGGATGTCCGAGGCGAATTCGGCCGCGTTGTCGTAGACGCGGGTGCGGCTGGGCAACTGGCCCGACATGAAGCTGGCCCGCGCCGGGGCGCAGAGCGGCGAGGCGGTGTAGCAATTGGCGAAGCGCGCCGAACGGGAGGCCAGCCGCCGCAGGTTCGGGGCGTGCAGGAAACCGGCCGGGCCGTCGGGGAACAGCGTCCCGTTCAGCTGGTCGACCATGAGGATCAGGAGGTTCGGCTTCTCGGCCATCGGCGCGCCCTTCGCTTGCTTGCGGCCTTCCTGCCCCGCGGCGGGGTTCGGGTCTGGTCCTTCACCGACCCGGGATGCCCATATCCGTCATCCGGCGTAGCCGGGATCCTCGGCGTCCAGGATGGCGCGCAGCTCGCGCAGGTGGGACTCGGCGAAACCGGGGTAGGCCTCCCATTCCTGCGCGGTCTTTTCGGCGATCGCCTCGGGCAGGGTGCGGAGCGGGCGGCCGGTCTGCAGGGCGCGGATATAGGTCTCGGCCGCACGCTCGAAATAGTAGAGGCGGTTGAAGGTCTCGGCCACGGTGCGGCCGATCACCAGGACGCCGTGGTTGCCCATCACCATGGTGGTGATCTTGGGATCGGCCAGAAGCTGGGCACAGCGTGCGCCTTCTTCCTCGAAGGCCATGCCGCCGTAATGGTCGTCGACCACATGGCGGTTGTGGAACATGGCGGTGTTCTGGTCGATGGCCGGCAGGCGCGAGTCGGCGAGGCTGGCCAGGACCGTGGCATGGATCGAGTGGATATGCATGACGCAGGCGGCATGCGGGCAGGCGCGGTGGATGCTGCCATGCAGGCCCCAGGCGGTGGGATCGGGCGCATCGGGGCGCGACATGGTGGCAGGGTCGTTGGCGTCGATCTCGACCAGCGAGGAGGCGGTGATCCGGCTGAAGTGCCGTCCGTTCGGGTTGATCAGGAAGCGCGTGCCCTCGGGGTTGACCGCCAGCGAGAAATGATTGGCCACCGCCTCGTGCAGGTTCAGCCGCGCCGTCCAGCGGAAGGCGGCGGCAAGGTCCTGGCGCAGGTCCCAATGGGCAAGGTTCGCATGCTGGTTCATCGCGATCATCTCCTGGTGATTCGCACCCAGTTTGGCCCATCGAGGGCTGCATTCCGAGATGGAATAGGTTAACAGGAGAGGATGAGCCGTTAACAACTCCCGGAAACCGAATTCGTGCAACCGTGACGGGGACGTCCCCGCTGGCCCGGCAACCTGTGCTGGAATGTGGCGCTGTATCTGATTTTTACCTGTAAGTTTCCTTGTTTACGGCAAATGCTGGCTGCAATGCCAGATTACGCAGGCCCAGGGTAATGGAGGTGCGCGGTGCAGACGTTTCCGGGGATCGAAGGACAAGGGGCCTTTCCACAGGCCGCAGGGGCTCGGGTCATGCTGCTGACCGACCGGCCCGAGGGAGAGAGCGCGCAGCGTCTGGCAAGCTATGGCAGCCTGGTCGAGATCGAGGGCGAGTTGGACCTTGCCCTTGCGGCGGTCGTGGACGACCCGCTGGGCTTTGATCTTTTCGTGATGGATTGCGACGCCTTCGGCGGGATGGCCGGCGCCCACCGCGCGGTTTCGGCGCTGGTGGCGGCCGAGGCGCGGATGAGGGTGATGCTGGTCAGCCGGGATTTCGACGTGCCGGCCTATCCGATGGGGCGGCGGACGGCGGTCTGTCTGCCGGATCCGGTGTCCGAGGCGGGCTTTCGCCGTGGCTACGACCACGTCCTGCGCGATCGCGTGGCGATGACGCTGATGTAGAAGGCCGGGGGCGGCGGACCGCCCCCGGCCGGGAAATGCTCAGGCGAGCGCGAGGTTGGTGGCGGATTCGCGCCCGTCGCGGCCGGCTTCGATGTCGAAGGTGACCGGCTGGCCGTCCTTCAGGCTGCGCAGGCCCGCACGCTCCAGCGCGGTGATGTGGACGAACACGTCCTTCTTGCCGCCTTCCGGGGCGATGAAGCCGTAGCCTTTGGTCTCATTGAACCATTTCACGGTGCCCTTGGCCATCGTGAAGTCTCCTGTCGTTGTGCCGCCCGCGGAAGTGCGGCGGCCCGGCCCCGTCAGCTTTAGGTCGATTGCTGTGGCCGAAAGTCGGAGACAGTGGTCGAGAAGATAACGTCGCTTTTTGCAGGATCGCACAAAAGCTGCGGGAATCCAAGCCTTGCCGGCGCGGGGGGTTACAGGGGCCTGTGCCGGGCCCGGATTTGCGCTATGCTGCGCTGCGGCAAGAGGGGGATTCGCGATGGGCAAGGTCGTGACCGTGGCGCAGCAGAAGGGGGGCAGCGGCAAGACGACGCTGGCCGTCAACCTGGCGGTCGAGTTCCGGCGCCGGGGGCTGCGGGTGGCGCTGCTGGACACCGATCCCCAGGGCAGTCTTGGCCGCTGGTTCATGGCGCGGCGCGAGAGGCTGGGCGAGGCGGGGATGGACTTCTCGACCGCCTCGGCCTGGGGCGTGGGCTATGAATGCGAGAAGCTGCGCAAGCAGGCCGATGTGGTGATCGTGGACACGCCGCCCAAGGTGGACGCCGACCTGCGCCCGGCGCTGCGCGAGGCGGACCTGGTGCTGGTGCCGGTCGCGGCCTCGATGGTGGATCTCTGGGCGACGGACGGGGTCTTCGACCTGATCGGCCGCGAGGGGCGGCGGGCGGTGATCGTGCTGAACCGGGTCAAGGCGGGAACGCGGCTGGGCGACGAGGTCGCGACCGCGGCGGCCGAGGTCGGCGGCGTGGCAGGGGCGAGCCTTGGCCAGCGCGTCGTCTATGCCGAGACGCTGGGCCAGGGGCTGGGGGCCTGCGAGGTCCGCGGCCTGGCCGCAGGCGAGGTCGGCAAGCTGGCCGACGAGGTGCTGGGGTTGCTGGAGTAGCCCCGGGCAGCGGCGTGCCGCCCAGGGCAGGGCGTCAGAAGACGTCGAGCAGGTAGAGGATGATGATGATCGGGATCGGGATGCCGATCAGCCAGGCAAGTGCGCCTTTCATTGGGTGACTCCTTCGCTTGGTGGGAGGTGCGGGACGCGCGGGGAGGTGGGCGGATTGCCCACCCTACGGGCCTAGATGCGCCCCATCAGGACAAGGATCAGAAGGACCACGACGATCAGCCCGACCACGCCCGAGGGCCCGTAGCCCCAGGAGCTGGAATAGCCCCAGGTCGGCAGCGCGCCGATCAGGATCAGGATCAGGATGATGAGGAGGATCGTGCCAAGGGTCATGGGAAGCGCCTTTCGTGAAAGGGGCCGGAATGGCTCCGCTGGCAAGGAAACGCGAGCGGTGGCTTGCGGTTCCGGGAAGGCGCCGGGGTGACGGGAAGGCTAGGGCCGCGCGAACTCGGGCCTCGGGGCCGCGAGCGAGCCGGGGCCGCAGGGGTGCCACTCCATCTCGAACCCGGCCTGGCCTTCCTTTCCAAGGCAATAGCCGCGCTGGAACAGGAGGAAGCCGACGTAATCGCGCGCGCCGCAGGCCATCCAGGTTTCGCTGTCGTCGCCCGATCCGCCACGGCAGCGGGCGTTGAGCGTGGCCACGTCCTGAAGCAGGCCGATCGTTTCGGCATCTTGCGCGGCCACAGGCGAGGCCGCGCCCAGAACAAGCGCGGCCACCCGAATGATCGCGGTCGCCGTCACCGGGCGAACCGCTTGTACTTCACCCGCTTCGGCTCCAGCGCGTCGGGGCCGAGGCGGCGGACCTTGTCCTGTTCATAGGCCTCGAAGTTGCCCTCGAACCATTCGACATGGGCGTCGCCCTCGAAGGCGAGGATATGGGTGCAGAGCCGGTCGAGGAAGAAGCGGTCGTGGCTGATGATGATCGCGCAGCCGGCGAAATCCTCGATGGCGGCTTCCAGGGCTTGCAGCGTCTCCACGTCGAGGTCGTTGGTCGGCTCGTCGAGGAGCAGCACGTTGCCGCCCGATTTCAGCAGCTTCGCCATGTGGACGCGGTTGCGCTCGCCCCCCGACAGGAGCCCGACCTTCTTCTGCTGGTCGGTGCCCTTGAAGTTGAAGGCCCCGGTATAGACGCGGCTGTTCATCTGCATGTCGCCCAGATGGATCACCTCGGCCCCGCCGGAGATTTCCTCCCAGACGTTCTTGTTCGGGTCCAAAGCGTCGCGCGACTGGTCGACATAGGCCAGCTTCACCGTCTCGCCCAGCTTGATCGTGCCCTCATCCGGCGGCTCCTGCCCGGTGATCATGCGGAAGAGGGTGGACTTGCCCGCCCCGTTCGGGCCGATCACGCCGACGATGGCGCCCGGCGGGACGGTGAAGGACAGGTCCTCGATCAGAAGCTTGTCGCCCATATGCTTCTTCAGGCCTTCGACCTCGATCACCTTGTTGCCCAGACGCTCGCCGTTCGGGATGATGATCTGCGCGGTGGTGGCGCGTTCGGTGACGGTCTGGCTCGCCATCTCGTTGTAGCGGGTGAGGCGCGCCTTGCCCTTGGCCTGGCGCGCCTTGGCGCCGGAGCGGATCCACTCCAACTCCTTTTCCAGCGCCTTCTGCTTGGACTTGTCCTCGCGCGCTTCCTGCGCCATGCGCTTGGCCTTCTGGTCGAGCCAGGCGGAATAGTTGCCCTCGTAGGGAATGCCGCGGCCGCGGTCCAACTCCAGGATCCAGCCGGTGATGTCGTCGAGGAAATAGCGGTCGTGGGTGACGATCAGGATCGTGCCCTTGTAGTCGATCAGGTGCTTTTGCAGCCAGGCGATGGACTCGGCGTCGAGGTGGTTGGTCGGCTCGTCCAGCAGCAGCATGTCGGGCTTTTCGAGCAGCAGCTTGCAGAGCGCCACGCGGCGGCGTTCCCCGCCCGAAAGCGTGGTCACGTCGGCATCGTCGGGCGGGCAGCGCAGCGCATCCATCGCGACGCCGACGGTGGCTTCCAACTCCCACAGGTTGCCCGCGTCGATCTGGTCCTGCAGGGCAGCCATCTCGTCCGCCGTCTCGTCCGAGTAGTTCATCGCCAGTTCATTGTAGCGGTCGAGGATCGCCTGCTGCTCGGCGACGCCCAGCATGACGTTTTCCTTCGCCGTCAGCTTGGGGTCCAGATAGGGCTCCTGCGCCAGATAGCCGACCTTGGCCCCTTTGGCCGCCCAGGCCTCGCCTTTGAAGTCCTTGTCCATCCCGGCCATGATCTTCAGCAGCGTGGATTTCCCCGCGCCGTTGACGCCGACGACGCCGATCTTCACGCCGGGCAGGAAGTTCAGGTGAATGTTCTCGAAGCAGGTCTTGCCGCCGGGGTAGGTCTTGGAGACGTTCTCCATGTGATAGACGTATTGATAGCTGGCCATGGGTCGGGCTCCATAAGGGCATTCGGGGGGTTGGCGCCTATGTAGCGACGAAGGCGCTGGGCTGCAACGGCTGGACGGCTGGGGTCAGAGCTCCTTGGCGAACCAGGCCTGGGCATGGGGATTGTCGTTGTAGCTCGGGATTTCGCTCCAGCCCAGGCTGCGGTACAGGGCCAGCGCCTCGGTCAGGCTGGCATTGGTGTCAAGGCGAAGACGGGCAAGGCCCATGGCGCGGGCCTGGTCCTCGACGGCGGCCATCAGGCGGCGGGCAATGCCCTGACCCCGGGCCGCGGGCGCGATCCAGAGGCGCTTGACTTCGGCATCGGGGATGGAAAGCGCGACGCAGCCGATGGGGCGGCCGTCGCGGCTGGCGGTCAGGAAGGCGCCGAGCGGCGTGCGGTAACGGGCGGGATCGGCGGGCGGGCCGGGGTCGAAGCCGCCGGGGAAGCGGCGGTCGAGCTCGCGGAAATAGGCGGAGAGGCAGTGCTGTGCCGCGGGCCCGGCGGGATCGGCCAGGGTGATCGTGACCTCGGCGGAGGGCGGCGGGCGAGACATCTGGATTCCGCGGGGGAGTAGGGTGGGCAATATTGCCCACCCTACGCGGGGGCATCGCGCCATTGTCAAGCCCGGGGCTTTGCGGTCAAGTGGCGGCCGAGGGACAGGGATGGTCTTATGCGGCAAGGGTTTCCGGTGGCGCGCCGGGGAATGGTGATCGGGCTTCTGGGCGGATCATTCGATCCGGCGCATGAGGGGCATGTCCATATCACCCGCGAGGCCCTGAAGCGGATGGCCCTCGACCAGATCTGGTGGCTGGTCACGCCCGGCAACCCGCTGAAGGCGCGCCAGCCCGCGCCGCTGGCCGACCGGCTGGCCCGGGCGCGGGCGCTGATGCGGCATCCCAGGGTGAAGATCACCGCGCTGGAGGCAGGGCTTGGCACCCGGACCACGGCCGACACGCTGGACCGGCTGCGCGCGCTTTATCCCGGCGTCACCTTCGTCTGGCTGATGGGGGCGGACAACCTGGTGCAGTTCCACCGCTGGGACCGCTGGCGCGACATCCTGCGCTCGGTCCCGGTGGGGGTGCTGGCGCGGCCGGGCTCGGGCGTCGCCGCGCGGCTGAGCGTGGCGGCCCGCGCCTTCCGGGTACACCGCACGCAGCGGGGCGAGACGCTGCGGGGCCGCAAGCCCCCGGTCTGGGCCTTCGTGAACCTGCCGATGAACGACGCCTCCTCGACCGAGATCCGGGCCAGGGGCGGCTGGGGACGCGGCGGATAGGGCGGTCCGACGCTCGGCACTGGTGGAATCGCCCGGCGAGGGGGTATCACCGGGGAAAGCTGGAGGGCGATGGCGTGATCACGCGGCGGATGGTTCTGGGCGGGTTCCTGGCGGGGGTGGCCCTGCCTGCGCTGGGCGAGGGGCTGACCAGCTCTCCGCGTCCGGTTCCGCGCGGCGGGCATCCGGCGCCGGTCCCGCTGGGGGATGCCTCGGCGCTGGTCGCGGCGGCCAAGCTTGGCGGCGAGGTCGCCTGGGTGGTGGCCGATGCCAGGACCGGCGCGGTGCTCGAGTCGCGGCAGCCCGACCTGCCGCTGCCGCCCGCCAGCGTCGCCAAGGCGGTGACCGCGCTTTACGCGCTGGACCGGCTGGGGAAGGACCACCGCTTCGCCACGCGGGTGCTGGCGACGGGGCCGGTCACGGGCGGGATGGTCCAGGGCGATCTGGTGCTGGCGGGGGGCGGCGATCCGACGCTGCAGACCGACCAGCTGGGCGACCTGGTGGCGCGGCTGGCGGCCTCGGGGCTGAAAGGGGCGACGGGGCGGTTCCTCTGGTGGGAGGGCGCGCTGCCCGGGGTCGAGGGGATCGCGGCGGACCAGCCCGAGCATGTCGGCTACAACGCCGCGGTCTCGGGGCTGTGCCTGAACTTCAACCGGGTGCATTTCGAGTGGAAGCGGGCCGGCGGCGACTGGCAGGTCGCGGTCGACGCGCGGGGCGAGCGGTTCCGGCCCGAGGTCGGCATGGTCCGCGTCGGCATCCGTTCGCGCGAGGCGCCCTTGTTCACCTATGACCGGGGGCAGGTCGAGGAATGGACCGTGGCCTCCGGCGCGCTGGGCAAGGGGGGGAGCCGCTGGCTGCCGGTGCGCGAGCCGGGCCGCTACGTGGCCGAGGTGTTCCGCACGCTGGCCCGAGCGCAGGGGATCCGGCTGGAGCCGGGCGAGCGGGTCGGGATGCTGCCGCCGGGGCAGGAGATCGGCCGGGTGGAAAGCGCGCCCCTGCCCGAGGTCCTCCGCGAGATGCTGCGCTATTCGACCAACCTGACGGCGGAATGCGTGGGGCTGACCGCCTCGGGGGTGCGGGACCTGGAGGGGTCGGCGCGGGCGATGTCGGATTGGGTTCGGGCGAGTTTCGGGGTGGAGTTCGACCTGCGCGACCACTCGGGCCTCGGCGGGACCAGCCGGGTGACGGCGGGCGGGATGGCGCGGGTGCTGGTCCAGGCGGAGCGGGAAGGGCGGGGGCTGAAGCCGATCCTGCGCGACGTGGGGATGAAGGACGACCAGGGGAAGCTGATCGAGAAGCACCCGGTGAAGGTGCTGGCGAAGTCGGGGACGCTGAACTTCGTCTCGGGGCTGGCCGGGCATGTGGTGCCGCCCCTGGGCAGGGAACTGGTCTTCGCGATCTTCTCGGGCGACCCGGCGCGGCGGGATGCGGTGCCGGTCTCGCTGCGGGAGGAGCCGGAGGGAGGCAAGTCCTGGACCCGCCGGGCGCGGCGGCTGCAGGGGCAGCTGATCAGCCGCTGGGCGGGGGCCTATGGGTGAGGCCGGGGGCCGCAAGGGAGTCCGCAGGAGCGCCACGCGTGGCGCGATTTCAAGGGATTGATTTTATTGGGGGATTTTTGTGGGCGTTAGGGGTTTGTTTAGCTTTTCCGAACTCCTCCGTAGTAAAGCGGCCCATGCGCCCAGAGTTCACGCAAAAAGCCGGATGACATGACAGTTCCCACCGATCATAGTGTCTTCAGACACTCCTAGCAGGGTGATTCCATGAAGCTCCACATCTCATTGTCTGGTGTTTTCGCTTCGATTGTTCTCGGCACCTTCGCGCTAATATTTCCCGCTGAAGTTCTGGCCCAGAACTGCCCAACGGCGCAGGAAATTCGACAGAGCCTGAAGACTACCTATGTTGATGGAATTTTGGTTATCGGCGAGGCAAGTCCGAACGCAAAAGTCTTCATGCGTCTAGCCGCCTTCGCGGCATCCCCGTCTATGGTTGATGAGCCCCGTCTAAGTAACCACGTGAGTTACACGAAGGCCTTGGCGTTAGATATTCTGCGACCGAGAACAAGCGCTTTTGAGTACTTCTTTTCCTCTAAGGGCTTTGATGGAGCCACGCAGGAGGAAGTGGAGGCAAGCGAAAAGACGTTCTTGAACGTCTGCTCGGCTGCAATGCTCGAACTGGCCCCGAAAGCGCCTTTCCGGATCATGATTGCAGATCAGGCTCCACTTGGTCTTTACGACGAGAAACGAGGGGCTCTCACCATTCCGCGTGGCCCGAACTATCTTGCTCCAACCCATTACACTGATTTTCTGCATCCCAAATCGGACGAACCTTTAAGGAAAACGGACAGGTATTGGTCTATGTCTCGCTCCGAGGCTGATGCACTTTACGCGAGACTGAAAGCGCGTTCATCAAGCCCGGCGGAGGCAAGAACGTTGCAGGCCGTTGCTGTGGTCGACGTTCTGAAGATCGACCCAGAGTTTCGCACAGCCTCGCTCAAATTCGTGGAGTTCGCACTATATAACCACGACTTTTCTGAAAAGATTTATGACTACGGTGCCGTTCCGGCCGCGCGCGGGGATGCGAAGAAGCCATTGGCGGATACCGAATCCAAAGCCGTGCCGCTGCCGGAAGGGCGCTTTGCTACTGGCCCGGAAGCCGAGGCGAGGGCGCTGCAGCTTTGCATGGGAAGCACCCGGACAGCAACGAGGCTCAAATGCGACTGCGTTGCTCGCAAAGTCGCCGCGGCATGGGAAAATAATCGCGAGAAACACATCTACACTTTGCTAAACGATGCTGTCATTGCTGGCGAGTATGAGTGTGAGAATCCGGATGCAATGTATGAGTCCTATGTTGACAACTGCAAACGAATGTATGCCTCGCAGGAGTTTGTAGCGCGATTGGGCGAAGAGAAGGCATGCAAATGCATCGCTGAGAGGTCTATGGAGCTTGATCCTGTCAATGCACTAGCTTTCTGCATGCTGGTTGAGGATTATCCGCCTTGATCTACGCGTTTTCGGAAAGGTCAAATTGGAGCACAATAGAAGGAGGCGAGAAATGGCGTCTATTGCCCGCTACAACAATTCGGTGTCGGTTTGCGTCGCTTGTTTGGCTGTTGGATCGATCGCATTCCTCCACTTCTCTCAGATTGCACAAGCGGAGAATGCGAACGCAGCCTGTAGCGCTGTCGGCGACGTCTGTCCAGATGGTTCCATCTTTGTCGGTGCATCACCAGGCGATGGGCGTCCGATGTACCTTGCTGCAAGTGATGGAGAAGGATACGATACAAGCATGGGATCGACATGGGGGCCTAGGGACTACAGCGCGCCCATTCCTCTTTGCGAGGATGAGAAAGCAACAGGTGAAAGCTGTGCAAATGGGAAATCCAACGTTGGTCTGTTTCTAGACCTGAATGCAAAGCTGCGGGAGAATAATGGAGGCTACGATGAGTATCAAGCCGCCATGCACTGCGAGCAGTTAATTGCACATGATCATGACGATTGGTATCTTCCTGCAAGAGACGAACTATATGCCGTCTTCAAGATAGCGGGCCTTGCTGAACGCGCTGACATGATTGGATCCTATTTCTGGACATCGTCGCTCATGTCGCCAGCCCACCGTTGGGCAGTGCACTTCGACGAAGCTGCGGGAGATATTCTTAGCGCCTATGCCGCCGGGGACATGCGCGTCAGGTGTGTTCGTACTGACTGAGGTCGGATGGAAATGGGGTAGCTTTGATCGCCCTCACACCACCATATGCCGCACCCGCGCGCCCCACTCGATGGCCGCCGCGTGCAACCGGTCGATCTTCAGCTCCTCCCGGACCTCCTCCAGCATGCGGAGCTCGACCTGGGAGTGCCTCCCGTCGGCGGTGACCACGTCGCAGGCGAGCGCATAGGCGGTCTCGTAGAGGCGCTCGGGCAGGGCCTCGCGGATCAGGCCGAAGAGGGCGTCGAGGCCGTCTTCCTCTTCGAACAGGTCGAAGACGACGCGGCTGACGCGGCGGATGCGGTCGGGGTCGTAGGTGGCGAAGGCGGGCATGTGGTTGACCATGCGGGTGATCGCCACCAGCTCGGCCGTGCGCATGTTCTGGTCCGAGGCCGAGCAGGCCACCATGACGGCCACGAGGGCATCCTGCGGGGACATGGGGGAAGTGTCGGACATCGGCGGCTCCTGTCTGCGTTGCCGGCAGATTATTGACGCGGGGCGGGGTGGGCAATAGAGGACGGGCGGTCGGGGATGGCCCGGCGTTTCAGGAGAATGGACATGAGCTCCCTGCGCGATGCGGCGATGAATTCGAAGGCCTGGCCCTTTGAAGAGGCCCGCGCGGTGCTGAAACGCTATGGCGGCAAGGACCCGGCCAAGGGCTATGTGCTGTTCGAGACGGGCTACGGGCCCTCGGGCCTGCCGCATATCGGCACCTTCGGGGAAGTGGCGCGGACGACGATGATCCGGCGGGCCTTCGAGATCATCAGCGACATTCCGACGCGGCTGATCTGCTTTTCCGACGACGTGGACGGGATGCGGAAGGTGCCGGAGAACGTGCCGCAGCAGGAGATGCTGCGCCAGCACATGCAGAAGCCGCTGACCTCGGTCCCCGATCCCTATGGCGAGTTCGAGAGCTTCGGCCACCACAACAATGCGATGCTGCGGCGGTTCCTGGACACGTTCGGCTTCGAGTACGAGTTCATCAGCGCGACCGAGTTCTACAAGAGCGGCCGGTTCGACGACACGCTGCGGCTGGCGGCGGAGCGCTATGACGCGATCATGGGAATCATGCTGGCCAGCTTGCGCGAGGAGCGGCAGCAGACTTACTCGTGCTTCCTGCCGATCCATCCGGAGACGGGGCGGGTGCTCTATGTGCCGATGAAGGAGGTGAACGCCAGGGACGCGACGATCACCTTCGACGACGAGCAGGGCCGCGAGTGGACGCTGCCGGTCACGGGCGGCCATGTGAAGCTGCAGTGGAAGCCGGATTTCGGGGCGCGCTGGGCGGCGCTGGACGTGGACTTCGAGATGTACGGGAAGGATCACTCGACCAATACGCCGATCTATGACGGGATCTGCGAGGTTCTGGGCGGGCGGAAGCCGAACCACTTCACCTATGAGCTGTTCCTGGACGACCAGGGGCAGAAGATCTCGAAGTCGAAGGGGAACGGGCTGACCATCGACGAATGGCTGACCTATGCGGCGACGGAGAGCCTTTCGTATTTCATGTACCAGAAGCCGAAGACGGCGAAGCGGATGCATTTCGACGTGATCCCGCGGGCGGTGGACGAGTATCACCAGCAGCTGCGTGCCTTCCCGGAGCAGGATGTGGCGGGGCAGGTGAACAACCCGGTCTGGCATATCCACAACGGCAAGCCGCCGGAGAGCCGGATGGTTGTCAGCTTCGGGATGCTGTTGAACCTGGCCTCGGTGGCCGGCGCCAAGGATGCGGGGGCGCTGTGGAAATTCATCCGTCGCTATGCCCCGGAGGCGAGCCCGGAGAAGAACCCGGACCTGGACGCGGCGGCGGGCTTCGCGGTGCGCTATTTCGCGGACCGGATCGCGCCGACGCGGGTGTTCCGGCTGCCGGACGACCGCGAGCGGGCGGCGATGGAGGATCTGGTGGCGCGGCTGAAGGTCTGGGACGGGGGGCTGGACGACGAGGCCCTGCAGTCGATGGTCTTCGCCGTGGGCAAGGAGCACGGGTTCGAGCCGCTTAGGGACTGGTTCAAGGCGCTTTACGAGGTGCTGCTGGGGGCCTCGGACGGGCCGCGCTTCGGCGGGTTCGTAGCACTTTATGGCGTCGAGGAGAGCGTGGCGCTGATCGAGCGGGCGCTTTCGGGCGAACTGGCCTGACATCCCGCGCGACCCGGTTTCCGTTCGGAAACCGGGTCGAAATCCGTTCGGATTTCGGGCTCGCGCGGGTGGTGCGGTTGAGGCGACAGGGCCGCCGGTCTATACCGGGCGCCGGGCGATGGCGGAGGCGATCGGGTGAAGCTATTCGTGGGCCTCGGCAATCCGGGGGCGAAATATGCCGGGAACCGGCACAACATCGGCTTCATGGCGCTGGACCGGATCGCCGCCGACCATGGGTTCACGCCCTGGCGCAAGGCGTTCCAGGGGCTGGTCGCGGAGGGGCGGCTGGGTGGCGAGAAGGTCGCCCTCCTGAAGCCCGAGACCTTCATGAACCTGTCGGGCCAGTCGGTGCAGGCGGCGGTGGCCTTCTGGAAGCTGCCCCTGTCCGAGGTCACGGTGTTCCATGACGAGCTGGACCTGGCGCCCGGCAAGCTGCGGCTGAAGCAGGGCGGGGGACATGCCGGGCACAACGGGCTGCGCTCGATCCATGGTCATCTGGGCGAGGCCTACCAGCGGGTGCGGCTGGGGATCGGGCATCCGGGGCACAAGGATGCCGTGGCGGCCTATGTGCTGCATGATTTCGCCAAGGCGGATGCGGGCTGGCTGGAGGACCTTTTGCGCGGCATCTCGGACGGGGCCGAGGCGCTGGCCGCGGGCGACGGGCAGAGGTTCATGAATGCGGTCTCGCTGCGGACGGCGCCGCCCCGGTCCTCGACCACGAAGGAGAAGGGAGAGGCTCCCGCGCCGGCGGCTGCCCCGGTGGAGGATGCGCGCAGCCCGATGCAGAGGCTTCTGGACAAGTTCCGCTGAGCCTGGTCCGGCGGGCCGCTTGCCGCACCTCCTCGTGCGACTTCGTCTTCTCGTCGGAAGGTGCGCCGCCTGCGAGGAGTGACGACGTCAACGAGGAGCAGCCTCCCTGCCCGGCACCAGTCCCGTCAGGGCGCGGCGGACCAGCGACGACACCGCCGGCCGGTCGAGTGCGGCGAAGGGCAGGGGGCGGCAGAGCTCCATCGCGGCGAGGCCGACGCGGGCGGTGAGGGCGCCGTTCACCACGCCCTCGCCGAAGCGGCGCGAGAGTTTCGACAGCGCCCCGCCGCCCGCCACCGAGCCGATCATGTCGTCGGTCAGCGCCAGCGCCCCGGCGGCGAGGAGCGAGGCGAAGACGCGGCGCAGGAGGCGCAGGCTGCCGAGGCTGCCGGAGCGGCCGCCGTAGATCTCGGCGATGCGGCGGATCATCCGCAGGTTGGCGAAAAGCGCCATCGCCACGTCGGCGAGCGCGAGGGGGACGAGGGCAGTGACGGTGGCGACCTGGCGTGCTGCCGCCTCGATCACCAGCCGGGCCTCGGCGTCGAGGGTGGCCAGAAGCTCGCGTTCGGCCAGCGCGAGGAGGGCGTCGGCGTCCATCAGGTCCGGCGCGCGCTCGGCGAGGCGGGCGCGGCCCCAGGCGGTGTCGGGGCGGGTGGCGTAAAGCGCGCCCAGGGCGGAGAGCACGCGGCGCGCGGCCTTCACGTCGGCAGCGGCGCCTGCGGCCTCGGCCTGGGTGCGGAGCCCGTCGAGGCGTTTCAGCCGCAGGAAGGCGGCCCATTCCTTCGCGGCGAGGATCAGGGCGGCGGCGACGGCCAGCGCGGTGAGGACAAGGGCCGTCCAGCCCAGGATCAGGTTCCGCGCCAGCAGGCCGGTCACGAAGTCCCAGGCGGCGATGGAGAGCGCGAAGGAGAAGAGCGCGCCGAAGGCCCAGAGCGCGAAGCGCAGGGCGGGCGAGCCGCGACCTTGCGAGAGCCGGGCTACGGCCTGCATGGCCTGGCCCCCGGGCGCGGCGTCGGGCACCGGGGGGGCGGAGGAAGGATCGGCGGCCTCGTCCAGTTCCTGCAGGAAGGGCTTCGGCGGGCGGCTCACAGCTGGTCTCCGATCAGGAATTCCACCGCGCGGTCCAGGCGGATATGCGGCGGGCCCTCGCCGGGTTTCAGGGTCAGCCGGGCGGGGGCGAAGGACATCAGGTGATAGTCGGCGTCCAGCCAGGCCTCGGCCCCCTCGCGCGCGGGGGAGAGGAGGCGGGCGGGGTCGGAGGGCAGCGCGCCGGGGTACATCAGCGCGGGCCTGGCCGTGGCCAGAAGCGTGCCGCGCACGGCGGGGACGGTGGCGCCGTCGCGGGTGACCGTCTCCTCGACCGTGGCGCGGAGCGAGGCGAGCGACATCGCCTCGGTCCGGGCGCCGGAGAAATCGGCGCGCGACTTGGCCTCGGCCAGGAGGGCGGCGGTGATCGCGGTCAGGGCGGGGTGCTGTTCGTGGTGCAGGTGGTCGGCCTTGGTGGCGGCGAAGAGGATACGCTCCACCCGCCGGGCGCCGAGGAGGGAGGCGAGCCAGGAGTTGCGGCCGGGGCGGAAGGCGGAGAGGACGCCGGCCATGCTGCGGCGCAGGTCCTCGACCGCGCGCGGGCCCTGGTGGATCGCGCCGAGGACATCGACGAGGACGATCTGGCGGTCGACCTTGGCGAAATGGTCGCGGAAGAAGGGGCGGACGACCTTCGATTTATAGGCGTCGTAGCGCCGCTCCATCTCGCGCCAGAGGCTTGCGCGCGGGGTGAGGGCGGGTTTCGGCAAGGGGGCGAAGGTCAGGACCGGAGAGCCGGCAAGGTCGCCGGGCAGCAGGAAGCGACCGGGGGTGAGGTCGCTCTGGCCGGCGTCGCGGGCGGCGGCAAGGCAGGCGGTGAAGGCCTCGGCCGCCTCGCGGGCGCGGGTCTCGTCCAGGGGGAGCGCCCCGTCCTCGGCCCGGGCGAGGGCGAGGAAGGCGGCGGCCTCGGGGCGTCTTTCCAGCCGGGCGAGGGTGGATTCGGACCAGTCGCCGTAGCTCTGCTCGAGCAGGGCGAGGTCGAGGAGCCATTCGCCGGGATAGTCGACGATGTCGAGATGCAGCCTGTGGGGGCGGCGCCAGGAGGCGAGGAGGCCGGACGGCTGGACGCGGAAGGAGAGACGAAGCTCGGAGATCGCGCGGGTGGAGGCGGGCCAGCGCGGGTTGTCGCCGGTCAGGGCGGCGAGGTGGGTCTCGTAGTCGAAGCGGGGGAGGGTGAGATCGGGCTGGGGCTGCAGGTGGACGGCCTGGATCCGGCCCTGGGCCTGGGCCTTGAGTTGCGGCATCCGGCCCCGGTTCAGCAGGTTGGCGACCAGCGCGGTGATGAAGACGGTCTTGCCCGCGCGGGAGAGGCCGGTAACGCCGAGGCGGAGGGTGGTGTCGAGGAAGGTCCCGGACAGGGTGGAGCCTGCGCCCTCGATCCTGCGGGCGATGCCGTCGGTCAGTCCCGAAAATGCCAAGGCCCGCTCCCGCTGGTTCTCAAGGGGAAAGATAGGGGGCGGCGCGGCGGAATGGTAGGGGGCGGATAGGGTGGGCGGATCGCCCACCTTACGTTTGTGCCTTGCGGATTGAGCCGGGTGCTGCTCCGGTATAGGGAGGGGCCATGCCCCGCTATGCGCTTCAGATCGAGTATCACGGCGGCCCGTTTGCGGGCTGGCAGCGTCAGGCGGGCGGGCTGCCCTCGGTGCAGGCGGCCGTCGAGCGCGCCTTGGGCAGGCTGGAGCCGGGGCCGCATGTGATCGCCGCGGCGGGGCGGACCGATGCGGGGGTCCATGCCACGGCGCAGGTGGCGCATGTCGATCTGGCGCGGGGCTGGGATCCGTTCCGGCTGTCCGAGGCGCTGAACGCGCATCTGCGGCCCGATCCGGTGGCGATCACCGCCTGTGCCCGGGTGGAGGCGGACTTCCACGCCCGCTTTTCCGCGCTGGGGCGGTGCTATGCCTTCCGGCTGGTCGCCAGGCGCGCGCCGGTCACGCATGACCGGGGGCTGGTCTGGCAGGTGCTGAACCGGCTGGATCTGGCGGCGATGCGGGCCGGCGCGGCGGAGCTGGTCGGGCATCACGACTTCACCACCTTCCGCTCCACCCTCTGCCAGTCGAAAAGCCCGGTGAAGACGCTGGACCGGATCGAGATTTCGGAACTCGGCTATCCCGGCGGGATCGAATACCGCTTCGACCTGGCGGCGCGGTCCTTCCTGCACAACCAGGTCCGCTCGATCGTGGGCACGCTGGAGCGGGTGGGCGCGGGGTCCTGGGAGGCCGGAGACGTGCGCGCGGCGCTGGCGGCGCGGGACCGGGCGGCCTGCGGGCCGGTGGCGCCGCCGCAGGGGCTGTATCTGGTGGGGGTCGTCTATCCGGCCGATCCCTTCGCGGCACCGGCTCGTCGATGACTTCGTCACTCCTCGCGCGGGCTCTCCGACGAGGAGACGAAGTCGAACGAGGAGGGGCTCAGGGCGCGAGCAGGCGGCGGACTTCGGCGCGGAGGTCCTTCAGCTCGAAGGGTTTGGTGATGAAGCCGTCGGCCCCGAGCGCCAGGCCCTTGCGCCGTTCCACCGCCGAGCCGCGCGCGGTCATCATCAGCACCTTGATCCCCGACAGCGCGGGATCGGTGCGGATGCTTTCGCAGATCTCGTAGCCCGAGACCTCGGGCAGCATCACGTCGAGCAGGACGAGATTCGGCCGGGTGTCGCGGATCCGGGGCAGGGCCTCGGCGCCGCTGGCGACCCGGTCGTGGCGGTAGCCCTCGCGGGTGATGAGATATTCCAGCGCGGTGGCGATGTTGTCCTCGTCCTCGACCACGAGGATGCGGGCGGGATGCGGGATCGTCATGGGGCGCCGCCTTGCCGTGCCGGGGGGCTTGCGCGGCGGCGGGGGATCGGGGATGGATGCGCAAAGGGAGATGCCAGAATGGTCGAACTCATCCAGTCGCAGCTTGCCGATCCGTTCCGCATCGGTCTGATCGTGGCCCTGGTGGTCACGATGTACCGCACGCGGGCGGCGACCGGGACGCTCTTGCCGCTGGCGGCGGGGGTGGTCTTCGTGGCGGTGATCCTGCCCTCGACCGGAATCGGCGGCGGGGCCGACCTGACGCAGGCGGTGCTGGCGGGGATCCTGTCCAACCTGATCATCCTGGGCATCGTTCTGGCCCTCGCGGCTTTGGTGCGGCGGCTGCGGGGATAGTCCCTGCCTTCGGAAAAGCGCCGCGGGGCACGGCACTTGTCGGGAGGCATGCAACGGATGCGGGCGCTTCCGCCGCAGGGATCGGGCCGGGGCGGAGACCGCCCCGGCCCTTTCCGGATCAACGCCCGTCGTCGGCGAAGATGTCCTTCTTGTGGGTGCCGCCCGGCACGAAGAGCGCGCCGATCACCACCGTCATCAGGGCGATCACGATCGCATACCACAGGCCCGCGTAGATGTTGCCGGTCTGGGCCGAGATCGCGAAGGCGGTCGCGGGCAGGAGGCCGCCGAACCAGCCGTTGCCGATGTGATAGGGCAGCGACAGGCCGGAGTAGCGGATCCGGGTCGGGAACAGCTCGACCAGCATGGCCGCGATCGGGCCGTAGACCATCGTCACCAGGATGATCAGATAGGTCAGGATCGCGACGATCGTGAGCTTCTGTGCGGTGAAGATGTCCAGGAAGTGCTCGGCCTTGGCCAGCGAGGTGTTCTCGGACGGGTTGATCGGATAGCCGGCCGCGGTCAGGGCCGCGTTCAGCTCGGTGTCGAAACGCTTCTTCTCGTCCGCGGCATTCTCGGCCTTGCCGTCATAGCCCTGGATCACGGTCTCGCCGACCTTGACCGAGGCGATCGTGCCGGCAGGCGCGTCCTCGGTGTTCGAGTTGGCGGAACGCGCGGTCAGGCCGGCCTTCATGATGTCGCAGGAGTTGGTGAACTTCGCGGTGCCGACCGGGTTGAACTGGAACGAGCAGTCGGCCGGGTCGGCGGTCACGGTGATCGGGGTGTCCTGGGCGTGCGAGAGCACCGGGTTGGCGGTCTCGGTCAGGAACTTGAACACCGGGAAGTAGGTGACGGCGGCGATCAGGCAGCCGGCGAGGATGATCGGCTTGCGGCCGATGCGGTCCGAGAGCGCGCCGAAGAACAGGAAGCCGCCCGTTCCCAGCACCAGCGACCAGGCGACGAAGACGTTCGCCGAGAAGCTGTCGATCTTGACGATGTTCTGCATGAAGAACAGCGCGTAGAACTGGCCCGAGTACCAGACCACGGCCTGCCCGGCGGTCAGGCCCAGAAGCGCGATCAGGGCGATCTTGCCGTTCTTCCAGTTGCCGAAGGCCTCGCGCAGCGGCGCCTTGGACTGGGCGCCCTCTTCCTTCATTTTCTTGAAGGCGGGGGATTCGTTCATCTGCAGGCGGATATAAAGCGAGATCGCCAGCAGCAGGATCGAGCCGAGGAAGGGAATCCGCCAGCCCCAGGAGTTGAAGGCCTTCATCATCGCGGGCGTGCCGTCGGCGTTCATCACCGCGACTCCGGCAGCGTCAAGCACCGGCTGGTCGGGGTAGTTGCCGTTGACGTAGCCCTGCACCGAGATGATCACGATGAGCGACAGAAGCAGGCCCAGCGTGGCGGTGGTCTGGATGAAGGCGGTGAAATAGCCGCGCTGGTTGGCGGGGGCGTGTTCGGCCACATAGACCGCCGCACCGCCGTATTCCCCGCCGAGGGCGAGGCCCTGCAGCATCCGCAGCGTGATCAGGATGATCGGCGCGGCGACGCCCCAGGAGTAGTAGCTGGGCAGCATGCCGACGAAGAAGGTCGACAGGCCCATGATCATGATCGTCATCAGGAAGGTGTACTTCCGGCCGATCAGGTCGCCGAGCGAGCCGAACACCAGCGCGCCGAAGGGCCGCACGATGAATCCGGCGGCGAAGGCCAGGAGCGCAAAGACGTTGCGCGTGGCTTCCGGGAAGGGCGTGAAGAACTGGGCGCCGATCACGGCGGCCAGCGAGCCGTAGAGATAGAAGTCATACCATTCGAAGATGGTCCCGGCCGAGGAGGCGAGAATGACCTTCTTCTCCTCCCCGGTCATCGGGCGCGAGCGGTCGCGCACATTTGTGGTGGTCGTCGTCATGCATTACCTCCTTGTGGCCTGAACCGATGGTCCAGGCGATCCCTGTTGTCCTTGGCCATGTGCCCGCCCGTTTTGGCAGGCCCCGTGCTGTCATCCATCCCGCCGGGGATGGTCGTCCCGAAGGGGCCTGGCGCAGCCTGCCTTCCCCCTCCCTTCCGGTCCCCGTCCGCCCCTCCTCCGGGTCAGGGCGGGAACCCGGGTCTCATGCCGCGACGCGCCCGACGATGTCGGCCAGCGTGGCGCGGATTCCGTCGATCGAGCCCATGGCCGGCACCTTCTCGAGCACCGAGAGCCGGTCGTAATGCGCGATCAGCGGCGCGGTCTGGGCGTGATAGGCCGAGAGCCTCTCGCGCACGGTCACCGCATTGTCGTCGGCCCGGCGCTTGAAGCCGGTGCCGCCGCATTTGTCGCAGACCCCCGCGGTCGCGGGCTGCTTGAACTGGTCGTGATAGCCTTCGCCGCAATCGCCGCAGGTGTAGCGGCCGGCGACGCGGGCGACCATCGCCTCGTCGTCGACCTCGAGGCTGATGGCGGCGGTCACCTTCTGCCCCGCCTCGGCCAGAAGCGCGTCCAACGCGGCGGCCTGGCCGGCGGTGCGCGGAAAGCCGTCCAGGATGATGCCCTTGGCCACGTCGGGCTGGGCCATCCGGTCCCTGAGGATCGCCAGCACGATGTCGTCCGAGACCAGCTGCCCGGCCTCCATCACCGCCTTGGCGCGCTTTCCGGCCTCGGTCCCCGCGGCGACGGCGGCGCGCAGGAGGTCGCCGGTGGAGAGCTGGACGAGGCCGAAATCCTCTTCCAGCATCCGCGCCTGGGTGCCCTTGCCCGCGCCGGGCGGGCCGAGAAGAATGAGAACGGGGGCCATGCGTCAGCCCCGGTTCATGCGGTTGGCGATCAGGTCGTCGACCACCGCCGGATCGGCCAGGGTCGAGGTGTCGCCCAGCGAGCCGAAGTCGTTCTCGGCGATCTTGCGCAGGATGCGGCGCATGATCTTGCCCGAGCGGGTCTTGGGCAGGCCGGGGGCCCACTGGATCAGGTCGGGCTTGGCGATCGGGCCGATCTCGTGGCGGACCCAGGCCTCCAGCTTCTTGCGCAGGTCGTCCGAAGGCTCCACCCCCTTCATCAGGGTGACATAGGCATAGATGCCCTGGCCCTTGATGTCATGCGGGTAGCCCACCACGGCGGCCTCGGCCACCGCGTCATGTGCGACGAGGGCGGATTCGACCTCGGCCGTGCCCATCCGGTGGCCCGAGACGTTGATCACGTCATCGACGCGGCCGGTGATCCAGTAATAGCCGTCGGCATCGCGGCGGCAGCCGTCGCCGGTGAAGTAATAGCCCTTGTACTGGCTGAAATAGGCCTCTTCGAAACGCTGGTGGTCGCCCCAGAGCGTGCGCATCTGGCCCGGCCAGCTGTCGGACAGGCAGAGGACGCCCTCGGCCTCGGTCCCGGTCTGGACCTGGCCGGTGGCGGCGTCCAGCACCTCGGGCCTGATGCCGAAGAAGGGCTTGGTGGCCGAGCCGGGCTTCTGCGGGATCGCGCCGGGGATCGGGGTGATGATGTGGCCGCCGGTCTCGGTCTGCCAGAAGGTGTCGACGATCGGGCATTTCCCCTTGCCGACATGGGTGTTGTACCAGGACCAGGCCTCGGGGTTGATCGGCTCGCCGACGGAACCCAGGAGCTTGAGGCTGGAAAGGTCGTGCTTTTCCACCCATTCCGCGCCGAGGCCCATGAGGCTGCGGATCGCGGTCGGGGCGGTGTAGAACTGGTTGACCTTGTGCTTGGCGCAGACTTCCCAGAAGCGGCCGGCGTCGGGCCAGGTGGGCACGCCCTCGAACATCACCGTGGTCGCGCCGTTCGCCAGCGGGCCGTAGACGATGTAGCTGTGGCCGGTGACCCAGCCCACGTCCGCGGTGCACCAGAAGACATCGCCGTCATGGTAGTCGAAGGTCACCTGATGCGTCAGGCTGGCGAAGACCAGATAGCCGCCGGTCGTGTGCACCACGCCCTTCGGCTTGCCGGTCGAACCGCTGGTGTAGAGGATGAACATCGGGTCCTCGGCGCCGACCTCGACATAGGGGCAATAGGGCCTGGCCGCCGCCATCTCGGCGTTCAGGTCGAAGTCGCGGCCTTCCACCCAGGAGGTCTGGTCGCCGGTCCGCTTGGTGACCAGCACCTTCACCTTGTCCGAGCAATGCAGCATTGCCTTGTCGGTGTTGTCCTTGAGGCCGGTCTTCTTGCCGCCGCGCGGGGCCCAGTCGGCGGTGATGACCAGCTTCGCCTCGCAGTCGTTCACGCGGTTGGCCAACGCGTCGGGCGAAAAGCCGCCGAAGACGACGGAATGGATCGCGCCGATCCGGGTGCAGGCCAGCATCGCATAGGCCGCCTCGGGGATCATCGGCATGTAGAGGACGACGCGGTCGCCCTTGGTCACGCCATGCGCCTTGAGCACGTTGGCGACGCGGCAGGTGTTCTCCAGCAGTTGCGCATAGGTGATGTGCTGCGCCGGTTCCTTCGGGTCATCGGGTTCCCAGATGATCGCGGTCTGGTTGGCGCGGGTCAGCATGTGCCGGTCGATGCAGTTCGCGCTGACGTTCAGGAGCCCGTCCTCGAACCATTTGATCGAGATGTTGCCCGGCGCGAAGGAGGTGTCCTTCACCCTGGTGAAGGGCTTGATCCAGTCGATCCGCTGCGCCTCCTCGCCCCAGAACGCCACCGGGTCCTTGACCGAGGCGGCATAGCGCGCCTCGTAGCCGGCGGCGTCCACATGCGCCTTTGCGACAAACTCGGCCGAGGCGGGGTAAACGGATTTCAGGGCTGATTGATCGGTCATCGCGGTCCTCCTACCGACAGGGCCCGGCGATGGACCCCGCGAACCTGTCGTCCCGCGCTGCGGGACAACCTCTCTCCGCAATAAAGTTACCACTGTGTTAAATGTCGCGTAAACCCCTAATTTTCATGAATAAAACTGTAAATTGCTTGACGAAAATGTCGTCAAGCAAGAAAAGCGGTGAAAAGTCCGGGCCGGAAATGCAGCATTTTCAAGACACTGGACTCACGCAGGCGTGACCTGTCGCGGGCGCGACCGGGGGGCTGCTCCGCATGGGGAAAAGGGTGGCTCAGACCGATTCGCCCTGCGCGAGGCGCGCGTCCACGGCGGCGAGGTCGGGCAGGAAATGCACCTCGGGCTCGTGCGCGCCCTGCGATTCCAGCACCCGGCGCAGGGCGGGGCGCAGGCCGATCAGGTAGATCTGCCCGCCCCGCCGCCGTGCCCGCGCCGCCAGTTGCAAGACGCCGCGCGCGCCGGAACTGTCCATCAGCGGCACGGCCGACATGTCCAGGACCAGGGCACGGGGGGCCTCGGCGATCCGCTCGAGCACGCCGCCGAGCTGCGCCGCGGCGCCGAAGAAATAGGGGCCTTCCAGATGGTAGACGATGCGGTCGGCACGCTGGGCGTCCGGCGTCGTATCGGCCAGGGGACGCATCCCCGCCGTTTCGGACATGCGCTTGATGAAGACCAGCCCGGCCAGCGAGAAGCCGACCAGGATCCCCTCGGTCAGGTCGCGGAAGACCACCAGGAGGAAGGTCGCCAGCACCACCAGCGCATCCCCCCGCGTGGCGCGGACGAGGGCGACGAATTCGTGCCGCTCGGCCATGCCCCAGGCAACGACGGCCAGCACCCCGGCCAGGGCCGCCAGCGGGATATAGGCGGCAAGCGGCGCGGCGACCAGCAGGAACAGGAGGAGGAACAGCGAATGCAGCATCCCCGACACCGGCCCCCGGCTGCCTGCCCGCACATTGGTCGCGGTGCGGGCGATGGTCCCGGTGACGCAGAACCCGCCGAAGAGGGCCGAGCCGACATTGGCCATCCCCTGCGCCACCAGCTCGGCGTTGGAGCGGTGGCGCGCGCCGCTCATCCCGTCGGCGACGACGGCGGAGAGGAGCGATTCGATCGCGCCGAGCAGGGCGAAGCTGGCGGCCCAGGGCAGGGCGGCCTGGATCGCGGCCAGCGAGAGGTCGGGCAGGGCGGGGACCGGCAGCACCCTCGGCAGCGCGCCGAAGCGGGTGCCGATGGTCTCGACCGGCAGGGAGAGCAGCGCCGCGGCGGTCGAGGCGACGGCCACCGCGATCAGCATGCCGGGCCAGTGCGGCCGCAGCCGCCGCAGCCCCAGGATCACCGCTGCCGTCAGCGCGGCCACCGCGACGGCGGCCCAAGTGACGGTGCCCCGCGCGGCCCAGAGCGCCTCGACCTTGGCCAGGATCTCGCCCGGCTCGGCGCCCGGCAGGGTCAGGCCGAACATCTCGCGCAGCTGGCTGGCGAAGATGATCACGGCGATGCCGGCGGTGAAGCCCACGGTGACGGGATAGGGGATGTAGCGGATATAGGTCCCCAGCCGCAGCGCCCCGCCCGCGATCAGCATGAAGCCGGAGAGGAAGGTGGCCAGGACCAGGCCCTGAAGCCCGGTCTCGATCACGCAGGCCGCGACCAGGACGATGAAGGCCCCCGCCGGCCCGCCGATCTGGTAGCGCGAGCCGCCAAGCGCCGAGACGAGGAAACCGCCGACGATGGCGGTGAAAAGCCCGCGCTCGGGCCCGACGCCGCTGGCGATGGCGATGGCCATCGAGAGCGGCAGCGCGACGATGGCGACGGTGAGGCCCGCCAGCGCATCGGCGCGCAGGTCGGACAGGCGATAGCCTTCGCGCCAGACGGTGAGGAGCTTGGGCAGGTATTCGGTCGGGCCGCCCTGGCCCTTGACGGTGTGGGGCATGTTCGTCTTCCAGGAGGGAAGCGCCAGAAATTGCTGGCATCGCGGAACGAATGTCGCCAGACAATGCCTCTGCCGCGCCAGTGTCAAGGAGCGATGATGTCCGATCCCGTCCGCCCCGCCGATGACGAGGCCCGCACCCTGGCCCGTGGCCTCATGGCGCTGGGCCATGCCGCGCTGGCCTGGACCGATCCGGAGACCGGCACGCCGGGGATCAGCCGGGTCGCCTTTGCCCGCGACCCCGAGGCGGGGCTTCTGACGCTGGTCTCGGGCCTGGCGCCGCATTTCCGGGCGCTGCGCGAGAACCCGGATTGCGCGCTGATGCTGGGCGAGGTCGGCGCGAAGGGCGATCCGATGACCCATCCGCGCCTGATGATCCGCGCCTGCGCCGGTTTCGTCGCGCCCGAGGATCCCGCCCGGCTGGGGATCCGCGCCCGCTGGCTGGAGCGGAACCCCAAGGCGCAGGTCTATATCGACCTGCCGGACTTCGCCTTCGTGCGGCTGACGCCGCTGACGGCGCTGCTGAATGCAGGCTTCGGCAGGGCCTTCCACCTGACGCCGCAGGATCTGTGAAAACAGGCGGACCCGAAGGCCCGCCTGTCCGATTTCTTCAAGTCTGCGCCCGTCTGGTCGCTATTCGGGACGAAAAAGGTTCGATCAGGACGGCAGGTCCATCCGCATCTTCACCACCGCCTTGCCCTTCATCGCCTCGCCCCAGCGCAGTTGCGCCTGGTTGCCCTGCGCGCCGGTGCCGGGCAGGGCATTGGGGAAGACATAGCGCGCCGCATTCGCGCCGTTCAGGATCGTCCCCTCGGGCTGCACCGCCTCGACCATGCGGATCCGGCCGCCGAAGGGCACGAAGCCGTCCGAATCGATGGTCCAGGTATCGGCCACGGTATTCTGGCTGTGGCTGACGATCAGGGGGTTCTGGATACCCTGGGCCACGTTGTTGAAGCTGTTCCCCTCGACCCGGACATTGCGCGACTGCATGAAGTCCAGGGTGGCGAGGCTGGTGTCCAGCATCTCGACCCGGTCAATGGTGGCGTTGAAGACGCGGAAGCTGTTCGAGACCAGCGAGAAGCCGTTCAGGTAATGCCCCGTCCCATAGGGCTTGATCACCACCCAGCGGAAGGCCGAGGTCGTGGACGAGGCGATGAAGACGTTGCCGACGATGTTCAGCCCGCCGAAGGAGAACTCGCCGTTCCACTGCGGCTCGGAATCATGCTCGTTGCCCCATTCGATGAAGCAGTTGTCGATGTAGTTGCCCGTCACCACGGTCGAGACGTTGGTCTGGGTGAAGACCAGCCCCGCGCGGCGGATGCCCGCCGGCTCGTCGTCGCCCTGGAAGAAGTGGTTGGCGTGGACCAGGTGGCCGGTGCCGTTGACGATGGCGAAATGGGCGAAGCGGACGACGCGGTTGTTGCGCAGCTTCACGTCATTGGCGTTCACGTTCAGCGCGATCGAGGTGCGGCTCTGCGCCGGCAGCGCGCTTTCGTTCGACAGGAACTGGCACATGTCCACGAACATGCCCTGGCAGCCCAGGCCCGGAGAACTGATCCCCCGGTCGAGCGGCCGGTTCAGCGTGCAGGACAGGAAGCGTGCGGTCGAGCCGGAGTTGGCCAGCAGCACGCCGGAGCAAAGGCCCTGGCAGTTGAACTCGATGTCCTCCAGCTCGAAGCGGGACAGGAGGTCGAAGCCCGAGAAGTCCAGCATGTACTTGAAGCGGCGGAAGGTATAGGGCCGCGTCCCCGTCGCGCCCCAGAGCGGCTGGCTGAGGGTGATCGTCCCCGCCGCCACGTTCCTGGCGCGGACATAGACCTCGCGTCCGACGCCGGTGCCGATCACCAGCGAACCGACCGGGATGTTCGCCACATTGGCGACGCCGGTCAGGGTCAGGTTGTTGGCGGGCGCATAGGTGGCGGTCGAGGTGAAATCCTCGGTCGTCCAGGCCGGCCCCGCCACCGCCACCAACTGCCCGTTGCGCAGCACGCGGCGGTTGTTGAAGGTCGTCAGCCCCGCGACGGCGGCCACGTCGATCGGCTCGGTCAGTTCCACCCGGCGGCCGGAGAGGTCCAGCGTCACATGGTCGGTGAAGTAGAACAGCGCCTGCAGCGCACGGCGGAAGCCCTCGATCTCGGTGCCGAAGGCCTGGCCGTAGGTGTCGAGGTCGAAGTTGCGCGTCAGGATCAGCCGGCGGTTCGCGGGCATCGAGACCGTGCCCTCGAAGCGGATGCGGCTGTTGATCGTGACGTCGGAGTTCAGCCGGAACAGGCCCGAGGGCACCAGGATCGCGCGGCCCTGCGCATCGGCGTCGGCGGCGAGGAAGGCGGCCGCGTCATTGGTCGCGCCGTTGCCCAGCGCGCCGTAGTCGCGCACGTCGACCCAGTCCATCAGCTTGCGGATGAAGAGGCCGGTCACATCCTCGACCACCAGATCGTCGATGCGGACCACCCCGCCGTTCGCGCCGGTCAGGTCGAGGCCGATGTGGGCATAGACCGCCTCGGTGGTCCAGGCCATGTCGACCCCGGTCCGCGCGGCCGGAGAGATGATTGCGCTGACCGTCACCACCTCGCCATAGGCGGTCAGCGGCACGCTGGGGCCGGTCTGGGCCAGCGCGGCAAGGTTCTGGCCCGCCACATCCCCCGCCCAGGCGGCGATGCGGACGGCCGGAAGGTTGCCCGAGACCGCCTTCACCCGCGCCGTCACCCGCAGGTAGAGGCCGGGCTGGATCGGCGTCTGCGCGAAGCTGCGCAGCTTCTGCGTCGCCTCGAGCTTCTGCAGCTCCAGGCAGCCGGCGAAATCCTGGTCGTTCGAGACCAGCGCCGCGTTCGGCTGGCCCTGCCACGCGGCCGAGCCCGGCGTCCCGTCGCCGCGCGACCAGAGGTTCAGCCCGGCCGAGAACGGCGGCGGCATCAGGACCAGCCCGTCGGTGATTGCCTTGTTCATCTGAAAACTCCCTTGCCAGCTTGAACGCCATGGCAAAGCGGGGAGGGGCAGGCCCGGGCCGCTTCGCCCATGGCGAGGCTGGGTAGCAAGGAAGGCTTAACCACGCCTCTGGGCAGCGCGCGGCGGCGGGGTGCGGAGGCAACGGCAGAAAAGCGAACGGGGGGCCAGAGGCCCCCCGCAAAGGTCGTTGCTGCGCCGTCAGCCTCAGGCTTCGGCTTCGGCGGCCTCTTCCGCCACCAGGCCCGACGGCGCGGCGACGTTGGCGATCACGAAGTTCCGCGCGATGGTCGGCTTGGCGCCGGCCGGCAGCTGGACGTCGTCGATGTGGATGACGTCGCCGATCTTCTTGCCGGTCAGGTCGACCGTGATGTGATCCGGGATGTCGCCCGCGGTGACTTCCAGTTCCACCTCGGGGCGGACCACGGTCAGCGTGCCGCCGCGCTTGAGGCCGGGGCTGGCTTCGTGGTTCACGAAGGTCACATGGATGAACAGCTTGATCCGGCTTTCATCATGGATGCGCATGAAGTCGACATGCGTCGGCAGGTCCTTGACCACGTCGCGCTGCACGGCCCGGCAGATGACATGGACGTCGGGCTGGCCTTCGACCTTCAGGTTGAACAGCGTCTGCAGGAACCGGCCCTGCCGCAGCCTGGTCAGGAGGTAGTTGTAGTTCATCTTGATCGGCGTGGGCTCTTGCCCGTCGCCGTAGACGATGCCGGGTACCTTGCCCTCGCGACGGGCTTGACGGGCGGCCCCCTTGCCTGTCCCCGTCCGTACCTCGGCGTTAAGATCGACGATCTCGCGTGCCATTGGGTCTCTCCATATGTAAGGTCCGCCATCCTCCAAGGGTGCATGGCGCGACCGGGGGTCCATAACGGGGAATCGGCGGGAAGGAAAGGGGCTTGTTCCGTGTCGCTTTCGGCGCCGGGGCGCGTCGCGGAAGGGGTGGAGGTTGCGGGGGCGGCGGGATACCTCTCGGTTTCCGCCGATGGAGCCGCGCATGCCTGCCCTTGCCACCCTTGCCTATTCCAGGCCCGCGATCGCGGCCTTCGGGGCGATGGGCCTGCTCTGGGGCTCGTTCGCGGCCGACCTGCCGGACCTGAAGGCGATGCTCGGGGTGGACGAGGCCGGGCTGGGTCTCTTGCTGTTCTTCACGCCCCTTGCTGCGATCAGCGCGATGCTGCTGGCCCCGGCCTTCGGCGCGGCGCTGGGCCGGGCGGCGCTGCCCCTGGCCACCGCGCTGATGGCGCTGGGCTTCATGCTGCCGGGGCAGGTGGGCGCGGTCTGGCTGTTCCCCCTCGCCATGGCCTGCGCCGGGGCGGGGACGGGTCTGACCGATGTCTTGATGAACGCCCGCGTCGCCGCGATGGAGACGGCGCGGGGCATGCATCTGATGAACCTTGCCCATGCGGCCTATTCCTTCGGCTATGCCGGGGGCGCGATCCTGACCGGGGTGATGCGCGGCGCGGGCTGGGCGCCGGCCTGGGTGCTGGGGCTGATGGGCCTTCTCGGCCTGCTCTGCGCCCTGCTGACGCTGGAGCGCGACGGGAGGATCGAGGGGTTGCAGCGCCCGAAGGACGGCAACGCGCTGCCTTTGGGCCTGGTGCCGGTGATCGGCGGCGGCATCGTGCTGATCGCCTTCATGACCGAGAACGCGGCCGAGAACTGGTCGGCGCTGCATATCGAGAAGACGCTGGGCGGCAGCCCCGAGGAAGGCGCCTTCGGCCCGGCGATGCTGGCGCTGACCATGGGCTTTGCCCGGCTGGGCGGGCAATGGCTGGCGGGGCGGGTGAATCCCTTCCGGCTCTTGAAAGGCGGCGCGGTGGTTGCGGCGCTGGGGGCGGGGATCGCCGCGCAGGCCGCAGGGCCGATCGGGGCCTATCTCGGGTTCTTCGTCATGGGGATCGGCGCATCGGTGCTGGCGCCCACCGCCTTTTCGCTCGTCGGCCAGCACAGCCCGCCCGGCACCCGCGCCCGCGCCGTGGCCCGGGCGACGCTTCTGGGCTATTTCGGCTATTTCGTCGGCCCGCCGCTGCTGGGCCTGATCGCCGGAACCTTCGGCCTGCGCATGGCCTTCCTCTGGGCCGCCTTCCTGGTCGGGGCGGTCTTCCTCCTCGCCCCGATCCTGGCGCGTCAGCGGACCTGAATTTCCAGAAGGCGCGGCCCGTCATGCGGCGTGGCCAGCATTTCGGCCAGGACCTCCGGGTCCTGCGGCACCGCGGCGAACAGCATGTCGCAGGCCATGGCGAAATGCTCCATGTCCAGGGGCGAGGGGTCGCAGCCCAGGACCGGCGTCTTGTACTGTCGCATCGTCTCGGCGATCTCGCGGAAGCCGGCGTTGTTCCAGACGATATAGGTGATCGGCAGCTTCTCGTCGACGGCGGTGCGCAGCTCTCCGGGGCTGAACTGGAGGCCGCCGTCGCCGATCAGGCAGACGACCGGAGTGCCGGGAGAGGCCAGCGCCGCCCCCACCGCCGCGCCGGGGGCGAAGCCCAGCGCACCATAGCCGGTCGCGGCGTTGAACCAGCCGCGCGGGCGGTCGTGGTCGTAGTAGAGGTTCGCGGCATAGACCGGCTGGGTGCTGTCGCCGACGATGATCGTGCCGGGCATCGCCTCGCGGATCGCCTCGACCATTTCCAGATGGTCCGGCAGCGGCGCGTAGATCGCCGGCATCTCGGCCAGCGCAGCCTCGCGCGTGGCGGCGGCGCGGCGCGCGCCCTCGCGGTTGGCGGGCAGGAGCATCGACATCAGCCCGGCCATCATCGGCCCGGCATCGGCCTTGATCGGCATCTTCGCCGGATGGCGGCCCAGCTGGTCGGCGCAGATGTCGATGCGGATCATCCCCGACAGGTCCGGCACGCCGCCCTTGGCATAGACGTCGTAATCGGTCGGCCCCAACTCGGTCCCGACCGCCAGCACCTGGTCGGCCTCCGCGATCAGCTTGCGCACGGCCGCCAGGCTGGGCGAGGCCGGGACGCAGAGCCGGTGGCCATGCATCGCGCCGCGCGCATTCGCGGTCAGGATCACGGGGGCGTCCAGCATCTCGGCCAGCTTGCGCAACTCCTCATGCGCGCCGCGGGTGCCGCCTCCGGCCAGGATCACCACCCGCTCGGCATTGTTCAATGCGGTGGCGATGCTGCGCATCCGGCCCATCGGCAGCGGCACGGCCGCGCTGGCCACCACCGGCGGCGGCAGCGCGGGGCAGGGCTGGCCCATCATGTTGGTCGAGATCTGGATATGCGCGGGCCCCGGCCGCCCCGCCGTCATCGCGGCAAAGGCGCGGTCCAGCACCTCGCCCAGCTTCCGGGGGTCGGTCACCGTCTCGGTATGGCAGAGCGTGGCGATCATCGCGCCCTGGTCCGGCAGTTCGTGCAGCCGCCCCAGCCCCTTGCCCAGCGTGTCGCTGCGCCCAAGGCCTGAGACGACCAGCATCGGCACCGAATCCGACTTGGCCTGCGCCATGGCGGTCAGCGTGTTGGTCAGCCCCGGCCCGGTGATCACGAAGGCGGCGGCCGGGCGGCCCGCGACCCGGGCAAAGCCGTCGGCCATGAAGCCCGCGCCCTGTTCGTGGCGGGCGGTGACATGGCGGATCTTGCCCTCGGCGGCGGCGAGGCCGCGGTAAAGCTCGATCGTATGGACGCCGGGGATGCCGAAGACGGTGTCGATGCCCCGGGCGACCAGCCCCTCGACCAGACGGATGCCGACGGTGGTCATGCCACGCCCTCCAGCAGGCTGGCCGCATGGGCGGCGATGCGGTCGGTGGCCTCGACCACCCTTTCGTCCGGCTGGGTCAGGCTGAGCCGCAGCCAGCCCGAAAGCCCCGCGCCGAAGCTTTCGCCCGGCATCACCGCGACCTTGCGCCGGTCCAGAAGCCCCAGCGCGAACTCCTCGCCCGAAAGGCCGGTGGCGCGGACATCGACCAGCGCGAACATCCCCGCCTCGGGCCGGTGGACGTAAAGCCCGTTCACCCCGGTGAGCTGACGCTCGATCAGCGCGGCGCGGCGGGCGAAGCGTTCCGCCATCCCGGCCGCCACGGGGGAAGGTTCGGAAACTGCAAGCTGGGTCATGTCGGCGATGAAGGGCTGGCTGCCGAAAAGCATGGTTTCTGAAAGCGGCAAGAGACGCTCGCAGAACTCGGCCGGGCCGACGCACCAGCCGGACCGGAAGCCCGGAGCGGCGTGTGATTTCGAGAGCGACGAGGCGACGACCACCCGGTCGGCCAGGTCGGCGAAGTCCAGCGGCGAGGTGAAGGGGACGCCGGGGAAGACCAGATCCTCATAGACCTCGTCCGAGACGATCCAGAGGTCATGCGCCTTTGCCACCTCGCCCAGGGCGCGGATGTCCGCGGGCCGGAGCACGGCGCCGGTCGGGTTGTGCGGGGTGTTCAGGAACAGGACGCGCGTGCGCGGCGTGATCCGCGCGGCCACGTCGGCGGCCTGCATCCGGAAGCCGTGTTCGGGCCGCAGCGGCACCGGCACCACGGTCGCCCCGGTCTGGGCGATCAGCCCCTCATAGGTGGCATACATCGGATCGCCCAGCAGCACCTCGTCCCCGGCTTCGACCAGGGTGCGCAGGATGGCGTAAAGCGTGGTCTGCGTGCCCGGCAGGCACATCACCTGATCGCGTCCGATCCCGCGCCCGCGCCGCGCGGTGTAGCGGGCGGCCAGCGCCGCGACCAGCCCAGGCTCGCCCCGGCCGTTGGAATAGCCGGTGCGTCCCGCTCGCATCGAGCGCGCGGCGGCCTCCAGCATCGGCTCGGGCGTCTCGACGTCAGGCTCGCCGATGGTCAGTTCGATGATCTGCTCCCCGGCCGATTTCAGGTCGCGGGCGCGGGCATGGATCGCCCATTTCGCGCCGCCAAGTCCGGCGAGTCGGTCGGTGACGGAAGCGTAGCGCATCAGATGGTCTTTCCCGGATCAGGCAGCATGGAGGAATGGGCGATCAGGTCGGTGCCAAGGATGGCGCCGACCGACCGAAGGCCGATGGTCACGACCTCGCCCGGTGAAAAGCTGTCGCGCAGGAGCGAGCCCTCGATCCAGAGCCCGTCGATCAGCGCGTTGCAGGCGATGGCCTCGGAACGGCTCTGGCCGGGCCGGGTCTCACGCGGAAGGGCCTCGATCAGCGCCTGCAGCATGTCGCGATAGGCGAGATAACCCGCCTCGTGCGCTGCCAGAAGCTCGGGGTCGCTGCGGACCTTGTGCATGTAGCCTGCCCAAAGCACGACCGAGCCCGAATCCAGCACCGGCGGGCGCAGCGAGGCCGAGACGAAGGCGGCAAGACGCTCCTCGGGCAGGGCGCCCACCCCCTCCAACGCGTCCGAACCCTTGGCCGTCATCCCGTCCATCAGCGAGCGGTAGGCGGCGCGGGTCAGTTCGTCCTTGGACTGGAAGTAATGCCGGATCAGCCCCGGCGTGACCCCGGCGCGTGCCGCGATGGCGCGCACGGTCGCGGCCCCCGGCCCGCCTTCGGCCACCAGCTCCTGCGTGGCCGAGATCAGCGCAGACCGACGGTTTTCCTCGCTTTCGCGGCGATAGAGGCGGCGGACGGGTTGCATGGCGACCGGGTTGTTATACACATGGACAATCGGCTTGCGGCGCAGCGAAGTCAAGTCCGCAACAATTCAGCTTCTACCGGCCGGATCGTGGACGTCCTTGTGGATCATCACATCCGCCTGCGGATAGGCCGTCAGAATCGCCCGGCGCAGGCCGGCGCCGATGTCATGCGCTTCGCGCAGGGACTGTTCGCCATCCAGCTCGATATGCAGGTTGACGAAGACGCGACTGCCGGCCCGACGCGTCTTGAGGTCGTGATAGCCCCGCACCCCGGGCCAGGCCTGCGCGATCCGGCCGATCCCCTCCAGGACCTCGGGGTCGGCGGCGCGGTCCATCAGCGCGTCCCAGGCGTCCTTGCCGATCTTCAGCGCGCCGAAGACCAGCACCCCCGCCGCCCCCAGCGCCACCACCGAATCGATATAGCCGATCCCCCAGCGCGACGAGACCCAGAGCGCCCCGATCGCGCCCAGGCTGGGCAGAAGGTCGCCCAGATAATGCAGCCGGTCCGCCGCCACCACCTTGCTGCCCGTGGCCTTCGCCACCCGGCCCTGCCACCAGACCAGGCCCAGGGTCAGCAGGATCGACAGGCCCATGACCACCACGCCGCGCCCGTGGCTGGTCAACTCGGGCGGCGTCGGCGACAGGAGCCGCCCCGCCGCCGCCCAGCCGATCACCCCGGCCGAGATCAGGATGAACACCGCCTGCGCCAGCGCGGTCAGGTCCTCGGCGCTGGAATGGCCGAAGGCGTGATCCTCGTCCGCGGGCCGGGCGGCATAGACGATGGCCGCCGCCGCCCCGAGCGACATCATCAGGTCCAGCGCGGAATCGGCCAGCGAGGCCGCAATCGAAAGCGCCCCGGTCTCGGCCATGGCCCAAAGCTTCAGCGCGACCAGAAGTCCCGCCACCAGGACCGAGGCGAGGCCCGCCGACAGCGCAAGTCCCAGCCCGGACGGCTCAGTCGATGGTTTCATCGGGCTTCACCCCCCAGATCGCGGCTTTGCGGACCCAGCCCCGCGCGCCGTCCAGCGTGATGCGGCACCACTCGGGCAGGCATTCCTGCACCCGGCCGATCACCCCGACCTCGGCCTGCGCGATCACTGGCGAGCCATCGTCGGGATCGTCGTGGAATTCGGCCATGTCCAGCGTCACCATGACCGTGCGCACCCCCGACAGAAGCGAGTAATGCACCCAGCCGCCCGCGCCCTCGAAATCCTCGACCCGGCGCCAGTTCTCATACTCGGCGGTGATCTTCAGCGGCATCCCGGCCCGGGTGAACACCCAGTCCACCCGATGCGTCAGCCCCGGCCCGCGCCGGGCGTTGCCCTCGGACCCTTTCAGCGAGACGTAGCGCGGCAGGGGCAGGTTGGTCACGCAGCCGATATCGGGCCTGCATTGTTCTTCCGGCGGTTTCTCAGGCTGCGGCAGGTCGGTCTCCTGCGCGGCAAGCGGCAGAGTCGCGGCAGCGACAAGGATCGCGATGCTTCCCAGGAACCGTTTCATGCCCGTCCGCCTTGCTGCCCGATCCCGCCAGCGACGGGGTGCGCCCTTCCGTGGGGCTTGTGCATTGCGCCCCTTGCCGTAACCTTGCCGCAAGTGCCAGGAATTTGGAAGGGCAGGGGGAAGGTTTCATGCCAGTAAAGCGTCTGTCGGTCGTGGTCACGCGGCGCCTGCCCGAGGTCGTCGAGACCCGGATGAAGGAGTTGTTCGACGTCACCCTGCGCGACCCCGACACGCCGATGTCGCGCGAGGAGCTTGCCGCCGCCATGCGCCAGGCCGATGTGCTGGTGCCCACGATCACCGACACGATCGACGCGGGCCTGCTGGGCCAGGCGGGCGAGAAGCTGAAGCTGATCGCCAATTACGGCGCAGGCTTCGACCATGTCGACGTGGCCACCGCCCGCCAGCGCGGCATCCTGGTCTCGAACACGCCCGGCGTCACGACCGAGGATACGGCAGACATGGTCATGGCGCTGATTCTCGCCGTGACCCGCCGCATCCCCGAGGGTCTGAAGGTGATGCAGTCCGGCAACTGGCCAGGCTGGTCGCCGATGGCGAATCTCGGCGGGCGGCTGGGCGGACGCAGGCTTGGCATCCTTGGTATGGGCCGGATCGGCCAGGCGGTGGCGCGGCGGGCGCGGGCCTTCGGGCTTCAGGTGCATTACCACAACCGCAAGCGCGTCCGCCCCGAGACCGAGGCCGAGCTTGAGGCGACCTGGTGGGAAAGCCTGGACCAGATGCTGGCGCGGATGGACATCGTCTCGGTCAACTGCCCGCACACGCCCTCTACCTTCCACCTCCTGAACGCGCGGCGGCTCAAGCTGATGAAGCCCTCGGCCGTGGTGGTGAACACCTCGCGCGGCGAGGTGATCGACCAGAACGCCCTGACCCGCGCGCTGCGGGCCGGAGAGTTGGCCGGCGCCGGCCTCGACGTCTATGAGCAGGGCAGCGAGCTCAACCCCAGATTGCACGAACTGGCCAATGTGGTTCTGCTGCCGCATATGGGGTCGGCCACGATCGAGGGGCGAATCGAGATGGGCGAGAAGGTGATCATCAACATCAAGACCTTCGCCGACGGCCACCGCCCGCCCGATCAGGTCGTGCCGGGCATGTTCTGATCGCCAGCCGGCCCTGGATTTGTGCTATTCGCGCAACGCTTGAAGGCGCCGCATCAAGCAATCGTGCTTATTCGTTGAGGAAGCGTGAAGCCGTCAGTAGCTTCCGCCTTGCGCCCTGTCGTTCTGACGGGATCGTCTAACATTCTCGGAGTCCATCATGAAGAAACTCGTCGCGTCGGTCATGGCCCTGACCCTCGGCACCTCGGCCGCCATGGCTGGCGGCCCGGTCGTCATCGAAGAAGAAGCCGAAGTCGTGGCCGAAAAGCCCGCCTCCTCGGCCGGCATCCTGCCGCTCCTGCTGATCCCGGTCATCCTCTGCGTCGCGCTCTGCGGCGGCGACGACGACAACGACGAGTGATCGACCACGGCGCGGGCCCCGCAGGCCCCGACGCCAGGTTTCCGGGCCAGTCGCAAGACTGGCCCGTTTCCGTTTCCGGGATGTCCTATTGCGCAATTGCAACAGGTGCGATTCTCTTGCCATCGAAGGTTTGAGTGTGCGG
Source organism: Tabrizicola soli (assembly GCF_015999335.1). GTDB lineage: Bacteria > Pseudomonadota > Alphaproteobacteria > Rhodobacterales > Rhodobacteraceae > Tabrizicola > Tabrizicola soli. The sequence continues at coordinate 67,549 of NZ_JAEACP010000013.1, read as the reverse complement.
GGCAAGCTATCTATGGTTTGCCCAGTTGGAGCGGGCGAAGGTCCGCACCCGTCCCTCGAATGGAGTTGACCATGAAGAAGATCCTCGCTGCCTCGCTGGCCGCGTCCGTCGCGATCAGCGCCTCGACCGCCTATGCCGGCGGCCCGGTCGTCATCGAAGAAGAAGCCGAAGTCGTGGCCGAAAAGCCCGCCTCCTCGGCCGGCATCCTGCCGCTTCTGCTGATCCCGATCATCCTCTGCGTCGCGCTTTGCGGCGGCGATGATGATGAACAACGCCCCACCTGAATTTCCGCCAATCGGCGATCCAGGGGCGGCCCGAAAGGGCTGCCCCTTTTCATTTCCGCAGCATTCCTGCCGCAGGTGCGTGGCAAATTCCTGCACCCCGCGCCGATCTGTTGAGCCTTCGACGCGGCAGATCTATCTTTTCCCTACGTTGCCAAGCCAATAACCTTAGGGACAAGACATGAACAAGCTGATCGCATCGGCCCTGGTCTCCACGATGGCCCTGTCGGCCACCACCGCCTTCGCCGGCGGCCCGGTGGTGATCGAGGAAGAAGCCGAAGTCGTCGCCGAAAAGCCCGCCTCCTCGGCCGGCATCCTGCCGCTTCTGCTGATTCCGATTATCCTCTGCGTCGCGCTTTGCGGCGGCGACGATGATGAGCCCCAGGACTGACCCACGGCACATCCGCCATCCGGGGTAGCCGGAAACGGCTGCCCTTTTCCATGCGTCATTCCGGTCGCATCCGTTGCTTTCCTGTGGCACAGTGAACCGCCCGCCGCGAAGCGCGGGAGTTCAATAACCAGGACATGTGCAATGAATAAACTGCTTGCGACGACCCTTGCCGCTGCCGTGGCGCTTTCCACCACCACCGCCTTCGCCGGCGGCCCCGTCCTGATCGAGGAAGAGGCCGAAGTCGTGGCCGAAAAGCCCGCCTCCTCGGTCGGCGTCCTGCCGCTGCTGCTGATCCCGATCATCCTTTGCGTCGCGCTTTGCGGCGGCGACGATGACGAAGGCGGTAGCAGCACCCCTCCCAAATGATCGCCTGAAAATCTGTCGGCTCTGGGGTGGCCCGCAAGGACCACCCCTTTTGCATGGCCATCGGCCATACTCCCGTCAGAACCGTCCGGGCCGATAGGACGCGATGTCCAGCGGCGGCGGCGCGTCCGCCACCAGCGCCGCAACGATCCGCGCGGTCATCGGGGCCATGGTCACACCGAGATGGCCGTGGCCGAAGGCCAGGATCACCTCGGCCCCGCCCTGTGACGGGCCGATCACCGGCAGGCTGTCGGGCAGCGAGGGGCGGAAGCCCATCCAGTCGCGGTCCGGCTCGCCAAGTTGCGGGAAATAGGCCCGCGCCCCTTCGACCAGCTTCCGCACCCGGTGCGGCGAGGGCGGCAGGGTCAGCCCGCCAAGCTCGACCGTCCCGGCCACCCGCAGCCGGCCCTCCATCGGGCAGAAGTAGAAGCCGCGCGAGGTCGGGCAGCTGGGGCGCGACAGAAGCGGCTCGGCCATGTCCCATTCGACATGATAGCCCCGCTCGGTGTCCAGCGGCACCCGGTCGCCGGCCTGCGCCGCCAGCGCGCGGGAATGGGCCCCGGCCGCGATGACCACGCGGCGGGCGTGCAGATGCAGGCCCGGCCCCTCGATCACCACCCCGTCCGGGCCACGGGTCAGCCGCTCGGCCCGCCGCTGCAGATGCCGCGCCCGCGCCAGCACCTCGCGCGCGATGAGCCCCATCATCCGGCCCGGATCGTCCAGGAAGGTCGCGCCGGGGAACAGCGCCGCACCGCCCAGAGGCGGCAGGCCGGGCTCCAGCTCGGCCAGCCGCTCGGGACCGATGAGCTCGACCTCCACCCCCAGTGCGCGGCGGCGGGAAAGCTCGGCCTCGGCCGCGATCCGCGCCTGGGGCGTGTCGTACAGGTACAGGCAGCCCCGCCGCTGCAGGATCCCCGCCCCCTGCACCCGCAGCGCCAGATCGTCCCAGCCCTCGGCCGCCCCGGTCAGCAGCGCCGCGATCGCGCGGGAGTTCCGCGCCGCCGCCGCCGGCAGCGATTGCCACAGAAAGCGCAGAAGCCAGGGCATCAGGCTGGGCAGCGCCCGGTGCCGGATCGCCAAGGGCGAGGTCCGGCTGAACATGAGCGAGGGCAGTGACCGCAGCACATCCGGCGTGCCGACCGGGCTGGTGGCATAGCCCGCCACCGTCCCGGCATTGCCATGGCTTGCGCCCATGCCGGGCTGGCCGGGGTCGACCAGCACCACCTCGCGGCCCTGGTCGACCAGTTCCAGCGCGATGGCAAGCCCCACCACGCCCGCGCCGATCACGGCGATCTCGGTTTGCTCGCGCATCGTCAGCTCCCCGTAGGGTGGGCAATGTTGCCCACGCTACAGGCAGGCCTCGTAGAGCGCCCGCGTGTTCCGCTTCGTCATCTTCACCGGATTGCCGCCGCAGGACGGATCCTCCAGCGCCATCCCGGTCAGCATGTCGAGGTCGGGATCCTTCACCCCCAGCTTCGTCAGGTTCTCCGGGATGTCCAGCGTGGCCCGCAGGTCCAGGATGCGCTGGTAGAAGCCCTTGTAGCCGCCCTTGATCCCGCAATAGGCCGCCGCCGAGGCGAGCTTGTCCTTCACCGCCTTGCGGTTGAAGTCCAGCACCATCGGCATCACCACGGCATTCGTGGTGCCGTGGTGGGTGTTGTAGACCGCCCCGATCGGATGGCTGAGCGAATGGATCGCCCCCAGGCCCTTCTGGAACGCGACCGCGCCCATCGCCGCCGCCGACATCATATGCGCGCGGGCGTCGAGGTCGTTCGGATCGGCATAGACCTTGGGCAGGTTCTCGAACACCAGCCGCATCCCCTCGACCGCGATGCCCTGGCTCATCGGGTGGTAGAAGGGGCTGCAGAAGGCCTCCAGGCAATGCGCCAGTGCGTCCATGCCGGTGCCGGCGGTGATGAACTTCGGCATCCCCACGGTCAGGGCCGGGTCGCAGATGGTGACGGCGGGCATCAGCTTCGGGTGGAAGATGATCTTCTTCTTGTGCGTCTCGGAGTTGGTCAGCACCCCCGCCCGGCCCACTTCCGAGCCCGTCCCGGCGGTGGTCGGCACCGCGATGATCGGTGCGATCTTCGCGGCATCGGCGCGGGTCCACCAGTCGTCCACGTCTTCCAGCTGCCAGACCTTCAGCTTCTTCGGCTGATCGGCCATCAGCGCGATCATCTTGCCGAGGTCGAGCGCCGAGCCGCCGCCGAAGCAGATCACCCCGTCATGGCCGCCCGCCTTGTAGACCTCGATCCCGGCGGCCATGTTGATCTCGTTCGGGTTCGGGTCCACCTCGGAGAAGATCGCGCTGCCCAGCCCGGCGGTCTCCAGCACGTCGAGCGCGGCCTTGGTGATCGGCAGGCTGGCCAGCGCCTTGTCGGTGACGAGGAGGGGCTTCGTCAGCCCGACGCTTTTCGCATGGTCGGCGAGTTCCGCGATCCGGCCGACGCCGAACTTGATCGCGGTCGGATAGGACCAGTTCCGGTTGGGAACGTTGTGGGTCATGATGTCAGGCTTTCTTGAGGTGATAGGATTTCGGCCGGGTAACCGAATGGAACCCGAGATAGGACAGCGAGGTGCCGCGCCCGGTGTCCTTGACGCCCGTCCAGGTGAGGGCAGGGTCGAGGTAGTCGGCCCGGTTCATGAACACGGTCCCGGTCTCCACCTGCGCACCGAGCGCGGCGGCGGTCTCGTAGTCCTGCGTCCAGATCGAAGCGGTCAGGCCGTAGGGGGAGTCGTTCATCAGGGCCAGGGCTTCGGCGTCGTTCTTGACCGGCATGATACCGACCACGGGGCCGAAGCTTTCCTCCTTCATCACCCGCATGGAGTGATCCACGTTGACCAGAATCTGCGGGGCCAGATAGGCGCCGCCGTCATCGGCGAACCTCGATGGGTCGAGGAGCGGCTTCGCGCCCTTGGCGATGGCCTCGGCGGTCTGGTCGCGCACCGTCTGGGCGAAGCGCTTGTGCGCCATCGGGCCAAGGGTGGTCGAGGCGTCGAAGGGGTTGCCCAGCTTCAGCTGGCCGACCCAGGCGACGGATTTCTCGACGAAGCTGTCGAAGAGGGATTCATGGACATAGATCCGCTCGATCCCGCAGCAGCATTGCCCGGCGTTGTACATCGCGCCGTCCATCAGCACGTCCACCGCGAGGTCCAGGTTGGCATCCTCTCGCACGTAGCCCGGGTCCTTGCCGCCGAGTTCCAGCCCCAGCGGCGTGAAGGTGCCCGCCGCCGCGCGCTCGATGGCCTGCCCGCCGCCGACCGAGCCGGTGAAGTTGACGAAGCCGAAGCTGCGGCTCCCGATCAGCCGTTCGGTGGTGGCATGGTCGAGGACGACGTTCTGGAACACGTCCTCCGGCACCCCGGCGGCATGGAAGGCCTCGGCCAGCCGCTCGCCCACCAGCAGGGTCTGCGAGGCGTGTTTCAGCACCACCGTGTTCCCGGCGATCAGCGCGGGGACGAGGGTGTTGATCGTGGTCAGGTAGGGGTAGTTCCAGGGCGCGATGATGAAGACCACGCCCACAGGTTCCCGCGCGAGATAGCGGCGGAACTTGTCGCTGTCCTCGATCATTTCCGGCGCAAGGGTCCTGGCGGCGATCGAGGCCATGTAGTCGGTGCGCGCGTTGACGCCGCCGAATTCGCCGCCATAGCGGGTGGGGCGGCCCATCTGCCAGGCGATCTCCTCGACCACCACCTCGGACATGGCGTTCAGCCTGGCGACGCCCGCCTGGACCAGCGCGATGCGGTCTTCCAGCGCCCGTGCGGCCCAGGGTTTCTGCGCCGCACGGGCACGGGCGACCACGGCATCGGCGGCCTCGGGGGAGAGCGGCATCCGCTCGGCGTAGACCCGGCCATCGACGGGGGAGATGAGTTGGATCGGTTTCATGTTGTCCTCGTAGGTCGGGGCCTGCCCCGACAGTCAGTGCCAGAGTCGGGGCAGGCCCCGACCAACATTCGCGCCGGATCACGCCCTTTCCAGCAGCCGCTCGCGTTCGAAATCGGTCACGACGCGGTCGGTCTCGGCAAGCTCCCACTGGGCGGCGTGGTGGTAGTGCTCGACCACGTCATCCCCAAAAGCCTCGCGCAGCATCTTCGAGCCCAGGAGCAGCTCTGCCGCATCGCGCAGGTTCTTCGGGATCTCGCGGATGCCCTTGGCGGCATACATGTCGCCCTTCAGCTCCGGCTCCAGTTCCATCTTCTTCTCGATCCCGTCCAGTCCCGCCGCCAGAAGCGCGGCGCAGGCGAGATAGGGGTTCACGTCGCTGCCGGGGATCCGGCATTCCACCCGGACGCCCTTGGTATGCACGCCGCAGACCCGGAAGCCCGCGGTGCGGTTGTCGGCGCTCCACACCGCCTTGGTGGGGGCGAACATGCCCACGGTGAAGCGCTTGTAGCTGTTGACATAGGGCGCCAGGAACACGGTCAGGTCGCGGGCATGGTGCAGCTGCCCGGCAAGGAAATGCTTCATCACCTGCGACATGCCATGTCCGTCCTTCGGATCGGCAAAGCTGGCCTTGCCGTCCAGCGACCACAGCGACTGGTGCACATGGCTGGACGAGCCGGCCCGGCGGTGGTCGTACTTGGCCATGAAGGTCACCGACTTGCCCTTGGCCCAGGCGATCTCCTTGATCGCGTTCTTGGTGATCACATGGTTGTCGGCGGTGTCCAGCGCGTCGGAATAGCGGTAGTTCACCTCTTCCTGCCCCGCCTCGGCCTCGCCCTTGGAGTTCTCGACCGGAATCCCCGCCCCGAAAAGCCCGTTCCTCACGGCGCGCATCACGTCTTCTTCCTTGGTGGTCTGGAAGATGTGGTAATCCTCGTTATAGCCCGAGACCGGCTTCAGCGCCGAAAGCCCGCCGTCGCGCAGGTTCTCGTAAGAGTTCTCGAACAGGTAGAACTCCAGCTCGGTCGCCATCATCGGCTCGAACCCCATGGCGCGGGCGCGTTCGACCTGCCGCTTCAGGATCGAGCGCGGGGCGATCGGCACGTCGGCATGGGTGGCGTGGTCCTGGGTGTCGCACAGCACCAGCGCGGTCGCAGGCAGCCAGGGGACGCGGCGCAGGGTGCGCAGGTCGGGTTTCAGGACGTAATCGCCATAGCCGGCTTCCCAGCTGGTCGACTTGTAGCCCTGCACCGTGGTCATCTCCATGTCCACGGTCAGCAGATAGTTGCAGCAATGGGTTTCCTCATGGCCGCCGTCGACGAAGAACTGCGCATGGAAGCGCTTTCCCATCAGGCGGCCCTGCATGTCGATGCCGGCGACAAGGACGGTGTCGATCTCGCCGCGCGAGACGGCGGCCTTCAGCTCATCGAGGGTCAGATTTCCGGGCATGGTGCCTCTCTCGTTATGTCGGATGTCAGGTCGCAGGGGACGGAATTCCCCCGGTGGCGGGCGTTCGCTGTCCGCGCGCGCCGCCGAACTCCGGCTTACGCGGCCAGCAGGGGCCGCATTCCGTGTCTTGCGGTTCAACCCGCATCCGATGATCTCCCTGCACGGGGCAATCGGCCCCGTGAATTTGATCATTCATTCACAGGTCAGGGCGCTTTCGCAAGTCCCTCTGCTGTTCTGTGACCGCGTGCCCAGCACCGCATTCACCGCCACTGCCGCCAGAAGGACCCCGCCGCCGATGAAAGTTGCGGGGCTGGCGGTCTCTCCCAGGAACAGGAAGACCCAGACCGGGGCCAGGAGGATCTCGGTAAAGGACAGAAGCGTGGCCTCGGCCGCGGGCAGCAGGCGCGAGCCGAGGGTGAACAGGATCATTCCGGTCGCAAGGCAAAGCGCCCCCATGGTGAGGCCCCAGGCGATGTCCGGCAGGGGGAGGATCACCGCAAGCCCCTGCCAGCGCAGCACGGCGAAACTCGCCGCCATGGACAGAAGGGCCGCGACCAGAACGATCGGCGAGGAATCCCCCAGCCGCCCCCGGCGCAGCGCCACGGTGAAGGCGCCAAAGCCGGCCGCCCCGAAAAGCGCACCGATGTTGCCGTCCATGGCGCCCAGCGAAAGGCCCTCGCGCACCATGATGTACATGCCGCAGACCGCAACCAGGATCGCGGCCCAGGTCGTCGGCCGGACCTGTTCCCGCAGGATCAGCCAGCCCAGCAGCGCGGCGATGATCGGCGACCCGGAATAAAGGAAGACCGCATTGGCGACGGTCGTGGACTGGATGGCATAGACCGACCCGGCAAAGGCCACGACCAGCGCCAGCCCGCCCGACAGGCCCGCGCCCCCGATCCCGCGGATGACCGGCCAGGGATTGCCCCTGGCCCTCCAGGCAATCCAGGCCATCAGCACCGGGACCGCCCCGGCCGAGCGCCAGAACAGGATCGCCCAGGTCGAAGGCGTCTCGATCTGCCGCTGCACCAGGCCCATCAGGGACCAGACGATCCCCGCAAGCAGCACCAGACCGACCGCATGTCCGTAGCGCATCCCGGCACCCTCCCGTTTCGCCAGTGCTGGCATGCGCCGCGCCGTGCCGCTGTCCCGTCCGCGACCTGTTTCGGGTCAGTAACCGCGCGTGCGGTCCACGAGGTGCAGGAAGGGCTCGCCCGCCTCGCCGCGGCGGATGTTCTCGGCGATGACATGCGCGGCCGTGGAGGCGCGGGTGTCGGCGGCGATATGCGGGGTGACGGTTACGCCCGGATGGCTCCAGAACGGATGGTCCTGGGGCAGGGGCTCGATGCGGAAGACGTCCAGCGTGGCATGGCCGACCTGTCCCGCGTCAAGCGCGGCGATCAGCGCCGCGTCGTCGATCAACGCGCCCCGGCCGGGGTTCAGGATAACCGCTCCCCGGGGCAGCATGGCCAGGGTCCGGCCATTCAGCAGGTTCTCGGTCTCGGGCGTCTTCGGCAGCAACGTGACCAGGATTTCGGCCCGGGCCAGCGCCTCGCGCAAGCCTTCCTCGCCATGCAGGCAGCCGGGCTTTGCCGTCCGGCTCCAGCCCGTGACCGGGAAGTTCAGCGCCCGCAGCGCCGCCGCGCAGGCTGCGCCGAGGGCGCCCATGCCCAGGATCGTCACCCCCCGCTCCCGCGCCAAGGGCGGGCAGGCCGGATCCCAGACATGGCCGGGGTTCACGATATGCCGGTCCATCCCCAGGTGATGCCGCAGCGTATGGCCTGTGACCCATTCCACCATCCCCTCGGTCAGGCCGGGATCGACCATCCGGCACAGGGGCTGGGTCAGGGTCGGGTTGCCCACGATCCGTTCCACCCCGGCCCAGAGGTTCAGCACCGCCTTGGTGCGGGTATAGGGGGTGAAGTCCTGCAAGGGCGAGGAGGGGGCATAGACGATGTAGTCCACCGCCTCGGGCGCGGCCTTGGTCACCAGCCGGGCGTCGATCCCGGCCTCGGCCAGCGCGCGGGGCAGGGGCTCCTGGTATTCCGGCCAGAGCGAGGGGGCAGCGAAAAGGACGGTCAGCATGGGCGGGCCTTCGGGCAAGGGACAAACCCGGCGGTTATCGCCCAGGCGGCCACGCTTGTTAAGGGCTTCCGGCCAGGACCGCCGCATTGACCGCCAGGGCCAGGATGCCGGTGTTGTAGAAGAACGAGGCGATGGAATGGACCAGCACCGCCATCCGCATCGCCCGCGTCTCGACCTGCACGTCCGAGACCTGCGCCGTCATGCCGATGGTGAAGCTGGCGTAAAGGAAATCCCAGCCGTCGGGCTCTCCCTTGCCGGGAAAGACCATGCCGGGCTGGCTGCCCCGGTAATGCAGATGCGCGTAATGCAGCCCGGCCAGCACATGCACCGCGGCCCAGCCCAGCGGCACGCCGACCAGCGCCGCAACCCTGGCGCGTTCGCCGCTGTCGGGGGCGTTCAGCACCAGGAAGATCGCGGTGAGACTGGTGACCACCGCCAGAAGCGCCAGCGCCAGGATCAGCGCCACCCCCTCATCCGCTGCCGCCGAATGGCGCCGAAGCTCGGCCGGGGTCAGGGCGGGGATGCGCAGGGCCATCAGGCCCAGGTAAAGCACGAAGAACGCGTTGACCCCGGACAGAAGCGCCAGCACCGGCGACATCTGCTGCACCCAGGCGATCAGCGCCAAGAGCGCGCCGATCGCGAAGGCGGCGATGAAACGGCCGTGGCGGGGGTGGAAGCGGAGCATCTAGCGCGGCCGGTGGACATGGGCGCTCTGCACCAGGCCGAAGCCCACCAGCAGCACCAGCATCGCCGAGCCGCCATAGCTGAGCAGCGGCAGCGGCACCCCGACCACCGGGGCCATCCCCATCACCATCGACAGGTTGACCGCGATGTAGAAGAAGAAGTTCGCCGCCACCCCCAGGATCAAGAGCGCCGAGAAACGGTCCCGGTTGCGCAGCGCCGCGACGAGGCAGAAGCCGATGATCAGCGCGTAAAGCACCAGCAGCGAGAAGGCCCCGACAAAGCCGAATTCCTCGGCCAGGGTGGTGAAGATGAAGTCGGTGTGCTTCTCGGGCAGGAAGTTCAGCCGCGACTGCGTGCCCTGCATGTAGCCCTTGCCGCCCCAGCCGCCGGACCCCAGCGCGATCTGCGCCTGGATGATGTTGTAGCCCGCCCCCAGCGGATCGGCCGTCGGATCGAGGAAGGTGTCGATCCGCTTGTACTGGTAGTCGTGCAGGAACTGCCAGGGCGTGCCGCGCAGGGTGAAGACGCCGACGACCGCCCCCACCGCCACGCCGATCACCGCGCCGAAATACCACAGCGAGACCCCGGCCGCGAACATCACCGCGCCCCCGGCCAGCAACAGCATCAGCGAGGTGCCGAGGTTCGGCTGCAACAGCACCAGCACCGTCGGCGCAACGGTCAGCAGCACCGGGATCAGCACGTAGAGCGGCCGCGAGACGCGCTTGGGATCCAGCCAGTCGTAATAGGCCGCCAGCATCATCACCAGGGTGAACTTCATCATCTCGGACGGTTGCAGCCGGATGAACCCGAGGTCGATCCAGCGCTGCGCCCCCATGCCGACCGTGCCGAAGAACTCCACCACCAGAAGCAGCAGGAAGGCGATGAGATAGGCCACCCCCGCCATGCTGCGCCAGAACCAGATCGGCACCAGCGCGATGCCGAACATCAGCCCCATGCCCAGGCCGAAGACCTGCATCTGGCGCAGCGCCCAGGGCTCCAGGCTGCCGCCCGCGATGGAATAAAGCATCAGGAAGCCGACCGCCGCGACGGCCGTCACCAGCACCACCAGCGGCCAGTTCAGATAGAGGACCTTGCGCAGCCCCGTGGGTGCCTGCTTGACGCGGTATTCCAGGAAACTCATGGCGCCCCCGTCACGTCTCGGTCTTTGTCGGCACGATCCCGGTCTCGGGGTCGCGCAGCGGCAGTTCCTTCAGCATGCTCTCGATCCGCCCGCGCTGGCTGGAGGGATAGGCTTCAAGCGAGGGCAGGCCGTCGGACATGGCGCGCAGGATCACGTCGCGGGCGATGGGGCCTGCCACCGCCCCGCCCCCCCCGCCGTGTTCCACCACCACGGCCACGGCATAGCGCGGCGCGTCAAAGGGGGCGAAGCCCACGAACAGGGCATGGTCGCGGCGGTTCCACGGCAGGTCGTCGTTCGAGATCACCCCGGCCTCGCGCTCTGCCTTCGAGATGTTGCGCACCTGGCTGGTGCCGGACTTGCCGGCGAAGATCATGGTCGGATCCACGACGCGGCTGGACTTGCCGGTGCCGTGGTCGCCGTTCACCACCTCGTTCATGCCGCCCCGCACGGCGGCGAGGAATTCGGGCGGGATCTCCAGGGGCGGAGCTTCGGGGACCGGCAGCTCCTGGTCGCGGACCATCCGCACCAGGCGCGGGGCCACCGCGCGGCCGCTGGCGATGCGGGCGGTCATCACCGCCAGCTGGAGCGGCGAGGTCAGCACATAGCCCTGGCCGATCGAGGCGTTGATCGTGTCGCCGATCCGCCAGTCCTGCTTGTGCTTCTCCAGCTTCCACTGCTTGTCCGGCATGATGCCTTCGGTGATCGCCGACATCGGCATGTCGAAGCGTTGCCCGAGGCCCAGCCTGCGGCCCATCTCGGCGATCTTGTCGATGCCCACCTTCTGCGCGATGTCGTAGTAATAGACGTCGCAGCTTTCCGACAGGGAGCGCACCAGCCCGACCGAGCCATGCCCGCCGCGCTTCCAGCAGTGGAACCGCCGCCCGCCATATTCGATGTAGCCCGGACAGCGCACCCTGGTTTCCGGCGTGATCACCCCGGCCTCCAGCGCCGCCAGCGCCGTGACCATCTTGAAGGTCGAGCCGGGGGGATAGGCCCCCGAGACGGTCTTGTTCGCCAGCGGCCGATGGTCGTTCTCCATCAGCACCTTGTAGTCGGTATGGCTGATCCCGCGCACGAAGAGGTTCGGGTCGAAGGACGGGGCCGAGGCGCAGCAGATGATGTCGCCGTTGGAGACATCCATCACCACCACCGCCGCACTTTCCGTGCCCAGCCGCGCCTGGGCAAAGTTCTGCACGCCCGCGTCGATGGTCAGCCGGATGTCGGCGCCGGCGTCACCTTCCTGCCGCTCCAACTCGCGCATGACCCGCCCGGCCGAGTTCACCTCGATCCGCTTGGTCCCGGCATGGCCGCGCAGCGTGTCCTCCATCCACTTCTCTACCCCGATCTTGCCGATCTGGAACTTGGGAATGCGCAACAGCGGATCGGGGCTCTGCAATCCCTCCAGGTCCTTTTCGCTGACCGGGCCGACATAGCCGACGACATGGGCGAAATCGGTATCCAGCGGATATTTACGCGACAGGCCCACTTCGGGCGTGACGCCGGGCAGGGCCGGGGCGTTCAGCGCGACCTTCGAGAAATCGGTCCAGCTCAGCCGCTCGGCCACGGTGACCGGCACGAAGGCGCTCAGCGACTTGACCTCCTCGATGGCGCGTTCGACTTCCTCGGGCGTCATCGGGATGACCCTGACCAGGCGGCGCAGCACCAGTTCCGCATCGCCCGCCGCCTCGCGCGTGATGACGACGCGGTAGTTCTGCTCGTTGTTGGCGATCAGCTTGCCGCTGCGGTCGCGGATCAGCCCGCGGTCCGGAGGGATCAGGCGGATCGAGATCCGGTTCTCCTCGGCCAGAAGCTTGAACTCGTCGGCCTGCTCGACCTGCAGATAGCGCATCCGGACGCCCAGGACCGCGACCATGGCCCCCATCGCCCCGCCCAGCATCAGGGTCCGCCGGTTCAGCTGGCGGTTGCTTTCCTCGGCCTCGCGGGGGTTGCGTCTCACAGCCGCCTCCCGAAATCGTCCACCTCGCCCATCGCGGGCTTGCGCAGGTCGAAGATCAGCCGCGACAGGGCCACGACCAGCGGATAGAGCGCGATGGACCACAGCACCTGCACCACGGCAAAGCCGAAGGGCGGCTGCGGCACGAAGGCCAGCCCCAGCGCCAGCCGGTAGGACAGAAGCATCGCCAGCATCACGCCCGAGACCAGCACCCATTCCACGATGAAATTCAGCTCTCGCGTCAGCGCGATGCGCGAACGCAGGAACTCGGTCGCCAGCACGACGATGGCGGTCCACAGGCCCGGCGGCCGCATCAGGACCAGGTCCTCAAGCAGGATCACTCCGGCGATCAGCGGCATCGGCAGGAAATCCGGCCGCCGCACGATCCAGGCCAGGATCAGGCAGATGAGGAGGTCCGGCCCCGGCAGGGCCCCCGGCGCATGGTTCAGCGGCAGAAGGCGCACGAACAGAAGCAGCAGCGCCAGGCCCAGGAACAGCGCGCGGAAGATCCAGTGCGTCTGGCGCCAGAAATCATCCATCGCCCGCATCCGCCCCTTCGGCCGCGCCCGAGCCGCCCGCCTCGACGCTGCCGCCCTCGATCGTGGTCGGGGGCGTGCCCGCCGCGCTCTCGGCCGCCGCGGCCGAGGTGTCGGGCATCGGCGGCAGCACAGGCGGCGCGATCAGCCCGCCCGGATCGGTGATCGGCTCCAGCTCGTGGCTGCGCAGCACCCGCAGGAACTCCAGCCGCTGGTAGTCGGCGGCCAGCACCACCCGCAGCCGCTTGTCCGTGCCCAGGGCGACCTGCCCGACCAGAAGCCCCGCCGGGAATACCCCGCCATCGCCCGAGGTCACCACCCGGTCGCCCGGCCGCACCTCGTCGGTGTCCTCGATGAACTCCAGGGGCGGCAGCGGGCTGTTGTCGCCCGACAGGATCGCCTTCTGCCCCGAGGGTTGCACCGTCACCGGGATCCGGCTGTTGGTGTCGGTGACCAGGATCACCCGGCTCGTGCGCTCGCCCACGCCCGAGATCCGGCCGACCACCCCGATCCCGTCCATCGTCGCCCAGCCGTCGCGGATCCCGTCGCGTGCGCCGACGTTCAGCAGCACCGACTGCCGGAACGGGCTGCCGCTGTCGGCCATCACCACCCCGGTGACATGGGTGAACTTCGGGTCCAGCCGCACATGGTTCAGGTCGAGAAGCCGCGCGTTCTTCTGCTCCAGCTGCAGCGCGGCCTCCTTCCAGGCCTCCATCTTGCGCAATTCCTCGCGCAGCTCGCGGTTCTGCTCCAGAAGTTGCGCATAGGACTGGAAGTCGCCCAGCACGTCCGAGGCCCAGGTGACCGGCGCCATCGCCCAGGTCATCGAGGGCACGACCGCATCGACCAGCGCCGCCCGGAACCGCTCGACGCGCGGGGAATCGATCCGCCACAGCAGGAACAGGCCGAGCAGGATCAGCACCGCGATCCCCACCAGCAGGCGGCGGAGCGGGCGCTGGAATTCCTCCGGTCCGATGCGGGTCTTGGCCAAGGCTACAGCCTTCCCTTCCGGGGTTCAGGCGTCAGGTATCGTAGTCGATCACATGCCGAAGCTGCTTCTCGTATTCCAGAGCCTTCCCGGTCCCCAGCGCAACACAATTCAGTGACTCGTTCGCCACCGAGATCGAAAGCCCGGTCTGCTCGCGCAGGGAAAGATCCAGCTCGCCCAGAAGCGCCCCGCCCCCGGTCAGCATCACGCCCCTGTCGACGATATCCGCCGCAAGGTCGGGCGGCGTCGCCTCCAGCGCCTGCATCACCGCGTCGCAGATCTGCTGCACCGGCTCGGCCAGCGCCTCGGCGACCTGGGCCTGGTTGATCTCGGTCTCCTTCGGCACACCGTTCAGCAGGTCGCGGCCGCGAATGGTCATCGAGGCCCCGCGCCCGTCATCCGGCATCCGCGCCGTGCCGATGCTGGTCTTGATCCGCTCGGCGGTGGATTCCCCGATGAGGAGGTTCTGGTGCCGGCGCAGATAGCTGACGATGGCCTCGTCCATCCGGTCGCCGCCGACGCGGACGGACCGCGCATAGACGATGTCGCCCAGCGACAGGACCGCCACCTCGGTGGTGCCGCCGCCGATATCCACGACCATATTGCCGGTCGGTTCGGTGATCGGCATCCCCGCGCCGATGGCCGCCGCGATGGGTTCCGCGATCAGCCCGGCCCGCTTGGCTCCGGCCGAGAGCACCGACTGGCGGATCGCCCGCTTTTCCACCGGCGTCGCGCCATGCGGCACGCAGACGATGATCTTGGGCTTGGAGATGGTCGACCGCTTGTGCACCTTGCGGATGAAATGCTTGATCATCTCTTCCGCCGCCTCGAAATCGGCGATCACCCCGTCGCGCATCGGGCGGATCGCCTCGATGGTGCCGGGGGTGCGGCCCAGCATGAGCTTCGCATCCTCGCCCACCGCCAGGACCTGCTTCTTGCCGTCCTTGTTGTGATAGGCCACCACCGAGGGCTCGTTCAGCACGATCCCCTTGCCCCGGATGTAGACCAGCGTATTCGCGGTCCCAAGGTCGATGGCCATGTCCGATGAGAAGAGGCCGGGGAGAAGCGACATGTGGGTTCCTTCGCGCTGGCAATACGGAAACACCCGACTCGGGGTTCAGTCCCGGCGAGGCGCCTCCTTATAGGGGCGCAGCGGATGAAGCGGAAGCCCCGGGGGCGGCGATGTGCTCAAATCCGCGTGCATGGATAATACGGACTATTCTATCAACCGCGGGGCCTGCCCGATGCAACAGGCTTGCACATTTCCGATCTCCGGGCATTCTCGGTCCCTGACAGGCGGGGGGCGGACATGGCGGGTGTGACAGGCAGGGTTGCGCTGGTGACGGGGGCGGGCAGCGCCGGGGGAATCGGTTTCGCCATCGCCCGGGCGCTGGCGCAGGCCGGGGCCAGGGTGGCGGTGACGGCGACGACCGGCCGGGTCCACGACCGCGCCGCCACGCTGGGCTGCCTTGGCCATGTCGCCGACCTGACCGACCCGGCGCAGGTCATGGTCCTTTTCGCCTCGGTCGAGGCCGCGCTCGGCCCGGTCGAGATCCTGGTCAACAACGCCGGCATGGTGCAGACCGGCCGCGACGTGGACCGCGCCCGGCTGGCAGGGTGGAGCGACGAGGCCTGGGCGCATCACATGGCGCTGAACATCAACACCACCTTCCACTGTTGCCGCGCCGCCCTGCCGGCAATGGTCTCCGGGGGCCATGGCCGGATCGTCAACATCTCCAGCGTGACGGGGCCGGTCGTGACCATCGACGGCTCCTCGGCCTATGCCACCGCCAAGGCCGGGATCACCGGCATGACCCGCTCCATCGCGCTGGAATATGGCGGGCAGGGCGTGACCTGCAACGCGATCCTGCCCGGCTGGATCGCCACCGAAAGCTCCTCCGAGGACGAGATCGCCGCCGGTCGCCGCACCCCCGCCGGCCGCCCCGGCACCCCGGACGAGATCGCGGCCTGCGCGCTGTTCCTGGCCTCGGACGAAGCCTCCTATGTCACCGGCGCGATGCTGGTGGTCGACGGCGGCAACACGCTGCAGGAAATGAAATCCCCCTGACGCCGGGCAGCGGAATTCGAAGTCGAATTCCGGCACGATTTCCGTTCGGAAATCGCCGTCGCGCGAGATTCGGGGGTCTCTCCCGATTCCGATGCGGGCCAGGGACAGACCCCGACCCGCACCGGACCGTCTCACTCCCCGTGGTAGGAGACGGTCTTCACATCCTCGCCCGGCGCCGTCTTCTGCCGCCGGATGATCAGCCGGTTCAGGGCGTTGATATAGGCGCGGGTCGAGGCCACGATCGTGTCGGTATCGGCGGCCGAGCCGGTCACGATCCGCCCCTCCTCCTCCAGCCGGACAGAGACGGTCGCCTGCGCGTCGGTCCCCTCGGTCACCGCATGGACCTGGTAGACCTGCAGGTTGGCCTTGTGGGGGAAGAGCATCTTCACGCAGTTGAAGGCCGCATCCACCGGCCCGTCCCCGGTCGCGTCGATGTGGTGGTCCTTGCCGTCGATGCACAGGATCATGTCCGCCTCCTGCGGCCCCTCGGTCCCGCAGACCACCCGCAGCTTCTTCAGTTGCAGGTATTCGTAGGCGTCGTTCGACTGCTCGTCCGAGACCAGCGCGATCAGGTCGTCGTCGTAGACCTCCTTCTTGCGGTCGGCCAGCGCCTTGAAGCGGACGAAGACGTCGTTCAGCTGGTTGTCGGCCAGCTCGAACCCCAGTTCCTTCAGCTTGGCCCGCAGCGCGGCGCGGCCGGAATGCTTGCCCATCGCGATGTTCTTGCCGGTGATCCCGATATCCTCGGGCCGCATGATCTCGAAGGTCTGGACGTTCTTCAGGACGCCGTCCTGGTGGATGCCGGATTCGTGCAAGAAGGCGTTCTTGCCGACGATGGCCTTGTTGAACTGGACCGGGAAGCCCGAGACCTGGGAGACGCGGCGGGAGAGGTTCATGATCTTGGTCGTGTCGATGCCGGTCTGGAACGGCAGGATGTCGTTCCGCACCCGCATCGCCATCACCACCTCTTCCAGCGCGGTGTTGCCCGCGCGTTCGCCGAGGCCGTTGATCGTGCATTCGATCTGCCGGGCGCCTGCCTCCACCGCCGCCAGGGCGTTGGCGGTGGCCATGCCGAGGTCGTTGTGGCAGTGGGTGGCGAAGATGATCCGGTCGGCTCCCGGAACCCGTTCCAGCAGCATGCGGATGATCTTCGCGGATTCCATCGGGTAGGTGTAGCCGACGGTGTCGGGGATGTTGATCGTCGTCGCCCCGGCCCTGATCGCGATCTCGACGACGCGGCAGAGGTAGTCGGGTTCGGTGCGGGTCGCGTCCATCGGCGACCACTGGACGTTGTCGCAGAGGTTCCTCGCTTGGGTGACCGTCTCGTGGATGCGGTCGGCCATCTGGTCCATGTCCAGGTTCGGGATCGCGCGGTGCAGGGGGGAGGTGCCGATGAAGGTGTGAATCCTCGGGCTGCGGGCGTGCTTCACCGCCTCCCAGCAGCGGTCGATGTCCTTCTGGTTGGCGCGCGCGAGCCCGCAGATGGTGCTGTTCTTCGCGCGTTTCGAGATCTCGCTGACGGCGGCGAAATCGCCCTCGCTGGCGATGGGGAAGCCCGCCTCGATGATGTCGACGCCCATCTCGTCCAGGAGGCCGGCGATCTCCAGCTTCTCCTCGTGGGTCATGGTCGCGCCGGGCGATTGCTCGCCATCGCGCAAGGTGGTGTCGAAGATGACGACGCGGTCCTGGGTGGTGCGGTCTTGTGTGGTCATGGGTCTGGTCCTTGGATCTTAGCTGCAGAGCGGGGCGCTGGTCACCTCTGAGCGGTCGCGCCCGGGGGCACGCTCAGAGGCGGCTAAGAAGGAGAAGGCCAAGGGGCATCGCGAGGCGCGGAGCGGCCTCGGCAGCGGAGCGGATCTGGGGTCCCCTGGTCATGGGGCCGGACTATAGGGCGGAAATCGGCGAAGGAAAGGGGGTTTCTGCAACCGGGTGCCGCCGCCGGGGGCATCGAGCCCCTGGCGACGGCGCTGCCGCGGGCCTGGCCGGGATGGCCGGGCCTCCGCCGGGAGTATTTGGAACAGGAGCAAATCCCGGTCGCGCGGGAAGCATGAAAGGGCAGGCGTAGGGTGGGCGATTCGCCTACCCTAGCTTGGGTCGCGCCAGCGGTTGACGATCGGGTAGCGACGGTCGAGCCAGAAGGCCTTCTGCGTCAGCCGGACGCCGGGGGCGGACTGGAAGCGCTTGTATTCCGCCAGATAGAGCAGGTGCTCGACCTTCTTCACCGTGTCCCGGTCGAAGCCCCGGGCCACCGTCTCGGCCACCGACATCTCGCGCTCCACCAGACATTCCAGGATTGCGTCCAGCACTTCGTAGGGCGGCAGCGAATCCTGGTCGGTCTGGTTCGCGCGCAACTCGGCCGAGGGCGGCTTGTCGATGATCCGTTGCGGAATGACCTCGCCCGCCGGGCCTTTCATCCAGCTCCGGTGGTTCTCGTTCCGCCAGCGCGCGGTCAGGAACATCCGGGTCTTGTACATGTCCTTGACCGGGTTGTAGCCGCCGTTCATGTCGCCGTAGATCGTGCAGTAGCCGACCGCCATCTCGGACTTGTTGCCGGTGGTCAGCAGCATCTCGCCGAACTTGTTCGACAGCGCCATCAGCAAGAGTCCCCGGAGCCGCGACTGGATGTTCTCCTCGGTGATCCCCGGTTCCGTCCCCGCGAAGAGGGGCGCCAGCGCCTCGCCCACCGCCGCCTGGGCGCCGCCGATCGGCACCGTATCCAGCCGGACCCCCAGCTCCTTCGCCGCCGCCGTCGCATCCTCGAGCGAATGGGCACTGGTGAACGCGCTGGGCAGCATCACGCAGCGCACGTTCTCCGGCCCCAGCGCGTCCACCGCCATCGCGGCGACAATCGCCGAGTCGATCCCGCCCGACAGGCCCAGCACGGCCTTTCTGAACCCGGTCTTGCGCATGTAATCGCCAAGCGCCAGCACGCAGGCCCGGTAGTCCGCTTCGCCGATCGGCGGGATCTCGGCGATCCCGGCGGGATCGGCCTGCCACCCTTCGGGGCCGCGACGGAAGGTCACCATCACCTCGGCCTCGTCGAACTGCGGCAGTTGCGCCATCAGCCGCCCGCCGGGGTTCAAGACCATGGACGAGCCATCGAACACCTGGTCGTCCTGCCCGCCCACCATGTTCAGGTAGACCAGCGGCAGTCCCGTCTCGATCACGCGGGCCACCATCAGGTTCAGCCGCAGATTGGGCTTGCCGCGATGATAGGGAGACCCGTTCGGGATCAGGAGGATCTCCGCCCCGGTTTCGGCCAGGGTCTCGGGGACGTCGGGGTGCCAGGCATCCTCGCAGATCGGGGTGCCGATCCGCACCCCCTTCACGACATAGGGGCCATGCACATCGGCCGAGGCGAACACCCGCTTCTCGTCGAAGACCGCGTCATTCGGCAGGTGGTGCTTCAGGACGCGCGCATGGACCCGCCCGCCCTCCAGCACATAATAGCCGTTGTACAGCTTCGGTCCCGCCAGCACCGGCCCGCCGATCCCCAGTGCCGGACCATCGGCACAGTCGCGGGCAAGTTGCTCCACCGCGGCGATGGCATCGGCCACGAAGGCGGGCTTCAGGATCAGGTCCTGGGTCTGGTAGCCGGTCACGAACATCTCGGTCAGCGCGACCATGTCCGCCCCGGCAGCCTTGCCCGCCGCCCAGGCGGCCCTTGCGCGGTCGGCGTTGCCGGCGATGTCGCCCACCACCGGATTCAGCTGGGCCAGCATCATCTTGAGAATGTCGGTCATGGGCGGGCTCCTTTCCCCAGTATCTAGACCGGGATCGCCCGCGATGGAACCGCTCGTCGAGCACTTCGTGCACTCCTCGCCGTCACCCTTCCGACGAGTGCACGAAGTGCTCGAGGAGGCGTGCCCGCCAGATCCTTGTCACCTTGGAACCGCCCCCTTACCCTGCCCGCCAATGACCCCGGGGATTCGTCCATGCGCCTGATGACCGCCGCCTTCCTCGTCGCCCTCTCCCTGCCCGCGCTGGCCCAGGACGGCAAGGTGATCACCAAGCAATACGACGACGGCTCGGTCTACGAGGGGACCTTCCTGAACGGTCGCCAGCACGGCAAGGGCACCTACCGCCTGCCCTCGGGCTTCGAATACAGCGGCGACTGGGTCGGGGGCGAGATCACCGGCCAGGGCACCGCCCGCTATCCCAACGGTTCCGTCTATGAGGGGGCTTTCCTCAAGGGCCAGCCCGAGGGCAAGGGCAAGATCACCGCGCCGGACGGGCGGACCTATGAGGGCGACTGGATCCAGGGCGCGATGACCGGCCAGGGCGTGGCCACCTATGCCAATGGCGCGGTTTATGAGGGCGGCTTCGTCCAGGGCCAGCATGACGGCAAGGGCAAGCTGACCAATCCGTCGGGCTATACCTACGAGGGCGACTGGGTCCTGGGCGTGAAGGAAGGGACCGGCAAGATCACCTATCCCGATGGCGCCACCTATGAAGGGACGTTGGCCAAGGGACAGCGGTCGGGCAAGGGCAAGCTGACCATGCCGGACGGCCTCGTCTACGAGGGCGACTGGGCCGAGGGGCAGATCAACGGCCAGGGCCGGCTGGCCCAGCCGAACGGCGATGTCTACGAGGGCGCCTTCGTCGAGGGCCAGCGCCAGGGCCAGGGGCAGATGACGCACAAGAACGGCGATGTCTACGATGGCGGCTGGGTCAAGGACCGCCGCCAGGGACAGGGCCGGTTCACCGCCGCCGATGGCTTCAAGTATGAAGGTGCCTGGGTCGAGGGGCGGATGGAGGGGACGGGCTCGATCACCTATCCCGACGGCTCGGTCTATATCGGCGCGATGCAGGCTGACCAGCCGCACGGCCAGGGCGCGATCACCTATACGGACGGGACGACCTACCAGGGCAACTGGGACAAGGGGCTGATCTCCGGCAAGGGCCGGGCCAGCTATGCCGACGGCCGGATCTATGAGGGCGCGTTCCGCAATGCCCGGCCGCAGGGGTTGGGGGTGATGACCTATCCCGACGGCTATCGCTATGAGGGTGACTGGGTCGATGGCCGGCGTGAGGGCACCGGCACCGCAACCTATCCCGACGGTGGGGTCTACAAGGGCGCGTTCAAGGCCGGCCTGCGCGAGGGCGAGGGCGAGTTCGCCCTGCCCGACGGTTTCCGCTATGCCGGGGCCTGGGTCGCGGGCCAGATGGAGGGGCAGGGGACCGCGACCTATCCCGGTGGCGATGTCTACGAGGGGATGTTCAAGGCCGGCAAGCGCGAAGGCCAGGGCAAACTCACCTATGCCAGCGGCGAGGTGGCCGAGGGTATCTGGCAGAACGGTATCCTGACCGCCCCGCCGGAGGCCTCGGCGGATGTCGCACCGGCCGAAGGCACACCGTAGGTCGGGCTTCAGCCCGACTCTCGCGACCGTTATTTTTCGTAGGGTGCGCTACAGCGCGCCGTCGCCGCCAGCCACGCCAGGCGACCTGTCCGTCGTTGCGCCGTTGGATGGTGCGCTGTAGCGCACCCTACGAGGCGGCCTGCCACGACCCCGCGCCATCGCCGGGCGCCTTCAAAGCTCCACCACCCCGCATTCCGGCAGCAGCCGCATCACATCCTCGGGCCGGCAAAGCTGCGTCGCATCCGTCATCACCGCCGCCGAAGCCGCAGCCGAGCCCAGGGCCAGCGCATCCGCATGCGACTGTCCCCGGGCCAGCGCCAGGACGAAGGCCGCGACGAAGCTGTCGCCCGCCCCCACCGTCGATTTCACCTTCACCTGCGCCGCCCTGGCGAAGAAGCGGTGCTCGGCATCGGCAAGCACGTTGCCCTCGGCCCCCTGCGCCACGATCACCATCCGCGCCACCCCCGCCCAGACCAGCGCCTGCGCGAAATGGGCGGTGTCCTCGCGGCTGGCCATCGGCTTGCCGGCCAGCGCCTCGCCCTCCGGCCCGTCCATCCGCAGCACCTCGAGCCCAGGGATCGGATTGCGCACCACTTCGGCCAGGGTGGCGCCGGAGGTGTCCAGCACCACCCGGCTTTCCGGCATCGAGGCCGCCAGCTGCGCGGGAAAGTCCAGCGGCACCCCCGGCGGCTGGCTGCCCGAGATCACCGAGAACCCGCCCGGCCGCGCAGTGGCGTGCAGGAGGGTGAAGACCCTGGCACGCTCCTCCTCGCCCCAGACCGGGCCGGGCAGCATGAAGCGGTATTGCCTGCCCGAGGCCTCCTCCTTCACCGTCAGCGACTGCCGCGTCTCGCCGGGGCCGAGGATCGACAGGAAGGTCACTCCCTCGGCCCGGATCAGCCCGGCCAGCCGGTCCCCGGTCAGCCCGCTGAGCGCGACCAGCGCCAGGCTGTCGCCCCCCAGCGCCTTGATCGCGCGGGAGACGTTCAGCCCGCCGCCGCCGGGGTCGAGCAGCGGCTCGGTGCAGCGCAGCTTGTGGTTCGGGACCAATTCGTGCACCTCGGTCGACATGTCGAGCGCGGGGTTGAGCGTCAGCGTCAGGATCGGGGCTTGGGTCATGCGGCACCTGTTCGTGTTACCGCTATCATAAACCCTTTCCGCCGGAATGGAACTGCCCCGCGCAGGCCGGTCCGGCGCAAAGAATCTCTAGGAAGGTTCTCGGCAACTTCCTTCCCCCAGGGAATTCGGATCCCGGACTCAGCCGTTCAGCATCAGCTGATAGCTTGCGGGCACGAAGCGGAAGCCCTCGCCCAGGGGTTCGGCGTAACCGATTCCGGGGAAGGGCATGTGGTAGCCGATGAAGGGAATCCGGTCGGCGGCGATCATCCCGAAGACCTGCTTGCGCGCGGTGGCGGCGGCCGCCTTGTCGGCGTCGAAGCGGACCTCCCAGTCGGGTTTCTGCAGCGACCAGACATAGTGGTTGGCGGTGTCGGCGGTGATCATCAGGCGCTGGCCCTCCGACTCCAGCTGATAGATCATGTGGCCGGGGGTATGGCCGAAGGCCTCCATGCCGGTGATGCCAGGGACCACGCCGCCGCCATTGTCGAGGAAGACGATCTTGTCGTTCAAGGGCCTCACGTTCTTGTCGAAACCTTCGTTCGCTGCGCCGGACCAGTGGTTGTGTTCGGTGGCGCCGGTGACATAGCGGGCCTTGGCGAAGGTGGGCGTCGTCCCGTCCGGGAGCCCGGTCATTCCCACCACGGGTCGATGGTGGCGATGTCGTCGTCGGACCAGCCGAAATGATGCGCAAGCTCGTGGATCACCACATGGCTGACCAGTTCCTGCAGCGAGACATTGCCGCGTTCGGCCCATTCATCCAGGATCGGACGGCGGAAGAGCCAGATCACGTCGGGCCGCGTCACCTGGTCGGCGGTGGATTTCTCGGTCAGGGGAATGCCGTCGTAGAGGCCGGTGAGATCGAAGGCATCGTCGACGCCGAGTTCCTCGAGCATCTCCTCCTCGGGGAAGTCCTCGACGCGCAGGCGGATATGGGTGGCGGGGTCGCGGAACGACGCGGGCAGGGTGGAGATCGCCTCGTGCGCGAGCTGTTCCAGGAGGGCGAGGGAGGGTGCGATGCTGTCGGGGGATGGGTTGGTCATCGGGGGAAGATAAGGCCGCCAGCCCCCAGGGGGAAGGGGGTGCGGGGTGCCGTCGCCGGAGGCATCGAGCCCCCGGCGACGGCGTTGCCACGGATAGTCGCAGGGGCGGTGCCAAACTGGACAAATCCGGGGGCTTGTGACAGGGAAGGGCCTTCCAAGGAGCCCAAGGCATGACCGTCATCACCCGCTTCGCCCCCTCGCCCACCGGCTGGATCCATGTGGGGAACCTGCGCACCGCTTTGATGAACTACCTGATCGCGCGACAGAACGGCGGGACCTTCATCCTGCGGCTGGACGACACCGACCAGGAGCGGTCGAAGCAGGAATACATCGACGGGCTGAAGGCGGACCTCGACTGGCTGGGGATCCGCTACGACCGGATCGAGCAGCAGTCGAAGCGGATGGACCGCTATGCGCTTGCGGCCGAGAAGCTGAAGGCGGCGGGGCGGTTCTACGAGTGTTTCGAGACGCCGGTGGAACTGGACCTGAAGCGGAAGAAGCTGCTGAACATGGGCAGGCCCCCGGTCTACGACCGCGCGGCGCTGGCGCTGACCGAGGATCAGAAGGAAGCCTACCGCGCCGAGGGGCGGCAGGGCTACTGGCGGTTCAAGCTGGATCAGGAGCGGATCGAATGGCGGGACGGGATCATCGGGGATATCTCGATCGATGCGGCCTCGGTCAGCGATCCGGTGCTGATCAAGGCGGACGGGCAGGTGCTCTATACCTTCGCCTCGTCGGTGGATGACGTGGAGATGGGGGTCACGCATATCGTCCGGGGCGCCGACCATGTGACGAACACGGCGACGCAGATCCAGATCATGCAGGCGCTGGGGGGCACGCCGCCCGTCTTCGCGCACCATTCGCTGCTGACCGGGCCGCAGGGCGAGGAATTGTCGAAGCGGCTGGGGGTGCTGAGCCTGCGCGACCTCAGGGCGCGGGGGGTGGAGCCGATGGCGCTGCTCAGCCTGATGGCACGGCTCGGGTCGTCGAAGCCGGTGGAGCTGGCGGCCAGCATGGACGAGCTGGTGGCCGGGTTCGACGTCGGCTCCTTCGGGGCGGCGCCGACGAAGTTCGACGCCGAGGACCTGTTCCCGCTGACCCGGCACCATGTGCAATCGCTGCCCTTCGAGGCGGTGAAGGAGCGGGTGCTGGACCTGGGCGTGCCCGAGGCCGAGGCCGAGGCGTTCTGGGCGGTGGCCAAGGGCAACATCACCGTGCTGGATGACCTGGGCGAGTGGTGGCGGCTTTTCCGCGACGGGGCGGAGCCGGTGGTGGACGAGGCGGACCGGGAGTTCGTGCGGCAGGCGCTGGCGCTGCTGCCGCCGAAGCCCTGGACGCAGGCCACCTGGGGCGAATGGACCGCGGCGGTGAAGGAGGCGACGGGCCGCAAGGGCAAGGACCTGTTCCGCCCGCTGCGCCGGGCGCTGACCGGCCGCGACGCCGGGCCGGAGATGGCCGAGGTGATGCCGCTCCTGCGCAAGATGCCGGTGGTCTGAGCCCCGGGCCGGCCCCGGGGGTTTCACACCCCCGGACCCCCGTGGGATATTTGTGCAAAGATGAAAGGGCTTGGGCATGGCCGGGCCGCGGGCGAAGTTCGTCGAGGGGAACCTGTTCCGGCATGTGTCGGTGATGGCGCTGACCTCGTCCGTCGGGCTGATGGCGGTCTTCGTCGTCGATCTGGTCAACATGCTCTACATCGCGCTCCTCGGCCGGGCGGAGCTGGCGGCGGCCATCGGCTATGCCGGGGCGGTGCTGTTCTTCACCACCAGCTTCGGGATCGGCATGTCGATCGCCGTCAGCGCCCTGGTGGCCCGGGCGCTGGGCGAGAGGAACCAGGCGCTCGCGCGGGAGAAGGCGACGACCGGGCTGGTGCTGGGCTTCGTCTTCGGCTCGGTCTTTGCGGCGGTGATCTGGGTCGCGCTCTGGCCATTGGTCGGGCTGCTGGGGGCGACGGGCGAGACGGCGGCGCTGGCGGTGCATTTCCTGGCCATCGTCATCCCCTCGCAGCCCCTGCTGATGGTCGGCATGATCGGGGGCGCGATCCTGCGCAGCCATGGCGATGCGCGGGCGGCGATGATGGCGACGGTCTGGGGGGCGGTCGCCACGGCGGCGCTGGACCCGGTGCTGATCTTCGGCATGGGCTGGGAGCTGACCGGAGCGGCGATCGCCAGCGTCGCGGCGCGGGTGGTGATCGCGGTCATGGCGCTCAGGCCGATCACGGCGAGATACGGCGGCTTTGACCGGCCGACGCCGTCGCAGGTCATGGCCGACATGGGGCCGATCTGGGCGATCGCGGTGCCCGCGATCCTGACCCAGGTGGCGACGCCGGTCGGCCAGGCCTTCGTCACCCGGGCCACCTCGGCCTATGGCGAGGCGGCGGTGGCGGGGATGGCCATCGCCGGACGGCTGACGCCGGTGGCCTTCGGGGTGATCTTCGCGCTGTCCGGCGCCATCGGGCCGATCGTCGGCCAGAACTTCGGCGCGGGCCGGATGGACCGGGTGCGGCGGGCCTTCCTGGACGGGCTGGTCTTCACCGGGCTGGTGATCCTTGTCGTCTCGGCCTTGCTGTTCGCCTTGCGCGCTCCGATCGCCGACGGCTTCCGGGCCGAGGGGCTGACGCGGGAACTGGTCTACCTCTTCTGTGGGCCGCTGGCGCTGCTGTGGTTCTTCAACGGGGTGATCTTCGTCGGCAATGCGGTCTGCAACAACCTGGGCCGGCCCTTCTGGTCGACGGTGGTGAACTGGGGCCGGCACACGCTGGGAACGATCCCGCTGGCGCTGTGGCTGGGCCAATACTGGGGCGCGCAGGGCGTGCTGGTGGGGCAGGCTCTGGGCGGCGTGATCTTCGGACTGGCGGCGGCCTGGCTGGCGCTGCTGGCGATCCGGTCGCCGGCGATGCCGGTGACGCGTGGCCGTCCCGTCCCGAAGCCTGCAGGCGAGCCGGTGGCGGACCCCGGCGAGCGGCGGGCGTGAGCCGTTGGCGCCGGGCGCAAGACGTGGGACATTGGCGGCGCCCGCCATCGGAGGTCAGCCATGGAAGACAGCATCCGCCGTTTCTTCGCACGCTACGAGCAGTTCTTCCTGCGCGCGCTGGCCGGTGAGCCGGACCCGGCCGAGGTGGCCGGTCTTTATGCCGAGGAGTTCATCGCCGCCTCGCCCGCCGGGGTGAAGGCCGGGAAGAACGACGCAAGCCTGATCGAGGCGATGCGGCAGGGTCACGCGCAGTACCGGGCGATCGGCACCAGGGACATGCGGGTGCGGGGGCTGCGCCTGTCGCCGATCGACGAGATGCATTGCGTGGCGCATGTCGCCTGGCGTGCGACCTATCTTCGCGCGGACCTGCCCGAGACCGTCATCGACTTCGAGGTGCATTACCTGATGCAGCAACGCCAGGACGGGCCGAGGGTCTTTGGCTGGATCTCCGGCGACGAGACGGCCGTCCTGCGCCGGCATGGCGTGCTTTGACCCGGCGCTTTCGCACGGCATACCGTCGTATCCCGAATCTTCTTGCCCGGACGGGCGCCTTTGGGGTAGGCAAGACCCGTCAGGTTCGGGAGAATCCGGGTGCAAGATCCGGTGCCGAAGGAGCAACCGCCCCGGTAAACTCTCAGGCGCAAGGGACCGTAGCTGACGACAGGCTCTGGAGAGTTCCCGGAAAATTCGGGACGCCGAAGGGATAACGATCTCAGGCGCGCCATGCCCGGACATCCGGAGCGGGCGCAAGGACAGAGGGGGCATCGCAGGGCGGGGATTTGCCCGCCTGACGGTGCCGGATTGTCCGGCCATGGGTTAGGGAGGCGGCAATGGCCGACCTTGAGGACGGGCTGAAGCGTCTGGGGCTGCATGAGCTGCATGTGGAACTGGGCGGCAAGATGGTGCCCTTCGCCGGCTACGAGATGCCGGTGCAATACCCCGACGGCGTGCTGAAGGAGCACCTGCACACGCGCGCGGCCGCGGGGCTGTTCGATGTCAGCCACATGGGCCAGGTGATCCTGCGGCCGAAGGGCTCGATGGAGGAGCTGAAGCTTGCCTTCGAGGCGCTGATGCCGGTGGACGTGCTGGGCCTGGCCGAGGGACGGCAGCGCTACGGCCTCTTCACCGATGACGCGGGCGGCATCCTGGATGACCTGATGTTCACCAACCGGGGCGATCACCTCTATGTCGTGGTCAACGCGGCCTGCAAGGCGGCTGACATCGCCCATATGACGGCCGGGATGCCGGGCGTGTCGGTGCAACCCGTGACCGACCGTGCGCTGCTGGCGCTGCAGGGGCCGGCGGCCGAGGCGGCGCTGGAGGCGGTGCTGCCGGGCGTTGCGGCGATGAAGTTCATGGACCACCGGGTGATCGGTGACATCTGGGTCAGCCGGTCCGGCTATACCGGAGAGGACGGGTTCGAGGTCTCGGTCCCCGAGGCGCAGGCGGAGGGCTTCGCGCGCAAGCTGCTGGCGCAGCCCGCCGTCGCGCCCATCGGCCTCGGCGCGCGCGATTCCCTGCGGCTGGAGGCGGGGCTCTGCCTTTACGGCCACGACATCGACACCACCACCAGCCCGGTCGAGGCCGGCCTGACCTGGGCGATCCAGAAGGCCCGCAAGGCCGGCGGTGCGCGCGAGGGCGGCTTCCCCGGCGCGGTGCGCATCTTGCGCGAACTGGCCGAGGGGCCGGAGCGGCTGCGCGTCGGCCTGCGCCCTGAGGGCCGGGCCCCGATGCGCGAGGGGGTGGAGCTTTTCGCCCCGGACGGCACGCCGGTCGGCCGCATCACCTCGGGCGGCTTCGGACCATCGGTAAATGCCCCCATCGCGATGGGCTATGTCGCCCGCGCGCATTCTGCCATCGGCACGGCCCTGACGGGCGAGGTGCGCGGCAAGCGCCTGCCCGTGACGGTCGCCGAGCTTCCCTTCCAACCGACAACCTACAAGCGCTGAGGAGTCCGCAATGAAATTCACCAAGGAACACGAATGGCTGCGCGTCGAGGGCGACCATGTGGTCGTCGGCATCACCGAGCATGCCGCGACGCAGCTGGGCGACGTGGTCTTCGTGGAATTGCCGGAGACGGAGACCCAGGTTGCCGAGGGCGACGAGGTCTGCGTGATCGAAAGCGTCAAGGCGGCGTCCGACATTCTGGCGCCCATCGACGGCGAGATCGTCGCCGTGAACCAGAAGCTGGTCGACAACCCCGGCCTCGTGAACGAGGACCCGATGGGGGCAGCCTGGTTCTTCAAGCTGAAGGTGAATGATCTCTCGGTGCTCGACCAGTTCATGGACGAGGACGAGTATCAGGAACTGATCGGCTGATCCAAAGCGCCCGGTGTGGGTTCCGCGCCGGGCAAATCTTTTCGAAAAGATTTGCAAATTCCTTCGAAGGAATTTGTCCGCCCCATGCCAGAGGCCTGCGCCATGACCTTCACCCCCGTCGACTACAACCCCTACGACTTCGCCAACCGCCGCCATATCGGCCCCTCGCCGGTCGAGATGGAGGAGATGCTGGCGGCCGTCGGTGTCCGCGCGCTGGACGAGCTGATCGACCAGACCGTGCCGCCCTCGATCCGGCAAGCGCAGCCGCTGTCCTGGGCGCCCTTGGCCGAGCATGAGCTGCTGGCGATGATGAAGGAAGTTGGCGCGAAGAACTGGGTGATGACCAGCCTGATCGGCCAGGGCTATTACGGCACGGTCCTGCCACCGGCGATCCAGCGCAACATCCTGGAGAACCCGGCCTGGTATACCGCCTATACCCCCTACCAGCCCGAGATCGCGCAAGGCAGGCTGGAGGCGCTGCTGAACTTCCAGACCATGATCTGCGACCTGACCGGCCTCGACGTGGCGAACGCCAGCCTGCTGGACGAGGCGACGGCGGCGGCCGAGGCGATGGCCATGGCTGAACGGGTGGCGAAGTCGAAGGCCAAGGCCTTCTTCGTCGACCGCTTCTGCCATCCGCAGACCATTGCCGTGATCCGCACCCGCGCGCTGCCCTTGGGGATCGAGATCATCGAGGACGACGTGCGCAACCTCGACCCGACCAAGGTCTTCGGGGCGATCTTCCAGTATCCCTCCAGCTACGGCCATGTCGTCGATTTCACCCTCCGCATCGCCTCCCTGCATGCGGCGGGGGCGATCGCGATCATGGCGACTGATCTTCTGGCGCTCTGCATGCTGAAGGAGCCGGGTGCGATGGGGGCGGACATCGCCGTGGGCTCGGCGCAAAGGTTCGGCGTGCCGATGGGCTATGGCGGGCCCCATGCCGCCTTCATGGCGGTGAAGGATGCGCACAAGCGGCAGATGCCGGGGCGGATCGTCGGCGTCTCCATCGACGCGCAGGGCGGCAAGGCCTACCGGCTGGCGCTCCAGACCCGGGAGCAACATATCCGGCGTGAGAAGGCGACCTCGAACGTCTGCACGGCGCAGGCACTCTTGGCCGTCATGGCCAGCATGTATGCCGTCTTCCACGGGCCCAAGGGCCTACGGGCGATTGCCGAGCGGGTGCATTTCCTGACCCAGCGGCTGGCGCGCGCGCTGAAGGCGGCGGGGGCGAAGGTGGCTCCGAAGGCCTTCTTCGACACGATCACGGTCGAGGTCGGCGTGGGGCAGGCCGGCATCCTGGCCGCCGCCCGGAACGAGGGGCTGAACTTCCGCAAGATCGGCCTGGACCGCGTCGGCATCAGCCTGGACGAGACCACCGACGAGCGCGTCCTGATCAAGGTCCTGCGCGCCTTCGGCATCGACGGGGTGCCGCCGCACCGCGCGACGCTGGGCTTCCCCGAGGAGATGCTGCGGACGACCGACTACCTGACCCATCCGGTCTTCCACATGAACCGGGCCGAATCCGAGATGATGCGCTACATGCGCCGCCTTTCGGACCGCGACCTGGCCTTGGACCGGGCGATGATCCCGCTCGGTTCCTGCACGATGAAGCTGAACGCGGCGGCCGAGATGATGCCGATCACCTGGCCGGAGTTCGGCTCGCTCCACCCCTTCGCGCCAAGGGACCAGGCGGCGGGCTATCATGAGGCGATCAACGACCTGTCGGCCAAGCTCTGCGAGATCACCGGCTATGACGCCTTCTCGATGCAGCCGAACAGTGGCGCACAGGGGGAATATGCGGGGCTGCTGACGATCCTCGCCTATCACAAGGCGCGCGGGGATCATGACCGCAAGGTCTGCCTCATCCCGACCTCGGCGCATGGCACCAATCCGGCCTCGGCGCAGATGGCGGGGATGGAGGTGGTGGTGGTGAAATCCGCCCCGAATGGCGACGTGGATGTCGAGGACTTCCGCCAGAAGGCCGAGGCGGCGGGCGCAAGGCTGGCGGCCTGCATGATCACCTATCCCTCGACGCATGGTGTCTTCGAGGAGACAGTGAAGGAGATCTGCCGGATCACCCATGACCACGGCGGGCAGGTCTATATCGACGGCGCGAACATGAACGCGCTGGTGGGCCTGGTGAAGCCGGGCGAGATCGGCGGCGACGTGAGCCACCTGAACCTGCACAAGACCTTCGCCATCCCGCATGGCGGCGGCGGGCCGGGCATGGGGCCGATCGGGGTGAAGGCGCATCTCGCGCCGCATCTCCCGGGGCATCCGGAGACCGGGGGTGACGGCACCGTCAGCGCGGCGCCCTACGGGTCGGCCTCGATCCTGCTGATTTCCTGGGCCTATTGCCTGATGATGGGCGGACAGGGCCTGACCCAGGCGACGCGGGTGGCGATCCTGAACGCCAACTACGTCGCGGCGCGGCTGTCGGGTCATTACCCGATCCTCTTCATGGGCAACAAGGGCCGGGTCGCGCATGAATGCATCCTGGACACAAGGCCCTTCGCCGACCATGGCGTGACGGTGGACGACATCGCCAAGCGCCTGATCGACAATGGTTTCCACGCACCGACCATGTCCTGGCCGGTCTCCGGCACGCTGATGGTCGAGCCGACGGAAAGCGAGACCAAGGCCGAGATCGACCGCTTCGTCACCGCCCTTCTGGCGATCCGCGAGGAGATCCGGGCGGTGGAAAACGGCGAGATCGCGGCCGAGGACTCGCCGCTGCGCCACGCCCCGCATACCGTGGCGGCGCTGGTGGGCGAGTGGAACCGGAAGTACAGCCGCGAGTCCGGCTGCTTCCCGCCGGGGGCGTTCAAGGTCGACAAGTACTGGCCGCCCGTGGGCCGGGTCGACAACGTCTATGGCGACCGCCATCTGGTCTGCACCTGCCCGCCAGTGGAATCCTATGCCGAAGCGGCGGAATGAGGCGCAAAATCCTCAAGCAAGGATTTTGGCATATCTTTACTGAAAAACCTGGCTCCCGGACCGATCCGGGGGCCAGATTCAGGGCGTCGGTTTCGGTGCCGGCGTTCCAAGCGCGCCGCCAGGTCGCGTGCCCAGCCCGCCGCCGGTCTTGGGCTTCAGGTCCGGCACCTTCGGCATCGGTGGCGGCGTGCCCAGCTTCGGCGGCTCGACCGTCGGCTCGGTCGCCACTTCCACCGGCGGCTCGACTTCCACCGGCGGCTCGGCCTCGGGCGTGACCTCGGGTTCCGCCACCGGCGGCGCGACCGTCGCGAAGGGGTTCGAGCCGGAATGCTTGGCGTGGCACGCCCGCGCCATCGCCAGCGCATCCCCGATCCCCGTCACGTCATAGGCCTCGTCGATCCCGATCCCCAGAAGCCGCAGCCATTGCCCCGCAGACAGGAAGTCGATCGAGCCGTCGATCCCCGAGAGCGTCATCCCGGCATAGCTTTCGTCCCAGGCCTCGGCATCCTGGTGGATCGGCAGGCCCGTCTCCAGCATCAGCCAGGCATCGAAGGTCTCGCCCGTGCGGTAGCGAACGTCGGGATGGGTCAGGAGGACGGCCAGCGTGTCGTTGCGGTAAAGGCCCAGCCACAGGGTCTCGCCATTGGTATAGGAGACCGAGACGTCGCAATACAGGAACTTGCCCGTCGCATCCTCGGTATAGGCCGCGCCGGTCCAGTAGCCGGTCTCGAAGTCGGTCCCTCGGATCTGCTCGGCCAGCGCCGGGGCGGCGGAAGTCGCAAGAAGGGTGGAAAAGGCAAGCGCGCGCATCGGTCCTTCCTCTGTCTTCGGTTGACCTCAGCATGCCCGGCCGGGGGGGCGTTCCGCAAGTCGGGCTTTCGGACGCTGTGCATTGACCACCCGCGCAGGCCGCGCTAGCCGTGGCCGATGAGCCGCACCCGCCCGCCCTTTCTTGACGGACTGATCGCCAGCCTGCCGATCGTGCTGGGCTATTTCCCGATCGCCTTTTCCTTCGGCGTCGCCGCGACCCGCTCCGGCTTTACCGCACCCGAGGCGGCCGCGCTTTCGCTGATCATCTTTGCCGGGGCCTCGCAATTCCTGGCGCTCGCGCTTCTGACCTCGGGCGCGCCGGTGCTGGTCTCGGCCTTCACGCTGATCGCGATGAACCTGCGCCATGTGCTGTACGGTCCCGCCCTGATGCGCGAGGCCGGGCGGGAGGCGGGGACCCGCCATGCTTGGGCCTGGGCCTTCGGCCTGACGGACGAGGTCTTCGGGCAGGCGCTGGGGGCACTGGCGCGGGGGCAGCGGTTCTCCGAACCCTACATGTTCGGTCTCGGGCTTGGGGCCTATGCCAGCTGGGTCTCGGGCACCCTGGCCGGGGCGGTGGCGGGGGGCGGGGCGCTGGACGGCTGGCCCGCATTGGGCGCCGGGCTCGGCTTCATGCTGCCGGCCCTGTTCCTGGCACTCCTGCTGTCGATCCTCAGCCGCCGCCAGCTGCCGGTGATTGCGGTCGCCGGAGCCGTGACGGTCGTGGCGACGCTGGCCATCAGCGCCACCAGCGGCATTCTTCTGGGCATGCTGGCCGGGGCTCTGGCCGGGCTGGTGCGGCGATGAACACCGATCTCCTCGTTGTCGCCGTGCTGGCGGGCGTTGCGAACTGGGCCTTCCGGGCGCTGCCGATCCTGGCCCGCACCGACCGCCTCGCCGCGGGCGGCTGGCTCGAGCGGTTCTTCTCGGCCACCGGCCCCGCCGCCATCGCCACCTTGTTCGTCGCCGCGATCCTGCCCGAGCTGGTGCCCGATCCGGCCCGCCTTGTCCCCGCCCTTACCGGCACGCTTGCCGTCCTCGCCACCTTCCGTCTCCGCCGTTCGGTGGTGCTTTCGACGCTGGCGGGCGCGGTGATCCATGGTGCAACCGTCTGGCTTCTGGGCTGAGCCTGCGCTTGCGCCCGCGCCCGGCTTGCGCGACGATACCCAGATGAAGAAGGAGTGACCCATGCTTGAGATCAGCCCGCAGAAAGTGGTCCATGTGATCTATCTTTCCCGCGAGGGTGCGGTGGGCGAGGCCGAGCTTCACGCCTTCATCGACAACCTCAACGATGAGGAAAAGGCGCATCTGACCGCGATCGCCTGGATCGGCCGCGGCGCCTTCGAGCCCGAGGATTTCGCCGAGGCCGCTGCCACCGCCGCCGCCGAGGCGACGACGCCGACCGCAGGCTATCTCATGGGGATGCCGCATCTGGCCGAGAACCTGGAATCCGGACTCGAGGCGCTGGGGGTGGACGTGACCGGCGAGGAAGAGGATTTTCTCTGAACGCCCGTGCCGCGGGGTCTTGCGTCCGGGACTTCGGCTTCACATCTTCGAACCTTGATAGATGTGATGGGGGATCGAATGTCCGAATCGGCAAGGCTCACCTGCGCGACCTGCGGCCAGGGCAACCGCGTGCCGCTGGCGCGTCTGGCCGAGGGGCCGAAATGCGGCACCTGCGGCGCGGCCCTGGTGGACGGCGGTGTGGCCGAACTGGATGCAGCCACGCATGACAAGGTCACCCGCAGCGACGGGCTGCCGGTGCTGGTGGATTACTGGGCGCCCTGGTGCGGTCCCTGCCGGATGATGGCTCCGGAATTCGCCAAG
This sequence comes from Tabrizicola soli, assembly GCF_015999335.1. Classification (GTDB taxonomy): domain Bacteria; phylum Pseudomonadota; class Alphaproteobacteria; order Rhodobacterales; family Rhodobacteraceae; genus Tabrizicola; species Tabrizicola soli. Next base: position 33,338 of record NZ_JAEACP010000013.1, on the reverse strand, counting down.
GCGGCAAGGACGCTCGCGCCCGGGGTGCGGTTGATGAAGCTGAACACCGAGGAGCACCCCCAGGTCTCGACCCGTGCCGGCATCCGCGGCATTCCGGCGCTGATCCTCTACAGGAACGGCCGCGAGATCGCCCGCCTCGCCGGGGCCCGCCCCGCCGCCGACATCGTGGCCTTTGCCCGCCAGCACGCAGGCTGAAACCCGTTCGGGCCCGCTTGACAATACCCCTGCGATGCGCGAGACACCGCGCCAGGTCATTGGGGCAGTAGCTCAGTTGGGAGAGCGTATCGTTCGCAATGATAAGGCCAGGGGTTCGATCCCCCTCTGCTCCACCAATGACCCTCAGCTAAGATGATGAAAAGACAGGAAAACCCGAAAGGGATCAGGACCTGTCCCACCATCTAGCCCACCACCGAGACGCCGCTTCCCTCGCTCAGATCATCCATTCAACCGCCGAAAGGCCCCTGAAAGGATGAGACCCATGCAGACCATCGCCGAAGCCTTCGCCGCCTGGAACGTGATCGAGGCGCAGCTTCTCCAAGCCGACGACGCGACATTCAACCACCTCGCCCAGGAACAGGCCCGCATCGAGGATGCCGCCGTCCTGCTTCCCGTCACCTGCGCAGTGGATGGCTGGCGCCTGCTCGCCATGACTACCGAGGAAGGCCGCGACGTCACCGCGACCGCCGATGCTCTGTTCCGCCGGGCGCGGGAGGAAGCCGAGGCCGTTGCACAGAGCCCGCTTGCCGCGATCTTCGACCAGTGGCTCCCGCTCGCCCAGAAATCAGCCGACGGCATGTCCACCGAGGCCGAGATCGACGAGGATCTGGCGCTGGTACGGATGGCGGCCGATCTGCCCGCCGTCGAGCCGCTGGATATCTGGCGCAAGGTGGCGATGGTGTTCGACGTGACCGAGCCCCGGCACGCTGGCGCGGCCGCTGTGCTGATGCGGGAGGCCTGGGCAGCCCTCGGCCTTACCGCCCCGATCCAGCACTGACAGACGGCCCAGCGCGGCCCTGCCTGACCGGGTGGGGCCGCTTTCGCATTCAGGAGGGAGCGCAGATGGACAAGACGCAGGGTAAGTCCTGGCTGGTGCCGGAGTACCTGACCGAGACCGAGGTCGCGACGGTCCTCGGTCGCTCGCGCGACTGGTTCAGGCAGAACCGGCCGAAGCTGGAAAGGGAAGGCTTCCCTCGGATTGATGGCCTGATCGGTCTGACCTGTCGTCAGGACGTGCTGGCATGGATCAAGCGTCGCCGCCGGGTGGCGGACGAGACCGAAGCCGAGGCCCGGGAGAATGCGAAGGCAGACGCCTCGGGCAACGTGGCCGGGGTCGATTGGAGCAAACTCTGAGCCCAGCCCCGCCGGCGCCAAGTCTGGCGACGGGTTCCCGGTCCAGCCCCCCCAGGGCATCGCATAGGGGGTGGGGGTCGATCGGGAGGGGGGTGGGGGGTAAAAACGGGCCGCGCGGTTTCACTACTCCACACGCAGCCGCGCCAGTTCTGAAATTTTTCCTTTCTCTTCCCGCGCCCTCGTGCTGGATTTCCAGGATTGTTGTGAGGAGTGGCGATGCATCTTCTTGGGCGGGATATCGTATCGGAGCCGACGCGCCGATCAGCCCGGCAGTTGGTCGGGACGGCGCTGGCGGTCTTCCTCGCGAAATTCTACGGGCTGGACCTCACCGGGCTGAAGATCTTTGAGGTGGTGATTGACCCGAAGGTGATCGCGGGCGCTGCGGTGATCGTAGTCTTGGTGCAGTCCGGAACGTTCCTCGCTCATTGGATCGGCGACTGGACCTCGCTGGTGCCCTGGAACAGTGCGGAGCGGTTCAACGGCATGGCGCGATGGAGTGTCGGATCAAGGACGATCGACCGCATTGGGCAACTTGAGGAGATGATCGAGGTCGTACAGAACTCTGCCCGGCAACTTCAGGGCCAATCCGATCAGGCCGCAATCGAGAAGGTGGCGGCTGAGGTTAAGGCGGCCCGCGAAGAGGTCGAGAAGCTTCAGAGATCGACGCTACGCCTTAGCTGGGTGGCAAGCATCTACCTCTACGGCCTCTATCTCGCGCTGCCTCTGGTGGCGGCAGGGCTTGCCCTGTTCTGGCCCGTCCCGGATCCTTGACGGTGCATCGCTCGTTCTGCTGGTGAACTGCATCTTCAGGGCATGTCTGAAACCCTCCCCGCGTCCCTGCGCCCCGCCCGCCCGTCCCGCCTGTCGGCTTCGCTGAAGCGCGCCATTGAACTGCGCATCAAGAAGGGCTGCACCGTCACGGATGCCTGTGCCGCGGCCGGCATCAGCACCCAAGCCTATTACAAGGCCCAGCGCCGGGCAGAGGTGCGGTTGTACGCGGAGGATGTGCGCAAGCGCCTCTTGGACGAGGCCTCGGCCCGTCGGGACGCGCTACGGCTGGAGGCGTTGGAGGTGGCGGCGGACATGCTGCGCTCTGCGTCCTCGGAAACCGTCAAGGTGCGGCTGATCGAACTGCTCATGAACGAAGGTCGCCCCTCGGCCTCGGTGAACGTGAATGTGGATGCGCGTAGCCAAGTGGCGGGGCACGCAAATGCGGGGTACGTCTACCAGCGGCCCGCGCACTTGCAGGAAGCCGAAGAACGGCCCTGAAGCTTCCGTTATCTTTGTATCCAACCATCTTGCTTGACGAACCCGGCGCGGCCCTCTCCAATCAGAGGCAGTCGAGCCAGGGGTTATCGTGCTTCGCCTTTCAGTCGCCATAGCTTTCACATTTCTGGTTGCCGCGCCCACCGCGAGTGCGTTTGAAGCGGATCAGCTGCAACTCGAATTTGACGCTCGTTTCCTGACTGCCGAAGAAAAGCGCTTTCTTCAGGCGGGCCTTGCCTTCTCAAATGCGTACAACGGACTTCTCGATGGTGCCTGGGGCTCGGGCAGTCAGCGTGCCCTCGAAAGGTTTGAAGTCCGGAACGGTCGCTCCGAGTTCGTAACGAATGCCGACGTGCTGTTCCTTGCGTTGGAGACCTACGAGATCCTCGAAAAGCACGGATGGGTGCGCCAGTACAATTCCGCCCTCGACATGTCGTTTCTGGTTCCAACGATCGGCTTTGTTGCTGGGAAACCGTCGGAGACCTTCGTCAACATGGAGTTGGCCGGAACCTCTCTGGGCTATTCCCTGACCATCGGTGCGGGCGCGCAAACGGAACGGCTGCACCAGTTCACGGCAGAGCAAGCCTTGGGCGAGGTCTACCAGGTCCGGCGGCCGGTGTTGTGGATCACCTCAGCCAGAACGGCGAACGGGGTGAGCCTTTACACTCGGTCGGACTATCGGCGAGGCGCCTGGTCGACGATCATGCTCTCGGCGCGTGACAGCGACGCCGGCGCTTTCGCCGCGGTGACGGGGAGCATTCAGCCGGGATACGCCCCTGCGATCGGCATTTCTCCGGGCGTGCTGGCAAGGGGGATCGAGACCATGGCGGCGGTGATGGCTGACGATTCTGCCGCGCAAGGGGAGACCGCTCCCGCCGCTGCCGAGACCGCCCCCGAGGGCAACGAAGGCGCAGGACGCGAGGATCAGGCCCCAGGCTTCGGCACCGGGTTCCTGGTGTCCACAGATGGCGACTTCCTGACGAACAATCACGTCGTGAACGGGTGTGCGAGCGTGTCGATTGACGGGCTGCAAGCGACCGTCGTCGCAACGGATGAAGCCTTTGACCTGGCGCTCTTGCGCGTCACCCCGCCGCCCGCGGCAGAGCCCGCGCAGTTTGCAGAGAAGCCCGCCCGGCTTAACTCCGACGTCACAGTCATCGGGTACCCGCTCCCGGATCTCCTGGGTGGCTTGAACGTGACGCGCGGCTCTGTGACGAGCCTCAAAGGCATAGCCGGCGACGGAGTGCGGATGCAGATATCTGCGCCGGTGCAACCCGGAAACTCAGGTGGGCCGGTAGTGAACTCTGCGGGCCAGGTCGTGGGCGTGGTCGTTTCGAAGCTGGATGCCCAGATGGTCGCAGAAGCGACGGGGGACATTCCCCAGAATATCAACTTCGCCATCCGGGCAGAGATCGCGAAACTGTTCCTCTATCAGAACGGCATCGAACCGGTCGAAGTGGAAGATGCCGCACCGCTGGCCCCCGAGGATCTCGCAGAGGCCGCCAACGGGTTCACGCGGCTAATCACCTGCAACTGAACTGCTTCACGGTGTCCCGGGGATTGGGCCTTTTCTGATGGGGATCGAGAAGAACTCAATCCACTTGCCGGCCTCGTCCCTGTAAGATGCGACGAGGTTGGTATCTGCCTCGAACGTCATCGGAGGTAGCGGGACGGGAAGCCACGACGTGGTCTGCGGTGACAGAACATCTAGCGACCCGTCGATCATGGCTTCCTGGCCGTTTGAATGCTGCACTCTCAAGACCAACGACAGCGACCCTGCCGCCGAAAAAGTGCACTGCACGTAGAGCACAAAGGCGCCGGTCGCGGGGAACAGAGGGAACACTACGTCTTGAGGGTAGATACCGATCAGGAGGCCTTTCCCATTATCTTCCCTTCGGTACATGTCGCAGAGTAAGGCGGTGCGAGGCGTAATCGTCATGGAATGGAAACCTGGAACTGAACCTTTGGCGCGGAAGCACCTGACACTACCCCTTCGGCCTTCGGCTTGGGCGCGTTTGCGGCGCTTTGACCCAACAGAAGGTCAGGTATGACATCGTTCCTAACCGGTGCGGCACTGATATCGTGCTCGGTCACCTCCACGACGTTCCCGCTGATGCCGTACAGAAGATGCGCGGCGGTATCCAACGTCCAGTTGCCTGGGGCTGCCATCAAACGCGAAATCTGAGATGGCTGCTTTCGCAGGCGAAGGGCGAGTTCGCTCTGCGAAACTCTTTCACGCTCAAAGGCTTCCAAGACCAGGTTGTGTAGTTCGAGCCGCAAGCGCTGCGCGGCAAACGCGAGGTCGGCCTTTGATACAGGTTCCGATCCTACTGGCTTAGACTTCATGAACATTTTCGGTCACGTACTCTCTCAAGGTGTCTGAAACTACAGGGGAAAGCCCTGTTCCGAATGTCTTGGCCCAGGTCGCGCACGTCTCTCGCACGCATCCTCCAAAGCCACCCAAGGGCCCCATCTCTCCACGCCCGAAACAGCGAAGGCCGACGAAATGATCCGCTGACACAAATCCACCCATGAGACGCATCCCGGGTGACGGATCCATTACTCGAAAATCGATGATCCCCATCCGAACCGGTTTCGTCCTGGCAATGAGAGCAGCACGGCCTTTCGAGATCGGATCCATGCCGAAAGTCATGCGTTTCCCATGAATGAAGGCGTAGAGCACTGCCATTACGCCAGCGAGCCTCTCCGCATCTTCGCCGTCGGCTTCGACCTCATGCTCGATCCGCCTGTACAGTGCATCTAGCAGATACACATATCTCACTGCGGAGTGACCACGCTGCGGCATGACATAGCGAAGCGTTCCCTGTGCTACCAACTCCCTGAGCCGATCCTCAGTTGACATATAAGTCAATTCCATGCCGATCAATAGAGAACATTTGTTAAACCTTCCCTAGTGCTCCGGGCGCAGAGGCAAGCGCCTGTGCTTGCCCAGCCTTGAGTCGCAAGGCTGCAACCTCGAAAACCAGAGCACAACAGATGAACTGTGAGCGTCAACCCTGCGCAGCGGGGGAGGGGGTGCCGGAAGGCCGGAAGGCCCTTCCCTGACCGCCATACGCGCCAGAAACGGGCATCAACGCAGCATCCCGGCCCCGAACATACGACAACGGGTCAACCGACCTCCAGCGCGCCTCTGATCAATAAAAAAAGGCCCGCACGAAAACGCACGGGCCCGAAAAGTGGGCGATGGGTGGTGTTTCTCACGCGCGGCCGGTCACTTCTCGCCGTAGAGTTCCGGGTATCGGGCCTTGAATTCTGCCACCTGCCCAAACACCTTTGAGAAATCCGGCATCCGGCTCGGCGAAGGCGTACCTGGAAGCCAGAAGATGTTTTCTGATCTCCGCTTGCGCGAGCGGGCGACCTCGCGGGCCAACTCTTCAACGCCCTGCCCGTCGATCGCCATTATCAAGCGGTCGATCAGCAGCCGATCCGCCGCGATCCCGACGAAAGGTAAGTCGCCCCCGGGCAGGTAGCGGTTCACATACCGGGTTGCCTCCCGCAGGAAGTTCATGTCCTGGCCACTGGCCGCGTCGATCAGGTTCCCGAAGGTCAGGGACGCCGTGTCCTGCGCCAGTCCGACCATCGGGCCGCCGACGAAGGACGCCAGCCCTTGGCCGGGTCTCTCGGTCGAAGCCAGCGCATCACCCAAGAGGCCGAACGTTCCACTGCGCAGGGCGGCCGCGGCCCAGAAGTCGGCTTGCGTCATGTCTAGTGGGTCGTTGCCGCTGGCAAGTTCGACAAGCTGGAGCGAGACGGCACCCAGGAGGATCGCGCCGCCGGCATAGTCCAGCGCGTAGCTGACGCGCCCTTGACCGTGCGGCGGGGCCATGATGCGGCGGATCTGGTTGACCGTCACCGTCATCGGGAACGACTTGAACATGAGCCCGGATTTCGCCAGTTCGTAGCCGATCGAGCCGGGCGGAGCCGTGCCGAGAATGTGCGCCTCTGCCCAGGATGAACGGGTTGGGACCGCAAATTCGGTCTGTTCCTCGACGATCGCCTGGAGCCGGGCGAACAGATCATCCGCGGCGGGGCGGTCCATGTCGGTCGCCTCGCGCCAGTAGATCGGGCTGGCGAAGGTCGCGCCGTTGGTGGAGCGGAACAGGGTATCGGAAGCCGTGAAAGCCTGCCATTCTGCATCGCTGATCCCCTTCTCGACCAAGAGGCCGCGCATGGGCTCGGGAATGTCCGCGATGCGCTTTCCAGCGTGTTCGGCGAAAAGCCCGGCCATCTCCATCTGGAAGGCAATCCGGGCCTGGTCGGTCCAGTGGGAAAGCCCCTGGATGCGCAGGACAAGGGAGGACAGGCGCTCGGCGAAGATCGCGGGCGGAACCTCTGCCTGAAACCGCGCCAGCGCCGCGCCGGGGTCTGCCAGCGTGTCGGCGATCCACCCGGCCCGCGCCGCCTCTTCCCGGCTGAGGCTGTCGGCCAGCAACTTGACGTGGCGCGAGACGACGTTCGCCGGGTTCATGCCCACGGCCTTCGCAGCAACGCGCATGGAGTTCAGGTCGCTCACCGCCGAGAGGATAGCCCGGTCGAGGAAGGCCGCCGTCAGCACATGCCGCGTGGTCGAGAACAGCGAGGCCATCGCCTCCTGGAAGGGCCCGGCCGGAACCTGGCTCCCTGAGATGATGTTCAGCATCCGCTCGCCGTGGGCGGCAGAGCCTTCGATCTTGCGGGCAAGGTCCACGTCGCCCAACTCGCGCGCCTTCGCCATGGCCATTTCTGCGCGCGCCCTGAAGCCTGCCCGCGGGTCCGGGCCGAATTCCCGAGCAAGGGCGATGTCGCGCGCCATGCGCTGCGCGTGGCCGATGATCGACGCGAAGGGATCGCCCGTGCCGAACTTCCGGTTGTAGGCGCCCCAGTCGTCCGTGCTCTTGAACGGCAGGACGCGGGGCTGCGCCCGGCGCCGCCATAGCGCCATCCCCTCCCGCGCGACCTTCTCCCCGCTCTCGGTGGTGCGGCCGAAGGCGATGTTGTCGAACGCCTCCCGAAGGAACCTGTGGGCGACGGCGGGCGAGGGCATCTCGCCTTCCTCGGCCAAGGGGCGGCCGGTGTAGTCGTCCGGGATCTTGTGCCAAGCCAGCCGCGGCCCGACCTCTGCCGCCCAGGCGTCGAACCCGGCCTTCCTGATTGCCGCCCGGCTGTGGGCATGGGGAAGCCCCCAGTTCTCAAGCTTCCCGATCACGCCGCCGGCCGCGTTGAACTGAAGGCGCATGTCCTCGAAGGCATCCCGGACCGCATTCGCCATCGCGAGCGCCGCCGCGTCGCCCGACGCCTCGCCGTGAAGCTCCTTCACCACGTTCGCCAGGTTGGTCGGGTTTCGGGTCCGCCCGAGAAGGTCGCGGCTGTGCTTTTGGATCAGGCCGCCCAGCCGGTGCTGAAACTGCCGCATCAGCGCGCGCTGCGTGCCCACCACGGTCGCCATGCGGTTCCGGCTGGCCTCGTTCCGCTCCAGGACGTCGGTCATCAGCGAACCCAGTTGTTTGGACTCCTCGACAAGCTCCTTCGACCGCATCGCCGCCGCGGCCTGGCCCAAGAGCACATGCCGCGTCTCTGCGGCCTTCCGTCCGATGATCAGTTGCGCCTCCTCAGCCGCCATGGCCTCGGCCTGCAGCCGGTTGAAGCCGGCGCCCTCGTATTGCCGCGTCAGCTTCGCCAGAAGGTCGAGCGTGGCCCGGCCTTTCCGATCGTTCACCTGGCCCGATGCGATCTTGCCCTTCAGGCACGCCTTCACACTCATTGCAGCTTCCTCCGCTCGTTTGCCGAAAGCGTATCCCACGGACCACTGCCGCCCCTATGTTCCGTCTCCCAGGCCGCCTCGTCCTCCGGTGTCATCTGGGCGAACTCCGGCACGGTCGGGTTTTCAAGGTCGGGGAGAAGATCGCGCAAGCGGGTAAGCGTTGCGTCAAGGCCCTCAGTCTCCACCCCATCATCGGCGCCACCTGCGGGCAGTTCCGCCTCGCGTTTGGCCCGTGCGGCTTCACGCTCAACGACGGCTTCCAGAAGGTCGACCCTCAGCATCTTCAGCCAGTTTGATAGGCTGATCCCGGGCAAGACGTGGAGCTCATCTTCGCTGCTGGCAACTCGGTCTCGGCAGTCGCGGATTTGAGCGCTCAGGCTCTCGATCCGACCGGACCAGAATTTCTCCGGTCGGTCCGTTGGTGGGAGTTGGTCGTGTGTCAGTGACATGCTTGGGTCCTTTCGGTGAGGAGATCGATTGAAGATTTTCTGTCCGGAGCGCGGCCGATTTTCACTGTTCTGATCAAATGCAAGATCAAGAGACGTAGGGTGATGGTGCACAGCCATCCTCTCCTGCGTCCCTTGTTTCTGCCTGGGGTGGCCAGCCAAAGCTCACATCATCGACCGCGATCCATCCCGGAAGCCCCCGGGGCAGGTTTCGGCTTCGCGCAGCCGGGGTAGGTCATCACCACTAAAGTCGTTTCCCCGCACCTTCCGGGATTGGGCAGCCGTCTCTAAAGCTGGTGTCCTTGGCTGTAGGCTTCATTCACCCCCAGTTAGCCCCATCGCTGGCGGCGTCTCGGAGGCGTAGGCCGCGTTTGGCACGGGAACGCGCAACCGTGGCAGGGGTCTTTCGTGCAAAGGCGCACCCGGGCAGACCATCCGCATAGACCGGAGGAAGTGCCCGGCCTTATGACGTGTCGACTTGCCCGGAAGCGCGTGGGACGATGGGAAACTGACTTTCCGCCTCGCACATTGGCGTTGCTCCTCATGGAGCCTGCGCGGGACGTAACTTGCCGGTAGAAACGTTATGATGTAACGTCTTCTTGCGTCCGGAAGGCCCCGCGAAGGCTGTTCCTGTTTCGGCCCCGGTCCTTGGGTGAAGGGCCGGGGTTTTCTCATCTCAGATCAGGCGGCGGTCCTCTCGCGAGAGATCAGCCAAGCGTTCAACGCTTCACGTCGAATGCGGGTCAGCGCGCCCAGCTTGATCACTGGCGGGCCTTCCCCTGCTCGCATCAGTTTGAACAGGGTGGTGCGGCCGATGCCGATCTCATCTGCCGCTCGATCAACCGTAAGCAGGTCATGCACGTTGTCTTTCATCATGCGGTCCTCCTGTTGTCGTGCTGGAGAGCCTTGCCGAAACTGGCCGACCCTGCCATGCACCGACCTGAACGCGCGCAAACCCATACCTGTTGTCATGCTGCGTCGACCTGACAGACGAGCCGGAAGCCGGCGCGCCCGCCTTCGTCCTCGGCCGGCAGATCCTCGATCGAGAGCCCCAAGTCGCGCAGTTTTCCGATCAGCAGACAGAAGCGGCCCGAGGCTCCATCGGTCGGCCGCAAGCCTGCTGGCCCGGCGGCGATCAAGGCTCGGAGCGCCCAGGTTGCGCCCTCGCTGGTGGCGACGGTGAAGGTTGCGCCCTCGGCCGGCGTGACGGTCCAGCTTCGGCGGTCCCATGTCGAATGTCTGCCCATTTGAGCGTCCTTGCATGGCGCAAGGGCAGGGGGGCGGATATGGTGGCGCCATTGCAGCAGCACGACCGGCCCGGCCTCCTGCCCCTCGCGGGGTGGGGGTCGGGCTCAGGCTGCGGTTTCGCCAGCGGTCATCGCTTCGATTTCTTCCCGGCGCCAACGGGTCGATCCCGCGATCTTGACCGGCTTGGGCAGAATTCCCTGGCGGAGCCAGCGCCAGACCGTCGAGACGTTGCAGTTGAAGTGCCCCGCAACTTCACGCGCGGTCATCAAGCCGGAGGGCATGGGGAACTTGGACATGGCGTTCGATCCTTTTTTGTGGAAACCGATGCCATACAGTCGCGCGGTTCTATCACTCGGGGTATGCACCCTTATCGAGAGGTTCGCCGAACTGCGTCAGCCCTTGGGCAAGAGGCGGCGAAGCGCTTCCGGAGATGGAATTGCGTCCGGCAGGTCTGCCAAGCGATGGTGAGCGTTCAATCGTGCCGATAGTGCCACGCTGAATGCGTGCTCGGAGTGAAGGTGCTCGGACCAGCAATCATCAGGATCGGCAGGCCGCACGGGAAGTTCCCAGAAGTTGAGAGGTTGGTGCACTTGAAACATGAGTGCAGTGAGAGCGCACATCTCTGCTCGCCCCTTGCCTTGCCCCTGTCTCTTAGGCGGACAATTGATCAATAGGAACTTGACGACAAAATCTGAGTGGTGGTCGTACTGTGCGAAGCTTCCAGGATCATCACTGAAGTCGATAGCTAGTTGATTGCGCGTGAGTTCGTAGAAGATCGGGCCTGACAATGCCAACTGTTGCGTTTCTTCGTGCCGCCAAAGATCCACGAGCGGCCACCTCAATCGATCGTCAGGTGCGATCCGGCCGTATGTGACCGCAATCAACCAAGCCAGAAGGTCCAAGAGCTTTTCAAGGAAGACCCGTTCGCCTCGCTCCCAGTTGGCCCATTCCTCGTCGATTTCGTCGAGATCGTCGTTCATGCCCGCACCAACTGCACGACCTCGCCCGACGCCTGCCCGGTCGCGAACCTCGACCAGGCGTCCATGAGATCCCGGCGCCGGTCGAACAGGTCGCTTCGCGCGTAGGCCCTCACCACTGAGTTGCCTGTCGCATGGCTCAAAGCTGCCTCGGCAAGTTCTGGATCGGCCTTGGCACTTTCGCTGCACCAATCGCGGAATGCCGACCGAAAACCGTGGACTGTGAAGCCGCTGACCCCCATGCGGTTGAAAAGCAGCTTGAATGCCATGTCGGACAGGGGCCGCACGCCCTCCTTACCGCGGTTCGGTGACGGGAAGCACAGCACCGGATCAAGGCCCTTCATCGCTTCAAGGATCGCCAGCGCCTCCGCCGTCAACGGCACGCGGTGCGCCTTGCCGCGCTTCATGCGGTTGGCGGGGACGGTCCAAACGGCGCCCTCAAGATCCATCTCACCCCACGTCGCGCCGCGGGCCTCGCCCGATCGCGCGGCGGTCAGGATCAGGAAGCGCAGGCAGGCCGACGACACGCTATCCCGCTCGACCAGTTGGGGCCAGAAGGCCGGCACGTCGCGCCAGGGCATCGCCGCAAGGTGGGCTGTGTTCTTGTTCACCTGAGTCAGCCCGAGGCCGATCTGATCGACCGGGTTCTCTCCGGCAAAGTGCCCTTCATCCTTGGCCCACTGAAAGACGGTATGGAGCCGCTGGCGAAGCCTTCGGGCCGTCTCTACCCGGCTGGTCCAGATGGGCTCCAGCACGCGCAGAACGTCGTCCCGGGTGATGCTCTGAATGGGCTTCTCTCCGAGCCTGGGGAAGGCGTGAAGCTTCAGGCCCGAAATCCACGTCTCGGCGTGCTTCTGGTTCTTCCACTTGGGCAACAGCTTCGCGTGAACTGCCTCGGCCGCCTTCCCGAAGGTGATCAGGTTCCGGCGTGCCGCCTCGGCCGCAGCTTTCGCCGCCGCCTTCCGATCCGCGTCCGGGTCGCCCCCCGCCCGGGCCACCTTCCGAAGCTCTGCGGCCTTCTCTCTGGCTTCTGCCAGGCTGACAAGTTCGGCACTGCCGATGCCGAGTTCCCGGCGCTTGCCGTGGATCACCGTTCGCACGATCCAACTCTTGGCGCCAGTCGGGCCGACCCTGAGATAGAGCCCGCCGCCGTCACCGTACATTCCCGGCTCTTTCTTGGCCTCAACGCCCTTGGCTGTAAGCGGCATGTTCGGTTCCTCGCTCCGGCTGTCCCTCCATCCGTCCCGCCAGGCGGCGTGCGCTTTGGTGGGACAATGGTGGGACAGAATGCAACTTGATGAAACTGATTGATACATCAGGCGAGGTATGATAGCAACAAAAACAGGATGATATGAGACGGGAGAGCGACAGATTGGTTTAGGGGATTGGTAGACCTCTGCTCCACCAATGACCTCCTCCCGCGACATGCAGATCGACGCCCCGCCCGGGGGTGACAGTGCCTGCGGCCTCTGACAGGGTGCGGCGGTCAAGCACGGGGAATCATCATGTCGAAGAAGGTCTGTCTGGTCACCGGCGGGGGCAGGGGTATCGGCGCGGCGGTTGCCCGCGAAATGGCGGCCCGCGGCTATGCGCTGGTGCTGATGTCGCCCTCGGACAGCTGCGAGAAACTGGCGGCGGAGCTGGGCGGCGTGGCCCGGCGCGGCGTGGCGCAAAGCGCCGGGGACCTGCAGGCCGTCGTCGACCTGGCGCTGGAAACCCACGGCCGGATCGACGCCGTGCTCAACCATACCGGCCACCCGCCGAAAGGCGACCTGCTGGCCATCACCGACGAGAACTGGGACCTCGCCAACGACATGATCGTCAAGTCGGTCGTCCGCATGTCCCGCCTCGTCACCCCGGTGATGGAGGCACAGGGCGGCGGCTCGATCGTGAACGTCACCACCTATGCCGCGATGGAGCCCTCGCTGTGGTTCCCGGCCTCCTGCGTGTATCGCGCTGGCGTGCAGTCGTTCACCAAGCTTTACTCCGATCGCTATGGCCCGGCCGGCATCCGGATGAACTGCCTGGCGCCCGGTTTCACTGACAGCCTCGACGTGGCGAAATACGGCGAGCTTGCCGCGCTGAAGCGAATCGCAAGGGTCGAGGAGCAGGCGAAGGCGGCGGCTTTCCTGCTGACCGACGAGTCGAGCTATGTCACCGGCCAGACGCTGATCGTGGACGGCGGCACGACGCGCAGCATCTGAGAACGCCTTGCCTAGGGCGGGTGAGGCACCCACCCTACAGGGCAGTTCCGGCATGATCCGGATCAAGGCAGCGGTCCTGGATCTGTGGCATCCTGATCAGGTGCCATTAATCCGGAGACTGACGTGCGGCTTTTCATGCTTCTCTACGCCCCGATTGCCACTGCGGTGGCCGGAACCGGCGTGATCGCGGTGCTTGCGCTGGGCCATGTCAGCCTGACGCCCATCCTCCTGGCGGCGGCGGGCGGGGCGTTGCTTGCCGTCCCCGTGACCTGGCGGGTCGCGCGCGAGATCGGCTGACCTCACGCCTCCAGGAACACGCGGACCGTCTCCTCGAACTCGCGCGGTTTCTCGGCATGCAGCCAGTGTCCTGCGCCGGGTATCCTGGCGAAGCGCGCCTTCGGGAACAGGGTCCGGATCGTATCGCGGTGTTCGGGACGGACGTAGTGGCTTTCGGCCCCGGTCAGGAACAGCGCCGGTCCCTCGAACCTGCCCTCGATGCCCGGCCACCCGATCACATGCGGCATCTCGGAAGCCAGCACCTCCAGGTTCAGCTTCCAGCGCGGGGGCTTGCTGCGAAGGTCCAGCGATTGCAGGAAGAAGGCGCGCAGGGCCGGATCAGGCACGCGCTCCGCCAGGGCGGCGTCGGCCTCGGCCCGGGTGGTGATCAGGCTCAGGTCCACGGCCTGCATCGCCTCGGCATGCCGGGCCTGGTCGTGGTCATAGGCGACCGGGGCGATATCCGCGACGATCAGGCGGCGGATCAGCGCGGGACGGGTCAGCGCCAGCTGCATCGCGGCCTTGCCGCCCATGGAGTGGCCCATGAGGTCCACGGGCGCGCCCAGGCTTTCGATCACCTCGGCCAGGTCGGCGGCCATTTCCGGGTAACGGTGCCGCGGCATCCGGGGGCTGTCGCCATGGTTGCGCATGTCCACCGCCACCACATCGCGCCGGTCCGAAAGGCGCCGGCAGATGACGCCCCAGTTCCGGGCCGAACCGTAAAGCCCGTGCGCGACCACCAGGGTCGGTGCGCTGGGGGTGGCGGCGGCGGGATGTCGGATCGTCGCAAGCATGTTGCCTGTCTATCCGCGCGGCCAGCGCATGGCCAGAGCGGTTGAACCCTCGGTGTCTTCGCCCTAGGTTGCACCGGAGCCTGGGAAAGGGTGCGGGATGAGTGCGATGGCGATCCAGCAGATGGCGGATCGGGTGGCGCAGCTTCTGGAGGAGAGGCTGGGCCTGGGCGGACGCGACCTGCCGTCCAAGCTGCGGCGCGGCCGGCGGCTTCTGCCGCGCAAGGTGCGCGAGGGTGCCGAGGTTCTGGCGGCGGCGGCGGAACGGGCGCGGAACCCCAAGCTCCTGGGCCAGATCGACATGGGTGCAGTGGCGGATGCCTATGACACCTGTGTGCGGCATCTGACCAGGATCGACCCGGCCACGCGGCGGCGGGACGCGATTGCCGGCATGCTGGGCTTCATCGGCTATGGCCTGATGTTCCTGACCCTCGGGATCATCGCCCTGCTGTCCTGGCGCGGATTCCTGTAGCCGCTCGCGGATCCTGGCGCCGCGACCGTCCAGCCTCAGTCCCGGACCGCGCTTGCGGGATGGTCGAAGCGGTAGAACAGATTCGGCTCGGAGACGATGTAGACGGCCCCGTCGGGGGCAAGCGCCACGCCCTCGGCCTGGGGCACTCCGTCCCGCAGCCCGTGCCGTCCCGCCCAGAGCGCGAGGAGGCTGAGCGGCTGCCCCGCCGCGCTGTATTCGATCAGGATCGAGGACATATCGCTGAGCAGGACCATGTTCCCCGTCAGGTCATGCACGGTGACCGATGACAGGTCGGATACGCCATGCCCGGCCCAGCCTTCGGGCCGCCACTCCCGCAACTCGATCCCCAGCCCCTGTCCCCGCACGGCCCGGTCGAGCCCGCCGACCACAAGGACACGGACCGGCAGCATCTCTTGCACCACGACCAGTTCCTGCCTGCGCTGGTCCCATGAGATGCCCTCGAAGCCCATGTTCGACACCGTGCCGAGGTCAAGCGTGATGAAAGGGCTGTTCTCCAGATCGATCGCGGTGGTCGCGGGGGTGATGGAGATCCAGTTCAGGCGGCTCTTGCCTTCGTCGACGATGATGAAGCGATCGCCATCGACATGGGTGATGCCCTCGACGTCGCGCGCGCCGACAAGGTCGATATGGCGCAGCACCCGGCCGTCGGTCGACAGCTCGGCCAGGGCGGGGGGGTGGTTGATCGCCGTGAACAGGGTGCCGGTCGCCGGGCTGTAGGTCAGGCCCGAGGTGTTGTCGGTCAGGCCTTCGATGGGCCGGGCCTCGATCACGACCTGATAGGCACCGAGGTCCAGACCATCGATTCGATCCGGTGGCAGCGCGCGTATGGCGAGAACCTGTGCCGCAAGGCCGAACAGCCCGCCGGCCCAGACACCCGAGGCCAGAATCAGGGCCAGACCCGCCAGCAGCCAGAAGAGCCACCGCCCCCTTGGTCCGGGGGCGGTGGAGGCGTCGCGATCCGCGGATCGCGGCATCAGAGGTCCGGGTAGATCGGGAAGCGGGCGCAAAGCGCCTCGACCTCGGCGCGGACCTTGGCCTCGACCTCGGCATTGCCGTCCTCGCCATTGGCGGCCAGGCCGTCGACGACCTCGATGATCCAGCGGGCGATCTGGCGGAACTCGGCCTCACCGAAGCCGCGCGTCGTGCCGGCCGGGGTGCCCAGGCGGACGCCCGAGGTGATGGTCGGCTTTTCCGTATCGAAGGGAATGCCGTTCTTGTTGCAGGTGATATGGGCGCGGCCAAGCGCCTTTTCGGTCGCGTTGCCCTTCACGCCCTTGGGGCGCAGGTCGACCAGCATCAGGTGGGTATCGGTCCCGCCGGTCACGATGTCGAGCCCGCCCTTCATCAGCTCGTCCGCCAGTGCCTTGGCATTGGTGACGACCTGCTCCTGGTAGGTCTTGAAGCCCGGCTGCAGCGCCTCGCCGAAGGCCACGGCCTTCGCCGCGATCACATGCATCAGGGGACCGCCCTGGATGCCGGGGAAGATCGCCGAGTTGACCTTCTTCGCGATTTCCTCGTCGTTCGTCAGGATCATGCCGCCCCGCGGGCCGCGCAGCGTCTTGTGCGTGGTGGTGGTCGCGACATGGGCATGGGGGAAGGGCGAGGGGTAGAGACCCGCGGCCACGAGGCCCGCGAAATGCGCCATGTCCACCAGGAGGTAGGCGCCGACGGAATCGGCGATCTCGCGCATCTTCGCGAAGTCGATGATCCGGGGGATGGCCGAGCCGCCGGCGATGATCAGCTTCGGCTTGTGCTCGGTCGCCAGCTCCTGCAACTGGTCGTAGTTCAGCGTCAGGTCCTGCTTGCGCACGCCATACTGCACCGCGTGGAACCATTTGCCCGACTGGTTCGGCGCCGCGCCATGGGTCAGGTGGCCGCCGGCATCTAGGCTCATGCCGAGGATGGTGTCGCCCGGCTTCAACAGCGCCTGGAACACGCCCTGGTTGGCCTGGCTGCCCGAGTTCGGCTGGACGTTCGCGAATGCGCAGTTGAACAGCTTGCAGGCCCGGTCGATCGCCAGGTTCTCGGCGATGTCGACATACTGGCAGCCGCCGTAATAGCGCTTGCCGGGATAGCCCTCGGCATATTTGTTGGTCATGACCGAGCCCTGCGCCTCCATCACGGCGCGCGAGACGATGTTCTCCGAGGCGATCAGTTCGATCTCGTGGCGCTGGCGGCCAAGCTCCTTCGTGACGGCGCCGAAAAGCTCGGGGTCGCGCGAGGACAGGGGCTCGGTGAAGAAGCCGGTGTCGCGGTGGGGTGCGTTCATCGTCATGTCCTCTGGGTTGAGAGTTGGTCGGTGCTGTTTAGAGCAGGCTGACTGGTCCGGAAAGGCAAGAATCCGACATGAACTGCGTCGGTAGCGAAATTATCTTGCCCGGCGAAAGCGGGGCCGGGGCTTGAGTTCCGCGTCCCGCGCGGCCAAGACTGTCCGGAGGGCCGGGCAGGAGGGTATCGGGTGCGCATCAGGTTCACGGCCAGCAAGGCCCCGGCGGCACTCGCGGCGCAGGCCTCGCTGATCGCGCGCTACGGGCAGGCCGACACCCGTCAAGCCGAGGTGGTGGTTGCGCTCGGGGGCGACGGGTTCATGCTGCAGACCCTGCACGCGGCGCATGGCCGCCGGTTGCCGGTCTATGGCATGAACTGCGGCACGATCGGTTTCCTGATGAATGCCTATGCCGAGGAAACCCTGCCCGACCGGCTGCGTGCCGCCGAGGAGACGGTGATCCATCCGCTGGCGATGCGGGCCGAGAACGTGAAGGGCCGGGTGACCGAGGCCCTGGCGATCAACGAGGTCTCGCTTCTGCGCCAGGGGCCGCAGGCGGCAAAGCTGCGGGTGCTGGTCGACGGAAGGGTGCGGCTGGAAGAGCTGGTCTGCGACGGCGCGCTGGTGGCGACGCCGGCAGGCTCCACGGCCTACAACTATTCGGCGCACGGGCCGATCCTGCCGGTCGGCTCGGACGTGCTGGCGCTGACGGCGATGTCGGCCTTCCGTCCCCGGCGCTGGCGCGGGGCGCTCTTGCCGTCGACGGCGGTGGTGCGCTTCGAGGTGGTCGAGGGCGAGAAACGGCCGGTGATGGCGGATGCCGACAGCCGGTCCTCGGTCCGCGACGTGACGAGCGTCGAGGTCCGCTCCGAGCCGCAGATCACCCACCGCCTGCTGTTCGATCCCGGGCACGGGCTGGAAGAACGGCTGATCGGCGAGCAGTTCACCTGAACCGGGCGCCGGAAATCGAACGATTTCCGGTCCGGAATTCTTCGAATTCCGCAGCCAGGCGTCACCCGGCGCGCGCTTTCCAGCCGTCGAGCTTGCGGTAGAGCGTCGAGGGCGAGACCTCCAGCACCCGCGCAGCCCTGGGGATCGAGCCGCCATGCCGCGCCAGCGTCGCCTCGATCAGCCGCCGCTCGGCCTCGGCCAGGCTGAGACCGACCAGCCCGTCAAGCGGCAGGCCGTCGGCGGTGACGCCTTCTTCGGCGTCCTGCGGTTCGGCGGCCTCGTCCAGGGTCAGGCCCGGCGGCAGCATCTCGGGCGTCACCAGCCCCCCGGGGTTCAGCACCACGACGTTGCGGATCACGTTCAGAAGCTGGCGCACGTTGCCGGGCCAGGGAAGGCGCATGAGCTGGGCCTGCACCTCCGGCGAGAGGCCCTGGAAGCGGCGGCCCTCCTCCTCGGCAAAGCGGATGAGGGCGGCCTCGGCGATTTCGATCACATCCTCGCCGCGCTCGCGCAGGGGAGGCATGTGGATCGGGACGACATAGAGGCGGTAATAGAGGTCCTCGCGGAACTGGCCGCGGCGGACGGCTTCCAGGGGGTCGCGGTTGGTGGCGCAGACGATGCGGACGTTGACCTTGCGCGGCCGCGTCGCGCCCACGGGCTGGACGGTCGAGGTCTGCAGGAAGCGCAGGAGCTTGGTCTGCAGCGCCGGGGCCATCTCGCAGATCTCGTCCAGGAACAGCGTTCCGCCGTCAGCCGCCGCCGCCGCGCCGGGCTTGTCGGAAATCGCGCCGGTGAAACTGCCCTTCATATGGCCGAAGACCTCGCTTTCCAGCAGGTCCTGCGGGATCGCGCCGCAGTTCAGCGCGATGAACGGCCCTTGCGCCCGGGCGGAATGGGCATGGACCGCCAGCGCGCAGAGTTCCTTGCCGGTGCCGCTTTCGCCGGTGATGAAGACCGTGGCCATCGACCGCGCGACCGAGCCGATGGTGCCGTGGATCCGTCGCATCGATTCGGAGGAGCCGATGAAGCCCGAGGTCTCCACCGGGGCGCTGCCGCGGTCGGGCACATGCACCGGCGGCGCGGCGCGACGCGGGCGCTTTTCGGCCAGGGCATTGCGGACCGCGTCCAGCAGGCGCGCCTCGTCGATCGGCTTGACCAGATAGTCGTGCGCTCCCGCCCGCATCGCCTCGACCGCGCGGTCGGCCGAGTTGTTCGCCGTGATCGCGATGAACCCGGTCTCGGGGGCGAGGGCGAGGAACTCCTGCATCAGCTCCAGCCCGTCGCGGTCCGGCAGGACAAGGTCCAGCAGGACGACAGCGGGGCCGTGCTCCTGAAAATGCGCCCGGGCCTCGGCGGCATTGGCGGCGACCGTGACCGTGTGGCCGGCGGATTCCAGGATCGCGCGATAGACGATCTGCAGCGAGATCGTGTCTTCCACCAGCAGGATCGGCGGCGGCAGGGTGGGAGATTGCCTTACCATGGCAGAGGTCCTTCAGGCGGGGTGGCCCGGATCAGGGCAAGAAGCGCGGCCAGTTCTGCCGCGATGGCGGGGACAAGCCGCCGCGTCGTGGCCGGGTCCCGGGCATGGGTGGCGGCATTCAGGTCCTGGGCCAGATCCTGCAGCGCCAGCGCCCCGCAAGAGCCGGCCAGCGCCACCAGGTCATGCGAGGTCTCGCGCAGGAGTGCCCAGTCGCCCGTCGCCGTTCCCTGGGACAGCCGACTGTCGCAATTCCCAAGGTCGGCGGCAAGCTGGGCCAGAAGTACCGGCACCATTCCGGGTCCGACCAGTTCGATCAGGCGGCGGAAGCGGTCGCGGTCGAAACGGCCGGGAAGCGCAGATCTTTGCATAATGCAAAGATCTGGCGCAAAATGCAGCGATTGTCCAGCCGGTTCAGCCCCGCGCCAGGCCCAGGCTGCGCAGCGCCTCGGCGATCTCGTCCAGGATGGCGGGGTCGTCGATGGTGGCCGGCATCTTCCAGGGCTGGCTGTCGGCGATCTTGACCATGGTCGCGCGCAGGATCTTGCCCGAGCGGGTCTTGGGCAGCCGCTCGACCACCACGGCGCGCTTGAAGTCGGCGACCGGGCCGATCTTGTCGCGGACCAGTTGCACGCATTCCTTGACCACCTCGTCATGCGGCCGGGTCGCGCCCTTGTTCAGGCAGAGGAATCCCAGCGGCGACTGGCCCTTGAGTTCGTCCGCCACCCCGATGACCGCGCATTCGGCGACATCCTTGTGGCTGGCCAGCACTTCCTCCATCGCGCCGGTCGACAGGCGGTGCCCGGCGACGTTGATCACGTCATCGGTGCGGGCCATGATGTAGAGATAGCCTTCGGCATCGACGTAGCCCGCATCCCCCGTCTCGTAATAGCCGGGGAAGTGGTTGAGGTAGGATTTCAGGAACCGCTCCTCGGCGTTCCACAGGGTCGGCAGTGTGCCGGGGGGAAGCGGCAGCTTGATCGCGATGGCGCCCAGCGTGCCCGCGCTGACCGGATGGCCGCCCTCGTCCAGCACCTGCACGTCATAGCCGGGCATGGCGACCGAGGGGCTGCCGATCTTGACCGGCAGATGCTCGATCCCGAAGGGGTTCGCGGCGATGGCATAGCCGGTCTCGGTCTGCCACCAGTGGTCGATGACGGGCACGCCCAGATGCCTGGCGGCCCATTCGATCGTGTCCGGATCGGCGCGCTCGCCGGCCAGGAACAGCGCCTGCAGACTGGGAAGCGGGGGGACCAGCTTGCCCTCGGGATCCTCGCGCTTGATGGCGCGGAGCGCGGTCGGGGCGGTGAAGAAGCTTTTTACGCCATATTCGTTGATCACGCGCCAGAAGGCGGCGGCGTCGGGGGTGCCGACCGGCTTGCCCTCGTAGACGACGGTGGTGCAACCGGCGATCAGGGGGGCGTAGCAGATGTAGCTGTGGCCGACGACCCAGCCCACGTCCGAGGCCGCCCAGAACACATCGCCCGCCCCGACGTTGTAGATCGCGCGCATGGTCCAGTTCAGCGCCACCAGATGCCCGGCGGTCGGGCGCACCACGCCCTTCGGCGCGCCGGTCGTGCCCGAGGTATAGAGGATATAGGCCGGGTGATTGCCCTCGACCGGGACACATTCGGCGGGGGTGACGCCGTACTGGAACTCGTGCCAGGCGACATCGCGGCCGGGGGTCAGCCTTGCCACCTCCTGCTCGCGCTGGAAGATCACGCAGAAATCGGGCTTGTGGGTCGCCTGGTCGATGGCCGCATCCAGCAGGGGCTTGTAGTGCACGACACGGGCAGGCTCGATCCCGCAGGAGGCCGCGATGATCGCCTTCGGGGTGCAGTCGTCGATCCTGACCGCCAGTTCCGCAGCCGCGAAGCCGCCGAAGACGACCGAGTGGATCGCGCCGATCCGGCCGCAGGCCAGCATCGCCTCCAGAGCCTCGGGGACCATCGGCATGTAGATGATGACGCGGTCGCCCTTATCCACGCCCTTGGCCCGCAGCGCCCCGGCAAGGCGGGCGACACGGTCCTGCAGTTCGGCATAGGTGATGACATGCTTGGTGCCGGTGACGGGGCTGTCGTGGATGATGGCGGGCTGCTTGCCGCGGCCTGCGATCACATGGCGGTCGACGGCGTTCCAGCAGGTGTTGACGCGCGCATCGGTGAACCATTCGTACAAGGGCGCACGGCTGTCATCCAGCGCGCGGCCGGGTTTCGTGACCCAGTCGATGCCGCCAGCCGCCGAGAGCCAGAACCCCTCGGGATCTTCGGCCCAGGATTTGTAGATCTGTGCGTAGCCCATCGCGATCTCCCCCCGCTGATGCCGCCTGGGGATGGTGGTATGCCATGGGATGCCCATTGCGCAACGCTGTTACCGGGAACAGGCTGCGACTTGTTTGCAGAATTTGCCTTTCGCGGCCGGCCGGTTTTGCAAATCATGGCCGGCAGGCAAGGCCTCTGCCCCATGCGCCCGGGTTTTGCAAAGCCTTGCGCGTTTTCGGCGCGGTCGATTCGAACCGCTCGTCGATGACTTCGTCACTCCTCGCCGGGACCGACGAGGAGACGAGTCGAACGAGGAGGCTTACCCGTAATGCGCGACGGGCGTTCCTGCGATGGCCGACATGTTCAGCAACCCCCGCGCGGTGATCGCGGGCGTCACCACGTGCGCCCTGTTGCCCATGCCCACCAGGATCGGCCCGACCTCGAGTCCGCCGGTCTTGACCTTCAGGATGTTGCGGACGCCCGAAGCCACCTCGGAGGAGGCGAAGACCAGCACGTTCGCCGCCCCTTCATAGCGCGAGTTGGGCAGGAGGCGGTCGCGGATCGACTGATCGAGGGCGGCGTCGATGTTCATCTCGCCCTCATAGGCGAAATCGGGCTCGCGGGAGTCCAGCATTTCCAGCGCATCGCGCATCCGCCGGGCGGTGGTGGTGTCCATGTTGCCGAACTGCGACTGGGTGCAAAGCGCGATCTTCGGCGTCAGGCCGAAGCGGCGGACGTGGCGGGCGGCGCCGATCACGGTCTCCATGATCTGCTGCGGGCTGGGTTCGGGATGGACATGGGTGTCGGCGATGAAGAGGGGACCGTCCTCCAGGATCATCAGCGACAGCGCGGCGACGGGGTGCCGCCCGCCCCGCGCCAGGATCTGGCGGACATAGCCGAGGTGCCAGTTGAACTGGCCGAAGGTGCCGCAGATCATGCTGTCGGCTTCTTCGCGGTGCACCATGATCGCGGCGATGGCGGTGGTGTTGGTGCGCATCACAGCACGGGCGGTATCGGGCGTGACACCGCGCCGGGCCATCAACTCGTGATAGGTGCCCCAGTAGTCGCGGTAGCGATGGTCGTTTTCCGGGTTCACCAGATGGAAGTCGCGGCCGGGCCGGATCGGCAGGCCGTAGCGCTCGCAGCGCGCCTCGACCACCTCGGGGCGGCCGATCAGGATCGGAAGGTCGGTCGTCTCCTCCAGCATCGCGTTGGCGGTGCGCAGGACACGCTCATCCTCACCCTCGGCAAAGACGATGCGGCGGGTGGCGGTGCGGGCAGCCTCGAACACCGGGCGCATCAGCAGGGCGGACTTGAACACCGACCCGTCCAGCTTGCGCTTGTAGGCGTCGAGATCGGCGATCGGGCGGGTGGCGACGCCGGTCTCCATGGCCGCGCGGGCCACGGAACTGGCTACGACCCCGATCAGGCGGGGATCGAAGGGCTTCGGGATCAGGTAATCCGGGCCGAAGGTCATGGTCTCGCCCCGGTAGGCGGCGGCGGCCTCGGCGCTGGTGGTGGTACGGGCCAGGGCGGCGATGCCCTCGATGCAGGCCAGTTCCATCGCGGCGTTGATCGTCGTCGCGCCGACGTCCAGCGCGCCCCGGAAGATGAAGGGGAAGCAGAGGACGTTGTTGACCTGATTCGGGAAATCGCTGCGCCCGGTGGCGATGATCGCGCCGGGAGCGACCTCGCGCGCGTCGGAGGGCAGGATCTCGGGCGAGGGGTTGGCAAGCGCGAAGATGATCGGGTTCGGGGCCATGGCGCGGACCATGTCCTGCGTCAGCACGCCCGGACCGGAGAGGCCGAGGAACATGTCCGCCCCCGCAATCACCTCGGCCAGCGTGCCGGGCTTGTGGCCTTGCGCGAAGGCGGCCTTCTGCTCGGTCATCTGCTCGGCCCGGCCGTGATAGACGAGACCCTCCAGGTCGCAGAGCCAGATGTTCTCGCGCTTCACGCCCAGCTTCACCAGCATCTCCAGGCAGGCGATCCCCGCCGCGCCGCCGCCGGTCGAGACGACCCTGATCTCCTCGAAGGTCTTGCCCGCGACGATCATCGCATTGGTCGCCGCCGCGCCGACGACGATGGCGGTGCCGTGCTGGTCGTCGTGGAAGACGGGGATGTTCATCCGCTCGCGGCACAGTTTCTCGACGATGAAGCAGTCGGGGGCCTTGATGTCCTCGAGGTTCACCGCGCCGAAGCTGGGCTCCAGCGCGCAGACGATCTCGGCCAGTTTCACCGGGTCGGGTTCGTTCACCTCGATGTCGAAGCAGTCGATGTTGGCGAATTTCTTGAAGAGGACCGCCTTGCCCTCCATCACCGGCTTCGAGGCGAGCGCGCCGATGTTGCCCAGGCCAAGGACGGCCGTCCCGTTCGTGATCACCGCGACAAGGTTGCCCTTGGCGGTATAGCGGCTGGCGGTGGCGGGGTCGGCCTTGATCTCGAGGCAGGCTTCCGCGACGCCGGGCGAATAGGCGCGGGCCAGGTCGCGGCCGTTGGCAAGGGGCTTGGTCGCCCGGATCTCCAGTTTCCCGGGCTTCGGGAACTCGTGGTAATCCAGCGCCGCCTGGCGTGCGTTGTCGTGCCGTGCCTCGTCCATCAACCCCTCCTGCCGAATGGTTCAACGTTGAACCAGTTCCGGCCGCCTGCCAATCCGGCATTGCTTGAAACCGTTTTCGGGCCTGCTTGCAAATCGCCTGCGACCCACTCACGATGCCGCCATAGCACGGGGAATGCCATGACGGAAACACGCGCCGAAATCCGCTTGCCGACGAGCGAGCTGCGCGACGACCTGCCCTTCTACACGAAGACGCTGGGAATGCGGCTGGACATGATCTTTCCCGCCGACAACCCCGAGGTCGCGGTCCTGTCGGGTCATGGCCTGCGACTCCGGATCCAGAAGGGCGCGCCCGAGGGGCCGGGAACCCTGCGCATCCTGACCGATGATCCCGGTTTCGCCGGCGGCGCGAAGCTGCTGACCGCCCCGAACGGCACGCGGGTCGAGATCGACGAGCTGAACCCGCCGGTCGTGACCCCGGCCACCGAACATGCCTTCGTCGTCCGCCGCCTGGCCGACCAGGCCCCCTGGGTGATCGGGCGCGCGGGGATGGAATACCGCGACCTGATCCCCAGCCGCCTCGGAGGCGCGATGATCGCCAGCCATATCCGCGTGCCGGACGGGCCGGTGCCGGACATGGTGCATTTCCACAAGGTCGGCTTCCAGCTGATCTTCTGCGTCGCGGGCTGGGTGGACGTGCTTTACGAGGATCAGGGCGACGTCCGCCGCATCCATGCCGGCGACTGCTTCATCCAGCCGCCGGGGATCCGCCACAGGGTCCTGCACTCCGAAGGCGTCCAGGTGGTCGAGATCGGCGTCCCGGCCGAGCATGTGACCGAGATCGACCACGAGATGACGCTCCCCACCCCGCATTACCGCCCCGAGCGGGAATGGGAGGGGCAACGCTTCGTCCACGACATCGGCAAGGAGGGGGTGTTCAGGCCCTTCCGCATCCCGGGCTTCGAGGCGCGCGACACCACGATCGACGAGAACACCCGTGGCGTGGCCTCGGTGATGGTGGCGCGGCCCACCGGCCCGGCCCCCTGGACGGTGCATGACGGCGACATCCTCTTCACCTTCGTCATGTCCGGCAACATGACGCTTGAGGGCGAGGGGAAGGAACCTTACCGCCTGTCGCCGGGCGACGCCTTCGTCGTTCCGCCGGGGATGGCCACGCGCTACAGCGACGCCACCTCCGACCTCGAACTGCTGGAGGTCACGCTGCCCGGCAATCCGCCGACGCGGGTTGCGGTGCGTTAAGGCGGGTCGCTCGTCGAGCACTTCGTGCACTCCTCGCCGCTTCCCGACGAGTGCACGAAGTGCTCGAGGAGGTTTCCCCCGCTTGCGGAACACGCAGCTTCGGCACACACTCTGACCGGATGGTCAAGGAGACTGCGATGACGCTTCTCGAGGCGGCGACACGGGTGCGGGAACGGGCCTATGCGCCCTATTCGCGGTTCAAGGTCGGGGCCGCGCTGCGCAGCACTTCCGGCGCGGTGCATGTCGGCTGCAACGTCGAGAACGTGGCCTATCCCGAAGGCACCTGCGCCGAGGCCGGGGCCATCGCCGCGATGATCGCCGCCGGGGACAGCCGCATCGCCGAGGTTCTGGTCATCGCCGACAGCCCCGATCCCGTCCCCCCCTGCGGCGGCTGCCGGCAGAAGATCGCGGAATTCGCCGGGCAGGAGGTGAAAGTCACGCTCTGCACCACCGACGGCAAGCAGAAGGTGATGACCGTGGCCGAACTCCTGCCCGGCGTCTTCACCGCCGCGCATATGGAGCGGACATGACCGACGCCCGCACGATCATCGCGACGATCCGCGATGGCGGCCAGCCCCCGGCCGAGGACCTGCGCTGGTTTGCGGCGGGCCTTGCCTCGGGCGTGGTGACGGATGCGCAGGCGGGGGCCTTCGCGATGGCGGTGCTGCTCAGGGGCCTGTCCGAGGAGGGCCGCGTGGCCCTGACGCGGGGGATGCGTGACAGCGGCAAGGTCCTGGCCTGGGACCTGCCCGGCCCGGTGGTGGACAAGCATTCCACCGGCGGGATCGGCGATTGCACCTCGCTCCTTCTCGCCCCGGCGCTGGCGGCCTGCGGGGCCTATGTGCCGATGATCTCGGGCCGGGGGCTGGGCCATACCGGGGGCACGCTGGACAAGCTGGAGGCGATCCCCGGTTTCCGGACCGGGCTCGGCGAGGAGGCGCTGCGGGCGCAGATCGACAGCGTGAAATGCGCCATCGTCGCCGCCTCTGCCGACCTCGCCCCGGCGGACAGGCGGCTTTATGCGATCCGCGACATCTCCGGCACGGTCGAGTCGATCGAGCTGATCACCGCCTCGATCCTGTCCAAGAAACTGGCGGCGGGGCTCGAGGCCCTTGTCCTCGATGTCAAATGCGGCTCGGGCGCCTTCATGAAGACGGCCGGGCAGGCCGAGGCCCTCGCGCGGTCGCTGGTGTCAACCGCGCAGGGGGCGGGCTGCATGACCACCGCGCTGATCACCGACATGTCGCAACCGCTCGCCACGG
Source organism: Tabrizicola soli (assembly GCF_015999335.1). Lineage (GTDB taxonomy): Bacteria > Pseudomonadota > Alphaproteobacteria > Rhodobacterales > Rhodobacteraceae > Tabrizicola > Tabrizicola soli. The sequence goes on along the minus strand of NZ_JAEACP010000013.1, from coordinate 6,492 downwards.
CGGCGGGCAACGCGCTGGAGGTGATCGAGGTGATGGAGACGCTGACCGGCACTTCGGTCAACACCGCGCTCTGGGATCTGACGGTAGCCTTGGGCGGCGAGGCTCTGGCGCTGGCGGGCCTGGCCGCCGATCCCAAGGACGGCGAAGGCCGCATCGCCGAGGCGCTGCATTCCGGGCAGGCGGCCGAGATCTTCGGGCAGATGGTCGCAGCGCAGGGCGGACCTTCGGATTTCGTGGACCGCTGGCCCGACCGCCTGCCGTCGGCCCCGGTGATGCGCGAGGTTCCGGCCCCGGCCGACGGCTATGTCGCCGCCATCGACGGCGAGGCGCTGGGCCATGCCGTCGTGCATCTAGGCGGCGGCCGGCTGCGGGAGGGGGACAAGGTGAACCCCTCGGTCGGCCTGTCGGACCTGGCCGGCATCGGCGAGGAGACCGGCGCGGGCGTGCCGTTGGCGATGGTCCATGCCGCCACGGAAGAGGCCGCGCGGGCGGCGGTGCGGGCGGTGCAGGCCGCCTACCGGATCGCCGCGGACCTGCCTGAAGAACCCGCCCTGATCCAGAAGAGGATCGCCTGATGCCGCGCGCCTTCCTGATCGTGCTGGATTCCGTGGGCTGCGGCGGCGCGCCGGATGCGGCGGATTTCGGCGATGAAGGCGCGAACACCTTGGGCCATATCGCACAGGCCTGCGCTGCGGGCCGGGCCGAAGGGGGGCGCAGCGGACCCCTCCGGATGCCGAACCTCGACCGTCTCGGCCTTGGCGCGGCGATCCGGCTGGCCTCAGGCGCCGCCACGCCGGGACTTTCGGCTCTGCCCGAGGGGCTCTGGGGCGCGGCGACAGAGGTGTCGAAGGGCAAGGACACGCCCTCCGGTCATTGGGAACTCGCGGGGGTGCCGGTGCCCTGGGACTGGACCTATTTCCCCGATACCGTCCCCGCCTTTCCCGAGGATCTGGTGGCCGAGGTCTGCCGCCTGGCCGGGACCGGGGGAATTCTCGGCAACTGCCACGCCTCGGGCGTGCCGATCATCGCCGAACATTGCGAGGAGCATCTGCGCACCGGCTGGCCGATCTGCTACACCAGTGCCGACAGCGTGTTCCAGATCGCCGCGCATGAAGAGGCCTTCGGGCTGGAGCGGCTTTTGCAGCTTTGCCACGACCTTGCGCCCGGCCTGCATGCCCGCAAGGTCGGCCGGGTGATCGCACGGCCCTTCACCGGCTCCTGCGGCGATTTCCGGCGCACGGCGAACCGCAAGGACTTCGCCATCGAACCGCCCGCGCCGACACTGCTGGACTGGGTGGTGGAGGCCGGGCGGGCGACGCATGGGATCGGCAAGATCGGCGACATCTTCTCGATGCGGGGCGTCGGGAAGCTGTGGAAGGGTAAAAGCGACTTTGATCTTTTCGAACATCTGGCGCGCTTGGGAAGTGAGGCGGAAGACGGGTCCTTGACCTTTGCGAACTTTGTCGAGTTCGACACGCTTTATGGCCATCCCCGCGACGTCTCGGGCTATGCCCGCGCGCTGGAATGGTTCGACGCGGGTCTTCCCCGGTTCTTCGCCCAGCTCCGCCCCGGAGACCTGGCGATCTTCACCGCCGACCATGGCAACGACCCGACCTGGCGCGGGACCGAACACACGCGAGAGCGCGTGCCGGTGGTGGGCTGGGGTGTCGGGGCGCGGGACGCGGGCCTCTGCGGCTTCGCCGACATCGGCGCGAGTGTCGCGGCGCATCTGGGGGTGGCGGCGCAGGGGCCGGGGCGGAGTTTCCTGTGACGGGCCCCCGGGGCGCTGCCCCGGACCCCGGAGTATTTTGGCCAAGAGGAAGGAGAGGCGTTTCGTGAGCGGATTGCCCAAGGTCGAGCTGCACCTGCATCTGGAGGGAGCGGCGCCGCCGACCTTCATTCGGGGGCTGGCGAAGGAAAAGCATCTGGACATATCCGGCATCTTCGACGAGCGCGGGAACTATCGCTACCGGGACTTCCGGGACTTCCTGAAGGTCTATGAGGCGGCGACCTCCGCCTTGCGGACGCCCGGGGACTACCAGCGCCTGGCGCTGGCCGTTCTGGAGGAATCGGCGGCGAGTGGCGTGGTCTATTCCGAGACCTTCGTCTCGCCCGACTTCTGTGGCGGACGCGATCTGGGGGCCTGGCGCGAATACCTGCATGCCATGCAGGAGGCCGCCGATCAGGCCGAGCGGCAGATGGGCATCACCCTGCGCGGCATCGTCACCTGCATCCGGCATTTCGGCCCCGAGAAAGCGCGGGGGACCGCCCGTTGCGCGGCCGAGACGGCGGGCGACTGGATCGTCGGCTTCGGAATCGCGGGGGACGAGAAGATCGGCGCGCCCAAGGACTTTCGCTGGGCCTTCGATTGCGCACGCGAGGCGGGGCTGCGGCTGACCGCCCATGCCGGGGAATGGGGCGGGCCGGAGAGCGTGCGGGCGGCGCTGCAAGATCTGGAGGTGGAGCGGATCGGCCATGGCGTCCGCGCGATCGAGGATCCGGCGCTGGTGGACGAGTTGGCCGAACGCGGCACGGTGCTGGAGGTCTGCCCCGGCTCGAACGTCGCGCTGGGCATCTACAAGGACTTCCGCGAGCACCCGATCGACGCGCTGGACCGCCGGGGCGTCAAGGTCACGATCTCGACCGACGATCCGCCCTTCTTCCACACCACCATGGTCCGGGAGTACGAGGAACTCCACCGCGCCTTCGACTGGGACGAGGGGCAATTCCGGAAGATCGCGCGCCAGTCGCTTGACGCGGCCTTCTGCGATGCGGATACCAAGGCGAAGATCGCGAAAAAGCTGGAGGCCTGAATGCTGGATCACCTGACCGTCGTGTCGCACCCCCTGGTCCAGCACAAGCTGAGCCTGATGCGCGAGAAGGACACCTCGACCGCGTCGTTCCGCAAGCTGCTGCGCGAGATCAGCCTGCTTTTGGCCTATGAGGTCACGCGCGAGCTGCCGATGACCACCCGGCGGATCGAGACCCCGCTGGAGGAGATGGACGCCCCGGTGATCGAAGGGAAGAAGCTGGCTCTCGTCAGCATCCTGCGGGCGGGGAACGGGCTTCTGGACGGGATCCTGGAACTGATCCCGGCGGCGCGGGTGGGGTTCATCGGCCTTTACCGCGACCCCGAGACGCTGCAGCCGGTGCAATATTACTGCAAGCTGCCCGAGAAGATGGAGGACCGGATCGCCATCGTCGTCGATCCGATGCTGGCCACCGGGAATTCCAGCGCGGCCGCGATTTCGCTCTTGAAGAAGGCGGGGGCAAAGCAGATCCGCTTCCTCTGCCTGCTGGCCGCACCGGAAGGGATCGCCCGGATGAAAGAGGCGCATCCGGACGTGCCGATCGTCACCGCGGCGGTGGACAGCCATCTGAACGACCACGGCTATATCGTGCCGGGCCTCGGCGACGCCGGCGACCGGATGTTCGGGACCAAGTGATGCGGGCGGCGCTCCTGATGCTGGCGCTTGCTACCCCCGCCCTTGCCGGAGAGCCGGTCCGTCCGGCCGAGCTGCCGCCAAAGGCCTATGCCGGGCAGCAATATGTCGACAGCAAGGGCTGCATCTTCATCCGGGCGGGCGGAGCGGGACAGGTGCTCTGGCTTCCCCGCGTCACGCGGCAGGGGCAGCCGCTTTGCGGCAATCCGCCCTCGGGCAAGACCGGACCCGGCAAGTCCTAGGCGCTGCAGATGCCTTGCAGGGCGACCCAGGATTCGTCGGGGATCAGCGGCGAGGGGGCGAGGCCCTTGTAGGGGTCGTTCTCCACCAGGCCGCCCGTGACCGATCCATCGGGGTCCACTGCCACCGCGTAAGGCGAGGCCGGGACCTGCGCGGTCTCGAAGGCGGCGAGGGCGGCGGCGTCGGCCAGCGGCAGCGGGGGCTGGCGCAGGGCGGCCTCGCCATAGCCCGCCAGCGCCGTATCCGGCAGTTCCGCCGTGGTGAGAAGCTGGAAGGTCGCGCGCAGGCCCGCATGTTCCAGGAGCGGCAGCATCGGGTCGGAGCTCTGCGAGCGCAGCCGCTCCATCAGGGCGGCGCCGGCGACGGCCTCGGGCCCGTTCGACTGCTCGATCAGGCGGCGGGGCAGGACGATCACGTCGCCGGGCAGGTGCAGCGGCGCATCCACGCCCTCGGGCAGGACATAGAGGATCGGGGTGTCGACGGGGCCGAACACCCGTTCGGACAGCCCCGCCAGCGCCTGCAGTCCCAGCTGGTTGTCGCAGGGCGCGCCCGTCACCCGGACCAGGTCGTCCAGCACGCGCTGGCCGATCTCGGCCCGTTGCGCCGGCGGCACGACCGAGGCGGTGTGCCGCACCAGCGCGCCAGGCAACCAGAACAGCGCCAGCGCGACCACCCCCGCCGCCGTCCCGCCCAGCATCAGCCCGCGCAGCCGGCCGGGACGCGGGATCGCGGCCTTCACGGCGGCCCGCACCGCCTCCAGCGCGGCGATCATGTCGGGATCGTCCAGCTCCAGGCTTTCGGTCGATTCCGAACCGGGGGCGAAAACCGGCGGCTCCTCGCCGCGATTGATCCGCTCGACCGCCGGAAGGGACCAATGGCTCAGCGCCTCGCCGCTTTTCGGGTCGGAGAGGATCAGCGTCGCCTCGCCGAAGCGGACGAGGACCTCGCGGCGCTGGTCTTGCGGGTTCTCGCGCCACAGGCCCGAGCATTCCAGCCTCTGATACTTCTTCAGCGCCGTCATCGGGCCCCGGTCTCTGCCTGTTTCGCGCGACCTTACCGCCTGCCGCCGTGCTTCACAATGCTGGCCCTTCCGCGACCCGAAGCGTGTGCCGGGCGTCGCGATCAGGCGGGCAGAGCGCGGCCGGGCGGGGCAAACCGGCAAAGGCAGAACGGATGGCAAGAATGAGCGATACCCCGAACCGGACCCTGGCCGCGCTTGGCGCCGTGCTGATCTATGCGGTGGTCATTGCCTTTACCGACAATTACGTCCGCGTCATCGCCCGGGATGGCGGGCTGTGGCAGTTCCATGCCACCCGGACGGCGATGGCCTTCGCAATCCTCGCCGTGCTGACGGTTCCCCTGGGGCTGCGCTTGCGGCCCCGGCGCTTTGGCCGGGTGCTGGCGCGGTCGATGATCCACGGCTCGGCCATGGTGATCTATTTCGGCGCGCTGGCCTTCCTGCCGGTGGCCCAGGTCGCGGCGGGGCTGTTCACGGCGCCGATCTTCGTCCTGCTGATCCAGCGGTTCGCCTATGGCCAGTCGATCTCGGCGCTGCAGGTCCTGGCGGTGCTGGTGGGCTTCGGCGGCGTGGTCATGGTCCTGGGGCCCGAGGCGCTGTCGGGCGCCACTTTCGCCGCGCTGCTGCCGGTGATCTCGGGCGCGCTTTATGCGCTGGGCAATATCGCCACGCGCGAATGGTGCAAGGGCGAAAGCGCCGAGGTGCTGGTCGCGGGCTTCTTCGCGATGCTGGGCGTCTTCGGCGTGATCGGCATGGCCGTGCTGACCCTGTTTCCCCTGCCGGTGCCCGAGGGAGCGGAGGGCTTTCTCCAGCGCGGGCCGGTCTGGCCCACGGGCAGCTTCCTCTGGTGGACCTTCGTTCAGGCCGCGGGCTCGCTTCTGGGCGTGGGGATGATCGTGCGGGCCTACCAGATCGCCGACGCCTCGAAGGTCGCGGTCTTCGAATATGTCATCCTGCCCGCCTCGGCCGCCTGGGGCTTCGTGATCTGGGGCGAGGTGCTGAGCTGGCTTGCCGTCGCCGGAATGTCGCTGATCGCGCTGGCCGGGGTGCTGATCGCGCGGCCCTCCACGGCTCAGTCGCCCACCGCCTCGCGCCAGTGGCGGCGGCAGAGCGAGACATAGGTCTCGTTCCCGCCGATCACCACCTGCTCGCCCTCTTTCAGCGCGCGGCCGTCGGGGCCGCGGCGGATGACCATGGTGGCCTTCTTGCCGCAACGGCAGATCGTGCGCACCTCGCGCATCTCGTCCGCCCAGGCCAGCAGCGCGGCCGAGCCGGGAAAGAGGTTGCCCTGGAAATCGACGCGCAGCCCGTAGCACATCACCGGCACGCCCAGATCGTCGACCGCGCGGGCCAGTTGCCAGACCTGCTCCTTGGTCAGGAACTGCGCCTCGTCGATGAAGACGCAGGCGACGGGCCCTTGCGCAAAGCGCGCCTGCAGCTTGGCGAAGAGGTCCTCTCCGGGCGCGAAGGTATCCGCGGGCTCGCCGATGCCGATGCGGCTGGCGATCCGGCCCTCGCCGGCGCGGTTGTCGAACTGCGCGGTGATCAGATAGGTCTGCATCCCCCCTTCGCGGTAGTTGTGCGAGGCCTGCAGGAGCGAGGTCGATTTCCCCGCATTCATCGTCGAATAGTGGAAATAGAGCTTGGCCATGATGCGACTGCCCTAGGCTCCAGACTCATTGAGTTTCAGAGCCAGAACATGACGGTTGCTGCGAGGGCGATAGCGGAGAAGAAGGTTTCCGGGCATCTGTCGTATCGGGTGGCAACGCGTCTCCAGTCCTTCAGCCGGCC
>NZ_JAEACP010000012.1 GCF_015999335.1 Tabrizicola soli | reverse complement strand
TTCGGAAAGAATGGCTTCAGGCGCTCCATTTGCGCCTCGGACAGCCAGTAGAGGTTGCTCATCGGTCAGGTCTCCTTGCGAGGCCTGAATCACGCGAACCGCCCGAAATCAATGGGTCTGGAGCCTAGCAAATTCGTCAATCTCCGCGAACTTGTCCATTTGGACAGGTTTACGTGAGGCGAGCCGCGACAATGAGCGAGGGAGGCTGGTATTTTAGCGCATCGGCCCCAGACGATCATCCTATGGTTGGGTTCCGAGGCGCTTCAGATCCGCGGCATTTCGACGGGATTCGGATCCGGCCGAACTTGTCTGCAATGGAATTTAGCAACCAAGAGTTGCCGGGATGGACCGATGGTCGCGCGGCCCCACAAAATGCCGCCATGACGCCTATCTGACGTCAGATTTTCTGGTCAGGAATCGGCATGCGAGGCGTTGCCCTGTCCCCTTATTCGCCTCGTAGTCTTTTGGCCCAAGTGCTTTCTTTCATGGGTAGTAGTTGGCCCACCTGTCGTCCGGCACTTCCCCAAGTCCGCCGGACGGCAGGCCATTTTTTCGAGTTGAGAACTCGCACGCCTTGTCGCAGTCGTGTCCCCAGCTTGGCCGGCACCTTGTCCATCAAGCCCTGGATATATTGCGCCCATTTACCACTGGTCAGAGCAGCATCCGCTTCCGTCAGCCCCTCGGAGATGGTGGAGAACTCCCCCGCCTCGATCAGCGGCCAGATCGACATCCGCTTGTTGGAATCCTGGATCGAGCGCAGCTCTGCCTGCAGCCGGCGTACCGCATCGTGGTTGGTTCGTTGCGCCACGATCTCGGCTTCGACCTCGATCCTCCGCTTCTCGTTCTTCTGATACTTGGTGATCTCCAGAAGCTTGGTCGGGAAACCAGACACCATGTCCCGAACTGACACCCCATGCAGGGAGAGCTGCAGGAAGTTCGAGCCAAGGTTTGCCAGGGGAATGATCACCGAGCGCACGACGATCGTGGACTTCACCACCGACACCCCGGCCTGGATCGCCTTCTCTGCCGTGGCCAAGACCTTGAAGGCATCACCATGGATCGCCGTGGCCACCTTCACGAAGGCTTCCTGGTGCTCCTTGTCGAATCGGCTGATCCCGGTCCAGGCATCGGTGATCGAGGGCGCCCGGTAGCCCACGGCATTGTTGATCATGTCCTGACGGATCGGGAAGCCGTCTTCCCCGAAGACCTCCTTGATATAGGCCTTGAGATCGTTCGGCACCATCTCCCAACTGTCGGCATAGACCCGATCCTTGTGGGCATCGACATCCGAGATGTCGATGAACTGGACACCCTTGGTCTTCTTGTCCCGGTCCCAGATCACCTTCAGGTTGTCGATGAGCTGACGGTTGTAATCCTGGGCCAGCTCCTCTTCCGCCTGGCGGCCTTTCCAGGACCCGAGCATCTCGCCCATATGGGTGTTTGGTTCCAGCGCAGCCAGGGCCTTGGGCGCCATGTGCCGCTCATAGGCCACCACCTGTCCCTTGCCATCCAGCACAGGCAGGAGAGCCTCCTCGGGGCCATACTGGTGGTTCCTGAGCCGCTGCTGGATGATCCCGAGATACTTCCCCGAGATCACTCCTGCCGTGGTTCCCTTCACCGTGCGGCCCGTCCTGGGATCCACCCCAGAAACGCTCTGCTGGATCGTCTGCATCGCCCCTTGGGTATAGGTCCCGTTACCGGCAACGGTGGAGAAGTAGTAGCTCTTCTTCCCGGTCTCGACACCTGCACCCTTGTATTCGCCCAAGGGAACCTAAACATCCCCTAAAGCTCAGCGCCGCAAAATCGGGGTTAACTGAGGTCATACCCGGTATGTGATAAGTTATTGATTCAACGGATAAAATCCGCATATTTTCTTCAACGTACCCAGGTCCCCTGCTCCATTTCAAAAACTAAATGCTAAGTCCCCGGATCACCCCGTTTTTGACCTAAAGGTCACCTAAAGGCTAACCGCCCGAAAATGGGGAGGATTTTCGGCAGCCGGCAACCGAATGTTAAGGATGCCCACATATGCTCATATTCTCGGTAAGCTATTAATATTCATACATAAAAATATGTATTGACGATCTGGAAAGAGGATGTATAAATGGGCTTGCCCCACCGGGGCCGTATAGCTCCCGCGCGTGAGTTTTTGCCCCCTCCCGTAATGGTGACTTCGCTTGAGGTAGAAATCACCATCGTTGCCCGCTTCGGGGCGAGGCGTTCAGTCGCAAAGTGGCCCTCAGTAGATTTGCCAGATCTACCTGTGACTGCGTCCCCAATCTCGGTGAGGCGAATGAGATGGCCGACAACGGCAGGCTGCCACGCAATGGTCCAGGTAGCATCCTGAAATCTAATACTCGGTGTCTTGGGGCTGAAATGGGTTGCGCTTGGCTAGATCAAATTCCTGGCTCAGCAGGACTCATCGGAGCGAGAAGGCATTCGCGATTCCATCGGACGATGACGTGTACATTTCGTCCGCCCCTTGGCCGGGTGCGCGGGGAGCTGGGCAGCGTCTCAGGCGCTAGCTAGCCGCCGATGCTGACCCGGTAACCTGACAGCGATCTTCGACGCTTCATCATTCTGTCGTGCGCAAGTCACTTCGTGACACCCTTGGCTCCCTGCGAGTCTATGGGATCCGACGCCACGCCGATCGTTGCCGAGATGGCGGGGCAGGTGGGCTTTGGCATCGAGCTGAACCCGGCTCACGTCGAGGTGGCTGTCCAGTGGTGGCAGGATATCACCGGCGAGACTGCGATTCTGGAAAGCGGCGGGCAAAGGTTCGATGCCCTGAACCCGGCGAAGCCCTGCCGATTGGTGCCGCAATGCAAACCTGATCAAGCTACGCGATTGACACTCCCCAGGAATGTGTCGCTGATGGCCCGTTACCCCAAGGAGCGATGTGTGGCGCAAGGGCAGAAGAATCTGAAACAGGTCGCAGTTGGCAGCGCGGTAACGCTCGCCTTGGGGATGATCATTGCGGTACTCACGTTAGCTCCCATGCCTGCCGTCAGTCCCGTGGGGTCGGATAAGGTTTACCATATTCTGGCCTTCGCCGGTCTTGCGTTTCCCCTGCCACTTGTGAGGCCGCGACTGACGATCTGGGTCGTGTTGGGGGTGATCGCCTATGGCGGCGCGATTGAAATGGTCCAACCTTTCTTCGGCCGGCAGGCAGAATGGGCTGACCTCCTTGCAGACGGGATCGGCGCAGTCGTGGGCGCGGTGGCCGGATATGCTTTGTCGCGCCAAATGGTTCCTCTGCCACGGTATCGCGACACATGACGTATTACTGGTCCAGGTGTTTGATCCCGCAGTTTGATGGTGCGTTCCTTTCGCAGGGTCGGAAGGAATGGAAGAGTTCTTCACGGGAACGCCACGATCCAGCGAGCGCGGCGCCACCGGTTCGAGCCCGCTGGCGAGGGCACGCTGTCAGAGCTGCAATACAGCGATCACAAGCTTCGTGGCGCAGCTGAGCCGGGAACTTGGCATCAACCCCAAGACGGTGGCGAAGTGGCGCAAGCGCGCGACGGTCGAGAACATGAAGACCGGGCCGAAGGAACCGCGCTCGACGGTCCTGACCGAGGACGAGGAAGCGGCGGTTTGGAGGTGCGGCTCCATACGCTTCTGGCGCTGGACGACTGAGGACCCTGCCCCGCTTTCTGCCGGTGGAGATCGTCGCCGATGCGAAGGCACCAAAGGCAATGCCTACCGTCGAAAACCACATCAAGATCGAACTGGCCAGTGGCCACCGGATGCGGATCAGCGGCGGGTATGACCCCGAGGCGCTGGCGCGGCTGATCCGGGGTCTGTCGGTTTGATCCCGGTCCCGGCCAACACGCGGGTCTGGCTGGCGGCGGGCGTCACCGACATGCGCAAGGGCTTTGCGGCCTTGGCGGCGCAGGCCGAAGGCGTGCTGAAGCAGGAGGGTCCGCCGCGTCCTGGCTTGCTGGTGGCGGATCAGGCGGCAGTGAGACCTCGATTGGCCGTGCAGCGGAATAGCCACATTGCGACGGCGCGCCCGTCCGCTGCCCAAAAAAAGACGAAAACATAACCGTATAGCGATTTGCTTGAATGAGAAGACAGGGAATAATTCTATGAAGCAGTTTGGCAGCATGCTTGCAGCGGTGGCTTCCGCAGCTCTGATTGCCGGTGTCGCGCACGCCGGTGGGCCGACCGTTGTCGCGGACGATGCGCCGGTCGCAGCAGCACCCGAAGCCATCGACTGGTCGGGTCTGCGGCTTGGGATCGCCTTCAGCAAGCCGACCGGAGACAACTTCTGGGCTGAGCGCAGCCTATCGGCCGAATCGAGCGCGGACGACTGGTCCGGCACAATGCCGTCTGTGTCGGTCGGCTATGACTGGCAGCACGGCAATCTTGTCTATGGCGCGGTCCTTTCGGTTCATGGCGGTGACATGAACGCGAACCCGACGACCGGGTCCATCTTCGGCTGCACCGGCTGCGAAACGTCCGTCGACAAGCTTGCAACCCTTCGCGGTCGCCTTGGGTGGGCCCTTGGCAAGACGCTCGTGTTCGCCAGCGCTGGCGCTGCGCGGGCAAACGCTCTTGGGAGCGCCGGCGACGGGACAGTCACTACCGGAGAAGACAAGCTCAGCGGCTGGATCGCAGGCTTGGGTGTGGAGCACTTCATCAGCCAGAAGCTCACCGTTTCGGCCGAATACCTGCACACCGACCTCGGTCGACTGGAGTTGCCGACTAGCTGCTTCGTCGACTGCTACACCGACATCGAGTTCGGGATGGTGCAGCTCGGCATCAACTACCGCTGGTAACTTCTCGGCTCTGTTCGGCATCCCGAGGCTTCGGGATGCCGGGCGCCCCTCGAGGCAATCGTAGCCCTCGGAAACGGAGTGAATGGCCACCCCGCCGGCTCTCCCCAGACAGCCGCGCCCTCCCTTTAGCCTAGGTCGGAATTGACATAGAGCAAGCCTTGGCTGTGTGCATTGCGGCTCTGGGAGACAAAATGCCGCGCAGTCGCAGGTATTGGGCCTTGCGCCCTTTCCACCGATCATTTCAACATTAGATGTCAATGTGTCGATGTGTCCCGTCGACTGTTGTGCCTGACTGGCTGCCCGTGTCCCCTGGGTGTGCCACCGTGGTAAGGGGCTGCCCGGTCGACTCCCCAGGGCCGGGCAGCTGTCTCTGACGGCGCTGCGACCTGATGCGCCGCACGGCAGGCACGGACGAAGAACATCCGGCTGTGGCAGAGCCGGACAGCGTCACCACCACGGTCGCCCCGGTGTCGGCGAGAATCGCGATCCAGAGCCCAGTGATGCCGAAGACGGAGCCGGCGGAGAAGCTGGCCAATGCGAAAGCGCCCCCGCCCCTGCTGCATCCGAACATGGTCTCGCTCTACGCGCCGCGGATCGGCCAGCTCTATGAACACCTGCAGGACGCGGACGGCCGTACCCATGCGGCGCAGGCTTTCCGATCTCTGTTTCAACCAGGTGACGCTGGTGCCGGACAGACGAGAACTGGCCATCGTCCTGCACGGCGATCTCGGCGCGATCCTGCGCTTTGCGGCGGGCAAGAAGAGCCCGGATTTCCTGGCGGAAGCTGTGGCCCTCGACAATCTGCTCGGCTCGCAAGGCGCATCTCGGAAGCCGTCTCGCGGACAGCAAAAAAGCCTCCGCGGCGGGACCTCCGGAGGTTTCGCAATTATCCTTGGTTGCGGGAACAGGATTTACCAACTGTTTCAATATGTTCCGAGCGGCACTCCAGCCCTGGACAGCCAAGGCTGCCGGAACCTTATCACCCGCAATTCCACCTCAGCTTCGGGACCTGCTACGCTTGATCCAGTCCGCACCGCCATAGGTCACGGCATAGATCAGAACCTCCCGCATGTCATCGTCCACCTTGAACACGACAACGCCTTTGCGTCCCGCCGGGATCGCCCGAAGACCGGGCGCGATCTCGTCCCGCGTGCTGCCCTTATGTGGCGTCGCGGCTAGGCCGAGGATGGTGCCCTCGATCTCTGCCAGCTTTGCGGAAGCAACGGATGATCCCGCGTAGTCGGAAATCCAGCCGGCGATCCATTCGAGATCGTTGGCGACCGAGGGATGAAAGCGGATACGGTAGCTCACCCAGCGCCCTGCGAAGCACGGGCACGAGCACGGGCAAACGCCCCGTCGACATCGAGAAAGGCATCGCGAGGCGTCTGGAGCCGGCCCCGGATCTCGTCGGCCAGGGCACCCAGTGCGACCTCACGCTCTTCCTCGTCCTGGATCATCTGCTCCAGCGCGGCGGCAACCAGCGCCGACTGCGAGGCGAAGACCCCGGCATCCACCTTCTCCGTAAGGAAACGGTGATGGCGGTCGGTGAAGCTGAGGGTGGTCTTCACGGTCATGATACGCCTCCTTCCAGAGCCATGGTGTGACTAGATCATACCGTGGCTCTGGAAGGAGGCAACAGCAAAAGGACGGCTTACTCGGCACGAGGAGCGGAAGTTGACCTTCAGCATCCCCATGTAGACCGAGACACATACTGCGAAAACGGGCGTCAACCCAACATGCGAGCAAGCTTTCTTCCGACGACGCGAGGGGCGATAAGTGGCTCATGCCGCCCAAACACTTGTGCGAACCGTGACTGCCCCCCAGCATCAGCAAGGAGAGGAAGGAACAGACGTCCCTTCGCCTAATGCTCCGGACGGGTCCCACCGGCAGTAATGCAGGACTGGCGGCCCGCTGTGCGTTCGGGTCGACCACCGCGGCTCTGGAGTTGCCCGGCCCCCAGATCCGGACAGCTGTCCCCCTCTCGCTTACCACACCATTTTCGATGGCCTTACCATTGAGGGTCGGAGAACTTTCACGACTCCCCTAGTTCACCCGTCGCCGGAACTTCGCGATGGCAGTTTCCAGGGCATTGACGAGTTCATCGGGTGAGGAGGGCTTGCCCAGATTGTCGATGCCGCGGAAGGCGGCCCCCCCGATTGCCATTGCATCGGCGCAACCGCTCGCCAGAATGAAGGGGATGCCTTGAATGTTCAGGGCCTCCGCCACCGGCGTCGACAAGCCCCGCCGCAGCATCAGGTCCAGTATGGCGACGGTGGGGGTGTCATCCTTCAGCAAGCCGAGGGCCTGGTCGGCCGTTGCTGCGGGTCCAAGCACCTGCCAGCCCCGGTTCAGGATCGTCGTCTTGTAGTCAGCAGCGATCAAGCCATCGTCCTCAACCACCAAGACTTTGATTTGCATGGTCCCACTCGCTTTCCGCTGGAGGTTCTGTGACCGGACCATCGGCGCCTGCCAGCGGGATGAAGAGGTCGATTGAATAACCGTCTGGGCTAAAGTTTTGTTTCTGTTCGCCGCCATGGCTGTAGAGGTCGTCGATCGTCATCTGAGGAGCTCCGCGTCCAGGTTCCACAGCCGCCAGTCACTGACAACCCGGCGGGGTACTCCCCAGTTCCTTTGTGGGCAGGTAAAATTTCGTGTCTACGACGGCAACTGTCGTCGTCAGAGCATAAAGCAGTTGCGACCACTCCCGACGAGAATCCCGACATGACTGCGGCTTCCCGCTCATTAAAAAGGGGTCCGGCACACTGCGGAAGGATTATGTGCCCCCCGCCCCGTTCGGCGGCCCCGTTGCCCCGGCGCCGCCAGCCTGGAGAGAGAGGGGCACAAATGACAGCCTTCGAAGAACCTTCCCGGTGCGACGCGCCAGCAGGCCTGGCCGGCCTGCTGGCGAACGATCTTGCCCGCCCGCGCTCTGCCTACACTCTTCCACACCTTCGACCGCGTGGATGCTCCGGGGAATGTGCCCCAAAGATACGATCCCGGGTTCCGCTTGGGTTCCGATTGGGGCTTTCCAACTGACCTCAATCAGGTCGAAAACGGGTATAAATAGGGAACACGCAGTGAACTTATGGCTAGGCCCTTCCTTGGTAAGGGAGAGGTCGAGAGTTCAATCCTCTCTTGCAGCACCATCCTATCCTCTTGATCCGAATGAAAACCCTTGGTCTCCAGGACCTGATGCCATTTCCGGCGCCAGAAGGGGATGAGATGGCCTGCGCTGTTTCAAGGCGCGGAGCGGTCAGGTCTGCGCCCGCCTTGCCGGCGCGAAATGGGAACGCGTCTTCAAGCCTCGGACATCGTCGACCGATGATGTGGCGCCGCGTCTGTTGATCCTGGCCGCCCGTAGGCCTAAGAGGGGCCGACCCTGCTCTCCTTTCGCTTTCGCTCCCGAGGTCCAGATGCCCGCCTATCGCTCCCGCACCACCACCCATGGCCGCAACATGGCTGGCGCCCGTGGCCTCTGGCGGGCCACCGGCATGAAGGACGAGGACTTCGGCAAGCCGATCATCGCCGTCGTCAACTCCTTCACGCAGTTCGTGCCCGGCCACGTCCACCTCAAGGACCTCGGGCAACTGGTCGCGCGTGAGATCGAGGCGGCCGGCGGCGTCGCCAAGGAGTTCAACACCATCGCCGTGGACGACGGCATCGCCATGGGCCACGACGGGATGCTCTACTCGCTCCCCTCGCGCGAGCTTATCGCCGACAGCGTGGAATACATGGTCAACGCGCATTGCGCCGATGCCATGGTCTGCATCTCCAACTGCGACAAGATCACGCCCGGGATGCTGATGGCGGCGATGCGGCTGGATATCCCCGTGGTGTTCGTCTCGGGCGGGCCCATGGAGGCCGGGAAGGTCACGCTGCGCGGCAAGGAGGTCGCTCTCGACCTCGTGGACGCGATGGTCGCCGCCGCGGATGACGCCGTGACCGACGAGGAGGTCACGCAGATCGAACGCTCGGCCTGCCCGACCTGCGGCTCGTGCTCGGGGATGTTCACCGCCAACTCGATGAACTGCCTGACGGAAGCCCTGGGCCTGTCGCTGCCGGGGAACGGCTCCACGCTCGCCACCCATGCCGACCGCAAGCGGCTTTTCGTGGAAGCGGGCCACCTGATCGTGGACCTCGCGCGCCGTTACTACGAACAGAACGACGAGAGCGTGCTGCCCCGCTCCATCGCGACCAAGGCGGCGTTCGAGAACGCCATGGCGCTGGACATCGCCATGGGGGGATCGACCAACACGGTGCTGCACATCCTGGCCGCCGCGCATGAGGGCGGCGTGGACTTCGGCATGGAGGACATCGACCGCCTGAGCCGCCGCGTGCCCTGCCTGTGCAAGGTCGCGCCCGCCAAGTCGGACGTGCACATGGAGGACGTGCATCGCGCCGGCGGGATTCCGGCGATCCTGGGCCAGCTCGACGCGGCGGGGCTTCTGCACCGCGAGGTGCCCACGATCCACGCCCGCAGCCTTGGCGCGGCCATCGACCAGTGGGACATCTCGCGCACCAACCAGGAGTCGGTCCGGACCTTCTTTCGCGCCGCGCCGGGCGGCGTCGCCACCACCGAGGCCTTCAGCCAGGACCGCCGCTGGAAGGACCTCGACCTCGACCGCCAGACGGGCGCGATCCGGGATGCCGAGCACGCCTTCTCCAGGGACGGGGGCCTTGCGGTGCTGGCGGGGAACCTCGCGCCCGAGGGCTGCATCGTGAAGACGGCGGGGGTGGACGAGTCGATCCTGGTCTTTGCCGGCCCCGCGCGGGTCTTCGAATCGCAGAACGCCGCGGTCGAGGCGATCCTTTCGAACCGCATCCAGGCCGGCGACGTGGTGGTGATCCGCTACGAGGGACCGAAGGGCGGGCCGGGAATGCAGGAGATGCTGTATCCCACGAGCTACCTGAAGTCGAAGGGCCTGGGGAAGGCCTGCGCCCTGATCACCGACGGACGCTTCTCGGGCGGCACCTCGGGCCTGTCGATCGGCCACGTCTCGCCCGAGGCGGCGGCGGGCGGGACCATCGGCCTGGTGCGCGACGGCGACCGGATCGAGATCAACATTCCTGCGCGGACGATCGTCCTTGCTGTGCCGGAGGCCGAGCTGGCCAGGCGCCGGGTGGAACAGGACGCCAAGGGCTGGGCCCCGGCGGCCCCGCGCGCCCGGAAGATCAGCACGGCGCTGAGGGCCTATGCGATGCTCGCCACCTCGGCCGCGCAAGGCGCGGTGCGGAAGCTGCCGGAGGCCTGACAGGGTAGGGGCCGCAACATTGTCTGTCTGTTCGCAGACCATGCGCTGAGACTGTCGAAGGCGGGGATAGGCGCGGCACGGGATCCTGACCCGCCTGGACGGGCGCCGGCCTGCGCGATCTGGGGATCAGGGTGCCGACCCCGCTGAGTCGGGGTCGCGGCACGGATGTTGCGCAGCGCCGAAGCCAGCCGGCCAGACGGGAACCGCGCTGTGTTCAGCCGGGGTCGAGCCGCCGCGCCGCGAGCCAGCTTGCCAGCGCCATGGCCCCCGCGGTGAAAAGGCACAGGGGTAACCCGCCAAGCTGGTAGCTCAGGCCGGAGAGCAGCGTGCCGATCAGGCGCCCGGCGGCATTCGCCATGTAATAGAAGCCCACATCCCGCGTGATCCGTTCCGCCGCTCCGAACGCCAGGATCAGGTAGGAATGGACGGAGGAGTTGACGGCGAAGACGAAGCCGAACAGCAGAAGCCCCCCGGTCAGCGTGGCGGTCAGCCAAGGGGCGCCTTCCCCCGCGATCCACGCCGCCCCGGCAAGGAAGAAGGGGATCGGCACCAGAAGGCCGGCCCAGAGAACGGCCTTGCGGGTGGTCTCTGCCTCGGGCTGGGTCCTGCCCCCCAGAAGACGCGGCGCGAAAGCCTGCACCGCGCCATAGGCGATGATCCACAGGGCCATGAACCCGCCGACAAGGAAGAATGCCTCGCGGCGCCCTTCGGCCGTGCCGTCCGACAGCACCGCCTGGAAATAGACCGGGATGCCGACGACGAACCACACGTCTCGCGCGCCGAACAGGAACAGCCGCGCCAGCGACAGCCGGTTGACGCGCGGATCGCGCGACCGCCAGCCAGCCCAGGCCTCATCGGCTCTCATGCGGCCAGGCAGGCCCGCTGGCAGGAACAGGGCGATGGCGATCAGGATCACGGCCAGCACCGCCGCCATGCCCCAGAGCGCCAGGTCGAACCCCGCCAGCGCCAGCAGGGCCGCGCCAAGGAAGAAGCCCAGCCCCTTGACCGCGTTCTTCGATCCGGTGAGCCTTGCGACCCAGCGGAACAGACCGCCGTCCCTTGTCGGCGCCAGCAGTTTCACCGCCGATTTCGACGACATCTTGACCAGATCCTTGGCCGCGCCCGACACGCCCTGTACGGCCATGACGAAGACGACCGAGGCCGCGATGCTCCAGCCGGGGTCAAGCTGCGCCAGCGCCACCAGCGCCCCGATCTGCAGCGCCAGCCCGCCATGAAGCGTGGCCGCCAGTCCGAACCTCGCCGCCAGCCAGCCGGCGGCGAGGTTGGTGACGATCCCCGCGACCTCGTAGAGCAGAAAGAGCCAGGCCAGTTGCACCGGCGAGAAGCCGAGCGCGTTGAAATGCAGCAGCACCATCATCCGCAGGGCGCCGTCCGACAGCATGAAGGCCCAGTAGGCCGCCGTGACGGCGGCATAGGCGCGCAAGGGCTGGCTCACAGCGATGCCGCGACCAGTCGCGCGATGTCCGCCAGCCGGCAGGAATAGCCCCATTCGTTGTCATACCAGGCGTAGATCTTCACCTGGGTGCCGTTGATCACCATGGTGGAAGGAGCGTCGATGATCGACGACCGCGGGTCGTTGGTGAAGTCGCACGAGACCAGGGGGCGGGTCTCATACCCCAGGATCCCCTTCAGAGGGCCCTCGGCAGCGGCCTTGAACAGGGCGTTCACCTCCTCGGCCGTGGTCGGGCGCTCCACCTCGAACACGCAGTCGGTGAGGGAGGCGTTCAGCAATGGCACGCGGACCGCATGGCCGTTCAGCCGGCCCTTGAGTTCGGGGTAGATCAGCGCGATCGCGGTGGCGCTGCCCGTGCTGGTGGGGATCAGGTTCATCAGGGCCGACCGCGCGCGGCGCATGTCCTTGGCGGGGCGATCCACGATGGTCTGGCTGTTGGTCACGTCATGGATCGTGGTGATCGAGCCATGGCGGATGCCAAGGCTTTCGTGGATCACCTTCACCACCGGGGCGAGGCAATTCGTCGTGCAGGAGGCCGCCGTGACCAGCGCCTGCGAGCCGTCATAGAGGTTATGGTTCACTCCATAAACCAGGTTCAGCGCGCCGCCATCCTTGACCGGGGCAGAGACGACCACCTTCTTCACGCCCGCAGCACGATAGGGCGCGAGCTTGGCTGCGGTCTTGAAGGCGCCAGTGCAGTCGATGACGAGATCCACGCCCAACTCCGCCAGCGGCAGCGCCTCGATGGTCCTCTCATGCGTCAGGCGGATGGTCCGGCCGGCAAGGACCAGCGCCTCGTCCCGATGGCCGACCGGCGTGCGCCAGCGGCCGTGGACGCTGTCGAACTCCAGCATGAGCGCGTGCTGTCCGACATCGCCGACGGGATCGTTCAGCAGGACGATCTCGCCCCCGGCGCCGGTGTCGATCAGGTCACGCAGGACCAGCTTTCCGATCCGGCCGAGGCCGTTGAGTGCCATGCGGGCCATGGGGATCAGGCCTTTGCTTGCGTTTCGGCGCCGATGGCATCGACGCTGGACTGCAGGGACATCCGGTTCAGGCTGTCGAAGGGCAGTTCGACGAAGGCCGTGATCCGGCGGCGCAGCGCGGCATAGGTCTGGGCAAAGACCAGCGCCTTTTCCGCCTCCGTGCCCGTGGCCTTGACCGGATCGGGCAGGCCCCAATGGCCGGTGATCGGCTGGCCGGGCCAGGGCGGGCACTCCTCGGCCGCCGCCGCGTCGCAGACGGTGAAGACGAAATCCATCACGGGCGACCCGGGCTGCTGGAACTCGGAGATGTGCTTGGAGCGCAGGCCCGAGGTGTCGTGGCCGTTGCGCGCCAGGACCTCGAGCGCGAAGGGGTTCAACGCGCTGCCGGGGCACGTGCCGGCCGAATGTGCCGTGAATTTGCCGCGACCGAGGTCGCGCAGGATGGCCTCGGCAAAGATCGAGCGGGCCGAATTGCCCGAGCAGATGAAGAGCACGTCGAAGCCGGTGTCGCGGGGTGAGGCAGTCATCGGGGTGGCGTCCTTCCGGGCAGAGAGCAAGGGGGCAAGGAGATCGGGCCGGGCACGGCCGACATCGAGGGCGAGATAGCCGATCAGCCCTTCGGTCGTGTCGAGATCGACCGCGTAGTAGCGCGACCGGCCCCGCCGGGTGACTCCGACAAGGCCGGAGGCGGTCAGGTCGGCCAGATGATGCGACAGGGTGTTCTGCTTCAGGCTCAGCGCCTCGGCGATCTCGGTCGGGCGCACGCCCTGGGGAGCAAAGCGCATCAAGAGGCGGAAGACGGCCAGCCGGCCGGGATGGCCGAGCGTGGCGAAGGCATGGGCGGCGCGATTCTGTTCCATATTTCCCGAATGCAGGAATTGATTTGCCTTTTCCAGTGAAGGTTTCATGACACTCTGGCGCGCCTGTCTTCCCCGGTGGATCGCGGCTTGGAACTCCGTCCAGATGAAGCCACGGAATCCCTGCATTCCGACGTGGCGGCCGTTTACCCGGCCGCCACCCTTGGCTCCGTCAGTCCGGACGACCGTAGACCACGCCGTTCGGCCGGTCGCCGACGGGCACCGTCTCCACCACCTCTTGCGCGCGCGTGTCGATGATCGAGACGGAATCGGCGGCGATGTTCGTCACGAAAACGAAAGCCCCGTCCGCCGATACCGAGACGCCATGCGCGCCGGGGCCGGTGGTGATCGTCTTCACCACCTTGCCGCTTGCGGCGTCGATGACCGAGACGGTGTCATCCGGCGCGGCCTCGGTGCCCTGGTTGGCGACATAGACGAAAGCACCGTCCGGGGTGGCGGCCATCTGGATCGGATTCGCCCCGACATCGATCCGGTCGGTGACCTCGCGGGTCGCGGTGTCGATGACCGCCACACGGTTCTCGTCGCGCAGCGAGACGTAGACCTGCGCGCCCGAGGGCGTGAAGCCCACCTGCACGGGGGCTTCGCCGACGGGAATCCGCGCGACCTCGGCGAGGCTGGCGGTGTCGATGAGCGAGACCGAGCCGTCCTCGACATTGGCGACGTAAAGCTGGGACTGGTCGGGGCCAAGGCGCAGGCCATGCGGATAGGCGCCGGTCGGGATGCGCGCGAGCACCTCGGCCTTCGCCAGATCGACCACCGCGACCTCGTTCGCGCCCGAGAGGCTGACGAAGGCGCGGCCCGCGCGGTCGGCGACGACATGGGCGGGATGCTCTCCCACCGGGACGGTCTTGGCCGGGGCGGAGAGGTTGGCGGGGTCGAGGATGGCCAGCAGGCCCCCTTCGGCATCGTGGCCATGCGCCGCGCCGCCATGTCCGCCCGTCGCGGGTTGACCGACCGCGAGCAGGTGCTTGCCGTCAGGGGTCAGGTCGACATTGTGCGGGGCCAGCGGCAGCGTGACCGTGGCGACCGCGCCTGTAGAAAGGTCAATGGCGCTGATCGAACTGCCGCCCTCGTTGGCGGAGTAGACCGTGCCAGTGCCAAGGTCCATCGGCGTCTGCGGAGCCTGGGCCGCCAGCCAGTTCTGCATCGCGGCGATCTCGGCCTCTTGCGCCGCGATGATCTGGGCGGCCCATTCTTGCACTTGCGGATCGTTGCCGTATTGCTGGGCGATCCGGGCCATCTCGATCGCGCCCTGATGGTGCGGGATCATGCCGCGGACGAAGGCCACGTCCGGGTCTGCTGCCCTGACGCCGTCCATCATCGGGCCATGCATCGCGTCCATCGCCGCAAGATTGGCGCGGGTGAAGTCGGGCAGGTTCGCGGCCGCCTCGGCAGGGGCCATCATCCCCTGCATCATTCCTTGCATCATCTGCTGCATCGACGCCATGCAGTCAGGGGTCATCGCCTGCATCATGGCCTGGCACTGCGTCGGCATCGCCGGCATCTGCGCGGTCGGGGCCTCCGCAGGGGTCCCGGTATGGTGGGTGTCGTGCCCCTCCTGGGCAAAGGCAGGCAGTCCTGCGAGGAAGGCAAGCGTGAGTGTGAGTGCGGTTCGGTTCATCTTTGTCATCCCGTGTGAGCGCCTGCACCAATCGAGGGGCGGCGGCCAAGTTCCTGTGGTCATGCGGAAGTGCGCCGGGTCGGCGCGTTACAGGATGACGGATCGCGGGGGGCGGAGGAGCCGTTCGGGGGATCTTGCCCGCAGGACCGGGGCTTCTTGCCGGAAGCTTTCGCCAGCCGGCAGCAGGGTGACAGGCAGTGGCCCGGCGGGCAGCACCACAGCGAGGCAGGCCTGGCAGCAGATGCCCGCTTCGCCGGTGCAATCCGGGGCGGGGTCCGAAGGCTGCGCCTTGTGGTGCCCGGCGCAATGGCCGGTCATGCCGGCATGGTCCTCATGGATCGCATGGGGTCCCTCGCCCGCTTCGGCCGGGGCCTGCAGCACCAGCGCCGCGAAGGCGACCAGAAGGATGCCCAGGGCGAGTTGCCGCAAGCTGGCCCAAGCCCTGCGGGCAAGGGGAAGGCCCCCGTCTGGCAGGGGTCGAGCAGCCAGGCGGGTGCGCCGGGTGGTCATCCCTGGGTGTCCGGTGCGGCTTTCGGGTCGAGGTCGCGCATACCCCCATCCTGCGTCCCGGCGCCGGCGGATGCGATGCACGAAGCGGTGAAGTGCCGCCCCGGAACTGCGACAGGGTGTCGCCGGTGCCGCTGTCGGCCAGTTCCTCGTTCGGCCGGCCTCGCGGCTGACCAGCGCCATGCCGCAGGCCGGACAGGCGCCGGGGAAGACCTGCCGGAGTGGAGCTGTGGATCGTGCCCCCGGCCCCGGAACTCCGTGCGAGACCCGCCGGGCTTGATCGCCGCAGTCATCCCGCAAGCCGGGTCCGTTGCTGTCGATTCCCTAGGAAGGTTCGGGGATTTGTATTGATGGCGGTGCTTCATGTCATGTCGACCTTTCCGTCGCTCAAGACGAGCCTGCAGCTTCCGGTCGTGGGAAGGTCAAGAGGTTTCGACGGTATCGTGGCGAAGCATTTCACAGCTGGGGCAGATCCGGAAACCGTGGTCAAGCGGATGGGCGCGGCGAGGGCTCTTTCCTCCCCTGCCCCGCGCCTCTAGTCTGTCGGCATGGCCACGCGGCACTACAACCTGCCCTCGCTGACCGCCCTGGCGGCGTTCGAGGCGGTTGCGCGGCAGCTGAATGTCACCCGCGCGGCGGAGGAACTGAACGTCACTCCGGGAGCGGTGTCCAAGCAGATCCGGCAGCTCGAGGCGGAACTGGGGCGGGTGCTTTTGCGCAGGCATTCCACCGGCGTCTCGCTGACGGCCGAGGGCGAGGCGGTCGCGGCCAGTCTGCATGACGCATTCGACGGCATCTCGCGCACCCTGCAGAGTGTCCGCACCTCGGGCGAGCGGGCGCATGTGTCGATCGTCACCACCATGGCGACCATGCAACTGTGGCTGATGCCGCGTCTTGGATCCTTCTGGGGCGAGCATCAGGACATCGTGGTCGAGCACATCATCTCGGATCGGCTGCACGACGTGCCGCGCCCGGACCTCGACCTGCGCATCCGCTACGGCGCGGGCGACTGGCCCGGCGAGATTTCGGCGAAGATCCAGGACGACCGCGTCGTCGCCGTCGCCAGCCCCGCCTTTCTGGAGACCCGCCCGATTCCGGACCTGGAGGCGCTGTCCGCGGCCCCGCTTCTGTCGGTCGAGGGGGCGGACTGGGTGTGGATGACCTGGACCAGCTTCCTGCGCGAGGCGGGCGCGCCTTTCCACAGGCTCAACGTGCGGCGGTTCAACAGCTATGTGATCGCCTTGCAGGCGGCTCGGAACGGACAGGGGGTGGCGCTGGGCTGGATGAGCCTGGTGCGGCCCCTGTTGCGGTCCGGCGAACTCCGGCAGGTGACCGAAGCTGAAATCGCGGACCCGAGCGCCTTTTATGTAACCTGGAGCGACCGCCGCCCGCTCAGCCCCGAGGCCGTCACCCTGCGCGACTGGCTGCTGGCCCAGGGACGTTGAGTTTTCCTCAACTCTACCCGGCAACTTGTTCGCTTGATCCGGGCGGCTGGAATCCGTCTTTCTGGCAGGCAGAGACTGGCTGACGGAATGAGAGAGATGATGCCCCGAACCATGTCCGCCGTGCTGTTGACCGGGCACGGGGATTTCGACGTGCTGGACTACCGAAGCGATGTGCCGGTGCCCGAGCCGAAGCCCGGCGAGGTCCTGATCCGCGTCGCGGCGGCGGGGATCAACAACACCGACATCAACACCCGGATCGGCTGGTATTCGAAGAAGGTCGATGCGGCGACCGAACAGGGCGGGGCCTCGGGCTTTGCCCAGGTCGACGACAAGGACGCCAGCTGGTCGGGCGTGCCCTTGCAGTTCCCCCGCATCCAGGGTGCGGACGTCTGCGGCCATGTCGTCGCGGTCGGCGCGGGCGTCGATCCGGCGCGGATCGGAGAGCGGGTGATCGTGCGCAACATGCTGCGCAGTTACGTCGACTACCGCCCTTACGAATGCTGGACCCTCGGCAGCGAGATCGACGGCGGTTTCGCCCAGTTCACCGTCGCGCCTTCGCGTGAGACGCATGCGGTGCGCTGCGACTGGACGGATGCCGAGCTGGCCTCGATCCCCTGCGCCTATTCGACGGCCGAGAACATGCTGCACCGGGCGGGCGTCGGGGCCGAGCGGGTGCTGGTCACCGGGGCCTCGGGCGGGGTCGGCTCGGCCGCGGTACAGCTGGCGAAACGGCGCGGGGCCGAGGTGATCGCGGTCTGCGCGGCGGCGAAGGCCGGTGAGGTGCGGGCGCTGGGGGCGGACCGGACCGTCGACCGAAGGGCAGATCTGGTGGCCGAACTGGGGCGCAATTCCATCGACGTGGTGGTGGACATCGTGGCCGGGCCGGTCTGGCCACAGCTGCTGGAGGTGCTGCGGCTGGGCGGCCGCTACGCCTGCGCCGGGGCCATCGCCGGGCCGATCACCGAACTGGACCTGCGCACGCTCTACCTCAAGGACCTGACGCTCTATGGCTGCACCTTCCAGGAGGATGCGGTGTTCGAGAACCTGGTGCGCTACATCGAGGCCGGCGAAATCCGCCCCGTGGTCGCGAAAACCTATCCGCTGGCCGAGATCGCCCGGGCACAGTGCGACTTCCTTTCCAAGTCACGCACCGGGAAACTGGTGCTCATCCCCCCGCAGGTGAACGCATGAAGATCAGGTCCATCGAGCTTTTCCAGGTCGAACTGCCCTATTCCGGCGGGGTCTACCTGCTGTCCGGCGGCCGGGAGTACCGCGCTTTCGAGGCCTCGATCGTGCGGATGGAGACGGATACCGGCATCGAGGGCTGGGGCGAGAGCACGCCCTTCGGCTCGACCTATATCGCCAGCCATGCACGCGGCGCGCGGGCGGGGATCGAGGAGATAGCGCCTTACCTCATCGGCCGCGACCCGCGCCAGGTCGACCGGATCAACGACGCCATGGACGAGGCGCTGGTCGGCCATCACCACGCCAAGACCGCGCTGGACATCGCCTGCTGGGACATCTTCGGCAAGTCCGTGGGCCTGCCGGTCTGCGAGCTTCTGGGCGGGGCGACGGGGTTCCGGATGCCCACGATCTCGTCGATCTACGCGGGCGCGCCCGAGGAGATGCGGGCCCGCGTCGCGGCGCATCGGCAGATGGGCTATCGCGGCCATTCGGTGAAGATCGGCGCGCTCGACAGCGAGGGCGGCCCGGCGCTGGACGCCGAGCGGATCGCGGCCTGCCTCGCCGACCGGCGGCCGGGGGAATATTTCATCGTCGACGCCAATGGCGGGATGCTGCCGGAAACCGCGCTGCGGATGCTGCGGATGCTGCCCGATGGATTGGACTTCGTGCTGGAGGCGCCCTGCGCGACCTGGCGCGAGACCGCGTCCTTGCGCAGGCGCTGCCCGGTGCCGATCATCATGGACGAACTGGCGGAACTGGATGGCGACATCGCCCGGATCGTGGCCGAGGACATTGCCGACGGGATCGGGCTGAAGGTGTCGAAGGCCGGCGGCCTGACCCGCGGCCGCCGTCACCGCGACATCTGCCGCGCCGCCGGGCTGACGGTCAGCGTGCAGGACACCGTGGGCTCGGTCATCGCCTTTGCCGGGATCGTGCATCTGGGCGCGACGGTGCCTGAACGCTACCTGCGCTGCATCCTGGATTGCCGCGACATGGTCACCCTGACCACCGCCGATTTCGACGCGCCCGTCCGCGATGGCGGCGTGCTGCCGCCGCAGGCGCCGGGCCTCGGGATCACGGTGCGGCGCGAGGTGCTGGGCGACCCGGTCGCAAGCTGGACCTCCTGAACTCAACCATCAGAGGCGCGGGCAACGCGCCCTTTCCCCAACAACGACACGGAGACACCGATGAAACACCTGAACGCCGCTTCGGCGATTGCCCTTGCATTGCTTGCCGGACCGCTTTTCGCCAATGACCGCCCCGGCGAGGGCGTCACCGTCCGCCCGGTCATCCAGCCCCTGCTGGAGGAGATGTTCCAGTCGCGCGTCCTTTTCCGCGCGCTGGAGGACCTTGGCTATACCGTCGCCGACCCGCAGGAGGCGACCGCGCAGACCGCGCATCTGTCGGTCGGCGCCGGGGATGCGGACCTGTTCCCCTCCAGCTGGCACAAGCTGCATGATCCCTTTGTCCAGGAAGCCGGCGGCGACGGCGTGGTGACGAAGGTCGGCACCCTGGTCGACGGCGCGCTGCAGGGGTATCTGGTCGACAAGGCGAGCTACGACGCCGGCGTGACGAACCTGGACATGCTGAAGGACCCCGAGGTCGCCGGGCGTTTCGACGCCGATGGCGATGGCAAGGCCGACCTCGCCGGCTGCGTCCCCGGCTGGGGCTGCGAGCGGGTGATCGAGCATCAGCTGACCGAATACGGCCTGCGCGACACCGTCACCCACAACCAGGGCGAATACAACGCCATCATCGCCGACACGATCGCGCGCCAGCAGAACGGCCAGCCGGTGCTTTACTACACCTGGACGCCCTACTGGGTCTCGGGCGCATTGGTGCCGGGCAAGGATGTGGAGTGGCTGTCGGTGCCCTATACCTCGCTGCCGGACGGGGCGACGGGGCAGACCGAGTTCGAGGGCAAGAACCTGGGCTTCGCGGTGGATTCGGTCGGCGTCGTGGCGCGGAACGATTTCCTCGCGGCCAATCCGGCGGCGGCGAAACTGTTCGAGGTGGCAAGGATCAGCATCAATGACGTCTCGGCCGAGAACAAGCAGATCTCGGAGGGCGAGGACAGCTCGGAGGCGATCGACCGGCATGTCGCGGGCTGGATTGCCGCCAACCAGGCGACCTATGACGGCTGGCTGGCCGAAGCCCGCAAGGCCGCCGAATAACCCGGCCCGGTCAGGCGGATGGACGGGCCTGATCCGCGGATCAGGCCCGATCCTGCTCGATCACGCCGCGCGGGCCCTCGAGGGTCGTGGTGTAGTGATCGGCGAGCAGCCCGCAGGCCCGCTCCGCATCGCGATCAATGGCGGCGTTCAGAAGCGCCTGATGCTCTGCCGCCGCCCCCTCGCGGCGCTGGATGCTGGGATGGACGTTCATCGACAGGCTGCGGTAGCGCACCGCCTGATCCATCATCGTGGAACAGAAGCCCAGCAGCCAGCTTGAGCCGCAGCGGTCCAGCAGCAGCATGTGGAACTCCTTGTGGCGCAGCTCCCATTCCTCGGACAATTCGCGCCCCGCTTCGGCCGGAAGGCGGCGATGGGTGCGGGCAAGGCGGTGGTAGGCCAGGACCAGCTGTTCCTCCCAGTCCTCGGTTGCGTTGCGGATCGATTCGCGCAGGGCCAGCGTCTCCAGCCAGATCCGGGTCTTGACCAGATCCTCCAGCGCGGTCATCGAGATCCCGGCGACGAAGAAGCCGCGCTGGCTTTTCCGTTCGACCAGCCCCTCGGAGGACAGCCGGTTCAGCGCGTCGCGCACCGGCGCGATGCCGATGCCGTAGCGGTCGGAGATCGCTTCGATATGCAGCTTCTCGCCGGGGAACAGCTCGCCGTTCAGGATGTCGCGGCGGATGCACTCATGCGCCTTCTCGGACAGGGTCTTCGCATCGCCCAATGCCTTGTCGGTGGCATT
Organism: Tabrizicola soli; assembly: GCF_015999335.1. Taxonomy (GTDB): domain Bacteria; phylum Pseudomonadota; class Alphaproteobacteria; order Rhodobacterales; family Rhodobacteraceae; genus Tabrizicola; species Tabrizicola soli. The sequence continues at coordinate 134,274 of NZ_JAEACP010000012.1, read as the reverse complement.
CATCACCCAACTCCACCCGGCCGGTCGCCCTTGTTCCAGAACACCAGACGTCTTTGCACCCAGGCGACGGCAAAGAAAAGAGCCAGGCCCAGCAGGCTGAGGTAGAGGATCAGCGAAAAGACGCGCGGGGTGTCCAGCATCGAGGCCGATTCCCGGATCAGCGCGCCAAAGCCCTTGCCGCCGCCCAGGAATTCGCCGGTGATCACGCCGGCCATGACCCCGACCGAGGCGATCTTCAGCCCGGTGAAGATATAGGGCAGCCCGTTCGGCAGCTTCAGCCGGACCAGGGTCTGCCATCGGCTTGCGCCCATCGCCTTGAACAGCATCCGCTCGTTCTCGGAGGCGGCGTAAAGCCCGGCCGCAGTCGAGACGATGATCGGGAAGGTCGCGATGAAGGTCGCCAGCGCCACCTTGGACGCGATGTCGAAACCCAGCCAGGCGATGAACAGCGGCGCGAAGGCGATCTTCGGCATGGTGTCGATGGCGACGAGATAGGGCATGACGGCGCGTTCGCCGAACTTGGTCTCGCCGACCAGCACCCCCAGCGAAAAGCCGATCAGGGCCGAGAGCAGGAAGGCCCAGAACACCGTGCGCGTGGTGGTCCAGAGCGCCCCCAGCATGTAGCCGCCGCTCAAAAGGTTGGTGCCGACCATGACCAACTCGTCCAGCGTCTCCTTCGGGCTGGGCAGGATGATCGGCGAGACCCAGCCCGTCCGCGCGGTCGCCAGGTCCCAGATCAGCAGGACGACGGCGGCCAGCCCCAGCATCGCCAGCCAGCGCGGGATGCGGTCGATCAGGGCGACATGCTCGACCCAGACGGTATCGGTGCCGTGATCGGGGGCATCGGTCATTGGAAGGCCTCCTTGCCCAGAAGCTCGCGGATATGGGCGACGTACTGGCCGAAGCGGGGGGTGTTGACCATGTCCAGCGTCCGGGGCCGCGGCAGGTCGATCGCGATCTCCTCGACGATGCGGCCGGGGCGCGGCTTCATCACCAGGATGCGGTCCGACAGGATCACCGCCTCGGCCAGCGAATGGGTGACCAGGAAGGCGGTGGACTGCTGCTCGGCACAGATGCGTTGCAGTTCCATGTTCATGAAATCGCGCGTGAGCTCGTCCAGCGCGCTGAAGGGTTCGTCCAAGAGCAGCACCGCCGGATTGGCGATCAGCATCCGGCAGATCGAGGCGCGCTGCGCCATGCCGCCCGAAAGCTCTCCGGGATAGACATGGGCGAAATCGCCCAGGCCCACCAGCGTCAGCAACTCCAGCGCTCGGGGTATCGCAGCCCTGGCGGCGGCCCGGCCCTGGCGGATCTCGATCGGCAGGACGATGTTCTCGACCGTGGTCTTCCAGGGCAGGAGCGTGGCCTGCTGGAACATCATCCCGATGTCGGCGCGCGTGCCGGTCACGGGTTTTCCCTCCAACACGACACGCCCCTTCGTGGGCGGCATGAGCCCCGACATGATCTTCAGCAGCGTCGATTTCCCGCAGCCCGAGGATCCGACGACCGACACGAACTCGCCCTTGTGGAGCGTCAGGTTCACATCGGTGAGCGCCGTAAGCATGTTCCGGGCATAGGTCTTCGACAGCCGTTCGATCTGGTAGACCGGCCGCAGGGATGCGGCCGGGCTGGCGGTCAGGGGTCGGGGCTCTGCCATCATCATCAGGCGTTCCAGCCTGCCACGAATTCGTTCGTGTAGACAGCGGCAAGATCAGGCAGCGGCGCCTCCAGCGCGCCCGAGGCGACGGCGCTGTCGTGGATCGCCTGCCAGTGCTCGGGCGGCTGGTAGCCGTAGCCCTGGCCAAGGAAGGCCTCGGTCGGAGTCATGCGGTTGACGACGCCGTCATAGAGCGCCGGCGCATAGTCCTGCTCGCCCTCCTGCGGGTTGCCGGCCGCGCAATGCGCCAGCGCCTTTTCCTTGTTCGCGGGGTCGCTGGCGAACTTGGTGCCACGGACCAGCGCACGCCCGAACTTCGGCGCAAGGTCGGGCGTCGCGGCCATCTGGCTTTCCAGCATCGCGATGCCGTTGCCGAAGAAGCCGAGATAGGCCTCGGGCGTGATCTCGCGCAGGGTCAGGCCGCGAGCCGCGAGAATGGCGGCGTCGGACACCGCGCCGGCATAGCTGTTCACCTCGTCGCGCAGGAAGGCGACCGCCGCCGTGCCGCCGTCGCCCACCGGCAGGAAGGTGTAATCCGTGCCCTCCGCCATCCCCAGATCGCTGAGGATCGCCTTCGAGAACGACACCTCCGCCCCGTCCGCGGTGCCCACGCCGATGATCGTGCCCTTCAGGTCGGCGGGCGTCTGATAGGCGCTGTCCGCCTTCACCAGAAGGCCGAAGACCGATTTCGGATAGAGGTTGTAGAGAAACTTCACATCCACCCCGCGCGACCGCGCGCCAAGCGTGGGCCCCGGCCCCGGCGCCCCGATCTGGGCCTGGCCGGCAGTCATCGCCTGCAGCACGGCGGACGAGCCGTCGATCGCCTCCAGCCGCAGGTCCAGGCCCTCTTCGGCGAAATAGCCCTCACCCACCGCCACCCAATAGGGCAGCCAGGTCAGGGCCGAGGGGTTGGGGACCGCGAAGGTCACCGCCGTCTGCGCCCGCAAGAGCGAGGGCGCGCCAAGCGCAAGCCCGGCCGCCCCGCCCGCCGCCAGAAGCCCGAAGCCCCGACGCGTCACTCTGGTCGTGTTGGTCATGGTCTCTCCTCCCGTTGTGCGAAGGCGGCCCCGCTTCTTCCTCGGCGGTGCCAGCCTCTCGATGCAGGATATGCGATTCTTTCCAGAACGCAAAAATATATATGAAACGTCTGAATGAGAGATTTCATATCTTGATCTGCGGCGGGAAGCGGGAAATCCTGACCCCAACGTGATTCACCAGCCAACCGGGCGTCGGCCCGACCAGACAGGAGCTTTCCATGGTTGCATTCGCCCTCGCCCCGCCGCCGCAGGTGCATCTCGACATCACCGGCACGGACGAGAAATTCCCCGTCCGCCGCATCTACTGCATCGGCAAGAACTACGTCGCCCATATCATCGAGATGAACGCGGACGAGCGTGATCCGCCGGTGGTCTTCATGAAGCCGACCGATGCCATCGTGAGGAACGGCGGCGAGATCCCCTATCCGGTCCTGACCAACAACTTCCACTACGAATGCGAGTTGGTCGTGGCGCTGAAATCCGGCGGCTACGACATCCCGGTGTCCGAGGCGTCCAGCCACATCTACGGCTATGCCATCGGCCTCGACATGACCCGGCGCGACCATCAGGCGGCCGCGCTGGAGAAGGGCCTGCCCTGGGAGGTGACGAAAGCCTTCGACCATTCCGCCCCGATCGGCCCGATCACCCGCGCCAGTGACAGCGGCATCCTCACCTCCGGCCATGTCCGGCTGAAGGTGAACGGCGAGACCCGGCAGGACGCCGACATCTCGCTGATGATCTGGAAGGTGGACGAGATCATCGCGAAACTGTCCGAGCAGCACCGCCTGATGCCGGGCGACATCATCATGACCGGCACGCCCGCGGGCGTGGGTGCGGTGGTGACGGGCGACGTGCTGGACTGCAGCATGGACGGGGTCCAGCCGATGCAGCTGCGCATCGGCCCCAGGGCTTCATGACCGCGGCCGACCTCCTGCCGCTGGGCACGGCCACGCTGGGCGAGGCCTGGCCTGCCGCCCGGCTGGTCGCGGCCCCGATCCGCCCGCTCGCCCCCGGCATGGCGCTGGCGGGCACGGCCCTGCCGCTGCGCTGCCGCCCCGGCGATAACCTGGCGCTGCATCTCGCCATCGCGGCGGCGCGGCCCGGCGACGTGCTGGTGGTGGATTACGGCGGCAGCCTGCAGAGCGGCCCCTTCGGCGAGATCATGGCGCTGGCCTGCCGGATGCGCGGCATCGCCGGGCTGGTCATCGACGGCGCGGTGCGCGACAGTGCCCAGATCGCCGGGCTCGGCTTTCCGGTCTTCGCCCGCGGCCTGAACATCCGCGGCACCTCGAAATCCGACCGGGGCGAGATCGGCGTTCCGGTCGTGCTGGGCGGGGTGACGATCGCGCCGGGGGATGTGATCCTTGCCGACGCGGACGCCATCCTCGTCCTCGACGCGGGCGACCTCGACCCGGCGCTGGCCGCCGCGCAGGCCCGGGCCGCGCGCGAGGCGGCGATGATGACGCGGCTCGGCCAGGGCGAGACGACGCTATCCATCCTCGGGCTTGACGGAGGGACAGAGTAATGAGCCAGACCATCGGCATCGCAGGCACCGGGCGCATGGGCACCGCCTTCGCCCGCCGGCTGGCCGAGACCGGCCACCGGGTCCGCGTCTGGAACCGCAGCCCGGACCGGACCGCCGCAGCCGTGGCCGCCGGGGCCGAGGCGGTGGACCTGCCCGGCCTCGCCGCCTGCGAGGTGATCCTCCTGTCGCTGACCGATGCCGCGGCCTCGCGCTCGGTGCTGCGCAACCTGGCGGCAACCGGACTGCAGGGCCGGCTCGTGATCGAGATGTCCACCCTCCTGCCGGACGAGGCCGGATCGCTTGCCGTGATCGCCGGGACGGCCGGCGCCGATTTCCTGCACTGCCCGGTCGGCGGCACGGTGGCGCCGGCCCTGAAGGGCCAGCTTCTGGGCATGGCGGGGGGCACGCCCGCCGCCTTCGACCGCGCCAGGCCGGTGCTCGACCAGCTCTGCCGCCGGGTGGAGCATCTGGGCACCCCGGCCGCGGCGGCGCGGATGAAGCTGGCGGTCAACCTGCCGCTGGCGGTCTACTGGCAGGTGCTGGGCGAAAGCCTCGCGCTTTTGCGCGGGACGGGGGTGCCGGACGACCTGGCGATCAGCCTGATCGCCGACAGTTCCGCCGGGCCGAATGTCCTGAAGACCCGTGCGCAGGTCGTGGTCGACACCCTGGCGGGAACCGACCAGCCCGGCACCTTCGACATCGCGGGCCTTGCCAAGGATCTCGGGCTGGCGCTGACCCTGGCCGAATCCGAGGGTGTGGAGCTCCCCCTCGCCCAGGCAACCCGTTCCCGCTATGGCGCGGCGCTTGCCGCCGGGCTCGGCGGCTTCGACGGGGCCAGCCTGACTCGCAGGACGGCCGAAAGGTGAGCGAGTTCATGGATCCCGCCACGCTTCTGCCGCTGGTCGCCGCGCTGGCCATCGCCGGGGCATTGATCGGCTTTCTGGCCGGGCTCTTCGGCATCGGCGGCGGGGCGATCTCGGTCCCGGTCTTCTACGAGGTGTTCCAGACCCTTGGCCATGCGCCCGAGGTGGCGATGCCGATGGCGGTCGGCACCTCGCTCGCCGTGATCATCCCCACCTCGATCCAGTCCTCGCGCGGGCATTTCAAGCGCGGGACGGTCGACCTCGACCTGCTGCGGCTCTGGGCGCTGCCGGTGCTGGCGGGGGTGGCGGTCGGCTCGGTCATCGCGCGCTTCGCCCCGCCGCAGCTGTTCCAGCTGGTCTTTGCCGTGGTGGCCGCGATCAATGCCGTCAAGCTTCTGGCCGGAGGCTCGGGCTGGCGGTTGCGCGACAGCCTGCCCGGCAAGGCGGCGATGCGGGCCTATGGCGCCGGCGTCGGACTGGTTTCCGCCCTGATGGGCATCGGCGGCGGCGCGGTCTCGACCCTGATCCTGACGCTGCATAACGTCCCGATCCACCGCGCGGTCTCGACCTCGGCGGGGGTGGGCGTGCTGATCGCCATCCCCGGAACGCTGGGCTACATGGCGGCCGGCTGGGGACGGACCGACCTGCCCGCCGACGCGCTCGGCTTCGTCTCGCTCGCGACCTTCGCGCTCACGATCCCCACCTCGATCCTGACCACCCGCTTCGGCGTGGCGCTGGCCCATGGCCTGAGCCGCCGCCGCCTGGAAACCGCCTTCGGCCTGTTCCTGGCCGCCGTCTGCCTGCGCTTCATCTGGGCGATCCTGCGGGGATAGGCGCCCGCAGATCAGTTCCCGCACTCAGCCGTTGAACAGGAAATGCAGGACGTCGCCGTCCTTGACCTCGTAGGTCTTGCCTTCCACCCGGAACTTGCCGGCCTCCTTGGCCCCCGCCTCGCCATTGCCGGCGATGTAATCGTCATAGGCGACGGTTTCGGCCCGGATGAAGCCCTTTTCGAAATCGCCATGGATCACCCCGGCCGCCTGCGGCGCCAGCGTGCCCTTCTGGATCGTCCAGGCGCGGGCCTCCTTCGGGCCGACGGTGAAATAGGTCTGCAGGCCCAGAAGCGCATGGCCCGCGCGGATCAGCCGGTCGAGCCCGGCCTCGTGCAGGCCCATCTCCTCCAGGAACATCGCGGCCTCGTCCTCGGGAAGCTGCGCCAGTTCCTCCTCGATCCGGGCCGAGATCACCACCGCGCCCGCGCCCTGTTTCGCCGCCATCTCGGCCACGCGGGCCGACTGGCTGTTGCCTGTCGCGGCCGAAGCCTCCTCGACGTTGCAGACGTAAAGCACCGGCTTCGCGGTCAGGAGCTGCAGCATCCGCCATTGTTTCTGGTCATCCTCGGCGATCTGGATCGTACGGGCGGGCTTGCCGTCCTCCAGCACCTTCTGCGCCACGGCCAGCAGGCGGTCCTGGTCCAGGCTTTCCTTGTCGCCGCCCTTGAGCTTGCGCGCCAGGTTCGCCCGGCGCCGCTCGATCGATTCCAGATCCGCCAGCATCAGCTCGGTCTCGATGGTCTCGGCATCGGCCACCGGGTCGATCCGGCCCTCGACATGGGTGATGTCGCCGTCCTCGAAGCAGCGCAGCACATGGGCGATGGCGTCGCATTCGCGGATATTGGCGAGGAACTGGTTGCCGAGGCCCTCGCCCCTCGATGCCCCGCGCACGAGGCCGGCGATATCGACGAAGGTCATCCGTGTCGGGATGATCTGCTTCGAGCCCGCGATCGCCGCCAGCTTGTCCAGCCGCGCATCGGGGACCGCGACCTCGCCCACGTTGGGCTCGATGGTGCAGAAGGGGAAGTTCGCCGCCTGCGCCGCCGCCGTACGGGTCAGCGCGTTGAAGAGGGTGGACTTGCCCACGTTCGGCAGCCCGACGATGCCCATCCTGAAGCCCATGATACCCTCCTGCAAGCGACGGGCCGCTTCTACGGGGGTGGCGCGGCGGGATCAAGCTTCTGCGACTCGGATCCCGGGCGTAGGCTGGCGGGCAGGAGGTGCACCATGAGCTTCGATCCCTATATCCATTTCCAGGGCAACGCCCGCGCCGCGCTGGAGGCCTACCGCGATCTGTTCGGCGGCACGCTGGAAATGATGACCTATGCCCAGATGCCCGAGGCCCCGGCCGAGATGCAGGGCTCGGACCTGATCCTGCATGCAACCCTGCGCGTCGGCGGTCGCAGCCTGATGGCCTCGGACTTCCCGCCGGGCATGGCGGGCGATCCGCAGAAGGCGGTGTCGATCAGCCACGAGGCCGCTTCCGAGGCCGAGGCCCGCCGCATCTTCGCCGCCCTCAGCGAGGGCGGCGCGGTGATCATGGAGTTCCAGCCGACCTTCTGGTCCGACGGGTTCGGCATGGTGAAGGACCGCTTCGGGACGCACTGGATGATCTCCTCGCCCTGGCGGCAACCGGGCTGAGTCCCATTGATTTCCCCATGTCGGCCATGGCAGATGGAGCCGACCAGCAGGGGGACCGCCATGACACGGATCGACGACACCTTCGCGCGGCTGAAGGCCGAGGGGAAGAAGGCCTTCGTCGCCTATATCATGGGCGGCGATCCCGACGAGGCGACCTCGCTTGCCGTGATGCAGGGCCTTCCGGCCGCCGGGGTGGACGTGATCGAGCTGGGGATGCCCTTCACCGATCCGATGGCGGACGGGCCGACGATCCAGGCGGCCGGGCAGCGGGCGCTGGAAGGCGGCATGAAGATGGACCGGGTGCTGGCCATGGTCCGCGCCTTCCGGGCCGCGGATGACAGGACGCCCATCGTCCTCATGGGCTACTACAACCCGATCTATTCGCGCGGCGTCGACCGCTTCCTGGTCGAGGCGACCGACGCCGGGATCGACGGCCTCATCGTGGTGGACCTGCCGCCCGAGGAGGATGCCGAACTCTGCATCCCGGCGCAGAAGGCCGGGCTGAACTTCATCCGGCTGGCGACGCCCACCACCGATGACAAGCGCCTGCCGAAGGTGCTGCAGAACACCTCCGGCTTCGTCTACTACGTCTCGATCACCGGCATCACCGGGGCGGCGGCGGCGCAGGCGACCGACGTGGGACCGGAGGTCGTGCGGATCAAGCGGTCGACCGGCCTGCCGGTGATCGTCGGCTTCGGCATCAACACGCCCGAGGCGGCGAAGACCATCGCCGGCGTGGCGGATGGCTGCGTCGTGGGCTCGGCCATCGTCAAGGACATCGGTGCGGGCGTGCCGGTTGCGCAGGTGCTGGCCCGCGTGAAGGCGCTGGCCGACGGAGCGCATTCGGCCTGATCCTCGCGCGACGCCGATTTCCGGACGGAAATCGTCCCGGAATTCGTTCGAATTCCGGGGTCGCGCGCTTGCCGGACGTATGGACGGATGCCCGCGGTATTGGTAACAGGAGTTGACCAATACCGGGAGCCACCACCCATGCCCGTGATCACCTGCATCGAGGATCTGAAGCGCCTGCACCGGAAGCGCACGCCGCGCATGTTCTGGGACTATTGCGAAAGCGGCAGCTACACCGAGCAGACCTTCCGCGAGAATTCCTCGGACTTCACGAAACTCCGCTTCCGCCAGCGGGTCGCGCGCGACCTGACCGGGCGTGACCTCTCCAGCACGATGGCCGGGCACAGGGTCTCGATGCCGGTGGCGCTGGCCCCGGTCGGATCGACCGGGATGCAGCATCCCGACGGCGAGATCCACGCGGCGCGGGCCGCGGCCAGGGCGGGGGTGCCCTTCACCCTCTCGACCATGTCGATCTGTTCGATCGAGGACGTGGCGGCGGCCAGCCCCGATCCGTTCTGGTTCCAGCTTTACGTGATGAAGGACGAGGATTTCGTCGACAGCGCCATCGAACGCGCCCGGGCCGCGAAATGCAGCGCCCTGGTGCTGACGCTGGACCTGCAGATCCTGGGCCAGCGCCACAAGGACCTGAAGAACGGCCTGACCTCGCCACCACGGCCGACGATCCCGAACCTGATCAACATGGCGCTGAAGCCGCGCTGGTCGCTGAACATGCTGAAGACCCCGCGTCGGCAGTTCCGCAACATCGTCGGCCATGTGAAGGGCGTGACCAGCCTTTCCGACCTGACCACCTGGACGAACGAGCAGTTCGATCCCCAGCTCGACTGGGCCAAGGTCGCCCGGATCCGCGACCAGTGGAAGGGCAAGTTCATCCTCAAGGGCGTGCTCGACCCCGAGGATGCCAGGATGGCCGCCGACGCCGGCGCCGATGCGGTGATCGTCTCGAACCACGGCGGGCGGCAGCTGGACGGGGCGCTCAGCTCGATCCGGATGCTGCCGTCGATTGTCCGCGCCATCGGCGACCGGACCGAGGTCTGGCTGGATTCGGGCATCCGCTCGGGCCAGGACGTGCTGAAGGCGCTCAGCCTTGGTGCGACGGGCACGATGATCGGCCGGGCCTATATCCACGGCCTCGGCGCGATGGGCGAGACTGGCGTGACCGCCGCGCTCGAGGTGATCCGCAAGGAGATGGACATTACCATGGCGCTCTGCGGCGAGCGTGACGTGAAGGCGATGGGCCGGCACAACCTGTTGATCCCGCAGGATTTCGAGGGAAACTGGGCCTGACCCACCCGCTCGTCGGTGACTTCGTCACTCCTCACAGGTCGCGCGTGACGCCCTGCGAGGAGGAGCCGAAGGCGAACGACGAGCCACCGCTTGCTTTTTGATCAAATTATGTCGCATATACGGCCAGCAACCCCGCGAGGCCCGAATTGTCAGACGAGATGATCGCCGGTATCCGCCAGGACCGCCTGGCCGCTTTCGCCAGGCGTGAGGCCGGGATCTACGCCAAGGCCCGCCCGAAGGCCCGGAAGGCGCTGGCCGAAGGATCGCGGCACTTCCTTGGCGGCGTGCCGATGCACTGGATGGCCGACTGGCCGATGCCGCATCTGCCGCTGGTCGCCCGCGCCCAAGGCGCGCGGATCGAGGATATCGACGGCGTGACGCTGGACGACTTCTGCCTCGGCGACACCGGCTCGATGTTCGGCCACTCCCCCGCCCCCGTCGCCAGGGCGATCCGCCAGCAGGCCCGGCGCGGCCTGACCTACATGCTCCCCACGGAAGCCGCGCTGGAGGCAGGCCGCCTCCTGACCGAGCGTTTCGGTCCCTTCCGCTGGCAGATCGCCACCACCGCCACCGACGCCAACCGCTTCGCCCTCCGCGTCGCCCGGGCGATCACCGGCAAGCCCAAGGTCCTGGTGTTCAACGGCTGCTACCACGGCACGGTGGACGACAGCTTCGTCTCGCTGGAAAACGGGGTCACGGTGAACTCCCCGGGTCTTCTCGGCCAGGTGGCCGACCTGACGCAGACCGCCGTCGCCTGCGAATTCAACGACCTGGCCAGCGTCGAGGCCGCGCTCGCCAAGGGCGACGTCGCCGCGATCCTGACCGAGCCGGTGATGACCAACTCCTGCATGGTCCTGCCCGACCCCGGCTTCCACGACGGCCTGCGCCGCCTGTCGAAACAATACGGCGCGCTTCTCATCATGGACGAGACGCACACCATCTCCTCCGGCCTCGGCGGCTATACCCGCGTCCATTCCCTCAGCCCCGACATCTTCGTCGTCGGCAAATGCGTTGCCGGGGGGATGCCGACCGCCGTCTGGGGCCTGACCGACGAGACCGCGCAGCGGTACGAGGAGGCGAACGCACGGCGCGCGCCCGGCCGCAGCGGCATGGGCACCACGCTTTCCGCCAACCCGATGCAGTTCGCCTGCCTCGTCGCCAACCTGTCCGAAGTGATGACCCCGGAAAACTACGCCCATATGGAGAAGCTGGCCGAGCGCCTGTCCCGTGGCCTCGCCAGGGTCATCGACAGGCACAAGGCCCCCTGGCACGTCGTCCGCGTCGGCGCGCGGGTGGAGTTCATCTGCGCCCCCGGCCCCCTGAAGAACGGGACGCAGGCGGGTTACGCCCACCAGCCGCAGGTGGAGGCCGCGATCCACACCGGCCTCATCAACCGCGGCACGCTCATCGCGCCCTTCCACAACATGATGCTGATCAGCCCCGCGACGAAGAAGGCCCAGGTCGACCGCCTGATTGCCAGCTTCGACGCCATCCTTTCCGACCTTTTCCAGGCAGACTGAAAATGACCACGACCAGCCCCTCCGGTTCCACCGCAGCCGAGGCGGAAGCCTTTCTCGAAGCCCATCCCGAGATCGAGGCTTTTGACATCATCCTGCACGACGCCAACGGCATCGGCCGGGGCAAGATCATCCGCCGGCATGAGCTTTTGTCCTTTTACAACAATGGCCGCCATCTGCCGATCTCGATCCTCGGCCTCGACATCTGCGGCGAGGACGTGCACGAGACGGGTCTCATCTGGGACCAGGGCGACGGCGACCTGCGCGCCTGGCCGATCCCCGGCACGCTGAAGCCGCTGCACAACACCCAGCCGCCGCGCGGCGAGGTGTTCATGTCGATGTATACGCTCGATGGCGCGCCGATGACCTCGGACCCCCGCCACGCGATGCAGCGGCAGGTGGACCTCCTTGCGCAGGACGGCCTGCACCCTGCCGGCGCCTTCGAACTGGAGTTCTTCCTGCTCGACCCGGAGCGCGGCCCCGACGGCAAGATGCAGCCCGCCCGCGACGTGCTCGACCGCCGGTCCAGCCGCAAGACCGAGGTCTATTCCGTCGATCATCTGCACGGGATGCTGCCCTTGTTCTCCGACATCTACGCCGGGGCCGAAAAGGCGGGCATCAAGGCCGAGACGCTGATCTCGGAATATGCCCCCGGCCAGTACGAGTTGACGCTGCACTACCGCACCGACGTGATGCAGGCAGCCGACGACCTGATGCGGCTGAAGCGCATCGTCCGAGCGCAGGCGCGCGCGCATGGCGTGGTGGCCTGCTTCATGGCCAAGCCGAACGAGAACTACGCCGGGTCGGGGATGCATTTCCACGTCTCGATGCTGGACGATGCGGGGAAGAACGTCTTCGTCGAGGCGGAAGAGGGCAAGTGGAACCCCACGATCCTGCATGCCCTCGGCGGCCTGAAACAGACGATGGGCGAATCGATGCTGGTCTTCGCGCCCCATGCGAATTCGTGGCGGCGCTTCGCGAGCCAGTCCTATGCGCCCGTCAGCCCGACCTGGGGCGTCAACAACCGCTCGGTCGCGCTGCGGATCCCGGCGGGAGAGATCAAGGCCCGGCGGATCGAGCATCGCCCGGCGGGGGTGGACGCCAATCCCTATCTGGTGGCCGCGACCGTACTGGCGGGCGTGCGCAAGGGCATGAAGGAGCAGATCGACCCCGGCCCCGAGACCACCGGCAACGGCTATGCCGACGAGGACAACGCCGGCATCCCGTCGGACTGGAAATCCGCCATCGACGCGGCGAAACGGTCGGATTTCCTGAAGAACGCCCTGGGCGAGGACATGCACCGCACCTTCACCGCGATCATGGCGGCGGAATATGCACGTGTGATGCGGACGGTCAGCGAGGTGGACTTCGACCTCTACCTGCACACGGTCTGAGGCCGGGGACCAAATTTCTTCGAAGAAATTTGCAAAATCCTTCGAAGGATTTTGGTCACCGCACCCACCGGCAGGCCCCGGAACAGACCGGCACCCGCCGTGCGATCGCCGCCGCAACGATCTCCGGCACCCGCGGGTCCAGCCCCACCGGCGGCAGGATCCGCCCCTGGAACCCCGCCTTCGCCAGCGCGGCGGGAATGTCGTCGCTGACATGGCCGCCTCCGGCCGCGAAGAACGGCAGGCAGACGCCCGCCATCCCGGTCAGGGAGGAAAGCTGCGGCTCCTGGTCGATGAAGCCCGACCGGACACGCGCGCCGGTCTCGGCCGCGATGCGTTCCGCCACATGCCCCGCGATCTGCGACGGTGCGGGCGACTTGAACGAGCCGTGCGCCGCCAGGATCACCTCGCGCCCGCCCGCCTCGCGTGCCAGAGCGACGCAGAGGTCGTGGACGGCGGGGTCGCAGCCGAAGGGCTCCAGCACCGTCCAAAGTCCGGACCGCGCCCCCGCCCCGGCCTCGGCCAGCTTCGCCGGGATCTGCACCCGGGTGAACCAGCCCCCGGCCATGAACATCGGAAAGACCACCCCACCCGGCCGCCCCGCCACCGCCCGGGCCAGCGCGCCCGGTTCGGCCAGCGTCGCGGCCGCGACCTCCCAGTCCGGCAGGAGGGTCTGCACCCGCGCCGCCAGCGCCTCCAGTGCGCGGGCGGCGGTCAGGGGGTCCGAGGGCTGGCCGTGCGCCACGATCAGGGCATGTTGCGTCATGCCCGGATAGGTGACGCCTCCTGCGCCGGGGTCAAGCCCCTACGGCATCCGGCTGGCGATGTAGCGGGCGAAATCGTAGTTCGGCCGCTCCAGATGGCTGAGCGCGCCGGGCGAGGACATGCCGGCGCACAGCCCCTTCCAGACCTTCTCGACGCAGCCCTTGTCCTCGACGTTGACGTCGTCCAGCAGCGCCTTCACCGACGCCAGATGCCGCTCCGCCTCGGGGTCGGCCATCCATTCCTTGCTCATCCCGCCGCCGAACAGCACCCGGACCGAGCCCGGGCCGTCGGCCGTCAGCGAGAGATACCAGAAATAGCCCGGCGTCAGGGTGATGAGGAGCGCGGGGTAGATCGCCAGAAGCCAGGTGATCCGGCGGTCATCGCCCTGAAGCGCGGTGTTCGACGGGTGCGCCAGCGCCAGGGGCACCAGGTCGTTCTTGATGATCCAGTGATGGTTGAAGGCCTCCTCGCCCTCGGGGCATTCCATCTTGTTCAGGTCCGAGGCCCCGCCGATGGTGCCGGAATGGCAGACCGGCAGGTGGTAGCTTTCCATGAAGTTCTCGGCCAGCACCTTCCAGTTGGTGTCCCAGCGGAACTCCTCGCGGAAGACCTCGCGGTAGTCCGCCATCGGCAGGTGGCCGACCAGCCGGTCAACTCCCGCCAGACGCTCGGCCACCGGCGGGGCATCGGGGTTCAGCGTGACCATGATCCAGCCCTGCCAGTCCTCGACCCGGACCGCCGGAAGCTTCACGTCCTCCTTGCAGAAGCCCTCGTTCCGCGCCATCGCCGGGGCGCCGCGCAGGCTGCCGTCCAGATTGTAGGTCCAGGCGTGGTAGGGACAGACGATCGAGCGTACATTGCCCCGGCCCTCCAGCAACGTGCTCATCCGGTGCCGGCAGACGTTGGACATGCCGCGCAGGGCGCCTTCGCGGTCGCGCAGGATGATCACCGGCTCGCCGGCGATGTTCATCGTCAGATAGTCGCCGGGATTGGCCAGCGCATCGGCCCGGCCGGCGCAAAGCCATTCCTTCGCGAAGATATGCTCCTGTTCGGCGCGGGCGAAATCGGGCGAGGTATAGACCGCCTTCGGCATCGCCTGGGCACGCTCGAAGGGCACCGAGACATTGGCGCGCAACTCGGCGATGGCGGCAAGGGCAGTATCGTGGCTGGTCATGGCTGGTCCTCCCCGACCGATCCTGCGGTCGAAGCCCGGCGCAGGCAAGTTCGATCCCGACCTCAACCGGGGAAATAGTGGCGGATTGCGACAGCGAAGGCTTCGGCCAACGCCGGATTCGCCTCGGGGTCATAGTGGATCCCGTCGATGGGCGAGACCTGGACCACCGCGCCCGCATCCAGGAACGGCACCGCCAGCCGCGCCGCCGCTGCCCGGATCTCGGCCGCAAGGCCCTGCGACTTCGCCGCGCCGCCGGCGAACATGCCGGCAAGGCAACCGACCTCGGCAATCGGCGGCGGCGCCACCAGAAGCACGTCCGGAGCCCCCCGCCCCGGCCCCGCCTCCGAGGCGCGGATCACGCGCACCAGCCGCTCCAGCGACAGGGCGATGTCGCTTGCGGTGACCGAGAACCGCGCCTTCAGGTCATTGGTCCCCAGCATCAGAAGGACCACATCCACCGGCCGGTGGCTTTCCAGGATCGCGGGCAGCACCGTCAAGCCGTTGCGATGCGCCCCTTCGACCGGGTCGTCATGCAGCGTGGTGCGACCCGGATGCCCCTCGGCGATCACCTCCCAATCGGGCAGGAGCTTCGCCAGCCGTCCCGGCCAGCGGTCGTCGCGCGGGAAACGGCCCGAGGCCCCAAGCCCCTCCATCGGCAGCGTGCCATGGGTGTTGCTGTCGCCGTAAAGCAGCAATGTGCGCATCCTTTACCTCCCTTGCGTCCTGCGCACAGGATGCACCGGCGCCCGCGCGGACTGAAGGCGGATTTCTAGACCGGCACGTTCAGCGTGTGCTTGACCCGCTTCAACGTGAAGCTGGTGTTGATCGACTGCACATTGGGCAACTCGACCAGCGCGTTCTTCACCGTTGCCTCGTAGTCCCGCACGCTGGTCGCCACGACCTGCAGCACATAGTCGTATTCGCCGGTCAGCGAATGGCACTGCATGACCTCGGGCACCTTGACCACCGCCTCCTCGAAGGCGCGCAGGCGGTCGCGCTGGTGGTGCGAGATCTTGACGAAGCACAGGACCAGGATCTCGAAGCCCACCGCCTCGGGATCGACGACGAAGCGCTTCGGGCTGATCGCCCCCTCGTCCTGCAACCGTTTGAGCCGCCGCCAGCACGGGGAATGGCTGAGGCCGGTGACCTCGCCCAGCTCGCGCAGGGTCAGTTCGGGCTCATCCTGCAGGGCACGCAGGATGCGGCGGTCGGGTTCGTCCAGCTGCATCTTTCCTCCTCAAGCGACAGGCAGGTGGAAACTCGCCCGACAGAGCACCATATTGCCTTGAAGACGCAAGGAACAGGTACGGTGTTCCAAGGTCGCCGACAAGCAGGTCAGCAATAGAGACCTTGTCCCGTCGGCCGGTCCTAGAGTGTTGCCACAGGGGGTCCGAGAGAAAGGACGCGCGCATGGCCATCTCGCTTGACGACAAATACGCGGCCGAGGCGGGTTCGGTCTTCATGACCGGGACGCAAGCCCTGGTCCGCCTGCCCATGACCCAGATGCGCCGCGACCGGGCGGCGGGGCTGGACACGGGCTGTTTCATCTCGGGCTATCGCGGCTCTCCCCTGGGCGGCTATGACCAGCAGCTGGTCAAGGCGCGGAAGTTCCTGGACCGGCACGGGGTGGTGTTCCAGCCGGGCCTGAACGAAGACCTGGCGGCCACGGCGGTCTGGGGCAGCCAGCAGGTGCATCTGTCGAAGGGCGCACGCAAGGACGGGGTCCTGGGCATCTGGTATGGCAAGGGTCCGGGCGTGGATCGCTCGGGCGATGTGTTCAAGCACGCGAATGCGGCGGGCACCGCCCCGCATGGCGGCGTGCTGGCGATCGCGGGGGATGACCACACCTGCAAGTCCAGCTCGATCCCGCACCAGTCGGACCATGCCTTCATCTCGGCGCTGATGCCGATGCTCTACCCCTCGTCGATCCATGAATTCCTGGAGATGGGTCTGCTGGGCATCGCCATGTCGCGCTTCTCGGGCTGCTGGGTCGGCTTCAAGGTGATCTCGGAGACGGTCGAGATCTCCTCGGTCGTGGACCTGGCGCAGGAGGCGCGGCAATTCGTGCTGCCCCCGGACTTCGCGCTGCCGCCCGGCGGCCTCGGCCTGCGCTGGCCCGATCCGCCGCTGGTGCAGGACGAGCGGTTGCAGGAGCACAAGGGCTATGCCGCCATCGCCTTCGCCCGCGCCAACGGGGTGGACCGGCTGATCACCACCCATGGCCGCGACCGCTTCGGGATCGTCGCCTCGGGCAAGGCCTATGAGGACGTGCGGCAGGCGCTGGCCGAACTGGGCCTGGGCGCGGCGGAGCAGGCGGTGATCGGGCTACGGCTCTACAAGGTGCGCATGCCCTGGCCGCTGGAACCCGAGGGCATCCGCGCCTTCTCGCAGGGGCTGGAGGAGGTGCTGGTCGTCGAGGAACGCCGCGAGATCATCGAGAACCAGATCAAGCAGGAGCTGTTCAACTGGCGCAGCGACGTGCGCCCGCGCATCGTCGGCAAGTTCGACGAGAAGGACCAGCCGTTCCTCAGCCTTTCCGCCGGGCTGACGGTGGCGCGGGTGGCCGGGGCCATCGCCGAGCGGCTTCTGCGGCTGGACCTGCCCGAAAGCCTTGCCGCCCATCTGCGCGCGCGGGCCGAGGCGCTGCACCGGGCCGAGGCGCGGGCGGCCGGCCATGTGCCCCCCGTGCTGCGCGTGCCCTATTACTGCGCCGGCTGCCCGCACAACACCTCGACCCGCGTGCCGGAGGGATCGACGGCCATGGCGGGGATCGGCTGCCATTACATGGCGATCTGGATGGACCGCCGGACCGAGACCCTGTCGCAGATGGGCGGCGAGGGCGTGCCCTGGACCGCGATCCAGCATTTCACCGACGAGAGGCACCGTTTCGTCAATCTGGGCGACGGCACCTATTTCCACTCGGGCCATATGGCGATCCGCCAGTCGGTCGCGGCGGGCGCCAATGTCACCTACAAGATCCTGTTCAACGACGCCGTCGCCATGACCGGCGGCCAGCCGATCGACGGGGTGCTGACGCCCGAGCAGATCACCCACCTGGTCCACAACGAGCGCGTGGCCCGCGTCGTCCTGATGTCGGACAAGCCCGAGACCTATCGCGCCGCCGACCTGGCCAAGGGCACCGAGGTCCGCCACCGCGACGAGATCGACGCGGTGATGCTGGAACTGCGCGAGGTGCCGGGCGTGACGATCATCGTCTACGAACAGACCTGCGCCGCCGAAAAGCGCCGGCGCCGCAAGCGCGGAGAGATGGAGGACCCCGACCTCCGCCTCTGGATCAATCCGGCGGTCTGCGAGGGCTGTGGCGATTGCTCGGAGACGTCGAACTGCGTTGCGGTCGAGCCGCTGGAGACCGACCTCGGCCGCAAGCGCAAGATCAACCAGTCGGCCTGCAACAAGGATTATTCCTGCCTCAAGGGCTTCTGCCCCTCGTTCGTGACCGTGAGGGGCGCGACCCTGCGCAAGGCAAGGCCACAGGCGGGGGCGGATGTCTCGGCCCTGCCCGAGCCGGAACTGCCGAAGATCGAACGCGCCTGGAACCTGGCGCTGGCGGGGGTGGGGGGAACAGGGGTGCTGACGATCAGCGCGATCCTGGGGATGGCGGCGCATGTCGACGGCAAGATCCCGATGGTGCTGGACATGGCGGGCCTTGCGCAGAAAGGCGGCGCGGTGATGAGCAATGTCCGCATCTCGCGCCCCGACCGGCCGATCGCCGCGCCCCGGATCGCTGCGGGCTCGGCCGATCTGCTGCTGGCGGCGGATTCGGTGGTCGCGGCGTCGAAGGACAGCATCCTTCTCTGCGATCCGGCCCGGACCGAGGTGGTGCTGAACACCCGCATCACGCCGGTCTCGGACTTCATCCGCCACCGAGATTTCGACTTCAAGGAGGCGCAGGTCGAGGCCTCGGTCGCGCAGGCCACGCGGTCGTCGCGGAATTTCCTGAACTTCTCGGCGCTGGCTAGGGGCCTGACCGGAGACGAAATCGGCGCGAACCTGATGATGGTGGGCTATGCCTGGCAACTTGGCCTGATCCCTCTCGCGCGGGAGTCGATCCTGCAGGCCATCGCGCTGAACGGGACGGCGGTGCAATCCACCACCGATGCCTTCAACTGGGGCCGGCTCCTGGCGCATGACCCCGCGCGGGTCGCGGCGCTTGCCGGTACGAAGGCGGCGCCCGAGGCGCCGTCGCTTCCGGCGCTGATCGACCGCCGCGCCGACCACTTGCGCGCCTATCAGGACGCGGCCCTTGCCGACCGCTACCGCGCCCGGCTGGACCGGATCGGCAGGGCCGCGGACCGGATCGGGGCCGGGGACCTGATCCGCACCGCCGCCGAGACCTATGCCAAGGTCCTGGCCTACAAGGACGAATACGAGGTCGCGCGGCTTTATTCCGACCCCGCCTTCCGCGCCGGGCTGGAGGCCGAGTTCGAAGGTCCCTACCGTATCTCCCTGAACCTCGCCCCGCCGATCCTGCCGGGCAAGGCTGCAGACGGCCGCCCTCGCAAGCGCGAGTTCGGACCCTGGATCCTGCCGGTCCTCGGCGTCCTCGCCCGGTTGAAACGCCTGCGCGGCACCTGGGCCGATCCCTTCGGCCATACCGCCGACCGCCGGATGGAGCGCCGGCTGATCGCGCTTTACGAGGCCGACCTCGATCTCGCCGAGCGGGTGCTTTCGGCGGAAACCCTGCCGCTCCTGCGCGAACTTCTGGCCCTGCCGCAGGAGATTCGGGGCTATGGTCCGGTCAAGGAGACGGCCTTCGCCCGGCAGATGGAACGGCGCGACGCGCTGCGGGCGGCGCTGCAAGAGCAAAGACCGTTGGCAACGGCGGCGGAATAGGGGGACGGAATGTTTCTGGGTTCGATGGGTTTCGATCTGGGCGAGGATGTCGAGGCGCTGCGCGAGATGGTCCACCGCTGGGCGCAGGACCGGGTCAGGCCGATGGCGGCGGAGATCGACCGGCGGAACGCCTTCCCGGCGGAGCTTTGGCCCGAGATGGGCGAGCTTGGTCTTCTCGGCATCACCGTGCCCGAGGCCCATGGCGGCGCAGGGCTGGGCTACCTCGCCCATGTCGTCGCGGTGGAGGAGATCGCCCGCGCCTCGGCCTCGGTCTCGCTGAGCTACGGCGCGCATTCCAACCTCTGCGTCAACCAGATCGCGCTGAACGGGACCGAGGCGCAGAAGCGAAAATACCTGCCCGGCCTGATCGCTGGCACCCAGGTCGGCGCGCTGGCCATGTCCGAGGCCGGGGCCGGGTCGGATGTGGTGTCGATGACGCTGCGCGCCGAGAAGCGCGGCGACCACTACATCCTGAACGGCACGAAATACTGGATCACCAATGGCCCCGACGCCGATGTGCTGGTGGTCTATGCCAAGACCGACCCGCAGGCGGGATCGAAGGGCATCACCGCCTTCCTGGTGGAGCGGACCATGCCGGGCTTCCGCACCTCGCCGCATTTCGACAAGCTGGGGATGCGGGGGTCGAACACCGGCGAGCTGATCTTCGAGGATGTTGCCGTCCCGGCCGGGAACGTGCTGGGGGCCGAGGGCAAGGGCGTGCGCGTCCTGATGTCCGGCCTCGACTATGAACGGGTTGTGCTTTCGGGCATCGGCACCGGCATCATGGCCGCCTGCCTGGACGAGATCATGCCCTACATGGTCAGCCGCAAGCAGTTCGGGCAAAGCATCGGGCAGTTCCAGCTGATGCAGGGCAAGATCGCCGACATCTACACCAAGCTGAACTCGGCCCGGGCCTATGTCTACGCCGTCGCCCGCGCCTGCGACCGGGGCCAGGTCACGCGCCAGGATGCGGCGGCCTGCGTGCTTTACGCCTCGGAGATGGCGATGGAGGTGGCGCACCAGTCCGTGCAGGCGATGGGCGGCGCGGGCTTCCTGAACGACGCAGCCGTCGCCCGCATCTTCCGCGACGCGAAGCTCATGGAGATCGGCGCGGGCACCAGCGAGATCCGCCGCATGCTGATCGGGCGCGAATTGATGGGGGCGATGGGGGCATGACGATCCTGACCTCGGCGATCTCGCCCCGCAGCGAGGCGTTCCGCGCCAACCAGGCCGTCAACCTTGCCGCGCTGGAGACCGTGAAGACTGCCGCCACGCTGGCCCTTGCCGGTGGCGGCGACAAGGCCCGCGGCCTGCACCAGAGCAGGGGCAAGCTTCTGCCGCGCGAACGCATCGACCGGCTGCTCGACCCCGGCTCGCCCTTCCTGGAGATCGGCCTGTTCGCCGCTCATGGGCTTTACGACGGCGCCAGCCCCTCGGCCGGGCTGATCGCCGGGATCGGCCGGGTCGAGGGGCAGGAGGTGATGATCCTCGCCAACGACGCCACGGTGAAGGGCGGCACCTATTTCCCGATGACGGTGAAGAAGCACCTGCGCGCGCAGGAGATCGCTGCCGAGAACCGCCTGCCCTGCGTCTATCTGGTCGACAGCGGCGGCGCGAACCTGCCCAACCAGGACGAGGTCTTTCCCGACCGCGACCATTTCGGCCGGATCTTCTTCAACCAGGCCAACATGTCGGCGCAGGGCATCGCGCAGATTGCCGTCGTCATGGGATCCTGCACCGCGGGCGGGGCCTATGTGCCGGCCATGTCGGATGTGACGATCATCGTGAAGGACCAGGGGACGATCTTCCTCGCCGGCCCGCCCCTGGTGAAGGCCGCGACAGGAGAGGTCGTCAGCGCCGAAGAACTGGGCGGCGGCGACGTGCACACCCGCCTTTCCGGCGTGGCCGACCTTCTGGCCGAGGACGACGCCCATGCCCTCGCCCTTGCCCGTCGCGCCGTGGCGACCCTGAACCGCCGCAAAAGCCCCGCCGTCGCCCTGCAATCCCCCGAGGACCCGGCCTTCGACCCTGAAGAGATCCTGGGCCTTGTCCCGCCCGGCCTGAAAACCCCCTGGGACATCCGCGAGCTGATCGCCCGCACCGTCGACGGCTCGCGCTATGACGAGTTCAAGCCGCGCTATGGCACGACCATCACCTGCGGTTTCGCCCATGTGATGGGAATACCCGTCGGCATCATCGGCAACAACGGGGTGATCTTTTCGGAAAGCGCGCTGAAGGCCGCGCATTTCGTCGAGCTTTGCGCCCAGCGCGGCATTCCGCTGGTGTTCCTGCAGAACATCTCGGGCTTCATGGTCGGCCGGACGGCGGAAAACCGGGGTATCGCCAAGGATGGCGCGAAGCTGGTCACCGCCGTCGCCACGGTGCAGGTGCCGAAGATCACTATGATCGTGGGCGGCTCGTTCGGGGCGGGCAATTACGGCATGTGCGGCCGCGCCTACGGGCCGCGCTTCCTCTGGACCTGGCCCAACAGCCGGATCTCCGTCATGGGCGGCGAGCAGGCGGCGGGCGTCCTTGCCACCGTCCGCCGCGAGGCGATCCAGCGCCAGGGCGGCAGTTGGTCGCAAGAAGAGGAGGCCGAGTTCAAGCGCCCGACGCTGGAGATGTTCGAGCGCCAGTCGCACCCGCTCTACGCCTCGGCAAGGCTGTGGGACGACGGGATCATCGACCCCCGCCAGACGCGGGCGGTGCTGGCCCTGTCGCTGTCTGCCACGCTGAACGCCCCGATCCCGCCGACGCGCTTTGGCCTGTTCCGCATGTGAGGCCCGGATGTTCCGCAAGATCCTGATTGCCAACCGGGGCGAGATCGCCGCCCGCGTCATCACCACCGCCCGCCGCATGGGGATCGCGACCGTGGCCGTCCATTCCGACGCCGATGCCGGCGCGCTGCATGTCGCGCTGGCCGACGAGGCGGTGCGCATCGGCCCCGCCCCCGTCGCCGAAAGCTACCTGCGCAGCGAGGCGATCATCGCGGCCGCGCTGAAGACCGGCGCGCAGGCGATCCATCCCGGTTACGGCTTCCTGTCGGAAAACCCCGGTTTCGTCGCGGACGTGGAAGCGGCGGGTCTCGTCTTCATCGGCCCGCCTGCGCAGGCGATCCGCGCCATGGGCCTGAAGGATGCCGCCAAGGCATTGATGCAATCGGCCGGGGTGCCGGTGGTGCCGGGCTACCACGGCGAGAACCGCGATCCCGCCTTCCTGGCCGGGCAGGCCGCCGCCATCGGCTATCCGGTCCTGATCAAGGCCCGCGCGGGCGGCGGCGGCAAGGGGATGCGGCTGGTGGAAGACCCGGCCGACTTCGCCGATGCGCTGCAAGGCGCGGAACGCGAGGCGCAGGCCAGCTTCGGCGACCCGGCCTGCCTGATCGAGAAATACGTCGCTCGCCCCCGCCATATCGAGATCCAGGTCTTCGCCGATGCCCACGGCAATGTCGTCCACCTGTTCGAACGTGATTGCAGCCTTCAACGCCGCCACCAGAAGGTGATCGAGGAAGCCCCCGCCCCCGGCATGACCGAACCCGTCCGCGCCGCCATGGGCCGCACTGCGATCCAGGCCGCCCGCGCCATCGGCTATCGCGGCGCCGGGACGGTGGAATTCATCGCCGACGGCTCCGGCTCGCTGCGCGACGACGGCTTCTGGTTCATGGAGATGAACACCCGGCTTCAAGTCGAGCATCCGGTCTCCGAGGCGATCACCGGGCTGGATTTCGTCGAGTTGCAACTGCGCGTCGCGGCAGGGGAGGAACTGCCCTTCCGGCAAGAGGACTTGCGGATCGACGGTCACGCCGTCGAGGCCCGGCTTTACGCCGAGGATGCCGAGCGCGGCTTCCTGCCCGCAACCGGACGGCTGACGTATCTGTCCTTCCCGCCCGCAACCGCCTTTACCCATGGCCCGGTCCGCATCGACAGCGGTGTGCGGCAGGGCGACGAGATCACGCCCTGGTATGACCCCATGCTCGCCAAGGTCATCGTCCACGCCCCCGACCGCGCCTCGGCGCTGGCCCGGCTGGCATCGGTGCTGGACGAGTGCCGGATCGCCGGATCGACCACCAATGCCGAATTCCTGGCCGCGCTGGCCCGGCATCCCGACTTCCGCGCCGGTGCGGTCGATACCGGCCTGATCGCGCGGGAGCTGGAGGGCCTGACCGCCCGCCCGCCCCTGCCGCCCGAAGCCCCCGCCCTTGCGGCGCTGGCGGCGCTCGACCTGCTCTTCCCCTCGGACGATCCCGATCCCTGGCGCAGCCTGACCGGCTGGCGCGGCTGGGGCACGGCGGAAAGCCATGTCGTGCTGGCCCATGGGGGAGAGCGGCTGGACCTCAGGCTCCGACAGCTCGGGCCGGGAGAGTTCGCCGCCTCCAGCCCGCTGGGCGAGACGGCGCTGACGATCATCGGCCATCGGTCGGGCGAAGTCCGCTTTGTATCCGGGGGCGTGCAGCGGACCGCGCATCCGGTGGCCGGTCCGGGCCGCATTTCGCTGTTCCTCGACGGCGTGAAGCACGATTTCTCGGTGCCGGATCCGCTGTCTGGCGGCACGCACGACCATGTCGGCGGCGATGCGATCATCGCGCCGATGCCGGGCCTTGTCGGCCCGCTGCGCACCCGTGCCGGGGATCGCGTCAGGAAGGGCGAGCCGCTCCTCCTTCTGGAAGCGATGAAGATGGAGCATGTCCTGACCGCCCCGCGCGACGGGGTGGTAGCCGAGGTTCTGGTCGCGGAAGGCGATCAGGTCGGCGACGGCACGGTTCTGCTGCGGATGGAGGCCGAAGTTGGCTGATCACGTCACCCTCTACGAGGTCGGCCCCCGCGACGGGCTGCAGAACGAGGCCCGGCCGATCGCCACCCCCGACAAGATCCGCCTTGTCGACCAGCTTTCCGACTGCGGTTTTAGCCATATCGAGGTGACCAGTTTCGTCAGCCCGAAATGGGTGCCGCAGCTTGCCGACGCGGCCGAGGTCATGGCCGGGATCACGCGCAGGCCGGGAGTGTGCTATGCGGCGCTGACGCCCAACCTCCAGGGCTTTGAGCACGCCCTCGCCGCCGGGGCGGACGAGGTTGCGGTCTTCGCCTCGGCCTCCGAAGGTTTCTCGCAGCGCAACATCAACTGTTCCGTCGCCGAAAGCCTGGACCGCTTCCGCCCGGTGCTGGCCCAGGCGGCGGAGAAGTCGATCCCGGTCCGGGGCTATGTCTCCTGCGTCACGGATTGCCCCTATGACGGTCCCGTCGCTCCTGGGGCGGTGGCCGATCTGGCCGCGGCTCTGGCGGCCATGGGTTGCCAGCGGATCAGCCTGGGCGACACCCTGGGCGCGGGCACGCCCGAAACCATCGGCCGGATGCTGAAGGCGGTGCTGGAACGCCTGCCCGCCGACCGCCTTGCCGGGCACTACCACGACACGCGGGGCCTTGCCCTGCAGAACATCGCGACCAGCCTCGACCTTGGGCTGCGGGTCTTCGACACCTCGGTCGGCGGCCTTGGCGGCTGCCCCTATGCGCCCGGCGCCAAAGGCAATGTCGCGACCGAGACGGTGGCCGCCTTCCTGCAGTCCCAAGGCCTTGCCACCGGCCTTGATCCCGACCGGCTGGCCGGTGCCGCCAGCTTCGCCCGCAGCCTGAGGAGCGCGCCATGACCTGGCAGACCCTGGACGTCACCACCGATCCGCGCGGCGTGGTCCGGCTGGTCCTGAACACGCCCGAGCGGCGCAATGTCCTGTCCCCGGCCATGATCGCCGAACTGACCGAATTCGCGTCCACCGTCGGACAGAATCCCGCGACGCGGGCCATCGTGCTGTCCGGCGCGGGCCCCGTCTTCTGCGCGGGCGGCGACCTTGCCTGGATGAAGGCGCAGGTCGAGGCCGACCGGGCGCAAAGAATCCGCGAGGCCGGGAAACTGGCCGGAATGCTGCAGGCGCTGAACACGATCCCCGCGCCGCTGATCGGCAGGCTGCACGGCGGGGCCTATGGCGGCGGCCTGGGCCTCGCCTGCGTCTGCGACGTGGCCCTCGCGGCACGGGGCACCGGCTTCTGCTTTTCCGAGACCCGGCTTGGCCTGATCCCCGCGACCATCGGCCCCTATGTCCTGGCCCGGATCGGCGAGGGCCGCGCCCGCCGCGTCTTCATGTCGGCCCGCGCCTTCGATGCGGACGAGGCCGAACGGCTGGGCCTCATCGCCCGCGCGGTGGAACCGGACGCGCTCGACGTCGCCATCGAGGCCGAGGTCGCGCCCTATCTTGCCGCCGCCCCCGCCGCCGTCGCCGCCGCAAAGCGGCTGGCCCGCGCGCTTGGCCCCCGGATCGACGCGGCGGTGATCGAGGACAGCATCCGCCGCCTCGCCGACATCTGGGAAGGCGAAGAGGCCCGTCTCGGCATCGCGGCCTTCCTGGACCGCAAATCCCCGCCTTGGCGGCAGGCCTAGCCCTGCGGCGTCATCGCCTTCCTTTGCCGCGCCCGCTCCAGCCCCAGCCTGCGCTCGCGCCAGATGATCAGGATTCCGGCCGTCACGATCAGCGCCGCACCGGCCAGCATCGGCAGGGTCGGCACTTCGGCAAAGACGAAATAGCCGATCCCCAGCGCGAAGAGCATCGAGGCATAGTCGAAGGGCGCCACCAGCGAGGCATCGGCCTCGCGGTAGCTTGAGGTCAGGAGGATCTGCCCCACTCCGCCCAGAAGCCCCGCCGTGACCAGTAGCGCGGCCTCTGCGGGCGTGGGCCAGACCCAGCCGAAGGGCAGCGTGACCAGCGACAGAAGCGTCGCGGTCAGCGAGAAGTAGAAGACGATGGCCGCCGTCACCTCGGTCTGCACCAGGCGGCGGACGAAGACCTGCGCCAGCGCGGCAAAGACCGCGCCGCCAAGGACCAGCATCGCGCCCAGGGTCTCGGCGATGCCGGCGCTGCCGGGGTCGATGGACAGGCGCGGGGCCAGCACGATCAGCACCCCGACCATGCCCAGGGCCACGGCCGAGATGCGGAAGGCCCGCACCTCCTCGCCCAGGAACATCGCGGCGAAGATCACCGTCAACAGCGGCGCGGCATAGCCGATGGCCGTCACCTCGGGCAGCGGCAGATAGCCCAGGCCCGCGAAGCCCAGCCCCATCGCCATGGTCCCCGCCACCCCCCGCCAGACATGCCCCAGCGGATTGGCGGTCCTCAGTCCCGTCGCAAGTTCGCGCTGGACGGCAAGCCAGCCCACGATCACCGGAATCGCGAAGAAGGACCGGAAGAACACCGCCTGCCCCGCCGGCACATGCTGCGCCGTCGCCTTGATCAGCGAGGACATGACGATGAACACCAGGACAGAGCCGAGCTTGAAGGCAATGCCGCGCAGGGGGCGCATGGAAAGGTCCGTTTCGGTCACGGCCACTGGACGCCGCATCGGCTTTCAGGTTCCCTGATCGGAAAGGAGAAAGCCATGCCGAAATCGTCCCTTGCCGACAGAATCGATCAGGGCCGCGGCCTTGTCCCCGCCGATCTGGTGCTGAAGGGCGGCCGGGTGTTCGACCTGATCACCGGCGATCTGGTGGAAACCGACGTGGCGATCTGCGGCGACACCATCGTCGGCGTCTTCGGGACCTATGCGGGACAGCGCGAGATCGACGTCTCGGGCCGGGTGCTGGTGCCGGGCTTCATCGACACGCATCTGCATGTGGAATCCTCGCTGGTGACGCCGCACGAGTTCGACCGCTGCGTGACCCCGCGGGGGGTGACGACGGCGATCTGCGACCCGCACGAGATCGCCAATGTCTGCGGCATGACCGGCATCCGGTATTTTCTCGAGTCCGCGTCGCAACTGGTGATGGACCTGCGCGTGCAGCTGTCCTCCTGCGTGCCCTCGACCCATATGGAGACCACGGGCGCGCGGCTGTCGGCGGCCGATCTGGTGCCCTTCATGGACCACCCCAAGGTCATCGGCCTGGCCGAGTTCATGAACTACCCCGGCGTGCTGATGAAGGACCCCGGTTGCCTGGAGAAGCTGGAAGCCTTCCAGGGCCGCCACATCGACGGCCACGCGCCCCTGCTGCGCGGCAACGACCTGAACGGCTATATCGCGGCCGGGATCCGCACCGAGCATGAGGCGACCTCTTACGAGGAAGGGCTGGAGAAGCTGCGCAAGGGGATGCGGGTTCTGATCCGCGAGGGTTCGGTCTCCAAGGACCTGCACGCGCTGGCGGGGCTCTTGACGGAACGGTTTTCGCCCTACCTTGCCTTCTGCACCGACGACCGCAATCCGCTGGACATCGGCGAGCACGGGCATCTCGACTACATGATCCGCACCGCCATCGAACTGGGGGCGCCGGTGCTGGCGGTCTACCGGGCGGCTTCCCTGAGCGCGGCCGAGGCCTTCGGGCTGAAGGACCGCGGTCTGATCGCGCCGGGCAAGCGGGCCGATATCGCGGTGATCGACAGCCTCGAGGGTTGCCATGCCAGCCTGGTGCTGGCGGGGGGCGTGGTGGCCGATGACGCGGCCTTCGCGGCGCGGGCCACGACGGCGCCGGTGGCCCGGCGCTCGGTCAAAGCCCCGCCGGTCGGGGCCGCGGATTTCAGGACGGGTGGCAACCGGGTCGAGACCCCGGTCATCGGCATCCTGCCGGGCAAGATCATCACCGAGCACCGCAGCTTCGACATCGCCCCGCAGGACGGGGACAAGAAGCCGGACCTCGCGCGCGACCTGGTCAAGATCGCGGTGATCGAGCGGCACGGGGTGAACGGGAACCGGGCGACAGGGTTCGTGCAGGGCTTCGGGCTGGCGCGCGGGGCGATCGGCTCCACGGTCTGCCACGATCACCACAACATCGCGGTGGTCGGGGCGGATTACGCCGACATGGCGCTGGCGGCGACCCGGCTGGGCGAGATCGAGGGAGGCTTCGTGGTGGTCGAGGGCGGCCGCGTTCTGGCCGAACTGGCGCTGCCGGTGGCGGGGTTGATGAGTCTGGAGAGCTTCGAGGTGGTGCGGGAGCGCCTGGTCGCGCTGCGGGCGGCGGCGCGCTCGCTTGGGGTGGTGCTGGAGGAGCCGTTCCTGCAGCTCGCCTTCCTGGCCCTGCCGGTGATCCCGCATCTGAAGATCACCGATTTCGGGATGGTCGACGTGGATCGGTTCGAGGTGATGGCCTGAGGTCTGCCTGAAGTGTTGGGGAACTGGAAAGGTTGCTCGCGGACGGCGGGCGTTCGGATGGTGCGCTGTAGCGCACCCTACGATGGACGTCAGGCGTCGCGGACCGGGTTCTGGTCGATCAGGTAGCGCAGCGAGAGGGGGACGGCAGCGGCGCCCAGGGCGCGGGCCTGGGCCCCGACGGTGCCCTCGCGGATCGCGGGCGGCGCGATCCCGGAAAGGTCGAGGCGGTAGAGCGCGGCCTCGGTCCGCCGCGTCACCTCGGCCCGCACGGTGGCCGGCATCCAGCCGTCGATCAGAACGGCCTCGATTTCCAGCAGGGCGGAAGCGGTAAGCGAGGCCGCCGCCAGCCCCTCGGCCGCGCCGGTCATCCAGCTGTCGAGCAGCCCCCGGTCCACCTGCCAGCTGTCCGGGCTTTCCCAAAGCGGCGCCGAGGACTGGCCCGCCGCCTCGATCTGCGCGGCAAGGACCGAGATCGAGGCGACCGACAGGAGCCGCCGCATCCGCCCGTCCGGCCCCGGCACCGGCATCGGCCCCACGCCTGCGGCGTTGCCCCCCCGCCCGGTGAAGAGCTGGCCGTTCAGCACCAGCCCGCCGCCGATGAAATAGCCGAAGTAGAAGTAGAGGAAATCCTTCGGCCGCTCGCCCGTGCCGAAGACCAGCTCCGCCCCGCAGGCGGCCGATCCGTCGTTCTGGACATGCACCGGCAACCCGGTCAGCGCCGCAAGCTCGGCCTGGATGTCGCGGTGCCGCCAGGCATCCATCTCGGCCTGGGGGGCGCCGATCTGCTCGACCCAGGACCAGAGCTGGAACGGCATGGCCACCCCCATCCCCCCGACCCTTCCGCGCTGGCCCGGCGGCAGCGAGGCGAGGAGCGCCGGCAGGGCCTCGGCCACGAAGGCAGTCACGGCGTCGGGGGTGGGATAGCGATAGATGCTGCGCCGCGCGCCCCGGACCCGGCCCAGGAAATCGACCAGCGCAAGGTCGGCCGACCGCCGCCCGAGCTTCAGGCCGATGAAGAAAGCTCCCTCGGCAGCCAGCGACATCGGCACCGAGGGCTGGCCGATCCTGCCCCGGATGGGTTCGCCCCGGACCAGAAGCCCGTCCTGCTCCAGCGCCCGCATGATCACGCTGACGGTCTGCGCGGAAAGCCCGGTCATCCGCGCGATGTCGGATTTCGCCAGCGCCCCGTGCTGGCGGACGAGGCTGAGCACCAGCCGTTCGTTCCAGGCCCGCATCCCCGACTGGTTCGAGCCGCGCAGCCCCGCGGCCTCGGGGCCGGGGCGCGGATCTGGTGCGGGTTCGACATGGATCTTCAAGGCATGGGTCCTGCGGTGCATTTCAGGCCAGAGTGGAGCGCGAAGACCGGCTCTGTCAATAATAAATCAGAGTGATTTAATTATCTTGACGCAGGGTCGGGAATCGGGTTTCCTTTACCGTGGCACGGGCAAGACCCCCGGCTGAGCGAAGACCTGTTCGTCGGGACCGGAAATGGCCCGATCCTTGGGAGGAACCACATGAAACTGATCACCAAAGCCCTGATGGGCGCGGGCGCGCTGGCGCTGTCGGCGGGCATCGCCTCGGCGCAGGACGCCGTTTCGGCCTGCCTGATCACCAAGACCGACACCAACCCGTTCTTCGTGAAGATGAAGGAAGGCGCCGAGGCCAAGGCGGCCGAACTGGGCGTCACGCTGAAATCCTATGCCGGGAAGATCGACGGCGACCATGAAAGCCAGGTCGCGGCCATCGAGGCCTGCGTGGCCGACGGCGCCAAGGGCATCCTGATCACCGCCTCGGACACCAAGGCCATCGTCGATTCGGTCAAGGCCGCGCGGGATGCCGGCGTGCTGGTCATCGCGCTGGACACCCCGCTCGATCCCATCGACGCCGCGGATGCCACCTTCGCCACCGACAACTTCCAGGCGGGCCTGCTGATCGGGCAATGGGCCAAGGCGACGCTGGGCGATGAGGCGGCGAATGCGAAGATCGCGATGCTGGACCTCGGCATCAGCCAGCCCTCGGTCGACGTGCTGCGCGACCAGGGCTTCCTGACCGGCTTCGGCATCGACACCAAGGACATCGCCAAATGGGGCGACGAGGACGATCCGCGCATCGTCGGCAACGAGGTCACCGCCGGCAACGAGGAAGGCGGGCTGAAGGCGATGGAGGCGCTTCTGGCCAAGGACGCCGGGATCAACGTGGTCTACACGATCAACGAACCCTCGGCCGCTGGCGCCTTCGAGGCGCTGAAGGCCGCCGGCAAGGAAGGCGTGCTGATTGTCTCGGTCGATGGCGGCTGCCCCGGCGTGGCGGATGTGAAGGACGGCGTGATCGGCGCGACCTCGCAGCAATACCCGCTGATGATGGCGTCGCTGGGCGTGGAGGCGATCGCCAAATATGCCGCCGACGGCACCAAGCCCGCGCCGACCGAAGGCAAGGACTTCTTCGACACCGGCGTGGCGCTGGTGACGGACAAGCCGGTCGAGGGAGTAGAATCGATCGACACCGCCAAGGGCACCGAGCTTTGCTGGGGCTGAGCCCGTTTGGTGATTGATCGGTGCGGCCGGTATGGCCAGACTGCAGTCAAGGGCGGCCCTCGCGCCGCCCTTGATCCGAACCGGGCCCAAGGCCCTTGGGAGGAGATCGCATGTCCAACGACGCAAGGTCGGTCTCGGGCAGCTATGAGGCAGGCCTCAAGGGCGCTGCCGAGGCAGTGGCCGAGTTCCACGAGCCCGAAAGCGCGCTGAAGAAGCTGCAGCACTGGCTGCACCAGACGCCCTCGGCGGTGCCGATGATCGTGCTGGTGGTGGCGCTCCTGGTCTTTGGCGCCCTGGCCGACAATTTCTTCAAGGCAGGAACATTGTCGACGATCCTGCAACAGATCGCCATCGTCGGCATCCTGGGCTGCGCCCAGACCATCGTGGTTCTGACCGCGGGGATCGACCTGTCGGTCGGCGCGATCGCGGTGTTCTCCTCGGTGCTGATGGGGCAGATCACCTTCCGCTATGGGGTGCCGGCCGAGTTGTCCATTGTCATCGGCCTGATCCTCGGCACCGCGATGGGGGCCCTGAACGGTATCCTGATCGCCCGGCTGCGGCTGCCGCCCTTCATCGTGACGCTGGGGACCTGGCAGATCCTGCTGGCTGCGAACTTCATCTATTCGGCGAACGAGACGATCCGCTCGTCGGACATCGCGGAACAGGCGGCGGCGCTGCAGTTCTGGGGCTATTCGATCAATCCGGGCGGGGTGAAGATCCTCTACGCGGTGTTCCTGATGATCGCACTGGTGGCGATCATGGCCTATGTCCTGCGCCACACCGCCTGGGGCCGGCACGTCTATGCCACAGGCGACGACCCGGCAGCGGCGGAACTGGCCGGGGTGCCGACGAAGAAGGTTCTGGTCCAGGTCTACGCCCTGGCCGGTCTCTTCTGCGCCATCGCCGGCTGGGTGATGATCGGCCGCTTCGGCTCGGTCTCTCCCACCGCCTCCACCGGCCAGCTGGGCAACATCCAGTCCATCACCGCCGTGGTGATCGGGGGCATCAGCCTCTTCGGCGGGCGCGGCAGCATCGTCGGCATGTTCTTCGGCGCCCTGATCGTCGGCGTGTTCGAGATGGGGCTGCGCCTGGTCGGCACCGACCCGCAATGGACCTTCTTCCTCATCGGCGCGCTGATCATCTTCGCCGTGGCCGTGGACCAATGGATCAGAAAGGTGGCAGGCTGATGGAACCCATCCTCAAGGCGCGCGGCCTGACCAAGCGCTATGGCAAGGTCACCGCGCTGAACGACTGCGACTTCGAACTGATGCCGGGCGAGATCCTGGCCGTCATCGGCGACAACGGTGCGGGGAAATCGACGCTGATCAAGGCGATCTCGGGCGCGGTGGTGCCGGACGAGGGGCAGATCTGGCTCGACGGCCAGGAGGTCGCCTTCAGGACCCCGATCGAGGCCCGGGCAGCGGGGATCGAGACGGTCTACCAGACGCTCGCCATGTCCCCTGCCCTGTCGATCGCCGACAACATGTTCATGGGGCGCGAGTTGCGCGCGCCGGGGATCATGGGCAGCCTCTTCCGCAAGCTCGACCGCCCCCGGATGGAGAAATTCGCGCGCGAGAAGCTGACCGAACTGGGACTGATGACGATCCAGAACATCAACCAGGCGGTGGAGACGCTGTCGGGCGGCCAGCGCCAGGGGGTGGCGGTGGCCCGCGCGGCGGCCTTCGGATCGAAGGTGGTGATCCTGGACGAACCGACGGCGGCGCTTGGCGTCAAGGAAAGCCGCCGGGTGCTGGAGCTGATCCGCGACGTCAAGAACCGGGGGATTCCGATCATCCTGATCAGCCACAACATGCCGCATGTGTTCGAGATCGCCGACCGCATCCACATCCACCGGCTGGGACGCAGGCTCTGCGTGATCAAGCCGCAGGATTACAGCATGTCCGACGCGGTGGCCTTCATGACCGGCGCGAAACTGCCCGAAGGCGTCACCGAAGTGGCCTGACCTTCGGCGGCGGCAACCA
This sequence comes from Tabrizicola soli, assembly GCF_015999335.1. Classification (GTDB taxonomy): domain Bacteria; phylum Pseudomonadota; class Alphaproteobacteria; order Rhodobacterales; family Rhodobacteraceae; genus Tabrizicola; species Tabrizicola soli. Next base: position 101,228 of record NZ_JAEACP010000012.1, on the reverse strand, counting down.
GATTGCGCGGCTGCCGCTTGCCCAGCCTTTCAGGTCGCCTGCGCGGGACTGCGCCCGGTTGTCTCCGCGGCACCCGGCCTGAAGGTTCGACCGGCATGGAAAATGCGCCTCCCGCTCCCGGCGTCGGAGCCTCCGGCGGGGATATTCGGCCCGGCATGAAAGAGTCGCCTGCTTTCATACCGGGTCAGGTATCTTGGGGGGTCGGGGGGTGACCCCCCATCAGCCGATGGCGGAGAACGCAAGCCCCGACGACGAGACAAGGGCTTGCGTGCTCGACTCGGTTGCCGCCCCTACCCGGCGGCTTCGTCGGCCTCGTAGGCCTCGATGATCCGGCCGACCAGCGGGTGGCGCACCACATCGCGCGAGGTGAAATAGTTGAAGCTGACGCCCTTCACCCCCTTCAGGATCCGCTCCGCATCGGCCAGGCCCGAGGCCGTGCCGCGCGGCAGGTCGACCTGGGTGCGGTCGCCGGTGATCACCATGCGCGACCCCTCGCCCAGCCGGGTCAGGAACATCTTCATCTGCATGGTCGTGGCATTCTGCGCCTCGTCCAGCACGATGAAGGCGTTCGACAGCGTCCGGCCGCGCATGAAGGCCAGCGGCGCGATCTCGATCCGCTTTTCCTGCATCAACTTTTCCACCTGCTTCGACGGCAGGAAGTCGTTCAGCGCGTCGTAGAGCGGCTGCATGTAGGGATCGACCTTCTCCTTCATGTCGCCGGGCAGGAAGCCCAGACGTTCCCCGGCCTCGACCGCCGGGCGCGACAGGACGATCTTCTCGACCGCGCCGGAGATGAACATCGTTACCCCCACCGCGACGGCGAGATAGGTCTTGCCGGTCCCGGCCGGGCCGATGCCGAAGCCCAGCTCATGCTGGAACAGGTTGGCGACATAGGCCTTCTGCGCCTCGGTCCGCGGTTCGATCGGCTTCTTGCGGGTGCGCAGCTCCATCCCGGTCGAAAAGAGCTCGATCTGCTCGGCGCTTTCGGCATCGACCGGACGGCCCATGCGCAGCGCGCCGTCGATGTCGCCCGCGCCCACGCCGCGACCCGATTCCAGCCGGGCATAGAGCGAGCGCAGCACGGCTGCCGCCTGTTCGCGCGCCGGTTTCTCGCCGATGACTGCCAGGCGGTTGCCGCGCCGCAGGATGTGCACCCCCATCTGGTGCTCGATCTGGGCGAGATTGCGGTCGAATTCGCCGCAAAGGTCGATCAGCAAGCGGTTGTCGGGAAATTCGAGGACGGTCTCGACGATATCCTCGGCGGTCGGGGGGGTCAGCGCGCTGATGCCCAAGCGGGCGCTCCTTCTCTCAAGGGCCACAGGATGAATTGTGCGCCCGGACACGAACTCTGGCAAGGGAAACCCGCTGCCCCCACAAATAGTTGCGTGCAAGAGTGCAATTTTTGTGACGCTGGCCGAAAAGGGCCCCGGCCAAGCCGGAGCCCCCTTCTACCGCCGTTGCGCGGTGTCAGTCGCTCTGCGCCGGACCGGAGACGCGGTCGGGGAAGGGCGCGGAGGCGGTCTCGTAGACGCCAAGGACCGTGCCGGCGGGATATTTGCCGTCGCAGACCGGCAGGCCGGTCTTCGGGTCGAAGCGCGGCGAGGCATAGCCCTCGATCCCGTCGTCGATGATCCAGACCTGGCAGCCGTCCGGGTCATAGGCGATGGCGGCGACCCCGTCCTTCAGCGAGACATTGTCGACGCCTTGGTCCTGGCCGGTGGCGATGACCGAGTCGGGACCGCCATAGCCCTGCGTCCCCTCGAAGCCGAAGCCCTCGGTATAGCCGCCGCAGCCCGACAGGGCGGTGGCGATGGCCAGCGCAAGTGCAGCCCGCGGCCGGTGTTTTCCTGCAAGCGTCATCTGGTCAGCCCTTCTTGCAGAAGACTTCGACACGGCGATTTGCCGCCATGCCTTCATCCGTGGCGTTCGAGGCGACCGGCCGGGTCTCGCCCTGGCCGGTGACAGTCTCGACCACGGCGCCGAGGGATCGGGCGACCTCGGCCACGCTGGCGGCGCGGGCCTCGGAGAGGGCCTGGTTGTCTTCCCTGGTGCCGCGGCTGTCGGTATGGCCGGTGATGATGTAGGAAAAGGCGTCCGAACTGGTGAAGAAGACTTCCAGCTTGCGCCGTCCCTCATCGGTCAGCCGGGCGCTGGCGGTGGCGAAATGGGCATCCGCCTGGGCGTCGAGGCAGCTGGCCTGCTGCAGGCAGACCGGCTTGCCGGTCTGCGGATCGCGGCGCGGCACCATATAGCCTTCGGTCCCGCCATCGGCCCACCAGTGCTGGCAGCCGTCGGCGTCGATCCAGACTCCCCATTCGATCTTGCCCGTGACCGGCGCCTCCTGCGCCGCGGCCATCGGAGCGACGGCAAGGCACATGCCCGCCAAGGCCGACGCGAAGGCGCGCCGCGGCCTGCTTCCGTTACTCACCACTGAACTCCCTTCAACCCGACCACTCTTCAAGACCCGCCCGAGTTAAGCAGGGCGAGGCGGGAAAAGAGAAGCCATCTCGGCGCCGCCGGCCTGCGTTTCCGGGGGATAACTCCATAGCCGGGCGGAACTGGGCGGCCGCCGCGGCAGTCAGAGGGGCTCTGCGGCCAGCGAGTTCGTGGAGGAGGCGGTGACGCGGACGCGGACCAGCTGGCCGATTCGGCCCGCCGGGTCCTGGACGTGGACGGCGTGGAGGTGGTCGGACTTGCCCACCATCTGCCCCTCCTTGCGGCCCGGCTTCTCATAAAGGACCGAGACCTCGCGTCCGACCATCGCCTCTTGCGCGGCGCGCTGCTGGGCGGTGACCAGGGCCTGAAGCTCCTGCAGGCGGGCATCGGCGATCCCGGCCGGGACGGCGGGCTTTTCGGCGGCCGGGGTGCCGGGGCGGGCGGAATAGCGGAAGCTGAAGGCGGCGCCGTAGCCGACAGCGCGGATCAGCTCCATCGTGGCCTGGAAGTCGGCATCGGTCTCGCCGGGGAAGCCCACGATGAAATCCGAGGACAGCAGGATGTCGGGCCGGGCGGCGCGGATGCGCTCGACCAGGCGCAGGTAGCTTTCCGCCGTGTGCTTGCGGTTCATCGCCTTCAGGATCCGGTCGCTGCCCGACTGCACCGGCAGGTGCAGGTAAGGCATAAGCTGCGGCAACTCGCCATGGGCGGCGATCAGTTCGTCGTCCATGTCGTTGGGGTGGCTGGTGGTATAGCGCAGCCGGGCAAGGCCCTCGATCCCCGCCATCTCGCGCAACAGGCGGGCGAGGCCCCAAGTGCCATCCGGACCCTGCCCATGGTAGCCGTTGACGTTCTGGCCCAGAAGCGTGATCTCCCGCACGCCCTGCGCCACCAGCGCGCGAGCCTCGTCCAGAAGCCGCGCGACCGGGCGGCTGACCTCGGCCCCGCGGGTGTAGGGCACCACGCAGAAGGCGCAGAACTTGTCGCAGCCTTCCTGCACGGTCAGGAAGGCGGTCGGGCCGCGCAGGGCCTTGCGCTCGGGCAGCAGGGTGAACTTGTCCTCGACCGGAAAGTCGGTGTCCACGACCCGGCCACCGGCCTCGACCATCGCGGGCAGGCGGTGATAGGCCTGCGGGCCGACCACGAGGTCGACCACGGGCGAGCGGCGCAGGATCTCCTCGCCCTCGGCCTGGGCGACGCAACCGGCGACGCCGACCTTCATCCCCGGACGTGCCGCCTTCAGCGCGCGCAACCGGCCGAGGTCGGAATACAGCTTCTCGGACGCCTTCTCGCGGATGTGGCAGGTGTTGAGGAGGACCATGTCCGCCTCCTCGACCGTCTCGGTGGTGACATAGCCCTTCGCGCCCAGGGCCTCGGCCATGCGCTCGCTGTCGTAGACGTTCATCTGGCAGCCGTAGGTCTTGACGAACAGCTTCTTGGCGTCGATCATGCGCGGTGTCCTTCCGGAGGGTCGGGCCGGGATGACCGGCCGTTTACACCCTGACGCCGGGCGCGGCAACGCCGGGTTCAGCCTGCGGCGGTCACGACGCCGGGACCGTCGCCGGGGTACTGCGGCAGGCCGTCGCCGATCGCATAGAACCGGGGCCGGCCCGCGGTGCAGATGTGGTGGCCGGGGTGCAGGCATTCCGGCCGGTCGAAGGCCCCCGCCAGGATCGCATAGCGCGGCTCGTCATTCGGCTTCCAGAACAGGAGCGTCCCGCAGGTGCCGCAGAAGCCGCGCCGGGCGAAGTCCGAGGCCGCGAACCAGGTGATCTCCGCCTCGCCCTCCAGCGTCAGCCGATCGGCGGGGATGCTGGTGGCGGCGAAGTAAAGCCCCGACTGGCGGCGGCATTGCGAGCAATGGCAGAACACCACCTCGCGCAGCGGGCCATGGGTGGTGAAACGCACCTTGCCGCAAAGGCAGCCCCCGGTCTCATGCTCGCTCATCCTGTCCTCCAATCCCTGTGTGGCCAGGCTGGCAGCAAACGGCCGCCGCCGACCCGACAAAGCCGACACCGGCGGCAGGCGAGACGACACCTTGCGCCGCCGCCCCGGATCGCGGAATCTGGCGCCATGCGCTATCCCTCGCTTGCCTCGCTTCTGGCCGCCAAGGCCCCGGATCTTGCCAAAGGCCCCCTGTCGCTGGTCATGGCCGAGGATGCGGTCGAGGTCGCGTCGACCCTCGCGCATCAGCTGAAATGCGGCTTCCGCGACGTGGTGCTGCTGGCCCCCGAAGGGATCACGCCGGGGCCGGGCCTTTCCGACCGGATCCATGTCGTCACCCATGACGTCTTTGCCGAGGATGCGCTGGTCGGTGCCGTCAACCAGGTGGTCGACCAGGTCGCGGGGGCCTGGCTCCACTACTGCCACAACGCCGAATACCTGTTCTTCCCCTTCTGCGAGACCCGGCGCGTCGGCGAGATGCTGACCTTCCACGGCGAGGAACGGCGCGAGGCGATGCTGACCTATGTCATCGACCTTTACGCCGGCGACCTCGGCGCCCACGGCAATGCGGTCGACCTGCAGGACTGCTGGCTTGACCGCTCGGGCTATTACGCGCTGGCCCGCAAGGACCCGGCGCGGCACAACCACCCGAAAGAGCGCCAGCTGGATTTCTACGGCGGTCTGCGCTGGCGCTTCGAGGAGCATGTCCCCCCGGCCCGGCGGCGGATCGACCGGATCTCGCTGTTCCGCGCCAAACCGGGCCTGCGGCTTCTGCCCGACTTCACCCTGTCGGAGGAGGAGATGAACACCTATGCCTGCGCCTGGCATCACAACCTGACGGCGGCAGTCTGCTCCTTCCGCACCGCCAAGGCGCTGCGCAGCAATCCCGGCTCGCGCCATGCGATCTCGGGGTTCCGCTGGCACAACTCGGCCCCGTTCCGCTGGGAGAGCCAGCAGTTGATGGACCTTGGCCTGATGGAGCCGGGACAGTGGTTCTGACCCCTTGCCGGGGGCCGGCGTCGGCGCGGCATCGGCCGCCCTTCGGTGCGGTAAGCGGCGCGGGCGTGGGGCTACCCGCCCCGGTCCCGCCCGGCGCGTCTCAGGCCTTGCGCAGGCGGATCACCACATCGACGCGGGAGACGGTCATCCCCTCGGGCACCTTCGGCAAGGAGGCGATGCTCAACTCCTCGGCCGGGGCGTCGGTCAGGCTGTGGCTGTCTTCCCAGTAGTAATGCGGATGGTCGTCGGTGCGGGTGTCGAAATAGCTTTTCGAGCCGTCGACCACGACCTCGTTCATCAGGCCGGCCTCGCAGAAGGCGCGCAGCGTGTTATAGACGGTGGCAAGGCTGACCGCCTCACCCGCAGCGCGCGAGGCCGCGTGCAGGCTTTCGGCGGTGACATGCCGGTTCTCGCCATCGCCGACCAGAAGCTCGGCCAGGGCGATGCGTTGCCGCGTCGGGCGCAGTCCGGCCGAGGCCAGCCATGCGGTGCTGCGCTGCGTCTGCCGGGGATCAAATGCCTGGGTCATCGGTTTTCCTGTGCGTCACTCCATATAAGGGGTTCTGCGGCCCGGTTTCAAACCCTAATCCCCCGGCTGGCAAGGTGACGCACCCCAAAGGCCGGGCGGCCAGACGCCGGGCGGGCCAGACTTGCCACTCTTTGCGCCCGGATGCTAATCAGGGCCAGATGTAACGAGGGGATCACGAGCGATGGCGTCCTATCCGACCTTTTTCGACAAGGAGGCGCTGCTCGCCTGCTCGCGGGGGGAGCTTTTCGGCCCCGGCAACGCGCAACTGCCCGCGCCGCCGATGCTGATGATGGACCGGATCACCGACATCTCCGAAGATCGGGGCGAGCATGGCAAGGGCCATGTGGTGGCCGAGTTCGACATCACCCCGGACCTGTGGTTCTTCGAATGCCACTTCCCCGGCAACCCGATCATGCCGGGTTGCCTGGGGCTGGACGGCCTGTGGCAGCTGACCGGCTTCAACCTCGGCTGGCGCGGCTGGCAGGGGCGCGGCTACGCGCTTGGCGTGGGCGAGGTCAAGCTGACCGGCATGGTGCGGCCGGACCGCAAGAAGCTGACCTATTTCGTGGATTTCACCAAGGCGATCCAGACCCGCCGCCTGACGATGGGCGTGGCGGACGGGCGCGTCGAGGCGGATGGCGAGACGATCTACCTCGTCAAGGACATGAAGGTCGCGCTGAGCGAGGCCTGAGTCACGGCCCCGCATCGCGGGGATGCAGCGTCATGCCGGGGAACGGGGGCAACCAGCCCTCGCGCCGGATGCACCACAGCTCATAGATCGGGCGGAACTGGTCGGGGGCATCGAGAGTGCCGAGGTTGACCTCGATCTCGTCGCCGCTGCGGCCCAGGACCGAGGAGCCGCAGGTCGGGCAGAAGCAGCGGCCGTGGTAGTCGCGCAACTCTCCCGTCACCGTGACGGCCGAGGCCGGGAAGATCGCCGAGGCGTGAAACAGCGTGCCGTGGTGCTTGCGGCAGTCGAGGCAATGGCAGATGCCCACCCGCAGGGGCGGTCCCGCCGCCGTGAGCCGCACCGCGCCGCATTGGCATCCACCGGTCACCGGGTCCATGAGCGCACCTCCTGCCCGCAGGATCGGCCCGCAAGGCCCGGCGCGCAAGACCGAAAACGGGGCCCGCGCGGGGCCCCGCCTGACGGGCGTCAGATCACGCCCAGCATCCGCATCGCCTCGGCCACGCGGACGAAGCCCGCGATGTTGGCGCCCAGCACATAGTCGCCCGGCGCGCCGTATTCCTCGGCGGTGGCGTGGCAGGTGTCGTGGATGTTGCGCATGATCGTGGCAAGGCGCGCCTCGGTCTGCTCGAAGGTCCAGCTGTCGCGGCTGGCGTTCTGCTGCATCTCCAGCGCCGAGGTCGCGACTCCGCCCGCGTTCGCGGCCTTGCCGGGGGCAAAGAGGACCCCGGCCTCCTGGAAGATGCGCACGGCTTCCGGCGTGCAGGGCATGTTCGCACCCTCGCCCACCGCGATCACGCCGTTCTTGACCAGCGCCTTCGCATCCTTGCCCGACAGCTCGTTCTGCGTGGCCGAGGGCATGGCGACGTCGCAGGCCACGTCCCAGACGGACCCCTTGTCGGCCGGCACGAAATGCACTCCCGCGCCGCGACGACGGGCATATTCCGAGATCCGCTCGCGCCGGACGTCCTTGATCTCCTTCAGGAGCGCGAGGTCGATCCCGGCCTCGTCCACGACATAGCCGCTGGAATCCGAGCAGGCGAGGACCTTGCCGCCGAAGGACTGGACCTTCTCGATCGTGTAGATCGCCACATTGCCCGACCCCGAGACCACGACCTTCTTGCCGTCGAACGAGGTGCCCCTGGTCTGCAGCATCGCCTGGACGAAATAGGTGTTGCCATAGCCCGTCGCCTCGGTCCGCGCGCGCGAGCCGCCATAGGCCAGCGCCTTGCCGGTGAAGACCCCGGCCTCGTAGCGGTTGTTCAGCCGCTTGAACTGGCCGAACATGTAGCCGATCTCGCGGCCGCCGACGCCGATGTCACCGGCCGGAACGTCGGTGTATTCGCCGATATGGCGGTGCAGTTCGGTCATCAGCGACTGGCAGAAGCGCATGATCTCGGCATCGGACTTGCCCTTGGGGTCGAAGTCCGACCCGCCCTTGCCGCCGCCGATCGGCATTCCGGTGAGCGCGTTCTTGAAGGTCTGCTCGAAGCCGAGGAACTTGATGATCCCGACATTCACCGAGGGGTGGAAGCGCATCCCGCCCTTGTAGGGGCCGAGCGCCGAGTTGAACTGCACCCGGAAGCCGCGGTTGATCTGCACCCGGCCCTTGTCGTCGACCCAGGGGATGCGGAAGATGATCTGACGCTCGGGCTCGCAGATCCGCTCGATCAGGGCGAGGTCGAGGTATTGCGGATGCTTGGCCACCACACGGCCAAGGCTTTCAAGCACTTCGTGGACGGCCTGGTGGAACTCCGGCTCGCCGGCATTGCGCCGGATCACCTCGGCCAGGATCGGCTGAAGCTTTTCGTCAATCTTGTTCATCGCTGCACTTTCGGGCGGAATTGGACTGGGGTGTTTCCGGTCAAAGCCGGGCAGACCCCCTCGCCTAGAGCAATTTCCGGGCGGACTGAAAGGTTTTTTCCCCGTTTCCTTGCAGAAAAACGACATGCCGCGCCGAACTGGCGAAGAATCGCGACGCATGGCCGCAGGGGTCGGCAGGATGCGCGGCTTTCGGGACGCAGGCGGCAGCGGCCCTTTGCCCCCGGCGGGGAATCGGCGGCCCGCGGGTCGCCAAGCGCCTTGCCCCCTCCCCCCCTCTGCCCTAAACAGACCTGAAGTCACGAAGGGAGGCCGCATGCGCCGCGTCGTCATCACCGGGATCGGGATCGTCTCGTCCATCGGCAACTCGGCCGCCGAGGTCGAGGCCAGCCTTCGCGCCGGGAAATCCGGCATCGTCTTCGCCCCCGACTATGCCGAGCACGGCTTCCGCTGCCGGGTCCACGGCCAGCCGAACATCGTGCTGGAGGACCATATCGACAAGCGCGACCTGCGCTTCATGGGCGACGGCGCGGCCTATACCTTCATCGCGATGGACCAGGCGGTGAAGGACTCGGGACTGTCCGAGGCCGACGTCTCGAACGACCGCACCGGCATCATCGTCGGCTCCGGCGGCCCCTCGACCAAGTCGTTCTTCAAGGCGCACAACATCGTGCGCGAGACCGGCAGCCCGAAGCGCATCGGACCCTTCGGCGTGACCAAGGGCATGTCCTCCACCGTCTCGGCCTGCCTGGCGACGCCGTTCAGGATCAAGGGCGTGAACTACTCGATCACCTCGGCCTGCTCCACCTCGGCGCATTGCATCGGCAACGGAACCGAGCTGATCCAGATGGGCAAGCAGGACATCGTCTTCGCCGGCGGCGGCGAGGAACTGGACTGGACGCTCTCCTGCCTGTTCGACGCCATGGGCGCGATGAGCAGCAAGTACAACGACGCACCGGAAACCGCGTCCCGCACCTATGACGCCAACCGCGACGGCTTCGTGATCGCGGGCGGCGGCGGCATCGTGGTGCTCGAGGAACTGGAGCATGCGCTGGCGCGCGGCGCGAAGATCTATGCCGAGGTGACGGGCTACGGCGCGACCTCGGACGGGCACGACATGGTGGCTCCCTCGGGCGAAGGCGGCGAACGCGCGATGCGGCTGGCGCTCTCGACCCTGCCGCAGGGGCGCAAGGTCGACTACATCAACAGCCACGGCACCTCGACCCAGGTCGGCGACATCGTCGAGGTCGAGGCGATCCGCCGCGTCTTCGGCCGCGGCGCCACGCCGCCGATCGCCTCCACCAAGTCGCTCACCGGCCATTGCCTGGGCGGCGCGGGCGTCTGGGAGGCGATCTATTCGCTGCTGATGATGAACGGCAACTTCATCGCCGCCTCGGCCAATGTCGTCACCCCCGACCCCGCGCTGGACCCCGGCGAGATCGTGACCAGCCTGCGCGAGGGCGTTGAGATCGACTCGGTCCTGTCGAACAGCTTCGGCTTCGGCGGCACCAACGCCACCCTCGTCATGTCCAAGTATCTCGGGTAACGCATCATGGCCGAACTGATGAAGGGCAAGCGCGGGCTTGTCATGGGCGTGGCGAACGAGCGTTCCATCGCCTGGGGCATCGCATCCGCGCTGGCGGCCGAGGGGGCGGAGCTTGCGTTCAGCTACCAGGGCGAGGCTTTCGGCAAGCGGGTGCAACCGCTGGCCGCCAGCGTCGGCTCGGACCTCCTGATCGACGTGGACGTGACCGACGAGGACAGCCTCGACGCCTGCTTCGCCGAGATCGGCCGCCGCTGGGGCGCGCTGGATTTCATCATCCACGCCATCGCCTTTTCCGACAAGAACGAGCTGACCGGGCGCTTCATCAACACGACCAAGGGCAACTTCCTGAACTCGCTGAACATCTCCTGCTTCAGCTTCATCGACGTCGCCCGCCGGGCCGAGGCGCTGATGCCCCAGGGCGGCACGCTGATCACGCTGACCTTCCAGGGGTCGAACAAGGTGGTGCCGAACTACAACGTGATGGGCGTGGCCAAGGCGGCGCTGGAATCGGCGACGCGCTATCTGGCGAATGACCTCGGGCCGCAGAAGATCCGGGTGAACGCGATCTCCCCCGGCCCGATGAAGACGCTGGCCGGATCGGCCATTGGCGGCGCACGGGCAACCTTCCGCCATACCGAGGACAACGCCCCCCTGCGCGCCAATGCGACGCTGGAGGCGATCGGCGGCACGGCGGTCTGGCTCTGCTCGGACTATGGCGCCTGCACGACGGGCGAGATCGTCCATGTCGACGGCGGCTATCACGTCCTGGGCTTCCCGCAGGCCGAGAACCTGTGACGATCGCAAGGGTGGGCGATATTGCCCGCCTGCGCCCGGCGCGGCCCGGAATCATGCTTGACAGGTGGTAAAAGCCCACAGCCAAGCCGTTGATTTCATTGGGAACGACCGAATTGTCCAACGTGGACAGGTATATGGGGGAATGGAGCGGGTGACGGGAATCGAACCCGTGTCTCTAGCTTGGAAGGCTAGGGTCTTACCATTACACAACACCCGCGCTGCCTTTCAGATAGCATCGCCCTGCCCCGACCTCAAGCCTTGGCCCGCGGAATCTGCGCCCGCCAGCGGGAGGATCGGCGCCGCCCCACTCGCGGTGGTGGATCGCGTCCATCCCCGCGCCCGCACCCCTCGTCGTTCGACTTCGTCTCCTCCTCGGCAGGCCCCGCGCGAGGAGTGACGAAGTCAATCGACGAGCAGAGACCCGGTTACTGTCCCAGCTTCCTGATCCGCCCCTCGACCGCGACATTCACCGTGCCCAGCTTCTCGACATAGGCCATCACGTCATTGGCCACGAGCTGCCCGGTCGGCCCATCCGTCACGATCCGCCCGCCGCCAAGCGCGGCATAGCCGTCGCCGCCGCCCAGGATATAGTCGTTGACCGCGACCTTGTAGAGCTTGTCGGCCTCGAGCGGCGCGCCCGCCACCATGACCTCGCTGACCCGCGACCCCGCCGGGGCCGAGGCGTCGAAGGCATAGGTCACGCCCGAGACCTGCGCGAAGCGGCCCGCGCCGTTCTCGACCTGGCTCACCCCGTTTTCCAGCGCCAGCAGCACCTGGCTGCCCGGCAGCTCCGTCACCACGGTGATGTTGCCGAAGGGCAGTTCGGTCAGGATGTCGCGCCGGGTGAGCTTGCGCCCCGCCTCATAGGTCGTGTCGCCCCGGATGCCGCCACCATTCATGATCGCGATATCCGCCGCCGTCGCATCCCGCATCGCATCGGCGATCAGGTTGCCCATCGTCGCTTCCTCGGCCCGCACCACGTTGCGGCGGCTGTCCAGCGGGGCCTCGACCGTGCCGATCTCGACATTCAGGTTCTGGTCCATCGTCGCGCGCAGCTTGTCGGCCATCGCGACCGATTCCGGGTCGGGTTCCACCGTCGCCGTGTCGATGAAGCGGAAGGCCGGAGTCCAGCTGATCTCGCGCTTGCCGTCCTTCTCCTCGACCTCGACCGCCAGATCGACCGGAGTCAGGAACTGCCCGTCGATACTGGTCTCGACATAGGCCGTCACCCCGTCGTAGGCGGTGGCATAGGAATGGTCGTCGCCCGACAGGATCACGTCGAAGGCATGCGACGCCATCAATGCCCGGTCGTTCTCCATATTGGTCTGGACGACGCCGACGACGATATCCGCGCCCTCCTCGCGCGCTTTCGCGGCCGCCGCGATGCCGGTTTCCACTGTCGGCAGGAACTTCAGGCTGCCGGTCGAGCTGACCTCGGGCGAGGTATCCTGCGCCAGCGGGATCAGCGCCACCTTGAGGCCGCCGACCTCCTTCACCATCACGCCGCCCAGCCCCTCGATGGCGCTGCCGTCATCATTGGTGATGTTGATCGCCGCCCAAGGATATTTCGACGCCTTCATCTTCTGGAAGAAGTTCTCCGGCCCGAAATCGAACTCGTGGTTGCCCGGCACCGCCAGGTCGAAGGGCACCAGATTGGTGAAGTCGATGGTGTTCTGGCCCTGGTCGAACCCCGAGGCCAGCGAGGGCGAGAGCATGTCGCCGTTGAAGAGATAAAGCGTGTTCGGATTGGCCGCGCGCTCGGCCTTGGCCACCGCGTTCAGCCGGGCGAAACCACCGCGGCCGTCCTCCTCCTCGAAGTTGTAGACATCGCCCACGCCAAGCAGCGTCAGCTTCACCGTCTCGGCCTGCGCCGCCGAGGCCATCAGTGCCGCGACAACCGCCAGTCTTGAAATCCCATGCATCGCGAGTCTCCTTTTGATCGGTCCCCGAGGTCGAGACTGCGCCAGATTCCGCGCCGCTGTCAAAGCCGCGTTGTATGCAACCGGCCCGACTCGCCTGTTGGGGGTGCGGTGACACAACCCCTGGTAAGTGCGGCATATTGCCGCCGCAAATTAACCTCCCGTTAACCCCGATCCAGTCACCGAACAGCCGTGTCAAGCGCGCAAAAGTATGGCTTAGACTGCGAAAGGAAAAGCAATGAAACAATTGCTGCTTGCGTGTACTTTCGTTACGATTGCGTTGAGTGCCAGTGCGGAAACAAAAGGTCCTAATGAGTGTCATTATTCCGACACCAAGGATAAAAATGACGAAGGATGGATGAGGTCGGATTGCGCCCAAGGTTCGGGCGACCACAATGCGCCCTCCCGCCAGCCAGTCGGACCGGGTACCAAGCCGGATCCTCTGCCGACGCCCGGACAGGACGTCACCCAGGAGCCGGACCCCACCCCGCAACCGGAGCCTGAACAGACTCCGGACCCGTCCCCAGACGATGGGAACAACGGCCACGGCAATGACCCCGGCGGCGTCGATCCCGGCAATCCGGGCCAGGGTGGCGGTGAGCCCGACAATTCGGACGGCGACAAGGACGACAACGGCCACGGCAATGATCCGGGCGGCGTCGATCCCAGCAATCCGGGTCAAGGCAATGGCAATCCGGGCCAGGGTAACGGTAACGGTAACGGTAACGGTAACGGTAACGGCAATCAGGGCCAAGGCCAAGGCAACGACAACTCGGGAAGCCATGACGACAATGGCCACGGCAACGATCCGGGCGGCGTCGATCCCAGCAACCCCGGCCAGGGCAATGGCAACCCCGGCCAGGGTAACGGTAACGGTAACGGTAACGGTAACGGTAACGGTAACGGTAACGGTAACGCTAACGGTAACGGTAACGGTAACGGTAACGACGGTGGCAGCCAGGGCCAGGGCAATGACAACTCTGGAAGCCACGACGACAACGGCCACGGCAACGATCCGGACGGCGTCGATCCCAGCAACCCCGGCCAGGGCAATGGCAACGGCAAGGGCAAGAACAACTGACGCCCAGCAACAAGGGACACGGCGTGCCAGCGCGCCGTGTCCCATTTTCCGGCTGTGAGCCGCCGCAGACAGGCGCCGGGTGACGGGCTCCATTGCCAGCATCCCCAAGCTTCGCTATTCGGCAGCCATGCTCATCCTCAAGATCCTCCGCCGCTCCGAATGGGATGCCTTCCGCGCCGCCGGCCAGACGCTGGGCGCGCCGGTGGACCTTGCCGACGGCTTCATCCATTTCTCGACCCCCGCCCAGGTCGCCGAGACCGCCGCCAAATGGTTCGCCAGCGAAAGCGACCTGGTGCTGGTGGCCTTCGACCCCGACCGGCTGGGTCCGGAACTGAAATGGGAGCCTTCGCGGGGCGGACAGCTCTTCCCGCATCTCTACCGGCCGCTCCGCCTGGAGGAGGTGGTCTGGGACAAGTCCCTGCCGCTGGGCGCCTCCGGCCACATCTTCCCCGAGGGCCTGCTGTGAGCCTCCTGGAACACGCGGGCCTCGCGCTTCTGCACCGGATCGACCCCGAGCGCGCGCATGGCCTGTCGCTCCGCGCGCTGCGGTCGGGCCTGGCCCCGCTGCCCGGCCCGGTGACCTCGCCCCGACTGGCGACCAGGCTTGCGGGTCTGGCGCTGCCGAACCCGGTGGGCCTTGCGGCGGGTTACGACAAGAACGCCGAGGCGATCGCCCCCCTCTCGCGCGCGGGCTTCGGCTTCATCGAGGTGGGCGCCGCCACCCCCCTGCCGCAGCCCGGCAATCCGCGCCCGCGCCTGTTCCGGCTGACCGAGGACCGCGCAGCGATCAACCGCTTCGGCTTCAACAACGCGGGCGCCGAGGTGATCGCCGCCCGTCTTGCCCGACGCACCCCGGGCCCGGTTCCGGTCGGGCTGAACCTTGGCGCGAACAAGACCTCCGAGAACCGCGCCGCCGATTTCGCCCGCGTGCTGGCGCTCTGCGGCCCGCATGTCGATTTCGCGACGGTCAACGTCAGCTCGCCCAATACCGAGAAACTGCGCGACCTGCAGGGCCCCGCCGCCCTGTCGGCCCTCCTTGCCGGAGTGATGGCGGCCCGCGCCGCCCTGCCGCGCCCGATCCCCATCTTCCTGAAGATCGCCCCCGATCTGACCCAGGGCGAGTTGGCGCAGATCGCCGGGGTGGCCCTGCAGTCGGGCCTTTCCGGCATCATCGCCACCAACACCACGCTTTCGCGCGAAGGTTTGAAATCCGCAAATCAAGAACAGCAGGGCGGGCTTTCCGGCGCACCTTTGTTTGAAAAGTCCACCCGGGTGCTGGCGCAACTGTCGCAGCTGACCGAGGGCGGGCTGCCCCTGATCGGGGTCGGCGGCGTCGCGACAGCCGAACAGGCCTATCAGAAGATCCGCGCCGGGGCCTCGGCGGTGCAGCTTTACACCGCCATGGTCTACGAAGGAATCTCGCTCATCCCCCGGATCGCGCGGGACCTCGACGCGCTCCTCGCCCGCGACGGCTTTGCCAGCGTCGCGGAGGCCGTGGGAACGGGCCGCGCCGACTGGCTCTGACCCCGGCCCAGCGGCTTCCTCTTGGCGCAAGTACTCCACGGGGGTCCGGGGGTGTGAAACCCCCGGCGGCTGCCACCGCTCAAAACGCCTTGAAGGTCATCGTGGTCAGCGTCCGCTGGATGCCCGGAATGTCGAACAGCCGGGACGACAGGTAATGGCCCACGTCCTGGTCGTCGGGGATATAGACCTTGGCGATCAGGTCGTAATCGCCGCTGGTCGAGTAAAGCTCGCTCACTACCTCACGGTCCCAGATCGCATCGGCGACCTCGTAGGTCTGGCCGGGGGTGCAGCGGAACTGGACGAAAACCAAAGCCATGCGGAAGCTCCTTCTTTGCGCGAAGGATAGGCCAGTTGCCGCGCAAGCTGAACAGCAGGGGCCAAAATTTTTCGACGAAAAATTTTGGCTACTCCCCCGCGTCCAGCGCCAGGGGGGCCGCCGGGCGCTTCAGGTCCTCGATCGACAGCGGCGCCTGCGGCCGGGCGAGGCGATTGCGGACCACCCAGTAAAGCCGGGTCTGCGCCCTGGTGATCGCGACATAGGCCAGCCGCTTCCAGAGCGGCACCCCGGCCTCGGACCGGCCCGACCAGGCGGCGGCGGAAAGGTCCGGTGCGAAGACCTGCACCTCCTCCCACTGACTGCCCTGCGCCTTGTGGATCGTCACCGCCGCACCATGCAGGAAGGTCGCCCCCATCCGCGCGGCATGCGGAATGAAGGGTTCCTCCTCCTCGGGTTTCTCGATCTTGATGATACTGGCCGCCGAGAGCTGCGGTTCCTCGGCGCCGATCACATGCAGCCGGGCAAAGCCCTCGCGGGTGCCCTCGCCCAGATAGATCACCTGCGCGCCCTTGATCAGGCCCCGCGCCTCGAGGTCGATGCGCTTCTTGCGATGCTTCAGCGGCAGCTCGATCCCGTCGCAGATCAGCGGCTCGCCCGGCAGAAGCCGGTCCTCGGGCGCGCCATAGGCGTTGCGGAAGGCCTGGATCAGCCGCACCCGCGTGGCATTGCGCCAGACGAGGACCGGAGAGCGCGCCATCAGCCCCGCCTCCACCCGCTCGGCCCAGACCACCCGGTCGTCGGCGCGGGCCTTTTCCCGCACCAGCGCCTCGAAATCCTCGAACCCCAGGCCCTCGTCGGCCAGCGCATGGGCCAGGTCCAGGATCGGGTTGTCCTGCGTCTGGCGGTGGATGCGGTGCAGGATCAGCTTGCGCCCTTCGGCGAGGCGGTCGAACACCATCTCGCCCGACTGCCCGACCGGCGCCAGCTGCGCCGGATCGCCGAACAGGACCAGCGTCGGGAAGATCTCGCGCAGGTCCTCGAACTGGCGTTCGTCCAGCATCGAGGATTCATCGACGAAACCCACGTCCAGCGGCTCTTCCCGCCGCTTCCAGCCCTTGATGAAATCGCTGCCCTTCAGCCCCGCCGCCGCCAGCGCGCCGGGGATCGAGGCGACCTGCTGGTAGAAGGCATGCGCCCGGTCCAGCGCCAGGTCGGTCAGGCCCGCGATGGCCAGGTTGCCTGCCACCGGCCGCGTCCCGGTCCCGGCCAGCCATTCGGCGATCTTCTCGTATTCCGGGTCATAGACCGGGGTGTAGAGGATGCGGTGGATCGTCGTCGCCGGCACCCCGCGCAGCCGCAACACGCTGGCCGCCTTGTTCGTCGGGGCGAGGATCGCCAGCGTCCGGCGGTCCTTGCGCTTCCTGCCCTCGTAATCGCCCGAGATCACCTCGACCCCGGCCGCCTTCAGGCCCTTGTAAAGCTCGGCCAGCAGCATGGTCTTGCCCGAGCCGGCCTTGCCCACCACCGCCAGCACGCTCGTCCGGCCCTCGGCCGCGGGGGCAAGCGCGCCCTCGGCCAGGTCGATCCCCGCCCCCAGAAGGGCGGCGGCCAGGCGGTCATAGGCCTCGGCCTGGTCGTCGGAAAAGGTCAGCGCGGGCAGTTGCATTGCCGCAACCTAGCCGCTTCGCGCGCCGGGCGTAAGGTCAATGCGCAGGCCGGGACAGGTGCGGCGGATCGGGGCTGTCCTCGCCATCAGCCGGGGCCACCTCCCAGCGTGCCATTGCCAGCGTCTCCTCAAGCTTCAGGGCCAGCCCTTGCAGGTCATTGCTTTCGGCATAGGCGTGCAGGTCCGACAGCACAGCGAAAATCCAGTCGTGGCGCATGAACCCCTCGGGTCGATCCAGCTTGTGGCGGCCGAGAGACTGCACCCGTCCCCACGGCAACGCCAGAGGGCCCGGGTCAGGCAACCCCGCGGCGACAGGTTCGCCGCCGCGGGTAAATCCAAGATTAACGGTTGTGGATCAACGGCCCTCACTCGCCTCCAGCGTGTCCGCAAAGGTCCGAAGGCCGGTACGCGGCGCCTGCACCAGCACCGCCATGTTGCCGGGCTTGTGCTGGTTCTTCCACATCAGCGTATGGGCGCGCGGGATCTCGGCCCAGGGGAAGACCTCGGACATGCAGGGGTCGAGCCTGCGCTCGCACATCAGCTTGTTGGCCGCCGCCGCCTGCTTCAGATGCGCGAAATGGCTGCCCTGCAGACGCTTCTGGTGCATCCACATGTAGCGCACGTCGAAGGTGCAGTTGAATCCGCTGGTCCCGGCGCAGATCACCACCATGCCGCCTTTCTTGCAGACCAGCGACGAGACCGGGAAGGTCGCCTCGCCCGGATGCTCGAACACCATGTCGACGTTCACGCCCTTGCCGGTGATGTCCCAGATCGCCTTGCCGAAGCGGCGCGCCTCCTTCAGCCAGGCGTTGTATTCTTCGGAGTTCACCTTCGGCAGTTGCCCCCAGCACTTGAACTCGTTGCGGTTGATCACGCCCTTGGCGCCCAGCGACATCACGAAATCTCGCTTGGATTCGTCGCTGATCACCCCGATCGCATTCGCCCCCGCCGTGTTGATCAGCTGGATCGCATAGGAGCCAAGGCCTCCCGACGCCCCCCAGACCAGCACGTTCTGCCCCGGTTGCAAATCGTGCGGCGCATGGCCGAAGAGCATCCGGTAGGCCGTCGCCAGCGTCAGGGTGTAGCAGGCCGATTCCTCCCAGGTCAGGTGGCGCGGCCGTGGCATCAGCTGCTGCGCCTGCACCCGGGTGAACTGGCTGAAGCTGCCGTCCGGTGTCTCGTAGCCCCAGATCCGCTGGGAGGGCGAGAACATCGGGTCGCCGCCGTTGCACTCCTCGTCGTCACCGTCGTCCTGGTTGCAGTGGATCACCACCTCGTCGCCGACCTTCCAGCGCTTCACCTTGTCGCCGACCGCCCAGACGATGCCCGCGGCATCCGAACCCGCGATGTGATAGGCCGCCTTGTGCCCGTCGAAGGGGGAAATCGGCTGGCCCAGTCCGGCCCAGACCCCGTTGTAGTTGACGCCTGCCGCCATCACCAGGACCAGCACCTCGTGGCTGTCGATCTTCCAGGTGTCGACGACCTCCTGCACCATCGCCTGCTCGGGCGGCCCATGCCGGTCGCGGCGGATCGCCCAGGCATACATCTTCGCCGGCACATGGCCGAGCGGCGGCATCTCGCCCAGTTCGTACAGGTCCTTCTTCGGAGCGTCGTAGATCACGGGTGCGTTTTGCGTATCCAAAGCCAACAGAGCCTCCAGCCAGATGCCGCGCCGCAGAATCGCCGCGCCGTTTCCTGCAGCTAAACTTTCATCGCGCAACAATGCAATAGTATGATCGCCATTTCTTGTAATTTTATGTCTGCCGCATCGCAGCAGCGGTCAGGGCGCCGGAACCGAGGCGGCATAAAAGTCCAGAAGCGGCCGCGCGCCCGGCAGCGGCCGCAGGTCCGCCCCCACCAACCCCCGGCGTTGCAACGGCGCCAGCCCCTCGTCCAGCGTGACCGCCAGCCCCTGCGGCGGCAGCTTCAGCACCGTTCCGGCCGCCGTCAGCCGCGCGACCAGAGCCTCGATCCGCCCCAGAAGCTCCTCGCGGCCGGCGACCCCTTCGCCCAGCGCCCTGGCCACCAGCGGCACCGGCAGGACCGGCACGACCGACGCGATTGCCGCCATCAGTCGCTCTCCCAGCGAATCCACCGTCCCGCCCGCCGCCAGATGCTCGCGCAGGCTGACCGGGGCGCCAAACCCCGCCGCCGCGGTGCCGAAGCCCCTGGTCCGGCCCCGGAACCGCGCCCAGAGGAAGCGGGCCGCGTGCCAGGCCACCCAGAGCGGCCGGTTGCGGAACCGTCGCGTCCCGGCCTTGGCCGCCTCGACCAGCACCCGATCCTCCAGCACCCGGTCATAGGCCAGCCCCACCGGCACGAAGACCACGTCCCGCTCGCCGGGGTTCCAGCCCTCCACGACATAGCTCAGAAGCCCCAGTTTCGCCGGCCCGACCCGCCCGTCCAGCGACAGCCCGCCCTCGGGGAAGATCGCCTGCGTCGTCCCCGCCTCGGTCGCCATCTGCACATAGCGCGCCAGCACCTTGCGATAGAGCGCGTTGCGGCTGCCGCGCCGGATGAAATAGGCCCCCATCGACCGGATCAGCGCGCTCAGCGGCCAGACCCGCGCCCATTCCCCCACCGCATAGCTGACCGCCGAGCGCCCCGCGACCAGCCAGGTCACCAGCACGTAGTCCAGGTTCGAGCGGTGGTTCATCACGAAGATCACCGTGGCCTTCGGGTCGATCCGCGCCAGCGCCTGATCCACCTTGCCGACCCGCACCCGGAACAGAAGCCGGCTCAACCATTTGGCCGCCCTCGTGCCGAAGCCGAAATAGACCGTCGCCGAGAACCCCGGCACGATCTCGCGCGCATAGCGCCGCGCCTCCTCGAAGGCGACCTCGCCCGGCACCCCGGTTTCCGCCGCATGCGCCATCGCCGCCTCGACCACCTGCCGGTCATAGGCCAGCCGGGCCACCATGTCGGCATGCTCGGCCAGCTTGAACAGGTCGATCTTCCGGTCCAGCCGGGCATTCAGCCGCGCCAGCGCCCGCTCGGCCCGCCGCCGGAACACCCAGCGGACCGAGGGGAAGAGGAAATGCGTGGCAAAGCTGACCGCGGCGAAGCCCAGGATCAGAACCAAAAGCCAGAGAGGCAGTTCCACGGTTCTCAGCATGCCGGGGTAGCGCCCTCCGCTCCGCTTTTCCAAGGCTTAGCGGAACGGCGCCCGCCCCGCCACAGCGATGATCCCCGGCGGGGATCGCCGCTTCACCAAGGCGTGACAAATGGATGCGCCGGGGGCCGTGCTACCCTCTCGGCGCCGGGCAATGACCCCGGCCCCAGCAGAAAGGAGACGGCAGATGAGGATCAGAACCATCGGCCTGGCATTCGGCGTCGCGCTGGCCGCGACCGCCGCCGCGCAGGCGCAGGATTCCGGCATGAGCTTCTTCGTCACCAGCCAGAACCCCGGCAATGGCGGCAACCTGGGCGGCCTCGCCGGGGCCGATGCCCATTGCGCCGCGCTGGCCGAGGCCGCCGGCGCCACCGGCAAGACCTGGCGGGCCTACCTCTCGACCTCGACCGAGAACGCCCGCGACCGGATCGGTGCCGGCCCCTGGGTGAACGCCGCCGGCGTGACCATCGCGGAAAGCCTCGATGCGCTGCACGGGCCGGACAACGCCATCACCAAGGACACCGCGCTGAACGAGAAGGGCGAGGTGGTGAACGGGCGCGGTGACGAACCGAACCGCCACGACATCCTGACCGGCTCGCTGCCCGACGGCACCGTCGCCGCCGGCCAGACCTGCGAGGACTGGACCAGCGACGCGGCCGAAACCGCCGGCATGGTCGGTCATCACGACCGGATGGGCCTCGACGAGTCCGATGCCGCAAAGTCCTGGAATTCGTCGCATGCCTCGCGCGGCGGCTGCGGGATCGAGGCGCTGCAGGGCACCGGCGGCGATGGTCTCCTCTACTGCTTCGCAGCGGATTGAGACCGCCTTCCGGGCCGGAATCCACCAGGTTCCGACCCGATCTTTTTGCAGTGCAGCATCTGGACGCGCAAGTTTATTCCGATTAGGTTGGCCGCAAGGGAATTATCTTGCCTGAAGGTGCCGCCATGACTCCGCCCGCCAAAGACGCCCCCTGGCTCTTCCGCACCTACGCCGGCCATTCCACCGCCGCGGCCTCGAACGCGCTTTACCGCACCAACCTGGCCAAGGGGCAGACCGGGTTGTCGGTCGCCTTCGACCTGCCGACGCAGACCGGCTATGACAGCGACGACCCCCGCTCGCGCGGCGAGGTCGGCAAGGTCGGCGTCCCCGTCGCGCATCTCGGCGACATGCGTGCGCTGTTCGCGGAGATCCCGCTGGAACAGATGAACACCTCGATGACGATCAACGCCACCGCCCCCTGGCTCCTGGCGCTCTATATCGCCGTGGCCGAGGAGCAGGGGGCCGATGTCGCCAAACTCCAGGGCACGGTCCAGAACGACATCATCAAGGAATACCTCAGCCGCGGCACCTACATCCTGCCGCCGCAGCCCTCCTTGCGCCTGATCACCGATGTCGCGGCCTATACCGGCAGGCACCTGCCGAAGTGGAACCCGATGAACGTCTGTTCCTACCACCTGCAGGAAGCCGGGGCCACGCCGGAGCAGGAACTGGCCTTCGCGCTCGCCACCGCCTGCGCGGTGCTGGATGATCTGAAAGTGAAAGTCCCGGCCGGGGATTTCCCCGCCATGGCCGGCAGAATGTCGTTTTTCGTCAATGCCGGCATCCGCTTCGTGACCGAGCTGTGCAAGATGCGCGCCTTCACCGCGCTCTGGGACGAGCTTCTGGAAACCCGTTACGGCATCGCCGACGCCCGCTTCCGCCGCTTCCGCTATGGCGTTCAGGTCAACTCCCTCGGCCTCACCGAACAGCAGCCAGAGAACAACGTCTACCGCATCCTCCTGGAAATGCTGGCCGTCACCCTGTCCAAAAACGCCCGGGCCCGCGCCGTCCAGCTTCCGGCCTGGAACGAGGCGCTCGGCCTGCCGCGCCCCTTCGACCAGCAATGGTCGCTGCGGATGCAGCAGATTCTGGCCTATGAGACCGACCTTCTGGAATACGACGATCTCTTCGACGGCAACCCGGCCGTGGACCGCAAGGTCGACGCGCTGAAGGCCGGAGCCCTTGAGGAACTTGCCCATATCGACGCGATGGGAGGCGCGGTCGCCGCCATCGCCTATATGAAATCCCGCCTGGTCGAGGCAAACGCCGAACGCCTGGCCCGCATCGAATCCGGCGAAACCACCGTCGTCGGCGTCAACAGGTTCACCACCACCGAACCCTCCCCCCTCGCCACCGGCGACGGCGCGATCATGCAGGCCGATCCCAGGGCCGAGGCCGACCAATGCGCCCGCCTCGCCGACTGGCGCGCGCAACGCGACCCGCAGAAGGTCGCCGAAGCCCTCGCAGCCCTGCGCAAGGCCGCCCAGACCGGCGAAAACATCATGCCCGCCTCCATCGCTGCGGCCCGCGCCGGCGTCACCACCGGCGAATGGGGCGGCGCGATGCGCGCGCTCTACGGCGAATACCGCGCGCCGACGGGCGTCTCCCAACACCCCTCCAACCGCACCGAGGGGCTGGAGCCGGTCCGCGATGCCGTGGCGCAGGTCGCGACGAAACTCGGCCGCCCCATGCGCCTTCTCCTCGGCAAGCCCGGCCTCGACGGCCATTCCAACGGCGCCGAGCAGATCGCCGCCCGCGCCCGCGACTGCGGCATGGAGATCACCTATGACGGCATCCGCCTGACGCCCGACGAGATCGTCGCCGCCGCCGCCGAAAGACGCCCCGACGTGATCGGCCTGTCGATCCTCTCCGGCAGCCACCTGCCGCTGATCGGCGAGACGCTGGAGCGGATGCGGGCGGCGGGTCTCTCGCGGACGCCGCTGGTCGTCGGCGGCATCATCCCCGAGGATGACGCAAGGACCCTGCAGGCCATGGGCGTGGCCCGGGTCTATACGCCGAAGGACTTCCAGTTGAACCGGATCATGCTGGACCTGGTGGCGCTGGCCGATCCCGAGGCGGTCGCGGCCGAATAGCGGCCGCTCCGGACCTTGACGCAAATCAAGGCGCAGCCTTCCGCGCCGCCTATCCTGCAAGTCGAACCCCCGGCCGAGGACAGCGCCCATGTTCGACCGCATCCGCACCTTCCTTCACCGCCTGCACGAGGTGCAGGAGGTCAACGCCCTCTCCGACCGCGACTTCGCCGATCTCGGGCTGAGCCGCCATCAGGTGCTGGATTTCCTCCGCATGCCGCGCGACATCAACGAGCGCGTCATCGCCATGGGCAAGGTCTTCGGCGTGCCCGAGGAGGATCTCAAGCGCGATTACGAACAATGGGTCGAACTTCTGACCACCTGCGGCCATTGCACCGACCGGGCGATCTGCGCCGCGACGCTGGCCGGCGCGCATCCGGTTCCATCGCAATGCAGCTTCTGCGGCAACCGCGAAAGCTTTGCCCATCTGGCAGCCCATCCGCGCTGACGGCCCCCCTTGCGGACCGCCCCGCGCCCCGCCTTAATGGCCGGGCCCGACCGGCCGGAGGGGGAGAGAGAATGACCGTCCATATCGCTGCCCGACCCGGCGAGATCGCCGAGACCGTGCTTCTGCCCGGCGATCCCTACCGCGCCCGCTGGGCGGCCCGGACTTTCCTCACCGACGCCGTTCTGGTGAACGAGGTGCGCGGGATGCTGGGCTATACCGGCAGCTGGCGCGGCCACCGGGTCACCATCCACGGCACCGGAATGGGGATGCCGTCGCTCTCGATCTACGCCAATGAACTGATCCGCGACTATGGCGCGCGGACGCTGATCCGCGTCGGCTCCGCCGGGGCGCTGCCCGAGCATGTCAAGGTCCGCGACGTGATCCTGGCGCAGACCTGCTCCACGACAGGCTCGCCCTCGCGCACCCTCTTCAAGGAGCTGAACTTCGCCCCTTGCGCCGATTTCGGCCTATTGTCAAAGGCCTACGCCGCCGCGACCGCCAAGGGCACGCCGGTCCATGTCGGCGGAATCTTCTCCTCGGACACCTTCTACGACGAACGCCCGGACCTGACAGGGCAACTCCTCCGCCACGGCTGCCTTGGTGTCGAGATGGAGGCGGCCGAGCTCTACATGCTCGCCGCCCGCCACGGTGCCCGCGCCTTGGCGGTGCTCACCGTCTCGGACCACATCACCACCGGCGAGGCGCTGCCTTCGGACCAACGCGAGACAAGCTTCGGCGCGATGATCGAGATCGCGCTGGAGGCGGCCTTCGCCTGAGCCGAAACACGACACCAGGCCCAAGAATTTTCTAGAAAATTCTTGGGCTTACCCCAGAGGCTCCACCAGAAAGTTGGCCACTTGCGCCGCCGCGCTGCCCTTCCTCAGGGGCCGTGCCGACCACAGCCGGAACCCTTCGGGCAAGCCAACCCGTTGGGAAAACGGCGAAACCAGCGTTCCCCGCTCCAGATGCCCCGCCACCAGCGGCCCGTGCCCCATCAGCACGCCCGCACCGTTCACCGCCTCTTCCACCGCCAGCGCATATAGCGAGAAGACCGGCCCCCGCATCGGCACAATCTCGCCCACGGCCTGCAACCAGATGTCCCAGTCCCGCGCCCATGACGAATCCGACAGACAGGGCACCCCGCCCAGATCGGCGACGCAGGCTAGCCGGTCCGCCAGCGCGGGCGCGCAAACCGGGAACAGCTCGTCCTTCACAACCAGCCTGCCCCCGCTTTCGGCCGGAAACAGGCTCAGGTCGTGCAGGCTGCGCTTCAGGTTCGGAGCCGCCTCCAGCGCGGTGATGGACACCGAAATCTCCGGCGCGGCGGCCCTTAGTGCAGGCAGGCGCGGCGAGAGCCAGAGCTGCGCAATCGCCGGCAGGGTCGCGACACGCACCTCGCGCGGCAGGGCCAGCGCCCTCAAGCGAGCCTCGGCCCCGGCCAGCGCGTCGAAGGCCCCGGTCAGTTCCCCGGCCGCCGCCAGCCCCAGCGCGGTCAGCCGCACCCCCCTGGCCTGCCGCTCGAAGAGCGCCGCCCCCAGCCGTTCCTCCAGCGCCTTCACATGCGCCGTCACCGCGCCGGGCGTCACCCCCAGCTCCGCCGCCGCCAGCGTGAAAGCCCCCGTCCGCGCCGCCGCCTCGAAGGCACGCAGCGCGTTCAGCGGCAGGCGGGTCAGGGGCGGCGGCGCGACGGGCATGGCTTAACTTTCCTGACCCTAATTTTCCGCAGAACTGATTTGCCCGCAAGGCCCCTCCCCCCTACCCTGCCGCAAAAGGAGACCGCCATGCCCCATCTCGCCCCCCGCCCCTGGGTCCCCGCCGCTTGCGAGACCCATATCCAGCGCCTCGCCAGCGATGCGGACCAGCCCTCCGCCGGGGTTGCCCGGCGCCTCGACCATCTGATCGCGCAGAACCGCGAGATCCACGACCAGGACTGCTTCAACCTGAACCCCGCGACCAATGTGATGAACCCCAGGGCCGAGGCCGCGCTGGCCTCCGGCATCGGCTCGCGCCCCTCGCTCGGCTATCCGGGCGACAAATACGAGATGGGGCTGGAGGCCATCGAGGAAATCGAGGTCATCGCCGCCGAACTCGCGGCCGAAGTCTTCCAGGCGAAATACGCCGAGATCCGCGTCGCCTCCGGCGCGCTCGCGAACCTCTACGGCTTCATGGCGCTGGCGAAACCCGGCGACAGCATCATCGCGCCCCCCGGCGCCGTCGGTGGCCATGTCACCCACCATGCGGCGGGATGTGCGGGCCTCTACGGCCTGACCACCCATCCCGCGCCGATCGACGCCGATGGCTATACCCTTGACCTGAAAGGCCTGCACGACCTCGCCCATGCCGTCCGCCCAAAGATCATCACCGTCGGCGGCAGCCTCAACCTCTTCCCGCACCCCGTCGCCGAGGTGCGCAAGATCGCCGATCAGGTCGGGGCCAAGGTCCTGTTCGACGCCGCCCATCAATGCGGCATCATCGCCGGCGGCGTCTGGGCCAACCCGCTCACCGAGGGCGCGCATCTGATGACCATGAGCACCTACAAGTCGCTCGGCGGCCCCGCCGGCGGGCTGATCCTGGCCAATGACGCCGCGATCGCCGAGCGGCTGGACGCCATCGCCTTCCCCGGCCTGACCGCCAATTTCGACGCCGCCAAATCCGCCGCGCTGGCCTATACCCTCCTCGACTGGCGCGACTACGGGCGGGCCTATGCCAAGGCCATGGTCGACCTCGCCCGGGCCCTCGCAACGGAACTCGCCAAGCTCGGCCTGCCCGTCTTTGCCGCCGACCGGGGCGCCACCACCTCGCACCAGTTCGCCATCGAGGCAGCCCCCTTCGGCGGAGGCCAGGCGGCCTCGAAGACCCTGCGCAAGGCGGGCTTCCTCGCCTGCGGCATCGGCTTGCCCATCGCCGAGGTCCCCGGCGACCTGAACGGCCTGCGCATCGGCACGCCCGAGCTCGTCCGCCGTGGCGTCACCCCGGCCGACGCCCCCGCTCTCGCCGCGCTAATCGCCGAGGGCCTGCGCTCGAACGCCCCAGAAACCGTCGCCCCGCGCACCAAGGCCCTGCGCGCCCGCTTCCAGGGGATACATTTCGTCACCCCTTGACCATTCCCGCCCGCTTCCCTCTCTTGCCGCCAAACGGGGGGAGAGCGGCATGAAACAGCGTCAGCTCGGGCAGCGCGGCCCGATGGTCTCGGCCCTCGGCTTCGGCTGCCTGTCCTTCGGCGGCATGTTCGGCCCCACGACCGAGGCCGAGAGCCTGCGCGCGCTGGACGCCGCCTGGGAGGCCGGGATCACCTTCCTCGATGTCGCGAACATCTATGGCAAGGGCCTGTGCGAAACGGTGATCGGCGCCTGGCTGCGCAGCCGGGGCCACCGGCCGCACCTCGCCACCAAGGCCGCCTTCACCGACGACCCCGCCCGCCGCATCGACAACCGGCCGGAACATCTGCGGGCCGAGTTGGAAGGTTCTCTGAAGCGACTTGGCGTGGACCATGTGATGCTGTTCTACGCCCACCGCCACGACCCGCAAGTCCCGGCCGAGGATCTGGCAGGCACGATGCAACGCCTTCAGGAAGAAGGGAAAATCCTGGGCTACGGCCTGTCCGAGATCGCGCCCCACACGCTGGAGCGCGCCCATGCGGTGCATCCGGTGACGGCGGTGCAGAACGAATATTCGCTCTGGACCCGCCAGCCGGAACTGGGCCTGATCCAGCGTTGCGCCGAGCTGGACGTGGCCTTCGTCCCCTTCTCCCCCCTCGCGCGCGGCGCCTTCGGCACGCCGATGGCCGATCCCGCGACCTTCCGCGCGGGCGAGTTCCGCAGCCGCATCCCGCGCTTCCACCCCGGGAACTGGCCGCATAACCGCGCCAAGCTCGTCGCCTTCCACGCCTTCGCCCGCGACCGGGGCCACAGCCCGGCCGCCGTCGCGCTCGCCTGGCTCCTCGACCGCGGGCCGCATGTGATCCCGATTCCGGGCACCCGCACGGCCGGGCACCTGCAGGCCTGGTCCGGCGCGCCGGAGATCACCCTGACCGACGACGACCGGGCGGAAATCGACCGTCTTCTCCCGGTCGGCTGGGCCTGGGGCGACCGCTACGACGACCACCAGGCCGCGACGGTGGAGCGTTATTCCTGACTGCCTCGCAGGCAATCCCTCGGTTCCGCCCCGCGCGCCGTCGCCCCGCAGGCCACGCAGCGCCAGAAGTCCGGCGCGACGCTCCGGTCCAGCCGCCAGCGGCAGTTGCGGGTCAGGGTCGACTTGCGCCGGCTCAGCCAGAGATAGAGGTAGACCGAAACCGCCAGCAGGATCAGCAGCAGCGGCACAGGCGCGTTACACCACCCGCTCGACCATCATCTTCTTGATCTCGGCGATCGCCTTGGCCGGGTTCAGCCCCTTGGGGCAGGTCTTGGCGCAGTTCATGATCGTGTGGCAGCGATAGAGCTTGAACGGATCCTCCAGCGCATCCAGCCGCTCCCCCGTCGCCTCGTCCCGGCTGTCGATGATCCAGCGATAGGCATGCAAGAGCGCCGCCGGGCCGAGATAGCGGTCCGAGTTCCACCAGTAGGACGGGCAGGCGGTGCTGCACGAGGCGCACATCACGCATTCATAAAGCCCGTCCAGCTTCTTGCGGTCCTCGATCGACTGCCGCCATTCCTTGGCCGGGCGGTTGGTCTTGGTCTCCAGCCAGGGCATGATGCTGGCGTGCTGGGCGTAGAAATGCGTCAGGTCGGGGATCAGGTCCTTGACCACTTCCATATGCGGCAAGGGATAGATCCGGACGTCGCCCTTCACCTCGTCCAGCCCGTAGATGCAGGCCAGGGTGTTGATCCCGTCGATGTTCATCGCACAAGAGCCGCAGATCCCCTCGCGGCAGGACCGGCGGAAGGTCAGGGTCGGGTCGATCTCGTTCTTGATCTTGATCAGCGCGTCCAGGACCATCGGGCCGCACTGGTCCATGTCGATGAAATAGGTGTCGACCCGCGGGTTCTCGCCGTCATCGGGGTTCCAGCGGTAGATCTGGAACTTGCGGACGTTCTTGCCGTCCGGCTTCGGCCAGGTCTTGCCGGTGCGGATCTTCGAGTTCTTGGGCAGGGTGAGCTGGACCATGGGAAATCAGCCTTTCCAGTCGGGTCTTGCATAAAGCGGACGGCTGGGCGGCTC
This sequence comes from Tabrizicola soli, assembly GCF_015999335.1. Taxonomy (GTDB): domain Bacteria; phylum Pseudomonadota; class Alphaproteobacteria; order Rhodobacterales; family Rhodobacteraceae; genus Tabrizicola; species Tabrizicola soli. The sequence continues at coordinate 72,373 of NZ_JAEACP010000012.1, read as the reverse complement.
GCCCGTCCTTGCCATCACGCAGGTCTCGTAGATGGCCGAGGGATCACGGCCGAGCAGGAAGTCCGAGCTTACCTCCAGCTCGACCGCGCCCGCGGCATGTCCGCCCGATCCCACCCCCACCCCCAGCGTGCCCCGCGGCTGCTGCGCAAGGCGCGCGCGCTCGAAGCACTGGCGCTCGGCCTCGGCCATGGTCATCGGGCCGCAGGCGAGGAGGAGAAGGCAGGGGATCAGGGCCAGCCGCATCTTCATCACCGGATCGGCGGCACGGCATGGGCGGAGAAACAGGCCTGCGCGGCGGGGCGCAGGGCGATATCGCGGATCGTGGCCTTGGTCGAGGTCCCGGCCTCGACGCCCACGTCGCGCGCCAGAAGCCGCAGCTCGTCGGGGCTCGCGGCATCCAGGATGCAATTCGTCGCCGCCTGCGCCGGATCGGCCGGCATGTCGATGTTCACCACCGGAAAGACCACGCTTTCCGCCGTCCGCCGCACGGCCTTGTCGGCCATCTCGGCCGGATCGCAGGCAGAGAGCGCCAGCAGGACAAGCAAGGCGGCCCCGGCGCGCATCAGAACTTCCTCTCGGCCGGGGCGATCTTCGCCAGCGGGATCCCGCCCTCGGCCTCGGTGGTCAGCGGATCGGCATGGACCGGACGATAGTCCAGCCGCACCCGGTTGCCCTCGACCCAGGCCAGCGAGTGCTTGCGCCAGTTCGCATCGTCGCGGTTCGGGTGATCCTCATGCGCATGGGCGCCGCGGCTTTCGGTCCGGGCATGCGCGCCGTAGATCGTCGCCAGCGCGTTCGGCATCAGGTTGGTCAGCTCCAGCGTCTCCATCAGGTCGCTGTTCCAGACCATGCTGCGGTCGGTGACCTTCAGGTCGCCCATCTTGCCCGCGATGGCGGTCATCTTCGTCTCGCCCGCCGCAAGGGTCTCCTCGGCGCGGAAGACGGCCGCATCGGCCTGCATGGTCTTCTGCATCTCAAGCCGCAACTCGGCGGTCGGGATCGCGCCCTTGGCGTGGCGCAGGTCGTCGAAACGGCCCAGCGCCTTGTCGACCCCGGCCTTGTTCGTCGCCGGAACGCTTGCGTCCCGGTCCACCACCTGCCCGGCCCGGATCGCCGCCGCCCGGCCGAAGACCACCAGGTCGATGAGGGAGTTGGACCCCAGCCGGTTCGCGCCATGCACGGAGGCACAGCCGGCCTCGCCCACCGCCATCAGGCCGGGGAAGACCGCATCCGGGTTGGCGGCGGTCGGGTTCAGCACCTCGCCCCAATAGTTCGTCGGGATGCCGCCCATGTTGTAATGCACCGTCGGCAGGACCGGGATCGGCTCTTTCGTCAGGTCGACGCCGGCGAAGATGCGGGCGCTTTCGCTGATGCCGGGCAGGCGCAGCTCCAGCGTCTCCTTGGGCAGATGCGACAGGTTCAGGTGGATATGGTCCTTGTGGGCCCCCACCCCGCGCCCCTCGCGGATCTCCAGCGTCATGCAGCGGCTGACATAGTCGCGCGGCGCCAGGTCCTTGTAATGCGGCGCATAGCGCTCCATGAACCGCTCGCCATTGGCGTTGGTCAGATAACCGCCCTCGCCCCGCGCGCCTTCGGTGATCAGGCAGCCCGAGCCATAGATGCCGGTCGGGTGGAACTGCACGAACTCCATGTCCTGCAGCGGCAGCCCGGCCCGCGCCACCATCCCGCCGCCGTCGCCGGTGCAGGTATGCGCCGAGGTCGCGCTGAAATAGGCCCGGCCGTAGCCGCCCGTCGCCAAGACCACCATCTTCGCGTTGAAGACATGGATCGTGCCGTCGTCCAGCTTCCAGGCCACCACCCCGGTGCAGGCGCCATCGGTGATGATCAGGTCGATGGCGAAATATTCGATGTAGAATTCCGCGTTGTTCTTCAGGCTTTGCCCATAGAGCGTGTGCAGGATCGCATGTCCGGTCCGGTCGGCGGCGGCACAGGTGCGCTGCACCGGCGGGCCCTCGCCGAACTCGGTCGTATGGCCGCCGAAGGGGCGCTGGTAGATCTTGCCTTCCTCGGTGCGGCTGAACGGAACGCCGTAATGCTCCAGCTCGTAGACCGCCTTCGGCGCCTCCCGCGCGAGGTATTCCATCGCATCGGTGTCGCCCAGCCAGTCCGAGCCCTTCACCGTGTCGAACATGTGCCACTGCCAGCTGTCCGGGCCCATGTTGCCCAGGGACGCAGCGATCCCGCCCTGCGCCGCCACGGTATGCGACCGCGTCGGGAAGACCTTGGTCACGCAGGCCGTGCGCAGCCCCTGCTCGGCCATGCCGAGCGTGGCGCGCAGGCCGGCGCCGCCAGCCCCCACCACGACCACGTCATAGTCATGCACTTCATAAGGATAGGCAGTCATCATCATTCCCTTCAAAGCGCGATGCGGACCAGGGCGAACAGCCCCGTCGCGGCGACCGCCCAGGACAGCGCGATCACGCCGATGATCAGCATCTTGCGCATCGTGCCGCGGGTGTAATCCTCGATCATCGTGGTCGCGCCCATCGCGAAATGGCGCATCCCCACGACCAGCAGAAGCCCGGTCACGATCGCCGGGAAGGGCCGGGCGAAGGTGGCCAGCACCTCCTCGCGCGTGCCGCCCAGGGCCGCGCCGAAGATGTAAAGCCAGACCGGAACCAGGAGGGCCAGCCCCACGGCCGAGACCATCATCGACCAGTGGTGTTCCGTGCCGTGATGCGCCGAACCCCGGAACTCGGCGCGCTTGCGTGCGGTCAGATAACGCATGTCTTGCCTCACTGGACCAGAAGGATGGTCAGCACGGTCAGCACGACCGAACCGATGATGCAGGCCCAGCCCAGCTTTTCCGCCGTCGGGACGTCCAGCCCCTTGCCCGCATCGAAATAGAGGTGCCGCAGCCCGGCCAGATAGTGATACCACACCGCCCAGAGCGAGAGGGTGAACACCAGATCGCCGAACCAGCTGGTCGCGACCGCATCGGCGACCGCGAAATACTCCTCCGAGGTCGCCGCCGCCAGAAGCCACCAGACCGCCAGCAGCACGCCCACCACCAGCGCGTTTCCGGTGATCCGCGTCAGGATCGACGAGATCGAGGTCATCTGCGGCCGGTAATACGGCCCGATCATGAACGGGGAGAGGGGCCGTTCGACCCGCTTCGGTGCAGCCATCGTGCTTTCCTTCGTCGCTGTCCCGGCCGCGGCGCGAGGGTCCGGCCGGATGGCTTCGATTGCTTCTCTTCAATAACGCGGATTTCGCCGGTGTCACGCCATGGAATGCCGCATTTGCGAGATGTTTTCGCTATCCGCGCAAGTTTTTCCGCTTTGTGATCACGAATTTCCGGGCTGTGATCACGGGAAGGCCGCCGTTTGGCGTCCCCCCGACTCAGCGCGGCAGCAACGCCCAGTAATCCAGATCCAGCAGCACCTCGGGCAGGTATTTCCCGTCCGCGCCCCGCAATTCCCCGGCCGCGCCCCGCGTCGCCACCAGCCGCAGCCGCAGCGCGCCGACCGAGGGCGCCGCGGTCTCGGCGCGGTCCAGCACCTCGGACCAGGCCCGCACCGTATCGCCCGCGAAACAGGGGTTCACATGCGCGCCCGCGTTCAAGCCGGCGATGAAATGCGCATTGGCCAGGCCGTTGAACGACAGGCTGCGCGCCAGGCTGATCACATGGCCGCCATAGATCAGCCGCTTGCCATCCTCGCGCTGGGTCACGTCGAAATGCACCTTGGCGGTGTTCTGCCACAGCCGCGTCGCCAGCATGTGCTCGGCCTCCTCGACCGTCACCGCATCGACATGGTCGATCACCTCGCCCACCGCATAGTCGCCCCAGCGGTGCGGCTCGCCGGACAGGCCGAAGTCATGCCGGCCGAAGTCCAGCCCTTCCGGCACCACCAGCGCCTCCGGCGCCACCACCGGCGCCAGTTCCGGCACATGCACCGGCACCTCGACCTCGCGCCACCGCTTGCGCACCAGCACCCAGCGGACATAGTCCAGCACCGCCTCGCCGCGCTGGTTCAGCCCGCGCGTCCGCACCCAGACCACCCCCGTCGTCCCCGACGAAGTCTCCTTCAACCCGATCACCTCGGATTCCGAGCGCAACGTGTCCCCCGGCCAGACCGGCCGCAGCCAGCGCCCCTCGGCATAGCCCAGGTTCGCCACCGCGTTCAGGCTGATGTCCGGCACCGTCTTGCCGAAGACCGTATGAAAGGCCACCAGGTCGTCCAGCGGGCTCGCCGCCAACCCGACCGAGCGCGCGAACTCGTCCGAGGAAGACACCGCCCCCCGCGCCGGATAAAGCGCATGGTAAAGCGCCCGTTCGCCCGCGCCCACCGTGCGCGGCACCGCATGGCGGATCACCTCGCCAAGGCTGTAATCCTCGAAGAACCGGCCCGGATTGGTCTTCATTGCTCCCCCAGCTTCAGCTCGGGGTGATAGTCCCCCGCCACATCCTTAACCACCGCCTGCCCGCAGCGCATCGCGCCCGCGCCCGCGTCATAGGCATAGGTCGGAGAGCCATAGAGCTCCCACCCCTTGTTCAAGGCCGCCGTCACCTTGTGACAGAAGGCCGAAGTGTCCTCCGCGCTCAGGAACCGATACAGCTTCATCTTCCCCCAGACCCCGAAAATTCGATTAAAACTTGCGCTTCCTCTTGGAGAAATACTCCACGGGGGTGCGGGGGTGTGAAACCCCCGCTCCGACCTCAGCCATAGGGCCAGTAGCCCAGCCAGTTGTGCACCCAGGCGATCGCCCCGAACACCACCAGCGCCCCCAGCACCGTGCCGATCTCGCGGCTCATGGGCGCGGGCGGCGGCGGCGCCGGGCGCGGCTCGGCGCGGTTGATCAGGATCACCTCGACCACGGCCCAGACCAGCAGCCCGCCGAACAGCAGCAGGCTCGCCAGATCGCCGTTCACCAGAAGATGCGCCACGGCCCAGGTCTTCACCGCCGTCAGCTGCGGATGCCGGATCACGCCGGTGATCCGCGTCTTCGTCACGCTGGTGGCGAAAAGATAGACCGCGATCATCATCAGCAGGTTGTTCAGATGCGTCAGGAAGCGCGGCGGATACCACAGGTCCACCTGCTCGACCCCGCGATAGCCCAGGACCATCAGCACCAGTCCCGCCAGCACGCCGGCCGCAACCAGCCCCTTGCCGGCGTCGCCCATCCCTGCGCGCGCGGCCGGGGCCAGGCGCTTGAAGAGATGCGCGCCCCACCACAGCGCCAGTCCCAGAACGATCAATGTCATCGCAAAGCCTCCTGCCGGTTCACGGGCCGCAGCCTGCCCCTAAACCGCCCCCACTGCAATCGACCGCGCCGCAATCGCCTCGGCCTTCCCGATCAGAAGCTTCGCCGTCGCGACATGCAGGTTCTCCACGATCCGGCCGTCGACCACCGCCACGCCCTCGCCCCGCGCCAGCGCCTCGGCATGGGCCGCGATCTGCCGCCGCGCCAGCGCCACCTCCGCCTCCGAGGGCGCAAAGACCTCGTTCGCGATGTCCAGTTGCGCCGGATGGATCAGCGTCTTGCCGTCGAAGCCCATGTCGCGGCCCTGCTCGCATTCCGCCCGCAGCCCCGCCTCGTCCCTGAAGGCGTTGAACACCCCGTCCACGATCGGCTTGCCCGCGGCCTTCGCCGCCATGAGGCAGGTCCCCAGCGCCGCCATCAGCGGCATCCGGTCCGCCCGCGCCCGCGCGCCCAGTTCGCGCGCAAGGTCGTTGGTGCCCATCACCAGCCCCTCCAGCCGCGGATGCGCCGCGATCGGTCCGGGGGTCAGGCAGCCCTTCGCCGTCTCCAGCATCGCCCAGAGCGGCTTGGCCACCCGCGCCGCCGCCGCGTCCAGATCCTCCGGCCCGTTCACCTTGGGCACCAGCACCGCATCCACCCCCGGATGCGCCGCGAAGGCCAGCATGTCCGCCGCGCCCCAGGGGGTGTCCAGCCCGTTCACCCGCACGATCCGCAGCCGCTGGCCGAAACCGCCCCGCTCCAGATCCGCGACCAGCAGCCGCCGGGCGCGGGCCTTCTCCTCGGGCGCGACCGCATCCTCGAGGTCGAAGATGATCGCATCGGCCGCCAGGTCACGCGCCTTCTCAAGCGCGCGCTCCTTCGAGGCCGGAATATAGAGGACAGAGCGACAGGGACGCGACACGACTCACCTCAGCGCAAGATTCTTGCGCTTGAAAGCATGAATCCGACACAAACGGCAAGACCAATAATGCCGCATCGCAGCGAAAGCCGTCAGTCGGGTCGGCCGGCCGGAAAGCATCGCCTGCAGGGCCGGAAGCCCTCGGCCAGACAGTCGGCAACGCTGGCGCGGAAGCTGACATTCCCGCGCTTCGCGGTGCGGGCCGGGCAGGTCAGGCGGCAGAAGATTCCGGTGGTCCTGACACAGGCGAAGGCGCGCCCCTCGAAGGCCGGGTCACGCGCGGCAAGGGCGGCATAAAGCAGATCGGCATCGGGCAGCATGGCGGAATCCTTTCGCCCCAGCCTGCCACGGCCCGAGGCGCAGCCAAAGCCCCCCGGCCCCGTTTGCGCAGCTTCCGGGTCAGATCAGCCCGCTGACCCCGTCCCAGACCAGCTTGACCGAGATCAGCGCCAGCGCCCAGACCACCAGCCGGAAGAACAGCCGCTCCGGCAGCACCTGCACCAGCCGCACCCCGGCAAAGACCGCGATCACCGCCGGCAGCGCCAGCACCGCCGCCAGTTTCAGGTTCCCCGCATCCAGCTGGCCCAGCGCGTAATAGGGCACCAGCTTCACCGCATTGATCACCGCGAAGGCGATGGTCGCGGTCCCGGCGAAGACCGCCTTCGGCATGCCCAGCGGCAGGGTATACAGCTGATAGGGCGGCGCGCCCGCATGGCTGACAAAGCTGGTGAACCCGGTCACCGCGCCCCAGAACAGGCCCGGCGCGACCTCGGCCCGCTGCGGGACCACCTCCTTCGGTCGCCGCAAAAGGATGTTCAGCGCGAAGGCCAGGCCGATCGCGCCGACCAGCAGCGTCACCGCCGCCTCGGGCACCAGGCTGGCCGTGGCCCAGCCCAGCCCGATCCCCGCCACCGCCCCCGGCAGCAGGATCGCCAGCACCCTGCGGTCGAAGGCGCGGCGATAGGCATAAAGCCCGAAGGCGTCCGAGACGACATAGACCGGCAACAGCAGCCCCGCCGCCATCACCGGGTTCATCACCAGCGCCATGACCGGCACGCCCAGCATCCCCACCACCGGCACGCCGCCCTTGCCCATCCCCACCAGCGCCGACGCCAGCACCGCCGCCAGCCAGAACCCGATCCCGTCCATGCCGCCCTCCGCACCCGCTACCGCTAACGCCGTTTCCTCCCGGCCGGAAGGGCGGAGATTTCGCATACAATTGTATACCAAACCGGGGCCAAGACTGGACAGGCGCGCGTTTAGGGGCTACGCCTCGCCCCGATTCACCCCCAAGGAGGCTTCCATGGCCAGACCCAAGATCGCCCTCATCGGCGCCGGTCAGATCGGCGGCACGCTCGCGCATCTCGTCGCGCTGAAGGAACTGGGCGACGTCGTCCTGTTCGACATCGCCGAGGGCACGCCGCAAGGCAAGGCGCTCGACCTCGCGCAGTCCGGCCCGGTCGAAGGCTTCGACGCGGCGCTCTCGGGCACCAACACCTATGCCGACATCGCCGGCGCCGACGTCTGCATCGTCACCGCCGGCGTGCCCCGCAAGCCGGGGATGAGCCGCGACGACCTCCTGGGCATCAACCTCAAGGTGATGAAGTCGGTCGGCGAAGGCATCAGGCAATACGCTCCGAACGCCTTCGTGATCTGCATCACCAACCCGCTCGACGCCATGGTCTGGGCGCTGCGCGAATTCTCGGGCCTGCCGCACGAAAAGGTCGTCGGCATGGCCGGCGTGCTCGACTCGGCCCGCTTCCGCCACTTCCTCTCGGTCGAGTTCAACGTCTCGATGAAGGACGTGACCGCCTTCGTCCTCGGCGGCCACGGCGACACGATGGTGCCTTCGGTCCGCTACTCCACCGTCGGCGGCATTCCCCTGCCGGACCTCGTCGCGATGGGCTGGACCACGCAGGAGAAGCTCGACGCCATCGTCCAGCGCACCCGCGACGGCGGGGCCGAGATCGTGGGCCTTCTCAAGACCGGCTCGGCCTTCTACGCCCCCGCCGCCAGCGCGGTGGAAATGGCTGAGGCCTATCTCAAGGACCAGAAGCGCCTCCTGCCCTGCGCCGCCCATGTGAAGGGCGCCTATGGGCTCGACGGCCTCTATGTCGGCGTCCCGGTGATCCTGGGTGCCGGCGGGGTGGAGCGTGTGGTCGAGGTCAAGCTCGACGCCACCGAGAAGACCATGTTCGACAAGTCGGTCGACGCGGTGAAGGGCCTCGTGACCGCCTGCAAGGGCATCGACCCGACGCTGGCGTAAGGCGGCACCAACATCACTTCCAAGGGCGGCATCCCCCGGGTGCCGCCCTTTTCATTCGCAGGTCGGGAAGTGCCCCGACTTTCCCGACCACCGGCAGTTGCCCTCGACCGTTTCCCCCTGACAAGCGCGCCGCCCGCGTAGGTCGGGGCCTGCCCCGACTCCCCACCCCAACCCGCCGCCCCCCCTCTGCGGGATGGGCCGGGGATGCGGGGCACGCGCCAGACTCAACCCTTAACGCATCCCTAACGTCCAAACCCAACCCATTGATTTCCCTGCGCTCCACTCCCTGTCCACGCGTGGCGCCACGACACCCCCTTGCCCCCCGCCCGCAAATCCGGCATCCCCAAGGGCCACATTCTTTTCCGGAGGGCCCCGATGGACTACTCGAAATCCGGCAACCCCAAGGGGGCCCGCCGCACCCCCCGCGGACCCGACCACGCCCGGAAGGGCGCGCCCAAGGCCACGACCCCGCCGCGCGAGACCAAGGAAGACCTCCTCGCCCGGATGAAGGCGGCGGCGAAGAAGGACGACAAGAGCTGACCAGGCTCGTCTCGCCCTACCTCGCCCCCGGCTTCTATGACGAGGCTATCGCCAGGGGCCGGCACCGCGACATCGTCGGCGGCCGCTGGGACGAGACCGGACGTGTCCAGATGGCCGCCCTCCTGGCCGAGGGGATGACGCCCGAGGACCACCTTCTCGACATCGGCTGCGGCGCCCTCCGCCTCGGCCACAAGGCCGTCCCCTTCCTGAAACCCGGCCACTACTGGGGCACCGACGCCTCGCTGGCCCTGATGCGGCACGGGCGGCTCCACGAACTTCCCGACCCCGCGCGCCTGCCCGAGGACCGCCTGATCGAGGACGCCGCCTTCGCCTTTCCCGGCGTCCCCGACACGATCACGCTGGCCATCGCCTTCGGCGTCTTCACCCATCTGCCCGCCCCGGCGCTGGCGACGGCCCTCGGAAACCTGCGCCGCTTCTCCAACCTCCGGGCGGCCATCTTCACCGTCTTTCACTCCGAAACACCCGGCCCCGCCCGCCAGCCCGACGGTGTCGTGACCCATCCCGACCGCCCGCCCTACCATGTGGGCAAAGCCGCGACCGAGGCCGCCATCCGCGCCGCCGGCTTCGTTCCCCGGCTGAAGCCGATGCTCCTGCCGCGCGGTCAGGTGCTCTGGTCCGCCACCCCGCCCCAGATCCCATAGGCCCGGCGCATGTGGTCGATGCAGGCCCGGTTCGCAGCCATGCGGTCGGCGCCCTCGATGACCGCCGAATAGAGCGGCGCAACCCGCGACAGGGGCAGGACCGCCCGGGCAAGGTTCAGGCGGCGGTCGGCCCAGATCGGGATGCCCCGCCGGGCAAGGTGTCCCGAAAGCCAGACATCATCCACCGACCAGACCACCGGCGGGATATCGAAGGCGGCATCGTCCAGGAACTCGGGGCGCAGCGCGACGCCCGCATAGCCCTCGGCGATATCGGCATGGCCGGAACGGTCCAGCTTGCGGAACTGCGCCAGCAATCTTGGCTGCGCCGTCCGCGACAGCAGCAGCCGCCCGCCGATGACCCTGCCCAGACGGCGCAGGTGAAAGCCGAACTGCTCGGGAAACCCCGGCGCGATGACGGCCACCGGCTCGGAGCGCGGCGCGGACCATGGCCGGCCCATGCGCTCGAGGGTCGTGGCCGCGGCACAGACCGCCGCTTCGGGATGCTGACGCCGGACCGCCAGAAATCGCGCCGCCCAGCCTGGCGCGTAGTGGTGGTCGTCATCCGCATACAGCAGCTCCACCCCCTGCCCTCGCCAGGCCCGGGCGGCGGGCAGGACCTTGGTCGCGGGGCCGAGGTCCTCCTCCACCCGCACGATCCGCACCCCCTCCGGCACCTCCGGCAAGCCGCCGACCCAGTCCGGAAAGCGCCGGTAGGACCGGGGGATATACAGCTCAACCGCCTCGGGGCGCGAGGTCTGCCGCAGCAGCGAGGCCAGGGCCGGGCCAAGCTGGTGGAAGCGTGGCGGAATCGTCGAGAGCGAGATCACATGACGCATGGTCCACAGCTAGCAAGCCCCGCGCGGCAATGCCATTCCCGACTTGCCCCGCCCCGCCCGCTCCGCCAGACTCGCCCCGACCAAGCCGGAGTTCCCCGATGCGCGCTCTCACGCTCACCCTTGCCCTGCTCGCCGCCCCCGCCAGTGCCGAAACCCTGTCCGAGGAGATCGCCCGCAGCGGCCTCGCCCCGACCGAGGCCCGGCTGGCCGCCCTGCCCGCCCCCACGAACGAAGAGCTCTTCGCCCTTGCCGGCCTGCGCTTTCTCGGCGGGATCGAGGCCGCGCTGCAGTTGCGCTGGCAGACCGGGATGCAATCCGACTGGTCGGAACTGCCGATCCTGCGGCTGCCGATCCCCGAGAACCCCGCCGCGCGGCCCTTCGAGCCGGCCGATTTCACCACGCTGCTGAAGGGGCTGGACGCCGACATGGAGGATGCCCGCACCGCGCTGGCCCAGCTTGGCGACCGGCCCTTCGCGCTGGACATCCGCCTTGCCGACCTCTGGTTCGACATCGACGGCGACGGGGCACGCAGTGCGGGCGAGGATCTGGGCTCGGTCGCCGGGCTCATCCTGGGCGGCGGGCGGGCCACGGGCGCTCCGGTCGACGATCCGGTGATCACCTTCGACACTGCCGATGCCGCCTGGTTGTCGGCCTATACGAATCTCCTGTCCGGCTTCGCCTCGGCCGCGCTGGCCTACGACCCTGAACCCGCGATCCGCCGGGTAATGGAGAGCTCGGTCGCGATGCGTGCGCTCTGGGGCGACGTGCCGCCGCCCAATGCCTTCGACATGATGTTCGGCCGTCAGGTCGACCGCATCGCCATGGTCCTGCACGCCCTGTCGCAGACCCCCGACAAGGCGCTGGCCGCCGATGCCCACGCCCACCTTCTGGCCATGATCGCCGAGAACCGCCGCTTCTGGTCGCTGGTCGCGCTGGAAACCGACAACCGCAACGAATGGGTGCCGAACGCGACCCAGGTCTCGGGCCTCGGCCTCTTCGTCCCGCCCGAGACCTCCGGGCGCTGGCAGGCCGTGCTGGCCGACGCCGAAAAGGCCCTGAACGGCGAGCTTCTGATCCCGCACTGGCGCTATGGCGGCGCGGCCGGGATCAACCTGAAGAAGGCCTTCGAGAACCCGCCCGCCGTAGACCTGGTCAGCTGGATCCAGGGCGAGGGCCTCCTGCCCTATGCCGAGACCGGCACCCGGCTTTCCACCCAGTCCTGGCGCGACTTCGAGACGCTGGTCTCGGGCGACGGCGTCCTGTTCGCCATCTTCCTGAACTGACGGGCGGAAGCCGAGATCCTTTGAAGGATCATGCAGATTTCCTCGAAGAAATTTGTCCCGCCCCCGACCCGGCGATTCGAAACCGGCAGAGGGCGGCCATCGTGTGATCACACGTTTCCTTCTTGTGATCACACGCCGCGAAACTGTGATCACAAGCCTTATTTTTCCGGCCTTTCGCAGCCAAAACCCCGTGATCTCCGTAGGAAAGTGCCGCGAACCATGCGATGAGGCGGCAAGCTTCTCCAACGGACAGGTGCTGCGCCATGAACATCCACGAATATCAGGCCAAGGCGCTGCTGCGCAGCTACGGCATCCCGGTTTCCGACGGCCGCGTCGTCCTGCGGGCCGAGGAGGCCAAGACCGCCGCCGGCGAGCTTGACGGGCCGCTCTGGGTGGTCAAGGCGCAGATCCACGCCGGCGGCCGCGGCAAGGGCCATTTCAAGGAACCCGAGGCCGGCGAGAAGGGCGGCGTCCGCCTGGCGCGCTCGGTCGGCGAGGCCGCCGAATTCGCCCGCCAGATGCTGGGCCGCACCCTCGTCACCCTGCAGACCGGCGCGGCGGGCAAGCAGGTCAACCGCATCTACATCGAGGACGGCTCGGACATCGAGCGCGAGTTCTACCTCGCCCTGCTGATCGACCGCCAGACCAGCCGCGTCTCCATCGTCGCCTCGACCGAGGGCGGCATGTCGATCGAGGACGTGGCGCACGAGACGCCCGAGAAGATCCTGACCATCACCGTCGATCCCGCGACCGGGTTGCAGGACTTCCACGGCCGCCGCGTGGCCTTCGCGCTGGGGCTGACCGGCCAGCAGGTCAAGTCCTGCGTTCAGATCGTCAAGAAGCTCTACCAGCTGTTCCTCGACAAGGACATGGACATGCTGGAGATCAACCCGTTCTGCGTCTTGAAGGACGGCACGCTGCGCCTCCTCGACGCCAAGATGGGCTTCGACGGCAACGCGATCTACCGCCACCCCGACATCGCCGCGCTGCGCGACGAGACCGAGGAGGACCCGAAGGAACTGGCGGCGTCGAAGTTCGACCTGAACTACATCGCCCTTGATGGCGAGATCGGCTGCATGGTCAACGGCGCGGGCCTCGCGATGGCCACGATGGACATCATCAAGCTCTACGGCGCCGAGCCCGCCAACTTCCTTGACGTGGGCGGCGGGGCGACGAAGGAGAAGGTGACCGAGGCCTTCAAGATCATCACCTCGGACCCGAACGTCAAAGGCATCCTCGTCAACATCTTCGGCGGCATCATGCGCTGCGACATCATCGCCGAGGGCGTGATCGCGGCCGTCAAGGAAGTCGGCCTCAAGGTCCCGCTGGTCGTCCGGCTGGAGGGCACCAACGTCGAACTAGGCAAGGACATCATCCGCAAGTCGGGGCTGAACGTCATCGCCGCCGATGACCTGAAGGACGGCGCCGAGAAGATCGTGAAGGCCGTCAAAGGATAACACGTAGGGTGGGCAATCTGCCCACCACCGCCCGGCATGGTGGGCAGATTGCCCACCCTACGAAAGACAAAGGAACCCGCATGTCCGTCCTCGTCAACAAATCCACCCGCGTCATCTGCCAGGGCTTCACCGGCTCGCAGGGCACCTTCCACTCCGAACAGGCCATCGCCTACGGCACGCAAATGGTCGGCGGCGTGACCCCCGGCAAGGGCGGGACCGAGCACCTCGGCCTCCCCGTCTTCGACTCGGTCCATGAGGCCGTCGCCAGGACCGGCGCGGACGCCACCGCGATCTATGTCCCGCCGCCCTTCGCCGCCGACTCGATCCTGGAAGCCATCGACGCCGAGATCCCGCTGATCGTCTGCATCACCGAGGGCATCCCGGTCCTCGACATGATGAAGGTCAAGCGCGCGCTCATCAACTCGAAGTCGCGGCTGATCGGCCCGAACTGCCCCGGCGTGCTGACCCCGGGCGAATGCAAGATCGGCATCATGCCGGGCTCGATCTTCTCGAAAGGTTCGGTCGGCGTCGTCTCCCGCTCCGGCACGCTGACCTATGAGGCGGTGAAGCAGACGACCGACGTGGGCCTCGGCCAGACCACCGCCGTCGGCATCGGCGGCGACCCGATCAAGGGCACCGAACACATCGACGTGTTGGAAATGTTCCTTGCCGACCCCGACACCCATTCCATCATCATGATCGGCGAGATCGGGGGCAGCGCCGAGGAAGATGCCGCCCAGTTCCTCGCCGACGAGAAGAAGAAAGGCCGCTGGAAGCCCACCGCCGGCTTCATCGCCGGCCGCACCGCCCCCCCGGGCCGCCGCATGGGCCATGCCGGCGCCATCGTGGCAGGCGGCAAGGGCGACGCGGGCTCGAAGATCGAGGCGATGAAACGCGCCGGGATCGTGGTCGCCGACAGCCCCGCTGGCCTGGGCGAGGCCGTGCTGAAAGCGATCAAGGCGTAGGTCGGGCTTCAGCCCGACTCTTTCTTGGCGGAGACAACCCCGCCCCACAAGGAAACGCGAGATGACCGACCAATCCCCCACCGCCGCCTTCGCCGCCTCGTCCTTCCTCGACGGGGCCAATGCCGATTACGTCGACCAGCTGGCCGCCCGCCATGCACAGGACCCCGGCAGCGTCGATCCTGGGTGGGCCGAGTTCTTCCGGGCGCTCGGCGACAACGAGGTGGACACCAAGCGCGCCGCGCATGGTCCGTCCTGGGCGCGCGCCGACTGGCCGCCGGTCCCGGCCGACGACCTCACCGCCGCGCTGACGGGGGAATGGCCGGCTCCTCCGGCGAAAGAGGCCAGGGCCGCGGGCGCGAAGATCGCCGCCAAGGCCGCCGAACAGGGCGTGCAGATCAGCGAAGACCAGATCCAGCGCGCCGTGCTCGATTCCATCCGCGCGCTGATGATCATCCGCGCCTACCGGATCCGCGGCCACCTCGCCGCCGACCTCGACCCGCTGGGCATCGCCGCCAAGCCCCCCCACCCCGAGCTCGACCCCGCCTCCTACGGCTTCACCGAAGCCGACATGGACCGGCCGATCTTCATCGACAACGTGCTGGGCCTGACTCATGCCTCGATGCGCGAGATCCTCGACATCCTGAAGCGCACCTATTGCGGCACCTTCGCGCTGCAATACATGCACATCTCCGACCCCGAGCAATCCGCCTGGCTGAAGGAGCGGATCGAGGGCTACGGCAAGGAGATCGCCTTCACCCGCGAGGGCCGCAAGGCGATCCTGAACAAGCTGGTCGAGGCCGAGGGCTACGAGAAGTTCCTCCATGTCAAGTACATGGGCACCAAGCGCTTCGGCCTCGACGGCGGCGAGGCGCTGATCCCGGCGATGGAGCAAATCGTCAAGCGCGGCGGCGCGCTGGGGGTCAAGGACATCATCATCGGCATGCCGCACCGCGGCCGGCTGAACATCCTCGCCAACGTGATGCAAAAGCCCTACCGGGCGATCTTCCACGAATTCCAGGGCGGCAGCTACAAGCCCGAGGACGTGGATGGCTCCGGCGACGTGAAATACCATCTCGGCGCCTCATCGGACCGCGAGTTCGACGGCAACAAGGTCCACCTCTCGCTCACCGCGAACCCCTCGCACCTCGAGGCGGTGAACCCGGTCGTCCTCGGCAA
Source organism: Tabrizicola soli (assembly GCF_015999335.1). Lineage (GTDB taxonomy): Bacteria > Pseudomonadota > Alphaproteobacteria > Rhodobacterales > Rhodobacteraceae > Tabrizicola > Tabrizicola soli. The sequence goes on along the minus strand of NZ_JAEACP010000012.1, from coordinate 57,064 downwards.
GGTCCGCGCCAAGCAGGACCAGATGAACGACGTCGCGGAACGCGTGGCGGTGCTGCCGATCCTTCTGCACGGCGACGCGGCCTTCGCCGGCCAGGGCGTCGTGGCCGAATGCCTCCAGCTTTCCGGCATCAAGGGCCACCGCACCGGCGGCTGCATCCACATCATCGTCAACAACCAGATCGGCTTCACCACCGCTCCGTCCTTCAGCCGCACCTCGCCCTACCCGACCGACATCGCGCTCATGGTTGAGGCGCCGATCTTCCACGTCAACGGCGACGACCCCGAGGCCGTGGTCCATGCCGCCCGCGTGGCGACCGAGTTCCGCCAGCAGTTCCACAAGGACGTGGTGATCGACATCTTCTGCTACCGCCGCTTCGGTCACAACGAAGGCGACGAGCCGATGTTCACCAACCCGGCGATGTACAACCGCATCCGCAAGCAGAAGACCACGCTGCAGCTCTACACCGACCGTCTTGTCGCCGACGGGCTGATCCCCGAGGGCGAGATCGAGCAGATGAAGGCCGCCTTCCAGGCCCGGCTGAACGAGGAATTCGAGGCCGGCAAGGCCTTCCTGCCGAACAAGGCCGACTGGCTGGACGGGCGCTGGAAGAACCTCGCCACCAAGGACCTGAACAACTACCAGCGCGGCGAGACCTGGATCAAGGCCGAGACGCTGGCCGAGGTCGGCGCCGCCCTGACCCGCGTCCCCGACGGCTTCGACATGCACAAGACCGTCGCCCGCCAGCTCGAGGCGAAGAAGGAGATGTTCGCCAAGGGCCAGGGCTTCGACTGGGCCACGGCCGAGGCGCTGGCCTTCGGCTCGCTGCAGACCGAAGGCTTCGCCGTCCGCCTCTCCGGCCAGGACTGCACCCGCGGCACCTTCAGCCAGCGCCATTCCGGCTGGGTCGACCAGACCACCGAGGAACGCTATTACCCGCTGAACCATATCCGCGCCGGCCAGGCGCGGTATGAGGTCATCGACTCGATGCTTTCCGAATACGCCGTCCTCGGCTTCGAATACGGCTACAGCCTGGCCGAGCCGAACGCGCTCACCCTGTGGGAGGCGCAGTTCGGCGACTTCGCCAACGGCGCGCAGATCATGTTCGACCAGTTCGTGAACTCGGGCGAATCGAAATGGCTGCGGATGTCCGGCCTCGTCGTCCTGCTGCCGCACGGCTTCGAGGGTCAGGGTCCGGAACATTCCTCCGCGCGCCTGGAACGCTTCCTGCAACTCTCGGCCGAGGACAACTGGATCGTCGCCAACTGCTCGACCCCGGCGAACTACTTCCACATCCTGCGCCGCCAGCTGCACCGGACCTACCGCAAGCCGCTGATCCTGATGACGCCGAAGTCGCTCTTGCGCCATCCGATGTGCATCTCCCGGGCCGAGGATTTCACCGACGGCTCGACCTTCCACCGCGTCCTCTGGGACGATGCGCAGAAGGGCAACTCGACGCAGGTGCTCAAACCCGACGACCAGATCAGGCGCGTCGTCCTCTGCTCGGGCAAGGTCTATTACGATCTCCTCGCCGAACGCGACGCGCAGGGGCTGGACGATGTCTACCTCCTGCGAGTGGAACAGCTCTACCCGCTGCCCACGATCTCGCTCGGCCAGGAGCTTGCCCGCTTCCCGAAGGCGGAATTCGTCTGGTGCCAGGAGGAACCGAAGAACCAGGGCGCCTGGCTGTTCGTCGAGCCCGACATGGAGACGATCCTGACCCGGGTGCGCGGCAAGACCACCCGCATGTCCTACGCCGGCCGCAAGGCCTCGGCCTCGCCCGCCACGGGCCTGGCCTCCCGCCACAAGCACGAACAGCAAACCCTCGTCGCCCAGGCCCTCGGCCTGAACTGACCTTGGAAAGACCGGAGACTGACAATGACTGACGTTATGGTGCCCGCCCTTGGCGAATCCGTGTCCGAGGCCACCGTTTCGACCTGGTTCAAGAAACCCGGCGACGCCGTGAAACAGGACGAGATGCTGTGCGAACTCGAGACCGACAAGGTCTCGGTCGAGGTGCCCTCCCCCGTATCGGGCGTGCTGGCCGAGATCCTGGCCCCCGAGGGCACGACCGTCGCCGCCAACGCCCGCCTCGCCATCGTGACCGAGGGCGCCACCGCCCCGGCCCAGAAGCCCAAGACCCAGGATCCGAAGATCGAGGCCGCCGCCGCCGTCGGCTCGCCTGGCGCCGGGACCGAGGAAGTCACCCCCCGCGCCGACGTCGAGAACGCCCCCTCCGCCAAGAAGGCCATGGCCGAGGCCGGGCTTTCCGCCGATGAGGTCAAGGGCACCGGCCGCGACGGCCGCGTGATGAAGGAAGACGTCGCCAAGGCCGTGGCGACCCCCGCCCCCGCCGCCGCCGCGCCGACCGCCGCGCCCGCCCCCGCCGCCGTTCCCCGCGCGCCGGTCCCGGCCGAGGATGCGGCGCGCGAGGAACGCGTCAAGATGACCCGGCTGCGCGCCACGATCGCGCGCCGCCTGAAGGACGCGCAGAACACCGCCGCGATGCTGACGACCTACAACGAGGTCGACATGTCCGGCATCATGTCGCTCCGCAACGAATACAAGGACGCGTTCGAGAAGAAGCATGGGGTCAAGCTCGGCTTCATGTCCTTCTTCGTGAAGGCCTGCACCCATGCGCTGAAGGAAGTCCCCGAGGTCAACGCCGAGATCGACGGCGGCGACATCGTCTACAAGAACTACGTCCACATGGGCGTGGCCGTGGGCACGCCCTCCGGCCTCGTCGTCCCGGTGGTCCGCGACGCCGACCAGATGGGCTTTGCCCAGATCGAGAAGAAGATCGGCGAGCTTGGCCTGCGCGCCCGCGACGGCAAGCTCAGCATGGCCGAGCTCCAGGGCGGCAGCTTCACCATCTCGAACGGCGGCGTCTACGGCTCGCTGATGTCCTCGCCGATCCTGAACCCGCCGCAGTCCGGCATCCTCGGCATGCACAAGATCCAGGACCGCCCCGTGGTGGTGAACGGCCAGATCGTCATCCGGCCGATGATGTATCTGGCGCTGTCGTATGACCACCGGATCGTGGACGGCAAGGGGGCGGTGACCTTCCTGGTGCGGGTGAAGGAGGCGCTGGAGGACCCGAGGCGCCTGCTGATGGATTTGTAAGTTGTCGGAAAAGCCCGAAAGTATCGTCTATAGGGAGTAACTTCCATGTGGCCTTTCAGTCGCTCCGCGAAGCCAGAAGAACAGACCAACAAAGCACCTTCAGGTCGCCGAGCCCTGGATGCCGATGGTGTTCTGCGCCTCTTTCGATCATTGGCGACACTTGGGATCAACGCTTCGGAATCGAAAGACAAGGAGATGCTAGTTGCCATCTCGGCTAGCAAGCTTTCTTCATCATTGGAAGTGCAATCCGGCAGGGAAGTCCAACTCCCGACGAAGGGCCTTTTCTTGATGATAGCAAGTAACCACCTTTCGGCATGTTTGGGATCAGATTTTGAGAAGTCTGCGCTTGCGGCAATCTTTCGTCACTTTGATTTCCCGGAAAGCGATGATATCGCATTCATAATCCAAATATACAATAAGTTTTCTCAGGCTCGCGCTCCATTCATGGAGGACGTAGGAAATGCGGTCTCAATTTGGTGTATGAGCGCAAATGAAACGACTTATCAGAATCTCTTGAAACGCTTCATTGCGCTTGATGTTGCATTTTCAGAAACTTGAGCAGGCGCTTGAGTCTTAGGGTGCGCTACAGCGCACCATCCCACGGTGCGCTGTAGCGCACCCTACGAAAGCCATCGGATGCACCGCCCCGCCGCCACCGCCGCGACAAGCGCCTCCCCTCCCCCTCGTGGGGCGGGAGCGGGGGGCCGCCCGCTGGCCCTCCTCGCGGCCGTGACACTCCTCGCCACCCCCGCCGCCGCCCAGATCATTCCCACCGGCTCCCCCACCGCCGATATCCTCCTGACCACCGCGCTCTCCGAGCAGCGGGTCTTCCTCACCTGCACCGCGCTGGATGCGGCCGACCACGAGACCGCCCTCGCCTTCTGGCAAGACGATGTCGGTGCCGCGCTCGCGCTTCTCGCCGAACGGAACGTGCCGGCCCAGGCGATCCAGGCCTTCCGCACCGCCGCCCGGCCCGAGGCGCTGATGCCGGCCCCCGACACCCCCTTCGCCGAAGTGCAGGAATACTGCGCCGCCCAGGACGGATGGTCCCGGCGCTGGCACCGCCGCGACTTCACCGAACTCGCCCGCGCCCTGCCCGAAGCCATGCCCGAGGCCGGACCATGACCCCCGAACTGACCGCCCTGGCCCTCGCCGGTCTCTTGCAGGCCCTGCAATACGCCCTGTTCGCGATCCCCGCGAACCGCGAACTCGGGGTGGGCTATACCTCCAGCGCCCGCGACCGCCCGCCCTCGCGCCAGCTCTCCCTCATCACCGCCCGCCTGCAGCGCGCGCTGAACAACCATTTCGAGGCCCTGATCCTCTTCACCCTCGCAGTGGTCGTCGTGACGCTTGGCAACCAGTCGACCGAGGTCACCCGCCATGCCGCCTGGACCTACCTCGCCGCGCGCCTGCTCTACGTCCCCGCCTATGCCTTCGGCTGGCGCCCTTGGCGCTCGGCGATCTGGGCGGTAGGCTTCCTCGCAACCCTCATCATGCTGGTGGCAGCTCTCATCTGACACCTTCTTCTGTTCACAAATATCCCACGGGGGTCCGGGGGTGTGAAACCCCCGGCCCGCCGGTCAACCAAGGACCCGACCATGGCAGAATTCGACACCATCATCATCGGCGCCGGCCCCGGCGGCTATGTCGCCGCCATCCGCGCCGCGCAACTCGGCCAGAAGGTCGCCGTCGTCGAGGGGCGCGAGACCCTGGGCGGCACCTGCCTGAACGTCGGCTGCATCCCGTCGAAGGCGCTCCTGCACGCCACGCACCTGCTGCACGAGACGCATGAGAACTTCGAGAAGATGGGCCTCATGGGCGCCAACCCCACCGTCGACTGGGCGAAGATGCAGGCCTACAAGGCCGATGTCGTCCAAGGCAACACCAAGGGGATCGAGTTCCTGTTCAAGAAGAACAAGGTCACCTGGCTGAAGGGCTGGGCCACAATCCCCGTCCCCGGCCAGGTCAAGGTCGGCGAGGAGACCCATTCCGCGAAGAACATCGTCATCGCCACCGGCTCCGAGGCCTCCTCCCGGCCCGGCGTCGAAATCGACGAGCAGACCGTCGTCACCTCCACCGGCGCCCTCACCCTGGCGAAACCGCCGAAGTCGATGGTGGTCATCGGCGCGGGCGTGATCGGACTGGAGATGGGCTCGGTCTACGCCCGCCTCGGGACGCAAGTCACCGTGGTCGAATACCTCGACGCCATCACCCCCGGCATGGACGCCGAGGTCGCCAAGACCTTCCAGCGCATCCTGACGAAGCAGGGGCTGAAGTTCGTCCTCGGCGCCGCCGTCCAGTCGGTCAAGAAGACCAAGACCGGCGCGACCGTCAGCTACAAGCTGAAGAAGAACGACTCCGAGGCCACCCTCGACGCCGACATCGTCCTCGTCGCCACAGGCCGCAAACCCTACACCCAGGGCCTCGGCCTCGAAGCCCTGGGGGTGGAGATGGGCCCGCGCGGCACGGTCAAGACCGACGCCCATTTCGCCACCAACATCCCCGGGCTCTACGCCATCGGCGACGCCATCGCCGGCCCGATGCTCGCCCACAAGGCCGAGGATGAAGGCATGGCCGTGGCCGAGATCCTGTCCGGCAAGCATGGCCATGTGAACTACGGCGTGATCCCCGGCGTGATCTACACCACGCCCGAGGTTGCCTCGGTCGGCAAGACCGAGGAGCAGCTGAAGGAGGAAGGCCGCGCCTACAAGGTCGGAAAATTCCCCTTCATGGGCAACGCCCGCGCCAAGGCCGTGTTCCAGGCCGAGGGCTTCGTCAAGCTCATCGCCGACAAGGAGACCGACCGCATCCTCGGCTGCCATATCATCGGTCCGGCCGCGGGCGACCTGATCCACGAGGTCTGCGTCGCGATGGAATTCGGCGCATCGGCCCAGGATCTCGCCCTCACCTGCCACGCCCATCCGACCTACAGCGAAGCGGTGCGCGAGGCGGCGCTGGCCTGCGGCGACGGCGCGATCCACGCCTGACCGGACCGCTCGTCGATGACTTCGTCACTCCTCGCAGCGGTTCAGCCGGCGAGGAGGAGACGAAGTCGAACGACGAGCCCTTTACGTCAATGCGCCGGACGGATGAAGGTCCCGTTGCGCAATTCGGTGAAGGCCTGGCGCAACTCGGCCTCGGTGTTCATCACGATCGGCCCGGCCCAGGCCACCGGCTCCTCGATCGGCGCGCCCGAGACCAGCAGGAACCGCACCCCCTCCGGCCCCGCCGTCACCCCCACCTCGTCCCCCGCCCCGAAGCGGACCAGCGTGCGGTTGCCGGAAAGGTCGCGGATGTTGACCTCGCGGCCCTGCACTTCCTTCTCCAGCAGCACCCCTTCGGGCCGCGCCGCATCGCGGAAGCTGGCCGATCCCTCGAAGACATAGGCGAAGGCCCGGCGGCGGGTGTCGATCTTGAAACTCTTGCGCTTGCCCGCGGGCACGAAGACGTCCAGATACTGCGGATCCGCGGCGATCCCGTCCACCGGGCTTTTCACCCCGCGCCAGTCGCCGATCACCACGCGAATGCTGGTGCCGTCGTCCTCATGCCGCTCGGGCAGCGCCTCTGCCGGCATGTCCTGATAGCGCGGCGCGGTCATCTTCAGCGCCTTGGGCAGGTTGCCCCAGAGCTGGAAGCCGTGCATCCGGCCCTGCGCATCGCCCTTCGGCATCTCCTGGTGCAGGATCCCCCGCCCCGCCGTCATCAGCTGCAACGACCCCGGCCCGAGGATGCCCTTGTTGCCCAGGGAATCGCCGTGCTCCACGGTCCCCGCCAGCACATAGGTGATCGTTTCGATCCCCCGGTGCGGGTGCCAGGGGAAGCCGGCCGAGTAGTCGCGCGGCTGATCGCCCCGGAAATCGTCGAACAAGAGGAACGGGTCGGCTTCCGTCGGGTCCTGGAACCCGAAGGCACGGTGGAGGTGGACGCCCGCGCCTTCGATGTGAGGTTGGGCGCGGCGGGTCTCGATGACGGGACGGATGGACATGGGTCTCTCCTGATGAATGGCTTGCGCTGAAGATGGGGCAGTGCGGCCACCGCGCCAATGCGTAAATCGACATGGCTTCTGTGAGATCACGCACAGAAGCCGGTAAAGCCGGTCGGCCCTGGACTCCGGGCAGTTCAGGGGCTGGACCGCTCGGGCCTTGCGACATGGGTCGGCTCGATCATCACCGGCCGGAACCTGGGAAACCCTGCATCCGCTTCGGCGGCGGCATCGACATGGGCGAAAGACGCGAAGAACCGTTCGATCCCGAAAGCCTCCAGCGTAAGATCCGCATAGGCCCGGACGATCGAGTCATAGCGATCCCGCAGCACCCGATTGCCAGGCGACAAGCCCCTGACCAGGACGAGCCCGGTGGGCGAGCAATCCAGCACCTCGACGGCAAGGTCCGGCCGATGCTCTTGCAGGATGGGAAGCAGTTTCCAGACATCCCCCGTCCAGGGCAATCCGCTCCGGTCCGAATAGTCGCGGCTGGTCATCGCAAGGTCATAGGGACTGCAATCATGCATCAGGATCACGCCGTCCTCATGCGAGCGGTCCTCGGTATTCATGAAGTCCCGCAGCAGGAATTCGAACAGGTGCATCCCGTCCAGGAAGCTGGCCGAAAGCCGGATCGCATTCCGCTCCAGAAAACCCGACGCGAAGAAGTCGTCGCTGGTCTGCTGGAAGGCGAACATGGCGGGCTTCGTGCCGATCACGTTGCGCTCGACCTGGAAGAAGGGGTCCACCGCGATCGTCCGTCCCTGGGCGTGCCGGAAGATCTGGCCGGAACGGCAGCCGATCTCCATGTACCAGTCGAAGGCCGCCCGGGCATGCAGCCGCTCGAAGAAAGTCACATAGCGCAGGCCGCTGGCGCCTCGGAATCCGGGCGCAACCTCGATCTTCCTGCTTCGCGCGACTATGCGCTTCAGCGATGCCTTGATCCCGGTCGATGTTGTCATGCCCAAACTCGAATTGGCGGAACGTCCGCGCCAGATTCGCCGATCCCGACCGCGCCCGCAAGTACGCTGATACTGGCCGGCCGTCGGGCCCAATCCCCAGGGGGCAGGCGAAAAGCGGACCCGCGGTGCCTGGCCAGAGTTCCTAATGCTTCGTTAACGCCCACGGCCAACCATTTGATATCCTTGCGGTCGCAAGACTGTGCACGCGTGGACACTCACCCCGCCAGATGCCGCAGCCCCTGGGTCACGTCGGTCCTGACTGCCAGCCGCAGGCCCGGCTCGTCCCCCGCCTTCAGGGCCGCCAGGATCATCCGGTGGTGTTGCGGCGGCTCCCTCCGCTTGACCCGGGAATAGAGCGCCCGCATCGTCGGCCCCAGCTGCAGCCAGACCGTCTCGCACATCGCCAGCATCGCCGGGGTCTGGGCGCGCAGGTAGAGGGTCCGGTGGAACTCGAGGTTGGTGCGCACATAGGCCACCGCATCCCCCTTCACCGCCGCCTCGCCGTTCATCAGGTTGATCGCCGTCAACCGCTCGATCAGCGCGAAATGGGCGCGGGGGAGGGCTCGGGCGGCCATTTCCGGCTCCAGCAGCGCCCGGATCGCGGCCAGTTCCTCGATCCGCTCGGGCGTAAGCTCGGGCGTCGAGATCCGGCCCGAGGAGGACAGGGTCAGCGCCCCCTCCGCCACCAGCCGCCGAACGGCCTCGCGCGCGGGGGTCATCGAGACGCCATAGGCCCGCCCCAGGCCCCGCAGCGTCAGCGGCTGGCCGGGGTCCAGCTCGCCATGCATGACCTGCTGGCGCAGCGACCGATACAGTTTCTCATGCGCGGCGGCGTTGGGATCGGTGGGGCGCGGGGTCAGCATGGGCCCGAGGGAACACCCCCCCGCCGCAGGGGTCAATCCTGAAAGCGAAAGCGGTGCAGGGTCGAGCCATGCTCATGCAGCCAGCCGCGATGCTGCCGCCAGTCGGGGCAGATCCCGGTCACGACCCGCCAGTAGGCGGGCGAATGGTTCAGCTCGACCAGATGCGCGACCTCATGCGCGGCGACATAGTCCAGCACCGCGGGCGGGGCGAGGATCAGCCGCCAGGAATACATCAGCCGCCCGTCCGGCGAGCAGGAGCCCCAGCGCGAGCGGGTGTCCCGCAGTGCCAGCGAGGAATAGCTGCGCCCGACCCGGGCCGCATAGCGGGCCGAGGCGGAGGCGAGGCGGTCGCGGGCCAGCACCTTCAGCCAGGCGGCCACCCTTGCCCCCGCCAAAGCGGGATCGCCCGGGACCAAGAGCTGCCCGTTCTCGACCCGCAGCCCGCGACCCGAGCCCGGCGCCAACAGGAGCGGCAATCCCTCGACCGGGAGCGTCGCCCCAAGGCCGACGGTGCGCGCCGCCGTCTCGGGGATCGCCGAGAGGGTCTGCCGCAGCCAGCCCTCCTGCCCGCGCAGGAAGGCCATCGCCTCGGCCTCCCGCGCGCGGGTCGGAATCGAGAGCGTGACCTTGCCGTCCAGCCGCGAGACGCGCAGCGAGAATCGCCGCGCCCGCGCGGACCGCTTCAGATGCACCTCGACCGGCGGAGAACCCGGCAGGACCGGCATGGAAACCCCTTGAATGCTGGCGCGAGAATAGCCACTTGCCGGGCGAAGCAAAAGGCTTTGACAGTCGCCCGCACCTGTGGCAAGCGGCGTCATTCCGCCACCCACCACTCAAAGGGACGACCATGCCCAAGGAAGAATGGGGCACGAAGCGCATCTGCCCGACCACCGGCAAGCGCTTCTACGACCTGAACCGGACCCCGATCGTAAGCCCCTACACGGGCGAGGTCGTGGACATCGAATCCGTCCGCCGCAAGATGGCCGCCTCGGTCATCTCGCGCGCCGTTCCCGACAAGGATGATGACGTCCTGGTCGAGGATCTGGAGAATGAAGACGCGCTCCTGGAAGGTGCGGCCGCCGACGACAGCGAGCTGGACGATGATCTTCTGGAAGACGATGCCGACGACAATGTGTCGCTGGACGACCTGGCCGACGTGCCGGGCGACGAAGAGGAAGTGTAAGGGAACGCCGGGTGAAAAAAGGCGGAATTTTCCGCTTGCGCCCCCCGGCGACCTACCCTAAACACCCGGCATCGCGACGGCGACGGCGCGAGTTCTCTCCGGTGGGGTCATAGCTCAGATGGGAGAGCGCTTGAATGGCATTCAAGAGGTCGGGGGTTCGATTCCCCCTGGCTCCACCAACTAACTCGCCCCGCAAAGGGTGAAAAGACGATCTAAAACAAGACGATAGACAAAAACGCCGCCCCAAAAGGGCGGCGTTTTGCTACATCTTTTGCTCAGAATCGGCTCACACCAGGTTGGGTGTTTGCTCGGTTTTTGCTCGGATTAGAGCGGCCACCCTGTCGCGTATTGCCTGGGCCGCACTCATCACAGCCCATGAGTCCGCAAAAACATTATCCCCAAGAAGATCGTATAGTCGGTATTGCTCGTCCGGGGCCATAAGGATGTGGTCCCACTCATCGCTCCAACGAACCTCAAAGACCTCATGCCCCTTTGCGGCCCAATGGAGGAGTGCGTGCGCGCTCTTGTTTGGAACCAGGACGGGCTCGCAGCCACGCCTGACGGCGAAGAAGAAGGCGCGGTGGTCAGTCATGGCGCCACCTGTTCGGCCTGCGCCGCCGCCATCCATGCCAGCCGCTGGTGGGCAGTCAGCTGTGCCACGTGCGCCCTGAACTCCACCCAAAGAGGCCGGGCCTCTTCGGGCAGGCCGAACGGGTAGCGGCTGCTGTGATCGTAGAAGGCGCCGCCCACACCACCGCCGCCACCCCCAAGGATCCCGCCCCTCGGGTCAGGCATGAAGCGGAACAGGTCGCGGACCAGCTCGCCGCCAGCGGGGAGCAGATACGCCCACTGGATGTGTTCGGTGTTGTCCTCGCGCGGGATGGCTCTGATGCGAAGGCGGTCGAGCGAGAAGGTGAAGGGGTCGGTCATGATGCAACCGCCTCTCGGTGCTTCGGCGGTATCTGCCGGCGCGCGACGGCGGCGAACATCGCCATGCGCTTGTGGGCGGACAGCTTGAACCACAGATCCTCGGCCGTGCCGGGCTCGACCGGTCCCTGCGGCGTCATTGGGACCTCGTGACGGCCGTGGTCCTCGCGTCTTTCACCGGTCCAGACATTCCCGGAGAGGCCGAAGATCCGAATCCGGATGGTGCCGGGCTTGTTGCCTGGGCGGGACGGGGCCACGAGGTATTCGTCGTCCCGGCCGTCGAACGCGACGGCCTCGATGGGGACCGGGCCCTGCCGCAGGACGCGCTTGCGCCACACCTCCTCACGTTCGGCGTCTGCACGGCGGGCCTGCTCCGCACGCTCAAGTGCCGCCGATCTGCGCTGCTCGGGTGTCTCCCTTTCCAGGCTTTCGAATATTCTGGTGACGTCAAACCTGAAGGCGTCCGTGTCGAAGCCCGCGGCCGCCTTCCTCGCGGCCGCGCGCCCTTCCCGCGCGGTCACCTTCGCGGCCGCCCGTTCCTGGGCGCGGCGGACTTGGCGCGACGGCGCCGGCTCGGCGGTTGAGAAGAAGAAATCCGTGAGGTCGGACATCATGCCGCACCGCCTTCCGCCAGCAAGGCAATCGCAGCGGCCAAGACCACCACAAGGCCACAGAGGGCGGCCTGCTCGGGGCTCTTCCTGCTGCTGAAAATCGTCTCCAGCGAGAAGTGGACCATGACGAAGTAGAGGAATGGGACTGCGCTCATGCCGCACCGCCTTCCACAGCCGGCTCAAAGCCCTCGGCGTCCACCTCGTCCAGGAACACCGGCGAAGGCGTCTTCGGCGCGATGGACACCACCGCCACCCGCGTGTCCCAGATCTTCACTACCTCGCCCTCCACGGCGACGCCGATGAACTGCGCCGGGATGCCGCTTTCGAGCGACGCCAGCGCGCGCAGGGTATCCAGCCCGGCGCCGATGCGGCGGGCAAGGGCGTCGTGGGTTTTGGCGGCCTTGCGTTTCTGGGCGACCTGGGCCCGTTTGACGGCGCGGTTCATGCTGCACCGCCTTCCAGAGCAAGGAAGGCATCCAGCTCCTGCTGGGCTTTCCTTGCCTTCTTCTCGGCTTTCTTGGCGCGCTTCCGAAGAACGGCCTCGACCTCATCCCGCGTCATTGCGACATTTTGGGTCCGGTCGTCCCCGGCATCGTCGCTGACGTAGTAGCTGGCGAAGTAAATCTTGCGCATGTCCCTGTTCCCTCTGGGTTTGTTGGTTGCGATCAGGAAATAGGGACACGGAAACCGATCCAAAAAAGAAACCGGCACCGCATTGCGCGGTGCCGTTAAGTGCCTGTTTTGTATGGGCTTATATTGCAGAATATCAGGCAGCGGCCGGTGGGTCGTCGTCGGGGCCGGACTCCTCGACCAGGGCCAGGAACGCCGCTGGTTCCATGCGGGTGAGCGGCGGCTCGTTGGCGTTCGCGCGCCCCTTTATGACGAACCGCATGTCCACCAGCGGCATGACGAACACCCCAATGGGGCGCCAGGTTTCACTCATCGCGCCGGTCCAGGAGCTTCGTGTGGTAGAATAGGGGGTTGCCGGTGGCGGCGGTCCACACGACGTCCAGGATGCGGATGGCGACCCGCACCAGGAGCATGATGATGAGCCAGCCAGCGGCGCCCGCGGGGCCTTGGATTGACCAGACGATGACCAGGCCGACGAATGCGACGATGGCGAGAATAGCGTTCAAACGGCCAAGCCAGAACATGCTGGGGCTCCTCTATGTGTGTTGAAATTAACGTCGCAGGTGCACGCCACTATCGGCGATAGTGCTGCGTAGCTGCGCCGCAAAGCAAAGGGCGGCCCGAAGACCGCCCCGCCCCTGTTGACCATGGTCGGGACCACCAAGCTGGGAAAACGTGCCCCTCTCCAGCCGGGGATTGGCGGGGCAGCCCCGTCGAGCTGCCCCTTTCGATGGCGGGCCACTATACGGCGCCGTAGTGGCGCCTGCGCGTTTGGCCTCTTATCTGACTGCCACCAAATCTTCCGGGATATACCGCCCGGCCGGTTGGAGCTGCGTTGGCGCGCCGCCCCGGTGGACTGTCTCGCCGTCCCTGCGCGTCGTTCCTCTGTTTCCGCCATATGCAACCCGATGCGGGCTGGGGGCACGGACAGAGGCTTGATAGGACCCTTGCGGGAGGACGGGTGACGCCACCTGCCCCAGGATCGCCCCCGGAAATCAGAACGGGATCTCGTCGTCGCCGTATGTGTCGGTGACCGCCGCTGCCCCGCCGGAGGCCTGACGGCCAAGGGGAGATGTGGACCCGGCCCCAGCGGCGCGGCGGTCGTCCGAACCCGCTGCGTCGCGGGGGCCGATGAGTTCCAGGATGTTGACACGGACCTGCAGGTCCAACTTCTTGGCGCCCTCGTTGCCCCATTCGTTGGTCGAGAACTCGCCCGAGAAGAACACCTGGCCGCCGACCTTGAGCCGGGTCTCCATGGTGCGGGCCATCGGGCCCCAGATTTTCAGGCTCAGGAAGTCGGTCTTGCGGCGGTCGCCCCACCCGTTGTCGACGGCCACGCGGGCTTCGAGGACCTCGGAGTTGCCGGCGGCGCGGATCTCGCCAACCTTGGCGATGCGACCCTGTGCGGAGATGATGGCGGTCATGGTGTCATCCTTTGTTTGTTGCTTGATAAGCAGATGGGACAAAGCGCGCGCGATCCCAAATCACGCCGCGCTTTTTTCCTCTTCCCCTTGAAAAGACAGAAGGAAATCAGCTGCTTTGGTGGCTTTCGCTGCGGCAGTAAACACGGCGCGCGGGTCGGATTGCAGGACCTTCAACCAGGACGCCACGTATTCGGCGTGATCCGCTCGCGGCTCGTTGCTGACGCCCAGATCCGCGCACAGGAACGCCGCCGACAACTCGGCGACCAGCTCCTCGAACGCATACGCTTTGTCCCCGAAGCGCTGCCCGAACTGCCGGTCCAGCCTGGATGTGTGGCCAGTCCAGTGGGCTGCCTCGTGCAGGAGCACGCTCTGGTAGGCGTCGGCCAGAAAGAAGCTGGACAAGGGCGGCATCGCGACAAAGTCCTGTTTCGTGTGGTAAAACGCGCGCCCACCGCCGATACGAAGATCGACGCCGGCGGCCGCCACGAGGCGCTCGGCCGCGCAGGGCTCGCGGTTCGGCTCGGCCGCCCTGGCCTCCCAGCCGTCAACCTGATCCGCGTTGAACGCGTAGGACGTTTTCAACACGAAACGTTTATTGGCGTCCTCTTCACCCTCAGCCGGCGCCTCGTTGCGTGGAAGGTCTTTCCAGAACACGATGAGGCTCGCACGCTCGCCCTTCCGGACCTTCGCGCCGGCCGTGTTCCACTGTTTCAGCGTGCCCCACAGGCTCGAAACATAGCCCCGTTCCTGGGCGCTTGCCCACAACGACAAGGTGTTGATTCCCCGATACGCCCGCTGCGAAGCGATGTTGACAGGGCGCCCGCCGGTGTTGTGCCAAGGCATCCGATAGCCCGACCCGTCCACGCCCTGGCGAATCGCCTCGGCGATTTTTTCGGTGATCTGTTGATAGGCACTCATGCGCAACCTCCGACTTTCTCAACACGGGAAAGACGGAAGGTGGCGGGTGCCGAGAGCCTACAACACCTTGAAATTGCATCGTTTTGATGGCCGTCTTGCGGCTAAATAATTCGTTGCGTGCGTCCGTTGCGTAATTCGCTATCGGCGAACTTTGCAACGGCAATCCCCTTGTTTATCCACGGCGTTGACGACCCGTTGCGCCACGCCGGATAACCGTTTATAAGGGGGTAGAACTTGAGGAACGGCGCTATGAGCAGATCAGGATACCAGACACGCATCAAAAGCCGCATGGCCGACCTCCGCGCGACAATCGCAGCGGCACAGGCGGAGCTTGCGGAACTGGAAGTGGCGGAGCGCGTCCTGGAACGGCTCTCCGAGGGTGGGGCTGGTTTTGGCCCCGCGACCCAAGATGTGGTGGCGTCGGCCCCAAAGGAATCCAAAGAGCAGACAGTCGCCGAGGCGGCGATCTACGGACTGCGCACGCGCGGACCGATGAACTCGGCCGACCTCTTGTCCTTTCTTCACGTCACGTGGCGCTCTGACCTTGCGCAAACAACACTGACGTCAACACTCTCGCGCACCAAAAAAGAGGGCCGGCTTGTTTTTGAGGATGGCCTGTGGTCCGTTCCCGCTACAATCGATGATAGCGGCAATGCCGACGGTGCCGACGACGACACAGACCTGAGCGACCTGCTTGGGGATACGAGATCAACGACGGGCGAGACGCTTGGCGGTGACGCGCCCGTCGCTGATGTGTTCAGGTAGCAGCAGAGGAGGGGATCCCCATGAAACCGCCACCATGACCCTTCCCGGTTGCGCCTGTTCGCGACAGGCGCCGCCGGCAGCCCCACAGGGGGTAGTCCTACCAGGACAGGAAGGCGGGCCGGATATCCGACCCGCCTTTCTGTTGTTTGGTATACTCCGAACTGCGACGGAACGCAAATTTTCCGTAGGGTCGGCTGGTGCATAGACACGAAGCGCACCGGGCGGATAGTGTCCCCCAAAAAGGGGACTCCATGACGGTAATCATTCCGGGCCTTACGCCCGCGCAGCTTCACTGGGTCAACTCGGTAGTGGCAAAGTTCCAGGCGCCGCGCACCTTTTGGGCGGATCCGACGTCCGACATTATCAACGCCGACGTGCTGGAATCCCTGGGCAACATCCTCCTCATCCACCACGCGTTTTCGCGCCAGGCGCTGTCGAAAGACCGCTTCGAGTTCGCCTTGGAACAGTCGCTGTTGCAGTGCCAGATCCCCGCGAAGCTGACCAAGTCTCGGACCAATCCAGGCGCCGACATCGAGATACGTGGCGTGCCATGCTCGCTGAAGACAGAGGCCGCAGCGAACATCAGCCGCACCAGCGTCCACATCTCCAAATACATGGAGCTGGGTAAGGGGCCATGGCTCCTGCCGGACCTTCGCGACAAGTTCCTTCACCACCTCCGTTCCTATGAACGGATCTTCACCTTCCGCCACGTTGGCCAGTTGCCTGGCCGTATGGAATACGAGCTGTTGGAGATACCCAAGGACCTCTTCCTTATGGCAGCCAACGCCCGATTGATCATCCAGGAGGGTTCCAGGCAGACGCCCAAACCAGGCTATGGCTACGTCGAGAACGGGCCGCAGCTGCTGTATGCGCTCTACTTCGACGGTGGATCGGAGAGGAAGCTCCAAATCAAGCACCTGGACCGGAACCTCTGCCGGCTCCACGCCACCTGGATCTTCTAACGACCGCGCAACAGGCGGGCGCGCGCCAGTTCGGCATACTCGGGCGACAGCTCGACACCCACGCAGTCCCGCCCAAGCTCGTTGCAGACCACCCCGGTGGTTCCGCTTCCCAGAAACGGGTCCAGGACCCTATCGCCCGGCCGACTGCCGCCCTGGACGCACAGGCGGACCAGCGCGCGCGGATACACGGCGAAGTGGCTGCCTGGATAAGGCTCGGTGTTGATGTTCCAGACGGTGCGGCGGTTCTTGCCGGGCTGCGGGCCAACGGCCGGCTCTTTGATGGCCAGGTGGTCGAAGAAATACTTCTCGGACTTGGAGAACAGGAACACGTATTCATGGGAGCGTGTCGGCCGGTCCTTCACGGACTCTGGCTGGCAGTTCGGCTTGTTCCAGATGATGTCCGTGCGCAAATACCAGCCATCGTCTTGAAGCGCGAAGGCCAGGCGCCACGGCACGCCGATCAGGTCCTTCGGCTTCAACCCCTCGGGCGTCGGGGCACGATACGACATGGCGCGGCCCTTGTTCTTCGCGTCGGTGTCGCGCCAGGTCCGGCCCCCGCTGGTGTAGCTGTCTCCTATGTTCAGCCAAAGGGTGCCGTCCTCGCGCAGCGTGCGGCGGACCTCACGGAAGAGGTCGACCAGATCCTTGATGTAATCCCGAACATCGATCTCGGCGCCGATCTGGCCCTCCACGCCGTAGTCGCGCAGGCCCCAATAGGGCGGCGACGTCACGACTGTCTGGAAGTGCCCCTCCGGAAAATCAGCCAGGATCCTGCGAGCATCGCCGACCACAATCTCGGTGCGGTTGCGCGGGTGGGCCGCCAGCTCTTCTTCCGCGGTGCGGACATGCTCATGCCCAAAAAGGGATGGGGTATCTTTCATCATCGGGACGGGATTCCTTTGGTGGGTCACTCTATGTTGGCCGTTCGTTCATGTCTACGCTTCGGACGCTGGTCGCGCGCTTCGCAGCTTCGAGAAGCGTGGGCCCAGGGGAAAGCAAAACGCCCGCGGCGAGGCGGGCGTCTTGGTCAGCGGCGTCGAGGACGATCAGGAGGTGGGGCATAAGGTCCTTTCCGGGTTCAGTAGGTTCCAGGCCTCCGCTGTGCCCAGATGGCGCACTGGGCGGCCGTCCTGGTAGAGCCAGGTCTCGTTGTCCTCGTGGCCGGTCTGGACCAGGCCTTCGGGCCAGTCGCGCTGGGAGATGTGGGCGAGCGCGCGGGTGCCGAGGTGGCTGCAGATGTGAGCGGTCATATCAGATCCCCCTCGAGGCGCTTGAGGCTGGCCAGGACATGGCTCCGCATCTGTTCAATAAGCTTCGGAGCCACATCTTCCACCCCAAAACCGGCGACCAGGACTGAGAACCTGTTGACCATCTCACCGGTTATGTCGTGATAGCCAATGCAAACACTCCAGCCCTTGTCCTTGCCGTTTTGGTATCCCCGGATTGAAAGGCCCCAGCCGCCTGTTTCCGGCATCGGGAACCAGGCCGTGCTGTCGTTGTGGTCGAACTCCGGTTCGCTAAAGCAAAGCCGTGCTCCAGAGGACATGTCCGCTGCGATGCGGGTAGCTTCCGCGACAAAGGCGAGTTTTGCGTGCGCGCTCATGCTTCCACCTCTTCAAACTGCGCGACGATCCGCTGCGCCGCTCCTGCATCACCGGTTTCAACCGCGCAGCAAAGGTCCCGATAGGTTCGGAAATACGCGAGGTGTGCTGTGTGGTAATGGCCCTCCCCACCCCGCTCGTCGTCCCGCCACAGATCGGCCTCGGTGGCCGCCAAGGCCTCTTCCAGGATCTCCATCGTCGCAGCGACGGTCTCGGGCTGGACCAGGACGACGCCCTCTGTTTCGGGTGCGGTGTTCATGCTGCCACCTCTGCGTGGACTGATGCGAGACGTGCGGCATCCGCGAGGCGGGCGTGGGCCGTTTGCGCTATACGGGAGACGGCAAAGGGCGGATCGTCGCTAAACCACTCTGTGTCGTCTGTGCGCGCGTCATACTCGCTGAAGGTGATGTCCATTTCGCTGTCGATCGCGACATACTTGAACTCGTCCTCCATCGCAGAGAGCTTCCCGTCGTAGTCCACATAAGCGCCATGCTTGGCGAAGACGGCAGCGAGGTCGTCGAGAAACGCCTGGGCCTGTAAAGGTGTGAAGATGGGTGCCTTGCTCATGCTGCCACCTCAATGCCTTTGGCTTCGGCGAAGGCGCGGAGCGCGCCGTTCGCGGGCTCGGCTTGGGCGCGGCGGACAATCTCGGCCCGGATGAGGCGCAGGTTGATACCAACTTCCCAGTCGAACTGTTCGTCGCCCTGGCATCCCTCCCAGATTTCATACTCGAGCGGGAGTGTGGCGTCGTTGAAAGCCGCGACGTGCTCCCGGTCAAAAACCGGGCATGTGGCGTAGGTGATGTCGTCCTCGAAAGTTGCGGTGGCCATGGTCTCTCTCCTGGTTGGCGGGGCGTCCATCGCTCCCGTGCAAATCAATTAGGGACCACGTGGGACCACTCCAAAAAATACGGAGCCGAAACGGAGAAAATCTTATAAGCTTTTGAAAAACAATAAAACAAAGTGAAGCGACCCCGCCGAAGCGGGGCCGGTCTTTCACTCGGCCGCGACGGGCAGAGCCTGGGCCAGGGCGGCGGCGTCCGGGCCGTCGCCTGCGATCCCACGGATGAACGCCACGGTGTCGTCGACGTAAGCCACGAACCGGTCCAGGGCGTCGCGCAGGGCCTCCACCTCGGCCCGCACGCGCTCATGGTCCAGGCGGCGGATGCACTCGGGCAGGTCCCGCGCGCCGGCCACCAGGTCGATCCATTCGCGGTCGGTGGCATACAGGCCGCCCAGGCACTGTGCGCGGTAGTCGCTCGGGAAGTCAGCGTCGCGCAGCATGCCGATGACCTTGTGCGGCTGCGGGGCCTTGACCTCCAACAGGCCGTTGGCGCCCACCAGGCGGTCCGGGGAATACCCGAAGCGGCCGAGGCGGATGAAGCCCAGCGTGTCGAGGTCGACGCCACGCAAGAGCGCGTAGTTGTCGGCCAGCTCGCCCTCCAAAGCGTGCCCGCGCTCGGTGTGTTCATTGCCCTGGAAGTTGCTGACTGGCCCGCCCAGGATGAGCTCGGCGGCGACGGTGTGGGCGTATGTGATGGCGCCCGCGCCAAGACCGTTGGCCTTCTTGGGGTCCTTGCCCTTCACCAGGAGCGAGGCGAGCTCCGAGGCGGTGGGCAGGCCGGCGCGCAGCATGAGCCACTCCCAGCTGCCCTGCTCGACCGCGCGCCAGGCTTGGGCGCCGTTGGGGAGGATGAGGTCGGGTGCGGGCAGTTCGAGCCCGTCTGTGTTGAAAGAGCCGTCCATGGCCGTGTTCTCCTGTTGGGGTTTGGTGGCGGGCCGCGTGGGCCCGCCTCGGGTTCAGGCCTTGGCCGGTTCAGCGGCGGGCTTGGCGGCTTCCTCGGCCTTCTTGGCCTTGGCTTCCGCGATCTTCCGCTTCAGCAGCCCCTCGACACGCGGGTAGTCGGCCGGCGCGATTTCCTCGACGGAGTCGGCCTTGGCGAAGGCCAGAACCTTGGCCTCTTCCGACGCAGACTCGGCGATGAGCTTGCGGAGGGTGTTAACCTGGTGGCCGGACAGCGTCGTGGGCTGCGGGGCTGCGGCCGGCGCCTGGACACCACGCGCGCGCGGGTCGCGGCGGCCGCCCTGGCCGTCGTCGTCCGCCGTGGCGATGCCGAAGAAGCCGCAGAGCATGTAGCGACGGCCGTAGCTGGTCGTGCTGCCCTTGGCCTGCACGCCGGTCTTGTTGCTCTTGCCGTCCTTGCCGCCGGCGTCGATCGGGAAGTCGTCGGCGAAGTCTTCGACGTGCCCGGCGACGTGGGACACCTGCATGCGCACGCGCTGCATGCCAGCCTCACCGCCCGCCTCGGACCGCGCCACGACGGCGAAGCCATGCTTGCGGATGATGGGCATGGCCTGGGTCTCGATGTCGGCCAGGTCGGCGTAAGTGTAGCCCGCGAAGCTGTTCTTGCGGGTGCGCAGGACCACGGGGATCTCGGCCTGGGCGGATGCCAGGGCGGCGAAGAAGGCGCGCTTGGCGCCGGCCGCCGCGTCGTCGCGGGCGCGGTCTTCCAGGCGCTCCTTCATGTCGAGCAACCGCTCGAGCTTGGAGATGTCCGCGTTGGGGTCAAGCACCACGCGCTCGATCATCGCCATCATGGGGTCGGTCGTGGCGATGGCGGTGGTTGCCTGGACGGCGATGGGCGCCGACTGTGCGACCGGGGTGGCGTCGATGACCTCGCCAGTTTCTGCATCGATGGTTTCAATCTTGGCCATGGGGTTCTTCCTTCTGCTGGCGCTGCTCGTGAGGTTCAGATGGGTCCATCCGAGGCGCTTCCCAAAAAGAAAGCGCGTCGGTGCCCATATTTTTCGTGATCCATATCAGAGGCTTATGGGGTGCACCTTTTTGGCGGTATTGCGCCTGGTCGTTCGCATCGATTTTGTTTTGGATCGTGGGTCCGTGTCCCTATTTCCCGATCGCCAACCAAAAGGAGACACCCCATGAACACCCCAACACCCACCGACCAACTGCTCGATTTCGTCGCAAACGGCAGCCCGAGCTACACCCGCGACACGCCCTGGAAGCTGCTCAGCGGCTGGTTCAGCGCCGCCGATTGGTGCAAGGGACAGCACCTCTACCTCGACACCGTGGCGGCCATGCTGGGCGCCGGTGGCGCACGTCGGCACGCCCGCGATGTCCACAGCATGCTCACACTGAAAGGCAGCGCGGCCCTGGTCGAGGCGGACCCCGGCCTGCTCGCGCGGGTCGTGCAGCTGTCCGTGTTCCAAGAGCACGGCAACGCCGACGTCCAGATTCACACGTTCCACCACACCTCGGGCGCCAAGGCCCAGGGCACGCGCCGGGAGCTCGTCGCGGCCACGGGCCTGTCGGTCCAGCGTGTCAAGGACTTGATCGCCGGCCGTCGGCGCTACTCCAAGGGTTGGGCGGCCACTGCGGCTGAAGCACACCGGGGGCGGTTGCCCGCCGGTCGAAAGCCCAAAGCAGCACCCACCGCCACCGAGTTCTTCGAGGACGCCGGCACGCCGCTGTTCTGACGGCAAGCGAGACGCCCCGCCTGGACCGATATCCCCCGCGCAACCCGCGGGGGATTTCTTTTGGCCGCCAGAGATTACCAGACCACGGCCAAGCGCCGGGCCTTCGCAGCCATCAAGGGCGACGCCCGCGCACCGGTCATCACGCTGCCGACGGGCACGGGCAAGGGCACCCTCGAAGCAGAGACGGCGGTCCAGCTGGCGCAGGCAGGCAAGAGAGTCGTGGTGACGGTCCCGCGTGAAGAGATCGCCCGCGACCAGGCGAAGCGCATCAGGGCGGCCGGCGGCGATCCTGGAATCGTCGCACCTTGGGCGCCGTTCGAACCGTGGAAGACGATCCAGGTGGCGATGGCCCCCACACTGGCGAAGCGCTGGGACAAGCTGCCCGTGCCCGACGTGGTCCTTATCGACGAGTGCCACCATTCCCCGGCCGACGGATACATGGCATTCTTGAACGGCTGGCCCGACGCTTACCGCATCGGATTCACGGCGACCCTGTGGCGCCTGGACGGCAAGGGCTTCCAGGGCATCTTCGACGCACACATCGACGGCCCGCCGCCCGCCTGGTTCGTCGAGCAGGGCTACCTCACAGACGTGGACGTTTGGGCGCCGTTCGTGCCCGACATGCGCGGCGTCAGTTCGCGCGGCGGGGATTTCGACCAGGAGGCCATGGAGGCCGCCCTGGAACGGTCGCGGGTGTTCGGCAACGCGGTCCTGTCGTTCCAGCGCTACGTCCGTCCAGGCGGGACGGCCGTGGCCTTCTGCTGCTCCAAGAAACACGCGGAGATGGCCGCTGCGGCGTTCAACGCAGCGGGCATCCCGGCCGAAGTCCTGCTGGGCGAGGACCAGGGAGAGGTCCGGAGCGGAAAACTGGCGCGCCTGGCACGAGGCGAAACCAGAGTCCTGTGCTGCGTCGACGTCATATCGGAAGGCTTCGATCTGCCATCCATCGATGCCTGCCTGCTCATGAGGCCAACCCAAAGCCTGTCCCTCTACCTCCAACAGGTTGGCCGGGTCCTGCGGACGGTCTACGCGGACGGATTCGACCTGGACACCATGCCGGGGCGCCTGGCGGCCATCGCGGCCGGCCCCAAGCCCCGCGCCACGGTCGTGGACTGCGCGGGCAACTGGCACCGGCACGGCCACCCGCTGAAGGCCAGAACCTGGTGCCTGGAAGGCGAAGAGCCCACCAGGAAGAAGCACACCCACACCGAGGACGGCGAGGACATCTCCAGCCGGCGGTGCGACGCGTGCCTCCAAGTCTACCAGACCCCGGCGACGGTGTGCCCCTACTGCGGCACAGAGCACGGGCCGGACCCGCGCATACCGGCCGCGGTCGCCGCGGAGATGCGCCTGGTCCAACGCCAAGAGGAAGAGGCGGCACACGCACAGGCCCAGAAGGCCATCAAGCGCGAGCGGTTCTATGAAGGCAAGGTTCGGGCGCTGCGCTCGGCCGGCGCGAAGAACGCCAAGTTCGCGGCGTTTCACCAGCTGCAGGGCCGGGCCATGAAAGCGGTCAAGGACGGCCGCCTGGAAGAGGCGATCGCCATCGGAGTCGACCTGGCCGAGTCCGGGTTCAAAGAGCACGCCAAGCTGGAAGAGCTGCGGGAGGCCCTGCGCGTCGCCATGGCACCACCAGAGGAACAGGAGGCGGCATGAGCGAGAGAACCGACCAGAAGAAGGCGGAGCTGCTGCTGTCCGCGGCGTTTGCACCCCTCGGGCTGTTCTGGACGTGCGACGTGGGATCCGGTGTGCCCTACTCGTCCATCCGTGCGCTGCCCAAGCGCCTCAAAGCGGCCTATGCGCGGGGCGGCCTCGCGGCCGTGCTGCGCACCATCGCCACCCTCCCGGTCGTGTCTTACGGCATCGAGGGCGGGAACGACGTCCAGGGCTCGCTCGAGGGGCGCTGGATCGGCGTCGAGATGAAGACTGCGACCGGCAGGCAGAGGGCTGCGCAGAAGGTCTTCCAGCGCAACATCGAACGAGCGGGCGGTGTCTACGTCATGCCGCGGTCGGCAGAAGAGGCGGTCGAGGCCGTGTGGAACGCAGTCGCCCCGACACCACAAGAGCGTGCCGCCCTGGCCGCTCGCGTTGCGGCTGCGCGGGCTGCCATGAAGAAGGGCGCGGCTTAGCGCGCCCTGGCCTCTTCCAGCCTGCGATAACCAGGACACCTCTTCAACAGCTCCAACCAGGCCAACCGGCGCACATCCGGACTCGGGTCGCACAGGTGCGCCAGCCGGACGTCCTGCGTCGGCGCGGCTCCGAACCGAGCCGCGCTGCGTAGGAGGTCGTGGGCGGTGGGTTTCATTCCGCGCTCATCTCCCGCACGCGCCGCAGATCGCCTTCTGTTTGCCCCATCGCAAAAACAGGGTAGCCTGCGAGATGGAGCTCGAGGATCGCCTGCATCATCTCTTCGTGCGTCTTGCCGTCGAAAGCATCTTTCCAGACATCGCCCATCTTGTAAGGCGTCACGATGTTGTAGATCGTGGTGATGTGGATGGGGTCCTTCGCATTACGCGCGTCGATTGCCTCCAGCGTCTTCTTGCGATCGAAGGGGACTGCGCGAAAAGACATCTCCGACACGACGCCCTTGAGGACGCGCGTCAAAAGCGCGCCGACCGCGACGCTTCCAGCAAAATCGTCTTGGTCCAGCGTGCTCGCGAGCTCGAGCATGGAAACCGCATACGGGTCGTTTGGCATCCGTGCCCCGACGTAGGCGATCAGCGTGTCGACAAGTTCAACGTGGTGTGGGCGCATGGTCTTCTCTCCTGTTGTGCCCTGTTTCGGGCGTTGGGCCGCTTGATTGCTTCCCATACATTCCATATGCGTCCCGCCTCACGGGTCTGCAAAGAATATGGAGCCAAAACCTAAAAAATCGCATAAGTCATTGAAAATAAAACAAAGAAAGTTGATAGGCCCCGCCAAAGCGGGACCATTTCAGCGACTGCGGACCCGCTGCTTGCGCCGCTCGTTCGGGAACCGCACCCGGCGCTGCGTGCCCGTGCGGAACGCGCGGAGCTCCTGTTCCTGCCGGCGGCGCTCGGCCTGGGCTTGGCGGCGTTGCGCCTCTTCCCACCGGCGCGCGGTGCGGGCGGCGCGGATGGCTTCCTCCATGCGGGCGCTGGCTATGTGCTCGCGCAGGACCTGGCGGCGGCGGTCCATCTCCAGGCGCGCCTCGCGCTCGGCATCGGCCCGGATGGCCAGGCACGTCGCGCGGGCGGCTTGCCATGGCGGGTATTCGTCCAGGGGCCGGCGGTGGCTGCCGCACGGGTAGGCCTGGGCAAGCAACGCCAGCGCGGCTGGGCCGCGCTTCTGTGCGGTCTCCAGCCAATGCAGCTGGCGCCCGTCCTCCCACGATCGACCGAACGCGCCCTCCCAGGCCGTCGGCAGGTGCGCAATCTGGGCGCGAAGCCTGGCACAGTGCGCAGCGGCGCGCGGGTCGAGGCCCGGCTGCGTCTCGGCGGCCGCGAGGATGGCCAGCGCCATCCCAATGCGTTGGCGCAGCAACAGCGCGCGCTCGCACGGGCCATGCTCGGCCATCACGTAAGCGCGGGTCGGGCGCGGCATCAGCCCAGGCGCACGACGCAGGACCTGCACGTTGGGCATCATGCGGATGCCCTCCGCTTCACTTCGCCCGTCAGGGCCTCGACGCGGGTCAGGTGCCTGCTGGCATCCCGAAGCCGCCCCTCATCCAGCGCGGCTTCGAGGGCCAGGTTCTCGGCGTCAAGCGCCGCCCACACATCCACATCCGACCGGCCGGCAAAAAGCGCGGCAGCGACCAGAGAGACGGACTGTCCGGCGATCTGCTGTTCTTGTGTCATGGGTTTCGTCCTCCTGTGGGGGTGCGGGGGCGCCAGCCCCCGCGTGTTGTCAGGCTGCAACCTGGCTAAGCGCCTTCCAGGCAGCGGCGGTGGTTGCTTTTCCGTCCACGTAGACGCGAGCTGGAAACTGGTTGAACGGGGTGCCCTTGGTCGAGAAATTGACGATCATGCGCTGCTCGATGCGAACTGTGTGGCCGTTCACCTGGCCAACGATTTTGAACGACCAGGTGTCCAGCGACGAAACGACGGCAGATTCGACCTCACCCATCTTCTGCGCGATCTTCTCGCCCCATGCCTGGATCACGAAGGTGGCGTAGGCGGACGCGTTGCGTGCGATGCGGGCGTCGTCCAGTTCGCGGATTTCGCCAACACGGTCGGTCTTGCGCGCGGCCAGGTTGGGCTCGACCAGGTTCTTGAACGTGGGCGCCTGGTGGGTGTTGTAGACGCGATCAAACGTCTTCCCAAAACGTTCGGCCAGGCGATCAAAGGTGGAGCGCACGGTGCGGTCATAAGAAGCCTCGAGATCGGCGCGGCGGGCTTCCAGGGCTGCGGTGATGGTGTCGGTGGTGTTCATGGCGGGGTTCCTTCGGTTGCGCGGGGGCGACCATCGCCTCCCTTACAAGACAGATGCGTCCCGCCGCGCCACCTCGCAAATAATATGGAGCCGAAAAGCAAAAAATCGCATAAGCCACGGAAAAATAAACAAAGAAAATGCGTTCAGAAGAGATCCGCAAACACGATTCCACGGCGCTTTGCTTCTGTCTGCAGGTCCGTTATGGCGTCGCCCCAGATCCGGCGCACGCGCTCCCTGGACAGGCCAACCCTCTCCCCGATTTCCTCGAGTGAAACACCGTTGGCACGGTCCACGACGATGCCCCGCGCGCGCTCGTTCAGGATGTCCAGCATCTCCCCAAGCACACGCTTGGTGTCGTCTTCGTTGATGACCTCCACGACGTCTGGCCCCTCGTCGACGGGCTCGTGTTCTCCCTCCTCCACACCCACGGCCACGGTTCTTGCGTTGCGCATGATGTGCGCCGCCTCGGTCTCCGAGATCTGCAGAGTCTTCGCCGCCTCATGGAGTGCCTGTTCCACTGACAGGCCTTTGGCCTCATGGTCCGACATGAGCCCGCGCAGCTTGAGGCTGGCTACTTTTGTGCGATTGCCACGCCCAAGACGAACGACACCCGCTTCGCGGGCCGCCATGCCGACCCTTTCCTGCATCAGCCAAGAGCACAAACCCGAGAAGTTGGCGTCTGGCTGACTCGGGTCGAACTTGTCGATCGCCTCGAAAACGGCGATCCACGCTTCCGTCTTCATGTCTTCCAAGTCGACGAGACCGCCGCTCCATCCGCGGCCTTTCAGCGCGAACATGACGACCAACCCCTGCATCGCGTCCACCAGCGCGCGCCGCGCTCGCACGTCGCCCTGCTGGGCGCGCACGGCCAGCGCGTTGCGGTCCTCTTTGGTGTAGTCTGTGCTGCGCATCGGCGCCTCCCTGTTGGAGGGCAGATGGGTAAAAATCAGGGGGATCCCAAAAACAGAAAAGGCCCCTCCGAAGAGGGGCCAGGTGCCGCCGTGGCGGTGAGCTGCGGAGGCATAACCCGGCCCCCAGTCGGGATCACTTCTTGCGCAGCTTGCGCACCGCCTCGGCGCCCTTGGCGATCCGCTCCTTGGCGGCCTCGCGTTCGATACGCTCGCGGTCGGCACGCTCGGCGAACATCTCGTGGACGCGCGGGTTCACGCGGAACTTCATTTTCGCGAAGTCGTGACGCGCCGCGCGCTTGCCGTCAGGGGTGATCCAGGCGCCAAGCTCCAGGACCTGGGTGGCGGTCTCGATGGCGCGCACGTCGTCACTCAGCGCAGAGAAGGCACGACGGATCTCGAAGACCGACACGCGCTCCAAGCCCTGGGCGAGGATGTGGCCGGCGATCCAGCGGGCGTGCTGGGTCTGGGTATCGCCCTGCATGACCTCGTTGTAGACGCGAGCGGCCTCGGGGAGGAAGAACTCCGTCAAGAGGCGGAAGGCGCGACGGGCGGTTTCCTCGGACACGTGCTGGTCGGGCTCTACGCCGGCCGCCGCCGCTTCGAGCATGTGAAAGACCAGGCACAGGCGGGAAAACATCCCCGGCCATTTGTTCAGGTGGTCGGACAGACCAGGCACAACCAGCGGATGGTTGGACAGGTGGTGGGAGATGGCCTCGATCTCCTCGCGCAGCGCAGCCGCGCCCGGCGACATCAGGATGCGGCCCCGAACGTCCCCACCGACGGTTTCGGGCAACGTCATGCTGTGGAGGCGGAAGATGGTCTCGAAATAGGCTTGGGCTGCCTTGAAGTCAGGCGTCACGTCGCGGCCTTCCAGGCGCTCGGCACGGCACAGGAGGAAGCGCGCCAAGAAGCCATCGCGGCTGTCGTTCTTGAAGCGCTCGCCCAGGACCTTGTCTTGGATGCCGCCCATGATGGACACGGCAAACGACTTCACGCGCATCGGCCCCTCTTCGTCGCTGGCACGGTCCTTGGTCGCTGAACTGCCGTTGTAGGCGGTCAGGTATTTGCCGCGGTCGCGGTTGCCTGTGCCGCCGCTGTAAAGGTCGAACGACGCCAGCCACTCCGACAACTCGTCGCGCACCTGGACGATGCCGTCGGGATTGTCGGCGCAGAGCTTCATCAGGCTTTCGATGGTCGTGTCGTCGGCCACGATGCGCGGCACTACAGGCTTCTCGGGCTCTTCGGGCTTGGGGCAGCTCTCCATGGCCTCTTGGTGCGTTTCGCCTTCCTTGCGGGCGGCCTTGTAGTCCGCACGCCACACCTTCATCTCCTCGTTGTAGAAGGCCTTCTCTCGCCGGTATGTCTTCCAAAGCTCCTCGGCTTGGAGCTCGGCGCGCTTTTCGAGGGCGGTGAGCGGCGCCACGGCCGCGTTGATGGCGGAAGTCTTCTTGGCACCAGACTGCCCGGTGAGGCCGAACCAAAGGATGGGCTTCTCGATCCAGTCGGTGTCGTGGATCTTGGGCTGCAAGACCCATCCGGCGCGGATGGCGGTCGCGGCGGCAACGATGCATCCGGCGGCGATGGCGGCGACGTTCAGTCCTGGGCGGGCCGCCGCGTCGGATGCGTAATCCCACAGGACCTTGGGCAGCATGTCCGGCGTCATGTCCTGTCGCCCGGTGAGGGACGTGTCGCCAAAGAAGTCCAATGGCTCTGGTGCAATGCGAACCGGCGGCGCTTCAATAGCAGGCTTTGGGCCTTCCCCCGAAACCTCGGGAGAGGCGAGGAAGTCAGCAACAGCGGCAGCTGCTGCGGCTTCGATTTGGGTTTGCTCGATGGATTCCATGTTGGCAGCTCTTGGTTGGTTCCGCCGATCTCCGTCGGCTTGGAGCCAAATGGGTCCCGATCGGGCTGCTCTGCAAACGCACCTTTCACAAAAAGCGCCTGTGATTTATGTGAAAAGTGCATAACCCATTGTAAAGCAACAACAAAATGGCTGTGATATTTTTCTAATCGGCCGATTATGGGCACTGTAAGCCTTGGCAAAACCTTATTACTTTTCAACATCTTACGCGCTTTTCACACAAACAGCACTTGCGCGGGCGAAAGGTTAGAAAAGAAGAAGATGCCCCATCCCCCCTTCTTTCAAATCTCGATGATGATTGCCTTCCACAGTGCGCGCCCACGTAAGTGCTATTCCTGTGAAAAGTTGATAAGCCTCTGGAAGCAAAAGGCTTTTTGAGGCCGTTTTTGGCCGATCTGTCAGATCCGGCTCTGTGATTTCTGTGAAAAGTGAAGCAGGCAATCGGGCGCCATAAGGGCCAGCCCAAGATGTTGTGGCGTCATCGAAGCAAAGAACAACGCCGAACGATTTTGTGGGCGATCCATTTGGGATGGCCCCAAATCCTTTCTACCTGGAAAGCAACACAGCAACACCAGCCACAAGGACTGCCATCATGACACCCATCGCCATCCTCGCCCTCACCGCACTGACCATCGGTGTGGGCATCATCATCAGCCTGGGCCTGGCCAAAGCCATCACCGCTTACCAGGACGCGCAAGAAGCCAAGGCCGCCAAGCGCCAGCGTGAGGCTGACTGGTGCGCACGTCGGGCCGCTCAGTGGGGCGCCTGGTGAATCTGTTTTGGAACACCGCGATCCTTCCCTAACTGCAGGGAAGGCAAGAACAAAGGGAGACCCCATCATGCTTGAAGACATCCTCTGGAACACAGCAATCGTCGCCACAGCATACGCCGTGATCCGCTTCTGCGACCACGTCGTGAAGCCTTGGTATGAAGGGCGCAAGCCAGGCGCTGGGTCTCTCGACACGGCACAGACCATCGCCATGCAGCTACTCACTCTGCGCAAAGCATACGATCAGGTAATGGCCAGCCCATCGCTCAATGCCGACGAGCGCGCACGTGCTCGCCGTGCCTACCTCGAGAAGGTGCGTCGCATGGCCGACCGCCTGGCCAATCCCTGACATACCCCCACCCTCACAACACCCCACCCCCGGTAGCCCAATGAATCTCTTCCGCCACCTCGTCGCGCATACAGCCAAGGAAGAGCCCATCGACATGGGCAACCTGGGGGAGGTGGTGGCATACCCACCCCCCGGTGTCCCATCGCTCGCGTCCGACCCATGCGACGAGACGATGCCTGGAAAGAGGGGGGTGTCCGATGTGCCTGCCAACTGACCTGGCCCTCACCATAACCGAGGCGCGGCAGGTTGCCGCTCGCACCGCCGCACAATACGGCGCGCAATATGACAAGCATCTGCGTGCCATGATTGATGATTTTATTGCGGACGCGATCCTCGATGAGTGCCTCGGTGACTCGAGGGGGGACCCTGGATCACCCCACCGTGCTGTAGCAGGGGGGGACAGGGTCGGTTCGTCTCCGGATATCAAAAAAATCTAACCCGGCTTCGGTTCGCAAGCCGGCTTTTCCCTGAGGCAAAACCCATGGCCCGCCCGCCCAAAGAAAACCAGACCACACCTGCGGACGCGCCAGCCTCTGCCCTTCCCAAGCTACTCTGGGGAACGGCGCAGATGTGCGCATTCCTCGGTGTGAGCGATCGCCGTCTGCAGCAGCTGGTGGATGAAGGCGTTGCGGTTCGGGAATCCCGTGGAAAATACAACGCCTTTGAAACGATCCGGGCATACCTCGGCTTCGTGAAAGACGGCGACGAGGGAGAGGTGGACTCCGACGCCGTGTGGAAGAAGGAGCGGGCGCGATGGACGAAAGGACGCGCTGACCAGGTCGAGATCAAGAACGCTATGCTGCTTGGAGAGATCGTTCTGGTGTCCGATGCTGTTGCGCTGCTCGCCGAAGAAGAGGCCGAAGTCCGCGCCGGCATTGAAGCGACAGAGCCGGAGCTTATCGCGCAGCTGGCGAACGTAGCCCGCACACATGGAGAGGTCGCGCTCCTCGTCCGTGCGGCACACCAGAAAGCCTTCTCTGCTTTCACGCAGGATGGCCCCAATCCAACGGCGCTGAAGATCTCATCTATACCGCCCGACCTCTTGGTCGAAGAAGAGGTCGACTCAGAATGACCGTCGCAGTCCTGCCACAAAAGCAAATGCGTGCACGTGCCTGTGTCGCCTTCAAGAACACAACGCGGCGGATCTTCAAAGCGAAGCCTGCGATGACGGGCACCGAGTATGCCAACCGATACGGCAAGCTGGTCGAAGGCGGCAAGGTGATGAACTGGGAGACCTATGACTTCCAGGTGGACATCCTGAACGACCTTTGCGACAGCACCGTTCCCGAGTTGGTGGTGATGAAGTCCGCCAGGATGGGCATCTCGGAATGCCTCAACCATGCCCAGCAGTACTGGCTGCACTACGACCCGCAGCCGGTAGCGATGTATCGTCCCAACCAGGCGATGGCCGAAGGCTACATGCGCAAGCGCTTTGACATCCGGATGATGCGCATCAAGGAGATGCGGGAGATCGCGTTCCTCACGCCCAAGGGCAAGAAGACCGAGACGCTGCTTGAGCGCCACTTCAAGAACGGCGCGACCTACATCTGCCTGGGCGCCGAGGCCGAAGACAACTTCTCTGACCATACGCTCAAGAAGATCTACCTCGACGAGTTCGACCGCGACGGCTACGCGCCCGTCAAGGGCGGCGGCGACAAGTGGGATATGGGACGGCGCCGCCTGGCGCAGTTCTGGGACGGCCAGATCTCGGCCATCTCCACACCCAAGTTTCCGGTCGAAGAGGGCGGGCGGATGCACCGTCTGTTCCTGGGATCGGACCAACGGCACCGCCACGTGTGCTGCCCGCACTGCGGCTATGACTTTGTGCCACACTGGGGCGACGCCGAGTCCATCGGCGGTATGCGCTGGAACAAAGAGAACCCGGAAGAGGTCTGGTATGAGTGCCACAACCCGGACCTCGAAGAGCGCTGCCGGATTGAAGAACACCACAAGGTGGCCATGGACAAAGCTGGCCGCTGGGTGCCGCACCGCCCGGAGGAAAAGATCCGCCGGGGCTACCACCTGTGGGCCTGGTTCTCGCGCGCTCCGAAGTCTACCTGGAAGCACATCGTGCGCGAATGGCTGGAAGCCTGCGCCTCGGGCCCGACACAAATCCAGTCCTTCAAGAACGAGGTCCTCGGCCTCCCCTTCTCTAACGCCATTGGCCAAGCGGCGGCGGAGGTGGACGCGCTCATGGGCTGCATCGCCGACTGCGGTGGAGAGGTGCCTGCGTGGGCGGTTGGCTTGGTGTGGGGTGTGGACCGCCAGCGTGGCGGCCTGGATGAATCCCAGTCATATCTGGAGGCGTCGCTTTGGGCGTTCGGCCCCGGCCGCCGCCCCTTCCTCGTCGGGCATTGGATCTTGGACGAGTTCCCACAGAACGACCCGCGCGCTTGGGACGCGCTGGAGACGCTGGCGTCCCGGACGTTCACTGACAGCGAGGGGCGCCCTCGGCGCGCCGACGCCCTGGCCATCGACCACAACGGTGGCTCGTCCAACCGGGTTGTCGAATGGCTGGCTCGCATGCGCAAGAAGCCAGGCCGCGCAAAGTGGTTTGCGGTGCGTGGCGAGTCCAAGGGAAACGGCGCGCGCGGCAAGAGCATCTGGCCAACGACCGGGGCCAAGAACGTCGCCGGTCTCTACACCATCGACGTCGACTTGGTGAAGGACGAGCTCGCGCCTATCCTGGCCGACGGCATCCTCGAGTTCAACGCCAACCCCATCGAAGGTTCGGTCGACTTTTCGGACAGGACGGAGGCCGAGCGGTATTTCAAGCGCCTCCTCTTGGAAAAGCAATACCCGGTTCCAGGCCGTCCAGGACAGACCATCTGGAAAGCGCCCAAGGGCCTCGGCCGCAACGGCAACGAGCCGGGCGACTGCTTCGGCTACGCCTACGCCACGACTTACGGCCTGGCCCAGATGGCGGGTGGCCAACGCTGGCGCCGCCTGTTCGCGCGCGAGAACAAGTTCCAGGCAGCCGCGGTGCGGCACATCGAGGACGCGGAAGTCATCGTCGAGGACGCGCTGGTCGAAGAGCCAGCACCGCCTGCACCGCAAGAGGCCACCCGCATCAAGGTGCCCAAGAACACCAACGTGCCGCGCCACAACGGACCACCCCGCCCAGGCCTGATCCGCGTCGGCCGTTTTTGAGACCGGCCCGGCGTGCGGAAACCGCGCGCTGGACCGATATCCCCGGCAAGATAAGGGGATCCCACGCATGGGTATGTATGACACCGAAAGCTTCACGCTCGCCGACCTCCGGGCGATGCGCAAGCGCATCCTGGAACAGCGCGCCCGTGGTGCCGCGTCCTATTCCTACAACGGACAGTCGTTCACCTACTCCAGCCCGGAGCAGATGTGGAAGGTGGCCGAAGAGATCACCATCGAGATCCGTCACCGCATGGCGTCCGAGCTTGGCTTCAAGCCGGTCGACATGAAGGGCCCCTACGTCACCCGCCCCCTCGCAACGGAGGCCTGACATGGCACGCCGCAAGAACCGCCCCACCGCCCGCGCCCAGGCGTCCTCGCCCGCGTCGAAGCTGTCCGCTTCCGCCGTGCGCCAGAACGTCATGAAGATCCCGGCGGTCCATAACGCCCAGGCCCTCATCCAAGAGGCCCGGATGGACTACGATTTCGGCGCCATCGTCGCCGACCGCAAAGACATCCCCCGTGGCACGGGCGAAGCCATCGTGTCGGCCCTGACCCGCAACCATGCCACCATCACCCGGATGGTCCGCGCCGCCGTTCGCTTGAACGGCCTGGCCGCGCGCCCGGCCGACGTGACGGCCACCATGGTCATCGGCCGCGGCATGACGCCCGTGTGCCATGACGAAGCCCTCATGAAGTTGTGGCGCAAATGGTGCAAGCGCGCCGGCGCCGACAACCTCGGCGATTTCCGGTTCGTCCAAGAGCAGGCCTGGCGTGAGTATTTCAACGTGGGCGAGTGCTTCGGCTACCTGCGCTTCCGCGACGCCGTGCGCGGCGTGCCGCTGCCCGTCGGGTTCCAAGTCCAGATCCTGCCCAGCGAGATGGTGCCAACTTCTCTGCCCTTCATCTCCTCGCAGACCGTGCGCGCCGGCCAGGTGATCGACAACCGCGGTGAGGTCACCCACTACTACATCTACAAGGACCACCCCGGCGACCGCTCGGACCTCATCGCGTCCACCTCCAAGGAGGTGGTCAAGGTCTCGTCCGCGCTCATCCTCCACGTCATGCGCCAGCTCGAACCCGGCGCGCTGCGCGGCGAGTCCGCGCTGGTGCGTTCGCTCATCGAGATCCACGACGTGAAGAAGTTTCTCGCGGCGGAGCTCCTGCGCAAAGTGCTGTCCTCGAAGATCGCATACATCGTGAACATCCCGGACCTGACCGAGCAGGAAAAGGAGATGCTCGCGGACGTCTTCTTCGACCCGACCATCGGCCAGTATGTGAACAGCGACGGCGAGATCGTGGAGGCGCCCAAGCCCCCGACGATTGACATCCCGGACGACGGCAGCGTGGTGACCCTGTCGCCTGGCGCGAGCATGTCGCAGCTGGCCCCGCCCGAGACCGGCAACTCCTTCTCGCCGTTCCTGCGCCAGATTGCGCTGCAGCTGTCGGCTTCGCTGAACATCCCGGTCGAGTTCCTCATGCTCGACTTCGCCGGAATCCAAGACCGGATCTACAAGGGGATCAGCCACCAGTTCGAACGCCAGGTCGAGATGTGGAGGGCCGACTTTGCGGCCATGTTCCTCGTCCCGATCTGGAACACATTCGTCAACCTCGCCGTGTCGACCAACAAGTGGACGCCGCCCGCCGGCACCAGCCTGGAAGACTGGCTCGACGTGGACTGGACCGGGCAGCCGTTCCCGAACCTGCACCGCGCGCAGGAAGTGGGCTCCTGGATCCAGGAAGACGGCGCCACCTACTGCTCCAAGTCGGACATCATCCGCAGGCAGGGCGACAACCCGGAACGTGTCCGCAAGGAGCGCTTCTCGGATCTCGTCGCCGACATCCAGGCTGGCCTGGCACCGCCGCCCGCTCACTGGATCGACGCCGACCTGACCACGCACCTTGGGTGGGACGCTGACCGCATCGCCGCCTACCGCGCCCTGGCGCCAGCCGCCGCACCCGCGCCGGGGCCGTGATCTTTTTCGTGTTCCAGGCGTGCGGAAAAGAATGCCTGGACCGATATCCCCGACAGAGAATGAGGATCGACGCATGACCGTCCAGAACCAAAAGCCCCTCCAGCTGAGCGCAGCTGCCCCAGGCAAAACCTGGTTCCGCGCTGCCATGCTCGCTGACGGCGAGCACGTCGTCGAGATGCGCGGCATCATCGGCGACTACGAAGTCGACCCGGCCCTCCTGATTGCCCGTCTCAACTCCGCCGACCAGGACGCCGCCGTGACGCAGCACGTCATCCGCATCGACTCCCCCGGCGGCCTCGTCGAGGCCGGCGTCTCGCTCATGACCGCCATCTCCCAACTGGACAAGCCCGTGCGCGTCGAGATCTGGGGCTCGTGCCACAGCATGGCGACCCTGATTTCCTCGGCCGCAGACAAAGTGCTGATGGCCAAGGACGGCACGTTCATGATTCACAACCCGCAGATGGGCGTCTACGGCACCGCCGCAGAGTTCCGCACTGCCCTGCAATACCTTGACGGCATCCGCGTCCAGGCCCTCGACCGCTACACCGCGAAAGTGTCCGCAAAGGGCCGCACCCGCGAGGATGTGGACGCCGTGCTGACCGACGCAGGCAACATCTTCACCGCCGCCGAAGCCCTCGAGTTCGGCTGGGTGGATGGCATCCTCGAAGACAAGCGCGAGCCGCTGCCTGCCGAAGAGCCCGCCGCGGTGGAAACCGACGCCGATGCCGAGGCGAAAGCCCAGGAAGAAGCAGCTGCCGCTGCCGAGACTGCGGCCGCCGCAGAGGCGGAAGCCGCTGCGCAAGCTGAGGCCACCGCGCAAGCCGAAGCTGCCGCCACTGCGGCGGCTGAAGCCGCCGCGAAGGCTAAGGCCGAAGAGAAACCCACCGACGCCGCCGCCCTCGAAGCCCAGATGCTTCTCGACGAGGCCGCCAAAGCCAAGATGCAAGCTGACGCCGACCCGCGTGTGGCTGCCATGAAATCTGCCGGCGAACAGCCTGCAGTGTCCACTGCCCGTAAAGCCGAAGCGGCGCAGGACAAACCCGCCATGACCGAGCCCGCCCCCTGGCAGGCCCGCGTGGCGGAAATGAACCGCAACTTCGGCAAGTTCTGAGGAGTTTGAACGATGTTCAACAAAGACGAAATCACGCTGCAGACCCTGACCGCTTCGGTCAACAAGGTCCCCTTCGTGGAAACCACGCTGTCGCGCTTCTTCCGCGTTGGCCGCATCCGTTCCACCCAAGCCATCGTCGAAGCCAGCTCGACCGGCCTGACGCTGATCGACCCTTCGGCCCGCGGCGTCGCCGCTCCGAACGCGACCGGCCTGGGCCCCAACCGTGGCCAGTATGTCATCCAGTCGGTCAAGCTCGGCCGCGTGGTGAACATCGCCGCCGCTGACTTCCAAGACGTCCGCGCCTTCGGGTCGGAATCGCTGCCAGAGACCTTCGACGAGGTCCTCGGCCGCAACACTGCGACCGTGCGTCGGTGGATCGAACACACCCACGAGAACTTCCGATTCAACACCCTCAAGGGCAAGCAGGTCGCAGCGGACGGCGTGACCGTTCTGACCGACTTCTACGCCCTCGCCGGTGTGGACGAGCCCGATGAAGTCGAAGTCGACCTCGCCACCGCCACCCGCGCCGAACTGCAGAACATGTTCGCGGACATGCTCGACTACTCGCGCTCCGGCCTCGGCATCGACGCCGACTCCGCCCAGGCCTACGTCGTGCTTTACGGCAAGAACGCATGGCGCGCCTTCCGCAACAACGACGCCGTGGCCGCGCTCTACGACCGCTTCCAGGACGGCGCCGTGAACCGCCAGGGCGTCGGTGGCCAGCGCGCCAACTTCGAGCTGTTCGACCTGGTCCACGTCCAGTATTTCGGCGCCATCGGCGACGACGAGTTCCGCCTGGTGCCGGCCGGTGTCCCCGACCTGTTCCGCACGGACTTCACCCCGCTGGACGCGCCGGAAGCCGCGAACACCCTGGGCCTGCCGCTCTACGCGACCCCAGAGATCGCCCCCTTCGGCAAGGGCTACGCCGTGGAATTGGCTTCGCTGCCCATCCACTACGTCACCCGCCCCGAGTGCTTGATCGGCGGACGCCACGTCCCGACCGTCGTCACGCCCTAATCCGGCCTGACCCGACCAAACAAGGCCCCGCCCGCAAACGGCGGGGCCTTCTTCGTAAAGGGCCCACGATGTTCAACCCCGCCGCCGATTTCTTTGATGCCATGAACCACATCGCCGTCGAATACAGCGACAGCCTTGGCACGTTCTCCACGCGCGCGGCCTTTGCCGAATCTGACCGCGCCTTCCGCACGACCGGCCGCGACGACCTGATCGGCTCTTCCAGCTCGGCCGTCGTCATCGCAGACCCACGCTACAAGCGCGGCGGCAAGCTGACCGCTGGCGCCACGATCTACCGCATCAACACCGTCATCCCATCGAACATTCCGGGCCTCTCGGACCTGGCGCTGCAGCGCCTCGAAGGCGCGGCCGCCCTGGTCTTCGACGCCACGGACCAGGTGCCGCTCGAAGACACCCTCGAATACCAGGGCACGGTCTACCCCTGCCACGCCAACCGCACGGCAGAGGTCGAAGAGCTGGGCAAGGATGGCACCAGGAAAGTGGTCGCCCGCGTCCTCATTGCCGTGCGCGTGTCGGACCTGCCCAACATCAAGGGCGGCGACAAGATCACCTTCGACGGGCGCCTGCGCCCCATCGCCCGCGTCATGGCTGACGGCGTGGGCTTCCTCAAACTCCTGGTGTGACCATGGCAGGCGGCAACGGCGGCGTTCAGGGGTGGGACCCCATCCGATACACAAGGGAGTTCGAGAAGGAGCTCCTGACCGCCCGCGTGAAGGCGGGCAAGAAGATCGGCCCCATGATCGTCAAGGCGTCCAGGACAGCCCTGGGCCGCGCTCGTCCGGCGCGCCGCAAGGCGATCAACTTCAAGGTTCGCAAAAACGGCACCATGGTCATCATCGACCGCGGCAAGAACGCCCGCACACGTGAGTATGGCCTGACCATCAACGCCCGCGCCGGCGGCTGGCTGCGTATCGACTTCGACGAGAGCACGAAGAACGATGCCCCGGCTTACACCATCAAGTCCCGTAAGGGGAACATCCTCCTGGTGGCAGACGACACCGACCCAATCGCCGTGCTGAAGAAGGAGGTGACCATCAAGCCGGTCGATCTCCCTCGGCGCATCTCCACAATCGCGAACCAGCACATCGCGACCTATCTCCAAATGATCGAAGACAACCTCGCAGGGAGGCACTGACCATGCCCGATCCGGTCCAAACACTCGTCGAAAAAATCGCAGGCGTAGCCGCCATCCTTGGCATGCCCGTCTTCGTCGACACGCCCTACGTGCTCGAAGAAGGATCGCTCCCGCGTGTCACTGTTTGGACCGGCACAGAGGAGAGCCAGAGCGAGTCCCGTTCCGATTGGGCCGAATACGTGCGCGTGTCGCCCATCCTGGAAGTCCACCTGGAAGACGACGACCCAGACCTGATCCGGGGCATCATCAACCAGGCCTGGCGCGTCCTGCGCACCGAGATCCGGGCGACCGATTGGTGGGAATACACTGCCGACGGCACCATGTATTCCTTCGCCAAGAGCGGCCTCGACGTGGACGACAAGCCTGGCATTGCGGGTTTCGCCGTGCAGTTCGAGTTCACCGTCGAGCTGGACTAAAAATCCCGGCCGCAGACGTGCGGAAAGACCGGCCTGGACCGATATCCCACGCAGCAGATGCTGGGATTCCGGAGTGAACACATGAGCCAGGCAAACATCAAATACGTGCGGAACATGGCCGGCGAGGCGCTGTTCCAGGCGGAGGGGTCCGACGTCTATGTGTCTCTCGGGCACATGAAGTCGTTTTCGACGAACAGCGAACCGACCGTCGACAACATCTACAGCTCGATCTCCGGCAACCGCGTCAAATCCGATGTGGACACGACCGAGGTCAACGAGTCCGGGACCTGCGTGCTGCGGGAAACCGGCGCCCGCCAACTGGCCATGGCGAAGCTCGCCGTCCAGGGGCAACTCGTCCAGACCGCCCGCACAGGCGTCATCCGTTCGGGCACCAACGCCAAGGCAGGCTACACCATCGACCTGGGCCTGGCCGTCACCTCGCTGACCGCGACGGACGGCACGGACCCGCTGGTTCTCGGCGTTGATTACGACCTCGACGCAGCCGCTGGCCTGTTCACCTTCCTTGTGGACCAGGCCGAGTGGGACATTTCGCACGGCAACGCTGCCATCACCGCGAGCGACAACCTGTCGGTCATCGGCGCCCTTTCCGCGCCTCAGGGCACGCGCGGCCGCCTCATCCTCGTCCAGCGCCAGAAGCGTGGCCCGACCCGCGTCAAGTGGAGCGGCAAGGTTGTGATCTGGCCGAACGGCGAGATCATGTGGCACGAGGACGAGGGCGCCAAGGTGGATGTCCCGCTCAAGTTCGACGTGATCGAGGACGCGACGCAGCCCATCGGCCGTCGTTTCTCGGTCATCGAAGAGATCCCAAACACCTAAAAATCGGTGGGGCCTTCGGGCCCCATCTTTTCCCTGCGCCGTGTTTTGGTCCAGCGCGATCTTTCCCTAACTGGGATCAGACCAAAGAAAAAAGGACACCCCAACATGCGGTTTTCCGACCTCACCCCCGCCGACATTGCGCCCTCGTTCATCCCCGTGGCGACCGTCGATTTCCGGGGCAAGCAGATCGACATCTACCCCCTCGACGCAGCCAACCTCATGACTCTGGTGGCACGCAAGCCGGCCATCCTGAATGTCTGGTTTGCGGACGCCGACTCTAAGGCAAAGGCCCTGGTCGAGGCCATCATGAGCCTGGACGCGGAAACCATCGAGTGGGCGGTTTCCATCGCACTCGACGCACCGATGGAACAAATCCGCGCCTTCAAGCCGGCAATGAACGCGGGCGAGCAGATCCGAATCCTCATCACCATGGTCCAGGCATCCATCCCGGAGTCCGAAAAGGAAAAGATCAAGGCCGGGGTGGTGAGCGTCCTGACAACCACACTCGGCCTGGCCAAGCTCGCAGAGCAGGAACAAACTGGGCCCGCCTCATCCTCAAACTCGAGCGGGAATACGGCCCCGGCGTCTGGAAACTCTCGCCGCGCGCCATCGTCGCCCGCTACCTCCTCACGGAAGCCGACCGGGCGGGCGAGATCCTGATGGACGCCAACGTCCAGCGCACGGCGGCGAACGCGGGGAAGGACGACTACCGCAAGTTTGTCCAGTCGCTGACCTCGGCCGCAGGCTTTGAGCAGTCCGCCACGCCAGCCGATGGCGAGACGCTGGATTTCACCGACGACGACGAAGACGAAGAGGACTGACCCATGGCCGCCGGCTCCCGCCCCCTTGTGATCGCGTTCATGGCCGATGTTGCGGCCGCCGTTGGCCAGATCACGGGCCTGACCGGCGCCGTCAACGGCCTCTCGAGCGCGGCAAGCAATGCGGCGGGCGGCCTTGGGAACGTGGGCGGCGCGGGTGCGGCCGGTCTTTCCGCTGCCGAAAAGGCCCTGCGCCAGCTCGGCGTCAAGTCCGAGGCGGTGGCCGACGCCCAGATCGCCACGCTCGAGACCGCCTTCCGCGACCTCCAAAACGCTGGAACAGCTTCGGCCGACGAGATCACCCGCGCCCAGGCCGCGATGGAGTCGCGCATCCAGCAGATCAACAACAGCATCGGCCGCGACACCCGCACGACCTGGGAGCGCATCGCCGACAACGTCAAGCACAGCATGGGCAAGGTCCAGGGCTTCGCCAGGGCCGGCTTGAAGGCCGGCGCCACAGGCGTCGTCGCAGCAGGCGCAGCAGGTCTTGCAGCCGGCACCGCGACCTTCGTGGCCGTCCAGGCAGAAGCCGAGCGCCAGGACGAGCTGATCAAGATGGCCCGCTCGACCAACACCAACCTGGAAACCCTCTCCGCCTACGCCTTCGCCGCCGAACAGTCGGCCGTGGACCTGGCCACCCTTGGGAAAGCCTTCCAGAAGCTGCGCGTCCAGATGGAGAAGGCCAACGACCCAGGCAAACCCATCGACACGACCGGCATGGACGCGGAAGAGATCGCTGACGCCCAGTCCATGGACGGCGCCGTGCTCAAGCGCATGGGCATCGCGACCAAGACCGCCAGCGGAGAGGTCCGCAAGTTCGACGACGTGTTGCGCGACGTGATCGGCAAGCTCATGCAGATCGAAGACGCCGGCGCCCGCGCGACGGCCGCCGCGGAGATCTTCGGCAACAAGATGGGGCCGCAGATGGCCTCGTTCATCGAGATCGGGGTCGAGGGCCTGGACCAGGCCGTGGAGACCGCCCAGAAGTTCGGCCTCGTCGTCACTGAGGCCACCGCCCTGGAAGCCGAGGCTTTCAACGACCGCTTCGACGACCTGAGCCAGCGCATGACCGGCCTGCGTGCCGACCTCACCGCGCCCCTGTTTGCCCCGTTCACCGAGATCTTCATCCGCCTGGGCACCCTTATCGACGAAAACCGGGACAAGCTCGTCGAGCTCGGCAAGACCATCGCCGACAAGGTCTTGTCCGTCTTCAACGACTTCATGGCCATCTTCGAGGGCCGCCAGGGCGACGTCGTGAACACCTGGGTGCTGACCCTCGTCGACACCCTTGTGGGCCTGGGAACGGTGTTCACCGACATCATCGTGCCGGCCCTTACCACCGTGGTGGACCTTCTGGCCAACACCAACGGCACCATCCTCGCCATCGGCGCGGGGCTCTACCTCCTCTCGACCATCGCCCTGCCAATCCTCGCCATCGTCGGAGCCATCGGCGCAATCCCAGCCCTGATAATCGCCGCTTTTGTGGCCGTGGGCGTCGCCATCTATTCTTGGTGGGACGAGATCCGGTCCTGGCTGCCCTGGTGGCTCGGTGGCTCGGACGAGCCCAGCATGCCGGAGTCCGTCGACGCCCAGCAAGCGGGCCTCATGCAAACGGCGGCTGAAAAAGCCCAACCCCCAGCTCCGGGCACCCCAATCAACCTGAAGATCGACCAGAAGACCTACGAGATGGTGGCGCCGAACGATGTCGCGAAGGCTCTCCAAGAAGACCAGAACGCCAAGTCCCTGACGCGGCCGACCAACCAATCGAGGGCCATGAGATGAGCAAATTCCCCTGGAAACTCTACAAAGGCGCGACCGAGATCGTGTTCCCAAAGGGCGCGCGCCGCTATCTCCAGTTCGACGTGCGTCAGATCCAGAGCGACGGCGCGGTGGAGTTGGACTGGAACGCCAACGCCGTGTGGACCGGCGATACGGCGTTCCGGCTCCACGCCGTCTCGATCTCCTGCACCGACCAGACTCCGGCCCCGATTTCCGACCTCTGGCAGGGCGATGTGGTCACCCTACAAGCGCCCTTCGAGTTCGCCGTTCCAGGCCCGGCCGCGACGCTGAAATACGACCCCGTGCCGGGCACGGTCTACGGCGTGGACGCCGACGACAACCCGGTAGGCTCCACGGCCTCGGGCTCGCGCACCGTCGTCATCCCAGGCGCTGTGGCCATCCGATTCCGCCCCATCATGGACTGCCGTGTGGTGGCACGCAGCGGCCCCGGGGGCTCGCAGGGCCGCGCCGACGCGTCGTGGTCCATCGAGCTCATCGAGCAAGCAGGCGAAGTCGTGGGCGAGAGCGACGGCGACACGATCTCGTTCGCCCCGACGGGCCTGCGCACCTTCACCGTCGGCGTGCCCTTCGAGCTCAACCTGAACCCACTCGTCAGCACAAACACGGGCATGGCCGTTGTTTATGCGCCCGGCGTTGGCACCCTGCCTCCCGGCTTGACCCTGGCGAGCAATGGCTACATCACCGGCACGCCGACCGCGCCGGGCCTGTTCGTCGCCACCGTTGGGGCTGGATCTGGCACGGCGCTCGCCGTCCAGACGATTCCGTTTTACGCCGCCCTGCCGACCATCTCGTCCAACGGGCTGGCCCTTCAAAACTACACGGTCGGGGAGGCATACAGCCTGGACCTGGCGACTCTAGTGGACGTCGCGAACACGACCGCCGCTCCGACGTTCGCCTTGGTGCTCGGCTCCCTGCCGGCCGGCCTGACGCTGACCGACGGTGTGGTATCCGGCACGCCCACGGCATACGGCGCGTTCGCCGCCACGTTCTCCGCGACGCTGCCAACGGGGCAGTCGACCGACGTGGCGGTGGCGATGTTCGCCCTGAGCCCCGACAACCTGCCCGAAGCCGTCATCCTCGGTGGGACGACGCAGACTTGGACGGACACCGACGGCGGCGTGTCGACGGTCTATGACGCAGAAGATTTCACTGCATCCGGCACGCTGACCGTTCTTCAGGCAGGCTGGCTGGAATACATCCTTGCTGGCGGCGGCGGTGGCGGTGGAACGGTCACCTCCACCGCATCTGGCGGCGGCGGCGGCGCTGGGGCATTCGTCCGTGGCCGCGTCTATCTGCCTGCCGGGACATACCCAGTAACCGTCGGATCTGGCGGCGCGGCCGGCACAAAAGGATCTGACACATTCTTCGGAATGCCCGGCTCCGAACTTTCAAGAGTCGCCGAGGGTGGCGGCCGCGGAGGCACCACCAGCCAGGCTGGCGGAGCGGGCGGTTGTGGCGGTGGCGGTGGCGGTTCTGCGACTGCGGCGGGCGCGGCCGGCCTCGCTACGGATTTTGCATATGGTTCGAGCGGGGCAGCGGGGGCTGCCAGCGGGACAGCCGGAAACCAGTTTGGTGGCGGCGGCGGTGGGTATACCGGCGGTGGCTTTGCTGGGAGTTCCAGCTCTCGGCAGAACGGCGGCGGTGGTCTGCGCATCACTCTGTGGACGACTCTGCAGTTTTGCGGCGGCGGTGCGGCCGGCTTCCCGGCCGGGGCGGGCACCCTGAGAGGAACTGGCAGGAACGGCGGTGCGAGCACGAATCCGGATGCAGGCGGCACCGCAAGCGGCACCGCCGGAACAGCTAACACTGGCGGCGGCGGCGCGGGTGCAAACGGCGCTGGCACGGCCGGACCACGCCTCGGCGGAGCTGGAGGCAGCGGCCGGGCAATCTTCATCGTGAAGCGGAGACTCGCAGCATGAGCGACAACGTGAGACTGGCGCTTGTTGGCGTCGACGGCATCGTCGAAACCGTCATCGAGGCGCCGGCCGGCTCCGGGCCGGAGTTTCCCAGCGAGGTCCTCGGCATCGCCGGAAATTGGGTCCTGGATCCGTTTGTCCAGGCGGGCCCTGGTTCCCTATTTATTTCGGAGACGGGCGATTTCTACGCCCTCGACCTGGACCCGCCCACTGAGGAACCCGCCCCATGAGCCAACGCTACCTTGCCATCGTCGGCGACACCGAGGCGTGGAACCCCGCCGTCCACCAGCGCCACGACCTGGGCCCCTTCGATGTGACGTTCAACCACCGCGAAAGCGAGCTGGCAACGGCCCGGATCACGGTCACCAATCCGCAGGCCTCACTGTCCAGCCTGGACGGCCGCCGGGTCCTCATCTCCACCAA
This sequence comes from Tabrizicola soli, assembly GCF_015999335.1. Taxonomy (GTDB): domain Bacteria; phylum Pseudomonadota; class Alphaproteobacteria; order Rhodobacterales; family Rhodobacteraceae; genus Tabrizicola; species Tabrizicola soli. Next base: position 12,728 of record NZ_JAEACP010000012.1, on the reverse strand, counting down.
AGGGCGCCTCCTGTTCGACGGCATCCTCACCGGAGTCCCGCGCGGCCTCGTTGACCAGAAGCTAACGCTCGAAGCGGTCTCCCGCCCTGCCGACCCTGCCGTGCTCGACGCGCAGCTGGCCGTCCTGGCAGAGGGCGCCAAGGTCGCCCCATACTGGGATCCCCTGTTCATCCCGGACGGACGCGACGACGACTGGGCCGAGCTCCTGGCCGGCCGCTCCGAGGTCCTGGCCCACAGCCGCATCCAGGGCGTGCCGTCCCTCTGCGACGCCCTGGGCGGCGCCACGAACATGGAAATCCAGCCCCTGAACGGGTCGGTCTCCTACAGCCTGGAAAGCAATGTCGCGACCAAATACGGCGTCAAACTGACGGCCAAATGGAAGCAGCTCGCCGCTATGCGGTTCGACGACGGTGGGCAGTTTTGGAACCTGTCGAGCATGACGCCCGACGGCCTCATCGAATCGTTCCCCAAGGAAGGCTCGACGCTCAGCGATGGGTTCACAGTCGTCCGTTCCACCATCGAAAAGGCCGAAACGCCAGAGGATGGCTACGCTGTCGTGTGGGCCGTCACGGACGAAGAGCTCGACCCCGAGTGGACGTTCGAAGGCACCCAGGCCACCACCCTCATGCGCTACGAGATCGACGCGCACATTGAGGTCGAATACCGGTGGGAAGTCGCCCGCACCGAGACCGCGACCATGTCCGTCCAGTCCCGCGCCCAAGCTGGCGTCATCGGCCAGTCCGAAGAGTGGGAAGAGATGGAGCTGCGCGATCTGGTCGAGCGTGACCGTCGCGCGCCCTGGTCGCCAAACACCACGTATGAGGTCGACGACGAGGTGGTGGATGGCCGCAATGCTTACCGCTGCCGCACCGAGCACATCTCGGGGCGCACCAGGACGGCGGCCGAGTGGTCGCTCCTTGGCCCGTCCAGTTACATCGCCACCCGCCAATACGTCAGTTTCTTCAAGAGCGCCCGTGGCCGGGCGGCCGTGGAACACGCGCTGGAACGCATGAAAGCCCGCGCCAGGCTGGCCGCGCGCAGCGTGCGGATCTCGTTCGAGGCGCCCATGCCGGCCCGTCCATGGCTGGTGACGCACGACATGACCATCTCCCTGGAGTCGCCCAAGCTGCCCGGCGGTTTCGCCACCGGCCGCCTGGTCGAATACAGCCTCTCTTGGGCCAACGGCCGCGCGTCTTTCTCTGGCACCATCGCCTGCGCGGCGGGCCTGGGCGACATCGCCGCGCCAACCATCGGCACGGCCGAGGGCAGCACGCCGGAATCCATCGGCCGCATGGACGTGTTCGTCGACAACGACGGCCGCGCGCAGCTGGAATGGTTTGAGGAGAATGTGCCAGAGGGGTCGGTCACAGAGGGCAGTCTCGACGTGCCCGAGACCGTCATCCAGATCCACACCTACCCCGCCGCGGCCACCAGTTTTGAGCAGGCCGTTTCCTTCCCTATCTACGGGGCAATCGGAATCCCAACGCAGGTGCAGACATGAGTTTTGAACGCAAAATCGCCGGCCTTGGCCTTCCCGAAGTGAAGGCCCCCACCATCACGCCAACGGACGACCAGAAGCCTGGCGTCATGGTGCTGTCCGGCGGCGGCGTCGTTGCACCAGAGCGTGGACACAAGAACTGGGGCCAGACGATCAACCAAGGATTCGAGCTGCGCAGCCTCATGACCACCGCGCAATACTGGGAGTTCACCGAAGCCGACGACCCCGGGTTCGCTGTGCGCCCTGGCGAGTTCGGCTATTTTGTAGTCCGGTCCCCAGGCGGCCCCTTCCTGATTTCGCTGACAAAGCCCGACGGCGTCCCCACGTCGCAGCACACCAAGCTGGGAAAATACCGGCACCGCCAGCGCTGGTGCTTCCTCGAAGTCTACTACCCAACCGACACCACACTGAGCTTCAGCTCGGACTACGCCTTTACCACGGCGGCCTGGAAAGCGGAACTGTGGGAACAGGAAGACCTCGCGCTGCTGATCGGGGAAGACAGCCCGATCACGTATGCGATGCTCGCCAAAGGCGTGGTCCCGCAGGGGCTCGACGAGCTCCTCGCGGAAGGCCCGCGCCTGGCCGGCACCAGCGACCTGTTCCTCATCTCCTACAACGAGCGCACCGGCAAGGCCACAGTGGTCCTCTTGAGCGGCCCCGCGGGAATGGAAGGCATGGACCCGCAAGAGCCCGACCCGGACGCCACCGAACCCGTCCCAGGCGACGGGACGACGCCGCCCACGCCGAAGCCATGGGATCCCAAGGGTCCGAAGCCCAACACTCCGAATCCCGAAACGGAGAACGAATACACCGACCCAACAACCGGCCTTCCGCTTGTATCGACACCTCCCCCGGCCGGCTCCGGCTTGCTTTACGCGCTCCATGGATCCAGCGTGTCTGTCTCGGAGGACTGCGGCGCCACGTGGGCACCTGTGAACATCACCGGCACGGGCGGCCTGGTCGACATCGTGGCCACCAAAGCCGGAATCTTTGTCCTCGACGACGCCGGCCAGGTGTTCACCGCCCCCAGAATCGCCGACCCGTTCCAGCTCGTCCAACTGGCTGAGACAACGACCTCGAAGGTGGAAGTTGCCGTGGTCAACGGCGACTTTGAAACGGGCGACCTGACGGGGTGGACGTCTCTCGGCGCCCAGCCACCGCGACCGCTGCGCACCACCCAGCCTCCCCAGCGCCCAGGCTCCAAGCACTACATAACGCGCGACTGGCAAACAGTGACGGGGCCGTTCAAGATTCGACAGGCAGTGGAGATCCCGGACGGGTCCACCGACCTGCAGGTGTCCGTCCAGTGCTATCGCGGCGACGGAGATCAGATTGGGACCCTGCGGGTGGTTTCCCAGGACGATGTCGCATTGCCGACCGGAACGCGGACGTTTGTGGGCAACACCTGCGCGAACTTCGCGCGATCCCCAGAGGGCGAGCAGCTGAATCTGGTCGTCGTTTCTGGCACGGTTTCTGTGTTCAACGGCGAGAACGGCAGCAGCGGAACGCGCGTCTTCGAGCTGCGCCGCCAGGACGGGTCGATCTACGACCGCCCGGTTTTTCTTTCCATCGGCGACCTGGACAGTCACGAAGAGCTGCGGTTCCAAGAGTCAAAGGTGCTGGCATGGTTCATTGGCGGCAGCATCGCGACCTCCACCGCGGGAGGCCTTCGGTATTTCACGACTACGGCCGACAACCAGAACGGCGGCATCATCTTGCGCGACGGCGCCTTTGCGATCCATTTTGTGACCCTGGCCTCGTCCATAAGCCTCAACGGCTCACCTCTCCCAGAGTGGGTCAACAAAACGACGGTCGAAGTTGCGGCCACGAAGACAGGGCAATGGGAAGAGCTTAGCCTCCCGTTCCCGGACGCCACCGGCGCCCTCCTGATCGTCGAACTCGAAGGCGGCGGTGACCGCGTCGATGTGTATTTCGATGACGTCCGCATAACGTCCGGCCAGAACACCCCGGCGCTGCAGGTCCTGGCCATCGCCTCGGTCGAGGGCGACCAGGGCGGCGCGGAGCTCTACCTGGACGGCGGAATCCTGCGACACGTCGCGGACGCCGCTGAGCTCGGGTCGACCATCCCGGTGCCGGCGCCGAACATCACCATGGCCGACCACGACCCCGAGAGCTCGCGCGTAGCGTCCAACGGCACAGACGCCTGGGTTTGGGTCGATGGCGCATGGAGCGCCCCCATCTCTGGGCCTTTTTCCTCGATCGTCGCTGACCCCATCCCCGTCCTGGTAAGGTCCAACGGCGAGGTCTTGGATGCGGGATACTGGGCCTCCCCCGGCGATCTGTTGTTCTCGCTCGCGTCCGGATTCACTGAGGCCGGCGGCGGCGAATGGCACGGTTCCGGTGACCGCCGCCGCTCTGGAATCTTGTTTACAGAGGCCTCCTCTGGTGTTCTCAGATCGGTTGCTACGAGCGGAGAGCTGCCGGAATCCACCCAGCCCGTCTCCGCTATTGCCGTTCAACGGCGCAGCCTGCCGACGGACTCGGGCCGCATCCTGGGCTGGTCGGTCGGCTCGACGGACCTCTTCTGGACAAGCGAGCTGACGGTGCCCTGGAACGTCGCCGGCGCATTGGGTGCGCCCATCATCAAAATCGTGGAGCTGCGATAAAGGCGGGCCCCAAACTTGGGGCCCGTTCCTTTTGGGACCTATATCCCAGACAAGGAAACGACAGCATGAGGCCTCAATGTCGCTCCACACAATTACCAGCAAAAAGCCCATACGGGCTGGCTTGCTGAGCGACACCCACCTGTGCTCTTCGGGACGATACGAAGACATGGACGTGCTGAGAGCTGCGGCCGATTTCTTCTTTGAACAGCGCGTGGACCACGTGTTCCACCTGGGCGACCTTGGCGAGTTTCGGAGCGGAAACACCCACAAGGGCGGCGCGCTGATGGGAGGCGACGGTTCCGACGAAGGGCACGACCTGCGCCAAGACATCGAGATCTGGCGCAACGGACTCCAGGTCTTGCGGAGGCCCTGGAAGGTGGCGATCGAGAAACACAGGTCTGCGCGCCACCTGGAACGCATCCACCCGTGCCAGCACCACATCCTCTTCGGCAACCACGAGGACATGCCCTACCGCATCGGCCGGAAATACCCAGCCCTGCGGAGCATCATGGACCTGCCAGAGATGGACATGTATGGGATCGCCCGGAAAGAGGGCTACACCCCGTATCCGTTCCTCTCCCCGGTCGATGTGAACGGCCTACTCCTGCAGCATTATTTCGAGGGACTGAACCCGAAAATCGCCCTGGCTATGAACAGCGTCCAGACCCGGAACAGCATGTCTTCGGCGTTTGGCCACACCCACCTCCGCGACGTTCGAATCTGGAAGAACGGACGCCGGCAAATGCAAACCATCCTCAACACAGGCTGTTCGAAGCACCCGGACCGTCTCCGCCGCTACGAAGAATCCGGCGTGTGGCTCATCGACAACCTGATGGACGGCGAGTTCAACTACAGCTGGGTCAAGGCCGAAGACCTATTGGCAAACTACTACCGTAAGAACGGCCGGTTGGCCGCCTGAAACCAGCCCGCAAAGCGTGCGGAAACAGCCGCCTGGACCGATATCCCGAGGGAGCATAAAGCCCCTCGGAATCCCGCCCCATGAGCATCTCCAAAGCCCAGTCCGTCCTCGCCGTCCAAGCCGACGGCAAGATCGGACCCAAGACGTTGGCGGCCGCCCGTGCCGCCCTTTCGGCTGCGCGCGTCTCGACGAACGGCTGGACCGACCAGCGGATCGTCCTCGGTGGTGCCCAGGCCATCCTGGCCGCTGCCGGCCACGAGCCCGGCCACATCGACGGCTTCTGGGGCCACAACACCGACAACGCCTGGGAAGCATGGGACGACGCCCGCACAGGGCGCCCGGCCCTGGTGCTCGACCGCACCGCTCCGACGCCGAACGTCGGCGGCACGCAGTGGCCCCGCCAGAAGGACATGGTGGCGTTCTACGGTCCCGCCGGCGGCCCCCGCGCCACGGCCGGCACGGTCCGCCTGCCGTTCGCTTTCAAGCTCGCCTGGAACACCTCGGACCTGGTCAACACGTTCAAGTGCCACGACCTCATCGCACCGGCTTTCCAGTCCGTGGTCGACCAGTCGGCCAAGCACTACGGCGAAACGGAATACCGCCGCTTGCGCCTCGACCTCTACGGCGGGTGCTACAACTTCCGGAAGATGAGGGGCGGCAGCTCCTGGTCCATCCACTCGTGGGGCGCCGCAATCGACCTGGACCCGGAGCGCAACGGCCTGAAAATGGGCCGCGACCAGGCCGCGTTCGCCCGCCCAGAATATGAGCCCTTCTGGCGCATCGTGGAAGGCCAGGGCCTCGTCTCCCTCGGCCGTGTGCGTAATTTTGATTTCATGCACATACAGGGGGCCCGGCTCTAATGTTCCAAACCACCGAACAGACAGTGAAGTTTTGGATCGCCGTGTCCTTGGCCTTGCTCGCGAAGTTCCTGCTCACCGAGAAACCGCTCTCGAACAAGCAGAAGCTGGCGTCCATCGTCTCCGGAATCCTCGCCTCGCTTTTCGGCACCGAATACGCCGCGGGCTACTTCGAAGTGGTCGGCGCGAACGGATTCGTCCTGGTCGCCGCCGTCCTGGCCATCACCGGCGAGCACTTCGTCCGGGCGCTCATCACGATGGGCCCCAAAATGGCGGAGGCGGCCATCAACGCCTGGCTGACGGGGAAAAAGTTCATCCAGTTCGTGAACACCGCCAGGGGGCCAGACGATGAAAAGTAAGCTCCGCTCCGACCGCGCATGGCTTGGCTACATCGCCCTGCTCTGGCTTCTCGTCCTGCTGAACGGAGGGCACGGGCTATGATGAACATCCTCGCAAAAATCGGCCTCGGATCCTGGATCCGCCTCGGCCTTGCCACACTCGCCGCCCTGGCTCTCGCCTGGGTGGTCATCGAGCTCCGCGCCGGTGCCCGCGCCGCAGCCGAAGTGGCCCGCCTGGAAGGCGAGCTGACCCTGGCCAACGCCGCCTTGGAAGCCGAGCGCGACCTCCTCGACCGGCGCACCAACGACATGGCCGCCCAGATCCGGCTCCTTAAGAACGCCGTCGAGCGAGCCGCCGAAGACGCGGCCGAAGCTGCGGCCTTCGAGGACCGCATCCAAGATTTCGGCCCCGCCGTTCCTGTTCCCCCGCTCGTCGAGCGGACTCTTCGCGAGGTGTTCCCATGAGACCATTGGCTTCCATCCGCCGCAACCGCCGGGGCGACGGCGGCGCCTCCATCGCCCTCATCCTGCTCCTGGTGGGCGGCTGCGCCTTGGCAGGCTGTGCCAAGGTCGAGCCCCGCGCAAACGTGCGCGAGCTGCCCCCAGCCTGCGTTGCCCTTGGCCCCGAAGCCTTCGCCGCAGAGCGTCGGCCGTCGGTTGGCGACCGCGAGATCACCGACCAGGAAGCCGCCCGCATCATCTCGCAGGCCGCACGCACCATCCGGGCTTACGAGTCCCGCATGCGCGACCTGGGCGACCTGGAAGCCGCCCGCGTGGCCAACCGGTGTCTGGAAGGGCTGCCCACCGAATAACCGATGTAAAAGTGCAACAGGAAGTGCGCCGCGACCGGAAAAAACCGGCGCGGCCTCACTTTTTTGACCCGCCGGTTCTTGAGAGTCTTTTGGCCACCACCACAAGCTCGAGGCCACGGGCAATAGCGCTCGGTGGCATGACCACTGGAGCCCTGTATGAACGCCATCACCACCAAAATCGCCACGAAAAACGCCCGCGCTGTGAAGGTCGACGCCGACGGCCTGACCAAGAAGCAGGTCAAAGCTATCGTCGACTCGGCCCGCAAGGCCTGGATCAAGTCCAGGATCCAGACGCGCCAAGCCGCCCTCGCGGCCTCCATCGCCGCGTTCCGACCGTTCGGATCCATTGAGAACAGCGACGCCGTCGCCATGATGCGGCGGCTGAAAAGCAGCTCGGTGGACTGTGTCCTCACCGACCCGCCCTATGGGATCGACATTGCGTCCTGGGATGGCACGGTGCCAAGCGTCGACGTCTGGGTAGAGGCGTTTCGCATCCTGCTGCCGGGTGCGTTCTGCGTCGTCGCCGCTGCGCCGCGCACGGCGCACTTGACGGCCGCCGCGCTGGAAGCGGCCGGCTTCGTCGTCCGTGATATGCTGGTGTGGCGCTACACCCAGTCGTTCCCCGGCGCGCAGGGCCTGGGCGGCGAGTGGCGCTCCAACCTGAAAACGAACCAAGAGCCCTGGATCGTAGCGCAGAAGCCGCTCGAGCGAGGGCTCACGCTGCGCGAGAACTGGTTGATCCACGGCACAGGCGGCGTGCGCACCGGCGCGACCGGCTCGCCTGGATGGCGCACCAACGTGCTGGAATGTCCCAAGCCCAAGCCAGCGGAGCGCGACCTGGGCTGTGTTCCAGGCAAGAACTACAACCTGCCGCGCCCGAAGAACTCAGGGGTGCGCAGCAACAGCACGAACGGCCAAAACTGGCACCCCACCGTCAAGCCGCTCGGGCTTATGCGGGCATTGGTGCGTCTGTTCACGCCGGATCTCGGTGTCGTCGTCGACCCCTTTATGGGCTCGGGCTCGACGCTGGTGGCCGCCGCCGCAGAGGGCCACGCCGTGTTCGGCGCCGACCTGTGCCGGGGCTACTGGGATATGGCCTGCGACCGGGTGGATTGGGCCTACGCCCATCCGCACCTCGTGCCGGGGGCGGTGTGATGGCCGTCAAACCACGCCTCCAGCCTGGAAGAGCGATCCGCACGAGACTCGTGTCCGTGCCGTTCCGCTTCAAAGACGAGTTCCTCGCGGGTCTTTGCTACACCCCGATCTGGCACCTCGAGACCCGCCAGTGGGAGGTCGACGCGCGCGACGAGGCCCTGATCCGGAAGTGGCTCGACGCGAAGATGCCGCCGCCGGATTGGGCAAGACCGCCCGCAAACCAGCCCCACGCAATGGTTCGTGCCTGAAAAAGCCGGCGCGCTGAGCGCGTTGGCCCCATATCCCCTGCAGAAAAGGAGCCGCTATGAACGCACGGCACATCCCGGACTGCGAACTGAACAGCGCGCTGCAATACGCAGCGCGTCTGGTGACCCTTCGCGGGCGTGATGAGCAAGTGTTCGTAGACATCTTCACCAAGCTTGAGGCCCTCCACGAGGAGCGCAAGACCAAAGAAAGCGCGATCGAGAGGGCCCGCCGGATGGCAGGGCTGATGTGAAGGACCCATATAGACGAAGACCCAGTCGTGGCCCGGAAGGCCGCGACTCTCCCGGTGGCCGGTGTGCGGGCCATATGGGGTATAGGCGAAGGGCGGCCTGAATGCACCTTCTCCGCACACTGGTTGTCCCGGCCGTGACCAATCGACAAGAACGGCGCCGGACTCGTAACCGGCACAACTCCCCGCCCGGTCGGCTGAAAGAGGGGAAACCGCCCGCGAGGGTCCAACCGTAAGGGTAGATAACCAAGAGTCTGCCGAGATTGAGAAGACCGCAAGCGTTGGGGCCCACCGCCGTCCAGGTGGCGAATTGGTCGCGAAGCGGAGCCCGAAAGGGCCGGCCCGGGTTCGCTCCGGGCCTTCTTCATTTCCGCTTGGCGCGCGGTTTCGGCACCACCCGAGTCCCTATCGCCGCGAACGGGTCGGGCTCGTGGAACATCACCGCCTGCGCGATCGCCAGGCGGGCTTCGAGCTCGTCGTCGCCGTAAACCTCACGGCCCCTGATGACCTTCATGCTGTGGCCCATCATAAAGCCACGGTCTTCGTTGTCATAGCCAGCCGCCTTCATCCTCGACTCCCACGAGTGCCGCAGACCACCCACGGTGTGCTCCGGCGATTGCATGAGCCCGTTGTCCCTCAGGAATTTGTTGACCGTCGCGCTGAACACGTCTTTGCCACGGTATTTGGGGAATCCTTCTGGGTGCCGCTTCATGGCAGCCAGGGCGACACCGACGAGAGGCACCTTGCGCTTCGAGGCCTTGTTTTTGATCTCCCGCCCATCGTCGCCCTCGACGTGGCGCAGCTGGAAATAAGGTATGGGTTCGTCCAGGTGGATGTCCTCGGGCGCCAGGTCCAGCACCTCGCCCTGTCGGCAGCCGGTTTCCAGCAGCACCAGGAGGGCGTCCCGCGCTTCGCCGTTCATAGCGTCCAACCGGCCCGGCGTGAGCAGCACATCCCGGATCCACTCGTTGGAGAACTCGAGCTTGCGGGCCTCCTCCTCGAACCGGTCCTTGATCGTGACGCCCGCGTAAGGGTTGGGTGGCTCGGGCAGCGCGAGCCAGTCGTAGTAGCGTTTGAGGGCGGTGCTGGCATACGTCATATCCTTGGCCGCCGTCGACGCCCGGATCTCGCCCGCCGCCACGCGCTCCTTCAACCGCCGCCGATGGAGGCGCGCCTCGGCCGGGCCGATGGACAAGACGTCAACGTCGCGACCGAGGGCCGCTTGGAGCGTGCCCAAAGACCGCTTCACGTTGTTTTCCCAATCGTCCATCTGGCGGGGGTTTTTGTGCCGGTTTTCGTGGGCGGAGATTTCGATCACCTTCGCGGCCAGGCCGGAGAGCATGAGGCGCGGCGTCTCGACGACGCCCAGGGCCGCGTCCGCCACTTCCGCCCGCCGGGCCTCCGGGTCCTGCGCGGCGGCCAGATTCAGGCGCCGCACAAGCTCGGCCGGGTCCCCCTCCAACAACGCCCCAGCCTGGACATACGAAAGGCCCATGGCGTTCGCGGTGGCCACGACAGCCCGATACCGTTCTTCAACCTGGCCAGCATCCCTTCCTCCCGACAGCAGCCGCGCCTCCAGCCGGGCGGTAAGGTCGCGCGCGATGTCCGCAGCCATCCGCTTGGCCTCGCGCTCGCTGTCCGTCTTCAACGAGATCCAGATCTGCGACCGTGGCTCCACCGCCCGGTAGCGCTTGGGGACGACATACCGCAGGTGCCAATGCCCCGCCCGATTCACGATTCCCATGCTTGCCTTCACCATTGCCATGTGCGCCTCCAAGCCCCATATCCCCCTTGAAGATGGGTCCACGGCACTGGTTTTGCGCAGTTTTTGCACACTCTTTGCACATCACACGCCCAAAGCGGCGTCAAGAGCGAAGAAAAAATCAAGCAAAAACAGGCACTTTCAGGGTTTGCGCCAAGCCCCCGCCAGAGGTTCGGTTCTCCCTGGCTCCACCAAAGAGAGACTGAAAGCGGGGCGGTTCACACCGCCCCTTTTCATTTCCGCCGGTCGGAAAGCTGCGCTGTAGCGCACCCTGCGGGCGAATCGCGGGTCGGGCTTGACTTTCGTCCGCTGTGGCCCCATCTGCCCCAGGTCCGAAGCCCGTGCCGCGTGAGCACCGAAGGGCCCGAACGAATGGTTCCCACCGTCACGCAGGGGCGCCGCTTGCGGCACGGTCACGGGCATTCGCCCGGGGCGAGGGTCGCGGGCCCTCTGATCGATGGATGAGACCATGACCGGCTTTGCCGACCTCGGCCTGTCGCCGAAAATCCTGAAGGCGCTGGAAAAGACCACGCTGAAACAACCCACCCCGATCCAGGCCGAGGCGATCCCGCATATCATGCGCGGCGCCGACCTGATGGGCCTGGCGCAGACCGGCACCGGCAAGACCGCCGCCTTCGGCCTGCCGCTCCTGCACCGGCTGCTGGACATCGGCCACCCGCCGGGGCCGAAGAACGTGCGCGCGCTGATCCTGGCGCCGACGCGCGAGCTGACCACGCAGATCAAGGACAACCTCGAGATCTTCACCAAGGGCACCCCGGTCAAGGTGACGATGGTGGTCGGCGGGGCCTCGCTCTTCAAGCAGGCGCAGGCGCTGTCGAAGGGCACCGACGTGCTGGTGGCGACGCCGGGCCGGCTGATCGACCTTCTGGAACGCGGCGACGTGTCCCTGGAGAAATGCGGCTACCTGGTGCTGGACGAAGCCGACCACATGCTGGACATGGGCTTCATCCATTCCCTGCGTAAGATCGCCAAGCACATCCCGCTGAAGCGCCAGACGCTGCTGTTTTCCGCGACGATGCCCAAGGACATCGAGGAGATCGCCGAGACCTATCTGCGCAACCCGGTCCGTGTGCAGGTCGCCCCGCCCGGCAAGCCGGTGGAGCGGATCGTGCAGGGCGTCCACTACATTCCGAACGGCGACAAGGCGAAGCTTCTGGAGGAATACCTCAAGAAACATCCGGGCGAACAGGCCCTGGTCTTCGGCCGCACCAAGCACGGGTCGGAGAAGCTGGCGAAGCTGCTGGCCGCCTGGGGGTTCAAGGTGGGGTCGATCCACGGCAACAAGAGCCAGAACCAGCGCGACCGGACCCTGACCGAGTTCCGCAGCGGCGAGCTGGACGTGCTGGTGGCGACGGATGTGGCGGCGCGGGGGATCGACATTCCGACGGTCCGGCATGTCTACAACTACGACCTGCCGAACGTGCCCGAGAACTATGTCCACCGCATCGGCCGTACCGCGCGGGCCGGGGCCGAGGGGACTGCGGTGGCCTTCTGCTCTCCGGCCGAGATGGGCGAGTTGCAGGCGATCGAGAAGGTGATGAAGAAGCCGATCCCGGTGATCGGCGGCGCGCCCTGGGCGGCGGATGTGGTCGCGGCGGCGCCGAAGCCGGGGCAGAACCGGGGCCAGCGGCCGGGGCGGCCGGGCGGGCAGAAGCCGGGGGCAAAGCCGCCGGTGCCGGGGGCAAAGCGGGCGGGCGGCGCCAAACCGCAGGGATCGCAAAGGCCGCAGGGCGGCAAGCCCGGCGGCGGCAGCTTCGCACCCCGGCGCAGCGCGGGCGGCGGTCAGGGCAACCGGCGGCCGGGCTGAGCCCGCGGCCAACCTGCCGATCGCCACATATCTGCCAGGGCAAAGCTTTTTCCGTTAACCCTCTGGCAATCTTTTGCCATGAATAACCGGGCGTCGGCAGGTTGCCGGCGCGATCACGAGTGGCCGATGTCCCCAGCATCGGTTGAGGGTGGGGGTCCGCTGCCTCCGGTGGGGGCACAAAGACCCGCCAGCGTGTGGCGGGCCCTTCCGTGACGAGTGTCGAGGTTGCCGGTATCGGGCCGCCACGCCCCGCCCAGGTTTGTTGATGAAGCCCATTGCCGACCTGCCTTGCGGCCGGGTCCGGCAATGGGCTAGGCTCCAGACCCATTGATTTCGGGCGGTTCGCGTGATTCAGGCCTCGCAAGGAGACCTGACCGATGAGCAACCTCTACTGGCTGTCCGAGGCGCAAATGGAGCGCCTGAAGCCATTCTTTCCGAA
>NZ_JAEACP010000011.1:125047-183349 GCF_015999335.1 Tabrizicola soli | reverse complement strand
CGGTGTCAATGTCGCGGTCGATGGCGGGGCGCTGAAGCTTGCGGATATCGGCAGCGAGGGCAGCTTTACCTTCCCGGCCGGGATGGACTTCGGGACCCTGCGCCGCGTGCGGCTGCGCTCGGAGATCGATGTCGCCGCGCTGAACCTCGGCGGGCTGATCGATGACCGGCTGGCGCTGATCGACAGCTGGCTCGATGTCGATGACACCGACGGCGCGGAGATCGACGTGATCGTCGAAGCCCGTGTCACCGACGACGATCCGGCCGGCATGCCCGTCTGGTCCGACTGGTCCCGGCTCGACAGCTCGGAAGACGAGGTCCGGGCGGTCGAGCTGCGCGCCCGGCTGATGTCTGAGAGCCCCGATTACAACGTGCTCCTCCTGAGGCTCCGCATCCATGCGGAAGAGGTATCCTGATGGTCGACTACAATCTTGCCAACCAGTCCGGGGCGCAGTTCCGCGCCGAGCTGAACCTGATCCTGGCGGCCCTGCAGTCCTGCGCCTTCGGGGCCACACCGCCCGCCACCACGACGGCCGGGCAGATCTGGGTCGATGCCTCCGGCGCCAGCCCGGTCCTGAAGATCCGCAATGCGCTGAACGCCGGCTGGACCCCGCTCGGCAGCCTCACCCCGGGCGGGTTCGAACTGGCCGGAACGTCCGAGGCCGGTCGCGCGCTGATCGCGGCGGCCAGCGTTGCGGCGCAGCGCATGGCGCTCGGCCTTGGCGCCGGGGCCACGCTGGGGCTTGCAAGCCAGGCGCAGGCCCAGGCGGGGATAGACAATGCCACGCTGATGACGCCCCTTCGGGTGGCGGAGGCGATCGCCGCGCTGGTGACCGGGGTCTCGAACCTCCTGCCCGATGCCATGGCGCCGACGCTCGCCGCCGACACCGTGGTCCTGAAGCATTGCTCCGGCGGCGGCACCCTGCCCATCTCCCACGACAAGTCCGGCAACGGGACCAGCTATGTCTTCCTCGCCGGAGAAACCGGGATCACCGCCACCCGGGACTGCGCCCTGCGCGTGGTCTTCGACCAGGCCCGGGGTGGCACGACGGCCACGCAATATGCCGCCGTGGTCCGGGACGGGCTGGTCTTGCAGGAATGGACCACCTCCAGCACCTCCTGGGCTGCCCGCAGCATCGATGTGACCTTGGCCGCGGGTCAGACGCTCTGCATCCGGCTTGGTGCGACAGGCGGAACGACCGATGTCGGCAACACCACCGTCAACACCACCGGCCAATCACTCATCCGCAACGTCCGTTACCTCACGGACCAGCGCTCTCTGATCGGGATCTGATCCATGCAAGCCGAATGGCGCACTGCCGACCGCACCATCCTCGCCCTCATCGAAGACAGCGGCCATGTCGTGATCGTCGAGCCCGGGCATCCGCTCTGGGGGGAGGCTTCCGCCCGGCCGGACATCGTGCCCTACGCCCCACCCGTGGACCCTGAGCCACCCTTTGAGGATCCCCGGGCCGCGATCCCGCCGCTCACCCGCCGCCAGCTCTTCATCGCGCTGCACCGGCTGGGGCTCATCACCGCCGAGGAGGCCGTGGCCGCGGCCGCCACCGGCGCCGTGCCCGCCGCCCTCGAGCCCACCTTCGCCGCCCTGCCGGAGCCCGAGCAGACCGACGCCCGCGTCACCTTCGCCGCATTCCAGCTGGCCTACCGGCTCGATCCCCTGACCGCGATGATCGCCGCGGCTGCCGGCAAGACCGAGGAAGAGCTCGACGCGATCTGGACCGGCTTCGCCGGGGTCTGAGCCGCAGGCATCCTGGCGCGAGCGCCAGGTCGACACTCGGCGACCCGGCCCGGGGACAATCCAGACCGACCCGCGAGCCCGCTCCGCAGGTGGGTTTTTGCATGCCCAGCCTCCAGCGAAAGGAACCGAGCCCATGCCGACAGACATGCGCAAACCGATCCGTGACCTCCAGCGCGCGCTGGAACGCCTCGGCCATTCTCCCGGCGCCATCGATGGTCTCTGGGGGCCACGCACCGCACGCGCCCTCGAAGCCCTTCTGGCCGCCAAGGGTCGCGCCGCATCCGCGTCGACCTCCGGACCTTTGCCCTGGATCGCCGAAGCGATGTCCGCCCTCGACCGCCATGAAGTCCGCGACCGCTCCTGGCTCATGGCCTGGCTGAAACGCGATGGCCGCAGCCTTGGTGATCCGGCGAAGAACCCCTGGTGCGGCGACTTCATGGAGACCTGCATCCGGGTCGCGTTGCCGGACGAGCCGCTCCTCGGGGCCTTGGGCAGCAATCCCTACTGGGCGCGGAACTGGCTCCGCTTCGGGCAGGAGGTGCCACCGATCCCGGGCGCGGTCCTGGTGTTCGCCCGCGGCTCAGGCGGCCATGTCGGCTTCGCCATGGGTCAGGACGACACGCATTTCCACGTCATTGGCGGCAACCAGTCCGATGCCGTCACCATTGCCCGCATCGCCAAGTCCCGCCTCCTCGGCGCGCGCTGGCCCGCGAGTGTCCCGCCCCGCATCGAGGCTCTGCCGGTGATGAAGCCGGGCGGGATTCCAACCACCACCAACGAAGCTTGATGAGGAGAGTCCCCATGCTGAAACCTGCCATCCTGGCGCTCGTCCGCCAGATCCTGACCGTCGCAGGCACCGCCCTCGTCGCCAAGGGCTATATCGAGGCCTCCCAGGTGGAACCGGTGATCGGGGCCATCCTCACCATCGGGTCCACCGTCTGGTCCGTCGCCGACAAGCGGGTGAGGTGAGGGGGGTGATCACCCCAGCACGCTGGGCCGACGCCCCTTGGGTGAGAGCCGGGCTGGGCAAGCCACAAGCGGGAAGCGCCAGACGCCTCGACCGCAGGCATCGCCCGGCCCGGTTCAGGGTTCACGCTGTCAAAGAGCGGCAGAGATTCGCTGCGCCTGGATCATGGCACGAAAGGGCTGGGTCCGTCGCACGCGGAAACGGGCACAATTGTGCACCTGCCTCTCTGGCCGGTTTCAAGTCTAGCCGCCCGTCAATCTGGTTGGGGCGACCCTCAGAAACGCTTCATCAAACCCATGGAAAAGTAAGCAATATCGCAGGTAATCCGCTCCTTCTCGAAGATAGTTCACCTCAAAAACCTTCACTTGCCGGAAGCGCTGATGCCTCTTGGCCGGGCCGAACCCATTGTTCAGGTCTGCTCGCTGAAACACGTCGAGTCCCCGGTCGATCAGGATCTTCCATCGTCCTCGGCGAGGTGATGACCGGCATCTCCGCGTTGGAGGCAGGTGAGATCGAGACCGGCGCTGTCAGCATCGTTCAGGCGCTGAACGCCTATGGCGAGCATTTCGAACATCCGGGCTGGCAGGCTCTCGACTGAGGCAGGGCTGCGGATGCGACCAACCGGCCGAGAGATCACATCCCGGCCGCCCTCCCTCTGCAATCGGGGCAGCGCCCTTCCAGCAGATCGGCATCGGCAGCAAGTGCTTCGGCCATGAAGTCCAGAAATAGGCGGATGCGCACGGTATTGCGCAGATCCTCATGCGTCAGAAGCCAGAGATCCAGCATAAAGTCTTCGGGAAACGTAGCGGCGCGAACCAGTTCGTGGTCGCAATCGGCGATCGTGCAAGGCAACGCCGCCAGACCGATTCCCACGCGCGCCGCGGCATGGGCGGCGGTGATCGAGTTCGTCCGATAGACCTGCCGCATGCCGGGCCACCAGTGCGTCAGGCTGCGGCTGAGCGGACCGTGCGCGGAACCGTAGCCGATCCAGTCGCTTGCACCCGGATCGTCCAGACCCCGCGCATGCAGGCTTGCCGCGGCATAGACGGCAAAGGCCAGCCGCCCGACCCGCCGCCCGACCAGCGCCTCCTGACCGGGATTGCCGATGCGCAAGGCCACATCCGCCTCGCGCCGCGTCAAGTCAAGCATGGTATCGGCGACGATCACCTCGACCTCGATCCGCGGCCACTTGCCGCGAAATGCGGCGATATGCCGAGGCAGCAGCCCCACCGCGAGCAGGTCGGTCGTGGTGACGCGGATCGTCCCGCCTGGCCGCTGGTCCTGTCCGGCGACCTTCAGTGCCAGCGCTGCGATCTCCTCCTCGATCCTCGTAACGGAATCGCGCATCTCCTCGCCGGCGGCGGTCAGGGCATAGCCGCCGGGCAGCCGGTCGAACAGCCGCACCCCCAGCCGTGTCTCGAAGGCGCCGATGCGGCGAAAGACGGTCGAATGGGTGACGCCCAGCACCCGCGCCGCGCCCGACAGCGACCCTGTCCGCGCCACGGCCAGAAACAGTCGCAGATCGTCCCAATCCTGCCCCTGTGCGTTCATGCAAGGACTCCTTGTCGGTATCGCCAATGCTGATCCTTAAAGAACAGCATATCTTGAGAGGGCAAGCAGTCACCGCCCGAGCCGGTGGGCAATGGAAGGAAACCAGCCATGACCACGACCGTTCTGCGCAGCGACGAATTCTCCTGCCCCTCCTGCGTCGTCAAGATCGAAAAGGCGCTCGCCGCAACCCCTGGCGTGACCAGCGCCAAGGTGCATTTCAACACCGGCCGCATCGAGGTCGAGCATGATCCCGCATCCGCGCCAGTCGCGGCCCTTGTCTCGGTGGTGAAATCCGCCGGCTATGAGGCCCGCCCGACCGCATTCTGATGCATCCCTTCCAGCCTGGCCGTGCGTGCGCGTGCGGCCGGACCTTCAAATCAGAGGTCCCGCATGTTGACCCCCATCCTGACGACCCTTCGCCAGCCCGCCAGCCGCCGGAAACGGCTGACGATCATCAGCGGCACCCTGATCGTGCTGGGCCTGATTGCCCTATACGGGTTCGGCCTGCCCGGGCTTTGGGCGGCATCCATGGTGACGGCGGCCTTTGTCGCCGGCTCCGACATTGCCTGGCGGGCGGTCCACGCGCTGCGCATCCGCCATTTCTCGATCGAGTTGCTTGTGACGGTCGCCGCCATCGGCGCGCTGTTCATCGGCGAATACTGGGAATCCGCCGCTGTCACCTTTCTGTTCAGCTTGGGCGCCTGGCTGGAGGCGCGCACCTTGCGCCAGACCCGTGGCGCGCTGGCCGATTTGCTGAAGGCCGCGCCCGAGGTCGCGACCGTCATCCGCGACGGTCAGCCGGTCGAGGTCGCGGCCAATGCCGTGCGCCTCGGCGAGACGGTGCTGGTGCGCGCCGGCAGCCGCATCCCTGTCGATGGCGAGGTGACCGAGGGCAATGCCGCCGTCTCCGAGGCCGCCATCACCGGCGAGCCGATCCCGGCTGAAAAGGCGCCGGGCAGCCACGTCCATGCCGGCACCATCGCCGAAAACGGCGTGCTGCGCATCCGCGCCACGGGCATCGGTTCTGACACCACGCTGGCCCGCATCATCCGCCGCGTCGAGGAGGCCCAGGAGGAACGCGCCCCCGGCCTTCGCTTCAACCCGGAGGAACCACGATGATTGACAACGATGACGCAAGACCATGGCACGAGGTTCTGGCCTTCTGGTTCCCCGAGGGTAGTGCACCGGGTATCGACCCGGAACGCCATACTGAGCACTGGCGCTGGCGGCTGCATGGCGGTGCAGACGAGGCGATCACGGCGCGCTTTGCAGATCTGACGGCAAGGGCGGTCGAGGGCGCGCTTGACCACTGGGCCGTGACGCCCGAGGGGCGGTTGGCGCTGATCGTCGTCCTTGACCAGTTCCCGCGCTCGCTCTGGCGCGGAACGCCCCGCGCCTTCGCGCAGGACCCGGCCGCGCTGACGCTGGCGCTGGCGGGGCTGGAAAACGGCCACTACGCGGCGCAGCCCGCGCCATGGTTCCAGATCGCCTTCACCCAGCCGCTGGGCCATGCCGAGGGGCCGGACCATCTGGAGCGCATCGACCGCCTGATCGCCCTGCGTGAGGGTGTCGCTGCCCGGTCGCCCGAAGCCTTGCAACCGCTCTATCACTCGCTTGTCGCACAGGCCGGCGAGGTGCGCGCGGTGATTGCCGCCTTTAGCCGCCATCCCCACCGCAACGCCATCCTCGGCCGCGTCTCCACGCCAGCAGAGATTGCCTGGCTCGCGAGAGGCGCATTCCCGCACCAACGGGCGCTTCTTGACTGATCCGGCAAGACTATCCGGCGCAGAGCCGAGCATGCTCTTTCCGGTGATGGCTTCATCGAGATTGTGGTCTGAAATCTCCCCGACGGTCTCGACGCGCCCGCTTCAGATCCTCAGCCCATGATCACCAGCACCAAGGCCGCATAACGATGGCAGCAACCGCTACATCGAGATTCTACACCTCAGTGACGGACGTGACCGAGGTGGATGCTGTCCCTGAGCGTGGTGTAAGTTCTGGCTGAGGTGGTCACCGGCGATGTTCCGGTAGGGTCACCCCGCGCAGCACGACAGCTTCGCGACATCCTTGTCGAAGGTCTGCGCGGCGAGCTTCAGGCCCTCGACCGTGGTGAGATAGGGGAAGATCGTCTCGCCGAGCGCCTTTGTCGTCATGCCGAACTTCAACGCCAGGACAAGCGTCTGGACACTGTCGGCGCCCTCCGGCGCCATAATCACGCCGCCCAGCAGGCGGTCGGTCGCCCGGTCCGCGACCAGCTTGATCAGGCCGCGCGTGTCGCGGGCGGCGAGCGCGCGGGGTACGTTGTCGAGGGTCAGCACGCTGGTCTTGACGTCATGACCCGCCGCGCGCGCCTGCGCCTCGGTCAGGCCGACGCCGGCGACCTGCGGATCGGTGAACACCACCCAGGGCATCGCGGCGTTGTCGTAGCGCTCGGCCCCGCCCAGCACGGCGTTGCGGGACGCGAGCTTGGCGCCATAGGCGGCCATGTAGACGAACTGGTCCCGGTCCGTCACATCGCCCGCCGCATAGATGCCGGGGCGTGTCGTGGCCATGTCGTCGCCAACCTTGATCGCGCCGCGTCGATCGGTCTCGATGCCCATTTCGGCCAGACCCAGCCCTTCGGTGTTGGGCGCGCGCCCGGTGGTCAGGACAAGGTGATCCGCGGTCAGATCGCGTACGTTGCCGTCAACCGTTACCGTCAGAACGGCGCGGTCGCCGTCGCGCCGCGCGGCGTCATAGGTCACGCCGTCGAGGATCGTGAGACCTTCGGCACGCAAGACCTCGGCGAGTGCCCTAGAGACCTCCGGCTCTGCCCGCGGCAGCAGGCGCGAGCGGCAGACGATGGTGACGCGTGTGCTCATCCGCGCCATCATTTGCGCGAGTTCCACGCCGATATAGCCGCCGCCGAGGAGAATCAGGCTCTCGGGCAGCCGCTCCAGCTCCAGGAGCGACGTGCTGTCGAGCGTCGGGACGTCCAGGATACCGGGGATGTCGGGCACGGCGGGCCGCCCGCCGGTGGCGACGATGACCTTGGGGGCTGTGATCTTGCGCCCGCCGATTTCGACGCCGCCTTCGACCAGACGTGCCGGACCCTCGTCGAGATAAGTCACGCCATCGTAGCCCGGCAGCAGGTCGGCATATTTCTTCTGGCGCAGCGTCGAGACGAGATCGTCCTTGGCCGCGACCAGCGCCGCCCAGTCGGCGACCTGCGCCTCGCCCCTGAGGCCCGGGAACCGATGCGCCGACTGCGCGCCGTGGACAGCCTCGGCGGCACGGATCATCGTCTTGGACGGCACGCAGCCCACGTTCACGCAGGTCCCGCCGATGGTGCCATGACCGATCAGGGCAATCCGCTTGCCTCCTTCGGCGGCGGTGATCGCGGCCGAGAACCCGGCCGAGCCGGCACCGATCACGGCAAGGTCGAAATCGTCTTTCGGGGCGCAGTCGTCTTTCATGAGGTCATCCGTCCGTTCGAGTGTTCAGTCGCCGCTGCCGCCGTCAGACAGCCTAGACCTGTAAAAGGCGCCCAACAGGCACCCGCTGCGAGCCATCCCTTTCGGGCCGGGCGATCCGCGGTCGGGCTGTCCGTTCGGTCGTCTGCAAGCTCCCCGTCGCGTACCTCTCGTCTGCTATTGATGAGAGGTGTAAGATCTGTAGCAACTACAGGCTCAAGGGGAAACTGGCCGATGACCGATCACGAGAGCGAGAGCGGCCTTACACGCGGAGACCTAGCTCGGACGACCGACTGCAACATCGAGACGATTCGCTATTACGAGAAGACTGGCCTGCTGCCCGACCCGCCCAGGACGGGCGCAGGCTACCGCATCTACTCCTCTGTGCATGCCACGCGCCTGCGCTTCATCCTGCGCGCGCGCGAACTCGGGTTCTCGATGGAGGACATCCGCGGATTCATGGGGCTCGAAGACGGTGCCGCGCCAACTTGCGCAGAGGTCAAGGAGCGGACCGAGCGCCACCTTGCCGATGTCCGCGCGAGGATCGCGGATCTCAGGCGCATCGAAATCGTCCTCACCGAGACCGCATCCAAGTGTTCGGGCGCCGAGGTTCCGGACTGTCCGGTGCTCGACGCAATTTCCAGGTCCGCCAATCCATGACCCCTCGCGAAACCATCCTCGCCGCGCTGCACACGCGGCTCTCGGCGCTGCCTGCCACCGCCCTGCGCGGCGACGTCCTGCCCGAGCGCGTACCGACCAATGGCTTGCTGATCCTGCGCGATGGCGAGCCGGGAGAGCCCGAAGTGACGCTGTCGCCGCTCGCCTACCACTATCAGCACCGCGCCGAGATCGAGGCGGTCGTGCAGGGCACCGACCGTGACGCTGACTTCGACACGCTGATCGCCAGCATCGGGGCTGCGCTCTCGATCGACCGCACACTCGGCGGCCTCTGCGACTGGGTCGAGGCGGAAGCGCCGCGCCCGGTCGATCTGCCGGTCGAGGGCGCGGCCAGCCTGAAGGCTGCCGTCATCCCGGTGGTGCTGCATTATTCCACGGCCGACCAGCTGGCCTGACCCAACCGATCATAGGAGACGAACATGGCACGAGCCCAGGGGGCGCGGGCGCTGATGGCGCTTGCGTTCGAGACCACCTATGGAACGCCGCCCGCCAGCGGCTTCACCCGCATGCCCTTCGCCAGCACCTCGCTCGGCGCGGAGCAGCCGCTGCTGAACTCGGAACTGCTCGGCTACGGACGCGATCCGCTGGCGCCGATCAAGGACGCGGTGACGGCCGACGGCGATGTCGTGTTGCCGCTCGACGCAGAGGCCTTCGGCTTCTGGCTGAAGGCGGCCTTCGGCACGCCGACGACCACCGGCGCGGAAGCCCCATACAGCCACGAGTTCCAGTCGGGGTCCTGGACGCTGCCCTCGATGTCGATCGAGACGGGCATGCCCGAGGTGCCGCGCTACGCGATGTATTCGGGCTGCGTCCTCGACCAGATCACCTGGCAGATGCAGCGCTCGGGGTTGCTGACCGCGACGGCGCGGCTGGTCGCGCAGGGCGAGACGGTGGGCACGACCACCAGCGCGGGAACTCCTGCCGCGCTCGAACTGAAACGCTTTGGGCATTTCAACGGCGCGATGACCCGGAATGGCTCCCCGCTTGGCAATGTGGTCTCGGCCGACATCACCTACGCGAACAACCTCGACCGGATCGAGACCATCCGGAACGACGGTCGCATCGACGGCGCGGACCCGTCCATCGCGGCACTGACCGGCTCCATTGAGGTGCGCTTCGCCGACAGCACGCTGGTGACGCAGGCCATCAACGGCGAGGCCTGCGAACTCGAGTTCGGTTATTCGCTACCCTCCGGAGAGAGTTTCACCTTCACCGTGCACGCCGTCTACCTGCCGCGCCCGCGCATCGAGATCTCGGGGCCGCAGGGCGTTCAGGCCACCTTCGACTGGCAGGCGGCGCGCGACAGCGTCGTTGGCCGGATGTGCACCGCAACCCTGATCAATGACATTGAGGTGTACTGATGCTCACGCTCGACCTGACCAACGCGCCCCGCTGGCACGACCTTGCCCCGGGCGTGCGGGTGCAGCTGCGCCCGCTGACCACCGCCCTGATGGTCGCGACCCGGAGCGATCCGGCCGTCGAGGCCATGCCGGACAATGCCTCCGACGAGGAACGCGCCGTCGCCTTCGCCAAGGCGCTGGCGCGGCGGGCGGTGCTCGCCTGGGAGGGCATCGGCAACGCCGACAGCAAGCCTATCGACCCGAGCCCGGAGGCCATCGACGCGCTGCTCGACATCTGGCCGATCTTCGAGGCGTTCCAGCTGACCTACGTCTCGAAGGGCCTGCTTCTGGAGCAGGAAAAAAACGCCTCCGCGCCCTCGCCGAATGGTCCTTCGGCGGGGGCGAGCGCTACTGCGAAGCCTGCGCGCAAACCTGCCCGGACTGCCCGACGCGGCTGAACCGTCCGGAAACGCCGGAGGGTTGGCAGGTCTGGGACCTGGTCGGCCGTCTCGGCGGCCAGCTGCGTGTGCTGCCCGGCGCTGTGATCGGCTGGGACATGTCGGCGGCGCTGGCGCTCGGTGACGCGCTCGGCGTGCCGCCGCTCGCCATGGCCGAACTGCTGCCCGTCCTCGAAGCGGTGATGGTCGCCAAGCTGAACGAGGAACTGGCCGCGAATGGCGGCAGCGGTGTCAGGTCTTGATCTTCTCGATCAGCGAGACGCCGGGCAGCCCCTCGAAATGCGCGTCGCAGGTCAGAAGCGTCGCGCCTTGGGCCCGTGCAGTTGCGAAGATGATGGCGTCGGCGGTTGCCAGCTTATGCTCCCGGCACGCCTCCGCCGCCGCGAGCGCGATCTCGGTATCGAGCGGAACGACAGTGCAGACCTGCGTGAACGCGATGACCTGATCCGCCTTGTCCTCGCCGACCTCGCGGGTCAGCCATTTCGCCAGCTCGAGCTGGACCATGGTCGGGACAAGCCACTCGGCCTGTTCGGGCAATTGCCCGGACATCTTCTCACCCGTTGGTGAGCCGATCAGCCATTCGATCCACGCCGACGTGTCGACGAGGATCATCAGAGCCGATCCGTCCGGTCGCGATAATCGGTGGCGGACGCGCCGCGCGCGAGCCCCTTCAGCGCCTCCCGCTTGGGCACAGGCACCAGCAGGACGCCCGTGCCTTTCGGGATGAAGGCAAAGGTCAGCCCGGCCTCCCAGTGCTGCGCCGCGCGGATCGCCTTGGGGATCGAGATCTGGAACTTCGAGGACAGGGTCGCGGTCTCGGCCATGGTCATACCCTCATGTAATCGATGCCTAAAACGTAAGACGCCGGTGCGGCGAAAGCAAGGACTCTGACCAATGGCTGAAAAGCGAGTGTCCGTCCGCCTCGCGGCCGTGGGCGGACGGCAGGTGCGCGCCGAACTGGAAGGCGTCGGCGAGGCCGGATCGCGCGGCTTTGGACGGCTGAGCCGGGAGATGGTAGCGGCGAACGCACGGCTCGCGGCCTTCTCGCGGCGGGTGCGGGTCGCGGCCGCCGCCGCAGTTGGAGCCGCAGCTGCCGCTGGCGTGGCGATGATCCGCTCCGGCCTCCAGACCGTCGATGCGCAGGCCAAGCTCGCGCAGTCGCTCGGCACCACCGTCGCCTCGATCCAGACCTTGGAGCGGGCGGGCGAGTTGGCGGGCGTGTCGATGTCCGGCATCGAGCAGGCCACCAAGGATCTGACGCGCCGTCTCAGCCAGGCGGCCGCCGGGACCGGTCCCGCTGCCGACGCGTTCGACCGGCTGGGGCTTTCCGCATCAGAGTTGATCGCGCTGCCGCTGGACCAGCGCGTGGGTGCGATCAACGCCGCCATCGAGAACTTCGTGCCTGCCGCAGAGCGCGCGGCTGTCGCGGGCCAATGCGATGGCCTTGCTTGGCGATGTCGCCTCGGAGGTCTGGGACCGGATCAAGCTGGGCGGAGAGTCGCTTTCGCTCTCCCTCCAATCCGTGTGGGCTTCCATTCGCGCGGGCTGGCTTTCAGCGCTCCAAAAGATCCAGAAGACGTGGGCGGACTTCCTGCACGCCGTGGCGCGCGGCCTCGACGGCATTCCAGGCATGGAGTCCACCATGCTTGGCGTCTATGGAGCGGCGGTTAGCGCCGGGTCTGCCTTCTACGAAACGGCTGGCGCGGCTGCGGAGGCGAGCGCAGAGGCAGATCGGCTCGCGGCTTCTGCGAGGGCAGCAGCAAACGCCGCAGTAGCGCCCCTCAGCTCGATCGAAGCGCTACGTCAGCGGAAGAATACGTACTTGATCAATGCGGCAACTACGAGGAGTGCAAGCCCCAGAAGCAAAAGGCTCCAAAGGGTCGCCGTAGCGCCCAAGGTCACCAGAAAACGCAATACGGCGACCGCCCCATTCGATGTCGGCGCTAGCCGCACCCAAAATGTGACCCGCATAGCGGAACGTCAGGGTCGCACCGCCTGGAAGCTCAAAGGCGTCTTGGAACGGCACAATGGTGAACATTGCCATGGCGCGTTCCGCATCGCGCACGCCGTAAAGCGGTAAAGCCGGCTTGTGCTTGGAGAAGCCCTTCCGATTGGCGTATTCGGCATCCTTTTCGTTGAGAAAGCCGCTGTCCTTGAGGATCAACTCCGCCACGTCTCGTGTCGCCGCGGTGGCGTAGATCCGACCCCTGAATCCATCGCGCACCAGTCGCGGGAGATAGCCCGAATGGTCGAGGTGGGCATGGGTGAGCACCACGGCATCAATGCTGGACGGCGGCACTGGCAGCGGCGCCCAGTTCAACTCGCGCAGGTTCTTGAGCCCCTGGAAAAGGCCGCAATCGATCAGGATGCGCTTGTCGCCGTTGGTAAGGAGGTGTTTGGAGCCGGTGACGGTGCTTGCGCCGCCGAGAGAGGTTAGCGTCAGCATGATTGCCTCAGATGTTGAATGCAGCGATGTCAGCGGGATTTCCGCGGCCTTCCACGGCGTCCCGTTCATCGGGAGCAAGAAGGTCATCCCTGCTCCACCCAGTGAGAGGAACAGCAGCGTCGATCAGATGCGCCCAGGTGCAGCGATTGGCAAACAGCATCCCTGGCACGTCCAGTGTGCCGCCCCGGCTGATGTAGCCGCGGGCGGCCGTCGTCCGCGGGCCGGAGTCCACTCGCCGGAGCAGGCCGAGCATGGGTTCCGGTCGCGTATGGGAAACGATCAGGCGGGGAATGCCCGGCGGAAACAGGGCAGCCAGGTTCTCGTCGCTCGCTGTGAAAGCGGCCTCGATGGGATCACGGGGCATGCGGAAGCGACCCGGCTCGGAGACCGCGGTCACTAGCACATGGCGACCATGGCTCCGGAGCCGATAGGCCGCCTTGAGGGCCTCCTCAAGCTGATAGGCGCCGATCGCCACGATTTGGAGCTCGGCTCCTTCCGTCTCGCCCTGCACATGGGCGGCACCGTCGGTTACGAAACGCTCGACGGCCTCGGCATCGAAGCGGTGCGGCATGTCGCGCTTGGAGACGATCAGGCACCCCACCTGACCGCGACCCTCGTAGATGGATCGGAGCGCAGCCATGGCGCTGTTCGCATCCACCGGGAAAAGCACCCGCGAGGTGTCGGACATCTCGCCCAGCAGCGCCTCGCCAATGGTCGGGTCCTGATGTGACTGTTCGTTCTTCGCGTTCTCCCAGGTATGGGAAGTGACGACCAGGGGAACCGAAATCCAGCGCGGCTCCTGGCCGGCCTCCCGCTGCCGCCGGGAAAAGACGATCTCCTGCCGCACACCACCAAGCATCTTCATGGCGAAGGCTTCGTAGCTGACGATCAGATTGATCCCGCCCTTGTTGGCCAGCGCCGCGCCCGCGACCGCTTCCTCATTGAGCGCGGTGATGACTGCACCGTCGATCGCGTCGGCAACGCCGGGCTCAGTGGTATTCACGCGATGGCGCAGCCGGTCGAGCGTGGCTCCCATGTGGTTGGAGCGTAACTCGTCGGGATTGCCCACACGCGGGCGGAGCGCAGGGTTGGCGTCCACGACGCGGGCGAACCAGCGGTCGAGCGCATGCATCGCGCAATCGGGCGGATCGCCGGCGACCGTCCAGTCCGGCTCGGGCAGGTCAGGTGCGGCCGGGTTGCGCAGCGCGAGCGCATGCCGGCTTTCCGGCTCCCGTCCCTGCTTGCCGTAAACGGCGATTTCAGCGACGGCGCTCTCGATCTCCCCGGCGGGAACGAACAGCGTTTGCGCCGCCTCGTTGAAGGCGTCTCTCGCCGGCTGGTCCTGAGAGGGATTGCCGCCGAGCGGTAGATTGTGCGCCGCGTTGGTGTCGGCGCCTGGAAAGCCGAAGCCTTTGACCGACTCGGCAATGACATAGGGAACGGGAGCCGGATAGGTGCGGCCAGGATCGGCTGCGAAGCGTTCAAGTCGCCTTTCAGCCTCAATGATCGCACAGGCGAAGGCTGCGGGATCACGGCCATCGATGATGAAGGGATCGAAACCGTTCAGCTTCAGGTGGTCGACGAGCCAGTCCGCACCGCCCTGCTGCGCGATTTGGGCACGTTCCTCGATGCGCCGGCCGTTGAGGATCATGACTGGAATTGGGAGGCCAGAATCTTCAGCGCGCCACCACCGGGGCGTCCAGTCCGAGCCGCGCTGCTCTTCGAAGGCCCCGTCGCTCAGGAAGGCGACGAGGCTTTCGCCCGGCAGCGGCGCATGGGCGTACTGGACTTCGGCGAAGCCGAGATAGCCGCCCTCCGAGATGGCGCCAGCGGTGTTCGGCCCGGCATGGCTGCCGAGCGGGACCGCGGCAGCGCCGTCGGCGTCGATGGCATAGGAATAGAAATCGGCCGCTAGCTGCGAAAGTCCTCTCTCGCTGCTATCGTAGCGGCCCCTCTGTGCAGGAGAAACGTCCCCCGTCAGCGCATTTATCGCTTCGATCGCAGCGACAGAATGGCCTTGCCCCATCATCCATGAACGGGTTTTCGCGGTGATCGCGTTGGCCGCGAGATAGCCGACGAAAGCGGGCACCATGTTGAGCGAGCCGCCGGTGTGGCCCTCGGGCGTCGGCTTGAACGCCTCGGCAGGCAGCGGCGCGCCCGAAAGGTCGACACGTTGGGCATAGGTCATGTGGACAACTGTCCACATTGCGGCGGAAGTCAGCCGGTCCGCTGCGGCAAGGATACGATAGAGGGCCTCCTGTTCGATCAGGCCGGACGCCGCCAGCAAAGCTACGCGTTCAATCGTCTCATCGTTGTGGCTGATCAGGCCATATCCCTGCCGCCATGCTTCTGAGGTCGCCGTTGTGAACTCGTTCATGTCGTCACCGCTTTCACCAAATTGCTCTCGTTGTCAGGTAACGCCCCCGGTCCAGGATGGCGGATCGCTCGCCGGAAAGGAGTCCAAACCCGCCTGTTCCACTTCGTCTATTGGTTCCGGCGGACGCCGATGCCTGATGAGATCGCCCTCATCGTCGGGCGCAGCGGCAACTGCCTTGGCGACCAGGGAGGCGAGCCGGACGGCATTGCTTTCGTGGGGCACGGAGTCGGTCGAGACGATGCGGTCACAAAGAGCAGCGAGGCGCTCAAAGGAATTGTCGGCGAATATCCCATGCACCACGGCAACCACGGGCCGAACGAAGCCCTGCAGCGGAAGCTGGCGGGCAGCCTCAATCAGCGTATGCCCCGACGATGCTATATCGTCGGCGAGCACCGGCTGGAGCCCGCGCCACTCGGAAAGGTCCGGCAGCTTAACTTCAACATTGCGGTCGCCATGGCGCACCTTGCGAAGCACGGCGTGCGGAGCACCGATACGTGCCGCGATGGCCGAGACCCATTGGTCGCTTTCCTCGTCAGGACCTATGATCAGGGGCTTGTCGACTTCTGCGGCGATCCAGTGCGCCAGCTGCGGCGCGGCATGCAGTGTATCTGTCGGGATCGTGTAGAGAGGCGACAACGCCGCATAGCGATGGAGATGCGGATCTACGGTCACCAACCGGTCGAAGCTGGCCGAGACAAGCCGCGCGAAGCTCTTGGAGGTGACCGCCTCTCCCCGTTGGAAGCGGCGATCCTGCCGCATGTAGGAGAGGTAGGGGGCGATCAGGTTCACCTGACTGGCCCCCAAGTCCCGGGCTGCATCCGCCGCGAAGATCAACCGTAGAAAACCATCGTCGGGACGCGCTAGCGTGCAAACCAAGTCGACTACCTTATTTTTCACCTCCGAGAGAAGGCGGACGTAAGTCTCGCCATCAGGAAAACGCCGCGTTTCCAGCGCACCCAATTCCCATCCTCCTTCGTCAGCGAGACGGCGCGCGAACGTTTCGTTACCCGGCAAGGGAAGGATCAGTCGCATGGCACGAGCTTCCAAGGATTCGCTTCTGGTCGTCATTTGTGCCTCCTGTAGGAGCGCAGGAACTGGGCGTTGATGGCCACGATGATGGTGCTGGCCGACATGAAGACAGCCGCAACAGCAGGGGTCATCATGAAGCCGGTCCCGAAGGTAATGCCGGCTGCCATCGGGATGGCGATCGCATTATACCCGGTCGCCCAGACGAGGTTCTGGACCATCTTGCGGTAAGTGGCGCGCGAGAGACCAAGGATCGCGCCGACGTCGCTCGGGTCGCTGCGCACGAGAACCACGTCGGCCGATTCGACGGCAACATCGGTGCCCGCGCCGATGGCGATCCCGAGATCGGCCATCACGAGCGCAGGCGCGTCATTCACCCCGTCGCCGACCATGGCCACGGAGAGCCCTCGTGCTTGGAGTTCCTCGATCTTTTGCGATTTCTGATCAGGCAGCACTTCGGCGAAGTATTCGGTGATTCCGAGTTCATCCGAGACCGTTTTTGCAACGCCCTCGGCGTCACCGGTGAGCATCATCGAGCTGATCCCGAGGGACTTGAGTTCTGCAATGGCCTCCTTCGATTCCGGACGAACGATATCAGCCAGCGCAAAGAGTGCCCGCGGCTCGCCGTCGCGGACGAGAACGACGACTGTCTTGCCCTGTCCTTCCAGTCGCTTGAGGCTGTTATGGGCGATAGCATTGCCCTGTCGTGCCAGGTGGCCAGGGCTGACGATACGCACATCCTGGCCGTCCACCTTGGCCACGATGCCTTCGCCGGTGATGTTGCTAACGTCAGTTGCACTGGGAATGACCAGGCTTCGTTCCTTCGCCTCGGCCACGATGCCGTGGGCGATGGGATGCTCGGACTGGCTCTCGGCGGCCGCAGCGAAGCTGAGTTCCTCGTTTTCGTCACCCTCGGCAAGCAATACGATATCGCTGATACCGAAACGACCCTCGGTTAATGTGCCGGTCTTGTCGAACACGACCGCGTTGAGGTTGCGCGCCCGCTCAAAGGCTGCGCGGTCGCGGATCAGCAGCCCGTTGCCGGCCGACAGCGACGTGCTGACCGCGACGACCAGCGGGACAGCGAGACCGAGGGCGTGGGGGCAGGCAACGACCATGACCGTCACCATGCGCTCGATGGCAAACTCGAGGGGCGCGTCGAGGAAAAGCCACCAGACGAACAGCGTGCCGAAGCCCACGATGAGTGCTATGTAGGTCAGCCAGGCGGCCGCACGGTTGGCGACGTCCTGAGTCCGCGATCGCGTCGCCTGCGCCTTCTTTACGAGTTCGATGACCTGCGACAGGTAGGTGGCGTCGCCTGTCGCCGTTACCTTTATGGTCACGGCGCTGGCCCCGTTTATGGCGCCGCCGATGGCGGCGGCGCCGACCCCCTTGGTTACTGGCCGCGATTCGCCGGTGAGCATGGCCTCGTTGAAACCGGACGAGCCCTCGATGATCTCGCCGTCCACCGGAACCTTTGCACCGGGCCGTACGATGACCTTGTCACCGGGCTGGAGGGTTGAGATTGGCACCTCCTCCGCGGATCCGTCGGGCCTTATCCGGGTGGCCGAATCCGGAAGGAGCCGCACGAGTTCCTCAAGCGCGCGCGATGCTCCCATGATCGAACGCATCTCGATCCAGTGACCGAGCAGCATGATCGCGATGAGGGTCACCAGTTCCCAGTAAAGTTCTTCGCCCGGAAAGCCGAACGTTACGGCGACCGAGAAGAAATAGGCGGCCGAGATCGCCAGCGCGATCAGGGTCATCATGCCGGGCTGCCTTTTGCGCAGCTCGGAGGTAAAGCCCGTCAGAAACGGCCATCCGCCATAAAGGTACGCAATTGTTGAGAGCACGAAGATGACGTAGCGGTCGCCGGGGAACGCCAGAGTCTCTGCGATGCCAAGCCAATGCTGGATCATCGGCGAAAGCAACAAGATCGGCGGCGTCAGTAACAGAACCAGCCAGAAGCGGCGCCGGTAGTCGGCGACCATCTCACCATGATCATGTCCGGCGTGGCCGGCATGCTCGGAATGGCTGGAGCCGGCGGCGGCTAGAATTTGCGAGTCACCGCGTGGGCCTTCTCCATCATGATGCACGCTCGCATCCGCCTGATGGTTCTGATGGCCATGATGGTGGGAGTGTGGAGAACTCATCAGTTGTCCCTATCGTTACTTGTGCGGCAGAGCCGCGAGATAGCGTTGCTCTTGCGTATCGGTGTGATGCTGTACTTGGGATAGGCGGCGAGCAACCGGGCTGTATTGCGCCGAGCGATCCGAGGCCATCAAACAGGTGCTTTCCGCTAGAAACCATCTCATCGTGAACGCGATGCGCGTCCGCGACAGGAATGGGTCTAGGGCGGACATCGGTCAGCCTCGCCCAAGGGCATCGGTGATCGCGCCGACGCCGAGTGAGCGGTCCGTCGCGGCGATCGAGCGCTTTGCATCGCGTTCCCGGCCGGTCAGGGCGCGGATGGCGTCGATCGTGTCGGGGATCACGATCGCCTGGTTGTCGACCATGTAGGCGTAGAAGAGCTCGTCGCCCTCGACCTTCAGCATGTCGGCCCAGAGCGCCACCTCGTAGAGATTATCGTGGGGGCGCCCGAGGTCGGCCATCATTTCCTTGACGGCGTTAATCGCCGAGAGGCCGTCGCCAATCTCGACGAGTGCGATCCGCGACGAGGCGCGGAACGCGTTGAGTACTTCGTCTTTGCTCGCGGCGCCGGTCAGCTGCACAGTCCAGTAGTGCAGATGCGCCAGCGTTTGCGGCACCTTCACCGCCATCGTCAGGACGTCCAGCTCGGGGTCGACGCTCTGCGCGTCAGGTCCTTGATGGCTTGGGATTTCGGGTTCGGGCACCAGTGTGTTCATGATGCCGCCGAGATGGCTTTCCCATGGGTCAGTGGCGCGCCGCAGCAAAGTCCCGCGGGCCTTCCGGAGCAGCCCGGCGTGCTTGAGCGCCGTCAGCGTGCGGACCGTCGACGTCGTGTTGCACGAGACGACGCGAGTGGAGTCCCGGCCGATCGCACTCTCGTAGTTGGCGTCAGCGACGAAGGAATGGCCGGTGACCTCGTGCTTCTCGCCGCCCTGGAGGATGAACTTCACGTTCTTCTTCCGGTAGATTGTGACATTCTTCGCGGCGACGTTTTTCGGCGTGCAGTCGACGACCACGTCGGCGGTTCCAAGTAAATCGCCAAGGGCACCCGCGACGTCGAGCCCCGCCTTGCGCATCGGCTCAAGCCGTTCTTCCGTAGCGGCGAAGATGGCATAGCCCTTGCGCGCCGCCACTTGAATGCGCCAATCGAATGCAACGTCGGCGATGCCGACCAGCTCCATATCGTCTTGGAGAGCAATAGCATCGACGACCCGCTTGCCAATCACTCCGTAGCCGTTGACAGCGACACGCGTTCTAGCTTGCTCGGCCATGATCTTCACTCCTTTGCTCTGCAGGTTCGCAGCGACTGGCTTCGCGGATATCTCCTCATCGACAGCCCGAGTGGCTGCGTTATCCTTGCGTCGCGTTCGAGCGGCTTCGCGTTGATGCATAGCGCCTTGCGACCGTCGCTCGTGGGCATGTGACCGGCATGATCGCTTTGCGACATCACCATGCTTGTGCCTCCTTGTTGCCATGGGAAGACGCCGGCATCCGGCGTCCTCTGCCATCCTCTGATTTATGCGCTGACCGTGAACTCGGTCATCATGCCGGTCTCAAGATGCGGCATGTGGTGGCAATGCAGCATCCAGCGCGCGGCCTCGCCGGCGTCGAGCGCGATATCGACCATCGACATCGGCGGCACGTACACCGTGTCGCGCAGCGCGCCCCGGACCGCGCGTCCGTTCAACCCGACGACTTGGAACACATGTCCGTGCAGATGCATCGGGTGGCCCATCATCGACATGTTGTGGAAGGACAGCACGACCCGCTCGCCGCTGCGTGCGGCAAGCGCGCGATGCTGGCCCCAGACGGCACCGTTGATCGTCCACACATAGGGCTGCATCGAACCGCCCAGCATCACAATGTGGCTGCGGTCCACCGGCCGATCCGGCAAGGTGTCGACGGCGGTCAGTCGCGACTCCTGCGCAAGGTCGGTGTCGAAGGCGGGTGCTTCGCTTTCCGCCACGCCATCAATGCGCCGGATTTCGGCGCCCTGCGTGGCAAGAATCAGGCCGGTGCGCTCGCGCGCGCCCTCTCGCAGCGCGAGGATCGGCCAAGCGCCGCCCTCCTGCGGCAGGTCGATCTCGAGATCGAGTCGCTGGCCCATAGCCAGACCGAACCGCGTTTCGGATAGTGGTGCGACGGCATGACCATCAACCGCCACCAATCGCGCTGGCGCGGCCCCGGTGTCGATCCAGAACACCGTCGCGGCGGCGGCGTTAATCACCCGCAGCCGGATGCGCCCGCCGCGCTCGACCTGCACCACCTCGGGATCCGAAAGCGTGCGGTCGTTGGCAAGATAGGCGTCCCAGTCATAGTCGTTGAGGTCCATCGCCATGCCGTCCATGGCCCCCATCCCCATCATGCCGCCCATGGCGCCGTGATCCATGCCAGCCATCGGCATGTTTCCCATCGCGCCATGGTCCATGTCTGCCATGCCGCCCATGCTCGCGCCTTGATCGCCTCCGTGCCCACCCGCGGCCCCGTGGCCGGCCGTGATCTCGGCCATCACCTCCTCGGGCGCCTTGAACGAGAAATCGTGCAGGAACAGCACCACCTCCTGCCGGTCAGCGGCGACATCCTCGGCGCTGCGCACGATCAGCGGTGCCGCCAGGAGGCGCATCTCGTGCAGCGGCACATGCGCGTGCATCCAATAGGTGCCGGGAAGCGGCGCGAAGTCATAGGCGCGTGTCTCGCCGGGGGTGAGCATCGGCAGAGGCATGTCGGGCACGCCATCCTGTGCGTTGGGGGGGATCTGGCCGTGCCAGTGGATCAGCGTGTCGACATCGAGATCGTTACGCAGATCCACCCGGAACCGCGCGCCGGGATCGAGTGTCAGGCCCTGTCCGGTCGGCCCGGCAAGACCCCAGACCGTGGCAGCGCGGCCGTCGATGTCCAGCGTCCGGGTGGCGGCGTGCAGCGACAGCGGGGCCAAGCCCTGCGCTGCCGCGATGCGGGGCAGATGCGCATGGGCCAGCACGGCTGCGCCAGCGGCAAGAAAGCCGCGTCTTGAAAGGGTATTCATGGTCGTCTCCTCGGGACAGCCTGTCCCGTTCATCAAAACCGACAGGACGCCGCGGGCCTCGGCCCGGACGCGTGATCAGAGGAGACGAAATTTGGGAGGTCGGTCGTTCAGCGCAGGTGCCCGGCTGGCGACGATTGCACCGGAGGGCAGGTCATGGCTGGCGGGCGCGTAATCGCTGCCAGAGCCTTCGCCAGGGGAGGTCAGGAAGACCGAAAGACCTGCGCAAAGCACCTCACAGGCTTCGGCATCACCTGAGCCGCAGTGCTGATCACCATCACAGGGATTTTCGCTGCCGGTCGCAACCTGCATCATCTCGCCGACATGCACCGAGTGATCCGGCTCTGCGCTCAAGCCCGCCGCATGCGCGGACGTCACCGTCGTTATGACGGCGATCGCGAGTACGGCAATCATGGTGATGAAGCGCGAGAACATGCGGGAAAGATAGGCGCTGGTCACGGGAATGTCCATTGCCCCCAACGTCGCGCCTCTGGCAGAAATTCAATCTCGGCATGTAGCCGATTGAAATTCTTCACCAGCAGTCATGCAACTCATGCGCAATGAACTCCGTAAGATCTTGTGGCTCGGGTTGCTCCTCGGCGGCCTGATCCTGGCGGTCCTCGTTGGATGGCATCAGGTCCGTACCGCGTCCACCGCCGCGTCATCTGCAGAAGTCTTCGAACAAGGCCGGCAGGTCTATGCGGACCAATGTGCGACCTGCCACGGTGCGCACCTCGAGGGGCAGCCGGACTGGAAGACGCCCCTTCCGTCCGGGCGTCTCCCGGCGCCACCGCACGATGCCGGCGGCCACACTTGGCACCATCCCGATGACATCCTGTTCCGCATCGTCAAGGAAGGCACGGCCGCCATCGTCGGGGGCGGCTATGAGAGCGACATGCCGGGGTTTGCCGATGTCCTCAGCGACGCCGAGATCCGGGCTGTCCTCGTCTATATCAAGAGCACCTGGCCAGCGCGCGAGCGGACCTACCAGGAGAATGTGTCGCAGGCACGCTGAGCGATGACGGCACCTTCGGGATGGAGCTTCGTTGCAGGCCGGAGCTGCCGAGCGACCGGCAGTTCAGTTTCACGAGGCCAGCCCGGTGACAGTTGAGACTGCCGGACAGAAGCGGCATATTTGGATCGGCATGATGGCGAAACTTTTGGGAGCGATTTTTGTGGGATTATTCATGGCTTACCTCGCGTTTGAAGCACGCTTGACCTTGGCGCAACCTCGGGGTTTCTCTCGATGAACAATCCGGGCTCCAGTTCATCGGATCGAGTTCAGGACCGCACGGAGCGGCTCAACAAGAACTGCTTCTGCGTTACACTGGACGTTCCATCGCTGCGCGAAGCGATGGAGCACGAGGCTGGTGAGTCGGCGTTCTTCGAGACGTTCATCCGCCCCAAAGCCCATCTGTTCTCGCACGTGCCAGTGTTCCTTTCGGCCACCACGGTGGATGAGATGCGCGCGATCGCAGTGGCCGTGGAGACCACCGCCCAACTCGCGACATACAAGGCCGCAGTCCTCTCCTGGGCGCCGGAAATCGCGCGGGCGGATCACGGCCCGCTCGGGGCTTTGATGGGCTACGACTTTCATCTTGGTGAAGACGGCCCCCGGTTGATCGAAATCAACACCAACGCCGGCGGCGCGTTTCTCAATGCCTTTCTTGCGAGGGCGCAGCGCGCGTGTTGCGCCGAAATGGACATCCCCCCGACGCTGCTATCCTTCGAGGACGCGGCGTTCCACATGTTCCAGAACGAATGGATTCGGCAGCGGGGAACGGGCGCGCCACAACGCATCGCCATCGTCGATGACAGTCCGCCGGAACAGTATCTCTATCCCGAGTTCGTGCTCGCGCGGCAGGTTTTCGCGGCACGAGGAGTAGACGCGGTCATCGCCGACGCCGGTCGCCTTCGCTACGACGATGGTCGGCTCAGCGTCGATGGAAAGGCAATCGATCTCGTTTACAACCGGGTCACCGATTTCGCCTTCGATCAGCCCGAGCACAAGGCACTGCAGGAAGCCTACCGGGATGGCGCGGTGGTCGTGACGCCGAATCCGCACAACCACGCGCTCCTTGCCGACAAGCGCAACCTTTCGCTTCTTTCGAATGCCGCGACGCTTGAGGCATGGGGAGTGGAGCCGAGATTTCGCGCCCTGCTCGATGCTGTGCCACGCACCGTCCTGGTCAATCCCGACAACGCTGATGCACTTTGGAGATCCCGCAAGGACCTGTTCTTCAAGCCGACCGGCGGACATGGCGGCAAGGCGGTATATCGCGGCGACAAGCTGACAAAAGGAGTCTGGGCGGAAATCGCGGAGGGCGGATACGTTGCTCAGACGCTGGTCCGCCCCAGCGAGCGCATGATCAAGATCGACGAGACACCCCAGAGGCGCAAAATGGACGTGCGACTGTATACCTATGATGGGCAGGTGCTTCTGGTGGCCGCGCGCCTTTATCAAGGTCAAACCACGAACTTCAGGACGCCAGGGGGCGGGTTCGCGCCGGTGTTCGTGATCTGAAGCGAGAACTGGTGGAGTGAACTCGGCGCTTCGGGATGGCAAGGGCGGCGCGGAAGCCCGCCGAAGGGCATCTGGTGGCGTCCGGTTGCCCGTGCGACCAGCGATGCCGACCGCTACTCAGCACGGGCATCGTTCCATTCTGACGAAAGGATCGCACCATCAAACCGTGGGATCAAACACCTGGAGACCGCTACGCCGCGCGCCGTAGCACTTTATCTTCGCACTGCGAGCCGAGGCACACTCAGAGCCATAGTCAGCCGAACCCCAGCGTCGCTGCTGCCAGAACAAGGTAGCGGCCGATTTTCGCGATGCTGACGAGGAGCAGGAATACCAGGAAGGTCTCGCGCAGCACGCCCGCTACGACAGTCAGCGGGTCGCCGATAATCGGCGCCCAGGCCAGCAGCAGCGACCATCGACCGTAGCGGCGATACCAGCCTTCCGCCCGTTCCAGCGCGGCGGGGCTCGCCGGAAACCAGCGGCGGCCGCGGAACCGTTCGATCCCTCGCCCGAGAAACCAGTTGGCCACAGAACCCAGTACATTCCCGACGCTCGCCACAACCAGCACCAGCCATGGCGGGTAATCGGTCAGCAAGAGGCCCACTACCAGTGCCTCGGACTGGGCAGGGAGCAGAGTCGCAGCGGTGAAGGCAGCCAGAAACAGGCCTCCATAAACGGCAGGATCGCCCATGATGATCGGTCAGACGCGCCGCGGCGGCCATTGTCGATGCAGGTCGTCGATCACCACGGCGTGGCTGTGGCCGCTCTCTCCCTTGTTTCGCAGATGCGGATGTCCTTCGGGCAGATCGGGGTGCTCATGGGACAGAACCTCCGGCTCTGCCGCAGGCCAGAGCATCATTGCCCCCGCCACCCCGAGCGCAGCGAGGCCAGCCATGGTGAGAAAGGTCGCATCCAGACCGAACGCGGCCCCGAACCGCCCGGCCAGCGGATAGGTGAGAAGCCAGCAGGCATGGCTGAGCGCAAACTGGGCGGCGAAGATCGCCGGCCGGTCCTGCGGCTGGGCGGACCGACGCAACAGCCGACCCGTCGGTGTCTGTGTCAGGCTGTAGCCGAAGCCGATCACGAGCCACAGGGACATCAGCGCCGTCAGAGATCCGGCCAGCGGCCCAAGAGCCGTCCCGAGCGCAAGAATCACCGCGCCCGCCATCATGGCGGGACGGTCAGGCATGCGATCGAGCAGCCGCGGCAGTA
Source organism: Tabrizicola soli (assembly GCF_015999335.1). GTDB lineage: Bacteria > Pseudomonadota > Alphaproteobacteria > Rhodobacterales > Rhodobacteraceae > Tabrizicola > Tabrizicola soli. The sequence goes on along the minus strand of NZ_JAEACP010000011.1, from coordinate 158,390 downwards.
GCAGCGCCGCGATCATTGAGCCCCCGCCGAAGGCTGCGAGGGCCAGCGCCACCTGTGCTTCGCCGAGGCTGAGGCGCGCCTGAACGAGCACGACCGTGTTGACGATCACCATCGCCCCCGCCGCGGCCACCGCAAGATTCAGCGCAAGCAGCCCGCGAAGGCGCGGCGTGGCGAGATAGATGCGGATGCCGCGGGTGGTCCGGTCCCAGACGGAGCGCGGCTGCGTGGGCTGTGGTGAAGGCAGGGTGACGGTCATCACGAGTGCGGCCGATGCGAGAAAGCCGATGACGGTGCCGCCGAACAGAACCGGAAAGCTCACCACCGTCAGAAGTGCGGCCGCGAGCATTGGCGAGAGCAGGTTCTCCAGATCATAGGCCAGCCGCGAGAGCGACAGGGCCCGGGTGTATTCGGCCTCGTCAGGCAGAACGTCCGGGATCGTCGCCTGGAAGGTTGGCGTGAAACCGGCCGACGCGGCCTGTAGCAGGAAGATCAGGATGTAGACGTGCCAGACCTCGGACACGAAGGGCAGCGCCAGCGCCACCGTCGCCCGGATCAGGTCGAGCGCCACCAGCATCGCGCGGCGCGGCACGCGCTCGGCGAAGGCGGCGGCGACGGGTGCAAGTGTCACGTAGGCGATCATCTTGATCGCGAGCGCCGTGCCGAGCACCAGCCCCGCATTGGCCCCCGCGATCTCCCAGGCCAGAAGTCCGAGGGCGACCGTGGCAAGTCCGGTGCCGACGAGCGCGATCACCTGTGCGGCGAACAGATGGCGGTAGGTGCGATTGGCAAGGATGGCCAGCATGACGCCCTCAAAGAAGTCTGGCCATCGCCCGCAACTCGGCGAGTTCGTCCTCGCCGCCGAGCCCCAGGCAATGATCGATGTGGTCGTGGATCAGCGTCCGCTTGGCGGCCGTGATGGCGTTTTCGACCGCCTTGAGCTGGTTCGCAATCTCGGCGCAGGGCTTCCCCGCCTCCAGCATGGCGATAATTGATCTCAGGTGACCTTCAGCCCGCTTGAGCCGGTTGATGATGTCGGGGTGCGATCGGTGCAATGCTGTCTCGGTCATGATGGCACATATCCCCCCAGGGGGGATGTCTGCAAGATCATGGATGCGCGAGCAGTATCAGGCCCTGCGTTCCGGATTAAACTGCAACAGTCGCAGCGCATTCAGCGTGACCAGCACCGTCGCCCCGGTATCGGCAAGGATCGCGATCCAGAGGCTGGTCAACCCCAGAACCGAGGTCACGAGGAACACGAGCTTCAGGCAAAGCGCGATGGTCACGTTCTGGGGATGTTCGACATGGCTGCGCGGGACAAGCGGATCGTGGCCGCTCTCGGCTGACCCTCTCAGGCCGTCAGCGCCAGCCCTGCACCGCCAAGGGCGGCGACGATCACCACAACCCAAGGCGGCGTCTTCCACGCCATGAGCAGGACGAAACAGACCAGCGCCAGGGTGAAGTCCCGCATATCTCCGATAGCGCTGGTGAAGACCGGCGAATAGAGCGCGGCGCCGAGGATGCCGACGACGGCGGCGTTCGCGCCCTGCATCGCGGATTGCGCAGTGGCCATGGCCCGAAACCGGTCCCAGAACGGCAGGACTCCGATCAGGATCAGGAAGCCGGGGAGGAAGACGGCGAGGAGCGCAATGACCGCGCCAGAGATGCCGTTCGGCTCGGGTCCCAGCACGGCGCCGAGATAGGCGGCGAAGGTGAAGAGCGGCCCCGGTACCGCCTGCGCCGCGCCGTAGCCCGCGAGAAAGGCGTCCGGCGTGACCCAGCCCGGGACGACGACCTCCGCCTGCAGAAGGGGTAGAACGACGTGACCACCGCCGAACACCAGCGCGCCCGCGCGGTAGAAACTGTCGATGACCGCGAGTGTCTGCGAGCCGCCAGCGACAAGCGGCAGCAGGACGAGAAGGGAGGCGAAGGCCGCGAGGGCGATACCCGCCTGTCCGCGGCGGACGGGCATCGTGACGTGGCCCCCGACCGGCTTTTCTGTCCCCCGGCCGAGGATCAGCCCCGCGAGGGCGCCAAGGACGATAGCGCCCACCATCCCGAATGCGCCGGGGACGAGGGCAAGTACGGCAACGGCGCCGACCGCGATGCTGGCGCGCTCACGGTCGGGGCACAGGTTCCTGGCCATGCCCCACACCGCCTGCGCCACGATGGCGACGGCGACGATCTTGAGCCCATGCAGGGCGCCGGTGCCGATCGGACCCGAGACGGTCGCGGCCGTCATCGCGAAGGCCAGAAGGATGAGAGCCGAGGGAAGCGTGAACGCGGTGAAGGCCGCGAGCGCACCCAGCCAGCCGGCCCGCATCAACCCCAGCGCAAAACCGACCTGGCTCGAAGCTGGCCCGGGGAGGAATTGGCAAAGGGCAACAAGATCCGCATAGGCGTGATCCGAAAGCCAGCCGCGCCGCGTGACCAGTTCGTCGCGGAAGTAACCCAGATGTGCGATAGGGCCACCGAACGATGTCAGGCCGAGTTTCAGGAAGGTCCCAAAGACTTCTCCCGGAGTTCCTCGGGATGGCTTATCGTCGGCAGTGTCTGTGCTATCGCTCATTGCGTTCCTGCCTCGCCCTTGAGTTCCATGAGTCGGACCCGCGCGACCGCCAGCCCTTCGTGCCCCTTGTCGGTGATCGTGTAGAACTTGCGGGATGTGCGTCCCTCGCGCTTTGTGGTGCTGGTCAGGTAGCCGTCGCGCTCCATCTTCGAAAGCATCGGATAGAGGGTTCCGGGCGACAGTCGGTAGCCGTGCCGCGCCAACTCGTCGATCATCCACTGGCCGTAGACCGGGTGCTGCGCTGCATGGTGCAGGATGTGCAGCCGCACCAGGCCGGACAGCAGATCATGATGGTCCATGCGCTCGGGAAAAATGTCTCTATCTGCTTTCGTTATCGGTATTCGATAAACTACCTCCTATTTCTGGCGTCAATCCCCGCAACGCCGGAGCGCAGAGTTTCATGGACATCCTGTTCGTCGCGCTTGTCCCTTTCCTGGCCTCGGAACCCACGCTCTTTTCTGGCTTCGGCCTCAGCACGATCCTGACGTTGGCCTTTGCCCTTCCAATGCCAGTCGAAATGGTCGTCGGCGCCTCGGCATTGGTTCAGATGGCCAATAACCTGTCCAAGCTGGCTCTGGTGGGGGGCGGGCCGATGCTCGGGTAGAGATATGGGGTGGATGCCGCTCTCCCCTGACGGCATCACGATGCGCGAAAACTCGTGGTGTCAAAGCACAAGCTGAAGGAGAAGGCATCCAGCCCAATCCTCGGTTCCGTGCATGTTGGTCGGCCGCATATCCGCGATGTCCAGGATTCGGCCGACCAATGCTTCGGAGCAAATCGTGCGCCCCATGGCTTGAGAGGATTACCGGGTCAAATAGGTGATGCCATTCGGGCCAGCGCCGACGGTGTGGGTCGCAACGACTTCGTTGCTGGCGGTGTCGATCACCGAAAGCGTGCCGTCGTTGACGTTGGTCACGAAGGCCAGCGCGCCATCCGTGCTGATGGAAACGCCGTGGGCTCCCATGCCCGCCTTCACCGTGGCGATGACGGCATTGCTTGCCACGTCGATCACCGAAACCTCATCGCTCGGGGCGGTTTCGGTGCCTTGGTTGGCAACGAACACCCTGCCTCCATCCGGTGTGGCGAAAAGCTGGATCGGGCCGTCGCCGACCGGGATGCGGGCGGTGGCTTCGCGGGTGGCAAGGTCGATCACCGCCACCGCATCCTCGTCGCGCAGCGAGACATAGGCGCGGCTGCCGTCGGGCAGGAAGGCCACCTGAACCGGCGCCGCACCCACGGGAATGCGCGCGACCTCGGCCAGCATTTCGGTATCGAACAGCGAGACCGAGCCGCCCTCGACGTTCGCCACCAGCAGGTGCCGCCCGTCCGGTGACAGCCGCAGCCCATGCGGATAGTCGCCGGCCGGAATGCTCGTGACCTTGCGCGAGGCAAGATCGACGACCGAGATCGTGTCGTCTTCCGCGTTGGTGACGAAGGCGCGGCCTCCCTCGCGGTCGGTCACGAGATGGGCGGGATGGTTGCCGACCTCGATTTCCACCGGGGCGGCATCCAGCGCCAGCGGATCGAGCACGAGGAGCCGGCCGGCCATGCCGGTGTCACCGTGGTCGCCAGAATTGCCGTCGCCATGACCGGCCATGGCCGGTGAACCCACCAGCAGCAACTGCTTCATGTCCGGCGTGACCTGCACGTTGTGGGGCGTGACCGACAGCGGCACGGTTGTCACCTCTCCGGTCGCCAGATCGACGCGGCTGACCGAATTGCCATGCTCGTCGGCCGTGAAGACCAGGCCGTTCGTTGCGGCGGCCTGCTGCGCCAGCGCCATGCCCGGCACGCCAAGAAGGGCGGTCAGCGCCAGGGCAGCCAGGCCCCGGCGGGATCTGGTCGCGAGCATCGCGGATGCAGCGGGGAAAGAGGCGTGAAATGTCATGTCGGGTTTTCCTCTGGATGTTACGAAGTCAGGACCGGGCGTGGCAATCGCCGGGCCGGATGCGTGGAGATTCTGGAATGAGACTCAGGCGGCGGCGTAGCTGCTGAACACCGTGGTTCTGCCGTCGCGGTGGATCAGGTGGACGTCATAGGCGTCGCGCTCGGTGTCGGGCCCCATGCCCGGCGATCCCCAGGGCATTCCGGGCACGGCGAGGCCAACGGCATCGGGGCGCTCATCAAGCAGGCGGCGAATGTCGGCCACCGGGACATGGCCCTCGATCAGATAGCCCTCGACCCGCGCCGTGTGGCAGGAGGCCATCGCTTCGGGGATGCCGTTTTCCATCTTGAAGCGCATCAGGGCCGCCCCGTCGGCAAGTTCGGTCGTCACCTCGAACCCCTCGGCCGCGACGACCTCGATCCAGGCGGTGCAGCAGCCGCAGTTCGGGTCCTTCAGCACATGGAGCGCCGGTCCGGTGTCCTGCGCCGCCGCCGGCAGGGCGCCGGCGGCCAGCATCGCCGCCCCGGCGATCAAAGCGGCGCGGCGTGAGAATGTGTGTCGGGTCATTGTCTTTCCTTTCGATTTGCAATGGTCATTTCAGAGTTTCACCCTCCTGAGCCGTAGCGCGTTGGTGATGTCCGAGACGGAAGACAGGCTCATCGCGGCCGCCGCGATCATCGGCGACAGCAAGAGGCCGGTGACGGGGTAGAGCAACCCGGCCGCAATCGGTATGCCATGGCCCGCGATCGGATCGGTCGTGGACATGGCGTTCTCCTTTCGCGGTCTGCGCCGCGTGAAGGCCGTTACGCGGGCCTCCGCTTGAATGTGCTCATTCCAAGTACTGGAAGATCACGCACGGATTGTTGCTGCGCGCACAATCAGATGTCTGCAACGGCCTTGGTCAGCAGGTCGCGCATCTGACCGGCGACTGCATGCAAGAGAGGATTGTCGATGACCTGCATCGAGGCCGCCGGGTCGATCGCGCTGACCTCCACCCCGCCTGTCACCTCGCGCAGGATCACGTTGCAGGGTGGCATATCCACATCCAGCTTCTTCTTCTTCGCCTTGATGTCGATTCCGGTCAGAACGCCAAAGCCATGTGCGGACAGCGCTGCGCGGGTGTGGGCGTCGACGGCGTCAAAGTCCGCTTCCGTTATCAGACGGTTGATCGTGTAATCCATTGGCTTACCTTTCGCCTACTTGCGCAGGTATTTGACAAGCGCCGCAATGGCGAGACCGGCAAGCACAAGGATGACGATCATCCAGAGCCAGCCGAAGCCCATTCCGAAACCCATACCATAGCCGTTCATCATCAAAGCCTCCTGATCTGTGATGGGATTGTCCCCGCCAACCGGTGCAAGGCCCGATTGGCGAGGGAAAGGCGCCTGTCAGTTGTTGCCCATCATGCCCTGACCCATGCCCTGCATGGCACCCCGCTGCCCGTCCATGTGGCCTTGCATCATCGCGGCCATGGTAGCCATTTCGCCTTCCGTTACCTGCGCGTCGCCGTCGGCGTCGTGCAACTGGAAGGCACGCACGGTCATCGGCCGGGTATGGGCCGCGTGCATTGCCGCAAACTCATCCAGCGACAGCGTGCCGTTGGTGTCGGTGTCATAGGTCTTGATCTCGGCCTGAATACCGGCCGTCATTTCCTCGGAGCTGAGCGTGCCATCCTTGTTGGTGTCGAATGTCGCCATGGCGTAGCTTTGAGCACCGCCCATCATCCCCATGCCGCCGCCCATCTTGCCGCCATGGTGGCCCATCATGCTCATGCCGCCATCCATCATGCCACCAAGCTGCATCTGGCCCTGCTGGGCGACGACAGGCACCGCGACAGCGGCAATGCCAAGGGCGGCAACGGCTGCAAGGGCGAATTTTGTCGAGCTTTTCATTCCGTCTCTCCTGGATTGGATTGTGATGGGTCCAATCTGGGGGGCAGATGTCCCACAGGTTTGTCAGGTCGGCGGGTGTTTTGTATCAATCTGTCGCAAGCGGCGGCGCAGAGAGAGGTTTGCGACAATCTTCTACCCGAAGCGCCCTCAGGATCAGCTAGGGTTCAGATCAGGAGACACGATGATGACCAGCCCGCCGCACATCCTGATCGTCGATGATCACCGCGAGATCCGCGACGCGCTGGTGAAGTATCTGGCAAGGAACGGCATGCGCGCGACTTCTGCCGCTGACGCCGTGGCGATGGATGCGGCGATGAAGGTGGGTCAGTTCGATCTGATCGTGCTGGATGTGATGATGCCGGGCGAAGATGGCCTGTCGGTCTGCCGACGCCTTCGCGCACAAGGCGGCATCCCGATCCTGATGCTGACCGCTTTGGGCGATGAAACCGACCGCATCGTGGGGCTGGAGGTCGGCGCCGATGATTATCTGCCCAAACCGTTCAACCCGCGCGAGTTGCTGGCCCGGATCAAGGCGATCTTGCGCCGATCCGATCGGGCGGAAGTGGTGGGCGGCAGCCTTGCCGGGCACAGGTTGGCATTCGACCGTTGGGTATTGGATACCGACCGCCGAACCCTCACCGAAGCCGATGGCGACGAAGTTTCGCTGACGACCGCCGAATTCCGCCTGCTGACGGTGTTCCTCGAACGGCCGCGCTTCGTGCTCAGCCGCGAACAACTGCTGGATCTGACCTCGGGCCGCGCAGCGCAAGTGTTTGACCGCACCATCGACAACCAGATCAGCCGCCTGCGCCGCAAGATCGAGGCCGATCCCGCCAAGCCTGCGCTGATTGCTACGGTCTGGGGTGGCGGGTACAGCCTTGCTGCCGATGTGAGGGAGATACCGTGAACCCGCGCTCCCCTTTCCTGCGCAGGCTGTCTCCTCAATCCCTGGGAGGACAGTTGCTGGTCATGCTGCTTTTGGCGCTGGCCGTCACGCAGGGGCTTGGCCTTTTGCTGCTGACAGATGAGCGGAACCGCGCGGTCCGGGCTGCCTTGGGGCTGGAGGCCGCAGGGCGCGCAGCGAATGTGGTCTTGCTTCTGGACAGTGCCCCACCCGATCTGCGCCCGTCCATCCTGCGGGCGGCAGACTCGCCTCTGGTCAGGTTCGAGGTGGGACCAGAACCTGAAGCGTCCCGCGACAGCGCCGAGGCGGACCTGGTTCTCAGCCAGATCCGGCAGATCCTTGGCGAGCCGGACCGGGAAGTCCGCGCCGATGTTCATGCACTTTCCGTCGCTCCCCTGCCGATGCCGGATACAATGCCCGCCGCCATGCGCCCAATGCACGAGGCGATGATGGCCGGACACACCGACCCCATCGAACTGACGCTGTCGATCCGTCTCGCTGCGGGCGATTGGCTGAACGTGCGCACGATGTTTCATCGCCCCGGCCCGCAGCTTTCGCCGCAAGCCCTGTTGCCGCTGCTGTTGATGGCGGTGGCCGTGGCTCTGGTGGCCTGGTGGACTGCGCAGCGTGTCGTCGGCCCGATGCGCGCCCTCGCCGTCGGCGCCGACCGGCTGGGTCGCGGCCTTGATGCCGATCCGCTGCCGATGAAGGGGCCGTCCGAGGTGCGCGAGACCACACAGGCCTTCAACCGGATGAAAGACCGACTGACCCGCTTCGTGAACGAGCGCGCGCATATGCTTGCTGCCCTGAGCCATGACCTGCGTTCGCCCCTGACCGCGATGCGGCTCCGGATCGAGATGCTTGATGAAACCGAGGACAGCATCCGGCTGAAAGCACTGGTCGAGGAGATGCAGGCCATGGTCGAGGCCACGCTGGAATTCGCGCGCGGGGTCGCGAGGGCGGAACCCGCCACCGAAGTCGACCTCGCCAAGCTGCTGGCCGATCTGGTGGGCGATGTAGGCGGCGACAGGGCCACCCTTGCCCCGTCACAGCCGCTGCTCGCAACCATCCGCCCGCAGACCCTGAACCGCGCGCTGCGCAACCTGATCGACAATGCGGTCCGCTATGGCGGCGTAGCGAAGGTGACGCTGAAGCAAGAACCGGGAATGGCTGTCATTACCATCGCAGACAAGGGTCCCGGATTGCCCAGTGATCAGCTTGAGGCTGTGTTTGAGCCGTTTGTGCGCCTGGAGGGATCACGCAGCCGCGATACGGGGGGCGTTGGTCTGGGCCTCGCAATCGCCCGGTCAATCATTCAGGCTCATGGCGGGACGGTCCTGCTCCGCAATTTGCCAGAAGGAGGACTAGAAGTCGTTGTTCGCTTGCCCGTCGGAGACGTGTGAACAATCTTGACCAGCCTTCCAAAGCCGGTTCCAACCTTGTGCACACGATCTGTTGCGATGTCGCAGCTTATTGAATTTATTACATCTTTTTCAGAGAAGGTTCGACGGCAGTCCCGTTTCCTCCGCCACCCACCCCCACGATTGGTCTCTGATGGCGCCGCGCGCCGCTAACCGCCCGTAACAGGGGCACTTTCCTATCGCCAACCCGTTCCTGCCTCGCGTATTCGGCACCTGTTCCTGGGTATTCAAGCCCTTGCCGCGGCCCGGTCTCCGGCGGCCCGGAAGGAGGTGGAGTTTGCGCGGAACAGGGAGTTTTTCGCGATTAACAGGACAAAACAGGCCCGGATCGCGGAGTCTACCGGCCTATGCGCCAGAGAGTGCCGTCATTTCAGTGGGTTGGAGCGCAGAACGGCAGTTTCCTGTTTTGCCGCGGAACAGGCGATTTAGGCGCCGTATCAGGGCCTGTTCCCTCCTGTTATCGGGCAGTTTCGCAAAATAACAGGTGACTGCAATCTGGCTCGTGAAGGAGGCACGGAGTGCTGCTGATCGCCTCTGCCGCTGCGCCTTGTGCTCAAACGCGCCGGTGATGGTTCTCGGAGGCGATGACCTCGAACATCCGCCGCTGGGCCGCCCAGGACAGGGGCAGATCACTGTCAAGGAACCGGGCGAGGGTCAGGTTTTCCGGTTGCTCTCCCGCCAGGATGGCGCGCTGCAGATCGGGTGCGAGGAAGGCCAGACGGACAAGGCGACGGCGGTGCGAGGTGTCAGGTGCGGCGTCGAGCGTGGGCCTGCCTTGAGTGCCCCGCATGAACATCTGTTGCGCCGAACGCAGGGCCGCTACCAGGACCGGATCTGCCTTGCGCGGGCGCGGTGCTGCCGCCAGAATTTCTGTACGGCCCCTGTGGGTCGAGAGCCGCAGCGGAAGTTCCAGGCGCAGGTGCGTGGGATCGGCAGGATCGACAGCAGCCTGTTCGCCGGTGGCCAATCGGGGCTCAAGTCGGCGTAGAAGCGTGATGGGCAGAACGACCTCGACGCCGTCGCGCAGAACCTCGATCCGCAGAATGCGGGCAAGCGGATCCACGTCCATCCTCATGTCTTCCGGCATCAGACGGCGCAGCGCAGTGGCGAGCGATTCTTCCAGCGCTGGGCCTGAGGCCCGGCGGGGGCCAGTGTCGCCTGCACTGCGCCGCGCGCCCTGCTGCAGCGGCGCCGAGACATAGTAGCGGTAGAGCCGGCCACCCTTGCCATAGGCGAAGGTCGGCGACATCGGATGGCCGTCGGCATCGAAGATCCGACCGGTCAGGGCGGAGCGCGCCACGCTTTCGCGCGCGGACTTGCGCTTGCGGGCATTGCCGTCGAGCCGATGTTGCACGGCGTCGAACAGGGTCGCGTCCACGATGGCGGGATGCAAACCCGGATGGTAGGTGTCGCCATGTCGGATCTCCCCGAGATAGAGACGATTGCGCAGGAGGTGGAACAGTGCGCCCCGGCTGAAGGGCTGGCCTCCGGTCTCTCGGCCCGTGCTGCTGACATGCCGCTTCGAGACGATGCCTTCCCTTTGCAATTGGTGCTCGAGCGCATGGACTGATCCGAGATCGAGATAGCTGGCGAAGATACGTCGCACCAGCGCGGCTTCGGTCTCGTTCACAACGAGTGTGCGGCTCCCGTGGATCGGCCTGTCGTAGCCGATGGGTAAGACTCCCCCCATCCACATGCCCTTGGCCTTGGAGGCGGCGATCTTGTCGCGGATCCGCTCGCCCGTCACCTCGCGTTCGAACCGGGCAAAGGGCAACAGGACATTGAGCGTCAACCGCCCCATGCTCGTTGTGGTATTGAAGGCTTGAGTGACCGAGACAAAGCTGACGCCGTGGCGATCGAAGATCTCGACCATCCGTGCAAAATCCGTCAGCGAGCGGGTCAGTCTGTCGATCTTGTAGACCACAATGATGTCGATGCGCCCGGCCTCGATGTCGGCAAGGAGGCGCCGGAGTGCGGGACGATCCATTGTCCCGCCTGAACAGCCGCCATCGTCGTAAGGCGCGGGCAAGAGCCTCCAGCCCTCGCCGGACTGGCTTTTCACATAGGCGGAGCAGGCTTCGCGCTGCGCATCAAGCGAGTTGAATTCCTGATCCAGACCTTCGTCGGAGCTTTTGCGGGTGTAGACAGCGCAGCGCCTTTGCTCCGGCCGTCTGAACTGCGGTCGCCCGGCATCTGGCTTCATGCCGCCGCCTCGTCGGCGCGCAACCCAAAGAAGCGTGGACCGTTCCAGCGGGTGCCGGTGACGGCGCGGGCCACTGATGACAGGCTCGGGAAGAGCCGCCCGTCCCAGCGGAAACCATCGCTCTCTACGGCCACCTCGATGCGCCGCCCCTGCCAGTCACGGCGCAGGATGGCCCCGATCCCGAGATGCCGGCCCTCGGCCTCGACCGGCCCACGGGCGGCAAGCCGCCGTCGGGTTTCGCGGTCGAGGTCCCCGAACGCTTCGACTTGCAGATGCCAGGCGAGGAGGTGGCGCAGAAGCTCCCGGGATCGCAGTTTCGGTGGCTGGCCGATGCGGTTCTCCCAGATGGCGCGGAGGGCGGGCAGGTCGAGCCCCGCAAGGGCATTGATCTCGGCCTCCGTTACATTCGCCCCAGAGGCTCGCCGCATCATGGAGCCCCCTGGAGCCGGTAGCGCCGCTCTCCGCCGTCCGTCTTCCCGGACACCACAGTGTGGCCCTTCTTCCGTAGCGCGCCGGCAATCGCGCCCCGCACGGAGTGCGCCTGCCAGCCGGTCGCATCCATAAGATCGCTGATCGTAGCGCCGCCGGGCTGGCGGAGACGGATAAGGAGACGGTCGAGCTTCGACTGTGGCAGGGAGTTCGCGACTGCCACTCCGGTCGCAAGGGCGGCCCCGTTCGGCGCCTCGTCCTCAGAAGCTGCTGGCGCGTTCGTCTCGTTTCTTGTCGTCGCCTTGTCCTTGCCTCGGCGTGGAGGCTGGGGCGCTTTCGGCACCGCCGGGATCGCGGCCGTCGTGTCGTCGCTATTGGCCGCATCCTTCGACCGCTCGCTGGGCGGTGTGTCCGGGACAATGGTGTTGTGTTTGCGGGTGGTCATCTTGTTGCCCTTTCGGTTGGCGGGCGAACCTGTCGCCCGTACCGGGGCAAGCCCGGGGATCCGGGCATGATGTCCGCAACGCTCTTCTTGCCGGGCAAGTCCAGTCGCTGGTGTAAGAATTTTTCAACTTCTCGATAGTATTCCATCACATGGTACTGTGACCGGGCAGGATCCGCAGCGCGAGGGCGAGGCTTCATGACGAAGGGCAATGCTTCCAACGCCGGGCGCTTCAGGCCGGGAGCGAGTGGCAATCCGAAGGGGCGACCGACGAAGGCGGTCGACACACAGCCATCGGCCTTCGACGTGATCATCGACCGGATCCTGACGATCACCCGCAACGGGCGGGCGCAGGAGGTGTCGGTGGAGGAAGCGCTCCAGCACCGCACCTATCAGGATGCGATTGCGGGCAAGCGGCTTGCGCAACGCGAGGTTCTGAAATGGATCAAGAAACGGGAGGCCTGGATGGCAGCCAATGTCACAAGGCCGCAGTACTGGCCGTGGGAAACAAAGTATTCGCCCGACCCTGCGAACGCGGACATGGCTTTGCTGATCCTCGGGATTGCCACACGGAATGATGACCCGATCTATGGACCGGACAACGCCTGCGAACGTCTGTTGCTGGAACCTTCCGCGATGACATCGCTGTGCGCGAGAAGCGCGCGTCGCTCCCCATCCGGGAGCGCGGATCGAAACTCGGCTCGGGGGGCGAACGCTGCCACGCCCTTCAGTCGCTCTCCATCCGGGAGCGCGGATCGAAACAGGCGCTCGCCATCCCACACAGCTTCTACCATGAAACTTGGCCCCCGAAACCTGCGTCGGGCCAAAGCCGGAACAGACCGCCCCGCACCAGCGCCCCCGTCTCGCCTGTCTTCACACCCACCCGCCACGACGCCCCCATCGTCCTCTGCGCCGCAAAGGCCAGCATCGCGCCGCCTGCCGCGAGGGCGACGCCCGAAAGGCCGGGAAGGGAAAGGCCCCCTGCGGTCCAGAGGGGATCGACCTTGTGCAGTGCAGGAACGGCGAGCCACAGCAGCGGCCCCGCGAGGGAGAATGCGAAGGCCGCACGGAAGCCTGTCGCCGCCATGCGATCCCACCCGGTCGCCGCCCCGAAGAGCCAGATCGGACGCCCCGACGCCTGCGCCGCCCGCACCCCGCCCACGAAGAACAGGATCAGGTAGACGCCAAGGACAGCCAGCGCCGCCCAACCAGAGCGAAGAAGCATGTCAGGCCTTCTCCGGGTTGTAGGCCAAAAGCCGCAGCGCGTTCAGCGTCACCAGCACGGTCGCCCCGGTATCGGCGAGAATCGCGATCCAGAGCCCGGTGATGCCGAAGACGGACGTTGCGAGGAACACCGCCTTCAGCCCCAGGGCCAGCGCCACGTTCTGCCGGATGTTCGACATGGTGGCGCGGGCCAGCCGGATCTGCGCCGGAACGTCCGTCACCCGGTCGCGCAGGATCGCCGCATCCGCCGTCTCCAGCGCCACATCCGTCCCCGATCCCATCGCCACCCCGACCGAGGCGTGCTTCAGCGCCGGCGCGTCATTGATCCCGTCGCCCACCATCATCACCCCGCCCCGCGCCGCCATCTCGCGGATCGCGGCCAGCTTGTCCCCGGGCAGCATCCCGGCCCGGAATTCGGTGCCGAGGCTGCCTGCGATGGCCGCCGCGGTGCGCGGGTTGTCGCCGGTCAGGATCGTGGGCGTGATCCCCATGGCGCGCAGCTGGCGCACCGCCTCGACCGCATCGGCGCGCGGCACGTCGCGCAAGCCGATCAGGCCAAGCGCCGCCTTGCCCTCGAACAGGACGGCGACAGTCTTGCCTTCCTCCTCCATCACCCTGGTCCGGTGGATTCCCTCGCCCTGAAGCGCGCCCGTCTCCGCGGCGTGGCGAGGGCTCGCGATGGTCAGATCGCGCCCCTCGACCGTCGCCGACACGCCCTTGCCGGTGATGGCCCGGGCGGCAGTGGCAGCGGGCAGGGGGATTCCTTCCGCCCGCCGCAGGATCGCCTGCGCCAGCGGATGGCTGGACCCGCTCTCGACGGCCGCCGCGAGGCGCAGCACCTCCGCCTCGGTCGCGCGGCCGGCGGGCACCACATCCACCACCTCCGGGCGGCCATGGGTGAGCGTGCCGGTCTTGTCGAACGCGACCTGCCGCACAAAGGCCGCCGCCTCGATCACGGCGCCGCCTTTCATGAGGAGCCCCCGCCGCGCCCCCGCCGAGAGGGCCGAGGCGATGGAGGCCGGGACCGAGATCACCAGCGCGCAAGGGCAACCGATCAGGAGCAGCGTCAGCCCGCGATAGATCCAGGTGTCCCAGTCCGCCCCCATGGCCAAGGGCGGGATCAGGATCACGGCCACGGACAGCGCGACGATCAGCGGCATGTACCAGCGGCTGAAGCGGTCGATGAAGCGTTCGGTCGGGGCGCGCGCCTCCTCGGCCTCCTCCACCAGCCGGATGATGCGGGCGATGGTGTTGTCCTCGGCCGCCTTGGTCACGCGGATGCGCAGGGCGGCCTCGGTATTGATCGAGCCGGCAAGGACCGCCTCGCCAGGGCCGCGCGTCTTGGGCAGGCTTTCGCCGGTGACGGGGCTTTCATCCACGCCGCTCGTTCCCTCGACGATCTCGCCATCCGCCGGAATGCGGTCGCCGGGGCGGGCAAGGACCGTCTGGCCGATGACCAGGCTGGCCGCAGGGACCTCGCGCGTGGCCGCGCCCTCGACCAGCAGCGCGGTCCTGGGGACGAGGTTCGCCAGCGCACGGATGCCGTCCCGGGCCTGGTTGGCGGCCACCCCCTCCAGCACTTCGCCCACGGCGAAGAGGAAGACGACCAGCGCCGCCTCCTCGACCGCGCCGATGAACAGGGCGCCCACAGCGGCGATGGTCATCAGGCTTTCGATGGTGAAAGGCTGGCCCATCCGCAGCGCCGCGAATGCCCGTTGCGCGACCGGAGCGACGCCGATCACGCAGGCGGCGGCGAAGGCCCGATATCCGAGCTCGTGGCCGGCGGTCAGATCCACAGCCCAGGCCGCCGCCAGCAAGAGTCCGGTGACGAGGACCAGCCGACCCTTGGCCGTCCGGAACCAGCGCCTGCCCCGGTCGGCGGGGGCGTCGTGGAGATGGCCACCGCTGCCATGACCGGCATCGGCCCCCGCGGCAGCGGCATGGTCGCCGTCGCCCGGCTCATGGCCAGGGTCAAGCTCGGTCCCGCCCGCATGGAGATGCCCTGGCCCGTGGTCGGGCGGCGTCTTCGCCTCGGGCAGCACGAAGCCCTTCTGCTTCGGCGCCGCCGTGCCCTTCGGCGCGATGCCATAGCCAAGCGCCCTGACCGTCGCCTCGATCCTTTCCCTCGGCGTGGTGTCGGGTGCGAGGGTCAACGAAAGCTTCTCGGCCATCAGCGCGACCGACACCTCGCTCACCCCCGGCATCCGCTCCACCGCCCGCGCCACCTTCGCCACGCAAGAGGCGCAGTCCATGCCGCTGACATTCCATTCGAGCCGCTCTGCCATTTGCTGCGCCTTCCCTCACCTTGTCCGAATCGGGTCAGCCTCCTACCTAATTTCTCTAGCGGCTATAGCTTCAAGGACATTCGCATGCTGAGCATCGGGAAGTTGGGACAGGCCACGGGCGTGAAGGTCCCGACCATCCGCTACTACGAACAGATCGGCCTTCTGCCCGAAGCGGGGCGCAGCGCGGGCAACCAGCGCCTCTATGGCCGCGAAACGCTCGACCGCCTCGCCTTCATCCGCCATGCCCGCGAACTCGGCTTCCCGCTCGAGGCGATACGCGACCTCCTCAGCCTGTCGGACCGGCCCGACCGGCCCTGCGCCGCGGTGGACGACATCGCCAGGGCGCAACTGAAGGCCGTGCAGGCCCGGATCGGCAGGCTGAAGGCGCTGGAGGCCGAACTGCACCGCATGATCGACCAGTGCGCCTGCGGCACGATCAGGGACTGCCGGGTGATCGAGACGCTGGGCGACCACGCGCTTTGCGCCCATGACCACGGGCCGGCATGACAACCCTTCCGATTCTGGCCTCCACGCCCTGACGGCCTTGGCCCGGATTGCGCGGTCCGGGCCCGGATGCGCCTTGGCTTGGGGCCGCAAGGGGCGCTCGCCGCAAGCCTTGAATACTATAGCTGCGGCTGGTCGCGCCGCATTCCGTCACGCCGTTCTTGAAGCGGCAGCAGGCCGGCGCCGGGGCGATCGCCGAGGCGGCCTCCGCCGACCAGCAGGCGCGGGCGGTCGCCTTTCTCCGAGTTTGGCCATGTCGCCGATGGCGCGGATCGCGGCCATGTCGAACGGAGCGGAAATGCCGCGCCCGTTGCAGGCGATGCCGGGCGCGGGCCCGATTACCGCGCCGGCGGCGTGACATCCGTCGATTGCCGGTCATCGACGCCACCGAAAGCCGGCGGAAAATCGCATTGCCTGACAATGCCCTGGCGGACGTTCTTCCTTGCCGCACGGGTCAGGCGGATCCGCGAAGCTTTCGCCTGAGCTGCCAGGCGCTCGCTTCAAAAGCCGCCCCGGACCGAGGGGTCACGCGGGCAGGAAAGGCTGCCCTGGCCTCTCACCCCGCCTTGACCCGCAGCCGCCAGGCATGGAGCAGGGGCTCGGTATATCCCGAAGGCTGTTCCCGGCCCTTGAAGACCAGCTCGCAGGCCGCCTGGAAGGCCGCGCCCTGGAACCCCGGCGCCATGGGAACGTACAGCGGATCCGCCGCGTTCTGCCGGTCCACCACGGCGGCCATCTTCTGCATCGCCGCCATGACCTCGCCTTCCGAGACCACCCCGTGATGCAGCCAGTTCGCGACATGCTGGGCCGAGATCCGGCAGGTCGCCCGGTCCTCCATCAGCCCGACATCGTTCACATCCGGCACCTTCGAGCAGCCGACCCCCTGGTCGATCCAGCGCACCACATAGCCCAGGATCCCCTGGGCGTTGTTCTCGACCTCCCGCTGCACCTGGGCGCGGGTCCAGCCCTGGAAGGTGGCAAGCGGAATCTCCAGGATCCCGTCCACCTGCGCCCTGCGGCCCCCCTTCGCCAGCCGCGCCTGCACCGCGAAGACGTCGACCTTGTGATAGTGCAGCGCATGCAGCGTCGCCGCCGTGGGCGAGGGGACCCAGGCCGTGTTCGCCCCGGCGCGGGGATGGGCGATCTTCTCGTCCAGCATCGCCGCCATCAGGTCGGGCATCGCCCACATCCCCTTGCCGATCTGCGCCTTGCCCGACAGCCCGCATTCCAGCCCGATATCGACGTTCAGGTTCTCGTAGGCCGTGATCCAGGACTTCCGCTTGATGAAATCCTTCCGGCTGAACGCCCCGGCCTCCATACTCGTATGAATCTCGTCCCCGGTCCGGTCGAGGAAGCCGGTGTTGATGAACGCCACCCGCCCCTTGGCGGCCCGGATGCATTCCTTGAGGTTCACGGAGGTCCGCCGCTCCTCGTCCATGATCCCCAGCTTCACCGTGTTGGCCGGCAGGCCCAGCACCGCCTCGACCCGCGCCATCACCGCATCGGCGAAGGCGACCTCCTCCGGCCCGTGCATCTTCGGCTTCACCACATAAACCGACCCCAGGACCGAGTTTCGCATTCCCTCGGTCTTCTTCAGGTCATGCAGCGCGATCGCCACCGTCACCATCGCGTCCATCAGCCCCTCGGGCACTTCCGAGCCGTCGGGCAGCAGGATCGCCGGGTTGGTCATCAGGTGGCCGACGTTGCGCACCCACATCAGCGCGCGGCCCTTCAGGGTGAAGGGGCTGCCGTTCGGGTCCAGATATTCCCGGTCCGCCGCCAGCCGCCGCTCGACCTGGCGACCAGCCTTCTCGAACGCCTCCGCGAGGTTGCCCTGCATCAGCCCCAGCCAGTTGCGATAGGCGCCGACCTTGTCCCCGGCATCGACGCAGGCGACCGAATCCTCGCAGTCCATGATCGCGGTCATCGCGCTTTCCAGCTGCACGTCGGCCAGCAGCGCCTGGTCGCGCGAGCCGATGAAATGCGCCCGGTCGAAGACCAGCTCGACATGCAGGCCGTTGTTGCGCAGAAGAACCGAGTCCGGCGCCTTCGGATTGCCGCGGTAGCCCGCGAATTTCCCGGGCTGGACCAGCGGCAGGTCGTCGACCAGAAGCGCGCCGTCCTTCACCACATAGCGGCGCACGTCGGCATGGCTGGTCCCGGCGATCGGGAAAGCCTCGTCCAGGAAGACCCGCGCGCGCGCCACCACCCGCGCGCCGCGGCCGCGGTCATAGCCGCCGGCGGGCGGGGTGGAACCCATGGCGTCGGTGCCGTAGAGGCAGTCGTACAGGCTGCCCCAGCGGGCATTGGCGGCGTTCAGCGCATAGCGGGCATTGGTGATCGGCACAACCAGCTGCGGTCCGGGGACGCGGGCGATCTCGGGGTCGACATTGGCGGTCTCGATGGCGAAGGCCGGGCCTTCCGGCAGAAGATAGCCGATCTCGCCCAGGAAGCTGCGGTAGGCCAGGTGGTCATGCGGCTTGCCGCGCCGCGCGACATGCCAGGCGTCGATCTGCGCCTGCAGCGCCTCGCGCCGGGCCAGCAGCGCGCGGTTCTGCGGCGCGAACTCCTGCAGCAGGCCGGCAAACCCGTCCCAGAAGGCGGCGGGCGCGATCCCGGTGCCCGGCAGGGCCTCGTCCTCGACGAAGCCGGCGAGTTGTCCGTCGACCTTCAGCCCCGACCGCTCGACCCGTGCCATCCTCGTCCCTCCGCTGGAATTCAGGCTTCAGGATACCGGCCGGGGGCGGGGCGGGGCAAGGACGGCGGCGGCGGGGATTATGTGGCAAAGGCGAAAAGCACCTGTCTGAATCGGCAGCGAATAAACTTAGCCAAGTGACGAACTGTCGGTTGCGCGAGGGGTGGCCCCGTGTTACTTAGTGACATGGCTAAGCATGATCCCGACCTGTCGCTTCTGTTCCACGCGCTGTCCGACCCCACGCGGCGGATGATGCTGTCCCGCCTGGCACGCGGCCCGGCGGCGGTAAGCGCGCTTGCCGGCCCCACCGGGCTGCGGCTGCCGACGATCATGCGCCATCTCGCCGTGCTGGAAGAGGCGGGGCTGGTCGCGACGCAGAAGGATGGCCGCGTGCGGTCCTGCGCGCTGGTCCCCGAGGCGCTGGCTCCGGTGCGCGACTGGCTGGAGGAGCAGCGCGCGATCTGGGAGGCGCGGCTCGACCGGCTGGACGATTATGTGATGACCCTGATGCAGGAGCGCGCGACATGACCCCCGATCTGGACCCCGCCACCGACCTGAGCTTCACCCGCACCCTTGCGGTGCCACGCCAACTGGTCTGGGAATGCTGGACCGACCCGAAGCACATCCCGCATTTCTTCGTGCCGAAACCGCACAAGGTGACCGCGGTCGACATCGACCTGCGGGTCGGCGGCCGCTTCAACACGACCTTCGAGGTCGAAGGCAACGCGATGGACAACCACGGCGTCTATCTGGAAGTGGTTCCGCTGGAAAAGCTCGTCTTCACCGATGCCTATACCGAAGGCTGGAAGCCCGCGCCCGAACCCTTCATGACCGCGATCCTGCTTCTCGCAGACGCCCCCGGCGGCGGCACGACCTATACCGCCATCGCCCGGCACCGGAACCCGGACACCCGCAAGGCACATGAGGACATGGGCTTCTTCGACGGCTGGGGCACGGTGGCGACGCAGCTGGAAGATTATGCGAAGGGACTGATGGAATGATCCCCGATCCGATGGGCGGCCGCTTCGCCACATTGGCCTTCGAACGCGAGGTCGACGCGCCGGTGGCGGTGCTTCGGCAGGCCTGGACCGCCCCCGCCGCGCGGGCGGTCTGGTCGGCGCCCTCGCCGGAGGTGACGGTGGAGATCCTGGAATCAGACCCGCGGCCGGGCGGGCGCGAGGTCTCGATCTGCCGCGGGCCCCGGCCGCCGGAGATCCGCTGCGAGAGCGGCTGGCTGGTGCTTGCGCCGGGATGCTGCGTGAACCACGAGGTGATCTCGGCCGAGGGCATCGCCCAGTCCGCCGCATTGGTGACGGCGGAGTTCGCGGCCGGGGGCGCGGGCAGCCGGATCGCGGTGACGGTGCAGCTTTCCTCGCTGGCCGAGGACATGGCGGAAGGCTACCGCCAGGGCTTCGGCGGCGGGCTCGACAACCTGCGCGGGGTGGCCGAGCGGATGATGCTGCTGGAGCGGGTGATCAGGGCGCCGCGCCGGCTGGTCTGGGGCGCCTGGATGAACCCCGAGACCCTGCCGCAATGGTGGGGGCCGGAGGGGTTCTCCTGCCGCACCGCGCGCATCGACCTGCGGGAAGGGGGCGAATGGGTCTTCGACATGATCGGGCCGGACGGGACGGTGTTCCCGAACCACCACCGCTATGGCGCGGTGGTCCCCGAGGCGCGGCTGGACTATGCGCTGCACTGGGGCGAGAACGGGCCGAAACATGCCGATGCCTGGGCGATGTTCGCCGATGAGGGCGGGGCGACGCGGGTGACGCTGGGGATGATCTTCGCGACGGCGCAGGAGTTCCAGCAGGCGAAGGGCTTCGGCGCGGTGGAACTGGGGCTGCAGACGCTGGGCAAGCTTGCGCGCTTTGTCGGTGCAGACTGACGCTGCGGCCGGGCGCGCGGAATTCTGAAGGAGAATTCCGTCACGATTTCCGTTCGGAAATCGGCGGCGCCCGGCAGGGCAAGGCGGCCTGGAGGTCCAGCACCAGTTGCGCGGCCTCGACCCGCCGGGCTGGGACTTTCCGCGCCGGTCGGGGGGCGCTGGCGAAGTCCACCAGCGGCTCGGGATAGCGGTGGCCAAGAAGGCGGCGCGCTTCGGGCCACTTCCAGGGCTCGTGCAGGAAGGCCTCGGGGACGGCGGCCAGCTCGGGAAGCCAGCGCCGGGTGAAGCCGCCCGTCGGGTCCTGCCGCAGGCCCTGTCGCACCGGATTCGGCGCGCGCTGCCCCCCGGGACCGCCCGACAGCGCCAGGATCTGCGGCCAGTGGATCGCGGGCGCGTAATCGGTGAAGCGCCGCGCCAGCTCCTGCCCCGCCGTCTCCGACTCGAGGCCGAGCGGTCCGGTCGCGACCGAAGCCACCATCGCCCGCAGCGGAAAGCTCAGCCAGCCCGTCGCCCGCAGGTAACGCAGGCAGGCGTCGAGGAAGGGCAGGCCGGTTTCGCCCTCTGCCCAGGCCTGCAGGCCCGCGGCCCCGGTCCCATGGTCGCTAAGGCCGGGCCCGTCCTCCGGCCCCCGCAAGAGCCGGTCGCGGGCGGCGAGGTGGCGGCGAAACTCGGCCAGCGCCCCGGTCCAGCGCCCGCCGGGGCGCTCGGCCTGGCGGATGGCCGTGGCCTGCGCCACTTCGCGCCCCGAAAGCGTGCCCCAGGCGAGATGCGGCGAGAGGCGCGAGCAGGCGCGCTCGGCCGCGAGGGGCGAGGCGAGGGCGCTGCGGTAGGGTTCGCCGCGACGGGCGAGGAAGCTGTCGAGGAGGTCGAGCCCCCTTGTTCTGCCGCCAAGCTGGCGGTGCGGGCAGGGATCGGGCGCGAGTTTCAGGGCGCGGGTGCCGGGGACCGCGCCGGGCTCCACGCCCGGGACGGCGCGGGCGGCGGGCAGCGGCAGCGGCTGTGCGGCGGGATCGCCCTCGGCGGCGGGCTGCGGCACCTTTGTCCACTCCATCCCCGCGCCCTGCGCCCAGGCCTCCACCCGGCGGTCGCGGGCCCGGTCGGCGGGGATCCCCGTCTCCTGATGGCTGATGATCCGGGCGATCCGGTGCTGGCGGCAGAGACGGTCCAGCACCTCCACCGCCTCGCCAAGGCGGATCACCAAGGGCAGGCCCAGGCCCGCCATCGCCTCGCGCAGGTCGGCCAGGCTTTCGGCCACGAACTCCCACTGCCGGGCCGAGGCATCGGGCCGGGACCAGAGCGAAGGCTCGGCGATATAGACCGGCAGCACGGGGCCGAGGCCCGCCGCCAGGGTCAGGGCCGGATGGTCGTGCAGCCGCAGGTCGCGTTTCAGCCAGACGAGAACATTCATGGAACATAGATCTAGCGTCGCCGGCGGATTCGTAAAGCACCCATTGCGGGCCGGACCCACTTGCGCCCGCGGCGCAGGGGCTTAGCTTGGGCGCAAAGGGAGTGCCGCATGCTCGACGCGCAGAAGACGATCCACCTGGCCGATTACCAGCCGTTCACGCATCTGGTGGAGCGGGTGGAGCTGACCTTCCGCCTTGCGCCGGGGGCGACGCGGGTTCTGGCGCAGCTGCATCTGGCGCCGAACCCGGCCCGGCCGGGTCGCCATCCGCTGCGGCTGGATGGCGAGGGGCTGCGGCTGGTCGCCTGCGCCGTGGCGGGGCAGGCGGTCGCCCCGGCGCTGGATGACAGCGGGCTGACCATCGCGCCCGAGGACCTGCCCGAAGGTCCGTTCCTGCTGGAGACCGAGGTCGAGATCGCGCCCGAGGCCAATACCGCGCTGGAGGGGCTCTACATGTCGAAGGGCATGTATTGCACCCAATGCGAGGCCGAAGGGTTCCGCAAGATCACCTATTACCTCGACCGTCCGGACGTGATGTCGCGCTTCAGGGTGCGGATCGAGAGCGACCTGCCGGTGCTTCTGTCCAACGGCAACCCGACCGCAAACGGCCAGGGTTGGGCGGAATGGGACGATCCCTGGCCGAAGCCCGCCTATCTCTTCGCGCTGGTGGCAGGCGACCTTCGCGCCCATTCCGCCGATTTCACCACCGCCTCGGGCCGCAAGGTCGCGCTGAACATCTGGGTCCGCCCCGGCGACGAGGACCGCTGCGCCTATGCGATGGACAGCCTGATCCGCTCGATGCGCTGGGACGAGGAGGTCTATGGCCGGGAATACGACCTCGACGTCTTCAATATCGTCGCCGTCGACGACTTCAACATGGGCGCGATGGAGAACAAGGGGCTGAACATCTTCAACTCCCGCTATGTCCTGGCCTCGCCCGAAACTGCCACCGACGACGACTACGCAAGGATCGAGGCGATCATCGCCCATGAATACTTCCACAACTGGACCGGCAACCGGATCACCTGCCGCGACTGGTTCCAGCTTTGCCTCAAGGAAGGCCTGACCGTCTTCCGCGACCACCAGTTCTCGGGCGACATGCGCTCGGCCGCGGTGCGGCGGATCGAGGAGGTCGTGGCGCTGCGCGCGCGCCAGTTCCGCGAGGATGCAGGGCCGCTGGCCCATCCGGTGCGGCCCGAAAGCTTCGTCGAGATCAACAATTTCTACACCGCGACCGTCTACGAGAAGGGCTCCGAGGTCATCGCCATGCTGAAGACCCTGGTCGGCGATCAGGGCTACAAGCGGGCGCTGGACCTTTATTTCGACCGCCATGACGGCGATGCGGCGACGATCGAGGACTGGCTGAATGTGTTCGAGGATGCCACGGGACGCGACCTGTCGCAGTTCAAGCTCTGGTATTCCCAGGCCGGCACCCCCCGGCTGCAGGTCGCCGAGGATTGGCAGGACGGGGTCTATACCCTGACCTTCACCCAGTCGACCCCGCCCACCCCCGGCCAGCCCGAGAAGGCGCCCCGGGTGATCCCGATCAACGTCGGCCTTCTGAACCCGAATGGCGACGAGGTGGTGCCGACGATCATGCTGGAGATGACGCAGGAGCGGCAGAGCTTCCGCTTCCAGGGGCTTGCGGCGCGGCCGGTGCCCTCGATCCTGCGCGGTTTCTCGGCCCCGGTGGTGCTGGAGCGCGAGGCCCCGCCCGAGGAACGCGCCTTCCTTCTGGCGCATGACACCGACCCGTTCAACAAATGGGAGGCGGGCCGGGCGCTGGCCAAGGATGTCATGGCCGCGATGGTGCTGCAGGATGCGCCGCCCAGCCCGGCCTGGCTGGACGCGGTGGCGGCGGTGGCCTTCGACGGGGGGCTGGACCCGGCGTTCCGGGCGCTTTGCCTGCGGCTTCCGGCCGAGGACGACATGGCGCAGACCATTCATGCCATGGGCCGGATCCCCGACCCGGCGCGGATCCATTCCGCCCGCCGCGCGATGGCGGGCGCCCTGGCGATCCGGCTGGGCGAGGGGCTGGTGCAGCTTTGCCGCGATCTGGACGACGGGGCGGAGTTCTCGCCCTCGGCGGAACAGGCAGGGCGGCGGGCGCTGCGGCTGGCGGCGCTGGCGCTCCTGGCGCGGCGGGACGGCGGGAAACTGGCGGCCGAGGCCTTTGCCGGGGCGCGCAGCATGACCGAGGAGATCGGCGCGCTGGCCGCGCTGCTGGACGTGGGGCAGGGGGCGGCCGAGTTGCAGGTCTTCGCCGACCGCTGGGGGGGCGACGCCAATGTCATGGACAAGTGGTTCGCCCTCCAGCTGGCGCTGGCCGAGCCGGGCGAGGCGGCGGAGCTGACCGAACGGCTGACCGCGCGGGCGGATTTCGACTGGAAGAACCCGAACCGCTTCCGCTCGGTCGTGGGGGCGCTGGCGGCGAACCATGCCGGGTTCCATCACCTTTCAGGTCGGGGGTATCGCGTGGTGGCGGACTGGCTGTTGAAGCTGGATCCCCTGAACCCGCAGACGGCGGCCCGCGTCTCGACCGCCTTCGAGACCTGGCCGCGCTATGACGCCGCGCGGCGCAAGCTGGCCCAGGCGGAACTGGAGCGGATCCTGGCCGCGCCCGATCTCAGCGGCGACCTGCGGGAAATGGCAGGGCGGATGCTGGCGGCGGGTCAGCCGGCCTGACAATAGGGCTGGGCGCGGGTCCAGGCCGCCATCGCGGCGCGCTTCTCGCCCGAGCGCAGCGGCGCCCAGTCGCGGCCGATGCCGCGATTGCCGCCGCCGGCGACGAGGCCATCCTTGGCGACCTGGGTCGACATGATCTCGACCGCGCATTCCAGGTTGGCCTCGCCATCCTTCAGCGCGCCGACCGAGGTCGCCTCGCAGCCGTAATTGGCGGCCGAGCGCGGCGAGATCTGCATCAGCCCGATCCAGCGCCCGCCCCCGCCCGAGGCCTTCTCGTTCCAGGTGCTCTCGTATTTTGCGACCGCCGAAAGAAGCCCGGTCCAGAAGGCGCGGCGCTCCTCGACCGAGGCATCGGGATAGCCGGGGCACCAGGTCCCGATGTCGGCGGGCACGCGTTCCGAGAGAATCGGGTCCTTGGTCGAGATGGCGACCATGGTCGATTCGGTCCATTCCTCGGCCTCGGGATGGTGGTCCCACTGCATCGGAAGTGCCGCGAAGGACATCGTGTCGCCGGTGCCGGCGGGAACGCAGGCCGACAGCGAAGTTGCCGCAATCACTGCCGAAATTGCCGCCACGCGCCGGCTGGCGTCACCTGAAATCCACCGCATTTCCATCATTCCGCCCTGATCTGAGCCATGCTTGCACCCATGGCGGCCCCGTGGACCGCCCGGGAAATTCGAGATGCTGATTACCCCCTCGCTTCTGCACGTGAAAACCCGCACCGGCCGCGATCGGCAGGAAGATGCCGCCCGGCTGGTCGGCGGCACCGCCCCGGCATCCTGGCGGGTCGAGGGGATCCGGGCCGATCTGGTGCTGTCGCGGCTCGAGGTTCCGGTGCTGCGACTGGGCCCGGAAGTCACTGAATGGAATTGCATCCGTGCCGATCACACCCGCATGGCCGAGGCCGGGGAATGGGCCGATCTGCTGGAATCCCTGCGCTTCGCCGATGAGGAGCGCAGCATGGCCTCGGGCGGGCGGCGGGTGGCGGCGTTGATCAGCGAAGGTCTGCGCGGCGCGCTGCTTGCCGCGCTTGACCGGCAGGACTGGGGCGCCGCGCGGACCGAGCTTGCCCGATTCGATGCCGTCCTGGCCATGCACCCCGAGAATCACGCCGCCGCGCATCTCCTGGCGCAGGCCCATGTCGATTTCGGCGCGGCGCTGGGTCTTGCGGCGGGGCAGGGCCGGCTGTCGCGCGATCTCTCGGCCGAAAGCGCCGCGCATTACGCCGAGGCCGAGGACCTGCTGCTGTCCTTCGACCCGATCGAGCTGATGTCGCCGCTTCTGGCCGGAACGCGCTATCTTCTGGTGCGCGGGATCGAGGACGGGGCCGGGCTGTGCCGCGACTGGTTCGAGGACTGGTGCGACCTCGACCCGCTGGACGCCGCGGTCCACGCCACCCATGCCATCGACATGCTGCCCGACTGGTTCGGCTCGCTGCAGGGCTTCGAGAAGGAGGCCCGGCGCGCCGCCGGCATGACGCAGGGGGCTACCGGAAAGGCGGCCTATGCCATCTTCCACATCGCGGCGCAGGAAAGGCTGGGGGATTTCCTGCCCAACCTGGATGTCGAGCTCTTCTTCGCGGCGCTGGGGGATTATCAGGATGCGACCGGCTGCCAGCACCGCGCCAATGTCGCGGCCGACCTGCTGACCCGCATGGTGCACGACTATCGCGCGGCGGGGCCGGATGCGGTCTGGCAGCTGACCAAGGCGCGGGCCGCCCTTTCCGACGTGCTGTGGAACCGGGTCAAGGAAATCCACCTGGATTGCTGGACCCATGGCGCCGACGGCCTCGCCTTCGCCCTGGCCGAGGTCTTCGGCCCGGCCCTGGCGCGCGGTGCCAGGATCGTCCGCTGGGGCGAGGGGCTGGGCAGCCGCATCCCGCGCGCGTGACGGACCCCTTGCCCCGAACGCCCGCGCGGCCTAAACCCGGCGCGACGACAGCGCCGAGGAAAACAGATGCTTGACCTGACCTATACCGCGCCCGCGCCCAAGGTGATCGCCGGGGCGAAGCACGACTGGGAACTGGTGATCGGCATGGAAATCCACGCCCAGGTCTCGTCGAACGCCAAGCTCTTCTCGGGCGCCTCCACCGCCTTCGGGGCCGAGCCGAACAGCAATGTCTCCTTCGTCGATGCCGCGATGCCGGGAATGCTGCCGGTGATCAACGAATTCTGCGTCGAACAGGCGGTCCGCACTGGGCTGGGGCTGAAGGCGCGGATCAACCTGGCCTCGGCCTTCGACCGCAAGAACTATTTCTACCCCGACCTGCCGCAGGGCTATCAGATCAGCCAGCTCTACCATCCGATCGTGGGCGAGGGCGAGGTGATCGTCGAGATGGCCCCCGGCGTCGCCCGCCGCGTGCGGATCGAACGCATCCACCTGGAACAGGACGCCGGGAAATCCATCCATGACATGGACCCGAACCTCAGTTTTGTCGACTTCAACCGCACCGGCGTCGCGCTGATGGAGATCGTCTCGCGCCCCGACATCCGGGGACCCGAGGAAGCGGCGGCCTATGTGACCAAGCTGCGCCAGATCCTGCGCTATCTCGGCACCTGCGACGGCAACATGCAGAACGGCAACCTGCGGGCCGACGTGAACGTCAGCATCTGCCGGCCGGGTCAATACGAGAAGTATCAGGAAACGCAGGATTTCTCGCACCTCGGCACCCGCTGCGAGATCAAGAACATGAACTCGATGCGCTTCATCCAGGCCGCCATCGAATACGAAGCCCGCCGCCAGATCGCCATCGTCGAGGATGGCGGCAGCGTGGTGCAGGAAACCCGCCTCTACGATCCCGACAAGAACGAGACCCGCTCGATGCGGTCGAAGGAAGAGGCGCATGATTACCGTTACTTCCCCGACCCCGACCTGCTGCCCCTGGAGATCGAGCAGGCCTGGGTCGACGACATCGCCGCGCGGATGCCGGAACTCCCCGACGCCAAGAAGGCCCGCTTCATGGCCGACTACGGCCTCACCGACTATGACGCCAACGTGCTGACCGCCGAAGCCGTCTCGGCCCGTTATTTCGACGAGGTGGCCAGGGGCCGCGACGGCAAGATGGCGGCGAACTGGGTCATCAACGAGCTTTTCGGCCGGCTGAAGAAGGAAGGCCACGACATCACCGAAAGCCCGGTCTCGGCGGCGCAACTGGGCGGGATCATCGACCTGATCGCGGCTGGAACGATCAGCGGCAAGATGGCCAAGGACCTGTTCGAGATCGTCTATACCGAAGGCGGCGACCCGGCGGCGATTGCCGAGGCGCGGGGGATGAAGCAGGTCACCGACACCGGCGCCATCGAGAAGGCGGTGGACGAGATCATCGCCGCGAACCCCGAGCAGGTGGAAAAAGCCAAGGCAAATCCAAAGCTTGCGGGCTGGTTCACCGGGCAGGTGATCAAGGCCTCGGGCGGCAAGGCGAACCCGGCGACGGTGAACGCGCTGGTGGCGGCAAAGCTCGGCCTCTGATCGGGGCGCGCAAGACTTTTCGAAAAGTCTTGCAAAATCCTTCGAAGGATTTTGGGCCGCCTGACCGGCGCGGTTCTGCCGGGGAAAGCTTCCGTGATTTGCGGTCGGGGAACGAATGCCATATTCCTTGCCCGACCCAAGGCCGGAGACCAGGATGCAGCGCTTCGAATACAAGGTCATTCCCGCCCCCAAGCGCGGCGAGAAGGCGCGGGGCGTTAAGTCCACCGAGGACCGCTTTGCCCAAACGCTGACCCAGTTGATGAACGGTCTCGGGGCCGAGGGCTGGGACTATGTCCGCGCCGACAGCCTGCCCTGTGACGAAAGGGTCGGGCTGACCGGGACCAGGACCACGTTCCAGAACGTGCTGGTGTTCCGCCGCCAGCTGGGCGCGCTTGCCGAAGCCTCGGCGCCCCTGCGCCTGGTGGCGGCCGAGGCCGCCATGGTCTCGGCCCCGCGGCTCGGCCCGGCCGAGGTGCCGCTTTCCGGCGCCGCGCCAGCCGTCGGCCCGGTCAACCCGAAGCTCGCCGCCGAGTGATCAGCCCGCGGCCTTCAGAGCCAGGGGCAAAGTTTCCGCAAGAATATCAAGCGCCTGGTCGTCGCCCAGGCTGATGCGGATGCAACGGTCGAGCGGGGCGATGCCGGGCATCCGGATGAACACCCCGCGGCGTCCCAGCTCTGCCAGCACCTTTCCCGCATGGTCCCCGTCGCGGCCGCAGTCGATGGTGACGAAATTGGTGGCCGAGGGCAGGGGCCGCAACCCGTTCTGCAACGCGATGGCAGAGAGACGGGTGCGGGCGGCAAGTGTCAGATCCTGCACGCTTTTCAGCCAGTCCTGATCCCGCAGCGCCGCCAGGGCCCCGGCCTGGGAGACGCGGCCCATCCCGAAATGGTCGCGCACCTTGTCGAAGGCGAGCGCAAGTTCGGGATGGGTGATCGCATAGCCGACACGCGCGCCCGCAAGGCCGTAACCCTTTGAAAAGGTGCGCATCCTTATCACCTGCGGATGATCCGCCGCGATCGCCGGCACCGTGCCGGGCGGGGCGAGGTCGGCATAGGCCTCGTCCAGGATCAGCAGGGAATGGTCGGGGAGGTTCGCCACCATGTCCTCGATCACCCGGGCGGGGTGGTGGCTGCCCATCGGATTGTCGGGGTTGGCGAGGTAGACAAGCCGCGCGCCGGTGTTTTTCGCTGCGAAAACAAGGGCTTCCGGGTCCTCGTGGTCGTGCTTGTAGGGCACGCGGGTCAAGCTTCCGCCATGGCCGGCAACGTGGAAGTTGAAGGTCGGATAGGCGCCGAGGCTGGTGACGACGGGGGTGCCGGGCTCCAGCGTCAGGCGGCAGATCAGGCCGAGGAGACCGTCGATCCCCGGACCCACCGCGATATGGGCGGGCGTGACGCTGTGATGGGCGGCAAGTGCCTGTTTCAGATCGTGATTTTCGGGATCGCCATACATCCAGGCCCCGCCTGCGGCCGCCTGCATCGCCGCGACGGCCTTGGGGGAGGGGCCGAAGAGCGATTCATTCGCGCCGAGCCGGGCGCGGAACGGGGTGCCGGAGCGGCGCTCCAGCGCCTCGGGTCCGGTGAAGGGGACGGTGGAGGGCAGCCGGGCGGCGTGGGGGGTGAGGAAGCGGCTCATGCGCGGGAGGCTGGCACGGGGCGGGGGGCTTCGCAAGGGGGCGTGCGCTGCGGCAGGGAACGGGGTGATCTGGGGCGGACGAAGCGTCTGCCATCCGTCTGGCAGGCGTCTGGCATCTGTCTGGCCGGGCAACTGGCCCGGTGGCGTCAACCTTCGCCGCAACGCCGGGCGCTTTCGGCGGCCTTCCCGTCCCTTTCTCCGCCCGATGACAGGTCGGAGAGGGGGGCGTGACGGCAGGGCGGCGGGGATGGGAGTTCCTGCCGGATTCTGTCGGGATTTCGTTGCAATAACAATTGCCTGCGGCCGTCTGCCGCATCGCGGCGTAACTTGGAATTGATCCAGATCATGGTCCCGCGCGTGCCCGCGCGCGATACTTCCCACTGTTCCGAAGACCCAGATGGAGGTAGTTATGCGGTCCCCAATCCTGTTCCTTGTTCTTTCATCCGCGCTTTCGGCACCAGTTGCTGCAGATGCCCTGCGCGATGCGGCGACCGAGACCTTCAAGCCGCTTCCGTCGACCATTCCCGCGCTGAAGGAGAACACCGTCACGCCCGAGAAGATCGCGCTTGGCAAGGCGCTGTTCTTCGATCCCCGGCTTTCGGCCTCGGGCGTCTTCTCCTGCTATTCCTGCCACAACCTGACCACCGGCGGCGACGACAACATGGAAACCTCGGTCGGCCACGGCTGGCAGAAGGGGCCGCGCAACGCGCCGACCGCGCTGAACGCCGTGCTGAACGAGGCGCAGTTCTGGGACGGCCGGGCCGATGACCTTGCCGCGCAGGCCAAGGGTCCGGTGCAGGCGGGGGTCGAGATGGCCAACACCCCGGACAACGTGGTGGCGACGCTGAAATCGCTGCCGGACTACGTGACCTGGTTCGGCGCGTCCTTCCCCGAAGCGGCCGATCCGGTCAGCTTCGACAACATGGCCAAGGCGATCGAGGCCTTCGAGGCCACGCTGCTGACGCCCGCGCCCTTCGACGCCTATCTGAACGGCGACGACAACGCGCTGACGGCCGAGGCCAAGGCCGGGTTGCAACTCTTCATGGACAAGGGTTGCTCCTCCTGCCACTCGGGCGTGAACGTCGGCGGGCACGGCTACTATCCCTTCGGCCTGATCGAGAAGCCCGGTTCGGAAGTGCTGCCGGAAGGCGACAAGGGCCGCTTCGCCGTGACCGAGACGGCGGACGACGAATATGTCTTCCGCGCCGCGCCCTTGCGCAACATCGCCCTGACCGCGCCCTACTTCCACTCCGGCAAGGTCTGGGATCTGTCGGTCGCGGTCGAGATCATGGCGGAAAGCCAGCTGGGCGAGGAGTTGAAGCCCGAGGAAACCGCGCAGATCGTCGCCTTCCTGGACAGCCTGACCGGGACCATGCCCGAAGTCACGCTGCCGGTGCTGCCGGCCGAGACCGCGGGCACGCCGCGCCCGACGACCATGGTCGAGTGAAACCTGTTTTTTAACGAGTGCGGGGGCGGCTTTCGGGCCGCCCCTTTTTCATCGCGACCGGCGCTCAGCGCAGGAATTTCCGGCGGGCTTCCTCGGCAATCGCCCGCAGCATCTCCAACCGGGCGATTTCGGCCATGGCGGCCTTGCGCGCGGCCTCGTCTTGCAGGCCGGCGAGCCGTTCCCGCGCCGCGGCGACCTGCTGCTTCAGCCGGATCTCCTCGGGCAGGACGCCGGCCTCGGCCATGATCCGGAAGCCCACCGCATCGCCCGCCGACACGAAGGCATCGCCGGTCCGGTCGGGCAGGGGCTTGCCCTTCAGGCGGGCCTTCTGGATCTGGCGTTCGGCAAGGCGGGAGAGCCAGGACGTGCGTCACCTCTTGCACCCGAAGGTGGGTGCGATCGGCCGCCGCCGCAAGCGAGCGCCCGGCCTAGCCGAGATCGGCCAGGCGGGCCAGCGCATCGCGCAGCTTCTGCGCCTCTTCCTGCCGGGCCTCGAGGTTGGCGGTCGCCTCCATCACCACATCCTCGGGCGCGGATCTGGCGAAGTTGGGGTTGTCGAGCCGGCCCTTGAGGCCGCCGATTTCCTTAGCCAGCTTGTCCAGCGCCTTTTGCAGGCGGGATTTCTCCTCGGCGATGTCGATCAGGCCGGCGAGCGGGATCGCGAAGGCGGCGCCCTC
This sequence comes from Tabrizicola soli, assembly GCF_015999335.1. Lineage (GTDB taxonomy): Bacteria > Pseudomonadota > Alphaproteobacteria > Rhodobacterales > Rhodobacteraceae > Tabrizicola > Tabrizicola soli. Next base: position 126,737 of record NZ_JAEACP010000011.1, on the reverse strand, counting down.
GGCCGCGACGGCGATCGAGCCCTTGGGGGCGGGGCCTTCGGTCACATTGTCCACCCGTGCCAGGCGCTTGATCAGGGCCTCGTTGCGCTGGAAGGCGGCGCGGGCCTCGTCGGTCAGGCTGGTGGCCACGAGGTCGGCCTTCAGCGCCACCGGCACATGCACCTGCGCGCGGGCCGAGCGGATGTCGTCGATGAGGGTGGTGACGAAGGTCATCTCGGCCTCGGCCGCCCGGTCGATCAGGGTGGCGGGCAGGTCGGGCCAGTCGGTGTGGACCAGAAGCTTGGCGCGCTTGCCGGTGGTGGACCAGAGCTCCTCGGTGAGGAAGGGCATGAAGGGATGCAGCAGGATCATCGACTGGTCGAGGACCCAGGCCATCGTGGCGCGGGTTTCGGTGGCGTCGGGGCCGTCGAACAGCGGCTTGGCGAATTCGACATACCAGTCGCAGACCTTGCCCCAGACGAACTTGTAGAGCGCGTCGGCGGCCTGGTCGAAGCGGAAGGTCTCCAGCGCCTCGTCGACCTCGGCCAGGGTCTTCGCGGTCTCGCCGATGATCCAGCGGTTTGCTGTGGCTTTCGGCGCGGGCGCGGGGCCGGTCGCGTGGCCCTCCCAGACGCCGTTCATCTCGGCAAAGCGGCAGGCGTTCCAGAGCTTGGTGCCGAAGTTGCGGTAGCCCGCGATGCGGCTGGTATCCAGCTTCAGCACGCCGCCGAGCGAGGCCATCGCCGCATTGGCGAAGCGCAGCGCATCGGCGCCGTATTCGTCGATGATCTCCAAGGGGTCGATGACGTTGCCGAGCGACTTCGACATCTTCTTGCCCTTGGCGTCGCGGACGAGGCCATGCAGGTAGACGGTGTGGAAGGGGATGTCGTCGACCACGGCAAGCTGCATCATCATCATCCGGGCGACCCAGAAGAACAGGATGTCCTGCCCGGTCACCAGGACCGAGGTGGGGAAGTATTTCTTCAGTTCTTCGGTGGGTTCGGGCCAGCCGAGCGTGCCGATGGGCCAGAGGCCGGAGGAGAACCAGGTGTCGAGGACGTCGGGGTCGCGCCAGATCGGGTAGACGAGTCTGGTCGGGTCTTGCGTGACCTCGTATTCCCCCAGCGCGGCGGCGAGGAGATCCACGGCCTGGGCGCGGTCGGCGGCCTCGATCACGCGGGCGTGGTTCAGCGGCACCGGCAGGGCGGCGAGGTCATCGAGGAAGCGGTCGGCGACGGTGGCGAAATCGGCGGCGCAGTGGTGGCGGGCGTCGCGCTGGACATGGCCGCCATCGCCGAGGAACTGGAGCATCTCCACCTCGTCCATCGCGCCGTCGCCCTCGTCGTCGCTGAAGCCGGGGGCGGTGAGGTCGAGACCATACCAGACCGGGATCTGGTGGCCCCACCAGAGCTGGCGGGAGATGCACCAGGGTTCGATGTTCTCGAGCCAGTGGTAATAGGTCTTCTCGCCGGAGGGCGGGATGACCCGGGTGCGGCCGGTCCGCACGGCCTCCAGCGCCGGTTCGACGATCTTCGCGGTGTCGACGAACCACTGGTCGGTCAGCATCGGCTCGATCACCACTTTCGAGCGGTCGCCGAAGGGCTGCATGATCGGCTTGGCTTCGACGTAGGGGATCAGAGTCGGGGGGGGGGGGGGGGGGGGGGCGCGGGGGGGGGGGGGCGGGGGGGGGGGGGGGGGGGGGGCCGGGCGC
>NZ_JAEACP010000011.1:0-125037 GCF_015999335.1 Tabrizicola soli | reverse complement strand
TAGGTCGGGGTCCGCCCCGCCGCCCCCCCCCCCCCCCCCCCGCCCCGCCGCCCCCCCCCCCCCCCCCCCCCCCCCCCCCCACTCCGCCGCCGGAACCATCACCGCCAGCCCCTCGGCGGTGATCTGCTCGACCACGCGCTTGCGGGCCTCGTAGCGGTCGAGGCCGCGCAGCTCGTCGGGGACGAGGTTCAGGGCGTCGATCTCGGATTCGGTCAGGGTGACGGGCTGCTCGGCGATGCCGGGGGTGGCGTAGCCCCTGGCGACCAGCCAGGCGCGGGACATGCGGCCCGCGATCCCGGCGGCCTCGGCATAGGGAAGGCCGTCGGCGCGCATCCGGGCGCGGGTGTCCATCAGGCGGTAGCAGGGGATGCCGGCGCGCCTGGCCACGGCGTAGTCGTTGAAGTCGTGCGCCCCGGTGATCTTCACCGCGCCGGACCCGAACGCCGGGTCGGGATACTCATCCGTGATGATCGGGATCAGGCGGCGGTGCTCCTTGGGCCCGACCGGGATTTCGCAGAGTTTCCCGACGATTGGCGCGTAACGCTCATCCGATGGGTGAACCGCGACCGCGCCGTCGCCCAGCATGGTCTCGGGCCGGGTGGTGGCGATGGCGATATAGTCGCGAGTCTCGCGGAGGGTGACGTTGCCCTCGGCGTCCTTCTCGACATATTCATAGGTCTCGCCGCCCGCGAGCGGGTATTTGAAGTGCCACATATGGCCCGGCACCTCGATGTTCTCGACCTCGAGGTCGGAGATCGCGGTCTCGAAATGCGGGTCCCAGTTCACCAGCCGCTTCCCGCGATAGATCAGGCCCTTGGAGTAGAGATCGACGAAGACCTTGATCACCGCGTCGTGGAAATTGCCCTCTTCGCCGGCGGGGGCTCCGGGAGCGCCCGACATGGTGAAGGCCTCGCGGTCCCAGTCGGCGCTGGCGCCCAGGCGCTGCAGCTGGCCGATGATCGTGCCGCGCGACTTCTGCTTCTGCTGCCAGACGCGGGCCAGGAAGGCTTCGCGCCCCATGTCGCGGCGCGAGGGCTCGCCATGCGCGGCCATCTCGCGCTCGGTCACCATCTGGGTCGCGATCCCGGCATGGTCGGTGCCGGGCTGCCAGAGCGTGTCATGCCCCTGCATCCGGTGCCAGCGGGTCAGGATGTCCTGCAGCGTGTTGTTGAAGGCGTGGCCCATGTGCAGCGAGCCGGTCACGTTCGGCGGCGGGATCATCACCGAGAAGGCCGGCGCGCCCGGACGCGCATTCGCCCCGGCGCGGAAGGCCCCGGCCTCGAGCCATTGCTTGTAGATCCGGGCCTCGGCCTCGGCGGCGTTGAAGGTCTTTTCCATCGGCATGGCACATTCCCCCGCGCGGCCCTGTCTCGGGCGGGTTCTAACCCGCCCGGCGCGGAAGGGGAAGCGGCAGAACCGGGGTCAGGAAAGCTCCAGGATCGGGGAGAAACCGCCGTAGACCATCCGCTTGCCGTCGAAGGGCATCTCCATGTCCTGCGGCATCTCGGCCATCATCCTGGCATAGGCCGCGTCCCGGGTGGCCTTGTCGGGCCAGGTCATCCAGCACAGGACCACGGTCTCGCCCTCCTGCAGGTCCACCGCGCGGCGGAAGTCGGTCTGCTTGCCCTGCGGAACGTCGTCGCCCCAGCCCACGACCAGCGCGCGCGCGCCCATGTCGCGGAAGGTCGGCCACCATTTCGCCTCATGCGCGCGGTAGGCCTCCTTGTCGGCATCGCGCACCGGGATCAGGAATCCGTCCATATACATCGTCACCTCCTTGTCACAGGCGTGCAGAACGCGCGCCGCCGGAAATGGTTCCCGTCAGACCGCCCGGTCGATCCGGGTCGAGAGGTGGATCAGGCTTTCCGAACTGCGCACCCCCGCCATGGCCCCGATCTGGTCCAGCACCTGGTCCAGCACCTGGGTGTTGGGGCAGGCGACCTGCACCAGGAAGTCGAATCGGCCCGAGGTGGTGAAGACCCGCTCGATCTCGGCGATCGACTTGAGCCGGGTCAGCACCGCCGCCTGCGAGCGCGGCTCGATGGTGAGGAGCACGCTGGCCCGCAGGCGGCCCTCGCGCGCGGCCTCGCCGAGTTTCAGGGTGTAGCCCGCGATGATTCCGCTGGTCTCCAGCCGCTCGAGCCGGGCCTGGATGGTCGAGCGCGCCACCTTCAACCGGCGCGAGAGCGTGGCCACCGACATCCGCGCATCCGCGCCGAGCAGGCCAATGATGTTGCGATCCAGTTCGTCCATTCAATCTGCCATGGTTTTCGTCAATATAACGAGGTTCGACCGCATTTATACAGTTTTGTTCGGTGAGTTTGTAACCCATATGCGGCATCCTCATTTGCAGGAAAAGGGCGGCTCATACGCACCTGGCCTGGTTCACTTGAAACCACGCTGGTGCCCGGTCCCGCAAATGCAATGGGAAGGGCGAAGCGTCTTGTTGGCAAAGGGAAATACGCCGATGGGACTCTCCAAGACGATCTGGACCAATCCGACCGAATATCTGAAGAACCAGCAGCCGGAGAACCCGGTGCTGTTCTTCGCGCCCTCGGCCGCGCAGGCGGCGGCGCGTCGGTTCATCGACGGTTTTCCGGGCCTGGTGACCTATGCGGTCAAGTCGAATCCGGGCGAGGCGATGGTCGAGAACCTCGCCGCCGCGGGGATTCGCGGCTATGACTGCGCCTCGCCCTTCGAGATCGACCTGATCCGCCGCCTCGCCCCCGATGCGGCGATCCATTACAACAACCCGGTGCGTGCCCGGCACGAGATCGCCCATGCGGTCGAGCGCGGGGTGAAGTCCTACAGCGTCGATTCGAAATCCGAGCTGGCCAAGCTGATCGAGATGGTGCCCGCCGAGGGGACCGAGATTTCGGTGCGCTACAAGCTGCCGGTCGCCGGCGCGGCCTACAACTTCGGCGCCAAGTTCGGCGCGACGGTGGAACTGGCGGTCGAGCTTCTGAAAGAGGTCGCGGCGGCGGGCTATATCCCCTCGCTGACCTTCCATCCCGGCACGCAATGCACCGATCCCCACGCCTGGGAGGCCTATATCCGCGAAGGCGCGAAGATCGCCACGGCGGCGGGGGTGACGCTGGCGCGGCTGAACGTCGGCGGCGGCTTCCCCAGCCACCGGATGTCGGCGATCCTGCCGCAGCTGGAGGAGACCTTCCAGCTGATCGACCGCGTCACGACCGAGGCCTTCGGCGCCGACCGCCCGCTTCTGGTCTGCGAGCCGGGCCGGGCGCTGTGTGGCGATGCCTATGCGCTGGCCGCCCGGGTCAAGGCGCTGCGCGACGGCAGCCATGTGTTCCTGAACGACGGGGTCTATGGCTCGCTGACCGAGCTGCCGATGATCGGCGTGATCGACCGGATCGAGGTCCTGTCGCCCGAGGGCGAGAAGCGCCGGGGCGAGGCGGTGCCGCGCATCGTCTTCGGCCCGACCTGCGATTCGGTCGACCGGCTGCCGGGCGAGATTCCGCTGCCCGCGGACCTGGCGGAAGGCGACTTCGTGGTCTGGCAGGGGATGGGGTCCTATTCCACCGTCACCAATACCCGCTTCAACGGGTTCGGCGATGTGCAGATGGCGACGGTCCTGTCGCTGAAGCTTTGAAAAGCCAGTGATTAGCGGCGCCCGGCTGGACAAATCCGGCCGGGCCATTAGCCTTCGCCGGGCGGAGGTGCGTGGATGCAACAGCTCAAGTTCGGCCTGGCCCAGCCGCTGAAGCGGCGCGAGGATGCGCGCTTCCTGACCGGGCGCGGGCGCTATGTCGCCGACCTGATCCCCGAGGGGGCGCTCTGGGCGGTCTTCCTGCGCTCGGACCATGCGCATGGCGAGATCCTGGCGCTGGACGGGACCGCGGCCCGCGCCATGCCCGGCGTGCATCTGGTGCTGACGGCCGGGGACCTCTTGGCGCGGGGCGTCAGGCTGGGCATGAAGGGCGAACGGGTCAAGGGCCGCGACGGGCAGCACGGGCAGGGGCCGGAGCGGCCGGTCCTGGCGCAGGGACGGGTGCGCTTCGTCGGCGAGGCCCTGGCCATGGTGGTCGCCGATACGCCGGAGACGGCGCGGGATGCGGCCGAGGCGATCCTTTATGATATCAGGGACATGGAGCCCGTTCTTCATCTGGAGTCGCGGGATCCGGCGATCCATCCGGAGGCGCCCGGCAACCTGGCGCTGGACTATGGGTTCGGCGACGAGCCTGGCACCGAGGCGGCGCTGGCGCGCTCGGCCCATCGCGTCGCGCTGGAGGTGGTGCACAACCGCGTCACCGCCGCCCCGATGGAACCCCGCGCGGCCTTCGCCGAATGGGACGGCGAGCGGCTGCATCTCTGCGTCAACGGCCAGGGCGTCTGGGGCCAGCGCAACGAGCTGTCGCGGATGCTGGACCTGCCGCGCGAGAGGGTCCGGGTGACCAATCCCGACGTCGGCGGCGGCTTCGGGATGAAGGCGATGACCTATCCGGAATACGTCGTCCTGGCCGAGGCCGCCCGCGCGCTGGGGCGGCCGGTGGCCTGGGTCTCGACCCGGACCGAGGGGATGCTGAGCGACAACGCCGGCCGCGATCTGGTGGCGCGGGCCGAGCTGGGCTTTGACGCCGACCATCGGATCACGGCCTATCGCGTCAACCTCGTGTCAAACCTTGGCGCCTACAATTCGCAATTCGGGCAGGGCATCCAGACGGAGCTTTTCGCGAAAGTGCTGACCGGCGTCTATGACATCCCCGTGGCGTCCCTTGCGGCGCGCTGCGTCTATACCAATTCCGTCCCGATCGACGCCTATCGCGGCGCCGGGCGGCCCGAGGCGATCCTGACCATCGAGCGCGCGATGGACCATGCCGCGCGGGTGCTGGGGGCCGATCCGGTGGAACTGCGGCGGAAGAACGTGATCCGCCGCTTTCCCCATGTCACGCTCGAGGGCGAGGTGATCGACGGCGGCGATTTCGCGGGGCTTCTGGACACGGTCGCCCCGCGTGCGGCGGGCTATGCCGGACGCGCGGCGGCAAGCCGGGCGAAGGGCCTTCTGCGCGGCCTCGGCGTCGCCGCCTATATCGAGGCGATCCTGGGCAGCCCGGAGGAGATCGCGCGGCTGGTGCTGGAGGAGGACGGCGGCGCCACGCTTTACGTCGGCACCCAGTCGAACGGGCAGGGGCATGAGAGCGTCTACTCCCGCTTCGTCAGCGAATCGACCGGGATCCCGCAGGAACTGGTCCGGGTGGTCGAGGGCGACAGCGACCGGATCGCCAGGGGCGGCGGCACCGGCGGCTCGCGCTCGGTCACGGTGCAGGGAACGGCCACGCGGGCGACGGTCGGCGCGATGATCGGGGCCTTCGAGGATTTCCTGGCCGGGGAATGGGAGGCCGCCGAGGTTTCCTTCGCCGAGCACCGCTTCGTCGCCCCCGGCACCAACCACCGCATCACCCTGGCCGAGGCGGCGGCGCTGGCCCGGGCGAGGGGGCGGCCGGACCTGATCGACCGCAGCGAGAAGATCACGCTGGAGGGCCGCTCTTTCCCGAACGGCGTCCATCTGGCCGAGGTCGAGATCGACCCCGAGACCGGGAAGCTGACGCTGGACCGTTATTCGGTGGTGGACGATTTCGGCGTGCTGGTCGCGCCGAACCTGGTCGAGGGGCAGGTGCATGGCGGGGTGGCGCAGGGTTTCGGCCAGGCGGTGACCGAATGGCTGGTGCAGGACGGCGGCGGGCAGGTGGTGACGGCCAGCTTCATGGACTATGCCATGCCGCGCGCGACCGACCTGCCGATGATCCGGTTCGCCGAACAGGGCGTGCCGACCCGCACCAATCCCCTGGGCATGAAGGGCTGCGGCGAGGCGGGAACCGTCGGCGCGCTCGGCGCGATATCCAATGCGGTCCGCGATGCGCTGGCGCCGCTGGGAGTGAGCAAGGTGGACATGCCTTTCACGCCGTCCCGCCTCTGGACCTGGATCGAGGAGGCCCGCCACGCGTCTTCTTGACCGCCTGCGCCGCTTTCTCCGCCGGGACGTCGAGGTCACGACGGAACCCGCGCCCGCCCCCGAACCGGGGCGCGGGCGGGGCCGGGTCGATCATGTGGTGATCCTGGACGGCACGCTCTCCTCGCTCGAGCCGGGGCAGGTGGGCAATGCGGGGCTGTTGTTCCAGCTTCTGCAGTCCATGGGCCCCACCGCGAACCGGCGGCTTTATTACGAGCCCGGCATGCAATGGGAGGGCTGGCTGCGCGGCCTTGCGCTGATCGAGGGCCGGGGCGTCTCGCCGCAGATCCGCCGCGCCTATGGCTGGCTGGCCTCGGGCTATCGCGAGGGGGACCGGATCTTCCTGTTCGGCTATTCGCGCGGGGCTTTCGCGGTCCGCTCGCTGGCCGGGGTGATCGACCGGGTCGGGCTCTTGAAGCGCGAACACGCGACCGAGCGGGCGGTGACGCTGGCCTGGCGGCATTACGAACGCGCGCCGCACAGCCGGGCCGCCCAGGCCTTTGCCCGCCGCTTCTGCCATGCGGAGGCCCCGATCGAGATGGTAGGGGTCTGGGATACGGTGAAGGCGCTGGGGCTGCGCCTGCCGTTCTTCTGGCTGTTCAGCGCCGACCGCTACGCCTTTCACAGCCACCACCTCGGCGCGTCGGTCCGGCACGGCTTCCATGCGCTGGCCCTGCACGAGACCCGCATGGCCTTCGAGCCGGTGCTCTGGGAATGTCCGCCCGGCTGGGAGGGCAATGTCGAGCAGGTCTGGTTCCGCGGCGCGCATGGCGACATCGGCGGCCAGATCGGCGGGCTCGAGGCGGCGCGGCGGCTGTCGAACCTGCCGCTGGTCTGGATGCTGGAGCGGGTCGAGGCGCTGGACCTCGCCCTGCCCGAGGCCTGGCGCGCGCGCTATCCCTGCGATCCGGAGGCGCCGATGGTCGGAACCTGGCGGCACTGGGGCAAGGCCTTCCTCTGGCGGCGGCGGCGGGTCATCGGCCGCGACCGCTCCGAGCGGCTGCACCCCACCGCAATGAAAGCCGCCGCCGGGCGCTGGCCCAGCGGCGTTCCGGCGGAATGACGCGTGCCTTCAGCGGTGGCGCAGGTCGACGTAGTCGCGCTGCGCCGGGCCGATGTAGAGCTGGCGCGGGCGGCCGATCTTCTGGTTCTTGTCGGCGATCATCTCTTTCCACTGGCTGATCCAGCCCACGGTGCGCGAGATCGCGAAGATCGGGGTGAACATCGAGGTCGGGAAGCCCATCGCCTCGAGGATGATGCCCGAGTAGAAGTCGACGTTCGGGTAAAGCTTCTTCGAGACGAAATATTCGTCCTCCAGCGCGATCCGCTCCAGTTCCTTGGCGACCTGGAGGAGGGGATTGTTCTCGATCCCGAGCAGCCCCAGCACCTCGTCCGCCGATTCCTTCATCACCTTGGCGCGGGGATCGAAGTTCTTGTAGACCCGGTGGCCGAAGCCCATCAGGCGGAAGCCCGAGTTCTTGTCCTTGGCCTTGGCGATGTATTCCGGGATCCGGTCGACGGTGCCGATCTCCTTCAGCATCTCCAGGCAGGCCTGGTTCGCCCCGCCATGCGCCGGGCCCCAGAGGCAGGCGATGCCGGCCGCGATGCAGGCGAAGGGGTTCGCGCCCGAGGATCCCGCCAGCCGCACGGTCGAGGTCGAGGCGTTCTGCTCGTGGTCCGCATGCAGCATCATGATGCGGTCCATCGCCTTTTCCAGGATCGGATTGACCACGTAATCCTCGGTCGGGACGGCGAAGCACATCTGCAGGAAGTTGCCCGAATAGCTCAGCGCGTTCTTCGGATAGACGAAGGGCTGGCCGACCGAATACTTGTAGGCCATCGCCGCGATCGTCGGCAGCTTGGCGATCATGCGGATCGCCGCGACCTCGCGCTGCCAGGGATCGGAGATGTCGGTCGAATCGTGGTAGAAGGCCGCCATGGCGCCGACCACGCCCACCATCGTCGCCATCGGATGCGCGTCGCGGCGGAAGCCGCGGAAGAAATAGTGCATCTGCTCATGCACCATGGTGTGGCGGGTCACGCGCTGGGTGAAGTCGGCCAGCTGCGCGGCGGTCGGCAGTTCGCCGTAGAGCAGCAGGTAGCAGACTTCGAGATGCGTCGATTTCTCGGCCAGCTGCTCGATCGGATAGCCGCGATACAGAAGCTCGCCCTTGTCGCCGTCGATATAGGTGATCGCGCTTTCGCAGGCGGCCGTCGAGGTGAAGCCCGGGTCGAAGGTGAAGACATCCGCCTCGCCATAGAGCTTGCGGATATCCAGCACGTCGGGGCCGAGAGTGGGTCTGTGCACGGGAAGATCATAGGTATTCCCGTTGAGGTTGAGCTTGGCGACGTTGTCCGACATGGTTCTCCCCGGTCATGGCGGGTCGTCCCATGCCGGGGCGGCCCATGGCTATCCTGCACCCCGGCTGGGGCGGCTTCAAGACCGGGGGCGCAACCTCAGATGGCGTCCAGCAGCCTTGCGACGGTTTCCTCGCGACCGATGGCTAGCATCATGTCGTAAACGGAAGGTGTAACGCTGCGGCCCGCGATCGCTGCCCGCAGGGGCGCGGCGAGCTTGCCGAAACCGATGCCGTTTTCCGCGGCGATCTCGGTCAGGATCGGCTCGAGTGCGTCCTTGGTCCAGCTAGCAGTTTGCAGGCGCGGCGTCAATGATTTCAGTATACCACGGGATACCGTATCCAGCGCGGCCTCGGCCTTCTCGTCGCGCAGCACCGGGCGCGAGATCATCAGGAAATGTGCTTTTTCAAGCAGTTCCGGGAAGGTCTTCGCGGATTTCTTCAGGAAGGGCAGCGCCAGGACCATCCGTTCATGTTGCGCCCCGGTCAGAGCCGGGCGGTTCGCGGCGGCCAGATAGGCCTCCAGTTCATGCAGCAGCGCGGCATCTCCGGCCATCGCCATGTGATGGCCGCAGGTGTTCTCGAGCTTCTTGAAATCGAGCCGCGCCGGGGCCCGCCCGATGCCGGAGAGGTCGAACATCGCCATAGCTTCTTCGCTGGTGAAGATCTCGGCATCGCCCTTGGCCCAGCCGAGCCGGGTGAGGTAGTTGCGCATCCCCGCCGCAGGATAGCCCATCGCCTGGTATTCCTCGACCCCGGTCGCGCCGTGGCGTTTGGAGAGCTTCTTGCCGTCCGGCCCGTGAATCAGCGGGATATGCGCCCAGACCGGCACCTGCCAGCCCATCGCGTCATAGACCATCTGCTGGCGCGCGGCGTTGTTCAGGTGGTCGTCGCCCCGGATCACATGGGTGACGCCCATGTCGTGATCGTCGACCACCACCGCCAGCATGTAGACCGGCGTCCCGTCCGAGCGCAGGACGATCATGTCGTCCAGCGTCTCGTTCCGGATCACCACACGGCCCTGCACCTCGTCCTCGATCACCGTCTCGCCGCTGCGCGGGGCCTTCATGCGGATGGCAAAGGGCGCGTCGGGATGGGTCGCGGGATCGGCGTCGCGCCAGGGCGAGAGGAACACCGGATAGCGTCCCGCAGCCTCCTCGGCCGCGCGGAAGGTGGCGATTTCTTCCTGAGTACTGAAGCACTTGTAGGCCGTTCCTCGCGCAAGCATCTCATGCGCTACCTCGGCGTGACGGTCGCGGCGTTCGAACTGGCTGACGACATCGCCGTCCCAGTCGAGGCCGAGCCAGGTCAGCCCGCGCAGGATCGCTGCCGTCGCCTGCGGCGTGGAGCGCTCGCGGTCGGTATCCTCGATCCGGAGGAGGAACTTGCCGCCGCGGCCGCGCGCGTAAAGCCAGTTGAACAGCGCTGTCCTGCCGCCGCCGATGTGCAGATAGCCCGTGGGCGAGGGCGCGAAGCGGGTGACGACGGGAGAGGACATCGGGATTAACCTTTCGGAAACCAGGCGGCGCCTAGACTGGCGGAGGGTTTAGGCAATCGCGGGGTGGGAGACAAGGTGGCGCTGGTCCGGCTGATGCGTGCGCCGCTTCTGGGGCTTCAGGCGGCGCGGGGGACGCTGTTCCCCTGGATCGCCGTCCTGATGGGCTGCGGCATCGCGCTCTGGTTCGCCCAGGGCGGCGAGCCGGGGCCGGGGGCCTATGCGCTGGCGGCGCTGGGGCTGGCGGCGGCCACGGGCCTCGCCGCGCGCGGGCCCGAGCTTGCGCGGCCCCTGGCCATCGGCCTCGCGGCGCTGCTGGCGGGCTGGCTGGCGGCGGGGATCCGGGCCCATTCCCTGGCCGCGCCGATGTTGGAGTTCCGCTATCACGGCCCGGTCGAGGGGCGGATCGTCGATATCGACCGCTCGCAATCCGATGCGCTGCGCCTGACGCTGGACCGGGTGGTCCTGCGCGAGGTCGCGCCCGACCGCACCCCGGCCAGGGTCCGCATCTCGCTGCAGGAGGCGCAGGACTTCCTCATCCCGGCCCCCGGTCAGCTGGTGATCCTGACCGCCACCCTCGCCGCGCCGCAGGGTCCGGTCGAACCCGGCGGCTTCGACTTTCGCCGCATGGCCTTTTTCGACCGGCTGGGGGCGGTCGGCTATACGCGGACCCCGGTCCTCCTGCTGGAGGAGCCCGAGGGCGGCGCGCTGCCGATCGACCGGCTGCGCCGCTGGCTGACGCAACGGATGCTGGCGCGGATGGAGGGACAGGCGGGGGCCTTCGCGGCCGGCGCGATGACCGGCGACCGCTCGGCGATCACCGAGGAGACGGTGCGGGCGCTGCGCGATTCGTCGCTGGCGCATCTGCTGGCGATCTCGGGGATGAACATGGCCTTCCTCACCGGCTTCGTCTTCGCGCTCCTGCGCTACGGGCTGGCGCTGGTCCCGTTCCTGGCGCTGCGGGTGAACAGCAAGAAGGTGGCGGCGGTGGCAAGCCTTGGCGTGGCGCTGTTCTACCTCCTGCTCTCGGGCGCGAATGTCGCGACCGAGCGGGCCTTCATCATGATCGCGGTCGTCCTCGGGGCCGTGCTCCTGGACCGCCGCGCGCTGTCGCTGCGGTCGGTGGCGGTGGCGGGCATGATCCTGCTGGCGCTGAAGCCGGAAAGCCTGCTGGAACCCGGTTTCCAGATGTCCTTCGCCGCCACCATCGCGCTGATCCTGGGCTTCGGCGCGCTGGAGGGCAGCATCTACCGCGAGCGGGTGCCGCGCTGGCTGATGCCGGTCTTCACGCTGGTTTTGTCCTCGCTGATCGGGGGGCTTTCGACCGCGCCCTACGCGGCGGCGCATTTCAACCGCTTCACCGATTACGGGCTGGTCGCGAACCTCCTGACCGTGCCGGTGATGGGGGCGGTGATCATGCCCGCCGGGGCGCTGGCGGCGCTGCTGGCGCCGCTGGGCCTCGCGGGCCTGCCGCTCTGGGCGATGCAGCAGGGCGCGCGCTGGATCCTGTTCGTCGCGCATTGGATCGCGGGGCTGGAGGGGTCGGTGACGGCGATCCCGGGGCCGGGGCCATGGGTCCTGCCGCTGTTCACGCTCGGCGCGATCTGGGCGATCCTCTGGCGCGGCTGGTGGCGCGGTCCGGGACTGGCGGCGGCGGTGCTGGCGCTGGCTCTCTGGAGCGGGGGGGAGCGGCCGGATCTGCTGATCTCGGGCGATGGCCGGCTGGTCGGCCTTGCGGGACCGGAGGGGCGCGCGCTCTCGGCCGCGCGGGGCGGCGGCTTCGCGGCGGAAAGCTGGCTGGAGAACGACGGCGACCTGGCGGGGCAGGAGCGCGCGGCGGCGCGGCCGGGGTTCCAGGGCGCCAAGGGCGAGCGGCGGTTCCAGCTTGCCGGGCGGCGGATGGTCGCGCTGTCGGGCAAGGGGGCGCTGGCGCGGCTGGCCGGGGCCTGCGCCACGGCCGATCTGGTGATCCTGGCCGAACGGGCCGAGGAGGTGCCGGAGGGCTGCCCGCTGATCGACCAGCGCATCCTGCGCGAGACCGGGCCGCTGGCGCTGTGGACGGTGGGCGACGCTTTGGCGATCACGGTGACGCAGGACGCCAGCCGTCTCTGGTCGCCGCCCGTCCGCCCGGTGCGGCTGCCAAGGCCCTAGTAGCTGCGGATCAGCCCCACGAGCCGGCCCTGCACCTTGACCAGATGGTCGGGGAACACCCGCGTCTCGTAGGCCGGGTTCGCGGCTTCGAGCGCGATCATGTTGCCGCGGCGGCGGTAGCGTTTCAGCGTGGCCTCGTGATCCTCGACCAGGGCCACGACGATATCGCCGTTCTCGGCCGTCGACTGCTCGCGGATCACGACGATGTCGCCGTCGTTGATCCCGGCGTCGATCATGGAATCGCCCTTGACCTCGAGCGCGTAGTGCTGGCCCTTGCCGGACAGCATCGAGCCCGGCACCGCGACGTGGTGCGAGACCTCGGAGATCGCCTCGATCGGCACGCCGGCGGCGATGCGGCCCATCACCGGCAGTTCCAGCGCATGGACGGTGGAGACCGGCAGCGCGCCGCGCGGCGGATCGACCCGGTCGCCGGCGATCACCTTGGGTGAGAAGCCGGGTCTCTCCATCGCCTCGGGCAGTTTCACGATTTCCAGCGCGCGGGCGCGGTGGGCGAGGCGGCGGATGAAGCCGCGTTCTTCCAGCGCGGTGATCAGCCGGTGGATCCCCGACTTCGAGCGCAGGTCCAGCGCATCCTTCATCTCGTCGAACGAGGGCGGCACCCCGTCGCGGTCCATCCGTGTCTTGATGAAGTCCAGAAGTTCCAACTGCTTGCGTGTCAGCACGGCCAGATCCCCACATCATGAGTTAACACAATGTTCTGCCCGTGTTCCCGGTTTGTGTCAAGAATTATCGACGGGCGGCTAAAGCGGGAGGTAGGGCACGGTGTCCCCGGCGCGACAGGGCGGGGCGTCGACCGGGCGGATCAGCAGGGCGTCGGCCTGGCCCAGGATCGACAGAAGCGCCGAATCCTGGCGGTCGAAAGGGCTGATCGCCGGTCCCGCGGCCAGCCGCGCCCGCATGTAATGCGCGCGCGGGCCGTTCGCGGGCAGATCGACGGTCAGCCGGGCCTCGCGCGGGACGGGGGCCGCGTCCGGGCGGCCCAGCATCGCGCGGACCATGGGCAAAAGGAAGAGATGCCCGCAGACGATGGCCGAGACCGGATTGCCCGGCAGGCCGAGCATCGGCACGCCGTTCAGCCGGCCCGCCATCAGCGGCTTGCCCGGACGCATCGCCACCTTCCAGAAATCGGCCGCGAAACCGGCCGCCCGGCCGACGAGGTCGTGGTCGCCGACCGAGGCGCCGCCGATGGTGACGATCAGGTCCGCGCCCTCGGCCAGGCCGAGGACGGTTTCCAGCTCCGCCTCGGTGTCGCGCGCGATCGGCAGCATCCGCGCCAGGCCGCCCTCGGCCTCGATCATCGCCTTCAGCGCAAAGCCGTTCGAGGCGATGATCTGGTCCGGTCCCGGCTCCTCGCCCGGCATCACCAGCTCGTCTCCGGTGGCGACCAGCGCCACCACCGGGCGCCGCGTCACGGTGACCTGCGCCACGTTCATCGCCGCCAGGAGGGCGAGGTCGTTCGGCCGCAGGAGGCGGGGGGCCAGGCTGTCTCCGGCGCGGAAATCCTGTCCGCGCGGCCGGATGTTCGCGCCGCCATCGGCGCCGGTCAGGGTGATCCGGTCGCCCTCGCGGCGCACGTCCTCCTGGATCACCACCCGGGTCGCGCCCTCGGGCACCGGGGCGCCGGTGAAGATCCGCGCGGCCTCGCCCGGCCCGATCGTCCCGGCGAAGGCATGGCCCGCGCCCGCCTCGCCCACCACGAGGAAGCTGTCGCCGACGGCGGGATCGCCCGCGACCGCGTAGCCGTCCATCGCCGAGGCCGGGAAGGGCGGCTGGTCGCGCCGGGCGGTGGCGGGGACGGCCATCCAGCGCCCGGCGCCTTGCGCCAGCGGCACGGTTTCGGGGGGAAGCACCTGGGCCAGAGCCAGGCAGCGGGCCAGCGCATCTTCGACCGAAATCATCACTCCGCCTCGTAACGTCCTGATTTTCCGCCATCCTTCAGGATCAGGCGAATGCCGTCGATCACCATCGACTTCTCGACCGCCTTCACCATGTCATAGACCGTCAGCGCCGCGACCGAGACCGCGGTCAGCGCCTCCATCTCGACGCCGGTCTGGCCCGAGGTCTTGACCGTCGCCTCGATCCGCACCCCCGGCAGGGCGGGGTCGGCCACCAGTTCCAGCGCGACCCTGGTGATCGGCAAGGGGTGGCAGAGCGGGATCAGGTCGGAGGTCCTTTTCGCCGCCATGATCCCCGCCAGCCGTGCCACGGAGAGGACATCGCCCTTCTTCGCCCGGCCTTCCGAGACCAGCGCCAGGGTCTCGGCACGCATCCGCACCGCGCCCACGGCGACGGCCATCCGGTCGGTCACCGGCTTGTCCGAGACATCGACCATATGGGCCTGGCCCCGGTCGTCGAAATGCGACAGCCCGCTCATAGCCCGCCCTGCGCGGTCAGGGGTTTGGCCAGGATCGCCCTGGTCGCGGCGGTCACGTCGTCCTGCCGCATCAGGCTTTCGCCGATCAGGAAGCAGCGCGCGCCGTATTGCGCGAGATCGGCGAGGTCGTCGCAGGTGTGAAGTCCGCTTTCGGCGACGATGATCCGGTCCTCGGGCACCCGGCGGGCCAGGCGGCGGGTGGTATCGAGCGACACTTCGAAGGTGTGCAGGTTGCGGTTGTTGATCCCGATCAGCGGCGATTTCAGCAGGGCGGCGCGGTCAAGCTCGGCCTCGTCATGCACCTCGATCAGCACGTCCATCCCGAGTTCGAAGGCTGCGGCCTCGAGTTCGGCGGCCTGGGCATCGTCGAGCGAGGCCATGATGATCAGGATGCAGTCGGCGTTCAGCGCGCGGGATTCGACCACCTGGATCGGGTCGTAGAGGAAATCCTTGCGCAGGCAGGGCAGGGTGACCGCATCATGCGCGGCGACGAGAAAATCGTTCGCCCCCTGGAACGAGGGGCCGTCGGTCAGCACGGAGAGGCAGGCCGCCCCCCCGGCCGCATAGGCGCGGGCCAGTTCGGGTGGGTCGAAATCGGCGCGGATCAGGCCCTTGGAGGGGCTGGCCTTCTTGATCTCGGCGATCAGCCCATAGCCGCTGGCGGCGGCATCGCGCAGGGCGCGGGCAAAGCCGCGCGGCGGGGCGGCGGAGCGGGCGGCGGCCTGCAGGTCGGCCAGCGGGCGCGCGGCCTTGAGCGCGGCCACCTCGTCAAGCTTGTAGGCCTTGATACGGTCGAGAATCGTGCTCATGGGCCCCCCTCAGGCGTTCGTCAGGCGGCGGAGCGCGTCGACCTTGCCGCGCGCGGCGCCGGAATCGATCGACTCGCGGGCCAGCGCCACGCCGTCGCGCAGGGTTCCCGCCTTGTCGGCCACCACCAGTGCTGCGGCCGCGTTCAGCAGGACCGCGTCGCGATAGGCGCCCGGCGCCCCGTCCAGGAGCGCGCGGAAGGCGACCGCGTTCTCGGCCGGGGTGCCGCCCAGGATCGCCTCGAACGGATGCGGGGCGAGGCCCGCATCCTCGGGGTGGAGGGTGAAATCGCGGACGGCGCCGTTCTCGACGGCCGAGACCGAGGTCGCGCCGCAGATGGTGATCTCGTCGGTGCCGTCCGAGCCGTGGACCAGCCAGGCTTTCTCCGACCCCAGGGTCAGGAGGGTCTCGGCCATCGGCCGGATCAGCGCGTCCGAAAAGGCCCCGGTCAACTGGCGCCTGACCCCGGCGGGGTTGGTGAGCGGGCCGAGGATGTTGAAGATCGTCCGCGTCCCCAGTTCCGAGCGGACCGGCATCACATGCCGCGTCGCGGGATGGTGCATCGGCGCCATCATGAAGCCGATCCCGGCCTCGGCGAGGCAGCGTTCCACCACCTCGGGCGGGACCATCACGTTCAGGCCCATCTCGGTCAGCGCGTCGGCCGAGCCGGACTTGGACGAGAGGTTCCGGTTGCCGTGCTTGGCGACGGTGACGCCCGCGCCGGCCACGACGAAGGCGGTGGCGGTCGAGATGTTCAGCGTCCCCTTGCCGTCGCCGCCGGTGCCGACGATGTCGATCGCGCCCTCGGGGGCCGTCACCGGGTTGCATTTCGAGCGCATCACCGTGGCGGCGGCGGCGTATTCATCCACCGTCTCGCCCCTTGTGCGCAGCGCCATCAGGAAGCCCCCCATCTGGGCCGGCGTGCCCTCGCCCTCGAAGAGCGCGGTGAAGGCGGCCTCGGCCTCGGCACGGGTGAGGGGGCGGTTGGCGGCGATGCCGATCAGGGGTTTCAGGACCTCGCTCATGCCGGCACCGTGAGGGCGCGGGCCTCGTCGAGGAAGTTCCGCAGGAGCTGGTGGCCGTGCTCCGAGGCGATCGACTCGGGGTGGAACTGCACGCCCTCGATCAGGTGGCTGCGGTGGCGCAGGCCCATGATCGTGCCGTCCTCGAGCCAGGCGGTGATCTCCAGCTCGGGTGGCAGGCTGTCGCGGTCGACGACGAGGGAATGGTAGCGGGTTGCCTGGAAGGGCGAGGGCAGGCCGCGGAAGACGCCCTTTCCGGAGTGATGCATGGTCCCCATCTTGCCATGGACGATCTCGTGGCAGCGGACGACCTTGCCGCCGAAAGCCTCGCCGATGGTCTGGTGGCCGAGACAGACGCCGAGAAGCGGGATGCCGGCCGTCGCGGCGGCGCGGGTGAGCGGCAGGCAGATCCCGGCTGCGGCGGGGTCGCAGGGGCCGGGAGAGAGGACGATCATCTCGGGCCTGAGGGCGAGCGCGTCCTGGACCTCCAGCGCGTCGTTCCGCTTGACGACCACCTCTGCGCCAAGCTCGCCCAGATAGTGGACGAGGTTCCAGGTGAAGCTGTCGTAGTTGTCGATCAGGAGGAGCATGGGCGTAACCTTCGGGCCGGTCAGGGCTGGTTATCGCCGATGCGGGGGACGGTGTAAACCGGGGTTCGGCGCGGCCGTCTACGCCGGGCCGGATTGGCGGGCTTGGGAAATCAATGGGTTGGCTGTGGGGGTTCGGCCGGGCGTGAGCCTGGGGGCTGCTCGTCGATGCACTTCGTGCACTCCTCGCGGCGGCCGGCGCGGCGGCAGCGGGGCGGCTGCGGGCATCCGGGTGGCTCGCCCTGGCGCGCCATCGGCTTCCCGCGGGAAATGTTCGCGAAGGGTCTACTCGTGGCGGATCAGGTCATCCTCGCCGAGATAGCAGCCGGTTTCCACCGCGATCAGCGTCACCGGCAGGCGGCCGGGGTTCTCCAGCCGGTGCGGCAAGCCGAGCGGGATATGCACCGCCTCGCCCTCGCCGACGAGGCGGGAGTGCCGGTCCAGCGTGACCTCGGCCGTGCCCTCGACCACCACCCAGTGTTCCGAGCGGTGCAGGTGGGATTGCAGCGCGGTCGCGCCGCCGGGATCGAGGCGGAGGGAGCGCACCCGGAAGCGGGAGCCCCGGGCGATGGCGGTCGGCGTCACCTCCGGGGCCGGAGCGAGGGCGGCGCCCGCTGCCTCGGCAAAGCCCTTGCGATGCGATCCGTCCATGATCCTGTCCCCATGTTCCCTGCCGGAAGGCTCACCGGGGAATGGTTAGCGGCGGGTTAACGCCGTCGGGCGATTTCGGGGCATTTCCGGGGCCGTTGTGTCCGGAGTCCGCTGGCGGCCTCCCACCCCCGGCCCCTCCCCACGAGGGGGAGGGGAGGCGCTGGCCGCGGCGGCGGGCGCAATCGTCAGGCTTCGCGCGGGACGAGGCGGCGGATGCCTCCGGCGGGGATATTTTGGCAAAGATGAATGGGCTGGGTGCGGTCTCGTTCAGGTCCAGTCAAGCACCACCTTGCCGGAGAGGCCGGAGCGCATGGCGGCGAAGCCCTGCTGGAACGCGTCCACCTTGAAGCGGTGGGTGATCACCCGGCGGATGTCGAGGCCGTTTTCCAGCATGGCGATCATCTTGTACCAGGTCTCGAAGATTTCCCGGCCATAGACGCCCTTGATGGTGATCGCCTTGAAGACGATGCGGGACCAGTCCACCGGCGACTTGCCGGGCGGGATGCCGAGCATGGCGATGCGGCCGCCCATCACCATATGCTCGACCATCTGGTCGAGGGCCTGTTGGCTACCCGACATCTCCATGCCCACGTCGAAGCCCTGGGTCATGTGCAGGCCGGAGTAGACCGATTTCAGGTCGGTAGTGGCGACATTGACCGGCACCACGTCGGCCACCTGTCCGGCGAGGTCGAGGCGGGCCTGGTTGATGTCGGTGATCACCACATGCCGCGCGCCGACATGGCGGGCGACGGCGGCGGCCATGATGCCGATGGGACCCGCGCCGGTGATCAGCACGTCCTCGCCGATCAGATCGAAGCTGAGGGCGGTGTGGACGGCGTTGCCGAGCGGGTCGAGGATCGCGCCGATCTCGTCGTCGATGGCGTCGGGCAGGGGGACGACGTTGAAGGCCGGCAGGCGCAGGTATTCGGCGAAGGCGCCGGGTTCGTTGACGCCGATGCCGCGGGTTTCCGGGTCGAGGTGGAACTTGCCGGAGCGGCTCTGGCGGCTGGTCTTGCCGATCAGGTGGCCCTCGCCCGAGCAGCGCTGGCCGAGGGTCAGGCCCTCGACATTGCGGCCGATCTCCACGATCTCGCCGGCGAATTCGTGGCCGGTGACGAGGGGGACGGGCACGGTCTTTTGCGCCCAGGCGTCCCAGTTCCAGATATGGATGTCGGTGCCGCAGATCCCGGTCTTGTTTATCTTGATCAGCACGTCGTCGGGGCCGATCTCGGGCACCGGGCGGCGTTCCATCCAGAGGCCGGGTTCGGGACGGGCTTTCACCAGGGCTTTCATGTCGTTTGCGCCACCGACCGGCGCGGGCTTCTCGTTGGTCATTTCAGCACTCCGGTGGCCTTGCCGGCCTGGGTGAAGGCGTCGAGGGCGAAGTCGAGGTCGTCCTTCGTGAGGGCGGCGTTCATCTGGGTGCGGATGCGGGCCTGTCCTTTCGGGACGACGGGGAAGAAGAAGCCCGCGACATGGATGCCCCGCGCGTTCAGGTCGGCGGCCATGGCTTGCGCGAGCTTGGCGTCGCCCAGCATGACGGGGACGATGGGATGTTCGCCCGGCAGGAGGGTGAAGCCGGCGGCGGTGAGGCCCGCGCGCCAGTATTCGGCATTGGCGGCGAGGCGGGCGCGCAGGTCGTCGGCCGCCTCCACGATGTCGAGCGCGGCCAGCGCGGCGCCGACCACGGCGGGGGGGAGCGCGTTGGAGAAGAGATAGGGCCGGGCGCGCTGGCGCAGGAGGTCGATCACCGGCTGCGGCCCGGCGATGTAGCCCCCCAGGGCCCCGCCGAGCGCCTTGCCGAGCGTGCCGGTGAGGAGGTCGACCTGCACCCCGGCGCGGGCCGGGGTACCTGCACCCTTCGGGCCGGTGAAGCCGGTGGCGTGGCAGTCGTCGACCATCACCAGCGCGCCGTAAGCATCGGCAAGAGCGCGGATTTCCGGCAGCTTGGCGTAATAGCCGTCCATCGAGAAGACGCCGTCGGTGGCGATCATCAGGAAGCGGGCGCCGTCGGCGCGGGCCTGTTTCAGCTGGGCCTCGAGATCGGCCATGTCGCTGTTGACGTAGCGGTAGCGCCTGGCCTTGCAGAGGCGGATGCCGTCGATGATCGAGGCGTGGTTCAGGGCGTCGGAGATGACGGCGTCTTCCGGGCCGAGGAGGGGCTCGAAGAGGCCGCCGTTGGCGTCGAAGCAGGCGGCGAAGAGGATCGAGTCGTCGTGGCCGAGGTAGTGCGCGAGGCGGGTCTCCAATTGCCGGTGCAGGTCTTGCGTGCCGCAGATGAAGCGGACGCTGGCCATGCCGAAGCCGTGGTCGTCCATCGCGGATTTGGCGGCGGCGATCAGGCGGGGGTCGGAGGCGAGGCCGAGGTAGTTGTTGGCGCAGAGGTTCAGCATCTCGCGCCCCGCCATCCGCACATGCGCGCCCTGAGCGCCTGTGATCAGCCGTTCGCGCTTCATGAGCCCCTCGGCCTCGATCCCCGCCAGGGTGGCGGCGATGTGCTCCAGGAACGCGGCCTTGTCCGTGGGGGCGTCCGTCATGGCAGAATCCTTTCCGGTTTGGCGGAATGTGGCAGCGAGCGAGGTTCGTGTCAATATGGCGGAAACATATCCCTTAAAGCGGATGCGGCTTCCTCTTGGCGAAAATACTCCACGGGGGGTGCGGGGGGTGTGAAACCCCCCGCTGCAACGGGTCAACTGTCCTGGACGATCAGGATCGCGCGGGCCGTGCCTTCGGCGGCGATCTCATGCGCGCGATCGGCGGGATAGCGGGCGACGTCGCCGGGGCCGAGCCGCTCGCCGGCCTCGCCCGAGGTGACGGTCAGGCGGCCCTCCAGCACGGTCAGATGCTCGCGGCAGCCGGGGGAATGGGCTTCGGAGGCGAGTTTCGCGCCCTTTGCGAACACCAGTTCGTAGACCTCATGCGTGCCGACCGATTCCGGGGCCGAGAGGATGCGGATCTTCACCCCGGCGCGGTCGATCACCGGGGCGGCGGCGGCGCGGGTGACGTCGATGCCGGGGGCGGGGCGGCCCTCGAGGAGGCCGGCGAAGTCGAGTTGCAGGGCCCGGGTCAGGGCCCAGAGCGTGGCCACGGTGGGCGAGGATTCGCCGCGTTCGATCTGGCTGACCATCGAGCGGGAGACGCCGGAGAGCTTGGCGGCGGCGTCGAGGGACAGGCCCCTTGCCTTGCGGGCGGCGCGGAGCGAGGCGGCGAGGCGGTCGTGGATGTCGGAGCGGTCGGCCATGCGCCATGGTGGCGGGGAAGGGCGGGGGCGTCAATCCATGCGCCCGGCGGCCCGTCGATGACGGCGTCACTCCCCGCGAGGGGGCCTGGCGACGGTTTCGCCATTCTCGCGGGGGGCTCGTCGATGACTGCGTCACTCCTCGCCCGGCGACGAGAAGACGAAGTCGAACGAGGAGCGGTCAGGTGCCGCAATAGGTGACGTACTGGCCGAAGCCGGACGGAGCGGGGAGCATGTAGGCTTCGCTTTCGGTGAAGGGCTGCCGGATCGCGGCGAGAAGGGCGCGGAAGGGGGCCATGTCGCCTTGGGTCGCGGCGGCGAGGGCTTCCTCGACCTTGTGGTTGCGCGGGATCACGGCGGGGTTGGCTTTCGCCAGCCGTTCGACGGCGCCATTCCCGGCGCGGGCGCGCCAGCGGGGGAGCCAGGCTTCCATCCGGGAGAAATCCTCGAAGAGCGGGCGCAGCGCGGCCGTGTCGTCCAGGCGGCGGAAGGTCAGAGTCCAGTCGGCGCCCTGCATCGCCGGCAGCAGGTCCTCGGCCAGCGTGGCGTCGCCTGCGTCCTCGCCCGCCAGCCCCAGCTTGCGGCGCATCACCGCCAGCCACTCGGCCCGGTAGCGCGGGGCGATCCCGGCGAGGCGGTCGTTGGCGATCTCGACCGCGCGGCCCTCGTCGCGGTCGAGGAGCGGCAGCAGGGTCTCGGCCAGCCGGGCGAGGTTCCAGCCGAGGATCAGCGGCTGGTTGGCATAGGCATAGCGGCCCTGGCGGTCGATCGAGGAGAAGACGGTGCCGGGGGCGTAGCCCTCCATGAAGGCGCAGGGGCCGTAGTCGATGGTCTCGCCCGAGATCGCCATGTTGTCGGTGTTCATCACGCCATGGATGAAGCCGAGCCCCATCCATTCGGCGATGAGCCGGGCCTGCCGGGCGATGACGGCGTCGAGGAAGGCGAGGTAGGGAGCGTCGGCCCCGGCAAGCTCCGGGTAATGCCGGGCGATGGCATAGTCGGCGAGCGCCTTCACCTTTTCCTGGTCGCCGCGGGCGGCGAAGAACTGGAAGGTGCCGACGCGGATATGGCTCGCGGCGACGCGGGCGAGGACCGCGCCGGGAAGCTTCGTCTCGCGCCAGACCTCCTCGCCCGTCGCCACCACGGCCAGGGCGCGGGTCGTGGGCACCCCCATCGCGGCCATGAAGTCCGAGATCAGGTATTCGCGCAGCATCGGGCCGATGACCGCCTTGCCGTCGCCGCCCCGCGCGAAGGGCGTCCTGCCCGAGCCCTTGAGCTGCAGGTCGAAGCGGCGGCCGTCGGGGGTGAGGATCTCGCCCAGGAGATGCGCGCGGCCGTCGCCGAGCTGGGGCGAGAAGCCGCCGAACTGGTGTCCGGCATAGGCCTGGGCGATCGGGTCCGCGCCGGGCGGCAGGGCGGCGCCGGAGAACCAGTCGCGCGCCTGCGCATCCGTGAGGTCGAGGCCGAGGTCGGCGGCAAGCGGGCGGTTCAGCGCCAGAAGCCGGGGCGCGGGCGCGGCATCGGGCGGGACGCGCAGGAAGCTGCCCGGCAGATCGCGCGCCCAGCTGTTGTCGAAGGCTATGGTCATCGTGACATCCCGGGGGCCGGTCCAGAAGTCTACAGATAGCCCGGCAACCCGCCTGCGCAAGCGGTGCTAATGGACGTTGTGGACCGAAACCAGCCGGTAGCCCGGAACCATGGCCGTCCCCAGCCGCGCCGGAGCGGTCATGGCCCGCTTCTGGTAGGCGAAGGTCCAGAGCCCGGCCCGGCGCACGCCGACGACCGTCACATTGGGAAAATCGCCGTTCGCGATCGTGTAACCGGCCTTGCGCAGGGCCACGCCGGGCGTGGCCGCCCCCATGACCCGCTGCACCTCGCTGTCCATATGCCCTTGGTCGATCGGCAGGCCTTCTTCCCGGTCGCCGTCAGCATTGAAGGTGTTGTAATTCACATGCGCAACCCGCACCGTCCCGCCGATCCCGGCGGCGAAGGTGCAGCCGTTCATCGTGTCGGTGATGAAGAAATCGGCCTTGTCGCCGATGACCATCGTCTTGGTCGAGTTCGGCTGCCAGGGCAAGTAATAGCCGAGATAGCCACCCAGCCCGGCCGGCGCGATTTCCCAGCAGGGCATCGGCACGCCGGTCTTGTTCAGGCATTGCACCCCCGGCTTCGGCCTCAGCATCAGCGGGATGACCTGGGCGGTGGCGTTCGGGCCGAAGGTCGCGGGATTGCCGCGCGCCTGCACGTTCAAGAGGCCCGAGGGCCAGAGGGCATTCGACTTGAGAAAGGTTTTCGGATGGAGAACAAGCTCTGACATCGATGGCATGGCGGATCCCTGCGATTGGGTGCTGCAACGAAAGCGAAGCCGGTGCCCCAGCGTCAGGCAGAAGGCGCCGGGCTGTCAAAGGGATTCGACTCTGCCGGGGTCGACAGGGACAAGGTTCCGTCTGTGGAGGGATGGTCGGGGCGGCGGGATTCGAACTCGCGACCTACGGTACCCAAAACCGTCGCGCTACCAGGCTGCGCTACGCCCCGACTGTGCCTCCCATAGCGGGAAGCTGAGGGAATGAAAAGCCTTCAGCCGCCACAGGGCCAGGCGGCCATGGCGGCGGGGATCGCGGGATGGCGCAGCTCGGTCCCCGGCACGATGCCGAGCTTTGCGGCCAGGCCTCCGTTGATCTCGAGCACATAGACCACGCCTTCGCCGCCGTCGACCGGGGTAAGGTCGCCGGGCACCGCGTCGGAATGGACCCGGGTGACGGTGCCGCTGGCATCGGCGAAGATCATGTCCAGCGGAATCAGCGTGTTCTTCATCCAGAAGCGGGCGTGGCGGGGGCCTTCGTAGACGAAGAGCATTCCCCGGTCCGCCCCCATGCTGTCGCGGAACATCAGGCCTTGCGCGCGCTCGTCCGCGTCATCGGCGATCTCGACGGCGAAGCTTTCGCCCCCGCCGGGCCAGCGCAGGTCCAGCCGGTCGGGGGCGCAAGCGGCCTCGGCCCGCGCGGCACCGGGCAGGAAGGCACCGGGCAGCGCGAGCAGGAGGATGGCAATGCGGGTGAAGCGCCGCATCAGGCGTGGTCACGCGTGGCGGATTCCCAGGACAGGACCTGGACCGCCATGCGGCCGCGACGGCCCTCGATGATGCGCAGGGCCACGGCCTCGCCGGCGGCGAGGTCGGCAAAGCCCGACACGCGCAGCACCTCGGCGTGAATGAACACGTCCTCGGGCCTGCTGAAGACATTGGCGAAGCCGAAGCCCTTGCCCTTGTCGAACCATTTCACCCGCGCCGGCTCGAGCGCCAGCGCGAGGATGTCGGCGCCGACCAGCTGGTCGGCCTCCTCGCCCAGGGGAAAGACCGCGCCCTCGGGCGGGTCGATCCTGACCACTTCGACAGCCTGGACCCCGCGCTGCGTCCGCTGGACACGCACGATGATCCCGGCCCCGTCCGCCACCGAACCCTGCCCGAAGTTCCGAAGAACGTTCGCATGCAGGAGGATATCGGATTCGGACTGGTCCGAAACGATGAAACCGAAACCCTTGGAAGGATCAAACCACTTAACGCGACCATGCACTTCCTGCATGACCTCTTCGTCTTCCGTCATATTCAGAGCCTTCTCCCCAGAATGAGCCCCTTAGCCCGCACAGATGCGGCCAAGTTTGCTCCGGGTTCAAGGGGGAATCCTCATGAACCCGAATTTGGGGTTTCGATGTTCGTGAAAACTAGGGGTTTAACCGCTCAACAAACCAGCCATCTTCTACATGATTGCGTAGCCACCGGAAACGATCATGCAACCGGAAGGCGCCATCAGCCCAGAATTCTACCTCAAGTGGAAGAATTCGGAAACCACCCCAATAGGGCGGGCGGGGCGGATTCGGTCCCTTGGTGAGCGCGACCTTCGCCGCCTCGGCCATCAGCGCCTCACGCGAGGAGAGGGGCTGCGACTGCTGGCTGGCCCAGGCCCCGAGGCGCGACTTCAGGCTGCGGCTGGCGAAATACTCGTCGGCCCGCGGCCCGTCCTCGCGCGTCACCAGTCCGCGGACGCGGATCTGGCGACGCAGCGACTTCCAGTGCATGACGAAGGCCGCCTTGCCCGAGGCCGCGATCTCCTGGCCCTTCTTCGAGCCGTAGTTGGTGTAGAAGACGAAGGCGCCGCCGCCCTTGCCGCCGACCTCGATCTCCTTCAGCAGCACCATCCTCACGTTCGGCAGCCCGTCCGCATCCGCCGTCGCCAGCGCGATGGCATTGGGATCGTTGGGCTCTTGCGCCTCGGCCTCGGCCAGCCAGGCGCGGGCCAGCACGAAGGGATCTTCGCCTGCGAAGATGCCGCTGCGGTCCATGCGGAAACTCCTTCCCCTGGCGAAAAGGTGCTGCCTTGAAGCAGGGTCCCTCTTCGCCTACACGTCATTCTCGACGACAAGGTGGGCAAGGGGTCAGGAATGTCAACCGGACTGATGCAGGGCAAGCGCGGGCTGATCATGGGCCTGGCGAACGACAAGTCCATCGCCTGGGGCATCGCCCAGGCCGTGGCCGAGCAGGGCGCGGAGCTTGCCTTCAGCTACCAGGGCGAGCAGCTGAAGAAGCGGGTCGAGCCGCTGGCCGCTTCGCTTGGCACGCCAAAGCTGTACGAATGCGACGTGGCCAGCGACGACAGCATCGACGCGCTGTTCGGCGCGCTGCGGGCGGAATGGGGGCAGCTGGATTTCCTGGTCCATGCCATCGGTTTCGCCGACAAGAACGAGCTTCGCGGCCGCTATGTCGACACCTCGCGCGCGGGCTTCGGGCTGGCGATGGACATCTCGGTCTATTCCTTCACCGCCGTCTGCCAGCGCGCGGCGGCGATGATGGCGCCGGGCGGGAGCCTGCTGACGCTGACCTATTACGGTGCGGAGAAGGTGATGCCGCATTACAACGTGATGGGCGTGGCCAAGGCGGCGCTGGAGGCCTCGGTCAAGTATCTGGCCGAGGATCTGGGCAAGGACGGGATCCGGGTCAATGCGATCAGCGCCGGGCCGATCAAGACGCTGGCCGCCAGCGGCATCGGCGATTTCCGCTACATCATGAAGTGGAACGAGCTGAACAGCCCGCTGCGCCGCAACGTGACGCAGGAGGAAGTGGGCAAGGCCGCGCTTTACCTCTTGTCCGATCTCGGCTCGGGCACCACGGGCGAGAACCTGCATGTCGACGCGGGCTATCACGCGGTCGGCATGAAGGCGATCGAGGCGCCGGACATCGACCTGCTGCAAGGCCGGAAAGAGGGCGGCCAGTGAGCCTGGCGGCCTTTCTGGCCTTTGCGGGGCTGGTGCTGTTTGCGGTGGTTTCCCCTGGTCCCGCCGTCCTCATGTCAGCCCGGACCGGGCTGACCGAGGGGTTCCGGACCGGGGCCATGCTGGCGCTGGGCATCGCGTCGGGCGCGGTGGTCTGGGCGCTTGCGGCGATGTTCGGGCTGCACCTGATCTTCGACGCGGCGCCCTCGCTGCTCTGGGCGCTGAAGATCGGCGGGGCGGGGTATCTGATCTGGATGGCCTGGCACCTGTGGCGCGATGCCGAAAAGTCTTTCATCGCCGAGGATGCGCGGCCCGTGCCGCGCTCACCGTTCATGGCGTATCGGCTGGGGCTCTGGACCAACCTGTCGAACCCGAAGGCGGTGGTCATTTATTCCTCGATCTTCCTTGGCACGATCAATCCGGACACCCCCACCTGGGTGCTGGCCTGCCTGATCCTTCTGATCCTGGTCGCCGAGACCGCCTGGAACAGCCTTGTCGCCCGCATCTTCTCGATGGACCGGACGCGGGCAGTCTACATCAGCCTGAAAACCGTGATCGACCGCTGCTTCGGGGCCGCGCTGGCCCTGCTGGGCGTCAAGATTGTCGCTACCTGAAGGAGGAGATCCATGTCCGCCGACCGCCTGCCATATGAAAAGGGGTTCCACGTCAGCTGGGACCAGATCCACCGCGACGCAAGGGCGCTGGCCTGGCGGCTGGACGGCAAGGGGCCGGGCGAGGGCGGAGCCTGGAAGGCCGTGGTCGGCATCACGCGCGGCGGCCTGGTGCCGGCGATGATCGTCAGCCGCGAACTGGACATCCGGGTGGTCGATTCCATCTCGGTCAAGTCCTACCACTCGGGCGGCGGCAAGGCCGACCAGCGCCGCGAGGCGCAGGTGATCAAGGCGCCGAACGCCGAGCTGATGGGCGACGGCGCGGGCATCCTGATCGTCGACGACCTGGTGGACTCGGGCAAGACGCTGGAACTGATCCGCGGCCTCTATCCCAAGGCGCATTTCGCCTGCGTCTATGCCAAGCCCGAGGGCGAGAAGCAGGCCGACACCTATATCACCAGCGTGAGCCAGGACACCTGGATCTTCTTCCCCTGGGACATGGCGCTGCAATATGTCCAGCCGATGCGCGGCTCGGACTGAGGCGCGGGTGGCGGCCGGAATCGGGCGCTGGCTTCACCGCCTGTTCGAGGCGGGCCTGGTGGCGAAGGCCGTCTTCGCCGCCGGAGAGGCGCTTTCGGGATTCGGCCTGCTGTTCGCGGGACCTTCGGCGCTGCGGCGGCTCCTGGAGTGGATGACCCGGCACGAGCTGGCGCAGGACCCGACCGACCGGATGGCCCTGTGGCTGCGCGACCTGGCGGGCGGGGTCTCGGCCGATAGCCAGCATTTCTATGCGGTCTACCTGCTGAGCCATGGCGCATTGAAGCTGGCGCTGGTCGCGGCGCTGGCCGCGCGTCTGAGCTGGGCCTATCCGGCGAGCATGGTGGTGCTGGCGGGATTCATCCTGTACCAGATGCAGGAATGGACTCTGACCGGATCGCCGATGCTTCTGGCCCTGTCCGCCTTCGATCTGGCGATGATCGCCCTGACCTGGCGCGAATTCCGGGTCATGCGGCGGAAGAAGGCGACTTGAAGCCGGGCGCATCCTGTGGCGAAGTCCGCCCGATCCTTGCTGCCTCCCCTTGCCCGATAGGTCCGACCGGATGACCCTGCCCTTGAACCCCGCCTTCGCCCTGACCGAACCGCCGCCAGTGATGGAGGCGCGGCGCTGGCTGGAGGGGGTGACCCATCCGGCGGACCGCCCCTTGATCAACGTGAGCCAGGCCGCGCCGGTGGAAAGCCCGCCCTTGGGCCTGCGCCAGGCGCTGGCGGATGCGGCGCTGAACGATCCGGCGGCGCATCTTTACGGGCCGGTGCTGGGCCTGCCCGCGCTGCGGGACGAGATCGCGCGCCAGTTCTCGGCGGCCTACGGTGGCGCGATCGACCCTGCGGAGGTCGCGATCACCCAGGGCTGCAACCAGGCCTTCTGCGCGGTGATGGCGACGCTTGCGGGCGCGGGCGACGAGGTGATCCTGCCGGTTCCCTATTACTTCAACCACAGGATGTGGCTGGACATGACAGGCGTGCGGGCGGTGCCGCTGGAGACCGGGCCGACGCTGATCCCGGAGGCGGCGGCGGCCGAGGCGCTGGTCACGCCGCGCACGCGGGCCATCGTGCTGGTGACGCCGAACAACCCCGGCGGGGTGGAATATCCGGCCGGTACGGTCGCCGCCTTCCGCGACCTGGCGCGGGCCAGGGGCCTGGCGCTGATCCTGGACGAGACCTATCGCGATTTCGACAGCCGCCATTCCATCGAGCTGGGCGGGCGGCCGCACGACCTCTTCGCCGATCCCGAGTGGCAGGATACGGTGATCCAGCTCTACAGCTTCTCCAAGGCCTACCGCCTGACCGGGCACCGGGTCGGCAGCATCGTGGCGGGTGCGGCGCGGCTGGCCGAGGTGGAGAAGTTCCTGGACACGGTGGCGATCTGCCCCGGCCAGCTGGGCCAGATCGGCGCGCTCTGGGGGATGCGGAACCTGGGCCAGTGGGTCGCGGGCGAGCGCGACGAGATCCTGGCGCGGCGCCGCGCGATGACCGGGGGATTCGCGGCGCTGGAGGGCTGGACGCTTCTGGGCTGCGGCGCCTATTTCGCCTATGTCGAGCATCCGTTCGACCTGCCCTCGGACGAGCTGTGCAGGCGGCTGGTCCGCGACGCCTCGCTTCTGATGCTGCCGGGGACGATGTTCCAGCCCGAGGGCTCGGCGGCGGGCAGGCGGCAGATCCGCATCGCCTTTGCCAATGTCGATGCGGCCGGGATCGCGGAGATGTTCCGCAGGCTGGCGGCCTTTCGCCCCTGATGCGGCCTTGCCGCGCGGATCCCCAGCCTCTATTCACCTTGGCCAGACAGGACCCAAAGGCAGACCCATGGCGAAGACCCCCGAGCACGAGGACGTGAAACGCCCGAAAGGCAAGGTACAGGAGGCGGCCGTCTGGCTTCTGATGGCGATGCTGATCCTTGGCCTTGGCGGCTTTGGCGTCACCAGCTTCTCGGGCGGGGTGACGCGGGTCGGCGCGGTGGGGGATCAGGACATCACCAGCGAAGCCTATGCCCGCGCGCTGCAAGGCCAGGTGGCGCAGTTCTCGCAGCAGGTCGGGCAGCCGATCTCGACCCAGGAGGCGCTGGCCTTCGGGATCGACCGGCAGGTGCTGCAGGGCCTGATCGCCCGCGCCGCGCTGGACAACGAGGCGAAGCGGATCGGCGTCTCGGTCGGCGACGAGGTGGTGGCGACCGAGCTGATGAAGATGGATGCCTTCAAGGGGATCTCGGGCAGCTTCGACCGCGAGGCCTATCGCTTCCAGCTGGACCGGATGCGGCAGAGCGAGGTCGAGTTCGAGAACAGCCTGCGCGGCGACGTGACGCGCGAGCTGGTGCAGGGCGCGGTCGCGGGCGGCTTTGCGGCCCCGGCGGCGCTGACCGACACGCTGTTCGCCTGGATCGGCGAGCGGCGCGGATTCTCGATGCTGCGGCTGGCCGAGGGCGACCTGACCGCGCCCCTGGCCGAGCCGACCGAGGAAGAGCTGAAGGCGCATTACGACGCCAACATCGCCCGCTTCACGCGGCCCGAGGCGAAGCGGATCACCTATGCCTCGCTTCTGCCCGAGGCCATCGCCAAGGACCAGCCGGTCGACGAGGCGGTGCTGAAGCAGATGTACGAGGACCGGATCGACGAATTCGTCCTGCCCGAGCGGCGGCTGGTCGAGCGGCTGGTCTATCCCGACCAGGCGGCGGCCGATGCGGCGCGGGCGAAGCTGGATGCAGGCGCCACCTTCGATGAGCTGGCGGCCGAACGCGGGCTGACGCTGGACGCGATCGACCTGGGCGACGTCACGCGCGAGGAACTGGGCGAGGCGGGCGAGGGCGTCTTCACCGCCGAGGAGGGCACGGTCGCCGGACCGCTGCCAAGCGACCTCGGCCCGGCCCTCTACCGCGTGGTCTCGGTGCTTGCGGCCGAGGAGACCACCTTCGAACAGGCCCGCGACACGCTGGCGATCGAGATCCAGATCGATTCCGCCCGGCGCGAGATCGCCGACAAGGTGGAGCAGATCGACGACCTGCTCGCCGGCGGCGCGACGCTCGAGGACCTGGCCAAGGAGGTCGGGCTGCAGATCGCGACGGTGGATTACGCCGCCAGCCAGCCGGGCGACTCGGTGATCGAGGGCTATCCGGCCTTCCGGGCGGCCGCCGAGGCGGTGCAGCAGGATGATTTCGCCGAAGCCATCGTCCTGGAGGATGGCGGCGTCGTCGCGCTGCGGCTGGACGAGGTGGTTCCCGCCACGCCGATTCCCTTTGACGAGGCGCGCGAGACGGTCGCCGAGGACTGGCGCAAGGACGCGCTGGCCAAGGCGCTGGCCGCCCGCGCGGCCGAGATCGAGGCCGGGATCGAGGGGGGGGCCGCGATCGGCAGCTTCGGCATCGTCGACGTGACGCCGGAAATCGCCCGCGACGGCTTTGTCGCCGAGGCGCCCGACACGCTGCTTTCGACAGTGTTCGAGATGGACGAGGGCGCGGTGCAGCTGGTCGAGGCGCCGGGCTTCGTCGCCGTGGTCCGGCTGGACCGGATCCAGCCCGCCGTGACCGAGGGCGAGGAAGCCCAAGCTTTGCGCGAGGCGCTGGAGGGCCAGGCCGCCCAGGCCATCGCCGGGGATGCCTTCACCGCCTTCACCAACGCGCTGACGATGGAAGCGGGGGTGACGCTGGACCAGTCCGTGATCAACGGCATCCATGCGAGCATGCCGTGATGCAGCTGTCGCCCTCCTTCGCCGCGTTCGAAGCCGCCTGGAACCAGGGCCGGAACCAGATCGTCTGGGCCCGGCTTGCCGCCGATCTGGATACTCCGGTCAGCCTGATGCTGAAGCTGGGCGATGCCCGCGCCGACACCTTCATGCTGGAATCGGTCACCGGCGGCGAGGTCAGGGGCCGCTATTCCATCGTCGGGATGAAGCCGGACCTGATCTGGGAAGCCCGGGGCGAGCAGAGCCGGATCAATCGCGAGGCGCGGTTCGACCGCCAGGCCTTCGCCGACCTGCCCGGCCATCCGCTGGAGACGCTGCGCGCGCTGATCGCGGAATGCCGGATCGACATGCCGGAGGGGCTGCCTGCGGTCTCGGCCGGGCTGTTCGGCTATCTCGGCTATGACATGATCCGGCTGGTGGAGAATCTGCCGGGGGTGAACCCCGATCCGGTCGGCGCGCCGGATGCGGTGCTGATGCGGCCCTCGGTGATCGCGGTGCTGGACGGGGTCAAGGGCGAGGTGACGGTGGTCGCGCCGGCCTGGGTCGCCTCGGGCCTGACGGCGCGGGCGGCCTATGCCCAGGCGGCCGAGCGGGTGATGGACGCGCTGCGCGACCTGGACCGGGCGCCTTCGGCCGCGCGGGATCTGGGCGATGCGGCGGCGGTCGGTGCCCCGCGGTCGAACTTCAGCCACGAGGGCTACAAGGCGGCGGTCGAGAAGGCCAAGGAATACATCCGCGCGGGCGACATCTTCCAGGTGGTGCCGAGCCAGCGCTGGGCGATGGACTTCAAGCTGCCGCCCTTCGCGCTGTACCGCAGCCTGCGGCGGACCAACCCGTCGCCCTTCATGTTCTTCTTCAACTTCGGCGGTTTCCAGGTCGTGGGCGCCAGCCCCGAGATCCTGGTCCGGCTGCGCGACGGCGAGGTGACGATCCGCCCGATCGCCGGGACCCGCAAGCGCGGCGCCACGCCGGAAGAGGACAAGGCGCTGGAACTGGAGCTGCTGGCCGATCCCAAGGAGCGGGCCGAGCATCTGATGCTGCTGGACCTCGGCCGCAACGACGTGGGCCGGGTGGCGAAGGTCGGCACGGTGCGCCCGACCGAGACCTTCATCATCGAACGCTACAGTCACGTCATGCATATCGTGTCGAACGTGGTGGGCGAGATCGCCGAGGGGCAGGACGCCTTGTCGGCCCTGCTGGCGGGGCTGCCGGCCGGAACGGTCTCGGGCGCGCCCAAGGTGCGGGCGATGGAGATCATCGACGAGCTGGAGCCGGAAAAGCGCGGGATCTATGGCGGAGGCGTGGGCTATTTCGCCGCCAACGGAGAGATGGACTTCTGCATCGCGCTGCGGACGGCGGTGGTCAAGGACGAGACCCTGTATATCCAGGCGGGCGGCGGCGTGGTCTATGACAGCGACCCCGAGGCCGAGTATCAGGAAACCGTCAACAAATCCAACGCCCTGCGCCGCGCGGCCGAGGATGCGGGCCGCTTTGCGGGACGCGGGAACGGCTGAGGGCCGCCTCCTCGGTCGACTGCGTCGCCTCGTCGGAGGACGCCTCCCCGGTCAGTCCACCGTCAGGACGGCGGTCAGCGGGGCGAGGGCCACGGTCGCGCCACGCCCCTCGATCGTCCATTCCAGAAGTCCGGCGACGAGCTCGGGCGTGGCCTCGGTCGCGACGGCGACGCGGCCTTCCTGGCCGGCCTTGAAGAGCACCCGCTCCAGCGTGCGGCGCAGCGCGAAGCGGTCGGTGCCGCCGGCGGCGAGATCGCGGAAGATCGTGGTCGCGGCCAGGTCCGCGCGCCGGGCGACCTGGTCGGCGGCGTTCAGGCCTTCGTCCCAGGTGACAAGGCCCCGGCCCTGGGCCTGGACCACCGGAACCACCAGGCTGGCGAGCGGGCGGTCGTTCTGGAAGCCGCCGGCGGCGAGATCCATCACCGCCACCGCCTCGGGCAGGTTCTGCGCCATGGACTGGAAGGCGACCTCGACATCCGAGGGCTGCGCGCCCTTGGGCAGGCCGGTGGCGAGCATCACCACCTCGCGGCCGGCGGCGCGGTAGATCGCGGCGTGGTCCGGCGTGGCCGGATCGAGCGGGTCGAGCGCGAAGCTGACCGGGAAGGGCAGGGCGGCGAGGCCCGCGCGGTCGAGCTCCGGCGCGCCGCCGTCGATCAGGAGGATGGCGACCAGGGGCTTGTCGTCCGTGTTCTCGAACGGGGCGGCGAAGCGGGCGATCGGGCGGTCGTCAGCGGGGGCAGCTTCGGCGCTCTCGGGTTCGGGCTTGGCCGGGGGGGCGTCGCCGATGCGGGGCAGGCGGCCGGTGATGACGCCGGTGGCCGGAGCCTGTTCTGCGGCATCGGGGGCAGGCGGGGTGCCGGGCAGGGCGGCAGGCCGGGTGCCGGGCATCGCATCGCTTGCGCTGCCGGGCAGACCGGCGGCATCGGTCCCGGGCTCGGGAGCGGGATCGCTGGCCGGGGTTTCGGGGTCGGCCGCCGGCGGCTGCGGCTCGGGCAGAAGCTCGGCGAGTTCGGGCTCCGCGCTCTCCGTCATCGGCGTTTCCGCGGCGGGTTCGGGCGTCGGTGCGGGGGCTTCGGCCAGGGTGTCGGGGGTGGGTGCCGGTTCGGGGGCGGAAGCTTCGACCTCGGTCACGGCGGCCCCGTTTGCTGCGGCCTCGGCCAGGGGGGCCGGAGGTTGGACCGGCTCGGCGGGCAGGGCGGGGGCGGGCAGGGCGGGGGCGGGCGTTTCGGCGAGGGTCACGGCGCCGGGCAGGGCAGGCTCGGGCGGCTCGGGCGGGGCGATCCCGGCGAGGGGCGTTTCGCTGGCGGGCGGTTCGGTGGGGGCCGGTTCGGACGGGATCGGTTCGGAGGGGGCCGGTTCGGACGGGGTCTGGGGCGCGGGCGCGCTGGCGGGCGAACCATCGGCCGAGGGTTCGGCGCTGGCGGTCTCCTGAGTGGCCGGGGCGGCTTCGGTCACGGGGGGAGCGGCCGGGGGGGCATCGGTGACGGCCGGAGTGGGTTCGGGCGCGGCGGCGGGTTCGGGGGCCTCCGGCTCTGCTGCCGCCTCGACTTCGGCTGCGGCGGGTTCCGGCGCGGCCTCGACCGTGGCGGCTTCGAGCTCGGGTGCGGCGGCGGGTTCGGGGGCCTCGATCAGGGTGGAAACCGCGGGGCTGGCATTGGCATTGGCGGCGTCGGTGTCATGCGGCGGCGGGAAGAGGGCGGCCCCGATGACCAGTCCGCCGGTCACGACCACGCCTCCGAAGATCGCGCCAAGGATGAATTTGCCGACCAATGCCGCCTCCGTTCTGCTGTCCGGACGGGCCGCCGCCGCCCGAAGGGCTGCGTTCCGTCCTGTCCGGCGGCACTATATCCCGCCCTTTCCGCCGCTCCAGCCCCTTTTCGCGGCGCTGTCAACAAGTTGGCGGGTCGTGGCTGCTTTGCCCCTGCCGCCGCGTCAGACGGGCGCCGCCGGAAAGAGCAGGGTGACGGGGGTTCCCGGCCCGTCCTGGACTGCGGCGGGGGTCAGGGTGCCCTGCAACCGGCGGGCGAACAGGGCCGCGATGGTCATTGCCCACACCGGGACGAAGATCGCCGTCAGCAGCGCCGCGGGGAAGAAGGGCAGGAAGGGCGGCAGGACCAGGTCAAGGCGGTGGCAAGGGCGAATGCGGATAGGCGATGGCGGCCTAAGCAGGGGGAGATCCGCGCCTTCCAGGTCACCGACTGGGCCTGCGGACCGAAGCAGCGGGGCGGTGACCCCCGGCGGAGACCTCCGACCTGGCGGGCCTGCCCCTTCGTGCGCAATCTCTGCCGGAGATGGGCAGGACAATGGAGTTCTGCGGTTACCCGGATCTTTCCGTCGGGCCGGCGGCAATCCGCCCATTGCGGGGGCGCTCTGGCCTCATCCGCGACCGGGCGGGAACTTTATCCCTCCCGCAGGGTTCACTCACCGCCAGATTGCGGCCGGTTGCGGCCGTGGGTCACCCATACAACCACAAGGAGGGAAGCCATGCAGGTGGACACCAGCGCAATGCCGGAGGCCCCGGTCGCCGTTCTGTTGGCGGGCGGCCGGGGTTCCCGTCTGCATGAGCTGACCGAGGACCTGGCCAAGCCGGCCGTGGCCTTCGGACCGCGCCACCGGATCGTGGACTTCACGCTGGAGAACCTGCGCCGCTCGGGGTTGGGTCAGGTGCTGGTGGCGACGCAGTATTGCGCGGGACCGCTGGAGGATTACCTCAACCGCTGCTGGCGGCCGGTCTTCGGCACCGGGCTGCGCCTGCGCCGGGCGGCGGGGAGGGGCATGGTCGGGCGCAGCTACGAAGGCACGGCGGATGCGGTCTGGAAGAACGCGGCCGAGATCGACGCGCTTTCCCCGCGCGAGGTGGTGGTGCTGTCGGCCGACCACGTCTATGCGATGGACTATGGCCCGATGATCGCGGCGCACCGGGCCTCGGGCGCGGCGGTGACGATCGCGGCGGATGTGGTGCCGCTGGCCGAGGCGCGGGCCTTCGGCTGTGTCGAGGCGACCGCGGCCGGCCGGATCCTGGCCTTTGCCGAGAAGCCCCGCACGCCGCCGGCCATGGCGGGCGATCCGGGCCGGACGCTGGTGTCGATGGGGATCTATGTCTTCGACTGGGCCTGGCTGCGCGAGCGGCTGCGGCGCGATGCGGCGGACCGGACCAGCGCGCATGACTTCGGCCATGACATCCTGCCCGGCGCGGTGGCGCAGGGCGAGGCGCAGGTCTTCCGCAGCGAGGGGCCGGGCGGGCGGCCCTTCTACTGGCGCGACGTCGGCACGCTGGACGCCTTCCGCGAGACCTGGCTGGCCTTCGAGGCCGGGCCGCCCTGTCCCGTGCCGGAGAGCGCGGGCCTGGGCCTGCGCGCGCGGGGAGTGACGGACCCCCGGGTCGCGGCGGCGCTGCGCCAGGCCGATGCGGCGCTGGACGACGAGGGCTCGGTCGTGCCGCTGGCCGGGCGGCGGGCCGAGCGGGCCGAGCTGGTCGCCTCGGTCGTGATGC
The DNA here is from genome assembly GCF_015999335.1 of Tabrizicola soli. Lineage (GTDB taxonomy): Bacteria > Pseudomonadota > Alphaproteobacteria > Rhodobacterales > Rhodobacteraceae > Tabrizicola > Tabrizicola soli. The sequence goes on along the minus strand of NZ_JAEACP010000011.1, from coordinate 89,250 downwards.
CGGGGGCGCGGCTGGCCGAGGGCTGCCGCCTGCGCCGGGTGATCCTGGCTCCGGGCGTACGGCTGACCGAGGGCATGGTGATCGGCCATGACCCGCAGGAGGATGCGCGCTGGTTCCGGGTGACGCCGGGCGGCACGACGCTGGTCACGCCACAGATGCTGGCGCGGCGCGCGATGATGATGCCGGGGCAGCTGCCGCTGGCGCCGCGCCCGCCGATGGCGCAGGAGCCCGCCACATGCTGAAGCGGCTGGACCCGGCCGGGCGGGTCTTCGACCGCGCCAGGGCGACTCCGGTCAACCTGGGCGCGACCTATGACGGCGAGGGGGTGAATTTCGCCCTTTTTTCGGAACATGCCGAGCGGGTGGAGCTGTGCCTCTATTCGGACGACGGCGCGGTCGAGACGGCCCGGCACGACCTGCCCGAGATGGAGGGCGGGATCTGGCACGGCTATCTGCCGGGGGTGCAGCCGGGGCAGGCCTATGGCTACCGGGTCCATGGCCCCTTCGCGCCCGAGGACGGGCACCGCTTCAACCCGGCCAAGCTGCTGCTGGACCCCTATGCGCGGCAACTGACCGGCGCGCTGACCTGGGACGAGGCGCTTTACGGCTATCCGGCCGGCGGCAGTGACCTGGAGCGCGACGGGCGCGACTCGGCGCCCTTCATGCCGAAGGCGGTGGTGGCGGACCCGGATTTCGACTGGGATTCCGACCGGGCGCTGACGCGGCCCTGGGAGGAGACGGTGATCTACGAGGCGCATGTGAAGGGCCTGACGCGGCTGCATCCGGGCGTGCCCGAGGCCGACCGGGGTACTTTCGCGGGCCTGGGCGCGGCGCCGGTGGTCGAGCATCTGAAGGCGCTGGGGGTGACGGCGGTCGAGCTTTTGCCGGTGCAATCCTTCGTGCAGGACCGGCATCTCCTGGAAAAGGGCCTGTCGAACTACTGGGGCTACAACACGCTGTCCTTCTTCGCGCCGCACCGGCCCTATCTGAAGACCGGCAATCCGGCCGAGATGAAGCGCGCGATCCGCGCCTTCCATGCCGCCGGGATCGAGGTGATCCTGGACGTGGTCTACAACCACACCGCCGAGGAGAGCGAGCTGGGCCCGACGCTGTCCTTCCGGGGGATCGACAACCGCTCTTATTATCTCCTGGCGGACAATCCCCGGCACAGTTTCGACACCACCGGCTGCGGCAATACGCTGAACGTGGCGCATCCGATGGTCTTGCGGATGGTGCTGGATTCCCTGCGCTACTGGGTGCAGGTCATGCATGTCGACGGGTTCCGCTTCGACCTCGCCTCGACGCTCGGGCGCGAAAGCCAGGGATTCGAGCGCGACGGCGGCTTTCTGACCGCGATCCGGCAGGACCCGGTCCTGTCCCGCGTCAAGCTGATCGCCGAGCCCTGGGACATCGGCGAGGGCGGTTATCAGGTCGGCGGCTTTCCCTGGCCCTTCCGCGAATGGAACGACAAGGCCCGCGACGACCTGCGCGCCTTCTGGCGGCGCGATCCGGGGCTTCTGGGCCCGGTCGCGCAGCGCCTGCTCGGCTCGCCCATCCAGTTCCACCATTCGCGCCGGCCGGCGACCTCGTCGGTGAATTTCCTGGCGGCGCATGACGGGTTCACGCTGTGGGACACGCTGTCCTATGACGGCAAGCACAACGAGGCCAACGGCGAGGAGAACCGCGACGGCCACGACCACAACCTGTCGCACAACATGGGGGCCGAGGGGCCGACGGAGGATCCCGGCATCCTGCACGGGCGGCAGCGGCGCGCCAGGGCGATGCTGGCGACGCTGTTCCTGGCGCAGGGGGTGCCGATGCTCCTGGCGGGAGACGAGTTCGGCCACAGCCAGGGCGGCAACAACAACGCCTATGCCCAGGACAACGAGACCAGCTGGCTCGACTGGGCCCGCGCCGACGCCGGGCTGCAGGCGGCGACGGCCGCGATGATCGCGCTCCGGCATGAGCTTCGACTGGCCGATGCCCGTTTCGCCGTCGCGCCCGAGGATGGCGCGGGCGACCGGCCCGAGGTAAGCTGGCTGCACCCCGAGGGGCGCGCGATGGCGGAAGGCGACTGGCAGGACGCGGGGCTGGCCTGCCTGGGCTACCGGCTTTGGCGGCCGGAGGGGCCGGAGGTGCTGGTCTGGCTGAACGCCGGCGACGATGCCGAGGCCGCGCTTCCCGAGGGCGGCTGGGTGCTGCGGCTCTCCAGCGCGGAGGAGCCGGTGATCACCCGGACCGGGGCGGAGGGGCGGATCGCCGTTCCCGGCCAGTCGGTCCTGGTGCTGGTGCGCGACTGACCGGGCCTGCCAGCCCGGTCCAGAAGGAGGGGGGAGACCATGCCGACCGACGATGACAGCTTTCGTCCCGTTCTGGGAGAGGCGGCGCTGGACAGCCTTGCGCTGGCGCATCTGCGCACGCTGGATGCGCTGGACGGCTGCAAGGCCATGGCCGAAGGGGCCGAGGCCTCGCTGCGGCCCACCGCCTGCCGCTTGCGCGACCTGCATGCGGCCCATGCGCAACGGCTGGCCGAGACCCTGGCCCGGCACGGCCGCACGCCGGGGAAGGCGGCGGCCTTCGACGAAAGCGTGCAGCGCATGGTGACGGCAAGCCGCGCCTTCCTGGACCGGGTCGACCAGGACGCGATGGACCAGGTCCGGCGCGGCGAGGAGCATGTCCTGGCCACCTACCGCGCGGCGGAGCATGGCGTGCCCTGGCCGGTGGTGAAATCCCTGGTCGCGGGGATGCGCTGCGAGTTGGAGGATCTTCTGGCCGAGACCCGGCGCCCATAGCGCGGCGGCCGGGGCCGGGGGCGCAAGAGTTTTCGAAAACTCTTGCAAATTCCTTCGAAGGAATTTGACCCCCGGACCAGGGTTCGGACCAGATTGCGCGCCGCCCCGCTGGCCCGTCCTGTGGGCCCGGTCGACGCTCAAGGAGCGGGCGTGAAGTCGAGGCGCATGACATGGCTGTAGACCTGGCCCGGACGCAGGACCGTGCCGGGAAACTGCGGGCGGTTCGGCGCGTCGGGAAAGTCCTGGGTCTCGGCCGCGAAGCCGGCAAAGCGCGGATAGCGCGCGCCGGCCTTGCCCGGCCCGCCCGCGAAATGCGCGCCGGTGTACAGCTGCACGCCCGGCGCGCTGGTCGCAAGCCGCAGCCTGCGGCCCGAGACGGGGTCGGTCGCGCTCAGGCAGGGGCGCAGCCCGTCGCCGGCAAGCGGGGAGGAGAGGCAGAGATTGTGGTCAAAGCCTCCGGGACCCGGCATCGCCGCGCCGATGCTGCGGGGCTGACGGAAGTCGAAGGGCGTGCCGGCGACCGAAAGGATCTCGCCGGTCGGGAGCTTGTGATCGTCCACCGGCAGGTAGAACCCGGCCTCGACCTGCAACTCCTGGCCGAGGATGTCGCCCGCGCCTTGGCCTGCCAGGTTGAAATAGGCATGGTTGACCAGGTTCACCACCGTCGGCGCATCGGTCTGCGCCGCCATCGTGATCACCAGGCCGGCGTCCAGCCGGTAGGTCGCCCGCGCCTGCAGGGTGCCGGGGAAACCCATCTCGCCATCCGGGGACGTGATGGCAAAGGTGACGTGGCTGGCGGAATGGCTCTCGATCCGCCAATGCTTCAGGTCGAACCCCGCCGCCCCGCCATGCAGGGTGTTCGCGCCCTCGTTCCGGTCCAGTTGCACCGCGCGCCCGTCCAGAACGAAGCGGCCGCCCGCGATCCGGTTGGCATGGCGGCCGCAGGTCGCGCCCAGATAACTGCCATGGGCCAGCCAGTCCGCGAGGTTGTCCTGCCCCAGCACGATGTCGGCCGGAACGCCGGTCCGGTCCGGCACCCAAAGCTCGGCCAGCCGCGCGCCCCAGGTCAGAAGCCGGAGGCGCAGCCCGCCGCCCTCCAGCGTCACCGCCCGGACCTCGGTGCCGCCGATCTCTCCGATGCTTTCGACCGCCGCCATGCGCCTTGCTCTTTCCCCGACCCGGTCAGAAGTCGAACGGCTCCACCGCCACCCGCCGGCCCAGGGTCAGAGCATCCGCGACATGGACCATGGGCGCAAGATCGACCTCGCTTTCCCCCGCCCGCACCAGTTCGGCCATCCGGGCATAAAGGGCGGGGTATTCGCCCATGATCGTCGCCTCGCCCGCCGCCGGTTTCCCGTCGATCTCCAGCACGTTGCCGCCCATCCGCAGCGCGAGTTCGCCGCGATCGGTGCGGACCTCGATGTCCCAGGTCTGCGGCCCCTGCTGGCGCCAGTCGAAATCGGCGGTGACATTGCCCGAGAAGGTGAGTTGCGCGGCGATGGGGGTCTGGCGATTCTCCGGGAATTCCAGCCGCGCGCCGGTCAGGTGGACCGGGCGCGGCAGGATCTCGGTCAGGATCGACAGCGCGTTGATGCCGGGGTCGAAGACGCCCATGCCGCCGGGCTCGAACACCCAGTCCTGGCCGGGGTGCCATTTCCGCACGTCCTCGCGCCAGGTGATATGCGCCCCTTGCACGGTCCTCTCGGCGAGCCAGGCCTTCGCCGGGGCCACCGCATGGGCCATCCGGCTGTGCCAGGTGGCGTAGAGCGTGAGACCCCGGTCGCGGGCGAGGGCTTGCAGCTCATGCACCTCGGCCAGCGTCGCGCCGGGGGGCTTTTCCAGCATGACATGCCGCCCGGCCAGAAGCGCCGCCTCGGCATGGGCGAAGCGCGGGACGGGGGGCAGGCAGAGCGAGACCACGGGAACGTCCGGACGCTCGGCCAGGAAGGCGGCGAAGTCGGTATGGGCGGGGATGCCCGGAACCTCGCCCTTGCGGCTGATCGTGGCCGCCAGTTCCCAGTCGGGCGAGGCGGCGAGGGCCGGGACGTGCTGGTCCAGCGCGATCTTGCCGATGCCGACGAGGGCGACTTTGGTGCGGGTCATAGGGTGGCCCCGTGGTGTGAGGCAGGGACAGGCAGCCCCCCCACCCCGGCCCTCCCCCACGAGGGGGGAGGGAGGGTCCAGGGACCACCCTTGGTCCCGATGCCATGGGTCGGGGGGGCCATCAGTGGCTTTCCCGCGCCACGGCATGGCCGCGGCAGCCGACGAGGAAGTCCATGTCTGCGCCCTTGTCGGCGCCCTGGACGTGGTCGTGGTAGAGCCTGGCATAACCCCCGGCTGGAGGTTCGACGGCGGGTTTCCAGGCGGCGAGGCGGGATTTCAACTCCTCGTCGGAAATGTCGAGGTGCAGGCGGCGGTTGGCGACGTCCAGCTCGATGAAATCACCCGAACGCACCACCGCCAGCGGTCCACCCCGCGCGGCCTCGGGCGAAGTGTGCAGGACCACCGTGCCATAGGCGGTGCCCGACATGCGGGCGTCCGAGATGCGGACCATGTCGGTGATCCCCTTGCGCAGGACCTTGGGCGGCAGGCCCATGTTGCCGACCTCGGCCATGCCGGGATAGCCGCGCGGGCCGCAGTTCTTCATCACCATGACGCAGGTCTCGTCGATGTCCAGCGCCTCGTCCTCGATCCGGGCCTTGTAGTCGTCGATGTCCTCGAACACCACGGCGCGGCCGCGGTGCTGCATCAGGGCGGGGGTCGCGGCGGATGGCTTCAGGACCGCCCCGTCGGGGGCCAGGTTGCCGCGCAGCACGACCACGCCGCCGGATTGGGTCAGCGCCTTTTCGGCGGGGAGGATCACGTCGTCGTTGTCGATGCGGGCGTCCTTGACCTCGTCCCAGATCGCCCCGCCCGAGACCGTCAGCGCGCCCTTGTTCAGAAGGCCCGCCTCGCCCAGCCGCTTGATCACGGCAGGCAGGCCGCCCGCGTAGAAGAATTCCTCCATCAGGTATTTGCCCGAGGGCATCAGGTTGACGATGGTCGGAATGTCGCGGCCCCAGTCGTCCCAGTCGTTCAGGGTAAGGTCGATGCCGCAGCGGCCGGCGATGGCGAGGAGGTGGATCACGGCGTTGGTGGACCCGCCGATGGCAGCGTTGGTGCGGATCGCGTTCTGGAAGGCTTCGCGGGTGAGGATATCGGAGGGCTTGAGATCGTCCTTCACCATCTGCACGATCCGCCGCCCGGTCAGTTGCGCCATGACGCGGCGGCGCGAGTCCACCGCCGGGATCGCGGCGTTGCCGGAGAGGGTCATCCCCAGCGCCTCGACCATGCTGGCCATGGTGGAGGCGGTGCCCATGGTGTTGCAGGAGCCGGGGCTGCGGCTCATCGACGCCTCGGCCTCGACGAATTCGGCGGCGGTCATCTCGCCCGCCTTCACGGCTTCGGAGAACTTCCACAGATGCGTGCCCGAGCCGACACGCTCGCCCCGGAAATAGCCGTTCAGCATCGGCCCGCCGGAAACCATGATCGTCGGCAGGTCCACGCTCGCGGCCCCCATCAGCAGCGATGGCGTGGTCTTGTCGCAGCCGACCAGGCAGACGACGCCGTCCATCATCTGGCCGCGGATGGTTTCCTCGACCGCCATGGCGGCGAGGTTGCGGAACATCATCGCGGTGGGGCGGAAGGCCGACTCGCTGACCGAGAAGACCGGCACGATCACCGGGAAGCCGCCGGCCTCGTAGACGCCGTGCTTCACCCGCTCGGCCAGGTCGTTCAGATGGGCGTTGCAGGGATTGGTTTCCGAAAAGGTGTTGAGGATCCCGATCACCGGGCGGCCGTCGAAGAGGTCGGGGGGCAGGCCCTGGTTCTTCATCCACGAGCGGTGGTAGATCGCGTCCTTCGACGTGCCGTCAAACCATTCCTGCGAGCGCAGGCGGCGGGGCCATTTGGCGGGCTTGAAGGTCATGTCAGAGGGCTTTCACTAGGGCAGGGCCGGTTTCCTTGGGCGCGAAGGCCAGCGGGTTCTTCAAGGGCAGGCCGAAGGGCGCCGCCTCGATCTCGAACACATCGCCCGCCTCGGTCCTGATCCCGTCGGCGACCGAGAGCGTCGCGGTGCCGAACATGTGGACATGCAGGTCGCCGGGCTGGCGGAAGATGTCATATTTGAAGTGGTGGTGCTCGAGATTGGCATAGCTGTGGGACATGTTCGCCTCGCCCGAGAGGAACGGCTTTTCCCAGATCACCCGGCCACCGCGCCGGATGCGGCTGGTGCCTTGCACATCGGCGGGCAGCTCGCCCAAGAGGATCTCGGGGCCGAAGCTGGCGGGGCGCAGCTTGGAATGGGCGAGCCAGAGGTAATTGACCTTCTCGATCACATGGTCGCTGAACTCGTTCGCCAGCGCCCAGCCGATGCGGAAGGGCTGGCCGTCGGGGCCGATGAGGTAGGTGCCGGCGACCTCCGGCTCCTCGCCGCCATCCTCGGCGCAAGGCGGGGCGGTCAGCGGCTGGCCGGGCGCGACGGCGCTGTGGCCGTTGCCCTTGTAGAACCATTCCGGCTGGACCCCGATCCGGCCGGGGGCGGGGCGGCCGCCTTCGAGGCCCATGCGGAACATCTTCATGCTGTCCGTAAGGGTCTCGGCGGCATCCAGCTTCGCGTGCATCGCGTCCCGCGCAGAGGCGCTGCCGAGGTGGGTCAGGCCGGTGCCGGTCAGGTGCAGATGCGCCGGGTCTGGATGGGTGACGGGCAGGGTCACGCGCCCCTCGTCCAGAAGACGGGAGAGATCCACCGCCTCGCCCAGGCCATGCGCGGCGATCACGGCGGACAGGGGGCGGCCGCTGGCGATCGCCTCTTGCGCCAGGGCATAGGTCGAGGCCGCGCCCTTGACCAGGGCGGCCTCGGAGCCCTCGCGGGCGACCACGGCCAGGCTGCCGTCGGAACGAAGGATCTGGGAGATCAGCATGGGCAGCCTCACTTGTTCTTGTTGTAGACGTCGAAGATCACGGCGGCGAGCAGCACCAGCCCCTTGATCACCTGCTGGTAGTCGATGCCGATCCCCAGGATCGACATGCCGTTGTTCATCACCCCCATGATCAGCGCGCCGACGACGACGCCGACGATCTTGCCCGAGCCCCCGGCCATCGAGGCCCCGCCGATGAAGACGGCGGCGATGACGTCCAGCTCGAACCCGGTGCCGGCCTTGGGCGTGGCGGAGTTCAGCCGCGCGGTGACGATCATCCCGGCCAGAGCCGCCAGCGCGCCCATGTTGACGAAGCACCAGAAGACGAGGCGGTTGGTGCGGATGCCGGAGAGCTTCGCCGCCTTCTCGTTGCCGCCGGTGGCATAGATGCGCCGCCCGGCGGTCGTGTTCTCGGTGACGAAGGCGTAGAGCACGGTCAGGATCACCAGGATCACCAGCACGTTCGGCAGGCCGCGGAACTGCGCCAGCTTCCAGCCGACGAAGACCAGCGCGGCCGAGACGACGATGTTGCGCGCCCAGAACAGGCCAGCGGGTTCCGGCGTGATGCCGAACTCCGTGTCGCGGGCCCGGGCGCGCAGGCCGAGCCAGATCAGTACCATGGCGGCGGCGACCACGACCAGCACGGCAGTGCCGTTCAGCCGCTCCAGCCCCAGCGCCGCCTGGTCGAGATCGCCGAACAGGTCGGGGACGAAGCCGTTCGCCATGCCCTGGAAGGTCTTGGGGAAGGGACCGATGTTCTGCCCGCCCAGAAGCCAGAGCGTCAGGCCGCGGAAGACCAGCATCCCCGCCAGCGTCACGATGAAGGACGGGATGCGCCAGAAGGCGACCCAGTAGCCCTGCGCCGCGCCGATCAGCCCGCCGACGGCCAGCGTGGCGGGGATCACCAGCCAGACCGGCAGCCCGGCCTTGACCGTCAGCGCGGCCGCGACCGCCCCGGTGAAGGCCGCGACCGAGCCGACCGACAGGTCGATATGGCCCGAGACGATGACCAGAAGCATCCCCAGCGCCATGATGATGACGTAGGAGTTCTGCAAAAACAGGTTGGTGATGTTCTGCGCCGACAGGAAGTCGATCGGCTGCGGCGGGACCGTCCGGCAGAGGACGACGAACAGCACCACGATGGCGACCAGCGCCAGCAGCATGCCGTTTTCCCGCAGATGCCCGCCGAGACGGGCTCTGACATCCGTTCCGATCCCCGTGCTGACCCCGCTGTCGCTCATCATGCCGCCTTTCCGCTGTCTTTCAGGATCAATGCCATGATCGCCTCCTGGCTGGCCTTCCCGCGTGGCAGCTCGCCTACGATGCGGCCTTCGTTCATCACGTAGATCCGGTCGCACATGCCCAGAAGCTCGGGCATCTCGGAGGAGATCATCACCACGGCCTTACCCATCTCGGCGAGCTGGTTCATGATGTTGTAGATCTCGAACTTCGCGCCCACGTCGATGCCGCGCGTCGGTTCGTCCAGGATCAGTACCTGCGGGTCGGTGAAGAGCCATTTCGACAGGACCACCTTCTGCTGGTTCCCGCCCGACAGGTTGACCGCCTTCTGATGGACGCCGGGGGTGCGGATCGACATCTGCTTGCGGTAGCTCTCGGCCACCCGCGTCTCGCGCCGCTTGTCGAGGATGCCCCGCATGGCCACGCCCGCGAGGTTCGCCAGCGTGATGTTGCGGCTGATCGGTTCCTCCAGCACGAGACCCAGCGCCTTGCGGTCCTCGGTGACATAGGCGAGGCCCGCGTCGATGGCCCGCGCCACGGTCGAGGTGTCGGCGGGCTTGCCGCCGATCAGGACCTCGCCCGAGATGTTGCGGCCGTAGGAGCGGCCGAAAAGGCTCATCGCCAGTTCGGTGCGGCCGGTGCCCATCAGGCCCGCGATGCCGACGATCTCGCCCTTGCGCACGGTGAAGCCGGCCCGCTTGATCACCTGCCGCCCGGCCTGGTCGGGGTGCCAGACGTTCCAGTCCCGCACCTCCATCAGCACCTCGCCGATCTTCGGCTCGCGGTCGGGATAGCGGTGCGCCATGTCGCGGCCGACCATGTCGCGGATGATCCGGTCCTCGGTGATCTCGGCGCGGTTCAGGGTCGAGACGGTGGCGCCGTCGCGGATCACGGTGATCCGGTCGGCCACGCGGGAGATCTCGTTCAGCTTGTGGCTGATGATGATCTGCGTCACGCCCTGCGCCTTCAGCTCCAGCATCAGGTCCAGCAGCTTCTGGCTGTCGTTCTCCTGCAGGGCGGCGGTCGGCTCGTCCAGGATCAGGAGGCGCACGTCCTTGGCCAGGGCCTTGGCGATTTCAATGAGTTGCTGCTTGCCGACGCCCAGCTTTTCCACCTTCGTCGTCGGCGCATCCTTCAGCCCGACCTTGGCCAGAAGCCGTTCGGTGCGCTGGAAGGTCTCGGGCCAGTTGATCACCTGGCCGCGCGCGACCTCGTTGCCGAGGAACAGGTTTTCCGCAATCGACAGAAGCGGCACCAGCGCCAGTTCCTGGTGGATGATGATGATGCCCCTGGCCTCGCTGTCGCGGATGCCTTTCAGGTGCAGGACCTCGCCGTCAAAGCGGATCTCGCCGTCGTAGCTGCCCTGCGGATAGACTCCGGACAGCACCTTCATCAGCGTGGACTTGCCCGCGCCGTTCTCGCCGCAGATCGCGTGGATCTCGCCCTGTTCGACGGACAGGTCCACCCGGTCCAGCGCGCGCACGCCGGGAAAGACCTTGCTGATCTCGCGCATTTCCAGAAGCACCGGCATCGCATCCTCCCTTCGGGATCATGCCCGCCGGACCCCGGAGGGAGCGTCCGGCACCGGCGGGCATGACCCGATCGGCTTACTTCAGCTGATCGGCGGTATAGTAGCCGGACCCGACCAGAACCTTGTCGATGTCGGCCACGCCCAGCGAGATCGGCTCCAGCAGGTAGGAGGGCACGACCTTGACGCCGTTGTCATAGGTGGTGGTGTCGTTGATCTCGGGCTCGCCGCCCTGCAGGATCGCGTCCACCATCTTGACCGTGACCCCGGCCAGTGCGCGGGTGTCCTTGAACACGGTCGAATACTGCTCGCCCGCCAGCATCGACTTGACCGAGGGGATCTCGGCGTCCTGGCCGGTGACGATCGGCATCTTCAGGTCGCCCGAGCCATAGCCCACGCCCTTGAGCGAGGACAGGATGCCGATGGAGAGGCCGTCATAGGGCGACAGCGCCCCGTGCAGCTGCTTGTCGCCGTAGTTGGCCGACAGCAGGTTGTCCATCCGCGCCTGCGCCACCGCGCCGTCCCAGCGCAGCGTGCCGACCACGTCCATGCCCATCTGCCCCGAGGGGATCGCGATCTCGCCCGCGTCGATCATCGGCTGCAGGACCGACATGGCGCCGTTGTAGAAGAAGAAGGCGTTGTTGTCGTCCGGGCTGCCGCCGAAGAGTTCCACATTCCAGGGCTTTGCGTCCGGGAACCGCTCCTTCAGCCCCGCGACCAGGCTTTCGGCCTGCTGCACGCCGACCTTGAAGTTGTCGAAGGTCGCGTAATAGTCCACCGCCCCGCTGTCGCGGATCAGCCGGTCGTAGGCGATGACCTTGATTCCCGCCGCCGCCGCATTCTCCAGCGCGTTCGACAGCGTGGTGCCGTCGATGGCCGCGATGACCAGCACGTTCACGCCCTTGGTGATCATGTTCTCGACCTGGGCCAGCTGGGTCGGGATGTCGTCCTCGGCGTATTGCAGATCGGTGCCGTAGCCCGCCGCGGTGAACTGCTCGACCATGGAATTGCCGTCCGAGATCCAGCGCGACGAGGATTTGGTCGGCATGGCGATGCCCACGGTGCCCTTGTCCTGCGCGAAGGCCGGCAGCGAGGCCAGCGGCAGGGCCGAAGCAAGCGCCAGAAGCGCCCGTCTGGAAAGTTGCATGGTTTCCTCCCTTGTGGCGGGCGCCGTTGTGGCCGCCCGGATCGCCTGTCCGCCCTTGCGGCAGCAGGCCTGCAGGCTGTTTGACAAGTGGGCGGCATATCCGTCAAATCATGTTTCACGATGAAACCATATCAGGATTGATATGATGAGCCTTCTGGCCCGCGGCATGAAGCTCAGTCACCTGCAGATGATGGCGGCCTTTGCCGAGACCGGGCAGATCGGCCGTGCGGCGGAGCGGCTTGGGATCGCGCAGCCCGCCGCTTCGCGCCTGCTGTCCGAGGTCGAGGCGATCCTGGGCCTGCCGGTGCGCGCAAGGGCCGGGCGCGGCGTGGTGCTGACCGAGGCCGGGCGCACCCTGGCCGAACGCGCCGTCCGGGTGCTGCAGGAGCTGGCCGAGGCCGGCCGCGAGGTGGCCGAGATCGCGGCGGGCGGCGTCGGGCGGGCGCGGATCGGCGCGGTCACCGCCCCGGCGCTGGACATGGTGCTGCCGGCACTGCGCAGCGCGCGGCTGTCGCATCCACGGATCGAGGCCGAGGTGGTGGTCGCGGCCTCGGACATCCTTTGCGGCCAGCTGGCGGCGGGGCGGCTGGATTTCGTGATCGGCCGGGTTCCCGAGGGCATCGACCCCGGCCAGTTCGACGGCACCGAGATCGCGCCGGAGCCGGTGGCGCTGGTCGTGCGCAAGGGGCACCACCTGGCGGACCATCCGCCGGAGGATCCGCGCGACCTGATGGACTGGGACTGGGTGCTGCCGGGTGAGGAAAGCCCGCTGACCCGCGCCGTCCTGGCCCGGCTGGCCGCGCTGGGCCTGCCCCGGCCCAGCCAGCGCCTCTCGACCCCGTCCTTCCTGCTGACGCTGGCGCTGCTGCAACAGTCGAACGTGGTGGCCCCGCTGTCGCAGGCCGTGGCCGACCATTTCGCGCAAGGCCCGGACGCGCCGCTGGTGCAGGTCCGCCATGACCTCGGGATCACGGTCAGCCCCTACAGCCTGTTGACCCGCAAGGGGGCACGGCTGACGGCGGCGGCCGAGACGGTGCTGGGGATCGTCGCGCTGGGCTTTCCCGAGGCGGCTCAGCGCGGCTCTTTCGGGCGGCGCAGCTCCACGACGTCGCGCACGAAGGTGTAGTCGTGATAGCCCAGCCGCGCGGCGGGCTGGTAGCGCGTCACGTCGAACCGGCCGTCCACCAGGCAGTCGTCGCGCAGGTGGATGCCCACCACCTCGCCGATGACCATATGGTCGTCGCCCGGCAGGTCGAGGATCCGGATCACCCGGCATTCCAGCGTGGCGGGGGCGCCGTCCACCCTGGGGCAGTCGATCTGAAGACATTCCGCCTTGGGCACGCCGGCCGCCAAGAATTCGTCGATCCCGCGCGGGAAACGGGCCGAGGTCGCGTTCATCACCTCCAGCGCCGCCGCCTCGACGATGTTCACGGCAAAGACCCCGCTTTCCCGCACATTGGCCACCGTGTCGCGCGGGTCGCCCGAGAACATGACCTTCGGCGGGGTGTAGCCCACCGCGTTGAAGAAGGAATAGGGGGCGAGGTTGTCGCCCTGCGACGCACGGGTGGAAATCCAGGCGATCGGCCGGGGCGAGACGATGGCCGAGAACGGGCTGTGCGGCAGGCCGTGGCCATCGGCGGGGCGGTAGAACATGGGCGGGCCTTTCACGATTTGATCCTGACTTGTGACCATGTTACGGCGCGCATCAAGCAGATTCGGGGGTCGCCACGCGTGTACCGGCTTGAGGAAGAGACCGAGGACGACTGGTGGGAGGTCGAGGCGCTTTACGACCTCTGCTTCGCGCCGGGCCGCACTGCGCTTTCGTCCTATCGGCTGCGCGACGGGGTGCCCACGGTCGCGCCGCTCTGCCTGACGCTGCGCGACGACGACAACGCGCTGGTTGCGGTGATCCGCTACTGGCCGGCGCTGATCGGCGAGCATGACGTGCTGCTCCTCGGCCCCGTCGCCGTCCACCCCACCCACCAGGGCGAGGGGCTGGGGGCGCTGCTGATCACCGAAAGCCTGGCCGAGGCCCGCCGTCTGGGCTGGGAGCGGGTGATGCTGGTCGGCGACGCGCCCTATTACGCCCGCTTCGGCTTTCGCAAGCTGGAGGGCGTCGAGATGCCGCCGCCGACGAACCCCGACCGGGTCCTTGGCCTTGCGCTGAAGGACGGCGCCTGGGAGGGGGTGACCGGCCAAGTGGCAAAAGCGACCTGAAGCCTTGCAGGCGGGGCAGGGACCCCCATATCCCCCTGATGGACCAGACCCTTCCCGCCGCCGTGGCCGCCGATCCCGCCCCCGAGATCGCCGAGCTTGCCCGTCGCTACCAGCGCGCGAACGGGCCGGTGATGCGGCTTGTGAACAGGCTTGGGGGCCGGCTGGAGCGCCAGCTCGACCTCGTGCCCGCCCGGTTTCGGGGCCAGATCGAACGCGCCACGGCCCAGGCGCTGGAAGCGGCTTACGGGATCGCCGCGCGTGCGCCCGAGCTGGGGGAACGCGGGCCGATGGTCGCGGTCGTCGCTTCGGGCGCGGCGGGGGGCGCGGGCGGCATCGCCACGGCGCTGGCCGAGTTGCCGGTGACGGTCACACTCCTTCTGAACGCGATCCGGGCCGAGGCGCGGGCGGCGGGACTGGACCCCGACGAGCCGGGTGTGCGCGAGGAATGCCTGCGGGTCTTCGGCGCCGGAACACCGCTGGCCAGCGACGATGGGGTCAACACCAGCTTCCTGACGGCGCGGCTTTCGGTGACCGGCCAGGCGGTGCAGGGCCTGATCGCCGCCGTCGCGCCCCGGCTTGCCGCCGCGCTGGGCCCGAAGCTGGTTGCACAGGCGGTCCCGGTCCTCGGCGCGGTCTCGGGCGCGGCGCTGAACGTGGCCTTCCTGAACTATTACCGCGAGATCGCCCGCATCCGCTTTGCCCTCCTGCGGCTTGCCGCGCAGCATGGGGCGGAGCCGGTCCTGCAGGCCTTCGCGACCGCGGTCGAGCCGCCGCGCCTTGTCCGCGCCTGACGCCGCGGGACCGCTCAGGCGGCGCGCAGGGGTTCGGGATTGGCCAGCTTGCGCAGCACGTTCAGGTTTTCCAGCCCCTTCAGCACGATCTGCGGCGCAAGGCCGAAGTCGACCAGACAGGCGACCTCGTCCACGTCCAGCTGCGCCAGCTTGTCCACGGTGGCAAGGCATTTGTCGTATGAGCCAAGCAGGCTGCCCATGTAGAAATACTTCTCGAACGAGGCCTCCAGCGCGGCTTCGGCCAGCTCGGGGGTGAGCTGGCTCACCTCGATCCGGCCGGGGTCCCTGAGGAAGGGGACCGAGGCCAGGTGCCGGGAGGCAAGGTCGAAGGAGGCGCCGAGATAGGTCATCATCGGCGCGCGGGCGAGGTCGTGCACCTCGTCGTCGTCGTCCCCGACCAGGGTGTGCAGCATCAGCGTCACGGTTCCGCGTCCCTCGTGCCCGGCCGCGTCCCAGGCCTCGCGGTACTGGACGATCTTGGCGGCCAGATCCTCGACCGTCTGGCCGAGGAGGTGGGTCAGCACATGCGCGCCGATGGTCCCGGCCTCGCGGAAAGTTTCGGGATTGGCGGCGGCGGTGATCCAGATCGGCAGGTCTGGCTGCACCGGGCGCGGCATGATGCGGAGGTCGACCTCCTCGCCCAAGGGGTTGCGGACCTTGTGCGGCTCGCCCCGCCAGAGCCGGCGCAGGATCTCGGTCTTGTCGCGGAACACCTGCTTGCGGTTGCCGAAGTCTTCCTGGTGGCCGGAGATGACGAAATCGTTCGGCACCCAGCCGCTGGCGATGCCGAGGCCGACGCGCCCGCCCGAGACATTGTCGACGATGGACCATTCCTCGGCGACGCGAATCGGATCGTGCAGCGGCAGGACGACGCTGCCGGCGCAGATCTGGATCCGGCGGGTGACGCCAGCCAGCGCGGCGGCGAGGACCGAAGGGTTGGGCGAGAGGCCGCCGAAACTGTGGAAGTGACGCTCGGGGATCCAGAGCCGGGCCATCCCGTTCGCGTCCGCCCAGCGGGCGGCGTCGAAGATCAGGTCGTATTTCCCCGATTGCCCGGCTTCCGAGGTGTCGTTGGCAAAGAAGAACAGGCCGAATTCCATGACCGTACCTGACTTGGAGAACGGGATACCGCGAAAGACTAGGCGGGTTCCGGGTGGCTGGGTTTGACCTGAATCAAACCCTGCTGTCGCGCCTTGCGGACAGACTGTTTCGCGTCAGGGCGCTGGACCGGATCGGCGAAGCTCCGCCCAAGCCTGCGCCGGCGGGTCTATACCTTCGGTTTATGCAGCGATTTTAAACCTTTGGCGACTGGCCCCCGCCATATCGATTCCGCAGTCTTGCCGGACCCCGAGGCTGGCGCGTTTCGCCCGGATGGGGCCCGCAGCAGCAGTATATAAGGATCGTAAGGATGAGTGATCACGGACAGACCACCTCGCGCCGCCGGGCGCTGGCCCGTCTTGGCGCTTTGGCCATCGCGGCCTATGCCGCCCCGGCGCTGACCACGCTGAGCGTCGCGCAGGCGGGCTCCGGCTCCAGCGGCCCCAGCCCCAAGAGCGGCCCGAGCCCCAAGAGCAGCCCGAGCGTGAAGTCGGCGGCGACCGCGCCGACGGGTCCGACCTCGCCCAGCACCTGCTCGGGCCCGACCGACGAGGGCTGCGGCGGCGAAGTGACGCCCTGATGTGATTTCCCCGGCGCGGGCGACCGCGCCGGGGATCTGGCCGGATGCAGGACATCTTCTTCGACGGGCTGGCCGCGCCGCTGCGGCTGGAGGAGGCCGGGCAGGTGCTGGACCTGGTGCCCGAGGTGGCCCCCGGCTGGCCGCATGTCGTCCGCGCGGCCGATCCCGAGGTGCCGCCGTTCTTCACCATCCGCGCGCAGCCGGGAACGGCCCTCTTCCATACCGAGAACCACCTCGAGCCCGCGCCCTCCCGGCCGATGGATGCGCTGAACGCCGCCTGCGACGCGATGGCGGGGCTGGCGCTGGCGCTGCCGGCCGAGGATGCGGGCGTGATCTGCCTTCATGCCGCCGGAGTGGCGATGGCCGGGCGGCTGGTGGTGTTTCCCAATGTGCGGCGGGCGGGGAAAAGCACGCTTTCCGCCGCGCTGGCGCATCGGGGACACCCGGTCTTCAGCGACGATGTGCTGCCGCTGTCCTTTCCCGGCGGCGGCCCGGTGCTGGCCCGGTCCATGGGCATCGCGCCGCGCCTGCGCCTGCCGCTGCCCGAGCGCGCCAGCCCGGATTTCCGCGACTGGGTGGCGGCCAATCCGGGGCCGAAGAACCGGCAGTACAAATACCTGCGCCTGCCTGGCCAGCCCGCGCGGGGCGAGACGCTGCCGGTCGGCGCCTTCGTGATCCTCGACCGGCAGGAGGAGCCGGAGACGGCGCGGCTCGAGCCGGTGCCGGCGGATGCGGCGATGGACGCGCTGTTGCACCAGAACTTCACCCGCGACCGCCACTCCGGCGATATCCTTGCCGAGATGGCCGGGGCGCTGGGCTGCCTGCCGCTGTTCCGGCTGCGCTATTCGGGGCTGGAGGATGCGGTGGCCTGCCTGGCCGATGCCTTCGCCCGCTGGCCGAGGGAGGTGCCGGGGGCAGGGGGGCCGCCGCGCATCTTCCGGATGGCCCGCTTCGACGCCGCGCCCACCGTGCCCGGCCCGCGTCTGGTCCAGCGGCCCGGAACCGTCGCGCGCGAGATCGGGACGACGCTGTACCTGGCCGATGCCGAGGGGCGGGCGATCCACCGGATGGACCCGCTTGGCGCCGCGATCTGGGAACTGCTGGCGCAGCCCGCCAGCCCGGAGGAGATCGCGGCCCTGCTGGCCGAGGCCTTTCCCGACACCGACCCCGCCACGCTCGGGGCCGACCTTGGGCGGCTGCTGGACGGCCTTGCCGGGCAGGGCCTCCTGGCCTGATCAGACCGGCCCCTGCGTGGCGAGCCAGTCCATCAGCGCCGGCCGCACGGTTTCGGCCCC
The DNA here is from genome assembly GCF_015999335.1 of Tabrizicola soli. Classification (GTDB taxonomy): domain Bacteria; phylum Pseudomonadota; class Alphaproteobacteria; order Rhodobacterales; family Rhodobacteraceae; genus Tabrizicola; species Tabrizicola soli. Next base: position 71,606 of record NZ_JAEACP010000011.1, on the reverse strand, counting down.
CTCGATCCGGGCGCGTTCGATCACCGCCCGCGCGCCTTCCAGGTTCACCCGGCGCAATAGCGCCTTGACCGGCCCGACCGAGGCCGGGCGCATCGAGAGCGTGCGGAAGCCGATCGCAACCAGGGCCAGCGCCTCGACCGGGCGGCCGGCATCCTCGCCGCAGAAGGAAAGATGCGTGCCGGTCTCGGCGCAGCGGGCGACGATCTGCTCGAGGAAGGAGAGGAACGACAGGTTCAGCGTGTCGTAGCGGCGGCGCACCAGCTCGTTCTCGCGGTCGGCGGCGAAGAAGAACTGCTTCAGGTCGTTGCCGCCGACGCTGATGAAATCGGTCAGCTCGAAGAAGGCGCGCGGCGCATAGACCAGCGAGGGGGTTTCCAGCATCGCGCCGATCTCGATCCGGTCCGGGACCGGGTGGCCCAGCGACTTCTCGCGATGGATCTCGCGCATCACATGGGCGCGGGCGGTCTGGAACTCGGCCAGCTCGGTCACCAGCGGGAACATCACCGTCAAGGGCCGCCCCGCCGCCGCCCGGATCAGCGCCTGGACCTGCATCCGCAGCACGCCCGGCTTGTCGAGGCCCACCCGCAGCGCGCGCCAGCCCATTGCGGGATTGGGCTCTTCGGGCGCCTTGATGTAGGGCAGGACCTTGTCCGAGCCGATGTCGAGCGTGCGGAAGGCCACCCGCTTGCCATGGGCCGCATCCATCACCCGGGCGTAGAGCCGGGCCAGCTCGGCCCGCTGCGGCATCTTCGAGCGGATCAGGAACTGCAGCTCGGTGCGGAAGAGGCCCACTCCCTCGGCGCCCGAGCTTTCCAGGCTGGGCAGGTCCGCCATCAGCCCCGCGTTCATGTGCAGCGAGATCGTCGTGCCGCAGAGCGTGGTTGTGGGCAGGCTGCGCAGGCTGGCATAGCGCTTCTGCGCCTCGGCCTGCATCGCGATCTTGTCGCGGAAGGCGCGGGCGATGGTTTCCTCGGGGCGCAGGTGCACGATGCCCTGGTCGCCGTCGACGAGGATATGGTCGCCGTTCAGCGCCTCGGCCACCACGCGGCCGGCGTTGATCACCAAGGGGATCGCCAGCGCGCGCGCCACCACGGCGGCATGGCTGCCGACGCTGCCCTCGTCCAGCACCACGCCCTTCAGCTTGCGGCCATAGTCCAGCAGCTCGGCCGGGCCGATGTTGCGCGCGACGAGGACCGGATTGTCCGGCATCTCGGCCCCGGTGTCCTGGCCCTGGCCGGTCAGGATCCGCAGAAGGCGGTTCGACAGGTCGTCCAGGTCCTGCAGCCGTTCGCGCAGATACTGGTCCGGCACCTGTTCCATCCGGGCGCGGGCGGCGGATTGTTCCTTCTCGACCGCGGCCTCGGCCGAGAGGCCGCGCATGATGTCCTCCTCCATCCGCCTGAGCCAGCCGCGCGAATGGGCGAACATGCGATAGGCGTCGAGGACCTGCTTCTGCTCCTTGTCCAGCTGCTCGGCGGCCAGGAGGTCGTCGATCGAGACCCGCAGCTCCCCGACCGCATGGCGGATGCGCTCGATCTCGGTCAGGGGGTCGTCGGCCACGGGGTTGGTGATCACGACGCGCGGCTCGTGCAGCCAGACCCGGCCCTCGGCCGCGCCCTCCTGGCCCGAGGAGCCGCGGAACACCTCGGGCTGCTTGTGCGGCGCCCGCATCGCCCCGTCGTCGCCGACGAAGGCGCCGAGCTCGTTCATCTCGGCCAGCACCATGGCCACGACGTCCAGCGCATAGATGTCGTCTTCCGAGAACTGGCGCGCGATCTTCGACTGCACCACCAGCACGCCCAGCTTTTCGCCGACGCGCTGGATCGGCACGCCGAGAAAGCTGGAATAGATCTCCTCGCCGGTCTCGGGCATGTAGCGGAAGCCCTTCTCGCCGGGCGCATCGGCGGTGTTCACCGGCTGCCCGGTCCGCGCCACCCGGCCGACCAGCCCCTCGCCAAGCTTCATCCGGGTCTTGTGCACCGATTCCTTGCGCAGCCCCTGGGTCGCGCAAAGCTCCAGCGTCTCGGGGTCGCGGAAGAGATAGATCGAGCAGACCTCGGTCTTCATGCTGTCGGCGATCAGATGGGTGATCCGGTCCAGCCGGTCCTGGCCCTTGCCCGGCACGGACAGCATGTCGCGCAGGCGGCGCAGAAGCTTGCGGCTGTCGCTTTCGCTGCGTTCCGGCATCGGATGTCCCTGCGATTGTTTTTGCCCTTAGATCACAGGATCGGCCGCGTGGAAACGGGGCTGTTGCGCGGCATTGTGGCCCGCGACATCACGGCGCAACAGGCCGGAAGCGAAGGTGCGCTGTAGCGCACCCTACGCGGGTTGCGGGGTCAGGCCTTGTCCAGCTCGAAGGTGTCGTGCAGCGCCTGGACGGCAAGTTCCATGTACTTGCGGTCGATCAGCACAGAGATCTTGATCTCGGAGGTGGTGATGACCTTGATGTTCACGTTCTCGGCCGCAAGCGCCGCGAACATCCGCGCCGCGACGCCGACCTGGCTGCGCATCCCGATCCCGACGACCGAGACCTTGGCCACCTCGGTATCGGTCACCAACTCGCTGTAGGCGAACTTGCCCGCCGCCGAGGCCGCCTCGATCGCCTTCTTGGCGCGCTCGACCTGGTTCGTCGGCAGGCTGAAGGTCATGTCGGTATGGGCGCGCTTGTCCGAGGGGTCGTCCTGTTCGCTGATGTTCTGGACGATCATGTCCACGTTGACGCCCGCATCGGCGAGCGAGCCGAAGATCGCGGCGGCGACGCCGGGCCGGTCCTCGACCTTCAGCAGGGTCATCTTCGCCTCGTCGCGGCTGTAGGCGACGCCGGAAACTACTTTCGATTCCATGATTTCATCCTCGTCGCAGACCAGGGTTCCAGAGTTCTCGTCGACCTCCTCGAACGAGGAGACGACCCGCAGGCGGACCTTGAAGCGCATCGCCAGTTCGACCGACCGCGTCTGCAGCACCTTCGCGCCGAGACTTGCCAGCTCCAGCATCTCCTCGAAGGCGATCCGGTCCAGCTTGCGCGCCTTGGGGCTGATGCGCGGGTCGGTGGTATAGACCCCGTCCACATCGGTATAGATGTCGCAGCGCTCGGCGCCGAAGGCGGCGGCGAAGGCGACGGCGGTGGTGTCGGAGCCGCCCCGGCCCAGGGTGGTGATCCGGCCCTCGGGGCTGATGCCCTGGAACCCGGCCACGACGGCGACCTTGAAGCCCTCGGCGAACTTGGCATCCAGGTTCTCGCGCGGGATCGAGACGAAGCGCGCGGCCCCGTGGGCCGAGGTGGTGTTGATCGGCACCTGCCAGCCCTGCCAGCTGCGCGCGGGCACGCCCATCTCCTGCAGGCGCAGCGCCATCAGCCCGGCGGTGACGTTCTCGCCCGAGGCCACGACGGCATCGTATTCGCGCGCGTCGTAAAGCTTCGATGTGCCCTCGACCCAGCCCACCAGCTCGTTCGTCTTGCCCGACATGGCGCTGACGATGACGATCACGTCATAGCCGCGCGCGACTTCGGCCTGCACCTTCTTCGCGGCGTTCTCGATCCGCGCAAGGTCCGCGACCGAGGTTCCGCCGAATTTCATCACCAGAAGCGGCATGGTCCCCTCCAGGGCCCGTCAAGTCCGGGGCCCGTCAAATCCCCGCGCGTCTTATGCAAGGCCCATGAACTGTGCAAGCCCCGGCGCCGGGCAAAATGCGCGCGCGGCGCCTTGTCCTGCCCTGATGGCTTCCTCTTGGAGGAAATACTCCCGCCGGAGGCATCCGCCGCCGCCGCGGGCGCTGCCGGCCCGGCAACCGTCACCCCGGCGGCAGCTCCCAGCCCGGCGGGGCCAGGTCGAAACCCTCGAAGCGGAACCCGGGCGAGACGGTGCAGGAGACCAGCGTCCACTCCCCGGTCGAGCGCGCCGCCTGCCACCAGCCGGCCGGCACCACAAGCTGCGGCATCTGGCCGTCCAGCACCTTCGGGCCGAGCACGAGGTCGCGCGCCGCCGCAAGGCCCGTCGACAGCACCAGCGGCGCGCCCGCGTGCCAGAGCCAGATCTCGTCGGCATCGACCCGGTGCCAGTGGCTGCGCTCGCCCGCGCGAAGCAGGAACAGGATCGCCGTCCCGCTGGCCCGGCCGCCGATCTCGGGCCCGGCCCAGGTCTGCCGGAACCAGCCGCCCTCGGGATGCGGCACCAGTTCCAGCCGGCGGATGATCTCCTCGGCGCTCATGCCTGCCGCCATTCCCCGGGCGCCAGGCCCTCGAGCGTCCAATCGCCCACCCGCCAGCGGATCAGCCGCAGGCAGGGCAGCCCCACGGCGGCGCACATCCGGCGCACCTGGCGGTTGCGCCCCTCGCGCAAGGTAAGCTCGATCCAGCCGTCCGGCACCGTCTTGCGCATCCGGATCGGCGGGGTCCGGGGCCAGAGCCACGGCGGTTCCTCCACCGCCCGCGCCCCGGCGGGCAGGGTGGGGCCGTCGTTCAGCTCCACCCCCTTGCGCAGCCGCTCGAGAGCGGCCTCGCCCACCACGCCCTCGACCTGCGCCAGATAGGTCTTTTCCAGCTTGTGCCTGGGGTCGGCGATCCGGGCCTGCAGCTTGCCGTCGTCGGTCAGCACCACCAGCCCCTCGCTGTCGCGGTCCAGCCGCCCGGCGGGATAAACCCCCTTCACCGGGACGAAATCCGCCAGCACCGCCCGCCCGCCCTCGCGCGAGAACTGGCAGAGCACGTCATAGGGCTTGTTGAGAAGGATCAGCATGGCCGGACCATGCCGAAGCGCGGAGCCGTTGCCAAGCCCGCCGCCGCGTGTCAGCCTCCGCGCATGGCCGAGACCCTGATCATCGGCGCCGGGATCACCGGCGCGGCGCTTGCCTTCCAGCTGTCCCGACGCGGCGAGACGGTCAGCATCGTCTCCACCCATGCCGAGGGCGGCCTGGCCTCGACGGCGAGCTTCGGCTGGCTCAATGCCTCCTACCACCTCAGCCGGGCGCATTACCGCCTGCGCCACGAGGCGCTGGAGGCGCATCGCCGGCTGATGCGGCTCGTCCCCGGACTGCCGACCGAATGGCCCGGCTGTCTCTGGTACGAGGCGACGGGCGCGGCGCAGGAGGAGACGGCAAGCGACCTGCAGGCGCTCGGCTACAGGGTCGAGCGGCTGGACCGGGCCGCGATCGGCGCGCGGATGCCGGCGCTGGGTCCGGTGCCGGAATGCGCGCTCCATTTCCCCGAGGAGGGCGCCGCCGATCCGGCCGAGCTGGCCCGGGCGCTGATCGCGGCTTCGGGGGCCAGGGTGATCCGCGCCACGGTGCGGGCGCTGGACCATGCGGGCGGCCGGGTCAGCGGCGTCGTCACCGACCGGGGCCCGATCGAGGCAGGGCGGGTGGTGCTGGCCACCGGCACCGGCACGCCCCCGCTCCTGCAGCCGCTGGGCCTCGTCCTGCCGATGCTGCAGCGCCCCGGCCTGATGATCGCGACCAATCCTTTGCCGCCGGTCTGCCCGCTGATCCTCGCCACTCCCGACCAGGAGGTCCGCCAGGACGCCGCCGGCCGCCTGCATGCCCCGGCCGCGCTGGCCCGCCAGTCGGATCATGCCGAACGGCTGGGGGCCTTCCCGGTGGTGGTGCAGGCGACGCTGATGCGGCTCAGGACGCTGTTTCCCGGCCACGAGATCCATTTCGCCCGCCAGGCCATGGCGCTGCGCCCGGTGCCGGGGGACGGGCTGCCGGTGCTGGGGCAGGGGCCGCTGGAGGGCCTCTGGCTTGCGGTGATGCATTCCGCCGCGACACTGGCGCCGGTCGCGGCCGAGCTTCTGGCGCAGGAGATCACGGGCGGGCCGGAAAGCGCCGGACTGGCCGACTTCCGCCCGTCCCGGTTCGGGTGACGACCGGCGCCACCCGCGCGACGCCGATTTCCGCAGGAAATCGGGCCGGAATTCCTCGAATTCCGGTGCCCGGCCTCAGCCCCTGAGGATGGACCGCCCGGCATATTCCGCCGTGGCGCCCAGAAGCTCCTCGATGCGGATCAGCTGGTTGTATTTCGCCAGCCGGTCCGACCGCGACAGCGAGCCGGTCTTGATCTGGCCGCAGTTCGTCGCCACCGCGAGATCGGCGATGGTCGCATCCTCGGTCTCGCCCGAGCGGTGGCTCATCACATTGGTATAGCGCGCGCGATGCGCCATATCGACGGCCTGCAACGTCTCGGTCAGGGTGCCGATCTGGTTGACCTTCACCAGCATCGAATTGGCGCAGCCCGCCTTGATCCCTTCGGCCAGACGGCAGGGATTGGTGACGAAAAGGTCGTCGCCGACAAGCTGGATCTTGCCGCCAAGACGGTCGGTCAGCAGCTTCCAGCCCTCCCAGTCGTCTTCCGAGCAGCCGTCCTCGATCGAGATGATCGGGTAATCCGCCGCCAGCCCGGCGAGGAAGTCGACATTCTCCTCGATCGACAGCGATTTCCCCTCGCCCTTCATCTCGTAGCGACCGCCCTTGAAATATTCGGTCGCCGCGCAGTCGAGCGCCAGGTGGATGTCCTCGCCCGGCCTGTAGCCGGCCTTCTCGATGGACTTCAGAATGAAATCAAGCGCGTCGCGGGCGGAGTTCAGGTTGGGCGCGAAGCCGCCCTCGTCGCCGATCCCGGTGTTGTGGCCCGCTGCCTGCAGTTCCTTCTTCAGCGTGTGGAACACTTCCGCGCCCATCCGCACCGCCTCGCGGATGTCGGAGGCGCCCACCGGCATGATCATGAATTCCTGGATGTCGATCGGGTTGTCGGCATGTTCGCCGCCGTTGATGATGTTCATCATCGGCACCGGCAGCACCCGCGCCGAGGTCCCGCCGACATAGCGATAGAGGGGTTGCGCCGTGAACTCCGCCGCCGCCTTCGCCACCGCCAGCGAAACCCCCAGGATCGCGTTCGCGCCGAGACGCGACTTGTTCGGCGTGCCGTCCATCTCGATCATGGTGCGGTCGATGCCGACCTGCTCGGTCGCGTCGAACCCCACCAGCTCCTCGGCGATCTCGCCGTTCACCGCCGCCACGGCCTCCAGGACACCCTTGCCCTTGTAGCGCCCCGCATCGCCGTCGCGCTTCTCGTTCGCCTCATGCGCGCCGGTCGAGGCCCCCGACGGCACCGCGGCCCGGCCCATGCTGCCGTCCTCCAGCGTGACGTCAACCTCGACCGTGGGATTGCCCCGGCTGTCCAGGATTTCCCGGGCGTGGATGTCGATGATCGTGCTCATGGGTGGGTCCCCTTCGGCCGGATGGATGCTCTCCCGGCCCCTTTAGCCTGCCTCAATCGGCATGGGAAGCGCGTTTGCGCCGCCGTTCGCGGGCAAAGGCGTAAAGCCCCGAGGCGACGATGAGGCCCGCCCCGGCAAGGGTCGGCGCGTCGGGGCGTTCGGCCAGGAAGACCATGCCGAGGCCCATGGCGAAGACCAGGCGGCTGTAGCGGAAGGGCGCCACCACCGCGACCTCGCCGGTGCGCGTCGCGGCCGTCACGGCCCAGTAGCCGGCGGTCCCGAAGACCACCGCGCCCGCCAGCACCAGCGCCTCGGCCCCGGTGACGCCACGCACCTCGCCCGTCCACGCGATCATGCCGAGACCCAGCACCGCCACCGCCAGGAGGCCCCAGGCCGAGACCTGCGCCGTCGTGACGCGCGCCGGGATCGCGCGGGCCGAGAGGTCGCGCACCACGATCCCGGCGACCGAGACGAGGACGAGGAGCGTCTCGGCCCGGAAACCTTCGCCCCCCGGCCGGATCACCAGGAGCACCCCGGCAAAGCCCAGGGCGATCGCCGTCCAGCGCCGCCAGCCGACCCTTTCGCCGAACAGGAGGGCGGCCCCCATGGTCACCGCCAGCGGCAGCGCCTGCAGCACGGCCGCCACCGTGCCGAGCGGCACCACCGCCAGCGCCGCGAGATAGGCCGCCGCCGCGACCATCTCGCCGAGGTTGCGGGCGATGACGGCGGGATGCAGCGCCTCGGCCACGAAGATGCCCCGGCCCTGGCGCCAGGCCATGACGAAGAAGACCGGCGCCCCGAGCGCGCCCGAGATCAGCACGATCTGCCCGACCGGCAGATTGGCCGCCGCCAGCTTGAGGAACAGGTCCTCGACCGCGAAGAGCGCCATGGAGCCCAGCATCAGCAGGATCCCGGTCAGGTTCTCGGTCTGGGTGTCGCTGCGGCTCATCGCGGTGTTCTAGGCAAGGGCGCAACGAAAGGGAAGCGTGGGACGCCGCGTAGGGTGGGCAATATTGCCCACCCTGCCTGGGGGCGGAAGAGCGGGGCCGTCCCGCGTTATCGCCGCCGAATCCGTCACTTGGGCGATTCTCTTCAGAGGCTTGCGAATGGTGCCGCTTCGGGCCGCGTTCCGACCGGGCCGGTGCGGAGGCAGAATCGCCCCCGCGCCCGGCCCCCGGCAAGGTGGATATCCGCCGGCTCCGGCAAGCGGGCCGCGGGCTTGGCAAATCCGGCGATCTTCACAGATTGCGCGAAGTCTGTCCCCAGATCTGTCCACAGCCGCAGCGGCGCGGATGGGGAAAATCCGCAAGGAACGCCGCCTAGCGTCAAGACGGGAAATTTGTCTTTGCGCCAAATTTTCCCGTTGAACGCGAGCGGCGAATACGACAGTTTGACAGTGCGGCGGAAATCACCACAAAATCTAGTGCCGCGACGGACAGTCAAGACGATCCACCGGACGCGCCGTCACCACGGCGCCGCGCAACCCGTCGGCACGCGCCGGCAGGCCGGTTTCGTATTCCCTTGCCCCGTCGCGCCCGAGGCTCGTTTCCGCGACTGATGGTTTCAACCGGCCGGACGGGCCGCAAGAATTGGAGATGAGGGGCATGCAGATCGAGCGGAAGTTCACCACCGAGGCCACCGGCGCCTATGGGTCCATGGCTTTCGCCCTCACCACCTCGGAAATCCGCAACCCGGACGGCAAGGTGGTGTTCCGCAACGAGGCGGTCGAAGTGCCAGAAGGCTGGAGCCAGGTCGCCTCGGACGTGCTGGCTCAGAAGTATTTCCGCAAGGCCGGCGTCCCCTCGGTCCTGAAGAAGGTGAAGGAAAAGGGCGTCCCCGAATTCCTCTGGCGCTCGGTTCCCGACGAGGCGGCGCTGGCGCAGTTGCCGGAGGACCGCCGGATGACCGGCGAGACCTCGGCCAAGCAGGTCTTCGACCGTCTCGCCGGGGCCTGGGCCTATTGGGGCTGGAAGGGCGGCTATTTCACCACCGAGGCCGACGCCCGCGCCTATTACGACGAGATGCGCTTCATGCTGGCCAACCAGATGGCCGCGCCGAACAGCCCGCAGTGGTTCAACACCGGCCTGCACTGGGCCTATGGCATCGACGGGCCGTCGCAGGGGCACTTCTACGTCGACCACCAGACCGGCAAGCTGACCCGGTCGGCCTCGGCCTATGAACACCCGCAACCGCATGCCTGTTTCATCCAGTCGGTCAAGGACGATCTCGTCGGCGACGGCGGCATCATGGACCTCTGGGTCCGCGAGGCGCGGCTCTTCAAATACGGCTCCGGCACCGGCACCAACTTCTCGTCGCTGCGCGGCGAGGGCGAAAGGCTTTCGGGCGGCGGCAAGTCCTCGGGGCTGATGGGCTTTCTCAAGATCGGCGACCGCGCGGCTGGCGCGATCAAGTCGGGCGGCACCACCCGGCGCGCGGCCAAGATGGTGATCTGCGACATGGATCACCCCGATATCGAGCAGTTCATCAACTGGAAGGTGATCGAGGAGCAGAAGGTCGCCTCCCTTGTCGCCGGGTCCAAGATGCACGAGGCGCGGCTGAACGAGATCTTCGCCGCGATCCGGCAATGGGACGGCAGCACCGAGGATGCGGTCGACCCGGCGAAGAACCCGGCGCTGAAGGCCGCGATCAAGGGCGCCAAGAAGGCGATGATCCCGGACACCTATACCAACCGCGTGCTGCAATACGCGCGGCAGGGCTTCGACAGCATCGAATTCCCGACCTATGACACCGACTGGGACTCGGAGGCCTATATCTCGGTCTCGGGCCAGAATTCGAACAACTCGGTCCGCGTGACCGACGCCTTCCTCAAGGCGGTGAAGAACGACCAGCCCTGGGAGCTGGTCCGCCGCACCGACGGCAAGGTCGCCAAGACCGTCTCGGCGCGCGAGCTCTGGGACCAGATCGGCCATGCCGCCTGGGCCTGCGCCGATCCCGGCATCCAGTTCCACGACACGGTGAACGCCTGGCACACCTGCCCCGAGGACGGGCCGATCCGGGGGTCGAACCCCTGCTCGGAATACATGTTCCTCGACGACACCGCCTGCAACCTGGCGTCGATGAACCTCTTGACCTTCTTCCATGACGGCCGCTTCGACGCCGAGGGCTATGTCCATGCGACCCGGCTCTGGACCGTCACGCTGGAAATCTCGGTGATGATGGCGCAGTTCCCCAGCCAGGAGATTGCCCAGCTTTCTTATGATTTCCGCACGCTGGGCCTGGGCTACGCCAATATCGGCGGCCTTCTGATGAACATGGGCCTCGGCTATGACAGCGCCGAGGGCCGCGCGCTTTGCGGCGCGCTGACCGCGATCATGACCGGCATCTCCTATGCCACCTCGGCCGAGATGGCGCGGGAGCTGGGCCCGTTCTCGGGCTACGGGCGCAACCGCGAGCACATGCTGCGCGTGATCCGCAACCACCGCGCCGCCGCCCATGCGACCGGGGTCTACGAGGGGCTGAACGTCCCGGCCGTCGCGCTGGACCATGCGAACTGCCCGGACCAGACCCTCGTCAGCCTTGCGAAATCCGCCTGGGACGAGGCGCTGGCCCTGGGCCAGCAGCACGGCTTCCGCAACGCCCAGACCACGGTGATCGCGCCCACCGGCACCATCGGCCTGGTGATGGACTGCGACACCACCGGGATCGAGCCCGATTTCGCGCTGGTGAAGTTCAAGAAGCTCGCCGGCGGCGGCTATTTCAAGATCATCAACCAGTCGGTCCCGGCCGCCCTCGAAGCCCTCGGCTATTCCACCAGCCAGGCCGCCGAGATCGTGGCTTACGCCGTCGGCCATGGCTCGCTTGGCCAGGCCCCGGCGATCAACCACACCGCGTTGATCGGCCACGGCTTCGGCCCGCGCGAGATCGAGAAGATCGAGGCGGCGCTGCCCTCGGCCTTCGACATCCGCTTCGTCTTCAACCAGTGGACACTGGGCGAGGATTTCTGCAAGGGCACCCTCGGAATCCCGAACGAGAAGCTGGCCGATCCGACCTTCGACCTCCTGCGCCACCTCGGCTTCACCAAGGCCCAGATCGACGCGGCCAACGACCATGTCTGCGGCACGATGACCCTCGAAGGCGCGCCGCACCTCAAGCCCGAGCATTACCGGGTCTTCGACTGCGCCAACCCCTGCGGCAAGACCGGCAAGCGGTTCCTCTCGGTGGAAAGCCACATCACCATGATGGCCGCCGCCCAGTCCTTCATCTCCGGCGCGATCTCGAAGACGATCAACATGCCGAACAACGCCACCATCGCGGAAACGCTGGCGGCCTATGAGCTTTCCCACTCGCTCGGCATCAAGGCCAACGCGCTTTACCGCGACGGGTCGAAGCTGTCGCAGCCGCTGGCGGCCGCGCTGATCGAGGATGACGACGAGGCCGAGGAAATCCTCGCCTCCGGCTCGGCCATGGAGAAGGCCCAGGTCATCGCCGAGAAGATCGTCGAGAAGGTGATCGTCAAGGAGATCGTCCGCTCGCACCGCGAGAAGCTGCCGGAGCGCCGCAAGGGCTATACCCAGAAGGCGCTGATCGGCGGGCACAAGGTCTATCTGCGCACCGGCGAGTATCAGGACGGCTCGCTGGGCGAGATCTTCATCGACATGCACAAGGAAGGCGCGGGCTTCCGGGCGATGATGAACAACTTCGCCATCGCGGTCTCGGTCGGCCTGCAATACGGCGTGCCGCTGGAGGAATTCGTCGAGGCCTTCACCTTCACCCGGTTCGAGCCCGCCGGCATGGTCCAGGGCAACGACTCGGTGAAGAACGCGACCTCGATCCTGGACTATATCTTCCGGGAGCTCGCGATCAGCTACCTCGACCGCACCGACCTGGCGCATGTCGCGCCGAAAGGGGCGAGCTTCGACGACCTCGGCCGGGGCGACGAGGAGGGCAAGCGCAACATCTCGGAAGTCAGCGAGACGGCGGCGTCGAAATCGCTGGAGGTGCTGAAGCAGATCTCCTCGACCGGATACCTGCGCAAGCGCCTGCCGCAGGAGTTCACCGTGCTGCAGGGCGGGGCCGCGGCCACCGCTTTCGGCGGCGGCCTCGCCACCGGCACCGAGGCCGCGGCCCCGCTGGCGGCGATGATGACCGAGACCCGCGTCTCGGGCTTCTCCGAGACCACCAGCACCTTCGCGATCGGCGCGGCGAGCAGTGATGCCCAGGCCAGGGCCAAGGCGAAGCTGCAGGGCTATACCGGCGATTCCTGCGTCGAATGCGGCAACTATACGCTGGTCCGCAACGGCACCTGCAACAAGTGCCTGACCTGCGGCTCGACCACCGGCTGCAGCTGACGAAATGCCGTCACGGGCCCCATGCGCGGGCCCGTGCTCCCCTGTCGGAGCGGCCGCAGGCGGCCGCAAAGGAAGCAGACCCATGGACCTGATCATCGGCAGCCGCCACGTCACCCCCGACGTCATCACCCGCACCCGCGAGGGCGTCGAGGCGGTCCTGCATGGCGAGGCGCTTCTGTCGCTCCTCGACAGCGCGTTCCATGGCGCGGGCACGATCGAGGTCCTGGGCGGCGATCTCGACCGCTGCCCGATGGAAGTGACTGGGATCGCCATGCATGGCGGCGCGACCCGGGTGACGCTGACGGCCCTTGGCGCGGCGCGGCGCCTCATGTGAAGCCGAGCCGGAAACGGCCGGGCCGGCCGGCGGACCGCTCTAGCCGGCCGCCGAGACGCGCCAGATGATGTCGCCGACGTCATCCGCCATCAGGAGGGACCTTCCGTCAGGCCCCAGGGCCACCCCGACGGGCCGCCCGTAGGCCAGCTTCTCGTCCTCGGACAGGAAGCCGGTAAGGATGTCCCGCGCCGGGCCGCTGGGCGCCCCGTTCTCGAAGGGCACGAAGATCAGCCGGTAGCCGCTCAGCCTGGAGCGGTTCCAGGATCCATGCTGGCCGATCACCATGCCGGGGCCGAAGCCGGGCAGGGTGCCGTCGGGCATCCAGCACAGGCCGAGCGACGCCGTATGGCCGCCAAGGGCGTAATCCGGCGTGATCGCGCGCGCGACCAGCGCCGGATCCTGCGGCACCCGGTCGTCCACCGTCTTGCCCCAATAGCAATAGGGCCAGCCGTAGAAGCCGCCGTCGCGCACCGAGGTGAGATAGTCGGGCGGGGTTTCGTCGCCGAGGCCGTCACGCTCGTTGACGACGGTCCAGAGCTGGCCGGTCTCCGGCTCCCAGGCCATGCCGACGGCATTGCGCAGGCCCGAGGCGAAGATGCGGGACCGGCCGGTCGCCAGGTCCAGCTCCCAGATCGCGGCGCGGCCCTCCTCGGCCGCCATGCCCTGATCGCCGATATTCGACAGCGAGCCGACGCCGGCGTAGATCTTCGAACCGTCGGGCGAGGCGATCAGGCTGCGCGTCCAGTGGCCATGCGGCTTGAACTCCACCAGTTTTTGCCCGTCGCCCGACAGCGCGGTGTCGCCCGGGCTGTAGTCGAAGACCTTGATGCCGTCGGTATTGCCCAGGTAGAACCGGCTTCCCACCAGGGCCATGCCGAACGGCTGGTTCTGGTTCCCGACGAAGACCTCGCGGATCTCCGCCGCGCCGTCGCCATCGGCGTCCCGCCACAGGGTGACGCGGTTCGCGCTTTTCCCGATCGCCTTGACCCGACGCATCGTCGCCTGCGCGGCGTGGTCCATCAGCGTCTTCGGCGGTCCGGGCTGCTCCTTCGATTCCGCGACGAGCACGTCGCCGTTCGGCAGCACCTCGATCCAGCGTGGGTGGTCCAGGCCCGAGGCGAAGGCATTGACCGCCAGACCGGGCGCGCAGACCGGCAGGCGGCCGTCCTTCCAGCCTTCGGCGACGGGCACCTTCAGGGTCATGATCCCCTGGCTGCGCGCCTGGGGAATGGCGGGATCGGCGCCGAAGGCCTGATGCGCGGGCGACCGCATGCGCCGCAGGAAGGCAACCGTGCCGCCGACGACGGCGGTTGCTCTTGCGATGAATTCCATGGCTTCCCCCCCTCCAGCCGGGACAGTCTAGCGAAGGTCATGGGGCAGGGACAGCATCTTTGCCCCGGTTTCACCCGACCCGCGGGAAAACCCCGGTGTTCTTGACCGTGCCGTAGACGAAACTCGATTCGATCGAGGCGATGCCGCCGATCGGATGGATCCGGTTGCGGATGAAGCTTTCATAGGCCTCCAGCCCGGCGACCACGACGCGAAGATGATAGTCCGCCGCGCCGGTCAGCAAGTGACAGTCCAGCACCTCGTCCAGCGCACGGATGCGGCTTTCGAAATGCTTCACCACCTCGTCGCTGTGCCGCTCCAGCCGGATGCGGATGAAGACCGTGACCGGCAGACCATAGGCGCCCTGGTCGGCAATGGCCCGGTAGCCGAGGATCGCGCCCGCTTCCTCCAGCAGCCGGATCCGGCGCAGGCAGGGCGAGGGCGAAAGGTTCACCTCGGCCGCGATCTCCAGATTCGTGGCGCGGCCGTTCCTTTGCAGGGCGCGGATGATCTGGCGGTCTTTTTCGTCCATCCTGGCCTGCCTTGGCATTAAATGCTGATCCTGGCTTCCTTTCTGGCATGATTGGCAACCAAATGCCACGGGAACAGGCGCAGTCTGGTGGGCAGCCAGAAGGACAGCCCGATGCGCGATACACAGCCCAGCCTTGCCACCCGCGCCATTCACCATGGCTATGACCCCCGCGAGCATCAGGGCGCGCTGAACCCGCCGGTCTACCTGTCCTCGACCTTCACCTTCGATACGGCCGAGGCCGGCGGCGCGATGTTCGCGGGCGCGGCCGAGGGCCATTTCTACAGCCGGATCTCGAACCCGACGCTGGAGGCCCTGGAACGGCGCATCGCCAATCTGGAAGGGGCCGAGGCCGGGCTTTGCGCCGCCTCGGGCATGGGGGCGATCACCGCGACGCTCTGGACCTTCCTTCGGGCGGGCGACGAGGTGATCCTGGACAAGACGCTGTACGGCTGCACCTTCGCCTTCCTGACCCATGGCCTGCCGCGCTTCGGCGTCACGGTGCGGCCGGTGGACCTGTCCGATCCGGCCAATCTGGCGGCCACGATCGGCCCCAGGACCCGGATCGTCTATTTCGAGACGCCCGCCAACCCCAACAACCGGCTGGTGGACATCGCCGCCATTGCCGGGATCGCCCACCGGCACGGCGCAAGGGTGGTGGTGGACAACACCTATGCCACGCCCGTCCTGACCCGGCCCGTCGAGCATGGCGCGGATATCGTGGTCCATTCGGCGACCAAATACCTCAGCGGCCATGGCGATGTGATCGCGGGGCTGGTCGCGGGCCGGGCCGAGGATATCCAGGCCATCCGGCTGGTCGGCATCAAGGACATGACCGGGGCGGTGATGTCCCCCCTCTCGGCCATGCTGCTCTTGCGCGGGATCAAGACGCTGGACCTGCGGGTCCGGGCCCATTCCGCCGCCGCCCTGACCATAGCCCGCGCGCTCGAGGCGCATCCGGCGGTGAAATGCGTGCATTATCCGGGGCTGGATTCCTTCCCGCAAGCCGATCTGGCGCGGCGGCAGATGGCGGCTTTCGGGGGCATGATCCCGTTCGAGGTGGTGGGCGGCAAGGCGGGGGGAATCGCGATGATGAACCGCCTGGCGCTGGTCCAGCGGGCGGTCAGCCTGGGCGATGCGGAAAGCCTGATCCAGCATCCGGCGTCCATGACCCATTCCACCTATACCCCCGAGGAACGCGCCGCCCATGGCATCGCCGAGGGGCTGGTGCGCCTCTCGGTCGGGCTGGAGGGGGTGGAGGACATCCTGGACGACCTGATGCAGGCCCTGGCCGCCCACAATGCGGAATGAGCGTGACGCCGGCTTCCGCGCAGGCGTCCGGGGCCGGTCGCGATGCGCCGGTTGGTTTCCCCGCGATCCGCGATAGGCTGAACCACCTGAACCCGGTCGCCCATGCGGGCGGGATCGTCTCTGCCGCCTGACCAGAGGAGCCGCCGATGACCCGAGACGTGCAGCATCTGAAGACCATCGAGCAGCGGCTTCTGTGGCTGTCGCACTGGATGATCCACCATGCCAACCACGTCCGCCCCAAGGTGGACGCGATCAAGATCGGCGGGCATCAGGCGTCCTCCGCCTCGATGGTGTCGATCCTGACCGCGCTCTATTTCCAGGCGTTGCGGCCCGAGGACCGGGTGGCGGTGAAGCCGCATGCCGCGCCGGTGTTCCATGCCATCCAGTATCTGATGGGCAACCTGAGCCGCGGGAAGATGGAGGATTTTCGCGGCTTCGGCGGGGTGCAAAGCTATCCCAGCCGGACCAAGGACGTGGATGACGTGGATTTCTCCACCGGCTCGGTGGGGCTGGGCGTGGCGATCACCACCTTCGCCTCTCTGGTGCAGGACTACATCGCGGCCAAGGCCTGGGGCCGCGATCTGCCGCCGGGGCGCATGGTCGCGCTGGTGGGCGACGCCGAGCTGGACGAGGGCAATGTCTACGAGGCCCTGCAGGAGGGCTGGAAGAACGACCTGCGCAATTGCTGGTGGATCATCGACTACAACCGCCAGTCGCTGGACGGGATCGTGCGCGAGGGGCTGTTCGCCCGCGTCGAGAAGATCTTCGAGGCCTTCGGCTGGGATGTGGTGCGGGTGAAATACGGCGCCCTGCAACGGGCGGCCTTCGCCGAGCCGGGCGGCGGCGCCTTGCGCGACTGGATCGACGCCTGCCCGAACCAGCACTATGCCGCGCTGACCTTCATGGGCGGGGCGGTCTGGCGCAAGCGGCTGATGGAGGATCTCGGCGACCAGGGCGAGGTTTCGGCCTTGATCGACCGGCGCAGCGACGCCGAACTGGCCGCGCTGATGGAGAACCTGGGCGGCAACTGCGTCGAGACCATGGCGGATGCCTTCGCCGCCGTGGATCACGACCGGCCGACCTGCTTTCTGGCCTATACGATCAAGGGCTGGGGCACGCCGATCGCCGGGCACAAGGACAACCACGGCGGGCTGATGAACCCGACCCAGTTCGCCGCCTGGCAGGCGCATATGGGGGTGGCCGAGGGGCAGGAATGGGAGCCCTTCGCGGGTGTGGGCGACGCGCAGGCGCTGAAGGGCTTTCTGGCAAGGGTTCCCTTCTTCCTCAAGGGGCGGCGGCGGTATCGCGACGACAGGCTCGCCGTGCCGCGGATCGGAATCGACACCGAGCGCGAGATCTCGACCCAGGCCGCCTTCGGCAGGATCCTGGACGATCTGGCCAGGGGCGACAGTGCCTTGGCGGCGCGGATCGTCACCACCTCGCCCGATGTGACCGGCACCACGAACCTCGGCCCCTGGGTGAACCGGCGCAAACTCTTTGCGCGCAAACCGCTGGCGGACGCCTTCATCGAGCATCGCATCCCCTCGACCGCGAAATGGGACTTCGCACCCGAAGGCCAGCACATCGAACTGGGCATCGCCGAGATGAACCTGTTCCTGCTGCTGGGTGCTGCGGGGCTGAGCCACAGCCTGTTCGGCAAGCGGCTGATCCCCATCGGCACGGTCTATGACCCCTTCGTGCATCGCGGCCTCGATGCGCTGAACTACGCCTGCTACCAGGACGCGCGCTTCATCATCGTGGGCACCCCTTCGGGCGTGACGCTGGCGCCCGAGGGCGGGGCGCATCAATCCATCGGCACGCCCCTGACCGGCATGGCGCAGGATGGGCTTGCCGCCTTCGAACCGGCCTTCGCCGACGAGCTGGCGGTGATCCTGGAATGGGCCTTCGACTACCTGCAGCGCGACGGCGAGGGCGACCCGGACGAACGCACCTGGCTGCGCGACGAGACCGGCGGCTCGGTCTATCTGCGGCTGACCACCAACCCGCTGGAGCAACCGGGCAGGCGCCGGGACGACGCTTTCCGGCAGGGCGCCGTCGACGGCGCCTACTGGCTGCGCCCGCCGGGCCCGAACTGCGAGGTGGTGATCGCCTACCAGGGCGCCATCGCCCCCGAGGCCATCGCCGCGGCGGGTCTCATCGGCGAGCACCGGCGCGACGTGGGGGTGCTCGCCGTCACTTCCGCCGACCGCCTGAACGCGGGCTGGACCGCCGCGCAGCGCGTCCGGGCCCGCGGCAACCGCCGGGCCTGCAGCCATGTCGAGACGCTTTTCGCCGACCTGCCGCGCGACTGCCTGATCGTCACCGCCATCGACGGCCACCCGGCGACGCTCGCCTGGCTGGGGTCGGTCGGCGGCCACCGCTGCGTCTCGCACGGGGTGGAGCATTTCGGCCAGACCGGCACCATCGGCGATCTCTACCGGCACTTCGGGCTGGACCGCCGGGCCCTGGCGCAATCGGTGCTGGAGCTGTCGGCGGGGGCCGGCCGGTCGGCGCAAGGCTGATCTGCAGGCCCCCCTTGGCCCGACCGTCCGGGATGATTAGCTCCTCCCGGACGGAGGGCGCGATGCAGCAGTATTCCTATCTCGACCTGTCCCCGATTGCCGAGGGGCATACGGCGGCCGATGCCCTCGCGGCGACCGTGGATCTGGCCCGCGCGGCGGAACGCTCGGGCTATCACCGCTTCTGGCTGGCCGAGCATCACAACATGCCGGGCATCGCCAGCGCCGCGACGGCGGTACTGATCGGCCATGTGGCGGGCCAGACCCGCGCGATGCGGATCGGCGCGGGCGGCATCATGCTGCCGAACCACTCCCCCCTGATGGTTGCCGAGCAGTTCGGCACCCTGGCCACGCTCTATCCGGGCCGGATCGACCTCGGCCTCGGCCGCGCGCCCGGCACCGACATGGCGACGGCCCGCGCGCTGCGCCGCCACATGGCACCCGAGGACAGTTTCCCCCAGGACGTGCAGGAGCTGATCGGCTATCTCGGCGACGCCGCCGGGACCGCCCCGGTGCAGGCCATCCCCGGAACCGGCACGAATGTCCCGGTCTGGATCCTCGGCTCCAGCCTCTATGGCGCGCAGCTGGCCGCCTGGCTGGGCCTGCCCTATGCCTTCGCCTCGCATTTCGCGCCGGCCCTGCTGGGCGAGGCGCTGGAGATCTACCGCCGGGGCTTCCGGCCCTCGGAGCGGCTGGAGAAACCCCATGTGATGATCGCGGCGGGCGTCTGCGCGGCCGGAAGCGACGCCGAGGCGGAGTTCCTGCGCTCCTCGCAGCTCCTGGCCTTCGCGCGGCTGCGGACCGGGCAGGCGGGCAAGCTGCCCCGCCCGAGCCGCGATCTGGATCGGGAGATCCCCGCGCCCGTCATGGCCCAGGTGCGGCAGGCCCTGTCCTGCTCGGCCACCGGCGCGGCCGCAACGGTGCGGGACGCGCTGGCCGCGCTGATCGCCAGATACCGGCCGGACGAGATCATGGTCACCGGGATGATCCACGACCGGGGCGCGAGGCTGCGCTCGCTGGAAATCGCGGCCGAGGTCCTGGCGGGGCTATGCGACGGGGCGAGGTGACGGTTTCAGGCGGCGGCTTCCAGCGCCCGGATCAGTTCGGCCTCGGTCAGCGGCACCGGATTGCCCTGCATCGAGGAGGAGGCCAGCGCCGACGCGGCGATGCGGGGGAACAGG
The DNA here is from genome assembly GCF_015999335.1 of Tabrizicola soli. GTDB lineage: Bacteria > Pseudomonadota > Alphaproteobacteria > Rhodobacterales > Rhodobacteraceae > Tabrizicola > Tabrizicola soli. Next base: position 51,883 of record NZ_JAEACP010000011.1, on the reverse strand, counting down.
GCGGGATCCACCCCTTGCGCGACCAGTCCCGGCAGGCCCGCCCCGGCCGCCCAGCGCGCCAGCGTCGCCGGGGCATCGGCCGGCGTGCCGCCCAGCGTCGCGGCGATCTGGCCGAAGACCCGATCCAGCCGAAGCGCCGGCTCGCCCCCGGCATGGATCCGGTTCAGCCGCAGGACGGGGGCGAGAAGCGCGCCGCAGATCGCGCCATGCGGGGCAGGGGCCAGCCCGCCGATCACCCCCGCCAGCCCGTGCACCGCACCCAAGCCCGCATTGGCCAGGGCAAGACCGCCCGAGAGGCTGACCCAGGCCATTGCCTCGCGCGCGCCGGCATCCTCGGCCTGCGTCAGCCGGGCCAGGGCCGCCAGCCCCTGCGCAATGGCGGGGGCGGCAAGCGCATCGGTGAAGGGCGTGGCCCTGTGGCTGACGAAAGGCTCGATCACCTGGGTTATCGCATCCAGGCCCGAGGCCAGCGTCGTGGCGCGGGGCGTGTGGTCGGTCAGGGCCGGGTCCACGATCGCCAGCCGCGCCAGCATCCGGTCGTCGCGCAGCGAGACCTTGCGGCCGTGGTCGGGCAGGCCGATGACCGCGTTCTTCGTCGCCTCGGCCCCGGTGCCCGCCGTGGTCGGCAGCGCGATGAAGGGCAGGGGCGCGGCGCGCAGCGGCAGGGCGCGGCCCACCACCTCCAGATGGTCCAGCGGCCCGCCGGGGGCCGGAACCAGCGCGGCCAGCGCCTTGCCGAGGTCGAGCGCCGCGCCGCCGCCGATTGCGGCGACCCAGTCGGGACGGAAGTCCCTGGCGGCCCGCAGGGTCGGGAGCAGGAGCGGCAGATCGGGCTCGCGCGCGCAGGGCAGGGCCAGGGTCGCGGCGCCTGCCGCCTGCAGCGCCTCGACCAGCCAGAGGGCGCGGGCGGGGCTTGCGCCATGGACGACCAGCCCGCGCGCGCCGAAGGCGCGGATCAGCCCCGGCGCCCGCGCGGCCTCGCCCCGGCCAAAGAGGATGCGGCCGGGGGCGGCGATGGCGAAGGGGGTCAAACGCTCATCGTCGCGGTGACCGCGCGTCCCCAGCGGGCGTATCTGCGGTCGCGGGTCTCCGCGTCCATCTTTGGCGAGAAGCGGCGCTCCAGCGCCCAGGACTGCTGGAATGCGGTCGGGTCGGGGCAGATCCCCGCCTTCAGCCCCGCCAGATAGGCCGCGCCGAGCGCCGTCGTCTCGGTCACCACCGGGCGGTCCACCGGCGCGCCCAGGATGTCGGCGAGAAACTGCATCGTCCAGTCCGAGGCCGTCATCCCGCCGTCGACCCGCAGGACGCCGCCCGCGGCCCCGCCCCAGTCCGCGCGCATCGCCTCCAGAAGGTCGCGGGTCTGGTAGCCGACGCTCTCCAGCGCGGCGCGCGCCAGTTCGGCCTGGCCCGAGTTGCGGGTCAGCCCGTAGACCGCGCCCCGGCAGTCCGGCCGCCAGTAGGGCGCGCCAAGGCCGGTGAAGGCGGGGACCAGCACCACCTCCTGCGCGGGGTCGGCGGCGCTGGCCAGCGCCTGCGTCTCCCCCGCCTCGCGGATGATCTTCAGCCCGTCGCGCAGCCACTGGACAACGGCCCCCGCGATGAAGATCGAACCCTCGAGCGCATAGGTGGTCCGCCCTTCCAGCCGGTAGGCGATGGTGGTCAGAAGCCGGTTCTGCGAGGGCACCCGGTCCGCCCCGGTGTTGAGGAGCGCGAAGCAGCCGGTGCCGTAGGTCGATTTCATCATGCCGGGCGAGAAGCAGGCCTGGCCGACGGTCGCGGCCTGCTGGTCGCCCGCGACGCCGAGGATCGGGATCTCGCGGCCGAAAAGGTCGGCCCGGGTGGTGCCGAAGAAGGCGGCGCAGTCGCGGACCTCGGGCAGGATCGCCATCGGGATGTCGAGGAGTGCGCAGATCTCGGCGTCCCACTCGCCGGTGGCGATGTTGAAGATCAGCGTGCGGGCGGCGTTGGTGGCGTCGGTGGCATGGACCCGGCCGCCGGTGAGCTTCCAGATCAGGAAGCTGTCGACGGTGCCGAAGGCGAGCTCGCCGCGCCGGGCCCGGTCGCGCGCGCCGGGGATGGTGTCGAGCAGCCACTTGATCTTGCTGCCCGAGAAATAGGGGTCGAGCAGGAGGCCGGTGCGGGCGGTGATCATCGGCTCGTGGCCGGCGGCCTTCAGGGCGGCGCAGCCGTCGGCGGTGCGGCGGTCCTGCCAGACGATTGCGCGGTGGATCGGCTCGCCGGTGGCGCGGTCCCAGATCAGGGTGGTCTCGCGCTGGTTGGTGATGCCGATGGCGACGATGTCGGTGGCGGCGACGCCGGCCTTCTCGATCGCGGCGCGGGCGGTGCCGGCGACGGTCGCCCAGAGATCCGAGGGATCGTGCTCGACCCAGCCGGGGCGGGGGTAGTGTTGCGGGAATTCTTCCTGGGCCTGCGCGACGGGGCGGAGGCCTTCGTCGAACAGGATCGCGCGGGAGGAGGTGGTGCCCTGGTCGATGGAGAGGATATGGGTCATGGGGGCGGGCCTGCGGCTGGGGTGTCCACGCGTGGACAGAAAAGAGGGTCCAGTGATTTCAAGGGATTGGATGCGGGCGTTCGGGGATTCTTAACATCTGGAATCGTGCGGAACACGGGGGGCCGGGACAAGAATTTTCGAAAATTCTTGACAAATTTCTTCGAAGAAATTTGGCCCCGGGCGGAACGGGGGCGCTCCGCCCGGGGCCTTGTCGACCTACTGCCAGGACTTGATCAGCTCGTCGTAGCTGATGGTTTCCGGCGCCGGATCCTCGTTCTCCAGCTTGGCGACAGGAGAGCCTGGTTCGTCAAGCCAGACCTGGGGATCCTGCTCCTCGTTCAGTTTCGGGCCGATGTCGCCCTGGACGCCCGCCCGTTCCAGGCGCTCCAGCACCTTCTCCTGCTCGGCGCAGAGCGAATCCAGCGCCTCCTGCGGGGTCTTGGCCCCCGACATGGCGTCGCCGATGTTCTGCCACCAGAGCTGGGCCAGCTTCGGATAGTCGGGGATGTTGGTGCCGGTGGGCGACCAGGCCACGCGGGCGGGCGAGCGGTAGAACTCGACCAGGCCGCCAAGCTCGGGCGCGCGCTTGGTGAAGCTGTCGTGCTGGATGGTGGATTCCCGCACGAAGGTCAGGCCGACATGGGCTTTCTTCACGTCCACCGTCTTGGAGGTAACGAACTGGGCGTAAAGCCAGGCGGCCTGCGCCCGGTCGACCGGGGTGCTTTCCATCAGCGTCCAGGAGCCCACGTCCTGATAGCCGACCTTGGTGCCTTCGGACCAGTAGGCCCCGTGCGGCGAGGGCGCCATCCGCCACTTGGGCGTGCCGTCCTCGTTCATCACCGGCAGGCCGGGCTTGACCATGTCGGCGGTGAAGGCGGTGTACCAGAACATCTGCTGGGCGATCTGGCCCTGGGCGGGCACCGGCCCCGCCTCGCCGAAGGTCATGCCCTGGGCCTCGGGCGGCGTGTATTTCTGCAGCCATTCGATCGCCTTGGTCACGGCATAGACCGCCGCCGCGTCGTTGGTCGCCCCGCCGCGCGCCACGCAGGAGCCGACCGGCTGCGAGTTCTCGTTGACGCGGATGCCCCATTCGTCGACCGGCAGGCCGTTCGGCTCGCCCTTGTCGCCCATCCCGGCCATCGACATCCAGGCGTCGGTGTAGCGCCAGCCGAGGGACGGGTCCTTCTTGCCGTAGTCCATGTTGCCATAGACGCCGGAGGCCGGGCCGCCGGCATAGGACATGTCGCGGCCGGTGAAGAATTCGGCGATGTCCTCGTAGGCCGACCAGTTCAGCGGCACGCCGAGGTCATAGCCGTACTTGGCCTTGAAATCCTCCATCGTCTTGGGATCGGTGAACCAGTCGTAGCGGAACCAGTAGAGGTTGGCGAACTGCTGGTCGGGAAGCTGGTACAGCTCTCCGTCCGGGGCGGTGGTGAACTTGACGCCGATGAAGTCGGCGAGGTCGAGGTTGGGGTTGGTCACCGCCGCGCCGTCGCCGGCCATCCAGTCGGTCAGGCTGCGGGCCTGCTTGTAGCGCCAGTGGGTGCCGATCAGGTCGCTGTCGTTGATATAGGCGTCATAGATGTTCTCGCCCGACTGCATCTGCGTCTGCAGCTTCTCCACCACGTCACCCTCGCCGATCAGATCATGGGTGACCTTGATCCCGGTGATGGCGGTGAAGGCCGGGGCCAGCACCTTGGATTCGTATTCATGCGTGGTGATGGTTTCCGAGACGACCTTGATCTCCATGCCCGCATAGGGCTTGGCCGCGTCGATGAACCATTGCATCTCGGCTTCCTGCTCGGCCCGGGGCAGCGAGGAGAGGTCGCCGATCTCGGCATCGAGAAAGGCCTTGGCGGCCTCGATATCAGCCCAGGCCGGGGCCTGCATCGCCATCAGCGCAAGCGCCATGGCGGTTGCCGTCGAACGTAGTCTCATGTCTTCCTCCCAGATGCGTCGTTTCGGGTTTTCAGTCCGGGCGGAACGCTGGCGCCCGGGGTCGTGCCTTGCCCGTCAGACCCAGCGGAACACCGCTGCGGCATAGACGAGGCAAAGGAGGGTGGCGCCCCAGAGGAGATCGGGGCCGGCAAGGAACAGCCAGGCCAGATGGATGAAGGCCGAGCCGAGAAGCGTGATGAACAGCCGGTCGCCGCGCGTGGTCTCGATCCGCAGGAGGCCGCGGCGCGGGGCCTCGGGGAAACGGATGGCCAGCAGGGTGAACAGGATCAGGAGGCTTGCGATCAGGTAGAAGAACAGGGCGACGGGGAAGGTCCAGGCCATCCAGCCGCCGCGGATCATCGGGGCGAACCAGTCGATCCCGTCCTCGGTCCGGGGCGTGGCTGCGACAAGCCCGGCCAGGATCGCGGCCATGATCGCGCCGGTGACAAGGTAGATCGTGGTCCAGCGGGTGCGGGTCATGTTCATACCCTTCCCAGGGCGAAGCCCTTGGCGATGTAGTTGCGGACGAAATAGATCACGAGGGCACCGGGGATGATGGTCAGCACCCCCGCGGCGGCCAGCACGCCCCAGTCCATGCCGGAGGCCGAGACGGTCCGGGTCATGGTGGCGGCGATCGGCTTGGCGTTGACGCTGGTCAGCGTGCGGGAGAGCAGGAGTTCCACCCAGGAGAACATGAAGCAGAAGAAGGCCGCGACCCCGATGCCGCTGGCGATGAGCGGCATGAAGATCTTCACGAAGAAGCGCGGGAAGCTGTAGCCGTCGATATAGGCGGTCTCGTCGATCTCCTTCGGGACGCCGCGCATGAAGCCTTCCAGGATCCAGACCGCCAGCGGCACGTTGAACAGGCAATGCGCCAGCGCCACCGCGATATGGGTGTCGAAGAGACCGACCGAGGAATAGAGCTGGAAGAAGGGCAGGGCGAAGACCGCCGGGGGAGACATCCGGTTGGTCAGGAGCCAGAAGAACAGGTGCTTGTCGCCCATGAAGCTGTAGCGGCTGAAGGCATAGGCCGCGGGCAGGGCCACGGTGATCGAGATGACCGTGTTCATCACCACGTAGATGATCGAGTTGACATAGCCCATGTACCAGCTGGGATCGGTCAGGATCACCGCGTAGTTGCGGAAGGTCAGGTTCGAGGGGAGAAGCGTGAAGGTCGAGGTGATCTCGGCATTGGTCTTCAGGCTCATGTTCACCAGCCAGTAGATCGGCACCAGCAGGAACAGGAGGTAGAGGGTCATCACCAGGGGAGAGCCGCGCAGCCGCATGTCACTTGCCCTCCTCTTTGTCGAGATTGGTCATCACGGTGTAAAAGATCCATGACACCAGCAGGATCACCAGGAAGTACATGATCGAGAAGGCGGCGGCGGGGCCGAGGTCGAACTGGCCGATCGCCATCTTGACCAGGTCGATCGACAGGAAGGTGGTCGAGTTGCCGGGACCGCCGCCGGTGACGACGAAGGGCTCGGTATAGATCATGAAACTGTCCATGAAGCGCAGCAGGACCGCGATCAGCAGGACGCCCGCCATCTTCGGCAGTTCGATATAGCGGAAGACGGCCCAGCGGCTGGCCTGGTCCACCTTCGCGGCCTGGTAATAGGCGTTGGGGATGGATTGCAGGCCCGCATAGCACAGGAGGGCCACCAGGCTGGTCCAGTGCCAGACGTCCATCACGATGACGGTGATCCAGGCGTCCAGCGGATCGTTGGTGTAGTTGTAGTCGAAGCCGAACTCGGCCAGGTAGCGGCCCAGAAGCCCGATGTCGACGCGGCCGAAGATCTGCCAGATCGTGCCCACCACGTTGAACGGGATCAGCAGCGGCAGCGCCATCAGCACCAGGCAGAGGCTGGCCCAGAAGCCGCGTTTCGGCATGTTCAGCGCGATATAGATGCCGAGCGGCACCTCGATCGCCAGGATGATGGCCGAGAACAGGATCTGCCGCCCGAGCGCCTCGTGCAGGCGGTCGGAGGTGACCATCTCCTCGAACCATTCCAGGCCCACCCAGAAGAATTCGTTGTTCCCGAAAGTGTCGTTCACCGCATAGTTGACGACCGTCATCAGCGGGACGATGGCCGAGAAGGCGACGATCACCAGCACCGGCAGGACCAGGAACCAGGCCTTGTTGTTCAGGGTCTTTTCCATCAGCGGATCCCTTTCGCGGGGGCGACGCGCCAGTCGTCGGCGTAGACGTTGATCCGGTCGGGCGTGAAGCGGACATGGGTCAGGGCGGGACCGATGGGCATCCCCTCGGGGGCGATCACGTTGACGCCGTGGCCCGCGACCTCGCCCCGGACGATGCGGTGGCGGCCCACGTCCTCGACCCGGCGGATGGAGATGGGCAGGCCGTCGCCTTCGGTCAGGACGGCGTATTCCGGGCGGATGCCGATCTGCGCGCGGCCCGGAACCGGCCCGTAGGCGGCGTCGAGCGGGACGCTGGCCCCGCCCAGATGCGCCGTGTTGCCCCGGATCTCGGCCGGCAGCAGGTTCATGCCGGGCGAGCCGATGAAATAGCCGACGAAGGTATGCGCCGGGGTCTCGAACAACTCCTCGGGCGTGCCCATCTGCACCACGCGGCCGTCATACATCACCACCACCTTGTCGGCGAAGGTCAGCGCCTCGGTCTGGTCGTGGGTGACGTAGATCATCGTATGGCCGAACTCGCGGTGCAGCCGCTTCAGCTGGGTGCGCAGCTCCCATTTCATATGCGGGTCGATCACGGTCAGCGGCTCGTCGAAGAGGATCGCGTTCACGTCCTCGCGCACCATGCCGCGGCCGAGGGAGATCTTCTGCTTGGCATCGGCGGTCAGCCCGCGCGCCTTGCGGTCGAGGATCGCCTCCATCCCGATCATCCGGGCGATTTGCTCGACGCGCCGCGCGATATAGGCCGTGTCCTTGCCCCGGTTGCGCAGGGGGAAGGCCAGGTTGTCGCGCAGGGTCATCGTGTCGTAGACGACGGGGAACTGGAACACCTGGGCGATGTTGCGCTCGGCCGTCTCGGCGTCGGTGACGTCGCGGTCGCCGAAGAGGACGCGGCCCTGGCTGGGGCGCAAAAGGCCCGAGATGATGTTCAGCAGCGTGGTCTTGCCGCAGCCGGAGGAGCCCAGGAGGGCATAGGCCCCGCCGTCCTGCCAGACATGGTCCATCGCCTTCAGGGCAAAGTCCTGCTCGCCCCTGGGATGGGCGAGGTAGCTGTGCGCGAGGTTCTTCAGCGTGATCTGTGCCATGGCTCAGGCCGCCGCCGCATAGGCCGCGGGCGCGGCAAGCCGGCCCTCGGCGTCGAAGATGTAGACATGCGCGGGATCGAGCCAGAGGCTGACCTCGCTTCCCGGCTTCAGGTCGTGCACCCCGTGGACCAGGGCCACCCAGCGGTCCTGCCCGTGCGTCAGGTGCAGGAAGGTCTCGGAGCCGGTGATCTCGGTCACGCCCAGGGTGCAGCGGAATTCGACCGCGCGGCCGGAATGGGTGTTCAGGTGCAGGTGGTTCGCCCGGAATCCGGCGGTATAGCGGCCCTCGGGCAGGGGGGCGAAGGCGCCCTCGGCCGGGGCATTGGCCGCGCCGCCGAAATTCATGCGCTGGCCTTCCCTGAAGCAGGAGACGAAGTTCATCGGCGGATCGCTGAACACCCGCGCGGTGGTGGCATCGGCCGGCTGGCGGTAGACGGCGGGGGTCGGGCCGAACTGGGTCACGCGGCCCTCCCAGAGGGTCGCGGTATTGCCGCCGAGGAGAAGGGCCTCCTCGGGTTCGGTGGTGGCATAGACGAAGATCGCGCCCGATTCCTCGAAGATCCGCGGAATCTCGGCGCGCAATTCCTCGCGCAGCTTGTAGTCGAGGTTGGCCAGGGGTTCATCCAGAAGCACGAGCCCCGCGCCCTTGACCAGCGCGCGGGCAAGCGCGCAACGCTGCTGCTGGCCGCCCGAAAGCTCCAGCGGCTTGCGCCCCAGCATCGGGGTCAGTTTCAGCATCTCGGCCGTGGCGCGCACGGCGCGGTCGATCTCGGCCCCCGCCTTGCCCATCAGCCGCAGGGGTGAGGCGATGTTGTCATAGACCGACATCGCCGGATAGTTGATGAACTGCTGGTAGACCATGGCGACCTTGCGGTCCTGCACCCGCACGCCGGTCACGTCCGTTCCATGCCAGATCAGCCGCCCGGCGCTGGGCGCATCCAGCCCCGCCATCAGCCGCATGAGCGAGGTCTTGCCCGAAAGCGTCGGGCCGAGGAGCACGTTCATCGTGCCCTTCTCCAGCGTCAGGGTCGTGGGGTGGACATGGACCTGCCCCTTCACGACCCGGCTTACCGCCTGCAACTCCAGCGCCAATCCGTCCCCCTATCCGGCCTCGGGGCAGGCTGCCCCAAGGCCCGTGGCGCCGGACATGAAGGCGTCCAGCGCGTCGATCTGTTCCGGGCTCATCCGCAGCCCCAGCTTGGTGCGCCGCCAGACCACATCGGCGGCGGCGCGGGCGAATTCATGGTCCATCAGCCAGCGCACCTCGGCCTCGGTCAGGGTCGCGCCGAAGTCGCGGCCAAGGTCGGCGGGCCGGCGGGCGCCGCCCAGGAGCGCCTCGGCCTCGGTGCCATAGGCGCGGATCAGGCGGGCGGCCCAGTAGTCGGTGAGGAAGGGAAAACGGCCCTGCAACCGGCCGGTAAGGGCGGCCACCCCGTCATGCGGAAAGTCGCCGCCGGGCAGGGGGACGCGGGCGGTCCAGGGGCCGGTCGCCTGCGGAAAGAAGGGCGCAAGCCTCTCCATCGCGCCTTCGGCGAGGCGGCGGTAGGTGGTGATCTTGCCGCCGAACACGTTCAGAAGCGGCGCGCCCTCCCGGTCCAGCTTCAGCACATAGTCCCGCGTCGCCGCCGTGGCGGACTTGGCCCCGTCGTTGTAGAGCGGACGCACCCCGGAATAGGTCCAGACCACATCCGCCTGCGTCACCGGCCTGGCGAAATATTGCGAGGCGAAGGCCAGCAGGTAATCGCGCTCCTCGTCGCTGCAGCGGGCGTCTCCCGGCGCGCCCTCGTGGTCCTTGTCGGTGGTGCCGATCAGGGTGAAATCCTGCTCGTAGGGGATGGTGAAGATGATGCGGCCATCGGTGCCCTGGAAGAAGTAGCAGCGGTCGTGGTCGTAGAGTTTCCGGGTGACGACATGCGAGCCGCGGACCAGCCGCACGCCCTCGTTCAGGTCGAGCCGGGCCACGTTGCGGATCACATCCTCGACCCAGGGGCCGCCGGCGTTGACCAGCGCCCGGGCGCGGTGGCGGCGCGGGCCGTCGGGGCCCTCGGTCTCGACCTCCCACAGCCCGTCCGTGCGGGTGGCCGAGGTGACGCGGGTCCGCGTCAGCACCCTGGCGCCGCGCCGGGCGGCGTCGCGGGCGTTCAGCGAGACGAGCCTGGAATCGTCGACCCAGCAGTCGGAATATTCCCAGGCCTTGTGGAAACGGTCCTGCAAGGGACGCCCGGCCGGGTCGCGGGTCAGGTCCAGCGTGCGGGTCGCGGGCAGGATCCTGCGGCCGCCGAGCGTGTCGTAGAGGAAAAGGCCCAGCCGGATCAGCCAGGCCGGACGGCGGCCGCGCATCCAGGGCATCACGCGGGACAAAAGCCGGCCGGTGGGCGTGTCGCCCTCGAAGCGCATGCCGGGATGCCAGGGCAGCACGAAGCGCATCGGCCAGGAGATATGCGGCATGGCGACCAGGAGCGTCTCGCGTTCGGCCAGCGCCTCGCGCACGAGGCGGAACTCGAAATACTCCAGATAGCGCAGCCCGCCGTGAAAGAGCTTGGTCGAGGCCGAGGAGGTCGCCTGCGCGAGGTCGCCCTGTTCGGCCAGCACCACCGACAGGCCCCGCCCGGCGGCGTCGCGGGCAATGCCGCAGCCGTTGATCCCGCCGCCGATGATGAAGAGGTCGGCCACCTCGGGCCTGGTCTTCGCTGTCACGCCGGATTCCCCCCTGGTGGCGAGAGGGTGGGGCGTTCGCGCCGAAAGGTCAATCCGGATTTTTTCGTTTATGCGCGAATTGAGATAAAGCGAACATTACGGGCGTTTCGTGACCGTATTTTCCGGAGGTTTTCGGGATATTTGCCAGAATGCGCGCAAAATCGCGCTGCACCGCGGCGCGATACGCCTTGCACTTGCAGAGACGTTTCGCTCTTGATCCGGCCGGCCGCGTTGGGGAAACTCGGCGCGCAGGCAGGAAGGAAAAGGAAAATCGCCCGTGGCGCTGAGCTTCCGTCAGGTCGCGATCATGGAGATCGCCCGTTCCGAGGGGCGGGTGATGGTCGAGGACCTGGCGCAGAGGTTCGACGTCACGCTGCAGACCATCCGCCGCGACCTGTCGGAACTGGCCGACCTCGGCCATCTCGACCGGGTGCATGGCGGCGCGATGCCGCGGATCGGGGTGGCGAACTTGGGTTATGAACAGCGCCGCCGGATGAACGCGGACGCCAAGGCCGCCATCGCGCGGGCCTGCGCGGCGGCGATCCCCGAGAATTCCTCGCTGATCATGAACCTCGGCACCACCACCGAGGCGGTGGCGCAGGAGCTTCTGACGCACCGCAACATCACGGTGGTGACCAACAACATGAACGTGGCCAATATCCTGGCCGCCAATCCGGGCTGCGAGATCATGGTGGCGGGCGGCGCGCTGCGCCGGTCGGACGGCGGGCTGGTCGGGGAACTGACCACGCAGTTCTTCGAGCAGTTCAAGGTCGATATCGCGGTGATCGGGGCCTCGGCGCTGGACCGGGACGGCGACCTTCTGGATTTCGACCTGGCCGAGGTCAGGGTCTCGAAGGCCATCATCCGGCAGGCGCGCAAGGTGTTCCTGGTCTGCGACCATTCCAAGCTGGACCGTTCGGCCCCGGCGCGGCTGGCCTCCCTGGCCGAGGTCACGGTGCTGTTCACCGACCGGGCCCTGCCGCAGGAGCTGGCGCGGAAATGTGCGGAATGGGGGACCGGCGTCGTGGTGGCCGGGGGATGAGACCGGGGCGCAGGGGTAAGGTGGGCAATACTGCCCACCCTACGCTTGTGCTTGCCTCGTCGGGGGCGGATTGTGCGGCGGCGGCCGGGCTTCTGTGCGGCAGGACCGGCTGGACGGGCTTTGCCGCGGCCATTGCCGGGGCTATGTTGTGCGGCAGGGAAAGGGTGAAGACGTGACCAGCCTCTGCAACCATGGCCGTCGCCCGGTGGTGGGCATCATCGGCAACAGCTACCTGATCAACGACAGCTATCCGGTGCATTCGGGCGGCACGATGAACTCCTCGGCCGTGGCCGAGGTCGCGGGCTGCCTGCCGCTGATCGTGCCTTCGGACCCACGCTATGTCTGCGTGGGCGAGTTGCTGGAGCTGTGCGACGCCTTCCTGCTGACCGGGGGCCGCCCCAACGTCCACCCCAGCGAATATGGCGAGGCGGAGACGCCCGCGCATGGCGCCTTCGACCGCAGCCGCGACGCGATCACGCTGCCCCTGATCCGCGCCTGCGTCGAGCGGGGCCAGCCCTTCCTCGGCATCTGCCGCGGGTTCCAGGAGGTCAACGTCGCCCTGGGCGGCACGCTTTACCCCGAGATCCGCGACCTGCCGGGCCGGATGAACCATCGGATGCCGCCCGACGGCACCATCGAGGAGCAGTTCGCGCTGCGCCATCCGGTCAGCTTCACCGAGGGCGGGATCTTCCACCGGCTGATGGGCGCGCGCGAGGTGATGACGAACACGCTGCACGGCCAGGGGATCGCCCGGCCCGCGCCGCGCGTGGTGATCGACGGCCAGGCCCCGGACGGCACGCCCGAGGCGATCTACGTCAAGGATGCGCTGGGCTTCACGCTGTCGGTCCAGTGGCATCCGGAGTGGAATGCGGAAAGCGATCCGGTGTCGCGGCCGCTGTTCCAGGCCTTCGGCAAGGCCGCAGCCGACTGGGCGGCGGCGCGCCAGCGCCAGCACGCCTGATCCGGCAGGACGCCGATGATGCTTTTGATCGCCTATGCCACCACCGACGGCCAGACCCGCAAGATCGCCCGCTTTGCCGCCGACCGGCTGGCCGGGCAGGGCCATGCGGTCGAACTTCTGTGCGTGGAGGATGCCGAGGGGCTGGACCTTTCCCGCTTCGACGGCGCGATCCTGGCGGGTTCGCTGCACGCGGGCGGCTACCAGAAGGCGCTGGTCCGCTTCGTGACCGGGGCCCGGCCCGCGCTGGCGGCGATGCCGACGCTGTTCCTTGCCGTCTCGCTGTCGGCCGCGGGCGGGGATCCCGAGGACTGGACCGGCCTGCGCGACTGCCTGAAGGCGTTCGAGGACCAGACCGGCTGGACTCCCGGCCGGACCGAGCATGTCGCGGGGGCCTTCCGCTTTTCGGAATACGACTTCTTCCGCGCCTGGGCGATGCGGTGGATCGCCGGGCGGAAGGGCCAGGCGGTCGAGCCCGGCAGGGACAGGGAATACACCGACTGGGCCGCGCTGGCCCTGGTGCTGGATGGCTGGACGGCCGGGATCAGAGGCGGCGCAGCTTCAGCCGGGTGATCCGGTTCTCGCGCCGGGCCACGACCTCGAAGCGGAAGCCGTGGAAGCCGAAGACCTGGCCCTCGGCCGGGATCATCTGCGCCTCGTGGATGACGAGGCCCGCCACCGTGTTCGCCTCGTCGTCCGGCAGGCCCCAGTCGGTCGCCCGGTTCAGGTCGCGGATCGTCATCGCGCCATCGACCAGCCAGTCGCCGTCCTCCGCCTGGGTCAGGCCCTCGTCCTTCTTCACCACGTCGAATTCGTCGGTGATCTCGCCGACGATCTCCTCGAGGATGTCCTCGAGCGTGATCAGCCCCTGCAGCGCGCCGTATTCGTCGACCACCAGCGCGAAATGGGTGCGCCGGGCAAGGAATTCGCGCATCTGTTCGTCCAGCGCCGTGGTCTCGGGGATGAAATAGGGCTTCATCGCGACCTTCACGATGTCCAGGCCGTCGATGCCCTGGGTATCCTCGCCCCGCACCAGCCGGTCCACCTCGCGCAGCAGGTCCTTGGCATGGATCACGCCCAGGATGTTCTCGTCGCTGCCGCGATAGACCGGCAGGCGGGTATAGGGCGACGCGAGGACGCGGGTGATCAGCTCGCGCGGGGGGAGGTCGGCGTCGATCATCTCGATCTGGCGGCGGTGGCGCATGATCTCGTCCACCGTGCGGTGGCCGAGGTCCAGCGCGCCGAGGAGCCGGTCGCGGTCGGCCTTCTCCACCGCGCCCTCGGAATGGCCGAGCGCGATGGCCCCGGCGATGTCGTCGCGCAGCGCCTCCATCGCGGTCTCGTGGTCGGGCAGCAGGTGGAAAAGCCGCAGGATCCGGTTCAGGGCGCGGCGGAGGAGGCTTGCGGGGGCAGGGGTGGCGGGATCGCTGGGCATCGGCTCTCTCAGCCCTTCCGGGCCAGGGGGTGCTTCGTCAGCACGAGGTCCTTCAGGCGGTCGTCGAGGACATGGGTGTAGATCTCGGTCGTGCCGACATCGGCATGGCCGAGCAGGGTCTGGATCACCCGCAGGTCGGCGCCATGGGCCAGAAGATGGGTGGCGAAGGCATGGCGCAGCACATGCGGCGTCACCAGGGACGGAGAGATCCCGGCCAGCACCGCCACGTCCTTGACCAGGCTGTGGAAATACTGCCGCGTCAGATGGCCGTCGCGCCCCTCGCCGGGAAAGAGGTGGCGCGAGGGCGGGCGGCCCGCCTTCCGGCCCGCCTCCTCCACCGCGTCGCGCTCGGCCAGCCAGCCGGCCAGCGCCGCCCGGGCGGGGGCGGAGAGCGGCACCATCCGCTCCTTGCCGCCCTTGCCTTTGACCAGGATCATCCGCGGATCGCCGCGCACGGCCGCGACCGGCAGGCCGACCAGTTCCGAGACCCGCAGGCCGGTGGCATAGAGAAGCTCGAACAAAGCGGTGTCGCGCAGCCGGTCCGCCGGATTGCGGGCGCGGGTGCGGGCGGCCTCCATCAGGCGGGTGACCTCGGCCTCGCCCAGGGTCTTCGGCAGGCCTTGCACCCGGCCCGGCCCGGTCAGCCGCAGCGCCGGGTTGTCGGCGCGCCAGCCTTCCTCGACCGCGAAACGGTAAAGCTGCCGGATCGAGGACAGCCGCCGCGCGCGGGTGGCTTTCGACAGGCCCTGCGCGTCGCAATGGACGAGGTAATCCTCGACCGATCCGCGCGCCGCCGTGGTGAAGTCCAGGTCCCGGCGCTCCAGCCAGCCGGCAAAGTCGATGAGGTCGCGGCCATAGGCCAGTTGCGTGTTGCGCGCCGCCCCCAGTTCCGCCGCCCGCGCGGCGAGGAAGGTCGAGATCCAGCGTTCCGCCTCGGGCGCGGGCATGGCTCAGCCCCGCCGTTCCAGGATCATCAGCTCCAGCGCCGTGCGCCGCGCCACGCTGTCCAGCCCGGCAAGCCGCAGGGTGGACAGCCCTTCGGAGACACCGCGCAGGTCGCCCTGCACGCCGCGGGCGATGGCGTCGATGGCCAGGATGATCGCCTCGCCCCTGCGGTTGCCGTCGAGAAGCGCCTGCGCCTCGGCGGAGGGAGCGGGGTCGCGGAAGGCGGAGAGGATCGCCCGGCCCAGGCTGTCGGGCGGCACGCGGCCGTCCAGCTCGCCGGTGGCGAGGCCCATCAGGAAGCCCTCGGTCGCGTCGGCAGGCTGGTGGCGGCGGGCGACGGCCTCGGCCTGGGGCGACAGGAGCGCCACGCGGAAGGCGATGGCCCCGGCCTCGCCGGTCAGCGGCAGGTCGGAGAGCTGGCGGCCGAAGAGGACCGCGAAGGGCACCTCGAGCTCGGCCTCGGCCATGCGCTGCCAGGCGGGGGGCAGGGCCGCGGCCACGCGCTCGACATCGCCCGAGGCGAGGGCGGCTTCGAACCGCTGGAAAGCCTCGGCCCGGTCCCAGACCCCGCCGGAGGCGGCGGGATCGGCCTCGGTGTAAAGGCCGAGGATCACGTTCGGCGGGATCGTCCCCGCCCTGGTCAGCCGCTCGGCCGCTTCGATCCGGGCCTTCCAGCCCGAACGGGGGCCGATCTCGGCATAGGAGAAGGCGATCGGCAGGCCCTCGGTCGGCAGCGGCTCGCCCACGGCCTCGAAGATCTTCCAGTCCAGGGGCGTGACCGGGCTTGGCGCGGGCGGCACCGGCTCGCCCTCGAAAAGATCGGGGTCCAGGAAGCGGCCCAGAAGGGCAGCCTGGTCGGCGCTGATCTGGCCCAGGGCCTGCGAGGAATGCAGCGTCAGCGCCGCCGTGTCCCAATCGCCCGAGCGCGCAAGGCAGAAGATCCGCGCCGGAACCGTCGGCGCCAGATGCGGCGCGCCCTGCATCCGGTCGCAGGCGCGGTCCTCGGCCCCGGTCAGCAGCGCCACGTCGAAGCCGCGGCGGAAAAGCTCGGGCGTGCCGGTCCCGGCCGCGTCGATCAGCGCCGCCGCCTGCTCCAGCGCGCCGAGCGCCAGCAGCTTGTCGATACGCACCTGCAACAACTCGCCCGTGCCGCCGGAATCGGCCGGGGCCGTCACCTCGGCCAGAAGCACGGTCAGGAACAGCTGGCGCAGCGCGGGCAGGGCGTCATCGGCATGGGCGACCAGACGCTCGGCAATCTCGCGCGTGTGGCCCGCGCCCCAGAGGTCGCGCGGCAGGCCCGAGACGCCGGTCGGGATCAGCCCGACCGCATCCGGGTTCGGCCCGTCCAGCGCCGTGGTCGTCACCGGCTGGGGCAGGGCGCTGCCCTGGGCTGCGACCGGCGGCTCGTCGATCCCGGTCACCACGCCCGGCGTCGCCGCCACGGGGGTGGCCACCGATTGCGACAGCCAGTCGATCGCCGACAGGGGGCCGCCCGGCGAATCCTGCGCCGCGAGGGGCGCGGCCAGCGCAAGGACGACAGCCGCCGGAACCACGCTAGTCCGCATTCAGCACCACGGGTTTCCTCACCTCGGTCTGCGTCGGGGTGAGGTCGCCGAGATAGGCGAATCCCGTCAACCCGATGAAGCCGAAAATCACCAGAATCACGACAAGCTTGATGATCCGACCCATGGCACAGCCCTTCCTCGACGCGGTCAGCCGTTGATCGGCCGACTGTTTTTCCACGCCCCCCGATGACGCGGGCGCGATGATTTGACAATCTATATAGCATCCGCGCGGGTTTCACGCCATTGAGTGCGGAATATTTGCCTTCGGTCCCCGGCTCATGTCCGGCGGGCCGGGACCTGACGGGATTTGATCGTGCGACTGGCCAAGACAGTGGTAATGGTGGGAATGATGGGGGCGGGCAAGACCGCCGTCGGCACGGCCCTGGCCCGGCAACTGGGCGTGCCCTTCCTCGATTCCGACGAGGAGATCGTCCGCGCCGCCAACCGCAGCATCGCCGAGATCTTCGAGCGCGATGGCGAGCCCTTCTTCCGCGCCCGCGAGACCGAGGTGATCTCGCGCCTTCTGCGCGGCACGCCCTGCATCCTGTCCACCGGCGGGGGGGCGTTCCTCTCGGCCGCGAATCGGCGGATGATCCATGATGTCGGCGTGTCGGTCTGGCTGCGGGCCGACCTCGACCTTCTGTGGCAGCGCGTCCGGCACAAGACGACGCGGCCCCTGCTGCGCACGGCCAACCCGCGCGAGACGCTGCGCGAGCTTTACGAGGCGCGGATGCCGCTTTACGCCGAGGCCGACCTGGTGGTGGACGGCGCCCCCGACCTTTCGGTCGAGGACATGGCGCATTCCGTGCGCCAGGCCCTGCTGACGCGGCCCGATGTGCTGGAGGAATGATGACGAATACCGTGGCGGTGGACCTGGGCTCCCGGTCCTATGAGGTGCGCATCGGCGAGGGGCTGATCGCCCGGGCCGGGGCCGAGATCGCGCCCTTGCTGCGCCGCAAGCGCGTGGCGGTGGTGACCGACGCGACCGTGGCCGCCGCGCATCTGCCGGCGCTGACCGCGGCCCTGGAGGCCGAGGGGATCGCGGTCGCCGCCCTTGCCCTGCCGCCGGGCGAGGCGACGAAGGGCTGGGAAAACCTGGCCCGCTGCACCGAATGGCTGCTGGAACAGAAGGTCGAGCGCAAGGATGTGGTGGTGGCGCTGGGGGGGGGCGTGATCGGCGACCTCGTCGGCTTCTCCGCCGCGATCCTGCGCCGGGGCGTGCGCTTCGTGCAGCTGCCGACCACGCTTCTGGCGCAGGTCGACAGCTCGGTCGGCGGCAAGACCGGGATCAACACCGCGCAGGGCAAGAACCTGGTCGGCGCCTTCCACCAGCCGAGCCTGGTCCTGGCCGACATCGGAGTGCTGGACACGCTGCCCGCCCGCGACTTCCTCTCGGGCTATGGCGAGGTGGTGAAATACGGCCTGCTCGGCGATGCCGCCTTCTTCGGCTGGCTGGAGAGCCATGGCCCCGCCCTGCGCGATGGCGACCGGGCGGCGCGGCTGCATGCCGTCACCCGCTCGGTCGAGATGAAGGCCGGGATCGTTTCCCGCGACGAGACCGAGGAGGGCGAGCGCGCGCTGCTGAACCTGGGCCATACCTTCTGCCATGCGCTGGAAAAGGCGACGGGATATTCCGGCCGCCTCCTGCATGGCGAGGGCGTGGCGATCGGCTGCGCCCTGGCCTTCGAGCTTTCCGCCCGGCTTGGCCTGTGCAGCCAGGAGGAACCCAGCCGCGTCCGCGCCCATCTGGCGACGATGGGGATGAAGCTGGACCTTGCCGACATTCCGGGCGAACTGCCGGGAACCGAGGCGCTGATCGCGCTGATGGGGCAGGACAAGAAGGTGGTGGACGGCCGCCTGCGCTTCATCCTCGCCCATGGCATCGGCCGGGCCTTCGTGGCCGAGGACGTGCCGGGCGAAGCGGTGCGCGCGGTGCTGGACGAGGCGATGGCCCGCCGGCGCTAGAACAGCAGCTTGTAGACGTTGCCGTTGGTATCGGTCGCCTGGCCGGTGCCGCTGGCGGTGCCCGAGCCGATGGCAAAGGTGCCCTGCACCCGGGTGCCGTCGTTGCAGACGGCATAGATCTCGCCGTCGTTCACCCCGGCCACGGTGTCGGTCTTGGTGCCGAGCTCGCCGCCGGTCTTCTTCCAGGTCAGCGCCAGCCCGCGCGAGCGCGAGACGGTCTTGGGGGTCAGCGAGGTCCAGGTACCTTCGCATTTCCCGCGTTCGGGCAGGCGGAAGGTCAGCGGGCCCGAGGTGCCGGCCACGTTGCGCATCACGCCCTCGATCACCAGTGTCGGGTCCTCGGCGGCGATTTCGCCTTGCAGCGGATAGAACTGCACGCTGGTCGTGCCGCCGCTGGCGCAGGCGGCAAGAGGCAGCAGGACGAACGGGACAAGGGTCTTGCGGATCACGTCGGGGACTTTCTCTAGCGGCGGCCGGGATGCCAGTAGTGGAGGGCCGCCGGCCTGGTCAAGTGACTTGTGCGCGACCCCCGCTGCGGTCAGGCGGGCGCGCGCCGGTCGTCGCGGACGATCCGGCCGTCCTCCAGTGTCAGGATCCGGTCGGCGCGGTCGAGGATGCGGTTGTCATGCGTGACCAGCAGCACGGTCATCCCCCGCGCCTTGCCGATGCGGATCAGCAGGTCCACCACCTCGGCTGCGCTTTCCTTGTCGAGCGCCGCTGTCGGCTCGTCGGCCAGCAGAAGCGCCGGCTGGCCCACCAGCGCGCGCGCCACCGCGACGCGCTGCTTCTGCCCGCCGGAGAGGTTCGCGGGCAGGTAATCCGCCCGCTCGGCCAGCCCGACCAGCCGCAGGAGATGCACCGAGGCCTTCTCGGCCAGCGCATCCGGCACGCCCGTATGGACCTGCGCCCCCATCATCACGTTCTGCGCCGCCGTCAGGCTTTCATGCAGGTTATGCGCCTGGAAGATGAAGCCCAGCCGCCGCCGCATCGCCACGAGCTGCGCCTCGCCGGCGCCGTTCAGCTCTTGCGACAGAAGCCGGACCGAGCCGTCCTGCACCGCCCGCAGGCAGCCGATCAGCGTCAGGAGCGTGGTCTTGCCCGAGCCGGAGGGGCCCATCAGGATGGTGAAGCTGCCGCGCTCCAGCGTCAGCGAGATGTCGTAAAGCGCCTGCCTGCGTGCGGTATCGACGCCGAACCAGTGGTTCAGGCCCCGGACATCGACGATGGGCTCCTGTTGCATCGCGCCCTCAGAACAGATCGGCCGGATCGGCGGCGGCAAGACGGCGGGTGGCGATCATGCCGGAAAGGGTGGAAAAGACCACCGTGCCGAGGAAGACCACCACCGCCATCGATGCGGTGACCTGCAGGGGCAGGGTGGTGACCGTCGCCATCACCTTCAGGATGGTGCTGCCCACGATCATGCCGGGAATGAAGCCCAGGACGCCCAGGGTCATCGCCTCCTCCAGCACGATCCCCATGAAGAAGCGCGGGCCATAGCCCATGGCCTTGAAGGTCGCATATTCGCGCAGGTGGTCCGCCACGTCGGTCGAGAGCACCTGGTAGACGATCACCAGCCCGACCAGCACGCCGATCAGCACGCCGAAGCCGAAGATCACCCCGGTTGGCCGTCTGGTCTGCTGATAGGCCAGTTCCTCCTGCGCCGCATCGGCATAGCTGCGGATGCGCAGAGACGGGTCCGAGACCAGCCGCTTCAGCCGCGTGACCGCCGCCTGCACATCCGCCCCCGGCCGCAGCGCCAGCAGGATATGGTCCGGCGCGGTCGAGCGGCGGTCGGGGAACAGCGCCAGGAAGGTCTGGTCCGACACGATCATGTAGCCGTCGCCGCCAAAGCCGCCGCCGCCGGCAAAGGTGCCGTAGAGCGTCAGCGTGCGGCTCTTGGTCTCGAAGCTGAGCGGCGTCTGCGGCCGGATCGAGGCCGCCTCCTCGCGCGGGATGCCGCGCGCCAGCCGGTCGATCAGCGCCGAATCCCCCACCTCCAGCAGCCCGGCCTGCGCCGCGATCTCGGGGTTCAGGAAACCGGGCCTGGCCGGGTCGATGCCGAAGGTCGTCAGGCTGATGTCCTGCTCGCCCCGGTTCCAGGGCAGGTTGGTGACGAAAAGGCCGATGCCGTCGGTCACCTCCGGGTCGGCCATCGCCTGCAACAGCCACTGCCGCGCGACATTCTCGCCCTCGTTCAGGGCATTGGCATCATCCGCCGAGATCATGATGTCGGCGCGGAAGAATTCGTAGGGGCGCAGCGTCGCCGTGGCCATCGAGTTCATGATCCCGAGCTGGACGAAGACCAGCACATTGGCGAAGGCCACCCCGGTCAGCGCGGCGGCGAAGCGCATCCTGTTGTGCGTCAGCTGCAGCCAGCCGATCGGCAGCCGGCCGAACAGGCGCTGCAAGAGCCGCATCATGGCGCGGCGGCCTTCACCGGGGCGGCGTCGATCCGGGCGACGGCTTCCAGGTTGGTGAACCGCGCCGCCCGCTCCGAGGAGGCGACGTCCAGCGCGACATGGACCAGCACCACCCGCGCGTCCTTGTTCTCGGCCGCGTCGTCCGAGATCAGCCCCTGCCGCCCCACCGTCAGCCCGATCCGCTCGACCCGCCCCTGCAGCGCCCCCTCCAGGGCCGGCGAGACCAGTTCGACCGGCTGGCCCACCGCAACCGCGGCGATGCGGTCCTGCCAGATCTCGACCTCGGCCGTCATGTGCCCGGTATCGCCCATCAGCATGATCCCGTCGGCCGGCGGGCGCTGGCCGGGGGTGACCCTGATATCCAGGATCGTGCCCGCGATCGGCGCCGCGACGCTGGCGCGCGCCAGGTCCAGCCGCGCGCGGTCCAGATCGGCGCGGCCCGCTTCGACGTTGCGCTCGGCCACCAGCACGTCGGGCTGGTCCTCCAGCGCCACCGCCGAGAAGCGCGCCAGCGTGGCCTCGGCCCGGGTGACGGCCTGCCGCGCCTGGGCGTCGGCGGTGCGCACCGCGTCCAGCGTCGCCTGGGTCGCGACGCCGCGCTGGAACAGCTCTTCGGTGCGGGTCAGCGTGGTCGCCGCCTCCTCGGCCGTGGCGACGGCCTGGTCGCGCGTCGCCTGCGCCTCGTCCCGGCTGGCCAGGACGGCGGCGCGGGTCTGCACCAGCCCGGCCTCGCGCACCGCAAGGTTGGCCTCGGCCATCATCACCGCGCTTTCCAGCGCAGCCGCATTGTCCAGCCGCGCCAGCACCGCGCCCCGCTCGACCCGGTCGCCCTCGGCGACCAGGATCTCGGCCACCCGCGCATCCCCCGCGCCATAGGGGGCCGCCACCACCGAGACATCGCCGCGCGGCATGATCCGCGCCAGCCCGATCACATCCGAGGGCAGGAGCGTCTCGGCCATGGCGGGCGGCAGGTCGATCCCGGCCGGAAGCGCGATCGGCGAATCCGTGCCCCCGCCTGGCTGCAGCCCGGTCGCGTTATAGAAGGCGCGCAGCGCGGGCGGCTGGAAATACATCCCGATCACCGCGCCCGAGAACATCAGCGCCGGCACCAGCAGCACCAGAAGATAGCGGCGGCGGAAGGACCAGCCCGCGCGCGGATCGGGCCGGTCGGACCTCTCGCCCAGTTCCAGCGGCAGGCCGCCTGCATCCGGTTCGCTCATCCTCGGGTCCTTCCCTGGCCAGGCAGCAGCCTGCACGGCCAAGCTGCGTCCTGCCTTGACCGGGGTCAAGGGCGGCGGCCCGGAGCGGCTTGGGGCGGGTTGACGCAGGTCATCGCCCCCGCCCGCCAGCCGTGGCATGCTTGAACAATTCGTCACAAGGCAGGTCTTGATGCTCCCCGACATCCTCTCCCCCGGCGCACTTGCCCAGAACCCGACCCGATTCCTGTTCTTCACCGGCAAGGGCGGCGTCGGAAAGACCTCGCTCGGCTGCGCCGTGGCGCTGGCGCTGGCCGACCGGGGCAGGCGGGTGCTTCTGGTCAGCACCGACCCGGCCTCGAACCTGGACGAGATGCTGGGCGCGGCCCTCTCGGACCGGCCGACCCCGATTCCCGGTGCGCCGAACCTGTCGGCCCTGAACATCGACCCCGACAAGGCGGCCGAGGGCTACCGCGCCCGCGTCCTCGACCAGCTTGCCCCGGGGGAGGACCAGGATAATGTGCGCGAACAGCTTTCGGGCGCCTGCACCATCGAGATCGCCGCTTTCGACGAATTCGTCGGCCTTCTGGGCGAGGGGGCCAGGGGCTTCGACCATGTGATCTTCGACACCGCCCCCACCGGCCACACGCTGCGCCTGCTCAGCCTGCCGCGCGCCTGGACGGGATTCCTGCAGGGCAATGACCGGGGGGCCTCCTGCCTTGGTCCCCATTCCGGGCTGAAGATGCAGGAGGACCGCTTCCGCGCCGCGCTTCGCACGCTGTCCGATCCCGAGCAGACCTCGATCGTGCTGGTCACCCGTCCCGACCGCGGCGCGGTGCGCGAGGCGGCGCGCACCTCGGACGAGCTGCGCTCGCTCGGCCTTGCCAACCAGCGGCTGGCGGTGAATGGCGTCTTCCACGCCGCCGCGGCCGACGATCCGGTGGCCAGCGGCCTCGCGCGCGACCATGCCGCCGTGCTCGCCGCACTGCCGCCGGCCCTTGCCGCGCTGCCCCGGACCGAGGTGCCGCTGCGCTCCTTCGACATGGTGGGCCTTGCCGCCCTCCGCGCGCTTTTCCAGGACGAATCCTCCGCTGCCCCCATGGCTCCTCTCGCCCCGGCGCGTGCGGAACCCGGCCTTGCCGCCATGGTCGACGAGCTTGCCCGGGCCGGGCGCGGCCTGATCATGGTCATGGGCAAGGGCGGCGTCGGCAAGACCACCCTGGCCGCCGCGATCGCGCTGGGGCTGGTGAAGCGCGGCCACAAGGTCCACCTGACCACGACCGACCCCGCCGCCCATCTTGCGCTTGTGGTCGAGGGCAGTCTCGAAGGCCTGACGCTGGACCGCATCGACCCCGTGGCCGAGACCGCACGCTATGTGGAGAAGGTCATGGCGACCAGGGGCTGCGACCTTGACGAGGCCGACCGCGCCCTGCTGCGCGAGGACCTCGCCTCGCCCTGCACCGAGGAGGTGGCCGTGTTCCACGCCTTCTCCCGCCTCGTGGCCGAGGCGCGGGGCGGTTTCGTCGTGATGGACACCGCGCCCACCGGCCATACGCTTCTGCTGCTGGATGCGACCGGGGCCTATCACCGCCAGATGACGCAGGACATGGGCGCGACCCCCGGCCGCATCGTCACCCCGCTGATGCGCCTGCAGGATCCCGACTATACCCGTGTCATCCTGGTGGCCCTGCCCGAGACCACCCCGGTCTCCGAGGCGGCCAGCCTTGCCGACGACCTCCGCCGCGCGAAGATAGAGCCCTGGGCCTGGGTGGTGAACCGCGCGCTCGCCGCGACGGGAACGACCGACCCGCTCCTCCAGCGCCGGATCGCGGGCGAGGCCAGCCAGATCGCGCGGATCCGCGGCGGTCTGGCGCGCAGGCTCTACCTGATGCCCTTCCGCGCCGAACCCCCGGTGGGCGTGCAGCGCCTCCTGGACCTGACCTGAGCGGGCATTCGACTACGGGAAAGTTGGCTGGGGCGCTAGGATTCGAACCTAGGTATGGCGGTACCAAAAACCGCTGCCTTACCACTTGGCGACGCCCCAACCGTGCGGCGGTGTTTAGCGAAGGCCCGCAGGGGGTGCAAGGGGCCAATGGCGAAAATTTCGCGGCTCGGCGCTGGCTTGCAGGGCCGGGGGGCGGCGGGTAACAGGGGGGATGGACTGGGACGCGATCATCCTTGGCGCCGGCGCGGCCGGCATGATGGCCGCCATCGAGGCGGGGCGCCGCGGCCGCAGGGTACTGGTAATCGACCACGCGCAGGCGCCGGGCGAGAAGATCAGGATCTCGGGCGGCGGGCGCTGCAACTTCACCAACCTGCAGATCGCGCCCGAGCGATTCCTGTCGCAGAACCCGCGCTTTGCGCTTTCGGCGCTGAAGCGGTTCACCCAGTGGGACTTCATCGCCCGGATGGATGCCGCCGGGATCGCCTGGCACGAAAAGACCCTGGGCCAGCTCTTCTGCGACGGGCCGGCCACCCAGGTGGTCGCGATGCTGGTCCGCGACATGGAACGCGCGGGGGCGACGCTCTGGCTCGGCTGCGCCTTGGGCGAGGTGCGGCGGTCGGGCGCGGGCTTCACGGTCGAGACCGCGCGCGGGATCCAGAGCGCGGGGGCCGTGGTGGTGGCGACCGGAGGCAAGTCGATCCCGAAGATGGGGGCCACCGGATATGGCTACCGCATCGCCGGAAGCTTCGGCCTGCCCATGATCGAGACCCGGCCCGCGCTGGTGCCGCTGACCTTCGCCGAGCAGGAACTGGCCTGGATGCGGCCGCTCGCCGGGGTGTCGCTGCCGGGGCGGGTCTCCTGCGGCAAGGCGGGTTTCGACGAGGCGCTTCTCTTCACCCATCGCGGGCTGTCCGGTCCGGCGGTGCTGCAGATCTCCAGCTACTGGCGCGAGGGGAAGGCCATTCACCTTGACCTTCTGCCCGGCCGGGACGTGGCGGCGGAACTGCGCGCGGCGCGCGGCAAGCTGGCGCTGCGCAGCGTGCTGGGCCGCTGGCTGCCCGAGCGGCTGGCCCGGCATCTGGAGGAGGCGGCAGGGGTGACGCAGACCATGGCCGAGCTGCCGTCGGCGGTGCTTGACCGGGTCGCGGCGGGGATCCGCGACTGGCGGCTGGTGCCGGTGGGTTCCGAGGGCTACCGCACGGCCGAGGTGACGCTGGGCGGCGTGGACACGCGGGCGCTGGACGGGCGCTCGATGGCGGCGAAGACGGTGCCCGGCCTGCATTTCATCGGCGAGGTGGTGGACGTGACCGGCTGGCTGGGCGGCTACAACTTCCAGTGGGCCTGGTCGAGCGGCTGGGCCGCCGGGCAGGCGATCTGAGACCGGGCGCCGATTTCCGTACGGAAATCGGTCCGGAAATCGTTTCGATTTCCGGTGGTGCCCCCGGCAGGCGTCCCGCTTCAGGGCCGGAGCGGATCCGCCTTGGCGAGCCGGTCGAAGGACATCAGGCTGGCCACCAGCGCCGGCATCTGGGCCAGGGGGATCATGTTCGGCCCGTCCGAGGGCGCGCGGTCGGGATCCTCATGCGTCTCGATGAACACGCCTGCGATGCCAAGGCTGACCGCCGCCCGCGCCATTACCGGCGCGAACTCGCGCTGGCCGCCCGAGGAGCCGCCCTGTCCGCCCGGCTGCTGCACCGAATGGGTCGCGTCCATGATCACCGGCCAGCCGGTGCGCGCCATGATCGGCAGGCTGCGCATGTCGGCCACCAGCGTGTTGTAGCCGAAGCTGACCCCGCGCTCGGTCAGTAGGATGCGCGCGTTGCCGGTCGAGGCGACCTTGGCCGCCACATTGGCCATGTCCCAGGGCGCCAGGAACTGGCCCTTCTTCACATTGACCACCGCCCCGGTTTCCCCGGCGGCCAGCAGCAGATCGGTCTGGCGGCAGAGGAAGGCGGGGATCTGGATCACATCCACCACCGCGGCCGCCTCGCGCGCCTGGCCGGAGTCATGCACATCGGTCAGGACCGGCATGCCCATGGCGCGCACCGCCTCCAGCACCTTGAGCCCCGCCTCGATCCCCATGCCCCGCCTGCCCGACAGCGAGGTGCGGTTGGCCTTGTCGTAGCTCGCCTTGAACACGAACTGCGCCCCCGCCGCCCGGCAGGCCTGCGCCATCTCTCCGGCGATCATCTGGGCGTGGTCCAGGCCTTCCAGCTGGCAGGGGCCCGCGATCACCAGCAGCGGGCGGTCGTTGCCGACGGTCAGCCCGCCGATCTTCACATCCTTCATCGCATCCCCCGAAGTCGCCGTCAGGCCGAGACCTGTTCCCGCAAGATCGCGGCGGTCATCGAGACCATGAGGTAAATCCCCAGCATGATCAACAGCGTGACGGCGGTGTTCTCGAAGGCGCGCGGATAGGTCGGCGCGTCGGGCGGAATCGGGCGCACCGAAAGCGACAGATAGCGCACCTGGCGGTTGGCCTCGACCCGCGCGGTCTCCATCGACTGCAGCGCGGTGGCCAGGATCATCTGCCGGGTCTGCAGGTCGGCCTGGGCGACCAGCAGCTCGCCCTGGACCTGGGCCATGCTCGAGCTTTCGGCGGTGCTTTCCGTCATCCGGGCGCGGACCGCGGCGATCTCGGCCTCCAGCGTGGCGATCCGGCGCTTCACCGGCTCCATCCTCGCCTCGTTCGGAGCCTCGTTCGCCTGCATCTGCGCCAGCGAGAGCCGCTCGGTGGTCAGCTGCGTCTCCAGCGACGAGATCTGCGCCGTCATCAGCCCGACCTCGCTTTCGGACGAGATCACCTTGAAGCGTTCCTGCAGCTCGATCAGCTTGCGCTGCGAGGCGGCCAGCGCGGCCTGCGCCTCGTCATAGCCGGTCTGCGCCTCGGTCATCTGGTCGGCGCGCAGCCGCTGGGTCAGGTGGTCGACCTGTTCCTCGGCATAGCGGATCAGCTGGCCGGCCCAGGCCGAGGCCACGGCGGGATCGGCGGCGATCACTTCCATCCGCACGATGCCCTCGGTCGGGTCGTAGGAGATCTTCACGAAGCGGCGGTAGACCTTGTAGGCGGCCTCCAGACTGGCCCCGGGGTCGAGCCGCTGCACCGGGTCGATCGCCGGGCTCTGGAAATGGGCGCGGAAGCCGAGGTCGTCTTCCAGCCGGGCCATCGCCTCGCGCGATTGCAGATAGCCCTGCACGGCAATGGAATCCTGCGAGGTCGCCAGCGCGGTGCCGGACAGAAGGCCGCCCAGCTGCCCGGCGGCGGCGGTCGGCGCGGCCTGCTGGATCACGAATTCGGCCCGGGTGGCGAACATCGGCGTGGCGAGCCGGAAGAAGTACCAGCCCGCCACGAGCGTGGGCAGCAGGACGAAGGCTGTCAGCCGCGCGGCCAGCAGGACCAGGCGGCGGCGGCGGCGGCGGGCGATGTCCTGCTGCATGCGCAGGATCTCGCCGGCCTGGTTGACCTCTGCGCGCTCTTCGGTCGAGGGCAGCGCCAGGGCGCGCGCGGTCTGCGGCAGCTGCACCACATCTCCGGGCAGACGCGACAGCTCGCGGCCCGGGGACGGGGGCGCGTCCTTCCGGGGCTCTGGCTCGGGCGCGGCGGCGGCGCCGCCTGCGCCGCCAAGCCGGGAGGTGACCATGTTCAGAAGCGAGCCGCGCGAGAACGGGTCGATACCGGCCTGCCGCAGCTGGCGCACGGCATCGAGCTCGGAGGTGACGGCAAGCCCGGCTTTCCCGGCCACCAGCCGAGCGCGGCGCAGCTGGCGCTGGGTCAGCCCCTCGGCCGCGATGGCGGCGAGCGCAGCTGCGACCGCCTCGTCCTCGGCCATGCGGGGGACCTTGGTGACGGTGACCCCGGCCCGATCCGCGGCGGGCGCGTTCTCGGGCTTGCGGAAGTCCATCGCGCCGAAACCGTCGTCGTGGTTGTCGAAGATCCCGGCCTCGTCCGGCGCGGGCGGGACGGGGGGGCGCTCTTGCGGGCGGATATGGAAACGCGTGGCTTTAGGCGGTGTAGTCATAAAGGCGCTTCGCTTCCTCGAGCGTGTCGAACTGGTAAAGCCGGCCGTTGCGCAGCACGGCGGCGGAATCGCAGAACTTCTGCAGGGTCTGCGGCGAATGCGACACGATCACCACGGTGGCGTTCTGCAACCGCTCCTTCAAGAGGTTGCCGGCCTTGCGGTTGAATTCCACGTCGCTGGCGGCGGGCATGCCTTCGTCGATCAGGTAGATGTCGAATTCGATCGACAAAAGCAGCGAGAAGGAGAAGCGCGAGCGCATCCCCGAGGAATAGGTCGAGATCGGCATGTCGAAATATTCGCCCAGGCCGCAGACCCAGCGGCAGAAGCTCTCGACGTAATCGGGGTCCAGCCCGTAAAGCCGTGCGATGTAGCGGCAGTTCTCCTTGGCGGATTGCTTGCCGTTCACGCCGCCCATGAAGCCCAGCGGAAAGGACACGCGCGAGGTCTTGCGGATCACGCCTTCGTCGGGTTTCTCCAGCCCGGCCATCATGTTGATGATCGTGGTCTTGCCCGCGCCGTTGGGAGCCAGGATCCCAAGCGAGCGGCCGAGGTCGACCCGGAACGAGGCGCGGTCAAGGATGACCTTGCGCTGCGTGCCGGTCCAGAACGACTTGGAAACCCCCTGAAACTCGATCATCACCGCCTCTGGGCGGGCACCTCCCCGTGCCGCGCCTCACCCCTTACTACTGCTGCAGGGTTAACACCCCGTTTGTGTCGTTTAAAGGGCGGCCGAAGGTCAGCCCCCGGCTCGGCGGCGTGCGACCAGGATCGCAAGCGGCCCGGCGAGGAGGCTGAGCGCGATCCCCAGCCGCGCCGCCTCCTGCATCGCGCCGCCGGGCAGCGCGGTTTCGAGCGAGAGGACCGGGACGGTGAATCCCAGCCCCATGATCAGCGCGATGGTTAGAAGGTCGCGCAGGGAAAGCCCCTGCGGCAGGCGCAGGTCGAGGGCGGCGGCCAGGCCGAGGCCGAGCGCCAGCATCCCCAGCGGCCGGCCGATCGCCAGCGCGGCCAGCGTGGTCAGCGTGGTGGGCGCAAGCGCCCCGAGGTCGACGCCGCCCCGCGTCAGGCCGAACAGGAACAGGATACCGACCAGCGGCCAGGACAGCGCATGCGCCAGCCGGTTCATCGGATCGTGCAACAGCTCCTCGGCCTCGGCGAAGAGGCCGAAGCTGCGGTCGGCCGGGGTGATGGCGAGGATCACCGGCAACAGCCCCAGCGCGCCCGGCAGCCCGGCCGCGACCACCCCGATCCAGGAGACCGCGCCGGCCAGCAGATAGGGCCAGAGGCGGCGCTGCGCCCGGCGCGCGCGCTCGGCCGCGCCTGCGGGCAGGGCGCGTCCGTGGAAGCGCCAGGCGAGGAGCGTCGCGAGGACCGGCAGCACCAGCCAGAGCGGCCGCAGCCCGGCGACGTGCTGGGTCAGGCCCAGGACCAGAAGCGCCAGGATGTCGGTGGCGATGGCCAGCAGAAGCAGCAGGTGCAGCGCCGGGTGGCCCGGCCCGAAGACCCGCCGCCCGACCAGGAAGCACAGCGCCACATCGGTGCCGAGCGGCACCTGCCAGCCGGTGCCGAAGCCCGCCTCGCCGGCGGTCTCGATCAGGCCCGAGACGATCAGCCAGGTTCCCGCCGTGCCGGTCATGCCGCCCAGCACCAGCCCCAGCGGCAGCAGTGCCCGCCCGCCCACCAGCGCGCCCTGTTCCACGACCAGCGCCTCGCGCAGCTCCTTGCCGACGAAGACCAGGAACAGTGCCATCAGCCCCTCGGACAAGAGGTTCATCGGCGTCAGGCTGACCGGGAAGGGCGCCAGCCAGCCCGGCAGCGCCAGGTCGGCGATGCGCCATTCGACCGCGTCATAATAGCTTGCGGGGGCGAGATTGACCCAGAGCGTGGCGACGAGGGCCCCGGCGAGGAGAGCCCGGGCGAAGCGGGGAACGAAGGCGGAGACGCGGTACATCTGGTCCTGTGGCGGCGAGGGTCCGGCCATTTGACGCGGTTTTCCCGCCTGCCGCAATGGGCCGCCCCCGGAGCGGGTGCCGTCCTCCGGGGCATCGAGCCCCGAAGGACGGCGCTGCCGGTGCCAGATGGGCCGATGGCGGGGCAGGTGGAGGCGGCGGATGCCTCCGGCGGGAGTATTTTCGCCAAGAGGAAGCTGCTGGCCCTTGTGCCGAGGAGCGGCGGGGGCCAGCTTCGGGCGATGGGGTTGATCGAGGATATCCGGGCCTGCCGGCTTTGCGCCGGCCGTTTCGCCGCCACCGCCACGGGCCATGCGCCGCGCCCGGTCGCCTGGTTCCGGCCCGGCGCGCGGGTGCTGGTGGCGGGGCAGGCGCCGGGCCTGCGGGTGCATGAGAGCGGGCGGCCCTTCACCGACCGTTCGGGCGACCGGCTGCGCGACTGGATGGGGGTCAGCGCGGCCGAGTTCTACGACCTTGCCCGCGTCGCGGTGGTGCCGATGGCCTTCTGTTTCCCCGGCTATGACGCGAAGGGCGCCGACCTGCCGCCGCCGCCGCTCTGCGCCGCGACCTGGCGGGCGCGGGTCATGGCGGAACTGGGCGCGGTGCCGCTGACGCTCCTGGTCGGCGGTGCGGCGATCCGCTGGCACCTGGGCCTGCGCGACCTGACCGCCGCCGTGGCCGATTGGCGCGGACCCGCC
Organism: Tabrizicola soli; assembly: GCF_015999335.1. GTDB lineage: Bacteria > Pseudomonadota > Alphaproteobacteria > Rhodobacterales > Rhodobacteraceae > Tabrizicola > Tabrizicola soli. The sequence goes on along the minus strand of NZ_JAEACP010000011.1, from coordinate 21,357 downwards.
GCACACGGCGTCTTTCCCTTGCCGCATCCCTCGTGGCGGAATACCGCATGGCTGAAGCGCAACCCTTGGTTCGAGGCCGACCTCCTGCCCGCCCTGCGCACCCGGATCCGGAGCCTGATGGATGACTGACCTTCTGACCCTGCTGGATGCCGCCCATGCGGCGGTGTCCGCCGACCCGGAGAACGAAACCCTGCGGCTGCGCTTCTTCGAGCGGCTGGCGGATGGCGAGCTGGTGCTGCTGCTGGCGTGCGAGGCGACGGGCGGGAACCTGGAGCCCAAGGTCTTCGATCTGGAGGAGGGGCCGGTGGTGCTGGTCTTCGACCGCGAGGAGCGGTTGGCGAGCTTTTCCGGCGGGATCGCGCCCTATGCCGCCCTGCCGGGGCGGGTGATCGCGCAGCTTCTGAAGGGGCAGGGGATCGGGCTCGGGGTGAACCTCGGCGTGGCGCCCTCCTCGATGCTGCTGCCGCCCGAGGCGCTGGACTGGCTGGCCGCGACGCTGGAGGACGGCCCCGAGGAGCTGGAGGCGCAGCCGCGCGACTTCGTGCCGCCGCTTGTGCCCGAGGCCGTGGTCGCGGCGCTGGACGCGAAGCTGGCGCGGGCCGGCAGGCTTGCCGCGGCGGCGGTGCTGGCGGGCGTGGTCTACCGGGACGGGCGGCGTGGCCATCTCCTGGCCTTCCTCGATGCGGCCCCTGGCGCCGAGGCGGCGCTGGCGCGCGCGATGCAGGAGGCGCTGGTCTTCTCGGGCGTGGAGGCCGGCGAGCTGGACGTGGCCTTCCTCGCCTCGGGCGAGGTTGCGGCCGGGGCGATGGCGCGGGTCGGGCTGCGCTTCGACCTGCCCCAGCCGCAGGTGCAGGACCTGGCCCCGGCTGCTCCGGGCATGGACCCCTCGCGCCCGCCGAAGCTGCGCTAGGTGGTCGCGCCTGGCCGGCCCCGGGGGCGCTTCGCCCCCTGGACCCCGAGGGAGTATCTGGGGAAAGAGCGGGCGGACATGGGGTATTTTGATACCGTTCTCGCAAGGGACTGTTTTGTATCGATAAATTATGGCTGGACGCGCTTGACGCTGTGTCCGGCATCTGCGACAAGCCCGCATCCGAATTGCCGGGGGCCGTCAGGCCTCCTTCTTCGTTAGGAACCACGATGAAAACCTTCACCGCTACTCCGGCGGACATCGAGAAGAAGTGGATCCTGATCGACGCCGAGGGCGTCGTTCTGGGCCGCCTCGCCACGATCGTCGCCAACATCCTGCGCGGCAAGAACAAGCCGACCTTCACTCCGCACATGGACATGGGCGACAATGTCATCGTCATCAATGCCGACAAGGTGCAGATGACCGGCAACAAGCGCGACGACAAGGTCTATTACTGGCACACCGGCCATCCCGGCGGGATCAAGTCGCGCACCGCGCGGCAGGTGCTGGAAGGCGCCCACCCCGAGCGTGTGGTGGAAAAGGCGGTCGAGCGCATGATCACCCGCAACCGCCTGGGCCGGCAGCAGATGACCAACCTGCGCGTCTATGCCGGGGCCGAGCATCCGCATGAGGCGCAGCAGCCGACCGTTCTGGACCTCAAGGTCCTGAACCCGAAGAACACCCGGAGCGCGTGATCATGGCCGACATCAAATCCCTCGATGACCTGAAATCCGCCGTCGGTTCCGCCCCCGCCGCTGTCGAGGCCGCGCCGCGCGCGCCGGTCCGCGACAAGCTCGGCCGCTCCTACGCGACCGGCAAGCGCAAGGACGCGGTCGCCCGCGTCTGGGTCAAGCCCGGCTCGGGCAAGGTCGTGGTCAACGGCAAGGAAATGGCGGTCTACTTCGCCCGTCCGGTGCTGCAGATGATCCTGAAGCAGCCCTTCACCGTGGCGAACGTGGAAGGCCAGTTCGACGTCTACGCGACCGTCGCCGGGGGCGGGCTCTCGGGCCAGGCCGGTGCGGTGAAGCACGGTATCTCCAAGGCGCTGCAACTCTATGAACCCGCCCTGCGCGGTGCGCTGAAGGCGGCAGGCTTCCTGACCCGCGACAGCCGCGTCGTCGAACGGAAGAAATACGGCAAGCCGAAGGCTCGCCGCAGCTTCCAGTTCTCGAAGCGCTAATCGCCATCGTAGGGTGCGCTACAGCGCACCTTCGGCAAGGCCCGCCCTCACCGGCGGGCCTTTTGCGCAAGGCTCTTGAGGAAGATAATTGCTTTATCGAAGCGAGATCGACGGGTTGCGTGCGGTGGCGGTGCTCTCCGTCATCCTGTATCACGCGCAGATCTGGTGGATTCCGGGCGGCTTTGCCGGGGTCGACATCTTCTTCGTCATCAGCGGCTACCTGATCACAACCCTGCTGCTTAACGACATGGCGCAGGACCGCTTCTCGCTCCTGCAGTTCTACGAGCGGCGCGCGCGGCGCATCCTGCCGGCGCTGGTCACGGTGGTCCTCGCCACGGTTCTGGCGGCCATCCTCCTCCTCACTCCCAGCCGGATTGCCGCACTTTCCGACAGCGTGATCTGGGTTTCGGTCTTCCTCTCCAATTTCCATTTCGCCGATCAGTCCGGCTATTTCGGCCCAGGCGCGCACCAGCTCCCGCTGCTGCATACTTGGAGCCTTGCCGTCGAAGAGCAGTTCTATCTGCTTTTTCCGCTGGCGCTCCATGCGATGCGGCGGCGATCCCGGCGGGCGAAAGTGATGGCGCTGGTGGCTGCGATTCTGGTCAGCTTCTTCCTGGCCGAAGTCCTGGCGCGGGTCGATGCCGAAAAGAACTTCTTCTTCACGCTCTCACGCTTCTGGGAGCTTCTCGCCGGAGCGCTGGTGGCGCTGCTACCGAACCGGGGTGCGCGCGCGCCCGCGTTGGGCTGGTTGGGACTGGCGCTTGTCGTGCTTCCGCTCTTTGCACCGCCGCCCGGCATGGTGCCGGGCGGTGGGGTCATGTTGCCGGTCATCGGGACAGCGCTTGTCCTGCAGTTTGCCGGGGCTGGAACAAGTGCGGCGCGGCTTCTCTCCTGGGGGCCATTCCGGGCTGTCGGCCTCATCAGCTATTCCGCCTATCTCTGGCATCAGCCCGTGTTCGTTCTTGCCCGGGTCGTCAGGGGCGCGGCGCCATCGCCCCTTGCAACAGCGACGCTCATCCTGCTGATCCTTGCGCTTTCCACGATGACCTGGCGCCTGGTCGAGCAACCATTCCGCGGCGCCCGGCCACGGCTTCTGCCGTCGCGCCGCTCGGCCCTCGCTGCTGCGGTCGTCGCCAGTGTGGGCCTTTTCGGTCTTGGTCTCGCCGGGAAGGCCGCGGGCGGCTGGCCCGGGCTCTGGGGAATGCTCCACCCGGATCTTCAGCGTGAACTGACCCTGATCGAAGCCGTGCGCAGCCGTCCCGCGCTGCCGGACGAGAGCTGCCGCTTCGCTTCCGGTACTCCGCAGGCGGATGAGGTCCTCGCCCGTCTGTCCGACTGCCGCGAGCGGCATGGGAAGGGCATCCTTGTCCTTGGCGACAGCCACGCAATCGACCTTTTCACCCAGGTCGCCCAGCTGGAACGCGCGCCCTTCATCTTTGGCGTGGTGCAGGGAGGCTGCCGCCCACACAGCCCCGATCCCGACTGCCCGTATCAGGCCCTGCCTGCCCTCGTAGCCGAAGGCTATTTCGAGCTGGCAATCTATGAACAGGCGGGATTCTATTTGCTCACCACGTCCGGCCATCCCGAAGGCAGCCGCGAGATGATCGACTTGATCGGCCTTTCCGATCCGGTGCCGGATCTGCAGGTGAACCTGGTCCATGTGGAAAAGGTCAGGACCTATCTCGAGTCCCTGGCGCAGGCAGTGCCGGTCGTCTGGTTTGGTCCCCGGACCGAGCCGCATATTCCGCCGGAGACGCTGCTGACGACCGGATGCGGCCATGCACCGCCGCTGCGGCCCGGCCTCGCTCAGGCCTTTGGCCGGCTCGACTTGACCATTGGGCAGATGCTTTCGAAATCTACTGTGCACTATCTGTCACAGAACCGGCTTTTCGCCTTTGTGTGGCCTGGGGATTTCGCGGATTGTGACGGTCTGTGGTGGCGGGATGGGGATCACCTCAGCGAGTTGGGCGGCTTGCATTTTGGCAGACGCGCCGACGTCATCGCTGCGGCACGGGCTGTCGTGACGGCTGAGTGAAAAAAGAAGGGCCGGGAAATCCCGGCCCAGTCAGGGGTAAGAAAGGGATCGCGCTCAGGGCTGCCAGAAGGGCTTGGCCGCCTCGGTCCGGGCCTCGTCGCTCGAAAGGCCGATGTCGCGCAGGAGGTGCGGGTCCAGCCGGCCAAGGGCCAGGCGGTTGCGGCGGCGGGCGATCGCATCGGTGGCGCTGCGGGTCAGGCGCGCGACGAAGCCGCGCGGGGCGCTGAAGGGCAGGGTCCGGGTCGTGGTCTGGGGCATCGCAGCCTCCTGTGACTTTGTATTGATACAATCGCCGATATTCTGTAAGACAATGTACAATTCCCCGGAATGAACCGCCAGAGGATTATTGTGACTGATACAAGATGGGCGCCCGACCTGAGTCGATTTCCCGGCCCGAAGTATCTCGGCCTCAGCCGGGCGTTGCGAGACGCGATCCGCAGCGGGGAACTACCGGCGAATTCTCAATTGCCTACGGTGCGCGACCTCGCCTGGAGGTTGCATCTGACACCAGGAACCGTATCCCGCGCCTATCAGCTGGCGACGCAGGAGGGGCTGCTGGCCGCCACCGTGGGGCGGGGCACCTTTGTAGCGGCACAATCCCCGCGTCTCGGCCCGACCCAGGCATTGTATACCGAACGGGTCACCGGCGGCTCGACCGGGTTGGTCGACCTGCGCCCGCCGCTGGTGCCCGAGGTCGGCCAGGCCGAGGCCTTCCGCGCCGCCCTCCTCGAGATGGCGGCCGCGACCGGGCAGGGCTGGCTCGACTACACCAGCCAGATGGGCGAGGCCGCGCTGCGTGCCGAGATCGTCACCTGGCTCGGCGACCGCATCCTCGGCCCCGCGGGCCCCGAGGAGGTGGCGCTGACCCATGGCGGGCAGAACGCCATTTCCCTGATCTTCGACTGCTGCCTGCGCGGCGAGCGCCCGGTGGTTCTGATCGAGGAACTGGCCTATCCCGGTTTCCGCTACGCCGCCCGCGCCGCGAGGGCCGAAGTGGTGCCGGTCGAGATCGACGAACAGGGCATCGTGCCCGCCGCGCTGGAGGCCGCCTGCCGCCGTCACGGCGCCCAGGTCCTCTGTCTCACGACCGAGGCGCAGAACCCGACCACCGGCCGGATGCCGGTGAAGCGCCGCCAGGAGATCGCCGCCATCGCGCGGACCTATGACCTCCAGGTGCTCGAGGACGACTGCTATTCGGTGGCCGAAAGCGACATACCCAGCCTGCGCGCCCTTGCGCCGGAACGGGTCTGGCTGGTCGGCTCGGTCTCCAAGACCCTCTCGGCGGCGTTGCGCTTCGGCTATGTGGTCTGCCCCTCGGGCATGGGCGAGGCCGGGCGGCTGACCGCGCAGCACGGGTTCTTTGCGCTGTCGCGCCCGGTGGCGGACCTGATGCTGCACCTCTTCCGCTCGGGTGCGGCGGCGCGGATTCGCGCGGCGGTCCAGGCCGAGTTTGCCGCCCGCCAGCAGATCCTGGTCAACCAGCTTGGCTCCTATGACCTCTCCTGGCAGGCCGGCGTGCCCTTCGTCTGGCTCCGCCTGCCGATCGGCTGGCGCGCCTCGGCCTTCGCCCGCGCGGCCGAGGCGAAGGGGGTGCTCCTGCGCTCGGCCGACGAATACGCGCTGGTGCACGGCCGCGCGCCGAACGCCGTCCGCATCGCCATCGCCGCCAACCTGCCGCGCGGCGATTTCGAAAGCGCCATGCGCCGCCTGGCCGAGCTTCTCGCCCGCCCGCCCGCCGACCTGTCGGTCTGAACCCCCGACCTGTTGCAAAAGGGACTCGCTCACGAGGATGTGGGCGGGGCGCAGTTGACCGGGGCCGCTGACCTGACGGAAAATCGCCGCAGAGCAGTCAAATGGCGAGAGTCCGAAAATGGGCCTGCAATCCACCTTCCACGCCCCCCATGGGGGCGCCGATTTCCTTGGCTGGCGCAAGACGCGGGCCGGGACCACCGAAATCATCTATGACGATGGCGTCGCCCGCCGCATGGTCTGGCGCGTCGCCTCGGCCCAGCCGTCCGAGGACCGGATCGCCGATGCGCTCCGCGTGGCCGTGGGCGCGCTCCGGGTCGTGCCGACGCTGTATGACGAGCTGAAGAAGCGCGCGATTTCCATCGAGCGCATCGCGGGCTAGGCCGCGCTCGGGCGATTTTCCGTCCCGCGCAAGGCCCCTCTTGCCTAAAGCCGGTCCTTCGGTTTAATTTGATCAAATCGCAAGGCTGCCGCAGCGCGGCCGGGACAGGGGGCAAGATGGCGCAGACGCCAAGTACCGAGGCCAGGGCCGGGCTCAAGCTCATCAGCCCGCCCGCGCTTTACGCGATCCTCATGCTTGCAGCGCCGCTCGCCACGGTGCTGCTCTATTCGGTCCTGACCGGCGAGAAGGGCAGCGTCTCGCTGCCGCTGACGCTGGACAACTATCACGACCTCCTCACCAAGCCGGTCTATCGCGCGCTGATGTGGCGCTCGCTGATCGTGTCCTTCTTCGTCACGCTCGCCACCGTGATTCTGGCCTATCCGATCGCCTATTTCGTCTCGTTCCACGTCGCGCCCTCGCGCAAGGCGCTGTGGCTGTTCCTGATCACGATCCCGTTCTGGACCAGCTACATCATCCGCGTGGCACTCTGGCGCACGATCTTGGGCTATGACGGCATCTTCGATTCCGTCGTCATGGGGCTGGGGATCACCGACACCCAGCCGAACATCCTGTCGAACGGCGTCCTTTCGATCATCATCACCCTGGCCCATGCCTATGCCCCCTTCGCCGTGCTGCCGATCTTCGTCAGCCTGGAGAAGGTGGACCGCAGCCTCCTCGAGGCCGGGCAGGACCTCGGCGAAAGCCGCTGGATGACCTTCCTGCGCGTGACGCTGCCGCTCTCGCTGCCGGGCGTGATCGCGGCGGTGCTGATCGTCTTCATCCCGACGGTGGGCGACTATGTGACGCCGGAACTGATCGGCGGCGGCAAGACCCCGATGATCGCCAACCTGATGGAGGTCGCCATGCTCAAGCAGCGCGACCAGGCGATGGGCTCGGCCATCGCGGTGGGGGCCATGACCATCGTGGCGCTGATCTCGGTGGCCTTCGTGCTGTGGAACAAGCGTTACCTCGGAGGCCGGAAATGAAGCAGGGCACGGGTCTCGGCGTCTATGCCATCCTCTACCTGGTGTTCCTCTATGCCCCGATCTTGATCCTGCCGGTCTTCGCGCTGAACGATTCGCAGGTCGTTGCCTTTCCGCTGAAGGGCTTCACCACCAGATGGTTCGGCGAGATGTGGGCCGATGCCAACCTGCGCTCTGCGCTTCTGCGCAGCCTGGTGATCGCGCTGTCCACCTCGACCATCGCCACCGTGCTCGGCCTTTTTGCCGCCCGGGCCTCGGTGCGCTATGCCTTCCCCGGCAAACCGGCCGCCATGGGCCTGATCATGCTGCCCATGGTCCTGCCCGACATCGTGGTCGCCATGGCGCTCCTCATCGTGCTCCTGTCGCTCTCGGTGCCGCTGTCGATGCTGACGATCATCATGGGCCATGTGCTCCTGTGCATGCCCTTCGCGGTGGCGATCCTGACCTCGGCCTTCCAGAGCCTTGACAAGTCGCTGGAGGAAGCCGCGCTCGACCTGGGCGAGACCCGGGCGGCCACCTTCCGGCTGATCATCCTGCCCCTGGTCATGCCGGGGATCATCGCCAGCTTCCTGATCTGCTTCACCATCTCGATCGACGAATTCGTGCTGGCGAACTTCCTCGGCTCGGGCAAGCCGGTGCTGTCGGTCTATATCTTCGGCCAGTTCCGCTTTCCCGCCAAGGTGCCGTCGATGCTGGCGCTCGGGACGCTGCTGGTCCTGTTCTCGATCATCCTGCTCGGTTTCGCCGAGTACATGCGCCGCCGCGGCATCGCCAAGGCCGGGGGCAAAGATTCCGGAGGCTTCCTGTGACCTTTTCCGATGACCGTCCGACGATGATCGAGTTCAAGGACGTCCACAAATACTACGGCGACTACCACGCGCTGCGCGGGATCAACGGCACGATCAAGGCGGGGGAATTCTTCTCGCTCCTCGGCCCCTCGGGCTGCGGCAAGACCACGCTTTTGCGCACCATCGCCGGGTTCGAGGACATCTCCTCGGGCGTTGTGATGATCGACGGCAAGGATGTGGCGGGGGTGGCCGCGAATGCGCGGCCGACGAACATGGTGTTCCAGTCCTACGCCATCTTCCCGCATATGTCGGTGGCCGAGAACGTGGGCTTCGGCCTGCGCAGGGATCCCCGCCCGAAGGCGGAGAAGGCAAAGGCCGTGGCCGAGGCGCTGGAGATGGTCGGCCTCAAGGGCTATGGCGCCCGCGCCGCCCATGCGCTTTCCGGCGGCCAGCGCCAGCGGGTGGCGCTGGCGCGGGCGCTGATCCTGAAGCCCAAGGTGCTCTTGCTGGACGAACCGCTCTCCGCGCTCGACAAGAAGATGCGCGAGCACATGCAGGTGGAGCTGATCAAGCTCCAGCGCCAGGTCGGCATCACCTTCATCCTGGTGACGCATGACCAGGAAGAGGCGCTGGTCATGTCCGACCGCATCGCCGTGATGTTCGAGGGCGAGATCGCCCAGCTGGCCGACCCCGAGACCCTCTATCGTCGCCCGAACTCGAAGAAGGTGGCGGATTTCATCGGCACGATGAACTTCATCCCGGCCGAGGTGCTGTCCGAGGCCGGCGACAAGGTAGAGATCGATGCCAAGGGCCTTGGCCGTGTCACCATCGACGCCTCCATGGCCCCGCCCGCACACGGCGAAAGCCCGGTGGTCGGCCTGCGGCCCGAGACGCTGACGCTGCTTTACGACGATCAGAAGCCCCTGGAGCGCGAGACGGACGGCGTGATCGACGAGGTGATCTATTTCGGCGACATGACCTATTACGACGTCTACCTCGGCGGAACCGACGTCGAGGTGCGCCTGTCGATGCGCAACGTTCCCGGCCGCCCGGTGCTGGAGGTCGGCACCAAGGTCCGCGTCGCCTGGAGCCCCTCGGCCCTGGTGCTGTTCCGCTGATCGCTCCTCCTCGTGCGACTTCGTCTTCTCGTCGGTGGCCCCGCACCCGCGAGGAGTGACGAAGTCATCGACGAGCCGCCCCGCCCGGTGCCGGAAAGGATGATCGACGCCGCCCGATGGCGAAGGGAAGAAGGCGGGAACAGGATCGACACTTCCTGAATGTCGCCAGGCAAATGGCTGATTTCATTTTATCCCGTGCCGTGTCCACGCGTGGACGGCCCGGCTTCACCGATCCGGCGCGATCAGGCCCAGCCCGCGCAGATAGATCCCGATCGCGGTCTCCAGCAGGTCCTCCGCCGGCCAGGGCTGCACCCCCCCGTTCCCCCGCAGGAAAAGCTCCACCACCCCGTGAGACACGGCCCAGGCATGGGCCGAGATCATGCCCGCCGGCGGCCGCCGCCCCTCCGGCATCCCCCGCACCAGAAGCTCCGCCGCACGCTCCATCGTCGCCCGCGCCTTGCCGGCGACCTGGGCCAGGTCCGGATGCCGCCCCGGCTGAAGGCCGCTCTCGAACATCGCCTGGTAATGGCCGGGATATTTCCGCGCGAAGGCGAGGTAGGCCCGCCCCGTCGCCTCGAAGGCCGCCAGGGCCGAGGGCCGCCCCTCGTCGAAAGCATATTCCAGGAGCGCGGCGAAGATGTCGAACCCCTGCCGCGCCACCTCGGCCAGCAGGTCGTCGCGGCCCGCGAAATGCCGGTAGACCGCCGCCGGGGTCACATCCGCCGCCTTCGCCGCCTCGGACAGGGTGAAGCCCTGCGGCCCCTTCTCGGCGATCAGCGCCAGCGCCGCCTCGACCAGCGCCTGCCGGAGGTTTCCGTGGTGATAGCCCCGCTTCAAGGTCAGTCCTTTTTGCGCAAGGACGGCCCGCCGCAGATCTTCCCGTCGACCTTGCCGATGGCGCCTTCGTCCTTCCCGGCATAGTCGACCGAGCCGAGGATCGTCTGGATCGCCGCGATCCGCGCCCGCTTCTTGTCGTCGGACAGGATCACCGTCCAGGGCGCGTGCTTGAAGTGGGTCCTCTCCATCGTCTCGTCGATGGCCTTGCAGTAGTCCTCCCATTTCGCCAGCCCGTCGATGTCGATCCGGGAGAGCTTCCACTGTTTCAGCAGATCCCCCTCCCGCGCGAGAAAGCGGTTCAGCTGCTCGGCCCGTCCGACCTCCAGCCAGATCTTGCGGAAGGTGATCCCCTCGTCGACGATCATCTGCTCGAATTCGGGAAGCTGCCGGAAGAACTTCGCCCGTTCGTCGGGCGTGCAGAAGCCGAAGACATGCTCGATCACGGCGCGGTTGTACCAGCTGCGGTCATAAAGCGCGATCTCGCCCCCGGCCGGAAACCAGTCGACGTAGCGCTGGAAATACCATTGCTGGCTCTCGCGCTCGTTGGGCTTCGCCAGGGCCACGACATAGGCCTGGCGCGGGTTCAGGTTCTCGGTCACCGCCTTGATCGTGCCGCCCTTGCCGGCGGCGTCGCGGCCCTCGAACACCACGAGGAGCCGCTGGCCGGAGGCCTTGAGCCCCGCCTGCATCTTCGCCAGCTCGATCTGCAGCGCCTCCATCCGGGCGTCGTAGTCCTTGCCCTTCATCTCCTCGCGGTAGGGGTAGGAGGCGGTCAGGATGTCGTCCTTGTCCGCCGCCTCGATCGCCTTGCGCACCGCTTTCGGCGCACCCTCGCGGAAATAGCGGCTGATCGCGCCGTCGAATGGTAGGGTCATCATCGCCTCCCTGTTTGCGGCAGTATGGTGATTGCCCCGGTCAGCGCAATGCGCGGAACCTCAGCGCCCGATCTCGGCCAGGTCATAGGGCGTGGTCTGGTAGATCTCGTTGATCCAGTTGCCGTAGAGCAGATGCGCGTGGCTGCGCCAGCGGTTCAGCGGCGGCAGGGCAGGGTTGTCGTCCGGATAGTAGTTCATCGGCACGTTGATCGGGGTGCCGTTGGCCACGTCGCGGTCGTACTCCTGCTTCAGCGTGTCGCTGTCGTATTCGAAGTGGTTGAAGATGTAGAGCGCGCGGTGGCCGGGGTCCTCGACCAGGCAGGGGCCGACCTCGTCGCTGCCCAGAAGCGTGCGCAAGCCCGGCGCGGCGTCGATCTCGGCCTGTTTCATCTCGGTCCAGCGGGAGACCGGGATCACGAAGTCATCCGAGAAGCCGCGCAGGTAGGGCGAGGTCGGGGCGAGGTTCTTGTGGCGGAAGCAGCCGAAGGCCTTGTGGTCCAGCATGTGCTTCTTCACGCCGTGGAAATGGTTGATCATCGCCATCCCGCCCCAGCAGACGCCGAAGGTGGAATGGACGTTGCTCTGGGTCCAGTCCATGACCTCGCAGAGCTCGTCCCAGTAGGTGACCTCATCGAAGGGCAGGTGCTCGATCGGCGCGCCGGTGATGATGAGGCCGTCGAACCTGTCGCCCTTCACCTCGCGGAAGGGGCGGTAGAAGGTCGCCATATGCTCGGCCGCGGTGTTCTTCGTCTCGTGGCTGGACATGCGGATCAGGTGCAGGTCGATCTGCAGCGGCGTGGCGCCGATCAGGCGGGCGAACTGGTTCTCGGTCTGGATCTTCTTCGGCATCAGATTGAGAAGCCCGATCCGCAATGGCCGGATGTCCTGATGCGCGGCGCGGTCGGGGGACATGACCATCACGCCCTCGGACCGCAGCACGTCATAGGCGGGCAGGGTTTCGGGCAGGGTGATCGGCATGGTCGGGTTCCCCGGAATGAAGGCCAAGAGCTAGGGCGTCGCGCCCCGGGATGCAAGTCAGGCGCGGTCGATGGCGCGGGCCATGAGCGCGTCGAAATCGGCGGAGGTGCGGACCGCGGCCACTTCCTCGGCGGTGACCGTCACCCCCCAGCGCGCCATCGCGGCATAGCGCGGCTGGCGGTGGGCCAGCGCGCGGGCGTAGGTCCAACGGACGAAGTGGTCTGGATCGCAGTTTTCCTCGGTCACGGAATGGGTTGCGCGATATTCCTCCCAGGCCGCATGAAGGAAGTGCGGCTGGTAATACATCGGTTTGGGCGCGCGGTCGAAGCGGCGGACCAGTTCGGCCGTATGGGCGTCGGAGCCCTTGATCCAGACCAGGAGCAGCGTGTCGGCCAGTTGGCGCATCACCGGATCGGCGGGGTCCTCGGCTTCGACCACCTCGCAGATCGAGCCCGAGGTGTCGCAGACGAAGTTCGGATAGCCGTAAAGCTCCTCGGCGCGCTCCATGAAGCGGGCGGTGTCCAGCGTCGCGGCCACCTCGGCGGCGCGGTGCTGTTCCTGCCGCTTCATGTATTCGGCGAAGGGGACGCCGCCCTTCTGCGGATCGCCGGGCTTGCCGAGGTAGGTTGAGAGCGGGGCGAGATTGTCGAAGGTGATATTCGAGGCGATGTAGACAGAGTCGGTCATGAGGAGTTCGCGCAGCAGCGGGACCTTCATCGCCTCGCGCTTGAAGTTGTCGGCGATGTATTCGCCCATGTAGCGGGTGCCGATCCGGTAATCGACCGAGTAGTGGAACCAGTCGCCATGGTCGCGCAGGAGGTTCGACAGCCAGGTCTTGCCAAGGCCGGACATGCCGAAGAGCATCACCCGCTTGCGCGGCGCGGCCAGATAGTCGTTGCCGGAACTGTAGATCATCGCGTCACCCCAATCGGGCTTCTGTTAGCCGGGGGGCTGCGATTGCACAATGGAAAACCCCGCCCGAGGGCGGGGTCCAGGGCCCCTTGGGGCCAAGATCAGAAGCTGTAGCCGACCCGGATCCCGACGCCGACGCCCGAGTTGCCGGAGAAGTTGCCGCCCACGGAGTTGGTCGTGGCATCGCCGATATCGACATAGCGGATGCCGCCGGTGATCTTCATGTTGTCGCGGGTATAGGTCGCGGCGAGGCCGATGCTGCGCATCCCGTCGGTCGGGCCGAGGTTGCCGGTGATCTCGCCGTCCGAGGGTTCATAGCCCAGCGTCACCGCGCCGGACCAGGTGTCGTTGAAGCGGCGGCCGATGCCTAGGTTGTAGGTCACGCGGTCCTTGGGATAGCTGACCAGCGGGATCGGCAGCGGATAGTTCGGCGGGTCGATGACGAATTCGCTCCAGTCCACCCAGCGGATCGAGCCGAAGAGGAGCGTGTCCTTGGCGATGCCGGTCTGGAACTCCAGGTTCACCGACTGCGGGACTTCGGTATCAAAGCTGCCCGCCAGCGCCCCGAACTCCACTGACTCCAGGCTATGAGTGATGGCCGAGTTGTAGGTCAGCGCGACCCGTGCCGCGATCTCGGGCTTCTCCCAGGCCAGGCCGATCACATAGCCGAGTTCCGAGTCGTGGTTCGTCTCCATCGTGTAGTCGCCGACCAGCGGGATCGAGACCACGCCATGCACCGTCTCGTAGCGCAGGCCGCCATAGACCGAGACGTTGTTTTCAAAGCTGTAGCGCAGAAGCGCCGTGATCGCGCTGGAGGACAGGTCGGCCGTCGTACCGGCAAGCGGATAAAGGTCCACCCCAAAGGTGCCCGGATAGTCCACGTCGGCCCCGATCGGCTGATCCAGGATCAGCGCGAAGTCCATACGGTCGCCGATATCCATCTTGTAGCCCAGGCTCCAGGTGTTGTAGCTGGGCGCCATGTCGCCCGAGGACGCGGCGCCACCCCCGACGGTGCCGCTGACATCGGGTGCGAAATGCCCGAAGCTGAGTTCGGCATAGCGGCCCTGTTCGAACAGGATGGCGACCGACTGGCTTGATCTTTCGACGCCCCCGGCCTGCACGCCGCCGGCCGTCGTCAGGGCCGCCATCGTGGTCAGAATTCGTTTCATGTTCCTCGTCCCTGCAAAGAGAATTCCCCTGGAAATCAGGCTAGGTCCCGGACCCCTGGCGGTCAATTCGTGACGCCGCGTCACGGTTTTGTGACTCGCGTTCTGGCACGGAAATGCCACTCCGCAGGTTGATCCAGATGCCGAGGAAGATCAGCGCCGCGCCAAGGAAAAGCGCCGGCTCGACCGGCTCGGCATAGAAGACCGCGCCGACCACGGCGATGATCGGCAGCCGGGCGAAATCCATCGGCACCACCGTGCCGGCCGGGGCGAGGCTGAGCGCGGTGGTCAGGCAGAGATGCGCGGTGACGCCCGAGACGCCGATCAGCGCCAGCCAGGGCAGGGTTGCCAGCGTCGGCAGGGTGACCGCGCCATCGGCCAGCATCGCGGCGCTGCCGAAGCCGGTCTGGGTCAGGGTGAGCCAGAACAGGATGGTCACGATCGACTCGCCCCTGGTCAGGAGCTTGGTCATCATGTTGGTCGCGGCGAAGAAGACCGCGGCGGCGGCGGCGGCAAGGACGCCGGGCTCGGGCGCCGAGAAATCGGGGCGCGCGACGACCAGGATGCCGGCAAATCCCAGTGCCGCGGAGAGAAGCCTTCGCCGGGTCAGCCGCTCGCCCAGGACCAGGGGCGCGAGCAGGATGACCCAGATCGGCGAGGTGAATTCCAGCGCGAAGACCTGGGCCAGCGGGATCACGGTGATCGCCCAGAACCACAGCGACTGGCCGCTGAAATGCAGCATACTGCGGAAGACATGGCTTCCCGGCCGGTCGGTGCGGAAGTCGCGCGCCCGCCCCAGCACAAGCGCGAGGACGACGACAAGGACCCAGCCGACGACCGAGCGGTAGGCCAGGATCTCGAACGTGTCGTGCACGCCGCCGATCTGGCGGGTCGCAATCGCCATGGCAGTGAAGGCGGCGATCGAGCCGGTCATCCAGAGCGCGGCGGCAAGGGGGCGATGGGGGGCGGTCATGGAGCGAGACTTGCCGGGCCGGCGCGGGAAGTCCAGTGCTTGACTTGCGACAAGGCGCGGGTCCCAGCTTCAGGGCATGAGAGGATTGGAGGTGATCCATGGACACGCATGTGCTGGCGCGGGTGATCCATGTCCTGGCGGTGGTGCACTGGATCGGCGGGGTGGCGATGGTCACGCTGGTGATCCTGCCGCAGATGCTGCGGCTGCCGCCCGCTGACCGGATCGCGACCTTCGAGCGGATCGAGGGCCGCTTCGGCGCGCAGGCGAAGCTGTCGACGCTGGCGGCGGGATTGTCGGGCCTGTGGATGCTGTGGCTGACCGATGGCTGGGCGCTGTTCCGGCTCGCCTCCTACTGGTGGCTGCACCTGATGGTCGCGGTCTGGGCGATCTTCACGCTGGTCCTGTTCGTGCTGGAGCCGCTGGTCCTGCACCGCTGGTTCCACCAGCGGGCAACGCGCGACCCCGAGGGCGCCTTCGTGCTGGTGCTGCGGATGCATCGGGTGCTGCTGGCCCTCTCGGCCCTTGCCGTCGCCGGGGCCGTGCAGGGCGCGCATGGCGGGCTCTGGTAACGCTCCTCGTTCGACTTCGTCTCCTCGTCGCCGGTGGCCTGACGACGAGTGACGAAGTCATCGAGGAGGCGTCATTCCAGTTCGATGGTGCCCGGCGGCTTCGAGGTGCAGTCGTAGAAGACGCGGTTCACGCCCTTGACCTCGTTGATGATCCGCGTCGCGGTCTCGCCCAGGAAATCGTGGGTGAAAGGATAATAGTCGGCGGTCATGCCGTCCACGCTGGTCACCGCGCGCAGCGCAAGCGCATAGTCGTAGGTCCGCCCGTCGCCCATCACGCCCACGGTGCGCATCGGCAGGATCGCGGCGAAGGCCTGCCAGATCTCGTCATAGAGCCCGTGCTTGCGGATCTGGTCGATGTAGACCGCATCGGCCTGGCGCAGGATGTCCAGCTTTTCCCGGGTGATCTCGCCGGGGCAGCGGATCGCGAGGCCGGGGCCGGGGAAGGGGTGGCGGCCGATGAAGCCGGGGGGCAGGCCCAGTTCGCGTCCCAGGGCGCGGACCTCGTCCTTGAAGAGCTCGCGCAGGGGTTCGACGAGCTTGAGGCCCATCTTTTCCGGCAGGCCGCCGACGTTGTGATGGCTCTTGATCGTGACCGAGGGGCCGCCGGAGAAGCTGACGCTTTCGATCACGTCGGGGTAGAGCGTGCCCTGTGCCAGGAAGGTGGCGCCGCCGACCTCGGCTGCGTGCTTCTGGAACACGTCGATGAAAAGCTTGCCGATGGTCTTGCGCTTGACCTCGGGGTCACTGACGCCCTCCAGCGCAGTCAGGAACAGATCCGACTCGTCGGCATGGATCAAGGGCATGTGGTAGTGGTCGCGGAACATGGTCACCACCTGTTCCGCCTCGCCCAGGCGCAAGAGGCCGTGGTCGACGAAGACGCAAGTGAGCTGGTCGCCGATCGCCTCGTGGATCAGCACCGCCGCGACCGAGCTGTCCACCCCGCCGGACAGGCCGCAGATCACCTTCTGGTCGCCCACCTGCTCGCGGATCTTGCGGATCGCCTCCTCGCGGTAGGCGCCCATGGTCCAGTCGCCCTTGAACCCGGCGAGCTTGACGAAATTCTCGTAGAGCCGGCCGCCCTTCGGGGTGTGGTGCACCTCGGGGTGGAATTGCACGGCGTAGAAGTGGCGCGCCGGATCGGCGGTGATCGCGAAGGGCGCGTTTGGCGAGGTGCCGAGGACCTGGAAGCCGGGGGCCAGTTTCGAGACGTGGTCGCCATGGCTCATCCAGACCTGCTCGCGCGCCTGGGGGCCGTCCTCGGGCGGGAACCAGCCGGCGAGGACCGGATGGGTCAGCTCGGTGGGGGTCACGAAGGCCCGGCCGAATTCGGCGGTGCCGTGGCCGCCTTCGACATGGCCGCCCAGGCAATGCATCATCACCTGCTGGCCGTAGCAGATCCCCAGGATCGGCACGCCCAGATCGAACACGCCCTTCGGCGGCATCGGCGCGTTCTCCTGATAGACCGAGGCCGGTCCGCCCGAGAAGATCACGGCCTTCGGGGCGAAGGCTTTGAGGAAGGCCTCGTCCACGCGGTTGAAGGGGTGGATTTCGCAATAGACGTTCAGCTCGCGCAGGCGGCGCGCGATCAGCTGCGTCACCTGGGAACCGAAGTCGATGATCAGAAGACGGTCATGTGCCTGGGTCATGCGCCCGCGTAAGCGATGGCAGCCGGAATCGCAAGGCCTGCAAAGTGCGGATACGGCGCCCGAGGCGGGCGCAGGGGTCAGAAGCGGAAGTTCACCCCGATCAGGACGGTGGAGAAGTCGCCCCTGCCGTCCAGGGTGTCGTCGGGCGTGCCAAGCGGGCCGAGTTCAAGAGTGCCCAGATCGACATGGTTGACCTCGGCATAAAGCATCAGGTTCGGCTGGATCATATGCGCAAGCCCGGCACCGATCGTATAGCCGACGGCGGTGGACGAATTCTGGGTGAAGTTGTAGATCCCGCCTTCGACCTTTCCTGCCGCAAGTCCTCCTGCACCGTAAATCATCGTCTCGGGTGTCATCAGCCAGCCATACCTACCCCGCAGAGTGAGCAGAGCCTCGACGTTGACGAAGCACTCGCCCAGTTCGCAAGCCCACCAGACCGGGCCAGGTTCCTGCGGCGAAGTCCCCCGGACCCCCTTCGACAGACCGACATCGAACCCCAGAACATGATTGCCGCGCTGGAAGTTCCGTTCGTAATGCAGCCCCACGAGAAAGCCGTCGACATCCACGTCCTCGCCGGTCTCGTCGGCCTCGAAGTCGCCCTGCTCGTAGCTTCCGGCGCCATAGCCCAGGGCGAAGCCACCCCATTGGCCCGACCAGTCCTGGGCGGACAGGGGAGAGGCGAGCAGCATCGCCATCGCAGTCATTGCGTATTTCACCTGTAAACTCCCTCTGCTTAAATCGCGGGGCAGTCTGTCAAAGGATTCCGGTTTCGGCCAGTGCCTTGACGGTACCGGACCGGCATCGGCCCCGGGGTGTCGCCGTCCGGCAACTTGGAAGCTGTCGCAATCGGCCGCAAGCAATGTCGGTTTTGGAGAACAATGGCCGGTTTCGATAAGCGGGCCCGGCGCGTTTGGCGGCATAAGGGCGACAAAGCACATCGGAGGCCGACATGAACGAAGTTGCAGGACGCAGGGCGCGCAGTGGTGGGGGCGCCAGCCGCCGGGCGGAGCGGACGGCGGTCAGCTTCGAGACCGCGCGTTTCATCCAGCGCAACATCCCGGATTTCGAGATCCTGAACGAGGAGGCGCTGCAGATCATCGAGCACAACGCCGAGACCGTGCTGGAAGAGATCGGCGTCAACTTCGTCGAGAACCCCGAGGCGCTGGAACGCTGGCGCCAGGCCGGGGCCGATGTGAAGGGCGAGCGGGTGCATATCCCGCGCGGCCTGGCCCGCAAGCTTTGCGCCACCGCGCCGCGCAGCTTCACCCAGCACGCCCGCAACCCCGAGCGCAATGTCGAGATCGGCGGGCGCAACCTCGTCCTCGCCCCGGTCTATGGCCCGCCCTTCGTGCGCGATGCCGAAGGCGGCCGCCGCTATGCGACGCTGGAGGATTTCCGGAACTTCGTGAAGCTCGGCTACATGTCGAAATGGCTGCACCATTCCGGCGGCACCGTCTGCGAGCCGACCGACGTGCCGGTGAACAAGCGCCACCTCGACATGCTGATGGCGCACATGACGCTGAGCGACAAGCCCTACATGGGTTCGGTCACCGAGCCGAGCCGGGCAGCGGATTCGGTCGCCATGTCGAAGATCCTGTTCGGCGACGATTTCGTCGACCGGAACACGGTGATGACCAGCCTGATCAACATCAACTCGCCGCTCACCTTCGACGGCATCATGATGGGCGCGCTCGAGGTCTATGCCCGCGCGAACCAGGCCGCGATCATCTCGCCCTTCATCGTCGGCGGCGCGATGGCGCCGGTAACGGTCGCGGGCACGCTGACCCAGGTCCTGGCCGAGGTGCTGGCGGGCGTGGCCTACAGCCAGCTCGTGCGTCCCGGCGCGCCGGTGATCTTCGGCGCCTTCGTGACCTCGATCGACATGAACTCGGGCGCGCCCACCTTCGGCACGCCGGAAGCCGCGCATATCACCTATGGCGCGGGGCAGCTGGCGCGGCGACTGGGGCTGCCCTACCGTTCGGGCGGATCGTTCTGCGGCTCCAAGCTGCCGGATGCGCAGGCGGCCTACGAGACCTCGAACAGCCTGAACATGGCGCTCCTGGCGGGCGTGAACTTCATGCTGCACGCCTGCGGCTGGCTGGAGGGCGGGCTGGTCTCGTCCTACGAGAAATTCGTGATGGACGCCGACCAGCTCGGCACGCTGCACCACCTCGCCCAGGGCGTCACGATGGATGCCAACGGCCAGGCGATGGACGCGATCCGCGAAGTGGGCCCGGGCGGCCACTACCTTGGCTGCAGCCACACGCAGGCGAACTTCAAATCGGCCTTCTGGCGGACGGAGCTTCTGGACTACAAGCCCTTTGAGACCTGGGCCGAGGAAGGCAGCCGCGACACGCAGGCGCTTGCGGCCGAGAGGGTCAAGAAGCAGCTCGGCGACTACCAGCCCCCGGCGCTGGACGAGGGCAAGCGCGAGGCGCTGGAAGCCTTCGTCGCGCAGCGCAAGGCCGAGATGCCCGACGCCTTCATCTGAAGACGCCGGCTTTGCCTCAGGCCAGGTCCGCCCCGCGCAGGAGGCGGGCCTCGGCCAGCAGCGCGATCAGCACGTCGATGTGGCGCGCGACCGAATAGCTCGCGTCGCCCGCCACCCGCGTCGCTTCCAGCTCCTCCTCGACTGCGATCAGCCGCGGCACCGTGACCTCGGGCGAGGCCTCGGTCGGCACCAGTCGCCGCAGGTCGCGCTCACGCCGGTAATCGCCCAGCCCGAAGCGGGCGGCGCGCATCAGAAGGCGCGGGCGGCGCAGGTCGGCAAGCATCATGCGGAAATCGGACATCGTGCACTCCATTTCGACGAGAGGGCACGATGCCATGGGTCAACCTGGCGTTGCGCAGCGAGCCATTGCAGCGCGCGGAGGTTACCAGGAAGTTTAGGAATTCCCGTCAATTCTCCACGTTGGCCGAGAGGTTAACGATCAGGTAACAAATTCCACCCAAGGTTGCGGCGTCCAGGGCTGGACTCACCACCGCCGCAAGTGGACCAAGACGGGACGACTGAATTGCCGGAACTCACCGCCGCCAGCCTGCCAGACTGGCTTCCCGCCGCAGTGCGCCACTACCTGGACCACGTCGAGGAAGGGACATCGTTCAGGGCGCTGGCGCGGCGCGAAGGGCTGCATGCCTCGACCATCCTGCGCCAGGTCCGCCGCTACGAGAACCGGCGCGACGACCCGCTGATGGACGAAGCCCTGGCGGCGGTCTCCCGTCTTGTCCTCCGATCGGCCGATCACCCGGATCGAAAGGATGACCCGCCCATGACCGCCCCCCTCCGCCCCGTCGCCGCCACGCCCGACCTCTGCGACCCGCAGCTTCTGGCGTGCGAAGGCCGCCGCGTCCTGCGCCGGCTGGCCGAGCCGGGGGCCGTCATGGCCATCGCGCCCGAGATGGAGAAGGCCGCCGTCCTGCGCGAGTTTCCCGACGGCCGCTCCTTGCGGACGGCGGTGCTGGACCGCCCGGTGGCCCAGGCCTTCATCCTGCGCGACTGGATCGCCTGCCGGAAGGCGGGGCGCGTCTCCAGCTACGAGATCACCTCGGCGGGCCGCGCCGCCCTGAAGCGGATGGTGGACGAGGAGGACCGCCGCCGCCAGGGCATGAACGAGGCCGCCGGATTCTTCGCCGACCAGCACCGCGTCTGGGGCGAGCGCGAGATGATCGACGACGCCGGTCCGCGCCGGGTGCGCTACAACCTGGCCGAAAGCCCGGTCAGCCTGCTCGGCCGCCGCCGCGACCGCGATGGCAAGCCCTTCCTCGAACCCGAGCTGGTCCAGGCCGCCGAACGCCTGCGCGAGGATTTCGAACTGGCGCAGATGGGCCCGCGCGTGGCGCAGAACTGGGACCGTTTCCTCACCGGCGGCGACCGCGGCGGCTTCCAGCCCGATTCGGGCCTGGGCGAGGGGCCCTCGGTCGCGCGGGGGCGGGTGGCGGCGGCGCTGCGCGACCTCGGCCCCGGCCTCGGCGACGTGGTCCTGCGCTGCTGCTGCTTTCTGGAAGGCCTCGAGGTGGCGGAACGGCGTATGGGCTGGGCCGCGCGCTCGGGCAAGATAGTGCTGCGCATCGCGCTGATGCGGCTGCGCCGGCATTATGACGAGACCTACGGCCGCTCCGGCCCGCTGATCGGCTAGCTGTGAATTCTCAGGAGGTTGTTCACCCGAGGCGGGGTTAGGCTGCAATCGCCAAACTCCAGCCGAGGACCCCGCAGGATGAACAACCCGCACCAAGGTGCCCGCCTTACCGTCTACAGTCGA
>NZ_JAEACP010000010.1 GCF_015999335.1 Tabrizicola soli | reverse complement strand
CCCACATCCGACGCGAGAAACGCCGATCTGCCGCGCTGGCTTGACTGGTTCAACCGATCAAGACCACACTCCGCACTCAACCGAACGCCTCCCCTCTCAAAGGTGAACGACCTCGTAAGAACTCACACCTAGGGCCGCGTCGAGGCGCTGCCAGTTGGCAACGGTCCGGTCGGCCGGGGCCATCCCGTGATCGCCGCACTCCAGCCGAAGCCCGGCCTGCCCGAAAGCGGCGTCCACGAAATCGCAGTGATGCGGACGCGCCGCGTCGTCATGGGCATGGGGCCGGAAGAACCGGCAGGTCGCGCACATCCGTTGCACCGGGATCGCTCCGGCCTCCTGCAAGGAGCGGATCAGGCGCTGGAGGCCGGCCAGCATCTGCGCGCGCTCGGAACCGGGCAGGGCGGCGATCGCGGCGGTCAGGGCGGCAGGTGCGGCCGGGATCCGGGCCGCAACCTCCTGCCCGCGCGGGGTGGCGCGGAGCAGCCGGGCGCGGCCGTCGGCAGGATCGGCCTCGCGCAGGGCCAGACCCTTGGCCACCAGCGCCGCCACCGTGTCGCTGGCCGAAGCCGCCGACACGCCCAGATGCGCCGCCAGCTCGGCCAGGCGCTGCGGCCGCCGCACGATGCGCAACAGGCTTTCGGCCTGCGCCGGGTTCAGGCCGAAGGGCGCGCCCGCCTGCCAGAGCCCGGCGCGGCCAAGGGCCGAAAGCCGGCCGATCCCGGCGATGATCTGGTGCAGCTGATCCAGCTTGTCGCCCTCCGCCCATGATCACTTAGGACTCCTTATCAAATCGGAGTCAAGCCGGATCGGGGCTGGTGCAAGGCGGGGCGAGGGCACAGACTGCATGGGAGTGCAGCATCGACCGGGAGTCGGGAATGGAACAGCGGATGAACTATTTCGCAAAGGCGCCAGAGCTGATGAAATCGGTCCTGGCCCTGAACGAGGCGGTCGAGACCTGCGGGCTGGAGAAAAGCCTGCTGCACCTGATCAAGCTGCGCGCCTCACAGATCAACGGCTGCTCCTATTGCGTCGACATGCATGCGCATGAGGCGCTGGAGGATGGCGACAGCCTGCAGCGGGTGCTGCTGGTCGCGGCATGGCGGGAATCGCCGCTGTTCACCGAACGCGAACGCGTGGCCTTCGCCTGGACCGAAGCACTGACCCGGGTCGCCGATGGCGGAGTGCCGGATGCGCTTTATGCGGCGGCCCTCGCGCAGTTTTCGGAGAGCGAGCTGGTGAAGCTGACGGTCGCGGTGTCGATCATCAACACCTGGAACCGGCTGAGCGTCGCCTTCCACGCCCTGCACCCGATCCGGGACTGATCTGTCGGCCGTCAGCCCTGCCGCCAGTAGTCGTTCGCGGCGGCCACGGTGGCGAAATGCGTCGCGACCACCTGGCTGATGGCGATCAGCGCATCGGCGTCTTCGGCATATTCCGGGCGCAGACGGTCGCGCACCGCGGCATCGGGCTGGGTCAGCTTGACCGCCACCCGGGCCAGTTTCACCGCAAGGTCATAGCCTTCGGTCGGGGTCTTCGTGATCAGGCTTGGGAGCCAGTCGGACATGGTGCTCTCCTTGCAGCGGGGGTTGCGGGATCAGGATGCGGCAGGCGTCGCCCTCGGGGTCGCTGAACTGGCCGTGGCGCAGGGCCCAGAAGAAGGCGGCCAGCCCGGCCAGGCCCATGCCGATCGAGAGCGGGATGAGAAAGCCGATGTTCATGGGGCCTCGCGGTCGATGGCGTGCCAGGCGTGCCAGGTGCCGTGGCCGAGAAGCGGGAAGATCAGCAGGAGCCCCGCCAGCCCGGTCAGCAGCGACAGGACCAGCCCGGCGCTGACGATGGCGCCCCAGGCCAGCATCGGCCGCAGGTTCTGCGCCGCCATCGCGAAGCTGCGGCCCATCGCGGTCAGGGCGTCGCGCCGGGTCGAGACCATCATCGGAAAGGAGAAGACGCTGACCGCGAAGGCGAAGGCTGCGAACAGCCCGCCCACCAGCATGCCTGTCGCGATCAGCGCCCATCCCCGAGGCGTGGTGAGCGCGTTCTCGAACGCCTCGGCCGCGCCGGGGAAGGGTTGAAGCCCGAAGAAGAGGGCATAGAGCAGGTCCGCCGCCCGCAGCCAGAACAGGACCAGGAGGCCAAGGAGCAGCCCGGCCATGGCGATCTGCCCGGCTGCGCCGGGGGCAAGGCGCAGGACCATGAAGGCGGTCGGCGGCTCGTCCCGGGCCAGGCGGCGGCTTTTCTCGTAAAGGCCGACGGCCAGGAAGGGGCCGACGATCAGAAAGCCCGACAGCGCGGGCAGGGCGAGGTAGAGCAGGCCCCAGAGCGCCAGCGCCCAGAGCACGGCCCAGGACAGCGCCAGCACCGCCGCGCCATAGGCGAGGCTGGAGCCGGGCGCGCGGGAGAGGTCGCGCCAGCCGGCGGCCAGCCAGTCCAGCGCGGCGCGGGCGGGCAGGTGGCGCGCGTGCGGACTCTCGACGGCGATGGGCTTGTGCAGGGTGGGAAGCGGTTCGAGCATCGGGACCTCAGCAGCTGTGCCGGGCGGGGGCGGGGCCGTCGGCCAGGGCGGTGCAGGCCGGTTGCGACCCGACTGCCGCGATGACCAGATGGATGTTCGCCGCAAGGAAGACCGCGATCACGACGGCCGCTCCGGCAAGGGCGAGGCTGCGCTGGCGGGCGGGGCTCATGGCTTCGCCTCCGGCAGGGTAGAGACGTAGAGCGCGAGGAGGTTGACCTCGGCCGGGGTGAGGCGCTGGTTCCAGGCGGGCATGAAGCCGCGGCGGCCCTGTTTCAGCGTGGTCAGGATCGTGGCCTCGTCTTGGCCGTAGATCACCGCATCGTCGGTCAGCGAGGGCGCCCCGGCCATCAGCCCGCCGGTGCCGCCGTCGCCATGGCAGGAGGCGCAGTTCTCGGCGAAAAGCGCGGCGCCGGGGCTGTCGGCGGGGGCCTCGCCTTTGGGCAGGGCGGCGACATGGGTGGCGAGGGCCTGGCGGTCGGCGGGCTCCAGCCAGTCGAAGACGGGCATCTCGGCCACGCGGCTGTCCTCGGCGGCGTTGATGCCGATGGCGATGGTCTCGGCCACGGTCTCGGGCTCGCCACCCCAAAGCCAGTCGGCATCGTCCAGCGCCGGGAAGCCCGGACCGCCGGCACCGGCGGCGCCATGGCAGGCGGCGCAGTTGTCGGCGAAAAGGCGCGCGGCGGCGGGCATCGCCTGGGCCATCAGCAAGGGGTCGGATTTCAGCGCGGCGAAGTCGGGGGTCGTGAAATGGGTAAGCCAGCCCTGCCGCACCGTGTCCACCGCCTGATACCCGTCGCGCGCCATCCGGCCCTGGTCCAGGCCCCAGAGCCCGCGGGTATAGTCGCGCCCGGTGGGCCAGGCGGGCAGCAGGATCCAGGCGATCACCGCGTAGATGAAGGTCAGCAGGAGCGCGATGGCGGCAATTT
Organism: Tabrizicola soli; assembly: GCF_015999335.1. Taxonomy (GTDB): domain Bacteria; phylum Pseudomonadota; class Alphaproteobacteria; order Rhodobacterales; family Rhodobacteraceae; genus Tabrizicola; species Tabrizicola soli. Next base: position 181,233 of record NZ_JAEACP010000010.1, on the reverse strand, counting down.
TCGGGAACGGGGTGTTCAGTTCCTGGATACCGCCCCAGTCGTGGCCGGTGGTGTCGTAGCCGGTGACCGGGTCGATCAGGCGGTTGCCGGTATGCGGGTCGGCGCCGGGCAGGTCGTGCGGGTCGGAGGTCCTGGTCATTCCGGCGTCTCCCCCTCCAGCACCGAGCGCGCGGCCCGCTCATGCGCGGCGCGGCGCGAGGGCGCATAGGCGCGGATGGCGACGACCGCCAGGAAGCCCATCATCCAGATCGGGCCGAAGGTCTTTGCCAGAAGGACAAGGATGTCATGGCTCATGGCGCGGTCCCTTCCTGCGCCAGCCGCGCGGCCTCGGTCTGGGTGCCGAGCGATTGCAGATAGGCGACCACCGCGTCCATCTCGGTCAGGCGCGACGGATCGCCGTCGAAGGCGCGCTGGACGGGGCGGTCGCCGTGCCGCTCGCGGAAGGCGTCGGTGCCCGCGCCGTCGGGGGCGGCCTGCGCCCTTGCATCGGCTTCGGCCCCGGCGATCATCGCCTCGTCATAGGGCAGGCCCAGCCGGGCCAGCGTGGCCAGCGCGCCGGGCAGGCCCGAGGTATCCAGGGGCTGCATCAGCCAGGGATAGGCCGGCATGATCGAGGCCGGGACCACCGCGCGCGGGTCGGTCAGATGCGCGACCTGCCAGGCGTCGGAGTATTTTCCGCCCAGCCGGGCGAGGTCCGGGCCGGTGCGCTTCGACCCCCAGAGCATCGGGTGGTCATATGCGCTTTCCGAAGCCAGCGAATAGGGGCCGTAGCGGTCGATCTCGTCGGCCAGGCTGCGGACCATCTGGCTGTGACAGGCATAGCAGCCCTCGCGCATGTAGATCTCGCGGCCGGCCAGTTCCAGCGGTGTGAGGGGCCGCAGGTCGGCGGGGATCTCGACCGTCTCGTCGATGGTGAAGAGGGGCGCGATCTCGACCAGGCCGCCGACCGAGGCGGCGAGGATGATCGCGCCGACAAGGCCCATCGACAGCTTTTCCAGGTTGTAGTGCAGGCGCAGGACCATGGGACTACTCCGCCGCCTGCGCCACAAGGGGGCGGTCGTTCTGCAGGTCGCGGCTACGCGAGGCGCGCAACGTGGCGCGGCAGTTCAGCGTGCAGATCACCGCCCCGGTCAGGAACATCGCGCCGCCCATGGCGCGCAAGAGGTAATAGGGCGCCATCGCCTGCACCGATTCCAGGAAGCTGTAGGAAAGCGCGCCGTTCGCGTCATAGGCCCGCCACATCAGCCCCTGGGTGATGCCCGCGTTCCACATCGCGATGACGTAGACCAGCGTGCCGAGGACGGCGAGCCAGAAGTGCCATTCCACCGCCTTCGGCCAGGCCATGGTCTCGCGCCCCGCCATCTGCGGCACCAGGGTGTAGATCGCGCCGAAGATGATCATCGCGACCCAGCCGAGCGTGCCGGAATGGACATGGCCCACGGTCCAGTCGGTGTAGTGCGACAGCGAGTTCACCGGGCGGATCGCAAGGAACGAACCCTCGAAGGTGGAAAGGCCGTAGAACACGGCCGCCACGAACATGAAGCGCAGCGTCGCATCGTCGCGCACCTTGCCCCAGGCGCCGTTCAGCGTGGCGATGGCATTGCCGGCCGAGGCCCAGGACGGCACCAGCAGCATGACCGAGAAGGTCATCCCCAGCGTCTGCACCCAGTAGGGCAGCGCGGTGTAGTGCAGGTGGTGCGAGCCGACCCAGATGTAGAAGAACACGATGCCCCAGAAGGACAGGATCGAGAGGCGATAGGACCAGATCGGCCGGCCCGCGCGGACGGGGAGGAAGTAGTAGAGCATCCCCAGGAAGCCGGCGGTCAGGAAGAAGGCCACCGCGTTGTGGCCGTACCACCACTGGATCATCGCATCCTGCACGCCCGCCCAGACGGTATAGCTTTTCGATCCCGCCCAACTGACCGGCAGGGCGATGTTGTTGACGATGTGCAGCATCGCCACGACCAGGATGAAGGCCAGGTAATACCAGTTTGCGACGTAGATATGCGGTTCGGCCCGCCGCGCCAGCGTGCGCATGTAAAGCGTGAAATAAAGCACCCAGACCGCGACCAGCCACAGGTCGGCATACCATTCCGCCTCGGCATATTCCTTGGACTGGGTGGCGCCCATCAGATAGCCGGTCACCGCCCAGGCGCAGAACAGGTTGTAGCCGATCAGCACGACCCAGGGGCTCAGCGCATCCGCCAGCCGTGCCCGCGAGGTGCGTTGCAGCACCCAGAACGAGGTCGCGATCAGCGCGTTGCCGCCAAAGCCGAAGATGATGCCGGTGGTATGCACCGGGCGCAACCGGCCGAAGCTGGTGGCAGGCCAGGGCGGCGTCGCCTCGGGCCAGTAGAGCAGCGCGGCCACCCAGACGCCCGCGACCATGCCGACCATGGCCCAGGCCAGCGTCATCCAGATGCCGAAGCGCGTCGGCCCGTCGTCATAGCGCAAGACGCGGTCGGGGTCGGCGGGGGGCGCGTCATAAAGCACCCCGCCCAGCCGGAACACCAGGCCAAGGCCAAGCACCAGCGCCATCGTCCCGTGCAGCGCCATCACGCTGTCCCGCGCGAGGGCGGCCATCGCCAGCCCCATCAGCGCGAGGGCCGCCGAAAGGCCGATGCCGATCTGCCGTTCCGATGTGGTCAGCGAGGCGGGCAGGTTCACACGAATTCCTCCGCAAGCAGGAAATCCGGACGTAGCGCGATATCCGCCAGCGTCGAGCGGTCGAGATCGGCAAGGAAGGCCGCCTCGGCCGCGCGCAGCCGCGCCTTCAACCGGCAGCGCCCGTCGATGGTGCAGTCGCCGCCGTCCGGCCCGAAACATTCGACCAGCGGTTGCCCCTCCTCGAGCAGGCGGATGATCGCGCCCAGGCGGATCTCGCCGGCGGGACGGGCCAGCATCGCGCCGCCGCCGCTGCCGCGTCGGGTCGCGACATAGCCGGCCTGGGCAAGCTTCTGGACGATCTTGGTCAGGTGGTGACGCGAAAGACCGAATTCCTGCGCCATCTCGGCCGTGGAGATCCCCTGTCCGGGCGTGCCCGCCATGCGCATCAACATCCGCAAGCCATAATCGGTGAACGAGGTAAGGCGCATCCGGGATGGTCCGTCCTTAATAGGTATTTACAATACCAATTAGCAGGTTTAAACCGGAATGCAAGCCCAACCGGATGCCCGGCGGTGCTGGGGTCCTCCGAAGGCGACGTGCTGTTTCACCCTTCCGGAAGGAGAGAGCGCCGATGTCCGACCCCTCACTGCCGCGCGGCACCCTGGAAATGTCCGAACGTCGCCGCGCACTTGCGCCCGAACCCGAGGCGGCGTTCCGCGCCTTCTCGACGGCGGTCTTCGCCGATGGCGCGCTGGACAAGCGCACCAAGCAATTGATCGCGGTCGCGGTGGCCCATGTCACGCAATGCCCCTGGTGCATCGAGGGCCACGTCAAGGCGGCCGGGCGCGAAGGCGCCAGTCCCGAGCAGATCATGGAGGCGATCTGGGTCGCCGCCGAGATGCGCGCCGGGGCCTCCTATGCCCATGCGCTGAAGGCGATCCAGGCCATGGGCGGCGGGGCAGGGTGATGCCTCCGGTTCCGCCGGTCCCCGATCACTCCGCCGACCGGATCCGCGTCAAACGGATCTACCGGGCGGTCCGGGTTTCGGACGGCAGCCGGGTTCTGGTCGACCGGCTCTGGCCGCGCGGCCTGGCCAAGGACCGCGTCCGCCTGCATTCCTGGTGCAAGGAGATCGCGCCCAGCGACGAATTGCGCCGCTGGTATCACGCAAACCCCGATGCATGGCAGGAGTTCACCGCCCGCTACCGGGAGGAGCTTTCCCAAAAGGACGACCTCGTGCGCGAGCTGGCGGGACTGGCGGCCGACGGCGTGGTGACGCTGCTTTACGCCTCGAAGGAGGAGGAGCACAACAACGCCATCGTACTGCGCGACTACCTGCGGCAGATCCTTGAAAAGAATGGCAAGAGGGGCGGGGACGCCGAAGGTTAGCCCGCTCACCCCCCCTCGCGGAGGGCGCTGCATTCCGCCGCATGATGGAAAGCGGCGGTTGCCCCGCACCTCCGCTTCTGGTCCAGTATCGGCATGACCACGCGGGACAGGAGTGACGCAGCATGACACGCAGCACCGCCGGACGCGGACGGCTTTACGACAGCATCCTCGATACCGTGGGCGACACGCCTGCGGTGCGCCTCGCCCGCCTGGCCCCGCCGCATGTCGCGCTTTACGTCAAGGTCGAGGCCTTCAATCCCGGCGGCTCGGTCAAGGACCGGCTGGCGCTGAACATCATCGAGGCGGCCGAGGCCTCGGGGGCGCTGCGTCCCGGGCAGACGGTGGTCGAGGCGACCAGCGGCAATACCGGGATCGGCCTGGCGATGGTCTGCGCCGCCAAGGGCTATCCGCTGGTGCTGACCATGGCCGAGACCTTCTCGGTCGAGCGTCGGCGGCTGATGCGCTTCCTCGGCGCGAAGGTGGTGCTGACGCCGAAGGAGCTGAAGGGCTTCGGCATGTACCAGAAGGCGCGCGAGCTGGCCGAACGGAACGGCTGGTTCCTGGCGCGCCAGTTCGAGACCGCCGCCAATGCCGAGATCCACGAGGCCACCACCGCGCGCGAGATCCTGGCCGACTTCGACGGGCGGCTGGACTATTTCGTGTCGGGCTACGGCACCGGCGGCACGGTGACCGGGGTGTCGCGCGTGCTGCGCCGGGAAAGCCCGGCGACGCGCATCATCCTGACCGAGCCGGCCAACGCGGCCCTCGTGTCCAGCCGGACGGCACAGGAGCGCGACGCCGAAGGCGCGCCCGCCGTCGGCCATCCCGCCTTCAACCCGCATCCGATCCAGGGCTGGACGCCCGATTTCATCCCGCTGGTGTTGCAGGAGGCGCTGGACCGGGACGGCTATGACGAGCTGATCCCCGTCTCCGGCCCGGATGCGATGGCCGCCGCCCGGGCGCTGGCGCGGCAGGAAGGCATCTTCACCGGCATCTCGGGCGGGGCCACGCTGGCGGTGGCGCTGAAGGTGGCCGAAACCGCCCCCGCTGGCGCGCGCCTGCTGTGCATGTTGCCCGACACCGGCGAACGCTACCTTTCGACTCCGCTGTTCGACGGCATCGAGCCCGGCATGACCGGGGAGGAAATCGCGCTGATGCGCTCGACCCCCGGCTACCAGATGCCCTGACACCTGGTAGACGCGCCAAACACCCGCAGGTTGCATCCGGGCCCAGAGATGCGTGATGGCGAAATAACCTGGGCAGAAGATGATGGCCAATCCTCCCGCAAGCCGTTGATTTACCGTGGCGTTATCGCCGGCCCGGGCACATCCCCGCAATAATTCCGAACTGGGGCGCGACCCTGGCCCGCCCTATCCTGTCCGGGATCGCGCAGGGTCGCGCCAGTGTCCGTGGATGCCGGCGCCTTGGCCTGAGCGGTCTTTCAACCGCTATCAACCGTTTGAGGAAGATCAGAATGAAGAACCAGATTGCCACCAGGGGCGCGGCCCTTGGACTGGGCACCGTTTCCGTGCTCGCCCTTGTCGCCGGCATTGCATGGGCGGCGGATGGTGCGGGCGTGCTCGACGCGACCTTCGGCGCGGGCGAGGAAGACGGCACTCCGGCCGGTGTGGTCTCGACTTCGCTGGGCAATGGCAATGACGCGGCCGAAGATCTGGCTGTCGGCGCGGATGGCGCGGTCGCCATCGTCGGCAACCGCCACAACGGGCAAAGCAACGATATCGTCATCGTGCGCTACACGAACGATGGCAGCCTTGACGCCGGTTTCGGCGTGGGCAAGGAGGATGGCACCCCGGATGGCGTGGTGAGCATCTCGCTGGGCGAAGGGGACGACTTCGGCACTGCAATCGCCACCCAGTCCGACGGCAAGACCGTCATCGCCGGCTACCATGAGGAAGGCACCTCGACCAACATGGTCGTGCTGCGCCTGAACCCGGACGGCACGCTGGACCAGGGCTTCGGCGCCGCCGATGACGGGACCGGGAACGGTATCGTCAACATCTCTCTGGGCGATGGCAATGACGTGGCCCGCGACGTGGCGATCCAGCCCGACGGCAAGATCGTGCTGGCCGGCGACAGCGTGGTGGCCGACGGCTCGACCAACATCATCCTGGCCCGGCTGAACGCCGACGGCAGCATCGACGAAAGCTTCGGCCAGTCCGAGGACGGCACCCCGAACGGCTTTGTCGCCACCTCGCTGGGCGCAGGCAACGACATCGCCAACGCCCTGGTCCTGCAGGCCGATGGCGCGATCGTCGTCGCGGGCTCGCGCCTGGCCGAGGACGGGTCGTCCAACATGCTCGTGGCCCGCTACGACGCGGCGGGCGTTCCGGATGCCACCTTCGGCGTCTCGGGCGATGACGGCACCCCGGAGGGCTTCGTCAACATCTCGCTGGGCGATGGCAATGACGTCTTCCGCGATGTGGCGCTGCAGGCCGACGGCAAGATCGTCGTGGTCGGGGACAGCGTCTCGGCTGACGGGTCGTCCAACTTTGTTCTGGCCCGCCTGAATGCCGATGGCACCCCGGACGAGGCTTTCGGGGTGTCCGAGGACGGCACCCCGAACGGCTTTGCCTCGACCTCGCTGGGTGATGGCAACGACTTCGCGACCGGCGTCGCGGTGCAGGCTGACGGACGCATCGTCGTGGCCGGCTACCACCAGGCCGGGGACAGCACCAACATCGCCGTCGCGCGCTTCGATGCGGCGGGAGAGCTGGACCAGTCCTTCGGGCAGGCCGATGACGGCACCGGCAACGGCATCGCCAGCATCTCGCTGGGGGACGGCGATGACATCGCCAACGGCGTCGCGCTACAGGGGGACAAGCTGATCGTCGTCGCGGGCACCACTGCCGCCGAGGATGGCAGCACCAACATCGCCGTGCTGCGCCTTACCGCCCAATAAGGCCATTCGGGAAAGGGCGGCCCGGCCTCGGGCCGCCCTGACCATACTTCCGGCGGACGGATCCCCGCCCTTTGCCGAAGCCACCCTCCCTTCCCGCTGTGCTATCCTGCCCTGGAAGTTCACCGCGCAGGCCAGGATGTTAAACGAAGCCGACCTCTGCCGCCTGCTTCCGGAATGGCGCAAGGCCTCCCGGGTGAAGCAGCAGACCCTAGCCGAAATGCTCGGCGTCACGCAGACCCTGGTTTCCAACTGGGAAACCGGCAAGGCCGCCCCCGGCAAGCGGCTGAGGCTGCGCCTTCTGGACATCATGTCCCCGGCAGGCGTGCATCGTGTCGATGCCGACCGCCTGGCGCTGGAAAAGGCGCCCAATCCCCGCGCCTCCTTGGATCTTGACGGGGTACGGCTGGTCTGCGCCTCCCGCGGCATGCACGCCCTCTGGCCGACATTCTCCAGCCTGACCAACACCCGGCTGATCGAGCGCCTGGTGGATGAGGCCAGCCTTTTCCTGCACGACGAGGACTTCGTGAAGGCGGTGCGGCGGGGCGAGGTCGCGATGGTCTCGGCGGTCAGCAGGCGTCATGTGGCGATCGACGTTGACCAGGATTGCCTGCATCACTGGCTGGCCGTGTTCCGGGGCCACGGCACCTCGATGCATGTCGAGATGACCTATGAGCCCTGCGATGCCGTAGCACAGACGGGGATAAGGGACGTGGTGTTCTTCGACGATCTCGCGGCGTGATGCGGGGACCATCCAGACTCTGCGCTGCTCTCCGCGGCATTCGGCTCCGGGACAGACCCCCTGTTCCACGACCCGACCGTTCGGCATCGCCTCTTCCTCGACCGGATTACCATCTCCGGCCCGAGTGATCGCCCCACGTCCAACATGGGCTGTGCCGGAGCGTCGCAAGGACCCCGTGTCTGAACCCGACGGAACAAATTCCGGCCTTGCCGCGTTTGACGGGGGTTTCCAGCAAGATGGACAGATGGCGTTGCAGCATTCCGATCCCCCCATCCATTCTCCCCTGCGGGTCGGTCCCGCCGCGCTTCCTGGTCAGGAGACCCTGACCTGTTTCGCGGCGGCCTTCTTTACGCTGGCGCTGCTCACCGACTGGGCCTATGTCCAGACCATGATCCTGACCTGGCAGGACTTCTCGTCCTGGCTTCTGTTTGCGGGGCTGGTGGCGGGCGGGATCGCGGTCCTCCTTTGGCTGATCGGCCTTGCGCTTTATCGGCAGCGGCCGGTCTGGATCATCGTCATCCTGAACGCCCTGGTGCTGGCGGCGGCCTTCCTGAACAGCCTGGTCCATGCGGGCGACGGCTGGACCGCCATCGTCCCCTGGGGGATCGGGCTGTCCCTCGTGACCTGCGTCCTGATGCTGGCCTCGGCTGTCCTGCGGCGCCAGGCGTTCCACCGGATCCACGCGGCCTGAAGGAGAGAGCCATGACCCCCATCGGCCTTGCCAAGTGCGCGCTTCTGTTGTCCGGCGTCGGCTTTGCCGCCCAGGCTCAGGACTTCGACATCACCAGCCAGATCGGGCCCGATCCGGTGCTGCCCGATCCGGTCTATGTCAGCCTGTCGCCCGACCTCAACGTGGCCGAGGTCGTCGGTTGGGCCGAAGGCCAGACGCCCCAGGTCCCCGAGGGATTGACCATCTCAGCCTATGCCACCGATCTCGTCAATCCCCGCACCGTCCACACCCTGCCCAACGGCGATGTGCTGGTGATCCAGTCCCGCGCGCCCGAGGGCAAGCCGAAATACCGGCCCAAGGACTATATCCGCGGCTGGATCATGTCGATCGCCGCGGGGGGCGGTCAGGGGCCGCAGCAGGACAGCAACCTGATCACCCTCCTGCGCGACCCTAACCGCGACGGGGTGGTGGATGAACGGCATGACCTCCTGACCGGCCTGAACTCGCCCTTCGGGGTGGCCTGGATCGACGACACGCTCTATGTCGCCCTCGCCGATGCCGTGGTCAGCTATCCCTATACCCTGGGCGACACCGCGATTGCGGACGCTGCGCAACTGCTCACCCCGCTGCCCGGCGGGCCGCTCAACCACCACTGGACCAAGGACCTGGCCCTCGGCCCGGACGGGACCATGCTCTATGCCTCGGTCGGGTCGAACTCGAATGCCGGCGAGAACGGGATGGAGGCCGAGCGTGGCCGCGCCGCGATCTGGCAGATCGACCGGGCAACCGGGGCCTCGAAGCCTTACGCCACCGGCCTGCGCAACCCGAACGGGCTGATCTTCCACCCCGAGACCGGCGTCCTCTGGGCGGTGATCAACGAACGCGACGAGCTGGGGCCGAACCTGGTGCCCGACTACATGACCTCGGTGCAGGAGGGGGCGTTCTACGGCTGGCCCTACAGCTATTACGGCGCCCATGTCGACGAACGCGTCCGCCCGGCACGGCCCGACCTGGTGGCGACGGCGATCGCGCCGGACTACGCGCTGTCCAGCCATGTGGCGGCGCTGGGGCTGGTGTTCACCAACGGCTCGGCCCTGCCCGAGGCCTACGGCAACGGCGCTTTCGTCGGCCAGCACGGCAGCTGGAACCGGGATGAGTTCAACGGCTACAAGGTGTCCTACATCCCCTTCTCCAACGGCGTTCCCGATGGCATGGCGCAGGATGTCGTGACCGGCTTCCTGGTGGATGGCAAGGTGCGCGGCCGCCCCGTCGGCGTGGGGCTGGACGGCACCGGCGCGCTGCTGGTCGCCGATGACGCCGGCAACACCGTCTGGCGCGTCGCGGCGGCGGACGGCCGGGTCAGCGAAGCCCCGGTCGAGACCGACCGCGTCGCCACCGCGCCTGGCGCCGAACCCACAACGCCGCCCGCCGCCGGCAGCCCGGAACCCGCTGCGCCCTAGCCGCAGATCTCCAGCGTCAGCACCGGCAGCGAGGTCCAGACCGCCGCCGCCAGCGCCGCCCCCGCCAGAAGGGTGGCCGTCGCCTGCACGAAGCGGAAGCCGGACGGACGATACAGGACCGCCAGCAGGATCAGCGTCTGGACCAGCACGAACAGCGCCGCCGCCGCGATCAGGGTCGCGCGCCGGTCCAGCCCCTCGGGCCAGTGCCGCGAACAGCCCAGGCCCTGAAGTGCGTAGATCGCGCAGAATCCGGCCAGCCAGACCGTAAGCGGCAGCGCGATGCGCAGGATCCCGGTCATGCCAGCACTCCCGGCAGCCAGGCCGCCCCCAGCGCCACGAGCCCGGTCGCGGCGGTGAAGTCGGCCCAGAGGCCGACGATCCGCGCCTCGCCGATGCGCAGGGCCTTCCCCGCGACCAGGCGCAGGGCAAGGTAGAACAGCATGATCAGCACCAGCCCGGCGTGAAACGCCACATGCCCCGCCAGAATCCACAGGGTCGCGTCATGGGCATGGCCCGCCGGATCCGGCCGCTCCAGCATCACGCTGCCCGCCGCCCCCGCCAGCGCCAGCGCCGCCAGGGCCGCCAGCCCGACCGCGGGACCGGCCCCGCGCCCGGCCCCGATCGCCCGCACCGCCAGACGCGGCGCCAGCGCCAGCGCGCCCGCTCCGCCCAGGGCCAGGGCCGGGCCCGCCACGTCCGGCCGCAGGAAGGACGGCGGCGGCCAGTTCGGCGCCACTGTCCAAAGGAAGGCATAGCCGAACAGGAGCGCGCCGAAATGGACGCCGTCCGCGAGAAGGAGGAACAGCGAGCCCCACCACCCCGGCGGGTCCGGCGTCTCGGAGGCCAAAGGCAGCATCGCGCCATGCCCGGCGTCGACCGGCCCCTCCATCCGCGCCGGGGCCAGCCGCCAGACCCAGACCAGCGCCACGGCGACCACGCCGACCAGGGCCAGGACCGAGACCGCATGGGCCTTGACCAGCGGGGCCAGGAAGGCCGTGCTGGTGACCACCGCCAGGAGGAAGGGCAGGACCGAGTTGCAGGGCAGCACGGCGACCTGCGCCGGGGCGCCCTGGGCGGTGGTGACGATCAGCGTCTCGCGCCGGCTGCGGGAGGTGTCGGCCAGATAGCCCTCGCCCCGCGCGATCTTCAGGTCGATCCTGGGATCGTCCAGCAGCGGATAGCGGCTGCCGACGATGGGGATCGAGGCGAAGCCATAGGGGGGAGAGGGCATCGGCGCCGCCCATTCCAGCGTTCCCGCCCCCCAGGGATTGCGCGGCCCCCGCGCTCGGGCAAAGGTGTTGATCGCCACGTCCAGGAGTACCAGGGCAAAGCCGATCGCCATGACGAAGGACGATACCGAGGCGACGAGGTTCAGCACCTCCCAGCCCTGCCCCTCGTCATAGGTCCAGGTGCGGCGGCGCTGGCCCAGAAGGCCCGCCAGATGCACCGCCAGGAAGGTGACGTGAAAGGCCGGCACCACCAGCCAGAAGGCCACTCCGCCCAGGCGGAAGACCTGGAAGCGCCCGGTCAGCAGCGGCTGGAAGTAGTAGACCGCCGCGATCATCGGGAAGACATAGCCGCCGATCAGGACGTAATGCAGGTGCGCCACGATGAAATGGGTGTCGTGGACCTGCCAGTTGAACGGAACGATGGCGATCATCACCCCGGTCAGCCCGCCGATGATGAACGTGGCGAAGAACCCGATGATCCACAGCATCGGCAGCTCCATCCGCACCCGGCCCTGCCGCAGCGTGCCGATCCAGGCGAAGATCATCACCGAGGTCGGCACCGCCACCAGCGTCGAGGCCGCCGAGAAGAACGCCAGCCCCAGATGCGGGATGCCGGTGGTGAACATGTGGTGCACCCAGAGCCCGAAGCTGAGGACCCCCAGCGACACCGCCGCCGCCACGACCCAGCCGTAGCCCAGAAGCGTGGTTCGCGCCATCACCGGCAGGATGGTGGCGATCATCCCGGCGGCGGGCAGGAAGATGATGTAGACCTCCGGGTGGCCGAACAGCCAGAACAGGTGCTGCCACAGCAGCGGGTCGCCGCCATTCTCCACCTGGAAGAACGGCCAGTCCAGCGCCCGCTCCAGTTCCAGCAGCAAGGATCCCAGGATCATCGGCGGGAAGGCGGTCAGGATCATCACCGCCACGACCAGGATGTACCAGGCGAAGATCGGCATCCGCGACAGGCTCATCCCCGCGGCGCGGTAGCGCAGCACCGTCACGATCACCTCGACCGCGGTGGCGATGGCCGAGACCTCGATCGAGGTGATGCCGAGGAGCCAGACATCCGCCCCGATCCCCGGCGAGAAGGCGGCCGAGGTCAGCGGCGGATACATGAACCAGCCGCCGTCCGGGGCAAGGCCCAGCAGCATCGCGACGATCACCGCGCTGCCGCCGAAGACATAGACCCAGAGGCCGTAGGCGCCGAGCCGCGGATAGGCGAGATCGCGGGTGCCCAGCATGCCGGGCAGCACGAGCATCGACAGCGCCTCGAAGAAGGGAATGGCGAACAGGAACATCATCACGGTGCCATGCATCGTGAAGACCTGGTCATAGGCTTCCGGCCCCATGAAGGCCGACCCCGGCGTGGCCAGCTGCGCGCGGATCAGCATGGCCAGGAGGCCGCCGATGACGAAAAAGGCGGTGGCGACCGCCAGGAACAGCCGCCCGATGTCGTTGTTGTTGCTGGTGGTCAGCCAGCCGCGAAGGCGCGGGTCGGGCGCCCAGATCCGCGCCAGCTCCCGGTGCAGGCGCAGTGCGGTCCTGCGGCGGGCGGTCATGGCGATCCCCCGCGCAGGAAGCGGTCCCAGGCGGCCGCGTCATGCGCCCTGACCGTGAAGACATGGCCCTTGTAGCCCGGCCCGCTGAACTCGGCGCTCTGGCCCGCATAGGTGCCGGGGGCGGCGGCCTGCAGCCGCAGCACGTTCACATGCCCCGGCACAGCGTCCAGCTTGCCCGCCAGACGCGGCACCCAGAAGGAATGCACCACGTCGCGGCTGGTGATCTCGACATTCACCGGGCGGCCGGCGGGGATGTGGAGCACATCCTCGGTCGCAAGGCCGGGCGCTTCGGGATAGCCGAAGGTCCAGGCCCATTGCCGCGCCTCGGCCCGCACGGTGACCAGACCCTCCGCCTCGTGCGGCAGCAGCCGCTCTCCGACCACCAGGCCATGGACGGTCAGCGCCGCCAGCGTGACCAGCGGAAAACCGAGGCCCAGACCATGGTGCCACAGCGCCGCGCCATTCCGGCCGGCGGCGGGCGGGGCGGAGGGGCGGCGCAGGATGGCCATGGCCAGCAGTCCCAGTACGAAGACCAGGATCGCCGCGCCACCGGCCAGCATGACCCACCACAGCCCGGCGATCGCCTCCGCGGCCGGTCCCGCCGGATGCAGCATCGACAGCCGCTCCTGGCAACCGGCAAGGGCCGACGGCGTTGTCCCGCAGGCAAGCGCGCGAAGGAGCCTCCCATGACCCAGACCAAGGATCCCGTGCCGGACGAGGCCGCCTCCTCGGGCGACCCGATCGCCAGCGAGCCCGCCTTTCACCAGACCGAGACCCGCATGGCGATCATGGGCCATCCCCTGCATGCGATGACCGTCGCCTTCCCGGTGGCGCTGACCTTCTGCGCCTTCGGGGCCGACCTGTTCTACTGGTGGTCGGGCGAGGAGCGTTGGGCCTGGGCCGCGCTCTGGGCCAGCGGCACTGCCTTCCTGTTCGGCCTTCTGGCCGGGATCACCGGCACGGCCGAGCTGCTGATGGTCCCCGGCATCCGCATCCGCGCGGCCTCCTGGACGCATTTCGTGATCGCGGTGCTGCTCTTGTCGCTGCTCGGGCTGAACTGGGGCCGGCGGCTGCAAGGCTATGAGACGGCCGTGCTGCCCTGGGGCCTCCTGATCTCGGGCTTCGCGGTCCTGGTGGTGATTGCGACGGGCTGGCATGGCGGCAAGCTGGTGTTCGATTATCGGCTGGGAACGTCGAAGGGCAACTGATGCCCCAGCGGGGCCAGCAACCATCGGGGCAGGGGCAGATCGGCCAGCCCGGGCTTCGCCAGCACCAGGAACAGGATCCCCAGCACCAGCGCGACCGTCACCAGCGTCGGCGCCAGCGGCCCCGGCGGCTCGTGCTCTCCGTCGGTCTCGGCCACGGCGATGATCGTATGGCCCGCCCAGGCATGGACCGCGACCAGACCCGCGACCAGCACCAGCTTGGCGAAAAGCCAGACGGTGAACGCCTCGCGCAGGAAGATCAGGATGCCGCCGGTCAGGATGGCCAGCACGGCGGCGGGGGTGATGGCCCAGACATAGCCGTAATGGGTGGCGCGGCGGATCTGGGCGAACTCGGCCCGCAGGTCGGTCCGGTCATGCCGGGCCAGCATCTGCGGCAGGGCGAACAGCCCGGCGACCCAGAGCGCGAGGAAGCCGAGGTGCAGCGCCTTGAGATGCGGGACCACCGCCTCGGCCCAGGTCGCGGCCCCGCTCACGGCGTCGCCCCCGTCGCGCGCCAGGCCCGCCGCGCCAGCATCCCGCCCCAGACGACATAGGGCAGACCGGCGGGCATCCACATGACCAGGCCGCCGAGCTGCTGGTCGGCCAGCGGCGACAGGCCCCAGAGCAGGGGCGCCGTCGCATGGGTCGCGTAAAGCGCGCCGGGCGCAAGGGCCAGGATCGCGCCCAGCATCCCCATCGCCAGGAAGGCCAGGCAGACCCAGCCCAGCCCCGCGCCGTCCCGCAGGGAGAAGGCGGCGCGCCAGAAGGCCCAGGCCGATCCGAAAAGGCTCGCCTGCATGACCCAGTACAGCGCCTTGTGTCCCAGCGCGGCGTCATATGGCGCGGGCACATGCCAAAACCACAGGCAGGCGGTCGCCAGCAAGAGCGGCAACCCGGCCGCCGTCCCCGCCCGCGCCGGGCGGGCCAGCGCCAGCAGCGGCGCGGCGACCGCCACCAGCAGGACATGATGCACCACCCGGGCCGAGAACAGCGCCGAGGACAGCGCGCAAAGCGGAGAGATGAAGGCCACGGCCAGCACCAGGACCGCCGCGACGCCCGCGCGGCTGCGCCCGGCCCAAAGCGCCAGCAGGGTCAGCAGCGTCAGCGCCCAAGGATCGAAATTCCAGCGCCACGGAAGCTCGGCCGGCAAGGGCGCGGGGCCGCAATAAAGGCCCTCCCAGCCGCTCATTGCCCGGCCCGCCTGTCAGGCGGTCCGCAACAGGAACCTGAAAACCGCAAGTCGGACCGGGTCACGCGGGGCGCCTTCTCCTGGGAACCCTTCCAACGTCCGGCGACGCCATCCGTTCCCGGAAAGCTGCCGGCCTGACGGGATCAGGCCGCGCCCCTAAGCGCCCTTCGGGCGGAAGGCCTCGCAAAGCGCGGGATCGGTCTCGATCCGCGCCGCCTCGATCAGGTCGAGGCAATAGGGCACCGCGCGGAACACGGCCGTCAGGCAAGTCGCGATCGCCGAGGGCTTGCCGGGCAGCGTGATGATCAGGCAGCGTCCCCGGATGCCCGCATCCTGCCGCGACAGGATCGCCGTGGGCACTTCGGCCAGGCTGGCCAGGCGCATCGCCTCGCCAAAGCCCGGCAGGCGCTTGTCGATCACCGCGTCCAGCGCCTCGGGCGTCTGGTCGCGCGGGGCGGGGCCGGTTCCCCCGGTGACCAGGATCAGGTCCGCGCCATACGCATCCGCCAGTTCCCGCAGCGCGGCCGCGACCGACTCCCGCCCGTCCGGCACGATCCGCCGCGTGATGCGGACCGGAGAGGTCACCACCCGCCGCAGCCAGTCCTCGGCCGCAGGCCCGCCCTTGTCCTCATACTCCCCGCGCGAGGCCCGGTCCGAGACGACCAGCACAGAGATCAACGGATCGTCAGTCGACATGGTCACATACTCCCGCCAGGCACCAGCCGGTCGCCACGGCCTCGTCCGCGGGCAGCGCCTCGGACAACCCCCCCGCGAAGTCAAGGTAGAGCGGCAGGTTCAGCCCGTTCACCCCGACCAGCACCGTCATCCCCCGCGCCAGCGCCTCCGAGATCACCGGGACCAGCCCGCGCCCCTCGGACTCGGCCTTGCCGAACTTGTTGACGATCAGCACCCCGGCCCCCTCCAGCCGCCGCGCCACCTCGGCCACGGTCTGCTCCAGCGCGCCGTGGTCCAGCATGCAGCCCCGCGCGGCGGCCCCGCGATCCTCGCTGATCCGCACCACCGGACCGTCCGGCAGGACGCGCAGGTCCATGTCGCAGCGGGTGCGGTCCGCGCGGCTGACGTTGGTCTGCACCGTCCCCGCCAGGCGCACCCCGGCGGCTTCCAGCCGCCCGGCGACCGCAGCCAGGAAACGGTCGGTCTCGCCCCGTCCGCCGATGCTCACATGCGCCAGCCTCATGCCTTGTCCTCCGCTTCCGGGGCGACATAGCGCCCGGACTTGCCGCCATCCTTCAGCACCAGCCGGATCGCGTCCACCACCATCGACTTTTCCACCGCCTTCAGCATGTCATAAACCGTCAGGGCGGCAACCGAAGCCGCCGTCAGCGCCTCCATTTCGACCCCGGTCGTGCCCGTGGTCCTGACCGTCGCGCGGATCCGCACCCCCGGAAGCGCCGGATCGGCCACCAGATCGACGGCGGCGCGGGTCAGCGGCAGCGGATGGCACAGCGGGATCAGGTCGGCCGTCCGCTTCGCCGCCATGATCCCGGCCAGCCGCGCGACACCCAGCACATCGCCCTTCTTCGCCCGCCCCTCGGTGACATGGGCCAGCGTCCCCGCCGTCATGCGCACCACGGCCTCGGCCACGGCGATACGGTCCGTCAACGGCTTGTCCGAGACGTCGACCATATGCGCGCGGCCTTCGGCGTCGAAATGGGTCAGGGTCATGCGTCCTCTCCCTTGATCCCGCGGCAGACGGGGCAGTCCTTGCGCCGGTGCACGGCGATTTCCCGGCTTTCGCCCCAAAGCACGTCCTGCATCAGAAGCCGCCCCCGCAGGCTGCGCCCCGCGCCCGTGATCAGCTTGATCGCCTCGGCCGCCATCATCGCGCCGATGATGCCGGGCAGCGCCCCCATGACGCCGGCGCTGGCGCAGTCCGGGGCAAGCCCCTCGGCCGGGATCACCGGAAAGAGGCAGGCGAGGCAGGGCGCGTCCCGGGCGGGATCGTACAGCGTCACCTGACCCTCCCACTGGCTGATCGCGCCGGACAGAAGCGGGACCCGCGCCGCCACGCAGGCGGCGTTCAGCAGGTGGCGCGCGGGCAGGTTGTCGGTCGCGTCGATCACCAGATCCTGTCCCGCGACCAGTTGGGTCGCGTTCCCCGCATCCAGCCGGGCCTCGAGCGCGGTCACGGCGACAAAGGGATTGATCCCGGCCATAGCAATGCGGGCCGAGACGGCCTTGGGCATGTCCAGCCGGTCCTGGCTGTGGATCACCTGCCGCTGCAGGTTCGACAGCGAGACGCTGTCATCGTCCACCACCGTGATCCGGCCCACCCCCGCCGCCGCAAGGTACATGAGCACCGGCGCGCCCAGCCCGCCCGCGCCCACCACCAGGACCGAGGTCCGTTTCAGCCGCGCCTGTCCCGGACCGCCGATCTCGCGCAATGCGATGTGGCGGGCATAGCGGGGCAACTCGCCCTCGGCAAACAGGGGCACCGTCATCTGCATCGCTCAGCCCCCGGTCATCGGCGGGAAGAAGGCGATCTCGGCCACGCCGGCGATCGGCGCGGCGAAGTCCGCAAGCTGCTGGTCCAGCGCCACCCGCACCGCCGCCGGATCGGCGAAGGCGGCGGCGTGGCGGTCGCTGCGGGCCACCAGTTCCGCCATGAGGTCGGCCACGGTCCCGGCCTCGGTCTCGATCCGCTCGCGCGGGGCGTCGATCCGCTCGCGCAGCCAGGCGAAGTAGAGCACGTCGATGCTTGCCATCGGTCATCCCCCGGTATGGTTCATGCCGCGCGCCATCGCGCCGCGCGGCACCCCGCGCGAATAGTCGAAGTCATGCCCGCGCGGTTTTCGGGCGATTGCGGCGCGGATCGCCTGCTCCAGTCCCGCCGCGTCCGGCGTGCCGCGCAGGACCGGGCGCAGGGCGGTCGCGCCCTCCTGGCCCAGGCAGGTGTAGAGATCGCCCGTGCAGGTCAGCCGCACGCGGTTGCAGCTTTCGCAGAAGCTGTGGCTGAGCGGCGTGATGAAGCCGATCTTCTGCCCGGTCTCGGCCAGCCGCACATAGCGCGCCGGGCCGCCGGTGCTTTCCGTCAGCGGCTCCAGCGTGAAGCGCCCGGCCAGACGCCTCCGCAGGTCGGAGAGCGGCAGGTACTGCGCGATCCGGTCCTCAAGCCCGTCCTCGCCCATCGGCATCAGCTCGATGAAGGTCAGGTCGTGGCCCTCGGCCGCGCACCAGTCGACCAGCGGGAAAAGCTCGTCCTCTGTCGCCCCCTTCAGCGCGACGGTGTTGATCTTGACGCGCAGCCCGGCCGCCTTGGCCGCGCGGATCCCCTCCAGCACCGGGGCGAGTTGCCCCCGCCGCGTCAGCGTGGCGAAACGGCCGGGGTCCAGCGTGTCCAGCGAGACATTCACCCGCCGCACCCCGCAGGCGGCCAGCGCCCCGGCATGGCGGGCAAGCTGGCTGCCGTTGGTGGTCAGCGTCAGCTCGCGCAGCGCGCCGGTCTCGAGGTGGCGCGACATCGCGCGGAAGAACTCCAGGATGTCGCGCCGGACCAGCGGCTCGCCGCCGGTGATCCGCAGCTTGGTGACGCCCAGCCCGACAAAGGCGGAACAGAGGCGGTCCAGCTCTTCCAGCGACAGAAGCTCCTTGCGCGGAAGGAAACGCACCCGGTCGGCCATGCAATAGGTGCAGCGGAAATCGCAGCGGTCGGTGACCGAAACCCGCAGGTAGCGGATCTTGCGGCAGAAGCTGTCGGTCAGCGGGGCGCAGACGGGCAGGGCGGTCGTGCGGAAGGCGTCGGGGGTCTGCAGCATGATCAGCCCTCGTGCCGGAAGGGGTGCCAGTCGACAGGCTCTCCCATCGCGATGCCCTCGGACGCGGCGGGGATCACGGCAAGGCCGTCGGCGGCCGCCAGCGGGAACAGCGTGGCCGAGACGCCCTTGCCCAGCCGTTCCAGCAGCGGAAGGCCGGTCCCGTCCGCGCCAAGGCAACGGACGGGAACGATCTCCTGGCGGCCGGGACGGTGCTGCCAGGTCGATGCGGCCGTGCCCGACCAGCGGGCGAAGGGCAGGGGTTTCGCCCCGGCAAGCCGGTCGATCTGCGGCGCGACGAACAGGTGGAAGCCGACGAAGGCCGCCATCGGATTGCCCGGCAGGCCGGTGAAGGCGGTCCCGCCCAGGCGTCCGAACATCACGGGTTTGCCCGGCTTGACCGCCACCCGCCAGCCCGCGATCTCGCCGCCCGCGCGGACAAAGGCCGGCCGCAGCGGGTCGCGCCCGCCCATCGAGACCCCGCCCGAGGACAGGACCAGATCGGCCGAGGCGCAAAGCTCGGCCAGCCGCTGCGACAGCGGGTCCACGTCATCCGGCATCATGCCGCCGTCCACGGCCTCGCAGCCGGCCACCTGGGCCAGCGCAAGCAGCATGGGACGGTTGGCATCATGGATCTGGCCCCCGGCCCGTGGCGCGCCGGAGGCGGCAAGCTCGTCGCCGGTCGACAGGACGACGACCCGCGGCCTGCGGGTGACGGCGACGCGGGTGATCCCGTTCGCGGCCAGCAGGCCGACATGCCGCGGCGCGATCCGCGCGCCACGGGCGACGAGGCAGGCGCCGAGCGGCTGGTCGCTGCCGGCAAGGCGCAGGTTGGCGCCGATGTCGCGCATCACGTCGATGCGGACCGGGCCGCCCGCCTCGCTGGTGTCTTCCAGCGCCACGACGGTATCCGCCCCAAGGGGCAGGGGCGCCCCGGTGAAGATCCGCAGGGCGGCGCCCGGCGGCAGGGAGGTTCCGGCCACACCGGCCGCGACGGTTCCGGCCACCGGCAACAGCGTCCCCGCACCGGCGAGGTCGGCATGGCGCAGGGCAAAGCCGTCCATGGCGGAATTGGTGAAGAAGGGCATCGCGCTCGTCGCGATCACGTCGCGGGCGCAGGTCCGGCCCGGCGCCGCGTGCAGGGGCACGTCCTGAACGCCGCGGACAGGCGTGATCTGCGCGACGGCGATCTCGCGCGCGGCGGCCACGTCGATCATCAGCGGCATGTCACTGGAGGCGTTCATCGGTCCGGTCCTTCAAGGGATCTGCGGCCGGAGAACCCGGCCGCAGAGGTTGGTGTCACTTCACGGCGTCCGAGGCGTTGGCCATCAGGAACTCCATGATCAGCGCGGCCTCGTCGTCGTCCAGGCCGGCGCGGGGGAACATGGAGGGCGTGATCGCCTTCCACTGCAGTTGGGTGAAGGCGCCCACGTCGCGCGGCCCGTGGCAGACGGTGCAGCGTTCGTAGAACAGCTTCTCGCCCGGACCCATCTCGGCATAAAGCGCCTCGATCACCGTATCCAGCCGGTCCAGCCCCAGGTCCGCATCGTCGATCGCGGCCAGTTCCATGCCCTCGAGGATCGGCGGCTTTTCGTAGGCCATGTTCGGACCGTCCGGGTCCTCGCATTTCCGGATCGAGGCGAGGCAGGTGTTCGCCGTGGTCGCCTGGCTCAGGCCCGAGGATTTCTGCGTCGAGGTCAGGAAGTTCACCAGACCCGAGTTGCAGCGCCCCTTGCTGTCGAGGCTGGGCCAGCAGCCCTCGTAGATCGAGATCACGCCCGGCATGATCTCGTCCGAGACGACAGCCCCGGCGAGGACCGTGCCGCGGTCGTTCCAGATCTCGACCAGATCGCCATCCGCGATCCCGCGCGCCGCGGCGTCCTCGGCGTTGATCCGCACCGGCTCGCGGCCCTGCACCTTGTAGAGGTCGCGCAGCGATTCCGACTGGTCCATCTGGCTGTGCAGGCGGTGCCAGGGGTGCGGGCTCACGACGTGAAGCTGGCCGTCCTTGGCGTTGCCCAGGTATTCGGCCGGCTCCAGCCACATCGGCATGCCGGGGCAGTCCTCGAGACCCATGTTCGCGATGGTCTCGCAGAACATCTCGATCTTGCCCGAGGTCGTATGCAGCGGGTTCGCCTCGGGGTCGGTGTAGAACGCGCCGTGGCGGACCCAGGCGCGGGCCTCCTCGGGCGCCGGCTGAAGCGCATAGCCGTGCTCCCAGAACTGCTCGAACGGGACGGTCTCGGCGGCGGTGGTGCCGTTGTAGGCCTTCTTGATGATGTCGATGTATTCCGGATAGGCCTGATCCTCGATGTACTGCGACTGGCGGTAGAACAGGTCGGACAGCGCGGCGAAGATCTCGAAGTCGCTGCGGCTTTCGCCGATCGGCTCGATGATCTTCTTCATCGCGTAGATGCGGTCGTTGGAATAGGTCCCGCCGACCGAGATGTCGTCGCGCTCCAGCGGCGAGGAGGCAGGCAGCACGATGTCCGCCCAACGCGTCGCGGCGGTCCACCAGACGTCCTGGCTGACGATGGTCCTGACCTTCTGCAGCGCCTTGATCAGCCGGTTGGTGTCCTGCTGGTGCGACATGAAGTTGTTGCCGGCGTTGTAGATCATGTGGACGTCCGGATACTTGCGGACGTTGCCGTTGTAGACCACCTCCGCGCCCGGGTTCTCCAGCGCCTCGGTCAGGCGCGAGGCCGGGACGATGTATTCGGTGACGAAGTTCTTGCCCTGGCTCAGGCCGGCCGGGGTCTTGCCGCCCGATTGCGGCATGCCGCCGTTGCCATAGTGCCAGGAGAAGCCCACGCCCTCGCCCGGCTTGCCGATCTTGCCGGTCAGCGCGGCGAAGTTGATGATCGCCCAGTGGGTCATCTCGCCGTGGTGGGCGCGTTGCAGCGACCAGGCGCCGGCGATCTCGGTGCGGGACTTGGCCAGCAGTTCCGCCAGTTCGCGGATCTTGGCTGCGTCGATGCCGGTGATGGCCGAGGCCCATTCCGGGGTCTTTGCCGTCTTGTCCTCGCCCTCGCCCTTCACATAGGCGATCCACTTGTCGGCGCCGGTGGCGTATTTCGCCATGTATTCCTTGTCGTCCAGGCCCTGCTCCAGGACGTGGTAGGCCATGGCCAAGAACAGCGCGACGTCGGTATTCGGGATGATGCGGACCCAGTCGGCGTTCAGCACCTTGTCCGACGCCGTGCGCTGCGGGTTGATCGAGATGAACCTGGTGCCGTTGTCGCGGATCTGCTCCCAGGGGGTGTACATGCCGTGGTCGGCCACGGTGTATTCGACGCGGTTGTTCTTGACCGGGTCGCAGCCGACCAGGACGAAGACCTCGGTATTGTCGCGGATCACTTCCCAGGCGGTCTGGGCCGAATAGACCTCCATGTCGCCGATCACATGCGGCAGCGAGATCTGGCTGGCGCCGCCGGACCAGTCGCCCACCGTGTTGGTGCAGCCGCCGATCATGTTGAAGAACTTGCCCTGCAGCACGTTGGGCCGCATGATCCCGGCATGGCTCCAGCCGCCGTAGGAGGTGGACAGGATGGCCTGGTGGCCGTGTTCGACGATGGTGTCGGTGATCGCCTTGGCCGTCAGCTTCAGCGCGGTATCCCAGTCGACGCGGACATATTCCTCCTTGCCGCGCAGTTCCGGCTTCACGTCGCCGGACTTCCAGTTCTCCAGATAGGACTTGCGGACCATCGGATAGTCGATCCGGCTCTTGTCATAGACGCGGTCCAGGACGCCATGCATCAGCATTTCGGTCGGGCGCTGGTCCAGCTCGATCATCGGCGAGATGCCGACGATCCTGCCGTCGCGCACCACGGCCTCGAACGGGCCATAGTGGCTGGCGCTGAAGATGCGGCCAGAGAACGAGTTCGGATCGACGGCGGCCAGCGCGGTCGAGTTCAGAAGCCAGCCGGACCCGAAGAGGGCGGCGCCCCCCTTCAGGAAGCTGCGTCTGGTCGGGTTGATCAATGTCATGGCGGATCTCCGTCTTGTCTGCGACCAGAGAATGGCCGGATGCGGCTACAGGCGCCTTGACGGCCCTCAATCCGTCCGGTGAAGAGGTGTAAAGAGATGTGAAGGCCGCGCCATGACCGCGCATATCCTCATCGTCGAAGACGATCGCGTGACGCGGATGCGGCTGGCGGGCTATCTGCGCGGCCTCGGCCACCGCGTGACCGAGGTCGAGGATGCCGAGGCGATGCAGGACGTCATCGACACCGACCCGCCCGAGATCCTGCTGCTGGACATCGGGCTCGAGGGCAAGGACGGGCTGACCATCACGCGCGAGCAGCGGGCGAAATCGCGGGTGGGGATCATCCTCTTGACCTCGCGCGACGAGCAGGTGGACCGGATCATCGGGCTGGAGATGGGGGCCGACGACTATGTCACCAAGCCCTTCGACCGGCGCGAGCTGGCGGCGCGGATCAAGAACCTCCTGTTCCGCATCACCGAGATCGGCCGCAGCGCCCCCAGCGCCGGAGCGGTCGAGGATTTCGGCCCCTGGCATTTCGACCGCATCCGCCGCCGCCTGGTCTCGGCCGCGCGGGTCGAGACGCTCAGCGCGCAGGAGTTCGACCTTCTGGACGCCCTGACCCGCAACCCCGGCGTCACCTTCGGCCGCCCACGGCTGAGCGAGATCGTCGGCCGCGGCGACTTGCGGCCCGGCGACCGGACCATCGACGTTCTGGTCGGCCGGCTGCGCAAGAAGATCGAGGCAGATCCCGCCCGCCCCGACCACATCCTGACCCGCATGGGCGAAGGCTATTGCTTCGCCGCGCCGGATCCCGGCTGAAGCGCAAGCCCGACCCGCCGCGCCGCCGCCGTGAGGTCGCGGATCGCCGCCTCGGCCGTCGCCTCCAGCGCCGGCATGGCGCCGACGTCCCGCGACTGGAGCCGCTGCATCAGCGCGCAGAAGTCCAGAAGGTGAAAATTCGCCGCCGCCCCCTTCAGCCGGTGCGCCAGCCGGGCGCGGGCCTCGGCGTCGAGCTCGGCCCGCAGTTGCGCCGCCGCCGCCGCCAGCTCGGCCAGCATCGCCGCGACGATCTCCGCCGTCTGCGCGGCGCCGAGGCTGGTGATGTCCTCGCGCAGCGCCGCCTCGGGTCCCGATCCGCCCTGCCCGGCGACCGGCGCGGGCGCCTCGGCTTCCGCCAGGAAGGACGCCAGCGCACGCGGCGAGATCGGCTTGGTCAGCACGCGGTCCACCCCGAACTTCGCCCGCGTCGCCGCATCGTCGCGCACCAGATCCGCCGTCAGGACCGCCACCTTCGCGCCCGTCCGCCCCAGCCGTGCGAGGACCTCCTCGCCGGTCATGTCCGGCAAGCCCAGGTCGACCAGGATCGCCTCGAACCGCCCCTCGCGCACGGCTTCCAGCGCCGCCTTCCCGGTCGCGGCTTCGGTCACGCTGCATCCCATCCGTTCAAGGTAGCCCCGCGCCACCAGCCGGTTGACCGGGTGGTCGTCCACGACAAGCACCCGCCTGCCTTCCCCCGTCAGCGCCAGCGCGGCAGGCGGCGCGACCTGCGCGGGGTCCGCCTCGGGCAGGCAGAGGACCAGCGTGAAGACGCTGCCGCGTCCGGGCGCGGTCGAGACGCGCAGTTCGGCCCCCATCGCATCGGTCAGTTGCCGCGTGATGGCCAGGCCCAGCCCGACCCCGCGCACGCCGCTGCGCCGCGCGGTCATGCTGCGCCCGTAGATGTCGAAGGCCTGCCGCGTCTCCTCGGCCGTCATCCCCGGCCCGGTGTCGCGCACGGCAAGGCTGATCTCGTGCCCCTCCGCCACCGGGCGCGACGAGACGCGAAGCTCCACCCGCCCGCCTTCGGTATATTTCACCGCATTGGTCAGCAGGTTCATCATGATCTGCCGGATCTTCGTCGCCTCGCCGGTCACCGCCGGGGGCAGGCCGGCGGCGATCTCCACCACGGCCGCAAGGCCGCGGGTCGCGGCCATCACCTCCAGAAGCTCGCCAAGCCCGCGCGCAAGCGCCGTGGGATCGAAGGCCTCGCTGCGCTGACCGCCTTGCCCCTCCTCTCCGGCCGAGAAGGCCAGGATATCCTCGGTCAGCCGCTGCAGATCCCGCGCCGAGGTCAGGGCCGCCTCCAGCCGCCCCCGCCGCGCCGGATCGGCCTCCTCTCCGGCCAGAAGGTCCAGAAGCCCGATCATCCCGTTCAGCGGCGTGCGGATCTCATGGCTCATCCGCGCCAGGAAATGCGTCTTGGCGCGGCTCAGCTCCTCGGCATCCGCCCGGGCCGCGTTGGCAGACTGCATCTCGGCCACCACATCCGCAGTCCGGCCGATGACCGCCGCTTCCAGCCGGTCGCGCAGCTCTGCCGCCTCCTCCGTCCGGTCGCGCAGCACGTTCAGCGCCTGCTCCAGCCGCCCGATCTCGTCCTCGCCGCTGATCGCCATGGGCTGACCGACGCTGCCATCCGCGACCAGGATCATCCGCTCGGCCACCTCCTCCAGCCGGAGCACGACCTTCCGGCGGGTGCGCGCCCAGACCAGATAGGCCGCCAGCAGCGCCAGCAGGATCACGCCCGCCAGCGCCGCCAGCAGCATTGTCGCCTGCCACCCGGCATCGGCCACGCCCGCCTTCATCCGGACGCGGGTCTCGTCCCGGCCCCGCTGCGCCTCCGAGGTCAAGAGATCCAGCTCGCGCCCAAGCTGAAGCGCAAGGCTGTCCAGTTCGGTCTCCGCCGCCAGTCCGGCCAGCCGCTGCGCAAGCAGTGCGCCGCCCTGCGCCAGGACGTTCAGCTCGGCCCGCGCATTGTCCGTCGCCGCCCGCGACAGCATGAAGCCCGCGCGGTCGCGCGCCAGCACCAGCGCCGCCGCATAATCCGCGCCCAGCCGCTGCAGTTCCGCCGCATCCTTCGCCACCGGGATGCGCGCGGCCAGGCGGTCCAGCGTCGCCACCGCCTCGGCCATCTCGGCCAGCCGCTCGTAGGCGAAGAAGTTCACGTCGGCGAGGCGGTCGAGGCCCGGCCTCGGATCGCGCCCGCCGGGCAGCGCGTATAGCTCCCAGATCCCGGCGGTGATCCGAAGCCGCGCCAGGTCGGCCTCGGTCGAGATCATCGCCGCAAGCCTTGCGCCCGAGGCGGCCAGCCGGTCCCGTCCCGCGCGCAGGGCTTCCCCCGCCCTGATCCGGCGATCGACCGCGCGGCCCATCGCCGTCACCAGATCGCCCACGGCCGTCGCCGAACCCGCTCCCGCCGCCTGGGCAAGGAAGCGGCGCATGGCGTCAAGGTCCGCCTCGATCCCGCCCACCCGGTCGGCAAGACCGGACGAGATCTCGGCCATGACGGCCGCGCTTTCCGCATCCCGCAGCCGCCCGGCCAGCGAGGCGGCGAGTTCCGCTTCCTGTGCGACCCGCTCGGTCCGTTCGATGATCGCGATGCTTTCCGACAACACGCGCTGCTGGGTCCGGGCGAGGAAGCGGTTGACGCCGAACGAGGCGAGGCCGACAACCATGATCAGCCCGGAGAGGACCATGAAGACCGACTGTAGCTGCCTGTCGAACCGTCTGGAGCGCATGGGATCTGCTTACCGTCGGCTTGTCCCCGCGGCAATCCTTGCCCTCTGCACCCTTTTCGGGGCCGAGGCGCGGGCGGACCAGGCCCTGCTTTGCGTGCTGGTGCCGCATTTCAAGGACGAATACTGGCTTAGCGTCGCCTACGGGATCGAGCAGCAGTCGGCGGAAAGGCAGCTTTCCGTGCGGTTCTTCGAGGCCGGGGGCTATGACGCCCAGAAAAGCCAGATCGACCAGATTTCCGCCTGCCGGGCGTTGCAGCCCGGCGCGATCCTGATCGGCACCGTTTCCTCCGATGCGCCGGACCTGCTTGCCGCCGTGCAGGCGGCCGCCCGGGACCGGCCGGTGATCGGGCTGGTGAACGAGCTGCACACGGATGTCCTGACCGCCCGCGTCGGGGTCGACTGGGCCGACATGGGGCTTGCGCTGGGACAGAACCTCGCCGGCCGCTTCCCCGCCGGCTCGCCGCCGCTGGATGCCGTCCTGCTTTCCGGGCCGGCCGGGGCGGGATGGGTCGCACCGCTCGAATCCGGCCTGCGGCGCGGTCTGGAACGGTCATCGGTCAGGATCGTCGCGACCTATGGCGCGGACACCGGCACGGCGGAACAGTTGCGCCTGCTGGAAAAGGCCGTCGCGGCGCATCCCGGTATCGACCTGGTGATCGGAAGCGCCCCCGCCATCGAAGCTGCGATGGCCCTGTTCCCGAGGGGCCGGGACCGGCCCCGTCTTGCAGCGACCTATGTAAGCCACACGGTCGCAAGGGGCCTGGTCGGCGGCAGGGTCATGGCCGCCCCCTTCGACGATCCGATCGCGCAGGGAAGGCTGGCCGTGGATGCAGCCGCGGCGGCGATCGCCGGGCAGCGGGCGGCCGCACCCATCGGTCCCGGGATCGTCGTCAAGGAAGGCGGCATCGACCCGGCAAGCATCGACCTGTCCCCGGCCGATTACTTTCCGGCACTCGACTGAGACCCCGGCCGGCTTCCCTCGGGGCCGCGGGCTTTCTGCGCAACCCGCGGATGAAGAAAACTCCATCCTGCCGGAACCACTGCGAACGCATCTCGTTTCCCACAGTGACATGGTTTCGATTTCGACAGGACGACTGGCCAGATCCGTGCCGCGTTCCGTTGATCTCAAAGCGTCTTTCGGTCTGCGGGGCGCGATCGGCGCGTCCGGATGCCGATCAAGCGAAGGAGCTTTAGCGATGGAGGTCTTCACCCGCTTTTCCGAAGTCTTTGAACGGCAGAAGATCGAGGAACTCTCCCTGCAGGACTACCTGCTGGGATGCCGCAGCGACCAGACGATGCGCGCCACCGCGGCGGAACGGATGGTGAAGGCCCTGGGCGAGCCGCGGCTGGTCGACACCAGCCAGGACCAGCGGCTGGGGCGCATCTTCCTCAACCGCACGATCCGGCGCTATCCGGCCTTCGACGAGATGTACGGCGTCGAGGAGACGATCGAGCGCATCGTCGGCTTCTTCCAGCGCGCCGCGCAGGGGTTGGAGGAGCGCAAGCAGATCCTTTATCTGCTGGGCCCGGTCGGCGGCGGCAAGTCCAGCATCGCCGAGATCCTGAAGCGGCGGATGGAGCAGCAGCCGGTCTATGTGCTCAAGGCCGGCGACCAGGTGAGCCCGCTGTTCGAATCCCCGCTGGGCCTGTTCGACGCCGAACGCTTCGGCGACCTTCTGGCCGACAAGTACAACATCCCCCGCAGCCTCTTGCGCTATCCGCTCTCGCCCTGGGCGGCCAAGCGGCTGGCGGAATTCGACGGCGACATCGCGAAATTCACCGTGGCGCGAATCTACCCCTCGATGCTGCGGCAGATCTGCGTGGCCAAGACCGAGCCGGGGGACGACAACAACCAGGACGTCTCGACCCTGACCGGCAAGCTCGACATCCGCAAGCTGGAGGAGTTCAGCCAGAACGACCCCGACGCCTACAGCTATTCCGGCGGGCTGAACCGCACCACGCAGGGCCTTCTGGAATTCGTCGAGATGTTCAAGGCCCCGATCAAGGTGCTGCACCCGCTGCTGACCGCCACGCAGGAAGGCAGCTACATGGGCACCGAGAACATCGGCGCGATGCCCTATCAGGGCCTGATCCTGGCCCATTCGAACGAGGCGGAATGGCTGCAGTTCAAGTCGAACCGCAACAACGAGGCCTTCCTGGACCGGATCACGGTGGTCAAGGTTCCCTACTGCCTGCGCGCGACCGAAGAGGCGCAGGTCTATCAGAAGCTGATCGCCGACAGCACGCTGGCCGATGCCCCCTGCGCGCCGGAAACCCTGCCGATGCTGGCGCGGTTCTCGGTCCTGACCCGCCTGCACGACCACGAGAATTCGACCCTCTACTCCAAGCTGCGGGTCTATGACGGCGAAAGCATCAAGGACACCGATCCCAAGGCGAAATCCCTGCAGGAATACCGCGACAAGGCCGGGGTGGACGAGGGGATGACCGGCACCTCGACCCGCTTCGCCTTCAAGATCCTGTCCGAGACCTACAACCACGACACCGACGAGATCGCCGCCGATCCGGTGCATCTGATGTATGTGCTGGAGAACACAATCCTGCGCGAGCAATTCCCCGAGGAGACCCAGGGCCGCTATCTGGACTTCATCAAGTCCGGTCTCGCCCCGCGCTTTGCCGAATTCATCGGGGAAGAGATCCAGAAGGCCTATCTCGAATCCTACTCCGACTACGGCCAGAACCTTTTCGACCGCTACATCGCCTATGCCGACGCCTGGATCGAGGATCAGGACTACAAGGACCCCGACACCGGCCAGATGTTCGACCGCGAGGTGCTGGAGAAGGAGCTGGAGAAGATCGAGAAGCCGGCGGGCATCGCCAATCCCAAGGATTTCCGCAACGAGGTGGTGAAATTCGTCCTGCGCGCGCGGGTCGAGCATGACGGGCGCAATCCCGACTGGCGCAAATACGAAAAGCTGCGCCGGGTGATCGAGAAGCGCATGTTCAGCCGGGTCGAGGACCTTTTGCCGGTGATCAGCTTCGGCGCCAAGCGCGACCGCGACACCGACGCCAAGCATGCCGAATTCGTCGACCGCATGATGGCGCGCGGCTATACGCAGCGGCAAGTGCGGCGGCTGGTGGAATGGTACATGCGCGTCAGCAAGGCGGGCTAGGCGGAAGGGCCGCGCCATGACCCATTTCATCGACAGACGCGCCAACCCCAAGGACCGCAGCCTTGGCAACCGCCGGCGTTTCATCAAGCGGGTGCGCGAAGCGGTCAAGGCGGCGGTCGACCGCTCGGTCAAGGCGCGTGCCATCGCCGATGTCGATCAGGGCGACGCGGTCGCCGTCTCGGCCGGCGACATTCACGAACCGTCCTTCCGCAATGCCCGCCAGGGGGGGCACCGCGAATATGTCCTGCCCGGAAACCGGGCGCTGCGCACCGGCGACCGCATCGACAAGCCGCCCCCGGGCGGCGGTGGCGCGGCCGGGCGCGAGGGATCGATGTCGGGCGAGGCCGAGGACGATTTCGTCTTCACCCTCTCGCGGGAAGAATTCCTCGACCTGTTCTTCGAGGACCTGGAATTGCCCGACCTGGTGAAACGCTCGCTGAAGCGGATCGAATCCACCCATCCTCATCGCGCCGGCTTTTCGGTGACGGGCCCGCCCGCCAATCTCAGCGTCACGCGCACCATGCGCAAGGCCATCGGCCGCCGGATCGCGCTGCAACGGCCGGGGCTGCGGGCGGTGGCCGACCTCGCGGCGCGCATCGAGGATCTGGAACGCAACGCGCCGCGCAACGACGCCACCCGGCGCGAGCTGGACCGCCTGCGGCAGGAGCTGGAACGGATGCGGCTGCGGCAGCGCCGGGTGCCCTACCTGGACCCGGTCGACCTGCGCTACCGCCATTTCGACCTGCGGCCCGATCCGACGGCCAATGCGGTGATGTTCTGCCTGATGGACGTCTCAGCCTCGATGGGAGAGCGCGAGAAGGACCTGGCGAAACGCTTCTTCGTCCTTCTGCACCTGTTCCTGAAACGCAGCTACGAACGGGTGGAACTGGTCTTCATCCGCCACACCCACCTCGCCCGCGCCGTGGACGAGGAGACCTTCTTCCACTCCGCCGAAAGCGGCGGCACCGTGGTCAGCACCGCGCTCGAGGAGATGCAGCGCATCATCCGCGAGACCTATTCCCCCGCCGACTGGAACATCTACGCCGCCCAGGCCTCGGACGGAGAGAACTTCTCCGGCGATTCCGAGAAATGCGGCACGATCCTGCGCGACGAGCTGATGCGCCACTGCCAGTATTTCGCCTATGTCGAGATCATGGCCCCCGAAGAGGCCGCGATCATCCGCAGCCCCGAGACCGGCACCGAACTCTGGCGCACCTACCTGTCGGTGGCCGAGGCCTGGCCGAACTTCGCGCAGAAACGCATCGCCCGGCCGGCCGACATCTACCCCGTGTTCCGCGAGCTCTTCGCCAGGGAGACCGGCCATGGCTGACACCGGCCTCCTCTTCGACCAGAGCGACTGGAGCTTCGATCTGCTGCGCAGGACCCATGACGCGATCGAGGCGGTGGCGCTTCAGGACCTCGAGCTCGAGATCTACCCCAACCAGATCGAGATCATCTCGGCCGAGCAGATGCTGGACGCCTATTCCGCGATCGGCATGCCGCTGATGTATGGCCACTGGTCCTTCGGCAAGCATTTCATCCACCACGAACGCCACTATTCCGCCGGGCACAGCGCGCTGGCCTACGAGATCGTCATCAACTCCAACCCCTGCGTCAGCTATTGCCTGGAAGAGAACACCATGCCGATGCAGGCGCTGGTGATGGCCCATGCCGCCTTCGGCCACAACCATTTCTTCCGCAACAACCACCTGTTCCGGCAATGGACCGATGCCGAGAACATCCTGGACTACCTGGCCTATGCCCGCGCCTACATCCGCCGCTGCGAGGACCAGCACGGCCCCGCCGAGGTCGAGCGTATCCTGGACGCCGCCCATGCGCTGATGTCCTGCGGCGTCTTTCGCCACCGCCGCCCGCCGGCCCCCACCCCGCGCGAGCAGGAGGAACGCGCCCGCCGCCGCGAGGCCGAGCGCGAGCGCGAGGTGCATTACATCTGGTCGGGCCTCGACCGCGCCCAGCCGGGCTCGGAGGCCGAAAGCCAGATGCAGGAGCGCAAGCGCGAGATGCACCTGCCGGAGGAGAACCTGCTCTATTTCCTGGAACGCTTCAGCCCGGTGCTGCAGAACTGGCAGCGCGAGGTGCTGGCCATCACCCGCCACATCGCCCAGTATTTCTATCCCCAGCGCCAGACCAAGATCATGAACGAGGGCTGCGCCACCTTCGTGCATTACCACATCATGCACCGCCTGCACGAAACCGGCCGGATCGGCGACGGCGCGATGCTCGAGGTGCTGGCGAACCACACCAACGTGCTGACCCAGCCCGCCTTCGACGCGCCGCATTTCTCGGGCCTGAACCCCTATGCGATCGGCTTCGCCATGATGCGCGACATCCAGCGCATCTGCACCGACCCGACCGGGGAGGACCGGGAGTGGTTCCCCTATGTCGCGGGCTGCGGCGACTGGCGGGGGGTGCTGAAGGACGCCTGGTCCGCCTATCGCGACGAAAGCTTCATCCAGCAGTTCCTCAGCCCCCGCGTGATCCGCGACCTGCGGCTCTTCGCCCTGACCGACGACGAGAACCAGAACTGGTATCGCGTGTCCGCCATCCATGACGCCGCGGGCTACCACCGGGTGCGCGACACCCTTCAGCGCGCCAACGACCCCGCGCTGAACGAGCCGGTGATCCAGGTCGCCGATGTCGACCTTCTGGGTGACCGGGTCCTGCACCTGGAACACCGGATGTTCGACGGCGTGCCGCTGGATGACGGCAACCGCAGGAAGACGCTGGAGCATTGCCGCCGGCTCTGGGGTTATGACGTGCGGCTGACCAGCCAGCGCGAAACCTGAGCCAGCCTCACTCGGGCTGATAGCCCGCGATCAGCTGGCGCAGGCCCAGCATCGCCCCGGCGATGATGGCGGCCAGCGTCACCGGCCCCGACCAGGCCAGCGTCGCAAAACCCGTGACGCCCTGGCCGACCGAACAGCCCATCGCCACCACGCCCCCCACGCCCATCAGCGCGGCGCCACCCACCTGACGGCCCAGCTCGCGCGGGTCCTCGCAGGCCTCCCAGCGGAAGAGGCCGCGCAGGATCGAGCCGACCAGCGAGCCGACCATCACCCCCACGACCGAGCCGACCGAGAAGGTGATCCCCCCGGCGGTCGAGGTCATCAGGAAGATCAGCGTCCGCCCGACCGGCGCGGTATAGGACGGGCCCTCCACCGTGATCTCGCCCAGGCTCTCCGCCGCCAGCCAGGAGGTGCCCAGGAAGCACCAGGCCACCGCCAGCCCCGCCGCCACGCCCCATGCGATCTGGCGCGGGCTTTGCCGCAGGCCGGGATGCGCCAGCCCCCAGGCCAGGAATCCCCCGGCGATCGCCAGGATCACCGCCACCGGCGGCAGGCCCAGCTGGCCCAGGTCGTGCAGGATGCCCTGCGGTCCCGCCGCCTCGGGCTGCGGGAACAGCGTCACCCGCAAGGGCGCCAGCGGGCCGGACAGCGCGACGAAGCCGAAGATCCCCATCACCACCACCACCACCAGCGAGCGCAGGTCGCCACCGCCAAAGCGCACCAGCGCGCCAAAGCCGCAGTTTCCAGCCATCGCCATGCCATAGCCGAAGATCAGCCCGCCGACGATCGAGCCGAGCGCGTTCCACTGGATCGCATGGTAGAAGGTGCCGCCCAGGTCGATCACCCCGGCCATCGCGCCGAACTGCGTCGCCAGGATCGCCACCGCCAGCACCACGCCCCAAAGCCGCATCCGCCTCTGGTCGCGGCCATAGACCGCCGATTCAAGCGCCCCCAGGGTGCAGAAATCCCCCAGCCGGGCCGCCAGCCCCAGGACCACCCCACCCGCCAGGCCAACCAGGGCGGCCAGCACTCCGATCGGAACCGTCTCCAGCACCCGCCCTCCTCCGGCCGTTCAGCCTTGCTCTGGTCCGTAAAGCCGTGCCAGGACCTCGATCACCGCGGTGACCTTCGGGTCCAGCAGGGAATAATAGATCGCCTGCCCCTCGCGCCGGGCGCTGACCATGCCCTCCAGCCGCAGCCGCGCCAGTTGCTGGCTCACGATAGCCTGACGCGCGGACAGCAGGTTTTCAAGCTCGGTCACGCTTTTCGGCCCGGTGCGCAGATGGCACAGGATCGCCAGCCGCCCGTCATGCCCCATCGCCTTGAGCAGCGTGGCGGCCTTTTCGGCGCGGGCAACCAGCCCGTCGAGGTCGGGATGCGCGTCCGACACGGCGTTCTCCGCCTGTCCGCCGTTGAGCTGTTCGTCCTCCGCCAAAGCGCCCGCCCCGGATTTCCCTGCCCCCGTTATTGCTTCCGCGATCCGCAAAGGGCAACCCACCTGTTGCCCGGCCGCCAGCTTTGCCAAGGATCGCGTCCCCCGCGCCTCAGTTCCGCTCGGCCTTGCCGATCAGCAGCGCCAGCATCGGCCAGAAGAAATCCTCGCCCGGATAGCCTTCGATCCGGCCCGCCTCGACCCCGCCCTCGGCAAGCACGAAGGTCGGGGTGAAGACCGGGGGCGCGACCAGCTCCAACCCCTCGGGCAGCGGATCGCGCAGCTGCAACCGGCGCAGGGGGGCGGCCTTGCCTTCCGCGGTCAAGGGGTATTCCGGCGCGACCTCGGCGTTCCAGGCCGCGCAATAGATGCAGCCCGGCTGCTCGAACATCAGAAGCTCCAGCTCTCCCGCCACGGCGATGGCGGGAAGGACGGCCAGCGCGGCCGCTGCCAGAAGGCCGGGACGAGTCACGTTGACAGCCTCATAGAAACATAGAACTATCGTAATCTACATTTGCCTTTCCGGCAAGACGACGCTTCTTCGGGGGAGGGGGGCGATGCTCGACATCACGTTCGGAGGCGCGGCGCTGGCGGGGCTTCTGTCCTTCCTGTCGCCCTGCATCCTGCCGATGGTGCCCTTCTACCTGTCCTACATGGCCGGCCTCTCGGTGCGCGAACTGCGCGACGGCGACACCGTCGCCCCCGGCGCGCGCGGCCGGCTGGTCGTGCAGGCGCTGGCCTTCGCCATCGGCGTGACCACGATCTTCGTCCTGCTCGGCCTTGGCGCGACGGCCCTCGGCCGCAGCTTCGCCCAGTGGAAGGAACCGCTCTCCTGGGTCGCCGCCGCCATCCTGATCCTGTTCGGGCTGCACTTCCTTGGCGTCCTGCGCATCGGGTTCCTCTACCGCGAGGCGCGGGTGGAAAGCTCGTCCAACCCAAGGACGCTGGCCGGGGCCTATGTCATGGGCCTTGCCTTCGGCTTTGGCTGGACGCCCTGCGTCGGCCCGGCGCTGGCCGCGATCCTGATGGTCGCCAGCGGCATGGGCGACCTCTGGCGCGGCGGGATGCTGCTTCTGATCTACGGCCTGTCGATGACGCTGCCCTTCGTGCTGGCCGCCTTCTTCGCCGGGCCGTTCCTAGCCTGGGTCGCCCGCCACCGCGCCCTGATGGGCCATGTCGAAAAGGCGATGGGCGTGATGCTGATCGTCTTCGGCCTGCTCATCGCAACCAATACCGTCAACCTCATCGCCGACTGGATGATCCGCACCTTCGACTGGTCCGCGACCCTGACCTGAGAGGAACCCCATGCTGCGCCGCCTTTTCCTTCTCGCCGCCCTTGCCCTCTCCACCCCCGCCCTGGCGGTCGAGCTGGGCGACGACGGCCTGCACAAGCCCGCCTGGCTGCGCGAGACATTCAAGGACCTGCGCGACGACCTCTCCGAGGCCAATGCCGAGGGCAAGCGCCTCCTGCTGGTCTTCGAACAGCGCGGCTGCATCTACTGCACCGAGATGCACGAGAAGGTCTTCACCGACCCCGCGGTCGACAAGCTGATCCGCGACCATTATTTCGTCGTGCAGCTGAACCTCTTCGGCGATGTCGAGGTGACCGATTTCGACGGCACGGTCCTGTCGGAAAAGGACATGGCGCTGCGCTGGGGCGTGATGTTCACGCCGACGCTGATCTTCCTGCCGGAAGAGGTGCCCGAGGGCGTGTCGGCCCCCGACGCCGCCGTCGCCATGATGCCCGGCGCCATCGGCAAGGGCATGTTCGAGTCGCTCCTGATCTGGGTCCGCGACCGCGGCTACGACAGCGGCGAGAACTTCCAGCGATTCGTGGCCGAGCGGATGACCGAAAACCAGTGAGCCGGCAAGCTTTATCTAGGAATATAGGTATATAGGTTTTCTACTATCTTTTTCCTTGCCGTAAGCGGCATATCGTCGCATAGTGAATTCACGGAGGAATGAAGGGGAGGATCAGAATGACACGCCAGCCTTGTCTGGCGGCAGCCGTCGCGCTGTCGCTCGCGGCGCCAGCCCTAGCCGAAACCGCGCCGAAGGAGGTGCATTTCGACGCCGGCAAGGTCGCGGACTCCCTGACCGGCGTCCCGGGCGATCCGGCGAACGGCGTCAAGGTGATGACCACCAACGCGCTTGGCAACTGCGTGGCCTGCCACACCATCGCGGCCCTGCCCGAGGTCCAGTTCCCCGGCACCATCGCGCCCGCGCTGGACGGCGCCGCCGACCGCTGGACCGAGGCCGAGCTGCGCGGGATCGTCAGCAACGCCAAGATGACCTTCGAGGGCAGCTTCATGCCCGCCTTCTACAAGACCGAAGGCTACATCCGCCCCGGCGACGGCTTCACCGGCAAGGCGCCCGAGGGCGAGCTGCCGCCGATCCTCACCGCGCAACAGGTCGAGGATGTGGTGGCCTACCTCCTCACCCTCAAGGAATGACGCCAAAGGCGCTTAAAGACAGGAGAACCCCAGTGACCCTCAGCAGACGCAAGGCACTCACCCTCGGCCTCGGCGGCATCGCCTTCGCCGCGATCCCCGGCCTCTCCACCGCATCGACGGTGGAAGAACTGACCGCCGCCTTCACCGCCGGCGCGGCCCCCGGCACCGACGGCATCACCCTGACCACCCCGGAAATCGCCGAGAACGGCAACACCGTCCCGGTCTCGGTCGACGCCCCCGGCGCGGTGGCGATCCTGCTCCTCGCCTCGGGCAACCCCGAGCCGGCGGTCGCCACCTTCACCTTCGGCCCCGCCGCCGGCCGCCAGTTCGCCGCCACCCGCATCCGCCTGGCCAAGACGCAGGATGTCATCGCCATGGCCAGGATGGCCAACGGCTCGATCAAGCAGGCCCAGGCCACCGTCAAGGTCACCATCGGCGGCTGCGGCGGCTGAGACAGAAGGAGAGACACCATGGTCGAAGAAGTCAAACCCCGGGTGAAAGTCCCCAAATCCGCCGCCGCCGGCGAGGTCGTCACCATCAAGGCGCTGATCTCGCACAAGATGGAATCCGGCCAGCGCAAGGGCTCGGACGGCAACCTGATCCCGCGCCAGATCATCAACCGCTTCACCTGCGACCTGAACGGGGTGAACGTGATCGACGTGACGGTCGAACCCGCGGTCTCGACCAATCCCTACTTCGAATTCGACGCCAAGGTCGATGCGGCGGGGGAGTTCAAGTTCACCTGGTACGACGACGACGGCTCTGTCTACGAGGACGTGAAGCCGATCGCGATCGCCTGACAGCATAGGGGAGGAGAAGCCATGCACCGCACAGCAACATCGCTTGCCGCACTGACCTTCGGTCTTGCCCTCGCGGGCGTGGCCTTCGCCGATCCGGTGGATGACAAGCTCGTCATCGAGGCCGAGGACGAGACCATCGAGCTGGTCACCACCGCCCCCGCGCCCGCCTTCCTGCAGGAGACCTTGGACACCATCTACTCCGGCTGGCACTACCGCGAGGACGAGACCCGCGATCTGGAACGCGACGATTTCGACAATCCCGGCATGGTCTATGTCGACCGGGGCCTCGACCTGTGGAACTCGGCCATCGGCAAGGGCGGCGAAAGCTGCGCCGGCTGCCACGAGGGGCCCGAGTCCATGGCCGGCCTCCGCGCCGTCACCCCCCGCGTCGACGAAAAGACCGGCAAGCTGATGACGGTCGAGAACTACATCGACGCCTGCGTGACCGAGCGGATGGGCCTGGAATCCTGGAAATGGACCGGGGACGAGATGAAGGACATGCTCGCCCTGATCTCGATGCAGTCGCGCGGCATGGCGGTGAACGTCGCCATCGACGGCGCGGCCGCGCCCTTCTGGGAAAAGGGCAAGGAGATCTATTACACGCGCTTCGGCCAGCTCGAGATGTCCTGCGCCAACTGCCATGAGGACAACCAGGGCAAGATGATCCGCGCCGACCACCTGTCGCAGGGCCAGATCAACGGCTTCCCGACCTACCGGCTGAAAGACGCGGGCATCCTGTCGGCGCAGCAGCGTTTCGTCGGCTGCGTCCGCGACACCCGGGCCGAGACCTTCAAGCCGAACTCGGACGAGTTCAAGGCGCTGGAGCTTTACGTCGCCTCGCGCGGCAACGGGCTGTCGGTCGAGGGTGTCTCGGTCCGGCACTGACGCCCGCCCGCCGGCACGGCCGGCCTGGCATGCAGCACGAATGACAGACCCGGCCCGGCATGGCCGGCCGGGTCTTTCTACCCTCACGACCAAGGAGAGCGGGGATGATCACCCGACGCGAATTTCTTCAGGCCTCGCTGGCCGCCTCGGCGGTCTACGGCGCATCGGGCCTTGGCAACTGGTCGCGGCTGGCGGCCCAGCAGGCGCTGACCCAGGACCAGCTCCTGCAATTCGACGATTTCGGCAATGTCACCCTGATCCACATCACCGACATCCACGCCCAGCTGAAGCCGCTCTACTTCCGCGAGCCGGAATGGAACATCGGCGTCGGCGGCGCCAAGGGCAACCCGCCGCATGTCGTCGGCCCCGCCTATCTGGAAATGTTCGGGATCAAGCCCGGCACGCCCGAGGCCTATGCCCTGACCTATCCCGACTTCGAGGCGCTGGCGAAATCCTATGGCCGGATGGGCGGGCTCGACCGGGTCGCCACCGTGGTCAAGGCGATCCGCGCCGCCCGGCCCGACGCACTCCTGCTTGACGGCGGCGACACCTGGCAGGGCTCCTACACCTGCCTAAAGACCGCCGGGCAGGACGTGGTCAACGTGATGAACCTCCTGAAGCCCGACGCGATGACCTCGCATTTCGAATTCACCCTTGGCATCGACCGCGTGACCGAGATCGTCGAGACGCTCGACTTTCCCTTCCTCGGCGCGAACATCTTCGACGCCGAATGGGAAGAACCCGCCTACGAGCCCTACAGGATGTTCGAGCGCGGC
This sequence comes from Tabrizicola soli, assembly GCF_015999335.1. Classification (GTDB taxonomy): domain Bacteria; phylum Pseudomonadota; class Alphaproteobacteria; order Rhodobacterales; family Rhodobacteraceae; genus Tabrizicola; species Tabrizicola soli. The sequence goes on along the minus strand of NZ_JAEACP010000010.1, from coordinate 142,670 downwards.
GGCGTGAAGATCGCCGTCATCGGCCAGGCCTTCCCCTACATGCCGATCGCCAACCCGTCCTGGATGTTCCCCAATCTCTCCTTCGGCATCCGCGAGGAACGGATGGCCGAGGTCGTGCAGGAGGTGCGGGATGCCGGCGCGGGGCTGGTCGTCCTCTTGTCGCACAACGGTTTCGACGTCGACAGGAAGCTGGCCGGCAATGTCCCCGGCATCGACGTGATCCTGACCGGCCACACCCACGACGCCCTGCCCGAGCCGGTTCTGGTTGGCCAGACGATCCTGATCGCCTCGGGCTCGAACGGCAAGTTCGTCTCCCGCGTCGACCTGGATGTGCGCGACGGCAAGATGCTGGGCTTCCGCCACAAGCTGATCCCCATCTTCTCGGACGTGATCACCCCCGACGCCGAGGTCGCCGCCGCCATCGACGCCGAGCGCGAACCCTTCAAGACCGAGCTTGAGGAGGTGCTGGGCCAGACAGAAAGCCTCCTTTACCGGCGCGGCAACTTCAACGGCACCTGGGACGATCTGATCCTGAACGCCCTGATCGAGGAACGCGAGGCCGACATCGCCCTCTCGCCCGGCTTCCGCTGGGGCCCCTCGCTGCTGCCCGGCCAGCCGATCACGCGCGAAGACCTCTACAACTGCACCGCCATCACCTATCCGAACGCCTACCGTTCCGAGATGACCGGCGAGATGCTGCACACGATCCTGGAAGACGTGGCCGACAACCTGTTCAACCCCGACCCCTACTACCAGCAGGGCGGCGACATGGTCCGCGTCGGCGGCATGGCCTATTCCATCGACGTGACCAAGCCCCAGGGCAGCCGTCTGTCCGACATGACCCTGCTCAAGACCGGCGAGGCCCTGGACCCCGCCAGGACCTATGTCGTCTCGGGCTGGGCCAGCATCAACGAGAACACCGAAGGCCCCGCGATCTACGACCTGGTCGAGGCCTACATCAAGCGCAAGGGCACCATCGCGCTTGCCCCCGACACCCCGGTCGCCGTGACCGGACTCTGAAGGAGCGCGTTCGCCAGATGACCGACGAACCCAAACCCAGCCGCCGCGCCTTCCTGGCCGGCACCGCCGCCGCCGGCGCGGGCCTTGTCGCCACCGCAGCCACGGCCCAGACCGCCGACCCCCTGATCACCGAGGTGCAGGACTGGGCCTCGGTCTTCGGCGACCCGGTCGACGCCACGCCCTACGGGATGCCGATCGAGTTCGAATCGCATGTCGTCCGCCGCAACGTCGAATGGCTGACCGAAAGCACCGCCTCCTCGATCAACTTCACCCCGATCCACGCGCTGGAAGGCACCATCACCCCGCAGGGCTGCGCCTTCGAGCGGCACCATTCGGGCGCGATCACGCTGTCGAAGCAGGACTACCGCCTGATGATCAACGGGCTGGTCGAAAAGCCCCTGATCTTCACCTTCGAGGACCTCCTCCGCTTCCCGCGCCAGATCTCCATCGCCTTCTGCGAATGCGCGGCCAACGGCGGCATGGAATGGGGCGGCGCGCAGCTGGAAGGCTGCCAGTTCACCCAGGGCATGATCCACAACATGGAATACACCGGGGTCATGCTGCGCGACCTCCTGGCCGAGGCCGGGGTCAAGCCCGAGGGCAAATGGGTCTATGTCGAGGGTGCCGACGCCTCGTCCAACGGCCGCTCGATCCCGCTGGAAAAGGCGCTCGACGACGTCATGGTCGCCTTCTTCGCCAATGGCGAGGCCCTGCGCAAGGAACACGGCTACCCGGTCCGCCTCGTCGTTCCAGGCTGGGAGGGCAACATGTGGGTCAAGTGGCTGCGGCGGATCTCGGTCTATGACCAGGCCGTCGAAAGCCGCGAGGAGACCTCGAAATACACCGACATGATGCCCGACGGCCGGGCGCGGAAATGGACCTGGGTGATGGACGCGAAATCCGTCATCACGCAGCCCAGCCCGCAGGCCCCGATCCGCCACGGCGCCGGCCCCCTGGTGATCACCGGCCTCGCCTGGTCGGGCAACGGCAGGATCACCCGCGTCGACATCTCGACCGACGGCGGCAACAGCTGGACCCCCGCCCGCATCACCGGCGAGGCGCGGTCCAAGGCGCTGACCCGCTTCCACCACGACATGACCTGGGACGGGTCCGAGATGTTCATCATGTCCCGCGCCGTGGACGAGACGGGCTATGTCCAGCCCACCAAACAGGCCCTGCGCGAGATCCGGGGCACCAACAACGTCTACCACAACAACGGCATCCAGGTCTGGTGGGTGCGCGCCGACGGAGAGGTCGAGAATGTCGAAATCGCTTGAGATCCTCCTCGCCGCCCTCCTTCTCGCCACCCCCGCCGTGGCCGAGCCCCTGGGCCTCGGCCGCCCCGCGCTGCCCGAGGAGATCGCCGCCTGGGACGCCACCGTCCTGCCCGACGGCACCGGCCTGCCCGAAGGCTCGGGCGACGTGCTGACGGGCGAGGACGTCTTCGGCGCGAACTGCGCCTCGTGCCACGGCGAATTCGCCGAAGGGCTGGACAGCTGGCCCGTCCTTGCCGGCGGCGACGGCACGCTGACCGATCCGCGTCCGGTCAAGACCATCGGCAGCTACTGGCCCTATCTCTCCACCGTCTACGACTATGTCCACCGCTCGATGCCCTTCGGCCAGGCGCAGACGCTCTCGGTCGACGACACCTATGCGATCACCGCCTTCCTGCTCTACTCGAACGGGCTGGTCGAGGATGACTTCACCCTCACGAAGGACAACTTCGCCACCATCGTGATGCCCAATGCCGAGGGCTTCTATCCCGACGACCGGGCCGAAACCGAATACCCGCTGTTCCGCGTCGAACCCTGCATGGCGGACTGCCGCCCCGCCCCGCCCGAGGTCACCAAGCGCGCCAGCGAGCTGAACGTCACCCCCAGGGACGGGGACGGCAAGCCCGCCGGCACCCTGCCGCCCCTGACGGCCGCCTCGGAAACCGCCCCGGCCGAAGCTGAAGCGGACCCCGCACCCGAGGCCGCACCGGCACCCGAGGCGGCCGAACCCGAAGCAGAAGAGCCGGAGACCGAAGAGCCAGAGGACCACGCCGCCGCCGACCCCGCCCTGATCGAGGCGGGCGAGAAGGTGTTCCGCAAATGCGCCGCCTGCCACAAGGTCGGCGAGGGGGCGAAGCACGCCGTCGGCCCCGCGCTGAATGGCGTCGTCGACCGGGCCATCGCCTCGGCCGAGGGCTTCAAGTATTCCAAACCCCTCACCGACCTTGGCACGGGCGGCGGGATCTGGGATTCGGCGGCGCTGCACGCCTTCCTCGAGGATCCCAAGGGCTTCGCCCCCGGCACCAAGATGTCCTTCGCCGGCCTGAAGAAGGCCGAGGACCGCGATGCCGTCATCGCCTGGCTTTCCACCTTCGCCGACTGACGCGACAGCCCCCCGGAGCCATTCCGGGGGCCCTTTGCAGAGGCCCGCCATGCTGACCCGCCGCCATTTCCTGACCGCCAGCGCCGCCGCCGCGATGCCCCTCGCGCCCCGCCGCCTCTGGGCCGCCAGCACCCTCACCCTTGGCGAAACCCGGATCGACACGCTCTCCGACGGCAACCTCGTCCTGCCCGCCGACTTCATCCTGGGCGGCATGCCCGAGGCCGAGGCGCAGGCGATCATCGCCCGCTACGGCCTGCCGGCCGATCAGCTGACCCCGCCCTGCAACGTCACCCTGCTGCGCGACGGGACCAACACCATCCTGTTCGACGTCGGCTCCGGCCCGGATTTCCAGCCCTCCGCCGGCAAGCTGGCCGAGGCGCTGGCCACCATGGACCTGACGGTCGAGGACGTGACCCATGTCCTTTTCACCCATGGCCACCCCGACCATCTCTGGGGCCTGCTGGACGAGTTCGACGAGCCCCTGTTCCCCAATGCCCGGCACATGATCGGCCAGGCCGAATACGACTACTGGACCGATCCCGAGACCCCGAACACCATCGGCGAGGCGCGGGCGGCCTTCGCGGCGGGCGCCTCGCGGCGGCTGGCCGTGATCGCGGACAGCGTCCGCCTTCTGGCCGATGCCGAGGAACCGCTGCCCGGCATCATCGCCCGCCTGACTCCGGGTCACACCCCCGGCCACCTCGCCTATGAAATCGCCGGGCCGGCCCCCGTCATGATCCTTGGCGACTGCATCGGCAACCACCATGTCGCCTTCGAGCGTCCCGACTGGGCCTCCGGCTCGGATCAGGATCCGGCGCTGGCCGCCGCCACCCGCGCCGCACTTCTCGACCGTCTCGCCGCCGATGGCCACACGATCATCGGCTTCCACCTGCCCGAAGGCGGGATCGGCCGGGTCGAACGCGGCGGGGCCGGCTATCACTTCGTTCCGGGCTGACCGCGCAGCATCCGACAGAAAGGGATTACCATGACCAGAACAGCTCTCGCCGCCGCTCTCGCCCTTGGCCTCTCGGTCAACGCCGCCGCCGCGCAAGAGGCCACCACCTATCCCTTCGACGGCACCTTCGACGAAGCCACCATGGCCGTCGAGGCCGCGATCATCGGCAAGGGCCTGGTGATCGACTATCGCAGCCATGTCGGAGAGATGCTGAACCGCACCGCCGCCGATGTCGGCAGCACGGTGAAGGTCTACGACAATGCCGACGTCTTCCTGTTCTGCTCCGCCGTCCTGTCGCGCAAGATGATGGAGGCCGATCCGCTGAACATCGCCCATTGCCCCTATGGCGTCTTCGTCATGGACCGCGCGGGCCAGGTCTCGGTCGGCTACCGCCAGATGCCCGAAGGCCCGATGCAAGAGGTCCAGACCCTTCTGGACGAGATCGCGCGTGAGGCGGCAGGCCAGTAGAACGCTGCCCGGCTGGCCTTGTCCTCCCCGCCGCAGGACATGGTTGACGCTTCCTGAACGCCCGCGGCCAAGCCATTGATTTCCTTGGGTCGACGCCGCTGCCACGCGTGGCAGCCGTCAGGCCACCGCGCCCCGCCGCAGCCCCGCCTGGTCCACCAGCCAGTCGGTGACCCCCGCGCCCACCCACATGCAGAACAGCGCGAGCCAGGCCGTCGCCACGAAGATCGACCCGCCCGTGACCCCCGCCCCGATCGCGCAGCCCCCCGCCAGCATCGCCCCGAACCCCATCAGCGCGGCCCCTGTCATCGACCGCCGCATCTGGCCCTCGCCCTCAAAACCCTGGAATTTCAGCTCCCGCCCGACCCAGCCCGCAACCAGCGCCCCCAGGAAGGCCCCCGGCACCAGCCCGATGTCGAACCCCAGCGCCGGATCCTCGGTCAGAAAGAACATCAGCGTGTTGGCCGAAGGCCCCGAGAAGGTCGCCGAGGTAACCGCCGCCGGCTCGAAGGCGACCTGGGCCAGGCTGAAGGTCAGCACCCAGCCCAGGGCCACCGCGAAGCCCACGCCCGAGGCGAAGACCATCGCCGACCAGCCCAGCCGGTTGACCCGGACCAGGACGACGGCCAGCGCCGCGATGGCCAGCCCCAGCCCAAGCCCCGCCGCATCCGGCAGGCCGAGGGCGTGCAAGAGGTTCACATTCGCCCCGCCCGGCGTGACCCAGAGCCCCGCCAGCCAGCCCCGCAGCCCCGCCAGCCAGCCGTGCAGCGACATCTGCGCCACCACCGCGAAGATCAGCCCCGAGATCACCGCCCGCAGGTTCCCCGTCGCCGCCAGCACCAGAAGCCGCCCCGAGCAGCCCCGCGCCAGCACCATCCCCGCGCCGAACATCAGCCCCCCGAGGATCGCCCCCGACCAGGACCCCGCGACCGCCATCATCCGCGCCTCCTCGACCCGGAACAGGCCGAGAAGATGCGCCGACTGGACCCAGACCAGCGCGGTCGAGAAGGCCAGCAGCCAGACCGCCACCCGCGGCCCGAGGGAGCCCCGCGCGAACTCGACCGTCGCCGCGCGCAGGCAGAACGAGGACCGCTGGGCGGCGACGCCGAAAACCGCACCCGTCAGCAGGCCCATGACCGTGGCGAGGGTGGTTTCGTCCACATGATCCAGCAGCGCGACGAGATCCATCGACTCCTCCAGAGACTGCGGGACCATAGCTGGCCCGCCGGGAATTTCCTTTGACATGGATCACCCTTGGCCGGCCGGGCGGTCGGGGCAGGGCGATGGGCGGCGGACGCAATCATCCCGCCCAATGTGCAATAATAGTAAAAAATATGTGGCAAAATTTTATGACAGATGCAAATCTTGGCTATCTGCGGCGTGTGTGCTCCAGCGAATCGATCCGTGAATCCCGGTTTGCATGATGCGACGTGACCGTCAGGAGAACCGAGGGAGGAAGCAATGCGACATACAAGATCCATGACGATCAGCGCCCTGGCCATCATCTGCGCTGCTGGCCCGGCCATCGCCCGCGACTTCACCATCGCGGCATGGGGGGGCAACTATCAGGACGCCCAACGCGCCGCCTATTTCGAGCCCTTCGCCGCCGCTCAGGGCCTGACGCTGCTGGAAACCACCTATCTGGGGGGCCTCGCCGAACTGAAGGCGATGGGCGACACCGGCAACGTCACCTGGGACCTGGTGATGATGGGCGGAACCGATGCCCAGCTGGCCTGCGACGAGGGCCTGCTGGAGGAGATCGACTGGGAGGCGCTTGGCGGCGGGGGCGAGCTGCTGCCCGAGGCGGTGCAGGAATGTGCGGTCGGCAACGTGGTGATCGGCAACGGCTTTGCCTACAACGCCTCGGCCTTCCCCGAGGCGCCGAAGGACTGGGCCGATTTCTTCGACCTGGAGAAGTTCCCCGGCAAGCGGGGCATGACCAACAACCCGACGATGAACCTGGAATATGCGCTGATGGCCGACGGGGTGCCGCCGGCCGAGGTCTATGCCGTGCTGTCGACGCCCGAGGGCGTGGACCGGGCCTTCGCGAAGCTGGATACGATCAAGGCCGAGCTGCAGCTTTGGGAAGCCGGCTCGCAGCCGGTCGAGTGGCTGGTCGCGGGCAACGTCGGGCTGAGCACGGCCTACAACGGCCGCATCATCAGCGCCAAGAAGGAAGGCAAGCCGCTGGAATTCGTCTGGAACAACCATGTCTACAACATGGATGTCTGGGCGATCCCGAAGGACAGCCCGTTCAAGGAGCAGTCGGTGGAATTCCTGAAGATCGCCAATGACGCGGCGGCGCAGGTGAAGTTCTCGGAGCGGATGCCCTATGGCCCGACCAACACCGGCGCAACGGCGATGATGCCGCCGGACGTGGTGGCGAACCTGCCGATGGGCGACAACATCGCCACCGCGCTGGCCTATTCCGACGCCTTCTGGATCGAGAACTACGACGCGCTGAAGGAACGCTGGAGCAGCTGGATCGTCCAGTGATCCACGCCGAAGCGTGACGCGCGCCGGCCCGTTGCGGCGGGCCGGCGCCCCTGACGGAGTTTCCCCATGTCCTCTGCACCTGCCCGTCCCTACGGCAGCCGCGCGGCTGCGCTGTTGATGCTGATGCTGCCGGTGGCGCTGTACCTGCTGGTCTTCGTCTATCCGCTGTCCTCGGTGGTGACGCTGAGCGTGGACAATTCGGCGCTGTCCGGCCGGTTCGACAACCTGTCGGCGCTGGGACCGGATGCGACGCCGGACGGCGAGGCCGCGGCCCTGCTGGCCGACCTGGGAACGATGGAGAAGAAGCAGCTGGGCGAGGTGGCCCGGATGCTGAACCAGCAGCGAAGCGGCTTCCGCTCGCTGATCATGTCCACCGGCAAGGAGGCGGAGGCGATCGCGCCGACCATGGCGGGACTGGTGGCCTTCGACGCCCGCTGGGCCGAGCCGGGCTATTGGGCGATCATCCGCGAGAACGCCGCGCCGATCACCTGGAAGCACTATCAGCGCGCGCTGGGGATCACGCTGGCCGAGGACGGCAGCCTCGCCTCGGGCGAGGATCTTTACCTGCGGGTGATGGGGCGCACGCTGGTTATCACGCTGCAGGTGACGATCCTGACGCTTCTGGTCGGCTATCCGCTGGCCTATGCCGCCGCCCACGGCTCGGCCGGGGTCAGCACCTTCGTGCTGGCGGTGGTGCTCCTGTCGTTCTGGACCTCGATCCTGGTGCGGACGACGGCCTGGGTGGTGCTGTTGCAGACCAACGGGCTGGTGAACACCGTCCTCGTCGGCCTGGGCCTGGTGGCCGAGCCGGTGCAGCTGATCTTCAATCGCTTCGGCGCGCTGCTTGCGATGACGCATGTGCTCTTGCCCTTCGCCATCCTGCCGATGCTGAACGTGATGCGGACGATCCCCGCCTCGCAGGCCGACGCCTCGCGCAGCCTCGGGGCCGGGCCGGTCGAGACCTTTCTCAGGGTCTATTTCCCGCAGACCCTGCGCGGGGTCGCGGTCGGGGGCGGGACGGTGTTCATCCTGTCCCTCGGCTTCTACGTCACCCCGGCGCTGACCGGCGGGCCCGAGGACCAGATGCTGGCCTGGTTCATCGCCGATTTCGTCAACAAGACGCTGAACTGGGGCATGGCCGCCGCGCTGTCGGTGCTGCTTCTGGCCATGGTCGCCGTGCTGGTGGCGCTGGCCGGGCTGGCCCGCTGGGCGACGGCGCGCCGCAAGGTGGAGGCCGCCTGATGTCGCGCGTGATCTTCTGGAGCACCGTCACCTTCTGCACCGCCTTCCTGGCGCTGCCCTTGCTGCTGGTCTGGCCGCTGGCGTTCAACACCAGCTCGTTCCTGACCTATCCGCTCGAGGGGCTGACGCTGGACTGGTTCCATCAGGTGCTGACGCAGCCGACCTGGGTCAACGCCTTCCTGAACAGCCTGAAGGTCGCGGTCGGAGCCATGGCTCTGGCGCTGGTGATCGGCGGCCTGGCGGCGACGGGCGTGATCCTGGTGCCGCGCGCGCTACAGGTCGTGCTGACGGGGCTCTTCGTCTCGCCCCTCATCGTGCCGTCGGTGGTCGTGGGCGTCGCCTTCGCCTATGCCTTCGGCCGGGCGGGGATCGGCGGCGGGTATTTCTCGCTGGTGCTGGCGCATGCCGTGCTTGGCGCGCCGCTGGTCTTCCTGTCGGTCCTGACCTCCTTGCGCGGGCTGGACCCGAACCTGGACCTGGCGGGGGCGTCGATGGGCGCCTCGCGCAGCTTCCGCTTTCGCACCGTCACGCTGCCGCTGGCCCTGCCGGGCTTCGCCGCCGGCGCGCTCTTCGCCTTCATCACCTCGTTCGACGAGGTGGTGGTGGCGCTGTTCCTGGCCGATCCGGGATCGACCACGCTGCCCATCGCGCTGTTCGCAGGGCTGCGCGACCGGCTGCAACCGTCGATCGTGGTGGTCGCCGTGCTGCTGTCGCTGATGAGCCTTCTGTTCCTCGCCCTCTTGCGCCGCCTGCAGATGCGCGTCGCGGCCCCGAAATCCTGATCCCGGAACCGTCTGATGTCCTTCATAGAAATCACCCAGGTCTCCAAGCATTACGGCGCGTTCCAGGCGCTGCATGACGTGACGCTGTCGATCCCCAAGGGCGAGTTCGTGACCCTGCTCGGCCCCTCCGGCTCGGGCAAGACGACGCTGCTGAAAGTGCTGGCCGGGTTCGAGCCGGTCTCCTCCGGCGGGGTCTTGCTGGAGGGGCGCGACATCACCCGGGTGCCGCCCGAGAAGCGCAACTTCGGGCTGGTGTTCCAGGGCTATGCCCTGTTTCCGCACATGACGGTAGAGGACAACATCGCCTATCCGCTGCGGGTGCGCCGCCGCCCGCGCGGCGAGATCGCGGAGCGGGTCGGCGCGCTGCTGAAGCTGGTGCAGCTGGACCGCTTCGCGGGGCGCAAGCCGCACGAGCTTTCGGGCGGCCAGCAACAGCGCGTGGCGCTGGCGCGGGCGCTGGTGTTCAAGCCGGACCTGCTGCTTCTGGACGAGCCGATGTCGGCGCTGGACAAGAAGCTGCGCCACGACCTGCAGGAGGAGCTGCGCGCGATCCACCGGACGCTGGGGACGACCTTCATCAACGTCACCCACGACCAGGAGGAGGCGATGCACATGTCGGACCGCATCGCCGTGATGAACCAGGGCCGGGTGGAGCAGTTCGACACCGCCCATGCGCTCTATCGCCGGCCCGTCTCGCGCTTCGTGGCCGAGTTCGTGGGCAAGTCCAACATCTTCGCGGGACGCATCGACCGTGGCGGTGGCGGGCAACTGTTCAGCGGTCCCGGCTTCACCATGCCCGTTCCGGACTGCGCGCAGGGCGAGGCGCTGGCCCTTCTGCGGCCCGAGGATGTCGAGATCGCCGGACAGGCGCCCATGGATGGCCGCATCGCCCTGCCGGTGACGGTGACCAGTTCCACCTACTCCGGCGACCGTGCGCTTTACACACTGAGCCCGCCCACGGGCGCCCCGATCCTGGCCTATGGCAGCGCCCGCAGCGGCGTGCACCCGGACGGCGCGGCGCTGTTCGCCATCTTCGCCCCCGAAAACGCCATCGTTCTGGACTGAATTTCGAAAGGAGCCTTCCCCTTGTCCAAGCTGAAACACCTGAAGCCCGCGGAGCCGGTCATCGACCGCCCGGATCCCGACCGACTGCTGGAGGGGAAACCCGAGTTCCGCGCCTGGCCCTGCAGCGGCGACGATCCGGTGCAGGCCGGGTTCTGGGCCGCCACGCCGGGGCTGCACCGGATGGACCGGACCGGCAGCGGGATCGAGCATTTCTACCTGCTGGAGGGCGAAATCGAGCTGACCGAGGAAGGCGCGGCCCCCCGGCGGTTCGCGGCGGGCGATCTGGTGCGGATCGACCCGGATTTCCAGGGGACATGGCGCACGATCTCGCCGGTCCGGAAGGTGTTCTTCTACGTCGATCCCTGAGCGGGATCTTCGGCGCAGACAACAGGGAGTCAGGAGAAAGCGATGAAGACCTTGCCGTTCTGGTGGGAAGAGGCCGAACCCGCGCATGGCGAGCGCCAGTTCGACAGCCGCAAGTTCGCGGTCGTGATCGTCGGCTCGGGCTATGCGGGCCTCAGCGCGGCGATCACCCTGGCCGAGGCCGGGATGGCGGATGTGGCCGTGGTGGATGCGATGCGGATCGGCGAGGGGGCCAGTTCGCGCAATGGCGGGCAGATCGGCTCGGGCGCAAAATTCTCGCTGGAGCAGGCCGCGCGCCGCTTCGGGATGCAGCGGGCGCGCGAGATCCTGGACGATTACGACCAGGCAATGCCCTTCATGCTGAAGCGGGCCGCGACGCTGGCCGACGATTTCGACCTGAACCTCTCGGGCTCGGTCTCGGGGGCGCATTCCTTCAAGGACCTGAAGGCCTTCCACGCCTATCGCGACGGGCTGGCGCCGGAGAAGCGCAAGACGGTGGAGGTGCTGGACGCGCAGGCGATGCAGAAGGTGCTGAAGACCGACATCTATCGCGGCGCGCTGGTCAAGCATGACACCGGCTCGATCCATCCGGCGAAATATGTGCGCGCGCTGGCCAACCGCGCCCGGGCGCTGGGGGTGCGGATCTTCACCGGCTTCCGCTACCTGGGCACCAGCCGGGGTGCCGGGCGGTTCGAGATCCGGGTGCAGGATGTCCAGACCGGGGGCGAGGTGAAGCTTTCGGCGGAAAAGCTGCTGATGGCCGCCAACGGCTATGTCGGGCCCGAGGCGCCCTGGCTGCGGCACCGGACGATCCCGGTGCAAAGCTACATGATCGCGACGGAACCGCTGCCCTTCGACCAGCTCGAGGAGCTGATGCCCCTGAACCGGGTGGCGGGCGACACCAAGCATATCCTCTACTACTTCCGCCGCTCGCCCGACGGCCGGCGTATCCTGTTCGGCGGGAGGGCGCGGTTCCAGACCTCGACGGCGGAACAGTCGGCGGTCGGGCTGCGGCGCTTCATGCTGCACACCTTCCCCTCGCTGGAGAAGGCGAAGCTGACCCATTCCTGGTTCGGCAACGTCTGCTTCGCCTATGACTTCTGCTCGCATGTCGGGCGGATGGCGGACGGGATCGCCTATGTCTCGTGCTGCAACGGCGGCGGGATCTCGATGATGACCTATCTCGGCCATCGCGCGGCCGAGATGATGCTGGGCGTGCCGGGCCATGACCGGGGCATCGTCAACAGCCATTTCCCGCGCATCTACTTCTACAACGGGCATCCGTGGTTCCTGCCGGCGGTCGGCAGCTACTACCGTTTCCTGGACAGGTCCGCGCGCCTGTTCGACCGGGCGGGCTGACATGGCATCCCAGGCGGGAACGCTTCCCCTGCCTGCCGCGCGGCCCCTGCTGGGGGCGATGCTGATGTGCATCGCCATGCTGGTGGTGCCGCTGGCGGACGTGGTGGCCAAGGTGCTGGTGCTGGACGGCTATTCGCCGCTGCAGAGCACGTTCCAGCGCATGACGCTGGGCGTCCTGTTCCTGGCGCCGCTGGTCTGGCTGCGGCGGGACGAGGTCCTGCCGCATGCCCGGCGTCCGCTGCCGCTCCTGCTGCTCGGGGCCTCGATCCTGGGGGCGATCACCTGCTACGTGCTGGCGCTGGAGCACCTGCCGATCGCCAACACCCTGGCGCTGAGCTTCGTGCAGCCGTTCTTCATCGTCATCCTGTCGAAGCTGCTGCTGGGCGAGAGGGTCGGCCTGCTGCGCTGGGGAATCGTGCTGGTCGGCTTCGCGGCGGTGGTGATGATCATCCGCCCCGCGGCCGAGGGGTTCCAGCCCGCCAGCATCCTGCCGGTGCTGTCGGGGGGCTGCATGGCGATCTATGTCATCATCATCCGCAAGGGGGCCGGAACGCTCTCGGCGCTGGCGACGACGTTCTACACCCATGTCGCCTCGGCCCTGCTGGCGGCGCCGCTGGCCTTCTTCCTGTGGAAGGAGATGGGCGCGGCCGAGTGGATCCTGATCCTGGAACTGTCGGTGATCGGGCTTGCGGTGCAGTATTTCATCATCAAGGCCTACGAGCTGGCCGAAGCCTCGCTGATCGCGCCGCTCACCTACACCGAGATGATCGGCGCGATCCTCGCCGGCTGGTGGTTCTTCGACGAATTCCCCGACAGCGTGACCATCGTCGGCACGCTGGTCCTGATCAGCTGCGCGCTCCTGACCATGTGGCAGGGGCGGGCGAAATGAAACGATGCAAGGAGCATCCAAGATGAAGGTTCTGGTCGCTGGTGCCGGTCTTGCCGGTCTGAATGCCGCCTGGGAGTTGCAGAAGGCCGGCCACGAGGTCGAGCTGTTCGAGTCCAACACGCGGGTCGGCGGCCGCTGCTGGTCCGAGCGGCTGCCGAACGGCGAGGTGTTCGAGCATGGCGGCGAGTTCATCGGTGTGACCGACCACACGATCCGCCGTCTCTGCGCAGAGTTCGGCCTGCCCATCGTCGGGCTGGGGATCAGCTTCGACCGGCGCTGGCAGGTCGACGGCACGATCATGTCCGAGGAGGAGCTGGCCGGGCATGTCGCCGATCTCTCGGCCGCGGCCGAGCGGCTGTGCAAGGCCCGCGGCTATCGCGTCTCGCTGCGCGAGGTCGCGCGCGAGGCCTATGGGCCGGACTACGCCAGCCTGCCGTATTGCCAGAAGCTCTTCGCCACCACGACCTGCGACCCCGATCAGGTCAACGGCATCGCCATCGCCCGGATGTTCCAGGGCCATGACGGGGGCTATGTGGAACATCGCGGCCGGGTGATGGCGGGGAACGACGCCGTTGCCAGGGAGATCCACCGCAGGATCGGCGACGTGGTGCGCTTCGACACGCAGATCACCGAGGTCCGGCAGGCCTCGGGGCGGGTGACGATGCGCGCGGCCACCGGCGAGGAGTTCGCCGGCGACGCCGCCGTCATCGCCGTGCCGCTGCCCAAGCTTCAGCGGCTGATCGGCACGCTGGACCTGCCCGCGCCGATGCGCAAGGCGATCGAGGGGCGGGTGATGGGCGCGGCGGCCAAGCTGAACACCATGGTCAGCGGCAAGGCCCCGCCCCGGGGGATCCAGGCCCCGAACGCGCCCTGGTGGTCGTGGAGCACCGCGAACAACGCGGGCGATGCGGCGCGGGGCAGCCTGACCTCCTACGCCGGGGGGCGGGCGACCATGGCCAGCCTGAAACTGGACGAGGGACCGGCCTATTGGCTGGAACAGACGCGCGCCTACCGCACCGACCTCGAGGTCAGCGATACCTGCGTGCTGACCGACTGGGGCAGCGACCCGCATACCGAGGGGGCCTATTCGATGCCGGGCCTCGACTGGGAGCCGGAGCAGGACCGGGTCTTCGACCAGAAGGCGGGGGCCATCGCCTTTGCGGGCGAGCATACCCATTTCGCCTCGCTGAACGGTGCGCTGGACTCGGGCGCGCGGGCGGCGAAGCTCTTGACGCTGATCTGAGGCCGGCAGGCTTTCGCAGGGCCTTATGTCCTACGGCACAGGCCCTATAATGGAGCACCCGCCCTTCAGGTGCGGCGTGACGATTGCAGGACAGGGATTGCCCGTGGCACAGACACTTGCCGACACCGCTCCGACCGGAGACCACAGCGATACACGCCAGGTCGGCGAGACCCTGCGGCTGCGCCGCCAGATGCGGGGCATGTCGCTGAAACAGGTGGCCGAGCCCGCCGGGATCTCGGTCGGGATGCTGAGCCAGGTCGAACGCGGCCTCGTCGCGCCGTCGATCAAGACCCTGCGCGCGATCTGCGCGGCAATGGACATGCCGGTGAACTGGCTGTTCCACCGCGACGGCGAGAACGGCGGCCAGGCGGCCGAGTTCGTGGTTCCGGCCAACGCGCGGCGGTCGCTGACCTATCTGGACGGGGCCCTGACCAAGGAGCTGCTGACCCCGGACACCCAGCCGCAGATCCAGATGCTGCGCTTCGTGATGAAGCCCGGCGCCACCTCGGGCGAGCCCTACAGCAATGCCGAGGGCGGCAAGTGCGGCCTGGTCGTCGCCGGCACCCTGGGGCTGGAGCTGAACGGGGTCGAGATGCAGATCAACACCGGCGACAGCTTCGCCTTTCCGGCGTCGAGCCTGGTGCGGTTCTGGACCATCGGCGAGGAGACCTGCGAGGTGATCTGGGTGGTGGCGCCGGCCACGGTCTGATCCTGCCGCGTCTCAGGCCGCGCCCTCCCAGTGACTGCCGGGAATGGCGGCGACCAGGCGCTGGGTATAGTCCTGCTGCGGGGCGCGGAAGATGCGGGCGGGGGGGCCGGATTCCACCACTTCGCCCCGGTGCATCACCAGCACCTCGTCGCAGATCTGGCTGGCCACCCGCAGGTCATGGGTGATGAACACCAGCGCCAGATGGCGTTCCTGCTGCACCCTGGCCAGAAGCTGCAGGATCTGCGCCTGGATCGAGACGTCCAGCGCCGAGACCGCCTCGTCGGCGACGATAACGTCGGGGTCGAACATCAGCGCCCGGGCGATGCCGACACGCTGGCGCTGGCCGCCCGAGAATTCGTGCGGAAAGCGGTCGTAGGCCGCGGCGTCCAGCCCGACCTGCGCCAGGATCGCCTGCGCCTTCTGCCGCGCCTCGGGCCGGGACATTCCTCTCGCCACCGGCCCCACGGTCAGCGAGGTGCCCACCGTCTGGCGCGGGTTCAGCGAGGCATAGGGATCCTGGAACACCATCTGGATGCGTGGGCGCAGCGGGCGCAGCTCGGCCTCTCTCATCGGGTGGATGTCGGTACCGTCCAGCAGGATGCGCCCGGCGTCCGCCTCGATCAGCTTCATCAGGATCCGGCCCATCGACGACTTGCCCGAGCCGCTTTCCCCCACCACCCCCAGCGTCTGCCCGCGCCGCAGGGTGAAGCTGACATTCTTCACCGCATGGACGGTGCGATGCTTGCCGAAGAAGCCGGAGCCGGTGCGGTAGGTCTTGTCCAGGCCCTCGACCTGCAACACGACCGGGGCCTCGGCCGGAACCTGGGCCGCCGTATCGGCCTCGCGCAGGCGGGGGACGGCGGCGATCAGGCGTCGGGTATAGGGATGCGTCGGCGCGGTCAGCACCTGCGAGGCCGGGCCCTGTTCCACCAGAAGGCCCTTCTCCATCACGATCACCCGGTCCGCGATGTCGGCCACCACGCCGAAGTCATGGGTGATGAACAGCACGCTCATCGACTTGCGGCGCTGGATGCGGCGGATCAGCTCCAGGATCTGCGCCTGGGTGGTGACGTCCAGCGCGGTGGTCGGCTCGTCCGCGATCAGCACGTCGGGGTCGAGCGCCAGGGCGATGGCGATCATCACGCGCTGGCGCTGGCCGCCCGACAGGCGGAAGGGATACTGGTGGCAGAGAAGCCGTGGCTCGGGCAGGCCCACCTCCTCAAGCAGCTCCAGCACCTTGGCCACCCGCTTGGCCTTGTCGGTCCAGCCGTGGGCGACCAGCACCTCGTCCACCTGCGCGCCCACGGTCATCAGCGGATTCAGCGCCGAGAGCGGGTCCTGGAAGATCATCGACAGCGACTTGCCGCGCAGCGACCGCCGCTCGCGCTCGGGCATCCGCAACAGGTCGGCGCCGTTGAAGAGGATGCTGCCCCCGGCAACCTTCATCGCCGGGGAGAGAAGGCCCATGACCGTGCTGGCGGTGACCGACTTGCCCGACCCGGACTCGCCGATGATGCAGAGGATCTCGCCGTGGTTGAGGTCGAAGGACACGCCGCGGATGGCGTGCTGGCGCTCCATCTCCTGCGGCAGGCTGACGGTCAGGTCACGGACAGAGAGGACGGGCTGGGCATCGGTCATGGGGCACTCCGGCGGTCAGGGCTTGGGCACGACGGTGGCCAGCTTGCGGAACGGGGTCAGCACATGCAGCCAGGGCGCCACGCCCCTGGGCACACGCACGATCGAGCCGGGGCCGATCTTCTCGGGCGCCGCGCCGCCAAGGCTGCACATCGCCTCGCCTTCCAGAACGACGAAGGTCTCCTCCAGGTCGCGGGGAGGGTAGGGATAGATGCCGGGCTCGGCGATCCAGACGGCGACCTTGGTCGCGGTCTCGGGCGCGCCGTCATCCTCCCAGATCATCCGGCGGAAGGATTTCGCGCCGTCTTCGGCGGCAAGGCCGGGGGTGAGGTCGGCGTCGGCGGTGATGTGGGTGATCAGGCTCATGGGCTCTCCTTATCAGGCGTGAGGGGGAAGGGGCGCGCGGTCGCGCCGGGTGGCGAGGTTGTCGGCCAGCCGCATCTGGCGCAGCTTCAGCGCCGGCGCGGCGGCCATCCAGAGCGGCGCAGGGCGCAGCGGCTCGACGCGGAGGTCGAGGTCCTGCTCCTCCACCCCCAGCGCCCAGTCCGACAGGATCCCGCCCAGCATGGTGCCGGTGGGCACGCCACGGCCCGACAGCCCGGTCAATGCGACGACTCCCGGTGCCAGACCGTAGAGCCGCGGCACGGTGCGGCTTTGCATGTCCAGCTCGCCGAACCAGAGATATTCCCAGCGGACCGGCCGGGTGATCTGCGGGTAGAGCCAGCGCAGGCGGTCGGTCAGCACCTGCCGCGTATAATCCAGATCGCGGCCCCGCCGGCCCATCGGGAACATCGAGGCGACGATCCGCCCGGCCGCGTCGAACTTGCAGACGAAGATGTCGCCCCGCCCGTCGTGCAGCGTGGTGTTGCGCGGCATAACGCTGGCGCGGGTCTCGGGATCCAGCGGCTCGGTCGCGGCGACGAAGACGCGCTGGATGCGGAAGCTGCGGTCCAGTTGCGGCCAGCCGCCCACGGTATAGGCGCCGGTGGCGAAGATGACCTTGTCGGCCATCACCTTGCCCGCCGCGGTCTTCACCCGCCAGCCGTTGCCCTGCCGCTCGCAGCCGATTACCGCCGATCCGGTGTGGATCGTGCCGCCCTCCTGCAGGACCGCGCGGGCCAAGCCCCGGGCATAGCCGAGCGGGTTCAGATGGGCGGCCTCCTCGTGCAGCCAGCCGCCGAAGAAGCGCGGGCTGCCGGTGACGGCCTGCGCCTCGTCCCGGTCCAGAAGGCGGGTCCGGGCGCCGGCGGCGTTGTAGCTTTCCGCCTTCTCCTCCAGCGCCGCCCGCTGGCCGGGGCGCAGCGCGCCCATGACATAGCCGTGCTGCACCCATTCGCAGTCGATCCGGTAGTCGCGGATCATCCGCGCGGCCCGGTCGTTGGCGCGGGTCTGGCGGTGGATCAGGCGTTCGGCCCAGGGCTCGCCCAGCATCCGGCGCAATTCGGCCAGGCTGTAATGGGTGAAGGTCGGCGTGCAATGCCCGGCGTTGCGGCCCGAGCCGCCGAAGCCGATCTCCTCACGCTCCAGGAGCACCACGCGGACCCCGGCGCGGGCCAGCTCCAGCGCGGTGGTCAGCCCGGTATAGCCGCCGCCGACGACGCAGACATCGGCCCGGATCTCGCCCTCCAGCGGCCGGGTCACGGGCGGCGGCGCGGCCGTGGCGGACCAGAGCGAGGCGTGGAAGGGCGAGAAGCGGGTCATCGCGCTACCTCTGGTCCGAGCGGGCATCCAGCGCGTCGCGCAGGCCGTCGCCGATGAAGTTGAACCCGGCCACCGCCGCGGTGATCGCGAGGCCCGGCACGATGGCCAGCCAGGGGGCCTTGTCCAGGTATTGCTGCGCCCCGTTCAGCATGTTGCCCCAGCTGGGCAGCGGCGGCTGGATGCCATAGCCCAGGAAGCTGACATAGGCCTCGAGCAGGATGGCGCGGGCCACCGTGAGGGTCGCGGCCACGATGATCGGGCCGATGACATTGGGCAGAAGCTCGCGGAACATGATCTGCCACGCGGGTAGCCCAAGCATCCGCGCCGCCATCACGAAATCGCGGTCGCGCAGGGATTTCACCTCGGCCTCGACGATCCGGGCCACCTCCATCCAGCTGGTGACCGCGATGATGATGGTGATCATGATCGGGCTGGGCTCGATGAAGGCCGCCAGCGCCAGGAGCAGGAAGATCGACGGGAAGGACAGGAAGGCGTCGACCACCCGCATCAGGACCGCGCCCATCCAGCCGCCGCGGAAACCGGCGACCACCCCCACCACCGTGCCGACCACGGTGGACATGAGCATCGCGAAGAACCCGACCAGCAGCGAGATCTGCCCGGCCTGGAACAGCCGCGCGGCGATGTCGCGGCCCAGGGGATCGGTGCCGAAGATATGCGCCCCGGTGCCGGGAGGCGCGAAGCGGGCGCGCAGGTCGATGTAGAGGTCGTCGAAGGGCAAAAGATAAGGCCCGACGAAACAGGCCAGCGTCAGGCCGACGATCAGCGCGACGCCGACCATGGCCAGCCGGTTGCGCAGGAAGCGGCGCATCGTGCGGCTGCGCCACCAGCGGTCGGGCGGGGGCAGGGGGGTCTCGGTCAGCATGGTCATGCGCTCTCCCCCCTCATTCCAGCCGGATGCGCGGGTCGACCAGCGCCACCAGCAGGTCGGCCGCCAGGTTGCCGATCAGCACCAGCACGGCCGAGAACATCAGAAGGCCCATCACCACCGGGTAATCGTTGTAGCCCAGGCTATCCAGGAACAGGCGCCCCATGCCGGGCCAGGTGAAGACCGTCTCGGTCACCAGCGCGCCGCCCAGCAGGGTGGGCAGTTGCAGCCCGGCCAAAGTGATCATCGGCACCAGCGCGTTGCCGACGATATGCTTCATCAGCACCCGGCGCGGCGTCAGCCCCTTGGCGCGGGCGGTGCGGACGAAATCCTGGCTCATCACGTCCAGCGTGGCCGAGCGCATGTAGCGGCTCCAGGTCGCCACGTTGACCAGCGCCAGCACCAGGCTGGGCATGATCAGGTGGACGGCGTAGTCCGCGGCCGAGCCGTCGCCGACGGTGTACATGTTGCCCGCGGGCAGCCAGCCCAGCCAGAGCGAGAAGACGAAGATCGCGATCAGGCCGAACCAGAAGGTCGGGATCGACAGCGCCACCATGGCGCCCACGGTCGTCACATAGTCGAAGACCGAGCCCTGGCGCACCGCGCTGTGAATCCCGATCCAGGTGCCGATCAGCACGGCAACCAGCGTCGAGGAGCCCATGAGCAGCAGCGTGGCGAAGAGATGGCCGCCGATGATCTCCAGCACCGGGCGGCCGTCGCGGTAGGACTTGCCCCAGTCGCCCTGCAAGAGATTCCAGAACCAGTCGAGATACTGGATCGGCAGCGGCCGGTTCAGGCCCATCTGCTCCGCGATGCGGTCCAGCGCCTCTTTCGTCATCCCCGGCGTCAGCGCGTATTGCGACAAGGGGCCGCCCGGAGCCAGGTTCAGCACCATGAATCCGATCAGCGAGACAAGGAACAGAAGCACGATGCTCTGCCAGAAACGCAGCAGCAGATAGCGTAACACGGGGCACCTCCGTCACAGGGGCAGGATCCGCAGCCCCGGTCGGGGGCTGCGGAGGATGGTGCGGCGGCGCGTCAGACCCAGCGCCAGCTGCGCACGTTCCAGGTGTCGATGCGGTTGTTGATGTTGGGCGTCTTGCCCTCGACCCCCACCTTCCAGCCGGGGATGGTGGCATACTGGAAGATCGGCAGGAACGGCAGGTCGGCGCGCATGATCTCCTGGATCTTCAGGTAGACCGGCCTGCGTTCCTCGGGGGCCACCAGCTCGCCACCCTGCTTCAGAAGGGCGTCCACCTCGGGGTTGTTGTAGACCCAGGTGTTCTGCCCCGAACCGCCCGTCGCCGGAGAGGAGGTGGAGAGGAAGAAGTCCGAGGTGTCCGGGTCCGGCCCGGTCAGCGTGTTCAGGCCGACGACGACCGAGTCGAACTGCGACAGCATCCAGTAGTCGCCCCACATCACCGCGGGCGGCAGGTTCGAGATCGTCATCTCGACCCCGATGTCCTTGAAGGACTGCTGGAAGAACTGCTGCGCCTGTTCGCGCAAATGGTTGCCGGCGGTGGTGGAGTTGGTGAAGGCCAGCCGCACCCCGTCCTTGACGCGGATGCCGTCGTCGCCCGGCACCCAGCCTGCCTCGTCCAGCAGGGCCTTGGCCTTTTCCGGGTCATATTCGTGCTTCGGCAGGTCGGCGTTGAAGTAGAAGGATTCCTTCGGCATGTAGGTTTCGGTCGGCGTCGGCACGCCGTAGTAGAGCGCGTCGATGATCGCCTGCTTGTCCAGCGCGTGATACAGCGCCTGGCGGACCTTCAGGTCCTGGAACTGCGGCCGCTGCATGTTGAAGGTCAGCGATTCGAAGGTCGCGGTGCCGACGACCTCGACCACCCGGTCGGCAAGCGTCCTGGCCTCTTCGTAGTGATCCGGGGTGATCCATTGCAGGCCCACCACGTCGATGTCGCCGGTCTTGAACTGGGTGTAAAGCACGGTCAGGTCGGGAATGTACTTGACGACCAGCCGCTCCAGATAGGGGCCGTCGCCGAAGTAGTCGGCGTTCGCCTCAAGCTCGATATGGTCGCCCGCCACCCGTTCCTTCCACTTGAAGGCGCCGGTGCCGATCGGGGCGTTGTTGAACGGGGCCTCGTTCTTGTCCGCCACGCCCTCGAAGGCATGTTTCGGCACGATGAAGGTCGAGGCCAGGATCGCGGCATAGGGGGCGAAGGGCTTGTCCATCGTCCAGGTGATCTCGGTCGGCGAGACCACGGTCAGGTTGCGCACATGCTCGTGCCCGGTCTTGCGCCAGCTGCGGAAGTCGGGGTCCAGCAGAAGCTCGAGCGTGAACTTGACGTCCTCGGCGGTGAAGGGCGTGCCGTCGTGCCATTTCACGTCGTCGCGCAGGGTGATCTTCCAGTTCAGGCCATCGGCCGAGATGCCGCCGTTCTCGACGGTCGGAACCTCGGTCGCGAGCAGTGGGAAGAAACTGCCGTCCGGGGCCACGTCGAACAGCGGGTCGAAGATGGCATAGTGGATGCCCTCGTCCACCTCGATATGCGGCAGGTGCGGGTTGAACACCGTCGGTTCCTGCGAGAAGCCCAGGACGATCTGGCCCTTGGGCGCTTCCTGCGCATGGGCGGCGCCAAGGCCGGAAAGCGACGGCACCAGGGTCGTCACGCCGGCGGCCCCCATCAGCAGCAAGGCTTGCCGGCGCGTGGTGGTAAGGCGGTTGTCTTCGGTCATCTGCTTGGTCCCTGTTGGGTGTGGGCCGGTGCGGCTCTTCCGGCCGCTGTCCGAGGGGGGAACCGCCCTGGCCTTGGCCGGGGCGGGGCGAAGCGCGGGTCAGAACCCGCTGATCAGTTCGATCTTCGATCCGTCGCTGAAACGGTTGAAGCGGAAGGCGGCGGGATCGACCAGCGGCGTCCGCCCGGTGACGAGATCGGCCATGAGCCGCCCCGCCGCAGGGCCGATGCCGAAGCCGTGGCCGGAAAAGCCCGAGGCCATGAAGAACCCCGGCACCTGGTCGATGGCCGAGATCACCGGCACCGCATCCGGGGTCACGTCGATATAGCCGGCCCAGCGTTGCGCGATCTCGGCCTTGGCGAAGACCGGGAAGGCGCGGCGGGCGGCGGCCAGCGCGCGGTCGGAGAGCTTGCGGTTCGGCACCGGGTCCAGCACGCGGTTGTATTCGAAGGGGCTCGGCTCATCCATCGCCCAGCGGTTGGGGATCCGCGCCTCGTCGAAGTAGCGCCAGCCGAAACGGAAGCTGAGCGAGCGCCATTCCTTGCGGAAGGCGGGCAGGAAGCTCCAGGCGTAGCGGAAGGACTTCGGCACGATGTCGACGATGTTCTCGTGCCCCGAGGCGATGGTATAGCCGCCGTCCTGCCGCCGCCGCACGGCAAAGTCGCCGTGCCAGATCGCCTGCTCCGGCCCGCCCTCGAGCGGCTTGGTGCGCAGGACCGAGTTCATCACCTTCAATTGCGGAAAGTCGATCCCCAGATTGCCCGCGAACAGGCTGGACCAGGCCCCGCCCGCCAGAACCACCGCCTTGCAGGCGATCGGGCCGCGTTCGGTGACGACGCCGCTGACCGCCCCGCCCGAGGTCTCGATCCCGCGCACGGCGCATTCGGTCAGCACATGCGCACCACGGTCGCGCGCGGCCTCGGCGATGGCGGGGGCGGCCTTCTGCGGCTCGGCCCTGCCGTCGGCGGCGGTGTAGAGCGCGCCCTTCAGCGGCATGTCCGCGCCGGGGAACATGTCCTTGAACTCGCGCTGGGAAAGCATCCGGCTGTCCAGCTGGTAGCCTTCCAGATTGCGGTTCCACTGTTCGTGCTGGGCGTATTGCAGATCGGTGGCGCAGGTGAACAGGATGCCCGCCCGGCGATAGCCGGTGTCGCGGCCGATGCGCTGGTCGAGGCCGGACCAGATGCGCAGCGCCTCGGCCATCAGCGGCACCTCGCGCGGGTCGCGGCGCGAGATGCGCACCCAGCCCCAGTTGCGGCTGGACTGCTCTTTCCCGATGCCGCCCTTTTCGCACAGCGCCACGCGCAGCCCGCCCTCGGCCAGTTCCAGCGCAGTAGACGCGCCGATGATGCCGCCGCCGATGACGACCACATCCACCTCGCGCGGAAGGTCGGGATCGCCGTGGACGGGAACGACATGGGGGCCGGGCATCAGAAACTTTCCTCCAGCTGGCAGTTCACGGCGAATTCGGCGACGCTGGCCTCGTTCGGCAGGTCGAGAAGCAGGGCGATGATCCGGGCCAGGTCCTGCGGGTCGGTCATCCGGTCGACCGGGAAATCGGTGATCGACCGCGCCATGTCGGTGGCGACGAAACCCGGACAGACGGCGGTGGCGCGGATGCCGTCGGCAAAGCCCTCGTGCCGCAGGCCATGGGCCAGGGCCACGGCGGCGAATTTCGACAGCGAGTAGCTGCCGGCCTTGGCCGACTTGACCCGCTTGCCGGAAAGCGAGGCCAGGATGACCACCCGCCCGCGCCCGCTGGCCCGCAGCAGGGGCCAGGCCGCCTGCGCCAGACGGCGGGGCGACATCACATGCACATCCATCATCGCGCGGATGTCGTCATCGCTGGCCTCGATCACCGATTTCGGGGTCATCACCCCGGCATTGGCCACCACCGCGTCGATCCGGCCGAAACGGTCCGCCACCGCCCTGACCCATGCCGCATCCGACGCAGGATCCGAGGCGTCATGCGCCTGCACATGCACCGCATCGGTCGCCCAGTCCGGCAGCACCGGCTGCCGCATCCCCAGCGAGACCGCCCAGCCGTCCTGCACCAGCCGCCGGCCAAGGGCCGCCCCGATCCCGCGGCTGGCGCCGGAGATCATCGCGACCCGGGTCATTTCCCGGCCTCCTGCAACCGCCGGTAGGCACGTTTCAGGATGTCGATCAGGATCTTCTGCTCATCCTGCGGGATGATGCGGTCGAAGAAGTCCTCGGACTGCTGGACCACGATCTCGCGCACCTTGACCGCCAGCGCCGCGCCCTTGGGGGTGATGTACAACTCCTGCGCCCGGCTGTCCTCGGCGTTGGTCTGGCGGGTGATCAGCCCCTGCTGCTCCAGCGTATCGAGGATGCGTCCCATCGCCGAACGATCCCGTGCCGCCAGATCCGCCACCACCGAGGGCCGGATGCCCGGATGGCTGTCGATCAGCAGCAGCGCGGTGATCTTGCCTTTGCCCTTGGCCACCTCGAGGTTGGCCAGGCGCTGGTCCAGGTCGCGCGAGACCTTGGTGTCGATCACGCGGATATAGAAGCTGAGGACGTTTTCCAGCACGTCCAGGTCGACATGATCGACCCGCGTGGCCGTGCTGACGTCAGGACCGTTCATGCGCAGTGCCCCATCCCGCCTTCGATTCGCTTGTCTCAGGCTCGTCCGGATGGTGGACAATTACAACTAATTTTAGTGGACAAGTGCAATCATTTTGCGGGCCGCCGCCATTAATGCGCCAGCACCTCGGAAAGAAACAGCCGCGTGCGCTCGTTCCTCGGCGCCTCGAAGAAGGCGGCGGGGGCGGCCTCCTCGACGATCTCGCCCTTGTCCATGAAGATCACCCGGTCGGCCACCTTGCGGGCGAAACCCATCTCGTGCGTGACGCAGATCATGGTCATGCCTTCGTTCGCAAGCGTCACCATCACGTCCAGCACCTCGGCGATCATCTCGGGGTCGAGGGCCGAGGTCGGCTCGTCGAACAGCAGGATCTCGGGTTGCATGCAAAGCGCGCGGGCGATGGCGACGCGCTGCTGCTGGCCGCCGGAAAGCTGGCCGGGGAACTTCGAGGCCTGGTCCAGGATGCGGACCTTCTCCAGGAACTTCAGCGCCAGGGCCTCGGCCACGGCGCGGGGGGTCTTGCGGACCAGGATCGGCGCAAGGGTGCAGTTCTCCAGCACGGTCATGTGCGGAAACAGGTTGAAGTGCTGGAAGACCATGCCCACCTCGCGCCGGACCGCGTCGATCGAGGCGAGGTTGTCGTCCAGAAGCGTGCCGAAGACGCGGATCTCGCCGCTGTCATGCTCTTCCAGCTGGTTGATGCAGCGGATCATGGTCGACTTGCCCGAGCCGGACGGGCCGCAGACCACCACGCGCTCTCCCTTCCGCACGGTCAGCGACAGGCCGCACAACGCGTGGAACGTGCCGTAGAACTTGTTCAGGTCGCGGATCGCGATGGCGGGGGCGGTGAGGTCCATGGTCACTCCTTGCGGTGTCCGGCGTTCATCCGGGCCTCGAGATAGGCGCCATAGCGCGACAGGCCGAAGACGAAGAGGAAGTAGATGGCGGCGACGAAGGCGTAGACCTCGACATAGGCGAACTTCCATTCGCCGGTCTTGTAGGCGGTGTTGCCCGCCGCGAGCAGGTCGATGAAACCGACCACGACGACCAGCGAGGTCTCCATGAAGGCGACGACGAACTGGTTGATCGTGGCGGGCAGGGCCAGGCGGAAGGCCTGCGGCAGGAGGACCCGCGACATGCGCTGCCAATAGGGCAGGCCAAGCGCCTTGGCCGCCTCGTCCTGGCCGCGCGGGATGCCCTGGAAACCGCCGCGGATGATCTCGGCCTGATAGGCGGCGAAGAACAGCGCCGCGCCGCAGATCACGCGGTAGAGCTTCTCGCCGATCAGGAAGCCGGGCAGCATGAAGGGCACGACGATGGCGAAGGTGAAGAGGATGGACAGCAGCGGCAGCGAGCGGATCGTGTCGATGATCCAGCCGGTGACGCGGGCGACCACCGGAAGCTCGGACCGGCGCATGAGCGCGAGGAGGATCGCCAGCGGCATGCCGGCGACCGCCGTGGCCACGAAGATGAACAGCGTCAGCGGCAGACCGCCCCATTGCTGCTCGTTGACCACGGACAGGCCAAGGATGCCGCCGCGCATCAGGATGTAGAAGCCCGCAGCGCCCAGGCCCCAGGTCAGGGCGAGACGGCGGAAGCTCCACATCCGGGGCAGGCAGGAGAGGAGGATGATCCCCGCGACGACCGCGCAGGCGAACGAGGGGCGCCATTGCTCGTCATAGGGGTAGATGCCGAACAGGATCACCCGCCAGCGCGCGGCGATCACCGACCAGCAGGCCCCGCCCGCCTGCACGCATTCGGCCTGCGTGGCGGCGGCCGAGAAGGTGGCGTCGAGGAGCGCCCAGTTCATCAGCCACCAGCCAAGGCCCAGAAGGATGCCGAGGCTGGCCAGCGTCATCAGGGCCGAGGCCGGCGAGCCGAAATAATCCCTGCGCAGCCGCCTGAACCTGCGGGCCGGCGGCGTGAGCGCGGGTGCGGCGGGCAGGGCGGTCATGCGGCGCCTCCGGTGTTGTGGCCCTTCAGCGCGATGGCCCGGTTCAGCCGGTTCAGGACGGCCGCGAGCGAGAAGTTGACGACCAGGAAGCCGCCCATCAGGATGCCGATCAGCTCCAGCGTCTGGCCGGAATGGGTGATCGAGCTGGCGATGACCATGAAGAAGTCGGAAAAGCCCACGGCGATGCCCAGCGTGGTCGCCTTGATCAGCCAGACATACTGGTTGATCAGGATCGGCAGCATGGCCCGGAAGGCCAGCGGCAGGCGCACGCGGCTGAAGACCTGCCAGGGCGACAGGCCCAGGGCGCGGGCGGCCTCCAGCTGGCCGCGGCCCACGGCCTTGAAACCGCCGCGGACGATCTCTCCGACATAGGCGCCGCCATAGGTCATGATGGCGATGGCGAGGCAGGCGAACTCGGGCTGCACCCGGATGCCGCCGTCGATGCGCAGGCCCCTGGGCTGGGGCAGGCTCAGCCAGCCGGTGCCGGGCGGATGGGTGGCGAGGGCGATGGCGGCGGAGGCGAGGATCGCCAGCAAGACCAGGCTCAGGGCGAGGACCCGGCGCGGCACGGGCTCCATCCGGGCGAAGCGGCGGGCGGCGAGGACCCGGATGGCGAGGGCAAGGCCCAGAAGCAGGATGGCGGCGATGACGATGGCAGCGCCATAGGGGACCGCCAGCCCCGGCAGGTAGATCCCGCGCGAGGAGAGGAGCGCGGGGCCAAGGTCGAGCGCCGCGCGCGGGTTGGGCAGGGCGTTGGCCAGCGCGTACCAGAAGAAAAGCTGCAGGATCAGCGGCAGGTTGCGGAAGAGCTCGATGTAGAGCGTGGCAAGGAAACGCGCCGCCGGATTCCGCCCGGATCGCATCAGCCCGACGATCAGGCCGATGACGCTGGCCCCGCCCAGGCCGATCAGCCCCATCAGCAGGGTGTTCAGCAGGCCCAGGAGCAGGAACCACCAGTAGGGATCGGTCGGCGCGGCGGGCAGGAGGGTGAAGTTCATCTCCCAGCCCGTGCTTGTCCACAGGAAGTCGAAGCCCGAGGTCATGCCCTGCGCCGAAAGGTTCGCGCGGGCGGTCAGCGTGGCGGCGACGATCGCGGCGAGGAGGGCCAGCGCGAAACCGCCCTGCAGCAGAAGGCTGCGGGTGGTCCTGCTGCGCCAGAGGGGGGCTGCGGGCATCGGCATGGGGCTTTCAGGATGGGGCCGACCGCGACGCCTGTGCCGCGGCCGGCGAAGGGGATCAGTCGACGACCAGCGGGAACAGGACCCCACCGTCCTTCCACAGCGCGGTCATCTCGCGCGGCATCTTGTAGGCAGAGCCCTGGCCGAGGCTGCGCTCGAAGATCTCGGAGTAGTTGCCGACCTGCCTGATCACGTTGTAGGCCCAGTCGTCCGCCAGCCCGAGGCCCTTGCCCATGCCCGGCGTCGCGCCCAGGAACTTGCCGATCTCGGCGGTGGGCGGGTTGGCCTTGATCTCGTCGATGTTGGCCGAGGTGATGCCCTCCTGCTCGGCGAAGAGGAGGGCCGAGAGCGTCCAGTTGGCGATGTCCACCCAGTTGTCGTCGCCCTGGCGGGTGATCATCACTTCCGGCTCCATCGCCAGCACGTCGGGCAGAAGCGTGTGGGCCGCCGGATTCTCGGACTGCGAGGCGGCGATCGCCAGCACCGGGCCCCAGGCGGCGAAGGTGTCGCAGCGGCCGGACATGTAGGCGGCCTCGACTTCCTCGTTCTTCTCGATCGCGACGATCTCCATCTCGATCCCCTGCGCGGCGAGGTAGGAGCTGACCTGACGCTCGGTCGAGGTCGAGGCCGGCACGCAGACCGAGCCTCCGGCGGCATCCTTCAGGCTGGCCAGGCCCAGTTCGGCATGGGCCATGACCTTGGTGGTGCCGAGGTAGTAGGAGTTCGAGAATTGCAGGCCAAGCTCGCCGTCACGCGAAAGGGTTCCGCCCGAGGCCTTGATCACGATGTCGATGTCGCCCGATTGCAGCGAGGGCCAGCGTTGCGCCCAGTCGATCGGGATGATGTTGGCCTTGGACGGGTCGCCGAAGATCGCCGTGGTCATCGCGCGGCACAGCTCGATGTCCAGTCCCTTCCAGACCCCCTTGTCGTCCACCTCCGCGAAGCCGAGGTAGGAGCCGATGTCCCCCGGGCAGTTCAGCGTGCCGCGCGCCTGCACGGCCTTCAGCGTGTCGCCCGTCCCGGCGCTGGCGGTGAGGGGGGTCAGGGCCAGCGCCCCGAAGGCAAGCGTCGTCGTCATGAGCCAGTTCATTCGTGCCACTCCCATATTGGCGGTCCGCGCAGGCAAAGGTCGGCCGTCACCGGCCGGGCCTGCGCTGCCGGTCGGGGTCAAGTCCCTGGGATGTCAGGGTATTTCTGTCAGGCGTAGATGTAGCCGCCCGAGACGATGATGTTCTCGCCGGTCATGTAGGTGTTGCGCGGGCCCCCGGCCATCAGCACCCATTCCGCCATTTCCTCGGGCTCGCCGCCGCGGCCGAGGGGGCTGGCCTTGGCCAGTTCGCCGAGGAAGCCCAGTTCGCGGGCCTTTTCCGTCGCCATCCCGGCGGGCGCGACCGAGTTCACCAGGATCCCGTCCGGCGCAACCGCATGGGCCATGCTTTTCGTGAGGCTGACCACGGCGGCCTTGGTGGCGGCGTAATGCGCGTTCTGCGGATGGGCCTTGAACGCATCCACCGAAGTGATGTTGACGATCCGGCCCCGGACCCGGTCCTTCACCTCTTGCGCCTGCATGTGGCGGACCGCGGCGACCATCATGTGATAGGTGCCCTTGACGTTGATCGCGTTCGAGGCGTCCCAGTCGGCGTCGGTGATCTCGAGGATCGGCTTCCTTGGGTAGATCGCGGCCGAGTTCACCAGCGTGTCCACCCGGCCAAGCGCGGCGGCGATGCGGTCGAAGGCCTCATGCGCGGCGGGCGCGGTGCGGATGTCGCAGGCGGCGAATGCAATGGGAATGCCCGCCACGCGGGCGGGTTCCAGTGCGGCTTCGGCGGCCTCGGGGTTCAGGTCGATGATGCCAAGGGCCGAGGCGCCCTCGGCCACGGCCATCCGGGCCAGAAGCGCGCCGAGACCGGCGCCCCCGCCGACGATCACGACAGACAAGCCCTTCATTTCGATTTCTCCGCTGCGGGAACCTGGGGGGTGACGGGCTGGCGCGTGGGCAGGATGTCGAAGCGCGCGACATCCACATGCGCGGGAAGGTTCAGGACGGCCAGCACCATGGCGGCCACGTCCTCGGGCTGGACGGCGGTCTGGCCGGCATACATCGCCGCCCGCGCCCCGGCCGTCAGCACGTCCTTGTAAAGCGGGCTTTCGACGCGGCCCGCGACGATCTCGGTCACGCGCACGCCCGAGGCCGAGAGGTCCAGCCGCAGGCTTTGGGCGAAGGCGCCAAGCGCAGCCTTGGTCGCGGCATAGACCGCCATGTTGGGATAGGGCGTATGCGCCGCGACCGAGCCGGTGAAGAAGACGTGCCCCCGGCCCCGCGCCTGCATCCCCGGCGCGACGGCATGGGTCACCAGCAGCGCCTGCGTCAGGTTGGTGGCGACCATGCGGTGGATGTCGGCCTCGGCCATGGTGCAGAAGTTGCCGGGGGCGGTCACCATCCCGGCATTGTTCACCAGGATCTCCACCTCTTCCCCGGCGAGGGCCTTCGCCAGGGCGGGGGGAAGGCCGTCCGGATCGGAGAGGTCGAGGGCCAGGGGCGTCAGGCCCTGCGCCGCAAGCTCCTCCAGCGCCGCCGGATTGCGGCCGGTCGCGATGACCCGGTGGCCCGCCGCGTGCAGCGCCAGGGCGATGGCCCGCCCGATCCCGCTTGTTGCCCCTGTTACCAAAGCCCTTGGCATGTCATCCCCCTGCCTCTGAAGAAAGCTGCACCAGAACGGCGCCGGACCAAATCAAGAAAAACGTCCGAAGAACAAGAATTACTTGCCATCCATTCCCCCGGCCAGCCGGCGGATCTCGCGCTCGTCCGGGCTGTCCCAGCTTTCGGCGAGGGTCCAGCGGCAGAAGGCGGCGATGGTCTTCACCCGCCGGTGCGCCTTGGGCAGGACAAGATAGAAGCCGGGGATCTGCTCCTCGGGCATCCGGTGCATCGCCTCGGCCCCGAAGGGCGCGACCAGCTTGCCCAGCTTCAGGTCCTCGGCCGCGTCGATGGTCGAGATCAGGCCGATCCCCAGCCCCGCCAGCGTCGCCCGCCGCATGGTGGCCGCGTCCTGCAACTGCATGTCCGCCTTGCCGGCCCGCTCGGCGACGCCAAGGTGGCGCAGGACGTTCGGCCAAAGCTCGGGCGACAGGACCGGGTGCAGCAGCGGCATGTCGCGCAGGGTTTCCGGGCCGGCGATCCGGCGGGCCAGGTCGGGCGTGCAGCAGATCACCTTGTAGTCGCGCAACAGGAGCGTCGCCTCGCAGCCCTTCCAGCTGCCATAGCCCCACTGGATCGCCACATCGACGTCGTCGGCGACGAAATCCGGCAGTTCCACCATCGTGGTCAGGCGCAGGTCGGCATCCGGGGAGGTCTCGCGGAAGCGGGTGATCCGGTCGAGGAGGTAGCGCGTCGCGAAATAGGGGCTGGCGTTCACGTTGATCCGGTTGCGGGTGTCGGACTTCGCCACCCGGCGCACGCCTTCGGCCAGCTCGTCGAAGGCCGCCTGCACGAAATGCGCCAGCAGGATCGCCTTCTCGTTCGGCTCGATCGCGCGGCCCCGGCGCTCGAACAACTCGGCGCCCAGCGTGTCTTCCAGAAGCTTGATCTGCTGGCTCACCGCCTGGGGTGTCACGCTGAGTTCGTCCGCCGCCGCCCGGAACGACCGATGCCGCACGACGGTATGGAACACGCGCAGCGCGTTCAGCGGCGGCAGCCGGGCAGGGGCGTTGCTCATGTCGGACCCCGTGCCATGGCGTCAGATCACCGCCTTTTCCAGGAAGGGGCGGTTCTGCAGGATGCGCTCGTAGCCCACCTCGGACAGGTCCAGCGTGCGGAAACCGCCGTAGGTGATCAGTTCGGACACTCCCCGCCCCGCCGCGGGACCCTGCTGCAACCCGTGGCCCGAGAAGCCGTTGGCGTAGATGAAATTCCCCACCTCGGGATGCGCGCCCACGATCAGGTTGTGGTCCAGCGTGTTGAAGTCGTAGTGCCCGGCCCATTGGTTCACCACCTTGATCGCCTCGAAGGCGGGCGAGCGGGTGGCAAGGGCGGGCCAGATCAGGTCCTCGAATTCCTCCCAGCGGGGTTCGAAATCGTCCCAGTCCACCGCCGGATCCTCGACCGGCGGCGCGCCGGACAGGAAGAAGCGGCCCTCGGGGCGGCAGAAGACGCCCGAGGGGTCGATCATCAGCGGCAGGCGGCCCCGGTTGACCATGGCGCTGCCTTCCGGCGTGGCCGCGCAGTCGAAGACGAAGAGCGTGCGCTTCCTCGGCTCGACCGGCACGTCCAGCCCGGCCATCCGGGCGGTGAGCGCGGCACGGGGGCCCGAGGCGTTGACAATGGTTCCGGCCTGGACCGTGGCGCCGGATTGCAGCGTGACCGAGGTCACCCGCGCACCGTCGCGGCCGATCGCCACCACCTCGTCGGCGACATACTCCGCCCCGAGCGCGCGCGCCTTGGCCTTGAAGCCGTTCATCAGCCCGGTGTTGGAGAACCAGCCCTCGCCCGACCGGCCGTAGCTGGCCAGCAGGATGTCCTTCACCCGCAGATGCGGGAAGGCGCGGGCCAGCTCCTCTTGCCCCCAGAGCACGACATCCGCCCCGCAGGCGCGCTGGACCTCGTGGTTCTCGCGCAGGGTACGGACACCGTCCCCGGTATCGGCCAGGAACAGGTAGCCGCCCTGGTGGAAGTTCAGCTCGGGCGGGGCCTCTCCGGCGACCTGCATCGTGCGGGCGAAGTCCTTGATGAAGGCCGAGCCGAACTGGCTGATCCGCACGTTGATCGGGTTCGAGAACTGGAGCCGGATCGAGGAGGACGACAGCGAGGTCGAGGCGAAGCGATAGGTTGGGTCGCGTTCGACCACCAGCACGGACCCGGTGAAATCCGGGTTGGTCTTGAGGAAATAGGCGACGGCCGATCCGATGACCGCGCCGCCCACGATCACCACGTCATAGCTGGTCTTCATTTCGCGGCCCCACCCTTGTCGGCGTCGTCGGGGTGGCCGAGATCGACGAACCAGCCGCCCAGATGCTGCACGGCGGGGGCTTTCGGGTCGGGGACCGGGTGCTTCGCCTCGACCACGGCGCGGAAGGCTTCGGTGTTGTCCTGCGGGATATAGCCGAGGTGCCCGGCCAGCCGGTTGTCCACCGGCTTGACCGCATTGCCCGACAGCCCGAACGACAGGGTGAAACCCACGCGCGGGGCGGTCAGGGCAGCAGTGACCAGGCGGTTGCAATCGTCGAAGGACAGCCAGGACCAGAGCATCCGGCGATCGGCGGGCTCGGGGAAGCTGGAGAAGATGCGCAGCGCGGCGGTCTCGATCCCGAACTTGTCCCAGTAAAGCCGGCCAAGATCCTCGACGAAGCATTTCGACAACCCGTAAAGCCCGTCGGGGCGGTGGGGCGCGTCGGCGTCGATCCGGTCCTCAAGCCGGTGATAGCCGATCGCGTGGACCGAACTGGCATAGACCACCCGGCCGACCCCATGTTTCCGCGCGCCCTCGTAGATGTGATAGCTGCCCCGGATATTGCCGTTCAGGATCTGGTCCCAGGGCCGCTCCAGCGGGACGCCGCCGAAATGGACGATAGCGTCCACCCCTTCGCAGGCGGCGATGGTGGCCTCCATGTCGGCAAGGTCGAAGCGCAGGGCCTCCTCGTTCGGGGCGAGGTCGGTGATCCGGACCACGTCCGCCAGGCGCAGCTGGCGGCACAGCGGCGCGAGGCCCCGGCGGAGTTCCGTGCCCAGGCGGCCGGCGGCCCCGGTCAGCAGGATGCGGTCGAAGCGAGGATTGCTCATCATGCGGCCTTTGCGGGGGAAAGGGCGGCCACCGCCCGGGCGATGCGGGCGATGGCCTCGGTCAGGATCGCGTCCGAGGTGGCGGTCGAGATGCGGAAGAAGGGTGACAGGCCATAGGCCGCGCCCGGCACCGCGCCGACATGGGCGTGGTTCAGCAGGTAATCGGTGACGGCGGCATCGTCGGTCAGAACCCTGCCCTCGGGCGTGGTGCGGCCGATCAGCCCTTCGCAGCCGATATAGGCGTAGAAGGCCCCTTCGGGCGGGGAAAGCGTCAGGCCGGGAATCTGCGCGATCCCGGCGACGACCAGATCGCGACGGCGCTGGAACGCCTCGCGGAACTGCGCGATGCAGTCCTGCGGCCCGGTCAGCGCGGCCAGCGCCGCCGCCTGCATCGGGGCCGCGACCGAGGTGACGGACTGGCTTTGCACCGTGTTCATCGCCTTCAAGAGCGGCGCGGGACCGGCGGCATAGCCCACCCGCCAGCCGGTCATCGCATAGGCCTTGGCCACGCCGTTCACGATCAGCGTGCGGTCGCGCAGGTCCGGGCAGGCCTTGCCGAAAGAGACGAATTCGCGGCCGTCGAAGAGGATATGCTCATAGATCTCGTCCGACAGGACCAGCACCTGCGGATGACGGACCAGCACCGCGCCGAGCGCCTTGAGGTCGGCCCCGGAATAGACCGCACCCGAGGGATTGCCTGGGGTGTTCAGGAACAGCCACTTGGTGCGGGGCGTGATCGCGGCCTCCAGCGCCTCGGGCGTCAGGCGAAAGCCGGTGTCCGCCCCGCAGACCGGGGTGACCGGGACACCGCCGAGAAGCTTCACCATCTCGGGATAGCTGACGAAACAGGGCGCGGGCAGGATCGCCTCGTCGCCGTCGTTCAGGGTCGCCATCAGGGCGTTGAAGATGATCTGCTTGGCGCCGTTCGCCACCACGATCTCGTCCGCCGAATGGTCCAGACCATTCTCGCGCCGGAACTTCCCGGCCACGGCGGTACGCAGGGCAGGGGTTCCGGCTGCGGGGGTATAGAGCGTCTCGCCCGCCAGCGCCGCCTTGTGCGCCGCCTCGGCCACATGCGGGGGCGTCGGGAAGTCGGGCTCGCCCAGGCCCAGGTCGATCACGTCGAGGCCCTTGGCCCGCAGGGCCCTGGCCGCCATGGACGCGGCCATCGAGGCCGAGGGTTTCACCGCCGCGAGGCGCGTTGCGAGATAGCTCATTTGCCCACATAGCCTTTCGAGATGTCGTCCGCCCGCGCGGCAGGGTCGCGCCGGGCCGGATCGCCGAACCCGCCGCCGCCCGGCAGGTGCAGCACCAGCCGCCGACCGGCCGGGACATGCTGCCAGCCCTTCGGCTTCAGCACCGTGCCATCGTCCAGCGCGGCCCGGCCCGGAGCGCCCGGAGCGCCCCCGTCGCGTCCCCGTGCCGGATGGTTCATCCGGTCGAACATGGCCGAGAAGTCGAACTCATGCCCCGGCAGGGCCTCGATCTCGATCACCTGGCCGAGGCCGCCGCGATACTGGCCGTCGCCGCCGCTGTCGGGCCGCAGTTCCTTGCGCCAGACCACGACCGGGCCGGTATGCTCGGTCGCCTCGATCGGCATGGTCATCACGCCCGAGGGGAAGGCCGTCGCCGACAACCCGTCCAGGCCCGGCCGCGCGCCCATGCCGCCGGAGTTGAACATCAGGATCTCGGCCCGCCGCCCCGCCTGCCCGGCGACCGGGCGCACCGACATGTGGATGTTCCACAAGGCCGCCGCGCCCTCGGCCAGGACCTGTCCCGGCAGCGCCCTGGCCAGCGCCCCCAGCACGAGGTCCGGCACCAGATGCCCGATCACATGGCGTACCGAGACCGGCGCGGGGCGGGGGGCGTTCAGGATGTTCTCGGGCGAGGAGATGGTGAAGGCCTCCAGCGAGGCCCAGTTGTTCGGGATGTCCGGCGCCACCACGCATTTCAGCGCGTAGGAGGCATAGGCCTTGGTATAGATGATCGGCACGTTGATGCCGTGCGTGCTGATCGGGTCGGTGCCGGTGAAATCGACGTTCACCACATCCTCCCCGATCTCGACCGAGCAGGCCAGCCGCACCGGGCGGTCGTAGCCGTCGGTCAGGAGATCATTCTCCCACCGCCCCCTGGGCAGGGCGCGGATCCGCTCCAGCATCGCCGCGCGGGTCCGGGTGAAGATGAACTCCCCCAGCGCATCCAGGCTCTCCAGCCCGATTTCCTGCATCATCGCGATCAGGCGCTCATGGCCCACGTCGTTGCAGGCGGCCAGCGAGTAGAAGTCGCCCACCACCTGGTTGGGCTCGCGCACGTTGGCGCGCAGGATGCGGATCAGGTCGGCATTCACCCGGCCGCGCTCGGCGAACTTCATGATCGGGATCTGGATCCCTTCCTCATAGACCGACTTGCCGTCCGCCCCGAAGCCGCGCCCGCCGACGTCGACCACATGCGCGGTGCAGGCGAAGAAGCCGACCAGCCGCTCGCCCTTGAAGCTGGGCGAGACCATGGTGATGTCGTGCAGGTGCCCGGTGCCCTTCCAGGGGTCGTTGGTGACATAGGTGTCGCCGGGGAACATGTTCTCGCGCCCGATCCCGGCGATGAAATGCAGCACCGCCTCGGCCATGGTGTTGACATGGCCCGGCGTGCCGGTGACCGCTTGGGCCAGCATCCGCCCCTCGGGATCGAAGACGCCGGCCGACAGGTCGCCCGCCTCGCGCACGCTGGTGGAAAAGGCGGTGCGCAACAGCGTCATCGCCTGTTCCTCGACCACCGAGATCAGGCGGTTCCACATCACCTGCATGCGGATTTCCAGGGTTGCGTCACTCATCGCGCGGCCTCCTTGCGCAGCAGCAGCAGCGAGCCGTCGGACTGCATCACCACATCGAAGGGCGAGGTCACCACGGTCGCGGTCTCGCGTTCGACCACCACGGCGGGGCCGGCGACACGCTGCCCGGCCCGCAGGCTGTCGCGGACCACGATGGCAGAAGTCAGGGCCTCACCCCGGGCCGGGTCGAAGACCGGGCGTGAGAGCGGGTCACCCGCCGCCTCCCGGCCCAGGGCAAGCTCGTGCCGGTCGGGGGCGGGACGGATGTCCTCTGCCTTGACCGAGAAGGTGACGATCTCGATTTCCAGACCATCCAGCCCGTCGATGGCGCGGCCGAAGAAGCGGGCGTAGTCCTGGCGGAACCCGTCACGCAGAAGCCGGGCGTCCGCGGCGGTGAAGGGGCGGTCGGGCAGGGGGACCGGGATCTCCCAGCCCTGGCCGACATAGCGCATGAAGGCGGTGATCTCGCGCCGGATCGGGCCTTCGGCGCCGGCGCGGACAAAGCCTTCGGCGGTGGATTTCAGCCCGTCCAGCAGCGTATTCACGGCAGTTGCATCGAAATCCGAAAGCCGGATGATCTTGGAGGCCAGCGCCTCATAGCCGAAGGGTGCCCTCAGGAAGCCGATGGCCGACCCCACGCCCGCGCCGGGCGGGATCAGGCAGCGGTCGATCCCCAGTTTCTCGCACAGCCGCGCGGCATGCAAGGGCGCGGCGCCGCCGAAGGCGATCATCAGGTTGTCCGAGATGTTCTTGCCGTTCTCGACCGCATGGACGCGGGCGGCATTGGCCATGTTCTCGTCCACCACCTCGCAGATGCCGAAGGCGGCGGCTTCCGGGACCAGGCCCAGCCGGTCGCCCACCTCACGGGCGATCGCGGCCTTTGCCTTTTCGACCGACAGCCGGATCGCCCCGCCCGCGAAGTTCTCGGGGTCGATCTTGCCCAGCACCAGATCGGCATCGGTGATCGCCGGGCGCTCGCCGCCGCGCTGATAGCAGGCCGGACCGGGTTCCGAGGCCGCGCTCTCCGGCCCGGTCTGGATCCGGCCCATCGCATCGACCCAGGCGATCGAGCCGCCGCCCGCGCCGATCTCGATCATCTCGATCACCGGGATGGAAATCGGCATCCCCGAGCCCTTGGCGAAACGGGTGGTGCGCGCGACCTCGAAGGTGCGGGCGGTCTTGGGCGCGAAATCCTCGATCAGGCAGATCTTGGCCGTGGTGCCGCCCATGTCGTAGCTGACCACCTTCTCCAGCCCGAAGCGCCGGGCCACGTCGGCGGCGAAGATCGCGCCCCCCGCCGGGCCGGATTCGACCAGCCGCACCGGAAATTCCGCCGCCGTCTCGACGCTGATCAACCCGCCGCCGGAATGGATCATGAAGACCGGGCAACCCGCGCCCTTCTCGGCCAGCCGCACCTGAAGCCGGCCCAGGTAATCGGCCATCTGCGGCCGGACATAGGCATTGGCGCAGACGGTGTTGAACCTCTCGAACTCGCGCATCTGCGGCGAGACTTCGGACGAGATCGAGATCGGCAGGTCCACCCTGGCCGCGATGATCGCGCGGGCGCGTTCCTCATGCGCGGGGTTCATGTAGGAATGGATAAAGCCGATGGCGACCGCACCATAGCCCCCCGCCGCGATCCGGTCGGCGATGGCCTGAAGCGCGGCCTCGTCCAGCGGCTGCAACTCCTGCCCCTGCGCGCCGATCCGTCCGGCGACGGGAAAACGGTCCTCGCGCGGGACCAGCGGAGCGGGGAGGCGCAGGTTCAGGTCGTATTGCTCGAACCGGCTTTCGGTCCGCATCTCGATCACGTCGCGAAAGCCCTCGGTCGTCACGAAGGCCGTCCGTGCGCCGCGCCGCTCGATCAGCGCATTGGTGGCCAGCGTCGTGCCGTGGATCACGATGTCGAGGTCGGCGCAGGACAGCCCCGCCTCGGCCAACACCAGGTCGATCCCGTCCAGGATCGCCTGCTCGGGCGCCGCGTAATTGGTCAGCACCTTGGTCGAGTGCATGCGCCCCCGCACGTCCAGCGCGATGTCGGTGAAGGTGCCGCCGATATCGGCGCCCAATCGGATCTGGCTTCGGATCTGGGGGTTCATTTCCTGTCCTTTGCCGCAAGCGCCGCCGCGCGCATCTGCGAAAGCGTCTGGCGCGGGGTCAGCGCCTCGGGGCTGATGTCGAGGTCCAGCACCGCCCCCGTGCGCGAGGCAAGCGCGCGGGCGAAGGCGGCGGGGAAGTCCTCGGTCCGCTCCACCCGCTCGGCATGGTAGCCATAGGCGCGGGCGAGCATCGTGAAATCCGGGTTCTCCAAGGAGGTGCCGGAGACGCGGGCGGGATAGGTGCGCTCCTGATGCGCGCGGATCGTGCCGTAGATGCCGTTGTTCAGGATCAGGACGATCGGCTGCGCCCCGGCCTGCATCGCCGTGCCCAGCTCCTGGCAGTTCATCTGGAAATCGCCGTCGCCCGCAAAGCAGACGACCGTCCGCTCGGGGTGGGCGACCTTGGCGGCCACGGCGGCGGGCAGGCCATAGCCCATGGCCCCCGACTGCGGCGCCAGAAGCCGTGCCTTCGGGCCGAACTTGAAGAACTTGTTCGGCCAGACGGTGAAATTGCCCGCCCCGTTGGTCAGGATCGCGTCCTCGGGCAGGACCTCGCGCAGATGCGCCGTCACCAGCCCCATGTCCACGGGCGAGGGCTGGGGCCCAAGCTCGAACCCCGCCTCCCACTCGGCCCGCGCCTGCTTGCGCCAGTCGGACCAGCCGCCCCTGACCGGGCGCAGCGCGGCGGCAAAGGCGTTCGGTCCGGCAGGAACCCCAAGCGCAGGTTGATAGACCTTGCCAATCTCGCGGTCGGACCCGTGCACATGGATCAGGGTCTGCGACGGCACCGGCACCGACAGCAGCGTATAGCCGTCCGTCGTCATCTCGCCGAAGCGGGTGTTGATCGCCAGGATCACATCCGCCTCGCGGACCAGCCGCTTGACGTTCGCGGGCATCCCCACGCCCGCCTCGCCCGCATAGACCGGGGAGTGGTTGTCGAACTGGTCCTGATAACGGAAGGCGGCGATGACGGGGATGTCCGAGGCCTCGGCAAAGGTTTGCAGATCCGTGCGGCCCTGCCCGGTCCAGTTGCAGCCGCCGATCAAGATGAGGGGTCGCGAGGCCCCGGCCAAGAGCGCCAGCGCCTCCTCCACCGCGGCGGGGGCCGGCGCGGCTTCGGCGATCCGGGCCGGGCCAGCCAGCGGGGCGGCAGCGGTGAGTGCGGTCAGCATGTCCTCGGGCAGGGCGATGACCACGGGGCCGGGGCGGCCGGTGGTCGCGGTGACCCAGGCGCGGGCAAGGATTTCCGGGATGCGTTCGACCCGGTCGATCTCGACCGCCCATTTCGCCATCGTCCCGAAGACCGCGCGATAGTCGATCTCCTGGAATGCCTCGCGGCCCTTCATGTCGGTGCCGACCTGGCCCACGAAGCACAGCATCGGCGCCGAATCCTGCATCGCGGTGTGGATGCCGATCGAGGCGTTCGTCACCCCCGGACCCCGCGTCACCATGCAGATGCCGGGGCTGCCCGTCAGCTTGCCCCAGGCGGCGGCCATGAAGGCGGCCCCGCCCTCGTTCCGGCAGAGGACGAAGTCCAGCCGCCCGCCCGTGTCGTGCAGCGCGTCCAGCACCGCCAGATAGCTTTCGCCCGGAACCCCGAAGGCCTTGGTCGCCCCAAGCGCCGCAAGGCTTTCCACCAGTAGCCGACCGCCGTTTCGCATCATGCGTCTTCCCAATCTGCCTTGAAGTTCATCCTGTGCCCTTCCGCGCCGGAGCGGAAGCAAGAAGGACGGGCAATCGACAAGTTATTCTTGCCGATCCTCGCGCAGGATCACGCCCGGATTCATCCCTCCGGCCGGGTCCAGCGCGCGTTTCAGGCTTGCCATCAAACCACGCTCCACCGGCCTGCGCAGCGCGTCGGCCAGCGCGATCTTGGCCCGGCCCAACCCATGCTCGGCCGCGAAACTGCCGCCCATTCTATCGGCCAGCCGGGCGAGTTCGAGGCCGATCTCCGGGCCGAGCCCCGCGAAATCCGCCTGCCCGGCCGGGGGCGAGAGGTTGTAGTGGATATTGCCGTCGCCCAGATGCCCGAAGGGATTGATCCGCACCCCCGGCAGCAGACGCTGGCAAAGCCCGGCCCCCCGCTCCACGAACTCGGCGATCCGGCCCGGCGGGACCGAGATGTCGTGCTTGAGCTGCACCCCTTCCAGCCGCTGCCCCTCGGGCTGTTCCTCGCGCAAGCGCCAGAAGGCCGCGCGTTGCGCCTCGTTCGCGGCGAGGGCGCCGTCGGTCACCAGCCCCTCGGCCATGCCCCATTCCAGAGTGCCGGACAGCATCTCGTCCAGCGGCACAAGGGGCGAGGTGCTGGCGACCTCGACCAGCAGATAGGCCCCGGCGCGGCTGCCAAGGGGCCAGGCCAGCCCCGGCACATGCCGCAGCGCAAGGTCCAGACCGAGGTCCGAGAAGAACTCCATCCCCGTCAGCACATCGCCCAGATCGGCGCGAAGCCGGCTGCCGAAAGCCACCGCCGCGCCCATGTCGGGCAGGGCGAGCAGCGCCGTCGCCTTCGCGCGGGGCCGGGGGGCCAGGCGCAGGACCGCGCGCGTCACCACGCCCAGCGTCCCCTCCGCCCCGCAGAAGAGCTTGCGCAGCGCATAGCCCGCATTGTCCTTCTGCACCGCCCGCATCCCGTTCCAGACCCGGCCGTCGGGCAGGACGACCTCCAGCCCCAGGACCAGGTCGGACATCATCCCGTGGCGGAAGGCATGGCTGCCCCCCGCATTGGTCCCGATCAGCCCGCCGATCTGCGCGCTGCCCTCGGCGCCAAGGTGGAGGGGGAAGACCATCTCCGTCCCTTCCAGCGCGGCATGGAGGTTGGCGAGGATCACCCCCGCCTCGACCGTCACGCTGCCGCTGGCAAGGTCCGGGGCGGCGATCCCCGCCATCCGGGACAGCGACAGGATCACCGCCCCCGGCCTGCCCGCCACCGCCGCGCTGCAAAGCCCGGTGTTGCCGCCCTGTGGCACCACACCGACCCCCGCCGCATGGCAGGCCGCCATCACGCGCGAGACCTCGTCGGTCGTCCCGGGCCGGGCGACGCCCAACGGGGCCTCGCCATGCCGGTCCAGCCAGTCGCGCGACCAGGGCCGGGCGTCGGCCCCAGGCACCCAGCCCTTCGGCCCCAGGATCGACGCAAGCCCTGCCGCGAGGTCCATGCTCACCCCGCGAAGCTATAGGCGGTCTTGACGCTGGTGTAGAACTCCATCGCCATCCGTCCCTGCTCCCTCCCGCCAAGGCTGGAGCCGCCGCGCCCGCCGAAGGGCACATGGTAATCCACCCCCGCCGTCGGCAGGTTGACCATCACCATCCCCGCCTTCGACCCGCGCCGGAAGGCGGTGGCGTGTTTCAGCGCGCCGGTGCAGATGCCCGAGGACAGGCCGAAGGGCGTGTCGTTCGCCACCGCCAGCGCCTCGTCGAAATCGGCCACGCGGATCACGCTGGCGCAGGGGCCGAAGATCTCCTCGCGGCTGGTGCGCATGTCGTTGCGGGCGCCCAGGAACAGGGCAGGGGCCTGGAAGCTGCCCGGCCGGTTCAGCCGCTGGCCGCCCAGAACCTCGCAGCCTTCCTCGCCCGCCAGCCGCACATAGTCGAGGTTGCCCGCCAGCTGGCTTTCCGACACCACCGGACCCATCTGCGTACCGGCCTCCAGCGGATCGCCCACCCGCAGCGCGCCCATAGCGGCGGACAGGCGTTCGACGAAGGCGTCATGGATCGCGTCCTCGACGATCAGCCGGGAGGAGGCGGTGCAGCGTTGCCCGGTCGAGAAGAAGGCCCCGTTCAGGCAGGCATTGACCGCCAGGTCCAGGTCGGCGTCGGCCATGACCACCATCGGGTTCTTGCCGCCCATCTCCAGCTGGACCTTCTTCATCCCCGCCGCGCAGCCGGCCGCGATGCCACGGCCCACGCGCTCGGACCCGGTGAAGGAGATCGCCGCCACATCCGGGTTCTGCACCAGCGCCGCCCCGATCTCCGAGCCGCGCCCCATGACCAGGTTGAACACCCCCGCCGGGCAGCCCGCCTCCTGCAGCACCTCGGCCAGCAGATGCGCGCAGGCCGGGGTCAGGTCGGCGGGCTTCAGCACCACGGCGTTTCCGGCGGCCAGCGCCGGGGCGGACTTCCAGGCCGGAATGGCGATCGGGAAATTCCAGGGCGTGATCAGGCCGACCACGCCCAAGGGCTCGCGCATCACGTCGACCTCGACGCCCTCGCGGATCGAGTCCAGCTTCTCGCCCGGATGCCGGACCGCCTCGCCCGCGTAGAAATGGAACAACTGCGCCGCCCGCATCGCCTCGCCCTTCGCCTCGGCCAGGGTCTTGCCCTCCTCGCGCGCCAGAAGCCGGCCAAGCTCGTCATTCCGGGCCAGAAGCAGGTCGCCCGCCCGCCGCAGCACATCGGCCCGCAGCTGCGGCGACCCGCGGCCCCAGCCGGGCTGCGCCGCGCCGGCCGCAGCCACCGCCGCCGCGACATCCGCCGCGGTTCCGCGGGCATAAAGGCCGATCAGATCCTCCGGGTTGGCGGGATTGCGGTTCTCGCTGGCTTCTGTCGCCGCCTGCCATTCGCCGCCGATGAAGTTGCGCTTGATGTCGGTCATCGCCTCGTCCTTTCCCAAAACGCCTTATCTAAGCTGGTTTCCGATGGAAGGTCAGGCAAGAAAGCCTGTCAATCGACAAGCCCGGATTGAAAGGCCTGACCGGAGGCTGGCGGCGCGTGATCCCGCAAGAGCGGAAGCATCAGCGCGAAAAGCTCGGCCTGGGAGCTGATCGCACAGCGGCTGTAAAGCTGCTTGCGGAAGACCTTCACCGTCTGCGGCGACAGGCCGAGGCGGAGGCCGATCGAGACCGTGGAATGGCCGCGCAGGATCAGCAGCGCCACCTCGGCCTGGCGGGCGGAAAGCTGGATGCCGTGCTGGCGCCGCGCGGCCAGGGCCAGGAGGGCGGCGGTATCCTCGGCCGGGCCGGAGGCGCGGGAGAGGCCGGCCCAATGCGCCTCGGACAGGGCGGCGATCACCGGGGCAAGGCGCTGGCAGGTCTCCACCTCGCGGATCGAGAACAGCCGGCCGGAGGAGATGTCGCGGCCGAGGCAGAGGTTCAGCGTGACGCCGGGGGCGGGATAGGCGACGAAGGTGATCTCGTCCACCAGCGTGGTCTGCTCGTAATATTCGCTGAAGTAGCGGCTGCGGTGGAAGGCGTCGGGAGCGATGTCGGTCAGGCGGTAGGCCCCTGCGGCGACCCGGTTCAGGTGCAGCTCGAAGAAAGGGTCCAGGCGATAGGCCCCCGGCAGGTAGGTGCTTTCCAACTGGGTGAAGACGGTCGGATCCCTGGTCTCGCGATGCAGCACCTGCGGCGGCCCGGCGTCGCGATAGGCCAGGCAGATCAGATTGTCCGGCGCGGCGAGGGTCTGGAACAGAAGGGCCAGCGCCGCCTCGAATTCCGGCTGGTGCAGGGCACGGATCACCGTGGCGATCCGCACCTCGGCCAGGTTCGGCAGCGGCGGCATGGCGATACCTCTCTGGGGGTATATACCCCCGCTTTTTCGGCGACCATGCTGAATGTACAGAATCCGGGGGTATGATCCAGCCAGATGAGCGACGCCATCGAGATCCGCCGCGTGGTCAAGCGCTATGGCACCTTCACCGCCCTACACGGCGTCTCGCTGGCGATCCGGGACAACGAGTTCTTCACCCTGCTCGGCCCCTCGGGCTGCGGCAAGACCACGCTTCTGCGGATGATCGCGGGGTTCGAGGATGTGACCCAGGGCGAGATCCTGCTGTTCGGCCAGAACATCGCCGGGCTGGAGCCGGACCGGCGGCCGGTCAACACGGTGTTCCAGAACTATGCCCTGTTCCCGCATATGTCGGTGCTGGACAACGTGGCCTTCGGGCTGAAGATGAAGGGCGTGGCGGCCGATGCGCGGCGGGCACGAGCGGGCCGGATGCTGGAGATGGTGCATCTGTCGGCCTTTGCCGACCGGCTGCCGTCGCAGCTTTCCGGTGGCCAGCAACAGCGGGTGGCGCTGGCCCGTGCCCTGGCGCCCGAGCCGCGGGTGCTGCTCCTGGACGAGCCGCTGTCGGCGCTGGACCTGAAGCTGCGGCAGGCGATGCGGGTGGAACTGAAGCAGTTGCAGGAAGACACCGGCATCACCTTCATCTTCGTGACCCATGACCAGGAAGAAGCACTGACCATGTCCGACCGCATCGCCGTGATGAGCGCGGGCCATGTCCAGCAGATCGGCACCGCGCGCGAGATCTACGAGGCCCCGGTCAACCGCTTCGTTGCCGATTTCATCGGCGAGACCAACCTGCTGGAGGTCGAGGTCGCCTCGGTCGCGGGCGGGCAGGCGCGGGTGGTCTTGCCGGGCGGGCAGGCGCTGACCTGCCCCTCGGCCAGCGATACCCTCGGCCGGCACGCCCTGTCGATCCGGCCCGAGCGGCTGTCGCTGGTGGAAGCGGGCGGCGATCTGAAGGCGACGGTGGAGCGG
Organism: Tabrizicola soli; assembly: GCF_015999335.1. Taxonomy (GTDB): domain Bacteria; phylum Pseudomonadota; class Alphaproteobacteria; order Rhodobacterales; family Rhodobacteraceae; genus Tabrizicola; species Tabrizicola soli. The sequence continues at coordinate 97,877 of NZ_JAEACP010000010.1, read as the reverse complement.
GTGGTCTATCTCGGCACCGACCTGCAGCTGCTGACCCGGCTGGAGGGCGGGGCCGAAATGCAGGTCCGCGTCCAGAATTCGGCCCGGGCACGGGTTCCGCAGCCCGGCGACCGGCTGGGCCTGCGGATCGAGGAGGGCGCCGCGCGCCTTCTGGCCGACTGATGGCGGGGATCGCGGACCAGACCCCGGCCACCGGCGACGACAGCTATCGCCGCATCGTCGCGCCGCTGCTGCTGCCGACCTGGGCGGTGATCGGGATCTTCCTGGTCCTGCCGGTCGGGCTGATGGCGGTCTATTCCTTCCTGACCAAGGAGTTCCGCGGCGGCGTCGACTGGCAGTTCTCGCTGGCCGCCTATGACCAGTTCTTCCTGAACCGGGGCCTCTTCGGGGACGAGCCGCCGGTCCTGGAATGGACCTACATCACGATCTTCTGGCGCTCGATCTGGCAGGCGGTGGTGGCGACGCTGCTCTGTCTGGCGATCGGCTTCCCGACCGCCTGGTTCATCGCCACGCGGCCCGCGCACAGCCGGGGGGTCTGGCTGTTCCTGATCACCATTCCCTACTGGGTCAACCTTCTGATCCGCACCGTCAGCCTGAAATTCCTGATCCGCGACAACGGCCCGCTGAACGAGGCGCTGCTGGGCATCGGCCTGATCGACGGGCCGCTGCCCCTGGTCAACACCAACCTCGCGGTGCAGTTGGGCCTGTTCTACAGCTACCTGCCCTTCATGGTGCTGCCGATCTATGCCGCCGTGGAACGCTACAACTTCGCCCTGTCCGAGGCTGCGGCGGACCTTTACGCCAGCCGCTGGGTCACCCTGCGCGAGATCGTCCTGCCCATCGTCAAGCCGGGCATCGTCGCGGGCTGCCTGCTGGTCTTCATCCCCTCGCTGGGGGCCTTCCTCGCGCCCGACCTGCTGGGCGGGGCGAAGAATTTCATGATCGGCTCGCTGATCGACGAGCAGTTCAAGGGCAGCCTCGGCAACTGGCCCTTCGGCGCGGCGGTCTCGATGATCCTGATGACGCTGGTGATGATCGCGCTTCTGCTCTACGCGCGCTCGGCCGCGAAAGGGGGCGCGGCATGAGGGGCGTGCGGCATTACCCCGGCTTCCTGGCCATCACCGTCCTGTGCCTTGTGGTGCTGTATGCGCCGCTTCTGGTGATCATGGCCTATTCCTTCAACGGCTCGACCTCGATCACCAGCTGGGGCGGCTTTTCGCTGCGCTGGTACGCCGATGTCTTCACCGGGCCCGAGTCGGCGCGCTTCGGTCAGGCGGCGTGGAACTCGCTGACCATCGCCGTGATCGCGGCCTCTCTCTCCACCATGATCGCCACGGCGGCGGCGGTGGCGATGGTCCGGGGCGGGGCGTTCCGGGGCAAGCGCGCGACCTTCGCCCTGATCAACGTGCCGCTGATGGTGCCCGAGATCGTCACCGCCGTCGCCACGCTGATCTTCTTCGCCATGATCGGCCTGACCACCGGCTACCTGACGGTGCTGATCGCCCATGTCACCTTCTGCATCCCCTTCGCCTACCTGCCCATCGCCGCGCGCCTGCAGGGGATCGAGGGCCATTACGAGCAGGCCGCCCGCGACCTTTACGCCAGCCGCTGGCAGGCCTTCCGCCTGATCCTGCTGCCGCTTCTGGCGCCGGGGGTGGTGTCGGGTTTACTCCTGGCCTTCATCATCTCGCTGGACGATTTCATCATCACCAACTTCGTCAAGGGCGCGGGAATGGAGACGCTGCCAACCGCCATCTTCGGCTCGGTCAAGCAGGGGATCAAGCCGAACATCATGGCGATCTCGACCCTGATGCTGGCGGTTTCGGTCCTGTTCGTGACCCTGTCCTACCTGATCAACCGCAAGGGCCGCAGAAGCCCGTAACCGACAAGGAGACGCACCGATGAATTTCCGCCTGACCACGCTGGCCCTGCTTCTGGCCGGCCCCGCCTTCGCCGAGGGCGAATTGAAGGTCTACCACTGGTTCGAATACATCCCGCAGGAGCTGGTGGACAAGTTCACCGCCGAGACCGGCATCGCCGTCACCATCGACACCTACGACAGCAACGAGGCGATGCTCGCCTCGCTCAAGGCCGGCAAGCTGGGCCAGTATGACGTGGCCGTTCCCGGCGACTACATGGTGCAGATCATGGCAGCCGAGGGACTTCTGGACAGCTTCGCCCGCGAGGAACTGCCGAATTTCGCCAACATCGACCCGAAATGGATCGACGTGCCCTTCGATCCGGGCCGCCAGTCCTCGATCCCCTACCAGTGGGGCACGACCGCCTTCAGCGTGAACCGCGACGTCTATCAGGGCGACATCGGCAGCCTTGCCATCATCTTCGACCCGCCGGAAGAGCTGAAGGGCAGGATCAACGTGCTGGACAGCCAGGGCGAGGTTCTGGCGCTGGCCTCGATCTACATGGGCCTCCCGCAATGCTCGACCGACAAGACGCAGCTCAAGGCGCTGTCCGACATGCTGGTGGCGGCCAAGGCGAACTGGGCCAGCTTCGGTTCGGACACGGCCAAGGACGTGCTGGTCTCGGGCGATGCGGCGGCGGGGATGATCTACAACGGCTTTTCCGCCAAGGCGCGGGCCGAGGGGGCGAATGTCGAATATGCCTATCCGAAGGAGGGCATGGTGGTCTGGATGGACAACATGGTGCTGCTGAAGGACGCGCCGAACCGCGAGAACGCGCTGAAGTTCATGAACTTCCTGCTGGAGCCCGAGAATGCCGCCGCCGTGACCAACTATGCCGCCTATACCTCGGGCGTCATCGGGGTGGAGCCCTTCCTGGACGAGGCGATCAAGTCCAGCCCCGAGACCAACCCCCCGGCATCGGCCCCGACGGGCAGCTTCGTCCTGGTCTGCGACGAGGCGACCCAGAAGCTTTACGATGCGATCTGGATCAACCTGAAGAAATGACGACAGCCCGCCCCGCGCCGCCTTGGCGCGGGGCCTGAAGCCCCGGTATTCCCATGCGCCTTTCCGTCCTGCAAACCCCCTCGCCCGCAGGCGACATCAACGCGGCCTGCGCCGCGCTTACGACCGCCCTTCAGGCGGCTTCGGCCGCCGGCGCCGATCTGCTGGTCGCGCCCGAGGTCTTCCTGCCGGGCTACAACCATCCCCGGATCGCCGAACTCGCCCTCGGAGAGGGGTCCGCGCCGCTGACCCGTCTCTCCGAGGCGGCGCGAAGTGCGGGAACCGCGCTGGTCTTCGGCTATGCCGAGGCGGCCGGGGGGAAGGTCTGGAACGCGGCGCTGTGCCTTGGCCCGGATGGCGGGGTCCTGGCCCATTACCGCAAGATCCAGCCTTATGGCCCGCGTGAGAAGGCGATCTTCACTGCCGGCGATGCCTACGTCACCTTCGACCTCGCCGGCCGCAAGCTGGCCCTGCTGATCTGCTACGACATCGAATTCGCCCCCCATGTCGCGGCGCTGGCCGGGCAGGGGGTCGAGGCGATCCTCGTCCCCACCGCCAACATGATGCCCTTCACCCATGTCGTGCGCCACACCGTGCCCGCCATGGCGGCCAATCACGGGCTGGCCATCGCCTATGCCAATTACTGCGGCAGCGAGGGCGACCTGACCTATGCCGGCGGCAGCCTGATCGCCGGCCCGCATGGCGAGGTCCTGGCGCAGGCGGGCGAGCATCCGGCGCTGCTGGTCGCCGACGTGCCCGCCGTCGATCCGGCCCGCGTCTCCACCCAGATCACCGATTTCCGGAAAGTCTGACGTCATGCCCCGCGACAGCCGCTACGACATCCTGTTCGAACCGCTGCGGATCGGGCCGAAGCTGGCGAAGAACCGTTTCTACCAGGTCCCGCATTGCAACGGCGGCGGCTACCGCGACCCCTCCGCCGCCGCCGAGATGCGCCGCACCAAGGCCGAGGGCGGCTGGGGCGTGATCTTCACCGAACAGACCGAGATCCACCCCTCCTCCGAGATCACCCCCTTCATCGAGCAACACCTGTGGGAGGACAAGGACATCCCTGCCCTCGCCGCCATGGCCGAGGCGATGAAAAGCCACGGCGCGCTGGCGGGGATCCAGCTGGCCTATTCCGGGATCAACGGGCCGAACCTGTATTCCCGCGACGTGCCGCTGGCGGTGACGGGCGGGCCGATCCTGACCTTCACCTCCGACCCGGTGCAGGCCCGCACCCTGGACCGCGAGGATATCCGCGACCTGCGCCGCTGGTTCCGCAACGCCGTCCGCCGCAGCCAGCAGGCGGGCTTCGACCTGATCTGCCTTTACGGCGCGCATGGCTTCGGCATCTTCCAGCACTTCCTTTCGCGCGCCACGAACCACCGGACCGACGAATACGGCGGCAGCCTTGAAAACCGCGGCCGCTTCCTGCGCGAGGTGATCGAGGACGCGCGCGAGGTGACGAAGGGAGAGCTTGGGATCACCTACCGCATGTCGCTGCACGAGGCCGGGACCCATGGCTTCTCCAACACCGAGGTGCGCGATTTCATCGCGATGCATGGCGACCTGCCCGACCTCTGGGATCTGGCCCATGGCACCTGGGACGCCTGCTCCGGCACCTCGCGCTTCAAGCCCGAGGGCGCGCAAGAGGATCTGGTGCGCGGGATCAAGGAGCTGACCTCGCGCCCCGTCGTGGGGGTGGGGCGCTTCACCAGCGCCGACGCCATGGTGCGGCAGATCCGCCAGGGGATCCTGGATTTCATCGGCGCGGCGCGGCCTTCCATCGCCGACCCGTTCCTGCCGAAGAAGATCGAGGAGGGCCGCTTCGAGGACATCCGCGAATGCATCGGCTGCAACATCTGCGTCTCGGGCGACATGACCGGCGGGATCAGCCGCTGCACCCAGAACACCGCCTTCATGGAGGAATGGCGCAAGGGCTGGCACCCCGAACGGGCGCGGCCGAAGGGGCCGTCCTCCAGTGTGCTGGTGGTCGGCGCCGGGCCGACGGGGCTGGAGGCCGCGCTGCAATCGGCGCGGCGGGGCTATCAGGTGACGCTGGCCGAGGCGACGACCGTGCTGGGCGGCCGGGTCGCCCGCGAACGCGGCCTGCCGGGCCTCTCGGCCTGGGGCCGGGTGGCGGATTACCGCATCGGCCAGCTTGCGCCCTTGACCAACGCCGAGATCTACCGCGACAGCCGCCTGACCGCCGACGACGTGCTGGCGATGGGGGCCGAGCATGTCGCCATCGCCACCGGGGCCAGCTGGCGGCGCGATGCGGTCGCCCGGCTGCATCTCTTGCCGATCCCGACCAATCCGGCGATGCCGGTCTTCTCGCCCGACGACCTGATGGCGGGGCAGGGGCCCGCGGGCGGGCGCGTCGCGGTCTATGACGACGACCATTTCTACATGGGCTCGCTGATGGCCGAGGTCCTGGTCGCGCGCGGCTGCATGGTGGATTTCGTGACGCCCGCCGCCAAGGTCGCCGAATGGGCGGAAAACACGCTGGAGCAGGCGATCATCATGCGCCGCCTGATGGAACTCGGCGTCCGCATCCACCTGTCGAAAGCGCCCGAGGCGATTGGCGCGGCCGAGGTCGGCCTTGCCTGCTGCTGGACCGGCGCCCCCTTCACCCTGCCCGCCGATGCCGTGGTCATGGTGACCTCGCGCATACCGCACGACACCCTCTACCACGACCTCGCCGCGCGGCGGGGCGAATGGGAGGCCGCCGGCCTCCGCTCGGTCAGGCTGATCGGGGACGCCGCCGCGCCCGGCCCCATCGCCTGGGCCACCTACGCCGGCCGCCGCTTCGCCGAGGAGCTGGATACACCCGACGACCGCGGCGACAGTCCGCGGTTCCGCCGGGAAGTGGCAGGGCTGGAGCCAGGGCCATCGCGACTTCCCTGACCTGCCCGGCATTTGACTGTTCGGGCCGGGCAGGACACCATGGGCGCAAGGGCAGGCAAGAGGCACGCATGATCGTCAGGGAAAAACCGGGCCTCTGGGACCTCTTGACCGCCCTGCGCGGCTCCATCGTGCCGCGCGTCGTCGGGCCGGTCCTCATCCTCGGCATCGTCGCGGCGCTGGTCGTGCTCCTGGACCGGATGACCGGGCTTGCCCCGCATCTGGACGGGTCCAGCTTCGCCGTCTTCGGTATCGGCCTGTCGCTCTTCCTGGGTTTTCGCAACAACGCCGCCTATGACCGCTGGTGGGAGGCGCGGCGGCTCTGGGGCGGGCTCTTGGCCGACATGCGCAGCCTGGCGCGCGAGGTCGAGGTCTTCCTGGCGGACAGGCCCACGCGCGAACAGGTCCTGCGCGAGGCGCTGGTCTTCCTCCATGCCCACCGCCTGAACCTGCGCCGCCTGTCGCCCCGCGCGCCGGGGCAGGAGGAGGTGGCAACGGCCGCCCACCCGCCGGATGCGGCCCTCGACCTGGTGAACGCCACCCTTGCGGCGGCGCATCGGGACGGGCGGCTGGACGGCTTCGGCGCACGGGCGCTGTCCGCCCGTCTGGCCGGCATGGCGCTGCAACAGGCGGGCTGCGAACGCATCGCCAACAGCCCGCTGCCCTTCGTCTATTCCCTGCTGATCTACCGCACGACCTATCTCTACTGCCTGCTCCTGCCGCTGGCGCTGATCGGCACCACGGGCTGGATGACCCCCGTCTTCGTGGCGGTCGTGGCCTACATGTTCCTTGGCCTGGCAGAAGTGACCGAGGAGCTGAGCCATCCCTTCGCCACCAGCCTGAACGGCATCGCCCTGGATGCCATCTGCCGCGCCGCCGAGATCAGCCTGGCCCCGCATCTGGGCGAGGAACCGCCCGAACCCCTGCAGCCGGTGAACCATTACCTGAGCTGACGCGCCCCGGTCAGGTTCCGCTCGCGGTCTTGATGGCCGCAACTCCCGGTCCTTCCAGCCAGGTCTCCAGCCATCGGGTCGAAACCTCGCCGGCGCGCAGGGCAGGGTCCTGCACCAGGGCGCGGTGCAGGGCGGTTGTCGTCGCGATCGGGCCGATCTCCAGCCCGTCCAGCGCCGCGGCCATCCGGTCCAGCGCCTCCTCCCGCGACGCGCCCGCCACGATCAGCTTGCCCAAAAGCGAGTCGTAGAAAGGCGGAACCCGGTAACCGGCATAGATGCCCTCGTCGAAGCGGATTCCGGGGCCTTCGGGAAGGCGCAAGGTCTCGACATGGCCCGGATTCGGCATGAAGTTGCGGGCCGGGTCCTCGGCGTTGATCCTGACCTCGATGGCATGTCCGGTGCACCGGACATCCTCTTGCGACATCCGCAGCCTGCCGCCCCCGGCGATCAGCAGCATCTCGCGCACCAGATCGATCCCGGTGATCATCTCGGTCACGGGATGCTCGACCTGGATGCGGGTGTTCATCTCGATGAAGTAGAACGCCTGCCGGCCGGGGTCGTAAAGGTATTCCATCGTGCCCGCGCCGCGATAGCGGACCGCCCTGGACAGCCGCACGGCCGAGGCGCAGAGCTCCGCCCGCAGGCCGGGGTCCAGCATCGCGGCCGGGGCTTCCTCCCAGACCTTCTGGCGGCGGCGTTGCAGGGAACATTCGCGCTCGTGCAGGTGGATCACGTCCTCGCCGTCGCCCAGGACCTGCACCTCGATGTGGCGGGCCTTCTCGATATAGGCCTCCAGATACAGGCCGGGATCGCCGAAACCCGCCTTCGCCTCGGCCATGGCGGTGGGAATGGCGGCGGCCAGTTCCTCGGCCGTGTGCGAGACGCGGATGCCGCGCCCGCCCCCGCCGGCGGCGGCTTTCACCATGACCGGATAGCCGATCTCCCCCGCCAGGGAGAGGGCCTGCTCCAGACCCTTGATCCGCCCTTCGCTGCCGGGCACGACGGGCACGCCCGCCGCGATCGCGGCCTGCCGGGCATTCACCTTGTCGCCCATGCGCTCGATCGTGTCCGCGTCGGGGCCGACGAAGATCCGGCCCATCGCGGTGACGGCGCGGGCGAAATCCGCGTTCTCGGACAGGAAGCCATAGCCGGGATGCACCGCGTCCGCCCCGCTGTCGCGCAGGGCATCCAGCAGGCGGTCGACCGCGAGATAGGACTTCGACGCGGCGGGCGGGCCAAGCACGATGACCTCGTCGGCCATGCGGGCCGCCAGCATGTCGCGGTCGGCCTCGCTGACCACCTGCACGGTGCGGATCCCGAGGTCGCGCGCCGCGCGCTGGATGCGCACGGCGATCTCGCCCCGGTTGGCGATCAGCAGCTTCCGGATCGGGGCCATGCTCAGACCTCAAGCTCGCAAAGCGGCTCGCCGGGCTCCAGCACCGTTTCGGTTTCGACAAGATAGCCCCTGAAGATGCCCGCCTGGTCGGCCTCGACCGGCATGTAGGACTTCATCACCTCGACCAACGCCAGGGTGTCGCCCACCGCGACGCTGTCGCCCGGGGCCTTGAACACGGGCTCCCCCGGGGCGGGCGAGAGGTAGATCACGCCGGGCAGCGGCGACTCGATGCGTTTGGTGGCCATTGGTTATCCTCGGATCATGTGACGGGTTGGCATGGCTCAGGCGCAGCGCGACAGCACGCGGTCAAGCCGTTCGACCAGAATGTCGGCCTGGTCGCGGGTGAAGATCAGCGGCGGCCGGATCTTCAGCACGTTCGCCGCCTTGGCGCAGGCCGAGATCAGCACCCGCTCGTCGCGCAGGCCGTTGACGATGCGGGTGGTCATGGCCGCGTCGGGCGTCTTCGCGACGCGGTCCGAGACGATCTCCACCCCCAGGAACAGCCCCGCGCCGCGCACGTCGCCGATGCAGGGATGCAGCGAGGCCAGCGCCTGGATCCCGTCCTTCAGATAGCGGCCGGTCTCGCGGGCGTTCTCGACCAGCCCCTCGGACTGGATCGCCTCAAGCACCGCCATGGCCGCCTCGGCCGCCACGGCATTGCCGCCGAAGGTGTTGAAATACCGCGCCTTCCGGCCGAACTCCGCCAGGACCTCGGGCCGCCCGGCGACACCGGCCACCGGATAGCCGTTGCCCATCGGCTTGCCCATGGTCACCAGGTCCGGCACCACGCCGTGGCGCTGGAAGCCCCACATCGCATCGCCGGTACGGCCAAATCCCGACTGCACCTCGTCCGCGATATAGATGCCGCCCGCCACGCGGATCGCCTCGACCGCGCCTTTCAGGAACCCGGCCGGGCCGTCGAACACCCCGTCGCTGGAGAAGATGCCGTCGCAGATGAAGAGCGCGGGCTTGATCCCGTGGCGCTGCAGGTCGCGGATCGCCGCCTGGACGCCGGCCGCGAACTCGGCCCCGACATCGCCGGTCGCGCTGCGATAGGAATCCGGCGCCGGCACCGTCCGCACATGCGCCCCCAGCGGCACGTTCTCGCCCAGCGAGGGCGAGAAGGCCGCCACCGTCTGCGTGATGCCGTGATAGGCGGTCTCGGTCACGATGATACCCTGCCCGCCGGTATAGGACTGGGCGATCCGCACCGCGAGGTCGTTCGCGTCCGAGCCGGTGCAGGTGAACATGAAATGCCCGATCCCCTCCGGCATCGTCGCCAGCAGCCGGTCGGCATAGCGCAGGACCGAGTCGTGCAGGTAGCGCGTGTTGGTGGTCAGCGTCGCCATCTGGCGGCTGACGGCCTCGACCACCTTCGGATGGCAATGGCCGATCGAGGTGACGTTGTTGTAGGCGTCCAGATAGGCGTTCCCCTCGGGGTCGTAAAGCCAGGCGCCCTCGCCCCGCACGAAATGCACGGGCCGCTGGTAGAACAGCCGATAGGCCGGCCCCAACAGCTTCTTGCGGTCCGCGATCATCGCCGCCGTCGCCGCGTCCAGTTCGGCCGCGCCTTCCACAAAGGCGTTGACCATGCCGGTGTCGGTTACCATCGCTTTCACTCCATGTTGCAGGCGCGCAAGAGCGCGGCAGTGACGTCCTCGCGCGGAAGGGTCGCAAAACGCTCCATCCCGATCCGCGCCGGTCCGTTGTTGCGCAGGATGTAGTCGGCGTTCTGCGGATAGCGGGCCGCGCGCCATTCGGTGATGGCGATCGAGGTCACCAGCCGGGCCACCGTGAGGTCGCGCAGAAGCCCGATCTCCTGATGGGTCAGCGGCACGACCGCATGATAGGCCGCCACCATCTCGGACACGCAGCGCAGCGCGCCGTCCTCCTGATGCGTCATGTACGAGGCGGCGACGCCCAGATCCGCGACCAGCGGCGTCTTCACCATGTCCCCGAAGTCCAGCACGCCCGACACCCGGTCGGGATTGTGCGGGTCCAGCAGGACGTTGTGGTGGTTCAGGTCGTTGTGCACCACCTGCTGCCGCAATCCCGCCAGCACGGGCTGGACCACGGCATCGAAATGGTCCAGCTCGGCCAGCAACTGCCGACGCAGCGCGTTGTCGGGCAGCGAGACGAGCAGCGGGCGCAGCCGTCCGGCGTGCTTGATGTCCCACTGGATGTCATGCGACGCGCCGGGATGGTCGAAGTCGCGCAGCGCCGCCCCCAGCCGCGCCAGGGTCCGCCCCATGTCGCGGCGCAGCGCGGCCGAGACGCCGACCCTGACCACCGGGACGCCATCCAGCCAGGTCAGCATCCGCACGATGCTGGTCCGCCCGTCGGCCATCCGCAGGGGAAACTCGCTCTGCTCGTCCAGCGCCCGCACCACCTTGGGCACCGGCAGGCCGGGATCGACCCGCTCCAGCCACAGGATCGCCTCGGTCTGGAAGTTCGTGTTGACCGCCGGCTCGCCCGGATTGGACACCTTCAGGGTGAAGTTCCGTCCATCCTCGGCGGTCATCTGGAAATTCGCGTCGCGCTCGCAGGCGATCGTCCGGGCTTCGGTCGCAAGGCCGTAGTGACGGCGCACCAGTTCCGCGGCGGCGGTCTCGTCGATCAGCGGCGGCGGGCTTTCCAGCGTCTCTCCCAGGGTGGCGCTGGCGGCTTCGGCAATGGATTCAGGCAAGTGCGGTCACTCCGGGGCTGGTGACACGGCCCAGTTCGGCGCGCAGGCGTCCGGCCTCGGCCCGGTCGATGCGGCGGAAGCGCAGGATGTCGCCGGGCTTGGCCTGGGCCAGCTTCCAGAATGCGGCGCTGGCCACCGTGAAGGGGTTGATGAAACCGCCCGTGCTGGGGGCGTCGTTGACAAGGATGATCGGCGTCTGTCCCGCCAGGTTCACCGCGCCAAGCGGATAGCCATGGTCGATGATGTTCGACGGCTCTTGCCCGTGGTCGCTGTTCTTGTGGATCGCGCGATGGGCAAAGCCGAACTCCGGGCCGGTCAGGCGGATTCCGGTGCGGTTGCTCTTGGCCTGCACCGCCCAGTCGGAGGAGAAGAACATCTCAACCGCCTCGGGAGAGAGCCAGTCGTCGTTCGGCCCGGCGAGGGCCTCGATGTCCCAGCGGCGGTCGGTGGCGAACCTGGGGCGCAGGGCCTCGGGGATCGTCAGTGCGGGCGCATCCAGCGTTGTCGGGCCGGCAACACCCAGCGGCAGCACCTGCTCCGCCACCAGCGCCCGGCCGCCCACCCCGGCCATGTGGAACACCGCGCGCGAGCCCAGGACGACCGGGGTATCCACCCCGCCCGAGATCGCGACATAGGCGCGCGCCCCGCTGTAGGCCGGCCCCAGCGCCAGGACCTGCCCGGCGCGCACCACATGGCTGGACCACATCGCCACCGGCACGCCGTCGAGGCTCGGCCGCATGTCCGCGCCCGTCACCGCCACGACGGCATTGCAGTCGAACCGCAGCGTCGGTCCCAGGAATTGGCACTCCAGCGCGGCGGTGTCGCGGTCGTTGCCGACCAGAAGGTTGGCCTGCCGGAAGGACCAGGCGTCGAACGGGCCCGAGACCGGGAACCCCTGTTCGAGAAAGCCGATGCGGCCGGGCAGTTCCTGGACCGTGGTCTCGAGCCCCGGCTTGACGACGCTGATGCTGCGCTGGCTCATCCCCGGCCCCCCTGTCCCTTGGCCCAGTCGAGATAGCGGTCGACCGAGAAGACCTGATATTCGACGATGTCATGTTCGTAGCGGCCGGCGGCGACCTCGGCCTCGATCTGCGCACATTCCTCTTGCGTGACCGGGCGGAACCGGACGCGGTCCCCGGCACGGAACAGGGCCAGACTGTCGCGGAAGGCGGGCAGGCGCTGTGCTCCGTCATAGATCGGCGCCGGGCTGCGGCCGATCAGCTGGTATCCGCCGGGCGTGCGGTCCGGGTAGATGCAGGTCAGCGCCCCGCCGATCCCGATGGCGCCCTTCGGCGTCCAGGTGCGCGGCGGGTTGTATTTCGGCGCGAAGATCCGCGCCCTGGGCCGCAGCGGCAACAGCGAGCAGAGCCCCGGCCAGAACCCCAGCGCCGCCACCCAGTATTCCGTCCCCGAATGCAGCCGCGCCAGCGCCGCACGGTCCGCAAGGCCGTTCATCTCGCAGACCAGGTCCGGGTCGGTGCGCTTGTCGGGATAGGTCTTGCGGTAGTCCTCGATGCAGGCGGCGGTCTGGTCGTCGGAGTACCAGACCGGCATGGTGATCAGCCGGCTGGGCAGCGACCCCGAGGCGCCGGCGCCGATGCGGGCGTAGATCCGCGCGATCTCGGCCGTCAGATCCTCATACGAGATCCGATCCGGGTCATAGTTCACCTGGAACGAGGCCAGCTCCGGGATCAGATCCTCGATCGCGGCGATCCGGGCTTCGCGCACGGCCGCGACCAGCCGGTGAACCGTGAAGTTCAGCGTGAAGTCCATGCCGTCGCCCAGCTCGACCTCGATGGCACGGTCCCCGCCGGGATAGAACCTCAGCTCATCGTGCAGCATGTCGCCCTCCCCCCGAGCCGTCCTGCGCCTGCTATTTGATATATCATATACAATACAGCGTCAACGTGATAAGAAGTGCAAAATCTGGCGCATGGTCTTAAAAGCGTCGTGAATGCAGGAAGATGGGCATGACCAAGATCGAATATCAGCCGCTGAACGACCGCGCCTACCAGGAGATCCTGACGGGCCTGACCAACGGCATCTTCGCACCGATGCAGCCGCTGGTGATCCGTACACTTGCGGAAAACTACGGCATCTCGGCGACGCCGATCCGCGAGGCGCTGCAACGGCTGGTGGCCGAACGCCTGCTGGTCGTGCTGCCGAACCGCTCGATCGTGGTGCCGCAGATGACGCGCGAGAAATTCGCACAGCTTCTGCCGGTGCGCGTGGCGCTGGAGGGGATGGCGACCGAACTGGCCGTGCCGCGCCTTGTGCCCGATGACATCGCCCAGCTGCGCGGGATCCTCGACCGGATCGCCGCCACGGCCAAGACCTTCGACGCGCGGGCCTATCTGCAGCTGAACCGGGAATTCCACTTCCGCATCTACGAGAAGTCCGGGAACGAGGAACTTCTGCACGTGATCCAGGGCCTGTGGCTGAAGGTCGGGCCGGTCTTCACCGGGCTTTTCGACAGCGACCATTTCCGCCAGCACGCCAACGACGAGCATGTCCATATCGTCGCTGCGCTGGAGCGCGGCGACGCGGCGGCCGCGCGCGCCTGCATGGAGCGCGACCTGACCCTCGCGGCCAGGTCGCTGATGCCGCGCCTGGCCTCGGCAGCACCCTGAGGGATACATCTCCGGGCTCACGATTTGTCGAGCTTGACGAACAACAGCCAGAAGGCCGCGCAGAGAAGCGGCAGGGTGATCAGCAGCACGATCGACGCCAGCGAGAAGATGATCGGCACCTGGCTTTGCTGGGCCGCCGCCTGGACCCAGCTCCAGACCGGCATGGTCTCGGTCGTGCCACGCAGGAAGATCGAGCGCATCACCTCGTTGAAGGACATCAGGAACCCGAACAGCGCCGAACTGACGATGCCCGGCATCAGGATCGGGAACTCTATGTCCCAGAACACCCGCCAGTTGCTGGCGCCAAGATCGCGGCCGGCCTCGACCAGGCGGTGGTCGAAGCGGGTGGTCACGACCAGGATGATCAGCAGCGCGAAGGGGAAGGCCCAGACGAAATGTCCCAGCGCCACCGACCAGAACCCCAGCTTCAGCCCCAGCACCGCCCGGGTGAAGATCAACAGCGCCGCCCCCATCGACATGCCCGGCACGAACAACGGAATCACGAACAGGAACAGCACCTTGCCGGGGCTGTTCAGCGCGGGCAGCGCCCGGCCGATGATCGTCGCGGCCACCGCGCAGATCAGCCCCACGATCACGCCGATCACCAGGCTGGCCAGCATCGGCATGTGCCATTCGGAATTGGCGAACAGCGCGCGATAATGCTCCAGCGAGAAGTCGCCGGGAATCCCGCCCAGCGGATTGCGGCTGATCGACAGAAGGATCAGCCACAGGAGCGGGAAATAGATCAGCCCCAGCATCGCGAAGCCGCCCCACTTGCCCAGCCGCTTCCAGACCGGCGCATGGCTGATCTCGAGCTTCGGCGAGATCGGGGCGACCCTGGCGAAGGCGATGCGGTTTTCCATGGTCACCCCCTCAGGACGCGGAACGAGGAGGCCGGATCGCCGAACCGGCGCGCGATCAGGTACATGGCCCCCAGCATGAGAAGCAGAAGCAGGATCACGAAAGCCGACAGCGCCGCGACGACCGGATAGCGCAGGGCCGAATAGGCGCTTTCGATGGAGTTCGAGATCAGGTTGACGAAGCCGCCGCCCAGCATCCCCGGCTCGACCCAGGCGGCCAGCGCCGGCCCCAGGCTGAAGACGATGCCGGCCATCACGCCGGGCAGCGACAGCGGGATGATGACACGGGACAGCGTCTGCCAGGGCGAGGCGCCAAGGTCGTTGCTGGCCTCGAGCAGCGTGTCGTCGATCAGGCTGATCGCCAGGTAGATCGGCATCACCATGGGCGGGAACAGCGTCACCACCATCCCGAACAGCACCGCGACTTCGGAATAGAGCAGCCAGTCCAGCGGCGCGTCGGTCAGGCCAAGCCCCATCAGCACGGTGTTGACCAGCCCCGACTGCCCCAGGATCGCCCGCCAGACGATGGTCCGCGACGAGACGTCAAGGAAGAACGGGATCGTCAGCATCGCCAGGCAGACCGCGCGCCCGACCTTGCCGACCCGGCCCTTGGCCAGCCACAGCGCGAAGGGAAAGCCCACGGCAAGTTCGATCAGCGTCACGGTCATCGCGATGCGCAGGGTGCGCAGCGTCACCTCCCACCGGCCCGAGGAGAACAGCTCCACCCAGGTCGTCGTCGTGGGCGTATAGACGGTGCGGAACTGCTCGGTCGTGAAGAAGCTGAAGGCGAAGAGCACGATGATCGGCACGATCACCAGGACGAACCAGGCCAGCACGATCAGCCAGACCGCGACCTTCATCGTCGCAAGCCTTCGGATGACGCCCGAAAGGACTCCCGCCCGGCCGGCGGTGCCAGTGCTTTGCTGCATATTCGTGATCCGTTCCGCGGAAAGCCGGGCGCGCCAGGCGCGCGCCCGGAACTGTCATTGCCTCAGGCGTTGAGGAAACGCTGCCATTCCTCTTCCATCGCGCTCGCGTTGTTCGGCGTGGTGGTCGAGACATAGGGCTTGGCGAACTTCTTGTTGACCTTGGCCTCGGTCGCCTTCAGCGCGGCGACCTCCTCGGCGGTCCAGCCGTTCGCTTCGGCATATTCCACGCCCAGGTCCATGTTCGGGCCGGCATAGCCGCGGTCGCGGGCCTGAAGCGCGCGGTATTCGCCGCTGAGGAAGTAGTTCAGCACCTTGTAGATCGCGTCCAGATTGCCGCGATCGACCGCCTGCGCGGCGATATAGGCGCCGTGGCCCCACTTGAAATAGCCTTCCTTGGTATAGGCATAGCGGGTCGCGTCCGGGCCCAGCACGAGGTTCGCCTCGCGCACGGCCGGTTCCCAGCAGTTGATCACGTCCACTTCCTTGTTGGTCAGCAGCTGGATCTGCTCCTCGAAGGCGCCGTAGAGGGTGCGGAACTGGCCCGCCTTCTTGCGCTCGATCAGGAAGTCGGCGACGACCTTTGCCTCTTCGGGGGTCATGTCGGCGACATTGCCGATCTGCGCCGCGCCCTTGGCCTGCAGATACAGCGCCGCCGGGCCCATCGAATAGGTATAGGCATTGCCATAGGCCACGCGGCCGCGGGTGTTCTCGTCCTCGAACATCAGCGACCAGGACAGCTCTTCCTCGCTGTCGGGCGCAAGGCCCAGCTTCTCGGGGAAGTAGCCGAAGCTGTCGGCGTTGCCGATGACCGGAACGCCCCACTGGTTGCCCTCGGTGTCCTGCACCACGGCCGAGCGTTTCCAGTCGTCCGAGGTCCGCTCCCACAGGGTCAGCTCGGGGTGCTTCTCGTCCAGCGGGGCATAGAGGCCCTGCGGCCCCAGGATGTCCTCGGTGCCGGATTCGAAGATGAACAGGTCGACGCTGTCGCCCATGTTCGCGCCCATGACGTCGCGCATGAAGACGCCGACGTCGTTGCTGGCGCCGCTCAGCTCGCAGCGGACGCCGATGGATTTCTCCATGGGCGCCCAGTCCTTCAGCGCCGCCGTCGGCACGCCATAGGCCTTGACCAGCGGCATGTCCTGCGCCGCCGCCCGTCCCGCCGCGCCAAAGGCGGCAAGGCCCGCGATGGCGCTCATTCCCTGCATCAGGCTGCGCCGGGTCAGCTGCGCCTGGCTGTAGGTCGAGAATTTGTCCTTCATTGCTTCTCTCCTGTTGGTTCCGTGTTGCGTCCCGGTTCCTACTCGGCGGCGAAGATCACCGCGTCGTTCGTGTTCCAGCCAATCCGCCGGATATCCTCGCTTTCGACATGCGAGCCGTGCCAGCTGCGCAGACGCAGCGGCCCCGCATCGGTCGCCAGCGCGATGTCGATGTACTTGCCCCGGTAGACCCGGTTCGTGACCTCGGCCTTCAGCGCATCGGTCGCGCCTTCCGTCGCCGGTGCGATCCGCTCGGCGCGCAGGGCCACGCAGACGGCGTCGCCCGCCTTCAGCCCCTCCACCGTGACCACGCCCCTGGTGCGCGCGCCGCCGGGGAACTCCACAATGCCCGCGGTCCCCTCGCGGCCGATCAGGCGGGCGGGCAGGATGTTCTCGTACCCCATGAACTCGGCCGCGAAACGGCTTTCCGGGCGGTCGAACAGATCCAGCGGCCCGCCGCTCTGCACGATGCGGCCATGGCTCATCAGCACCACGCGGTCGCTCATCGTCAGCGCCTCTTCCTGGCTGTGGGTGATGTAGACGAAGGTCATCCCCAGCGAGCGTTGCAGCTCCATCAGCTCGATCTGCATGTCCTGCCGCAGCTTTTCGTCCAGCGCGCCAAGGGGTTCGTCCAGGAGCAGGATCGCCGGCTGGGTCACGACCGCGCGGGCCAGCGCCACGCGCTGCTTCTCGCCGCCCGAAAGCTGGCTGATCCGGCGGTCGGCCTTCGCCTCGAGCTGCACCATTGCCAGCGCGCGCCGCGCCTCGCGCAGGGCGTCCGCCGCGTTCATCTTGCGGATGCGCAGCCCGTAGGCCACGTTTTCCACCACGCTCATATGCGGAAACAGCGCATAGTTCTGGAACACGGTCGTGCAGTTGCGCTTGGCCGCCGGAAGGTTCGCCACATCGGCCCCGCCGATGCGCAGCACCTTGACCGAGGTCGGCATCTCCAGCCCCGAGATCACCCGCAGCATCGTCGTCTTGCCCGAGCCGCTGGAGCCGAGGATGGTCAGGAACTCGCCGCGTCCCGCCGAAAGCGAGACATGCGAAAGGGCCGTCACCATGCCGTAACGGTGCACGACGTCCTCCACCTCGAGCATCGGCTCCCTGCTGCTGTCTGTCATCGGGCTTTCGCTTCTTTCTGTCGGTGTCTCAGTGGCGGATGACCGCGCCTTCAAGACCGGCAAGACGGCCGGCCAGCGAAAGCGCGACATCCAGAAGGCTGCGGGACAGCCCGGCCGGATCGGTGACCGGGGCGGCCCTGAAGGGTCCGGCCTCACCGGAATTCCGCCGCAGGCAGATCCCCGGCGCGCGCAGGGCGGCCAGAAGCATCGCCTGCGCCGTGGCGTCCGATCCCGTCCCGGCGGGGCGGGCCTCCAGCCGGGCCGCGATCCGGTCCAGCCCGCGCCCGCCGCCGTCGATCACGCCGCCATCGCGGGCCGAGCGGATCGAGGCCAGCGCCCGCCGGGCCTGCGCCACGGCATCGCCCGCCCCGCCGCGCGCGCCGATCCGCAGTTCCGCCCAGTGCCCGGACAGCCGGGCATGGCGCTGCCGGGCATGTTCCCGGTCCAGCGGCAGATAGCGTTTGGCGGCAATCTCGGCCTCGATCCCGCGCAGCCGGGGGGCGATCCGCGCCGGGTCCCCGGCGACCCCGGTCAGGACGACCAGCGATCCCTCGCGCCGATAGGTTTCCGCCCGGCCCAGCATCGCGGGTTTCAGCGCGTCAAGCGAGACCCCCGCGTGCTCCGAGACCAGCACCGCGCCGGTCGCGATGGCCAGGTCCTCCAGGATCTCGGCCGCGCGCGGCCCCGCATCGCGCGGCAGCAGCGCCGCGACCTTCAGCACCCCGGCCTGCCGGTTGCGCTCGATCAGATGCAGCGCCTGATCCTCCAGCCCGCGCGCGGCGATCACCAGCGACTTGTCGCTGCGGGCAAAGCCTTCGATCACCGGGGCAAGCGTACGGAAATCCCGGATCACCTCGTTGGCGACGATCAGATGGACCGGCCCCATCGCCTCCAGCCCGGCGCTTCCCACCGGCCTTGCCTCGAAACCGAAGCCCTGCCGGATGTCCAGTCTCAGCCCCGGCTCGTGGCCTTCCGCCACCTCGACCAGACCCGCCGTTCCCACCGCGGCGCAGGCCTCGGCCAGCCGCTGCGCCAGTTCTGCCTCTGCCCCGGCGGCCAGCGCGACCGCGACCAGATCGACCGCCTCGGCACGCTCGGCGGCAAAGGCCTCGTCCAGCACCGGCCGCAGCGCCACCAGCGCCGCGATCACCTGTTCCGGCACCGCGCCTGCCGCGATCCCCCGCCGCGCCGCCGCCAGCGCCGCGCCGGCCATCACTGCCAGCCGCGCCGTCCCGTCGCCCAGGTCGCGCTCGGCGTCGACCAGCGTTTCCTTCAGCAGCCGCGCCGCGAAATGGTCCGAGCAGACCCGCCGCGCGATCTCGCTGCCCGAGACGGCGGTCGCCACCCGGTTGCCGGTCGAATAGATCACATGCCGGCCGTCCGGCCCGATCGAGGCGCCGATCGCGCGAAAGGCCGGGACAAGCGCCCCAGCCAGATCCTCCTGCAATGCATGGCCCCCGATCGCGCGGAACATCGTCAGCCCGAGGGCAGAAGGCCGCGCCGGCCCAGTTCTTCATGCACGGCGCGGGCGACGACGATGGCGTTGGGCGTGTCGGAATGGACGCAGATCGACTCGGCCACCACGCGGACATCCTTGCCGCTCATCGCGCGGGTCACGCCGTCCTCGACCGCGCGTCGGACCTTCTCCGCCACCGCCTCGGCGGCGATCGGCGGATGCTCGCGCGAGATGACCTGGCGGCCATCGTCGCCGTAATCCAGATCGACATAGAACTCGCAGCTGAACGGAATCCCGCGCCGGGCAAAGACCTCGGACATGCAGCAATCCGAAAAGGCGATGACCGGAACGCCGAAGATCTCGGCCGCATCCGCGATTCCTTCGGCCACCTCCGGGTCGTTCTGGGCCATGCCGAACAGCGCGCCATGCGGCTTGATATGGGACAGCTCCATCCCCTCGGCCCTCAGAAAACCGGCCAGCGCGCCCGTCTGGTAGATGGTCAGGGCGGCCACTTCCGCCCGCGTCATCCGCATCAGCCGCCGGCCAAAGCCCTCGCGATCCGGCAAGCCGGGGTGCGAGCCGACCCTGATCCCCGCCGCCTTCGCCGCGCGGACCGTGCTCCACATCACGTTCGGATCCGAGGCATGGAACCCGCAGGCGACATTCGCATGGGTGACAAAGGGCATGCAGGCCGTGTCATCGCCGAAGCGGTAGATGCCAAAGGCCTCACCCATGTCGCAGTTGATGGTGACCATCGCCCCGTCCCCGTTAGTTTGATATATCATACATTCTATATCGCACACTGGTGCCCCCGGATGTCAAGGCTGATCTTGGCTTGCCGGACGGATGTGAACGGCCCGAGGCTGCCCTCTCGACGCACTTCGACCCGAGACCGACGAACGGACCGTCCGCGCGCCCGCCACATGTTACTGGAAACCATCGCCCCGATGCGCGATGATCCCGCCATCAGCGGCCGCCATGCCTCTGGTCAATCAGGCGCGCCGGACAGCAGGGCGCCCGGCTACACCATTCCACGGGACAGCATCATCAACTGCGAAGGAGCATCACATGAAACGTTCGGCAACCGCCCTTTGGCAGGGCTCGCTGGTCGACGGACAAGGTACGCTCGACATGCTGAGCGGGGTTTTCCGCAAGCAGCCCTATACCCACAAGGGGCGCTTCGTGGACGAGGCCGGCCAGTCCGGGACCAACCCGGAAGAACTGATCGCTGCTGCACATTCCGGCTGCTTTGCCATGCAGCTTGCACATTTCCTGGCCGAGAACGGCACGCCGGCCGAGAACCTTGAAGTGAAGGCCGAGGTCGAGTTGGTCCCCGGTACCGGGATCACAGGCAGCGCCCTCACCCTCCGGGCAAAGGTGCCCGGCATCGCCGAAGGGCGCTTCAAGGAGCTGGCCGAGAAGGCAAAGGACGCCTGCCCCGTCTCGCGCGCACTTGCCGCCATCAAGATCACGCTCACGGCAGAGTTGCTCTAGCCTGCCGCAGGACCGGCGCTGCCGAACTCCGCGGCGGCATCCCGGACATCGTCTGAACCCGGCACAGAACGGCCCCCGGAACCGTCCGGGGGCCGTTCCGGCATATGGATCGCCCGGCACGATTCGGGCGGTTCGGTCCGGTTTCCTGACCAGTTTCACTATGCTTCCGAACTAAGGCAACGAATTCATGAACATACCCCCGTTGAACAAATCCAGTTGCCAGTTGACATATGTTCTGCACATTGTGTAAACAGATTTGAAAAATGTGCAGCTTGAGAGGAGGACTGCATGGCCGAGATTTTCGATCATACCGGCGCGCCGGTGAAGCACGGCCGGGCCCGCGTGAACGGCATCCGCATGCATTACGTCACCGCCGGCCAGGGCCCTGCGCTTCTGCTGCTGCACGGCACGCCGAAGACGCATTTCTACTGGTACAAGCTGATCCCGCTCTTGACCCCGCATTTCACCGTGGTCGCCCCCGACCTGCGCGGCTTCGGCGACACCGACAAGCCCCCGGCCGAGGAAGGCTATGACAGCCTGACCAACGCCAGGGACATGGCCGCGCTGATGACGCATCTCGGCCACGAGACCTTCCACCTGCATGGCGAGGATCGCGGCGCCGAGTTCGCCTATGCCCTGGCCGCCACCCAGCGCGACCGGGTGAAGACGCTGTCCTTCTCGGAAATGCTCCTGTCCGGCGAGGGGCTGGAGGAATGGTCGAACTTCACGCCCGAGAACATCTCCAGCCAGTTCAACCTCAAGGGCGTCTGGGTCTGGCACATCCCGTTCTTCTGGATCCCCCACCTGCCCGAGATGCTGATCACCGGCCGCGAGCGCGAGTTCTGGGAATTCTGGATCAAGGCCGAGACCTGGAACCCCAACGCCATCACCAACGAGGCGATCGACGAATGGATCGCGCGCCTCTCGGCCCCCGGCGGCCTGCGCGGCTGCCTGGAGACCTACCGGGCGGGCCTGAAGAACGCCCGGATCAACAAGGAGCTGAAGCAGCAGAAGCTGACCCTGCCGATCCTGACCATCGGCGCGCCGGAATTCTTCGGCGAGCTGGTCCAGGGCCAGATGGAAAAGGTCGCGACCGGCGTCGAGCGGTCGGAAGTGTTCCAGGAATGTGGCCACAGCCTGGCGCTGGAAGCCCCCGAACGCCTGGCGCAGACCCTGCGCGAGTTCATGCTTGACCGGAAGCAGCCCGCCTTCGCGGCGCGCTGATCCACCCCCGAAGACCCGAAGATACGGCCGATCCTCCGGAGGGGGAGGGTCGGCTGCACCCAAAACCCAGGAGGAGACCCGATGAAAACCCTGAATTCCAAGTCCTTCGCGCTGGCGCTGTCCGTGGCCCTCGTGCCCGGCTTCGCCATGGCCGAGATCGCCGCCGACATCCAGCACCCGCTGTGGTACAAGGAGCCCTCGGCCAAGACGATGGAAATCGCCGCGATGGACAGCATCGACGGCGTCGTCGTCTCGGACGGCCAGCGCGGCGAGCCGGGCTTCCCCGCCGCCGAGCTGAAGCTGACCGAAGAGCAGATCGCCAAGGTCAAGGCCGGCAAGTTCACCGTCGCCATCTCGATGGGGTGGCTGGGCGACGACTGGGCCAGCCAGCAGCTGATCGGCCTGAAGGAAACCTTCGAGAAGCTGGGCATCGAGGTCGTCGCCGAAACCAACGCCAACTGGGACGACGCCAAGCAGATCGCCGACCTGGAAGCCATCTCGGTGCTGAAGCCCGACCTGCTGGTCTCGATCCCGCTGAACGGCCAGACCACCGCCTCGGCCTACAAGGCGATCGAGGAAGCCGGGACCAAGGTGGTGTTCATCGACCAGGCCGTCGAGGGGATGGAGCCCGGCGAGGACTATGCCGCGATCATCTCCTCGGACAACCTGGCGCTGGGGATGTATCTCGCCGACGCGCTGGCGGAATCGCTGGGCGGCAAGGGCGACGTGGCGGCGATGTATTTCGCCAACGACTTCTACGTCACCAACCTGCGCTACGAGGGCTTCATCGCCCGGGTGATGGCCAGGTATCCCGAGATCAACGTCGTCGCCGCCGCCGGCCACAACGACCCGAACAAGGGCCAGGAAGTGGCGCAGGGCGTCCTTGCCCGCTATCCGACGCTGAACGGCATGTATGCCTCGTGGTCGATCCCGGCCATGGGCGCCGTGACCGCCGCGATCACCGCCGGCCGCACGCCGGACGACTTCAAGATCGTCAACGAGAACTTCGACCAGATCGTCGCGCTGAACATGGCGCAGAACGGCTTCATCGCCGGCATCTCCTCGCAGCGCCCCTATGACCAGGGCGTGGCCGAGGCGACCGTGGGCGCGCTGGCGCTGATCGGCGAGGAGACCCCGTCCTATGTCGTCGTGCCGCCGCTGAAGGTGACCCGCGACACCCTGCCCGAGGCCTACAAGACGATCTACCGGATCGACCTGCCCGCGGAAATGACCACCGCGCTGTCGCAGTAAACGGCACCGGGGCGCGGCCAGCCCGCCGCGCCCCCTCCCCTCTCCCCGCGAGGTTCGCCATGCCCGCCGCAGACGTTCTTCAGATGATTGACATCCGGAAAAGCTTCGCCAGCATTCCGGTCCTGAAACGGGTCTCGTTCACGCTTCGCAAGGGCGAGGTCCATGCCCTGATGGGCGGCAACGGCGCGGGCAAGTCCACGCTGATGAAGATCCTGACCGGGGTCTACAGCAAGGATGACGGGACCATCCTGGTCGACGGCCAGCCGGTCGAGATCCACGGCACCGCCGCCGCCGAGCGCGCCGGGATCGCGATGATCTTCCAGGAGTTCTCGCTGGTTCCCACCCTCACGGTCGCGCAGAACATCTGGCT
Source organism: Tabrizicola soli (assembly GCF_015999335.1). GTDB lineage: Bacteria > Pseudomonadota > Alphaproteobacteria > Rhodobacterales > Rhodobacteraceae > Tabrizicola > Tabrizicola soli. The sequence goes on along the minus strand of NZ_JAEACP010000010.1, from coordinate 74,423 downwards.
GAAGCGCGAGCCGCGCCGCGCCGGAATCTTCATCGACAATGCCGAGATGGTGCGCCGGTCGCGCGCGCTGCTGCATGAATTGGGCGTCGACATCGACCCGGAAACCCCGGTGGGCGCGCTGCCGGTCGGCTACATGCAGATCGTCGAGATCGCCAAGGCGCTGTCGAAGAACGCCCGCATCCTGGTGATGGACGAGCCGACCTCCTCGCTTTCCGAGGCCGAGACCGAGGCCCTGTTCGAACTGGTCGCCCGGCTCAAGGCCAGCGGCATCTCCATCGTCTACATCTCGCACCGGATGGCCGAGATCCTGGCGATCTGCGACCGCGTCACCGTGATGCGCGACGGCGAGGCGGTGATGACCGAGGACTGCGCCGGGCTGACCGTCGACCGCATCGTCGAGGCGATGCTGGGCGCGGGGAACGCCGCCAGCTTCGAATGGCACGACCGCGGCCCAAGGCCCGAGGCCCCGCCGATCCTGTCGCTGCGCAGCCTGCGCCTGCCCGCCCGCGTCAACGATGTCAGCTTCGACCTGCGCCCGGGCGAGATCCTGGGCCTCGCGGGCCTGATGGGCTCGGGCCGGACCGAGATCGCCGAGACGATCTTCGGCCGCCGCGCGCCGGTCTCGGGCGAGGTGATCTTCGACGGCAGGCCCGTCCGCAACCAGGCGGACGCCATCGACCGCGGCATCGCGCTGGTGCCCGAGGACCGGCGCAAGATGGGCCTCGTGCTGGACCATTCGGTGCGCGACAACGTGCTCCTGCCCAACCTCGCCCGCTTCACCCGCAACTTCCTGGTGCAGGACGCCGAGGCGCTGCAGACCGTCACCCGCACCATCCGCGAGCTGCGGATCAAGACCGACGGCCCGGACAAGCTGGCGCGCCTGCTGTCGGGCGGCAACCAGCAGAAGATCGTGCTGGGCAAGTGGCTGGCGCGCGACCCGCGCCTCCTGATCCTGGACGAACCCACCATCGGCGTCGACATCGGCGCCAAATCCGAGATCGTCGCCACCGTCCGCGCCATGGCCGACAAGGGCATGGCCGTGCTCGTGATCTCGTCCGAACTCGAAGAACTCATGGCGATCAGCGACCGCATCCTCGTCTTGCACGGCGGCCGCATCGTCCAGGACATGAACCGTCGCGACCTGACCTCAGAGGAGGAGCTCCACCATGCAATCCAAGGTCACCATATCGGGCCGTCCGACGATGTCGCTGCCTAGCATCCAGTGGCAGAACTACGTCGTCTACATCTTCTTCGTCATCGTGCTGGGCTTCTTCGCCGTCACCATCGGCGACAAGGGGTTCCTGTCGGTCACCAACCTGTTCAACATCGCCCGCACCACCGCGATGATCACGGTGATCGCCGTGGCGATGACCTTCATCATCTCTGCCGGCGAGCTTGACCTCTCCGTCGGCTCGACCACCGCGCTTGCCGCGCTGGTCTGCGCGCTGGTGATCCAGGCCGGTTATCCCTGGCCCCTGGCCTTCGCCGCCGCCATCGGCGCGGGCCTGCTGGTCGGCTGCCTGAACGGGTTCTTCGTCACCGTGATCGGCATCCCGTCCTTCCTGGTGACGCTGGGCATGATGCAGTTCATCCGCGGCGTCGACATGCGGGTGACCTATACCAACCCCGTCTCGGTCACGAACCAGACGTTCAACAGTCTGTTTGGCTCGGGCAAGCTGTTCGGCATCCCGTCCTTGCTGATCTGGTCCGTCGTCGTCGCCCTGATCGGCCATGTCGTGCTGAAATACACCGGCTTCGGACGCGAGATCCTGGCGACCGGCGGCAACCGGCAGGCGGCGGAATATTCGGGCGTCAAGACCCGGCGGGTGAAGTTCTACGGGTTCCTCCTGACCGGCGCCGCCGCCGCGCTGGCCGGCATGCTCTACACCGGCATGATGCAGACCGCCCGCTTCAACTTCGGCGAGGGGGCCGAGCTGATGGCCATCGCCGCGGTGATCCTGGGCGGGACCAGCCTTTTCGGCGGCAAGGGCACGATCCTGGGCACCTTCGCGGGCTCGCTCCTGATCGGGACGATCAACAACGGGCTGATCATCATGGGCCTCGACGTCAGCGAGCAGATGATGATCTCCGGGGCCATCATCATCGTGGCCGTGGCCTTCGGCAAGAAACCCGGCCAGGCCTGACCACGCCAGACCTCGCGGCGCCATCCGCAGGGGACGGGGGAAACCTTCGTCCCCTTTCTGTTGGTCGGCGGCACAGCAGCCCAAACTAATCTGCGCATTTGTCTTTTGTGCAATACAAAAGTGTTGACGTAAAGCGCGGCCCGAGTCACTCTCGCCTCGTGGGCAGGCCCGGAGAGGAGTCGCCTTGGAAGGCCGAAGTCCGGGATGCCGCTGCAGTTGCGGCGAAGGTTGCCGGCTGCCTCCAGGCACCGTTTCGGGGCGGGCAGGCCACTGAAACCTTGGAGGAACAGAATGGGATACGGTCTCAAGACGGCATTCGCCGCGGCGACGCTTGCCACGGTGCTGGGCGCCGCAGCGGCGCAGGCGCAGGATCAGGCGGCGCTGATCAAGCCGGTGGACAAGGAACTGACCTTCGTCTTCGTGCCGAAGGTCATCCACCCCTGGTACGACGTCGTGGCGCAGGGCGCCGCCTTCGCGGTCGAGGAACTGGCCACCCAGGGCATCAAGGTCAACGTGATCTGGGACCAGCCGCCGCAGGCCGACGTGGGCGACCAGAACGCCCGGATCGAGGCCAACATCGGCCGCCATCCCGACGGCCTCGCCGTCGCCTGCCTGGACCGCGCGACCAACGTGCAGCTGATGAACGAGGCGGTGAACGCCGGGATCAACGTCATCAACTTCAACTCGTTCTGCGACGACGCCTTCCCCTTCATCGGCCCGAAATCCAGCGAGCAGGACGGCTATGACCTCGGCAAGTACCTGGCCGAGCAACTGGGCGGCAAGGGCAAGATCGCGATCCTGTCCGGCAGCCTGACCGCCTCGGACCATGTGGAGCGCATCACCGGGTTCAAGAAGGCGCTGGCCGACTTCCCCGAGATGGAGATCGTCTTCGAGCAACCCGACGACGACATCCTGGAAAACGCCGTCGCCCTGACCGAGAACATGCTGCAGGCCCATCCCGACGTCGCCGGCATCTTCGGTTCCAACGCCTCGAACCCGATCGGCGCGGCGCGGGCGGTGAAGAACGCGGGCCTGGCCGGCAAGGTGGTGATCGTCGGCATGGACGACCTGCCGGAAGCGGTGGACTTCGTCTGCGACGGCACGATCTCGGCACTCAAGGCGCAGCGCCAGTGGGACATGGGCTACTGGGCGGTCAAGTACATGGTCGCGATGAACCAGAACCACACGATCCCGATGTTCCACAACACCGGCTCGCGCTTCCTGACCAAGAGCGACTGCACCTCGTGATCCAACCGGGGCGGCGTGACCGCGCCGCCCCCCTTCCTGCAGGAGCCCCCGATGTCCGAGGCACCCCCCCTGATCGACGCCCGCCACATCTCCAAGACCTTCGGAGCGGTGCATGCCCTGACCGATGTCTCGATCACCCTGGCCCCCGGCGAGGTCCATTCCGTGATCGGCGAGAACGGCGCCGGGAAATCCACCCTGATGGGCATCCTCTGCGGCCGCATCCGCCCGACGCAGGGCACGCTCCTGGTCAACGGGGCCGAGGTCCATTTCCACTCGCCCCAGGACGCGCAGGCCCATGGCATCGCCATCGCGCCCCAGGAGATCAACCTGGTGCCGCACCTGACCGTGGCCGAGAACATCCTGCTCGGCGCCCATCGCGGATCGGCGGCGCATATCGACTGGAAGGCCACCCTGGCCGAGGCGACGCGCCACCTGCACGAGGTCGACGACGGCGTCGATCCCCGGGCCCGCGTCTCGCAGCTTTCCCGCGCCCAGCAGCAGCTGGTGCAGATCGCCCGCGCCGCCGCCACCCGCGCCCGCGTCATCATCTTCGACGAACCCACGGCCACGCTGACCTACCGCGAGACCGACAAGCTGATGGGCTACATCCGCCGCATGACGGCCGAGGGACGTTCGGCTTTCTACATCTCGCACCGCCTGGACGAGGTGCGCGAGCTGTCGCACCGCATCACCGCGCTGCGCGACGGGGCGCCGGTCGGCTGCATCGGGCCAGAGGAAGCCAGCCGCGAGCGCATGGTCACCATGATGGCCGGCCGGCCGGCACGGCCGAATATCGCCGCGCCGCGCGACCTCTCGACCCGGCCGCCGGTGCTCGAGGTCCGGAACCTCACCCGCGAGCACGAGTTCCAGGACATCTCCTTCACCCTGCGCAAGGGCGAGATCCTGGGCCTGTCCGGCCTGATCGGCTCCGGCCGGACCGAGCTTGCGAAATGCATCTTCGGCCTCACCCGCGCCCAAAGCGGCAAGGTCCTGCTGGACGGCGAGGAAACACGGTTCCGCAGCCCGCTCGACGCCATCGGCTCGGGCCTCGCCTACCTGCCCGAGGAGCGCAAGGCCGAGGGCATCTTCCCCCTCCTCTCCATCGCCGAGAACACCGCGCTGCCCTCGCTCGACCGCTTCACCGGCGCGCTGCGGATGCGCAATCGCGAGATGCTGGACGAGGTGGGCAAGCTGGCCCGCCAGCTCAAGGCCAAGTTCTCCAGCCTGGGCGATCCGATCTCCAGCCTCTCGGGCGGGAACCAGCAGAAGTTCATCATCGCCCGCTGGCTGATGCGCGAGGCGCGCGTCCTGATCATGGACGAGCCCACCCGCGGCATCGACGTGAACGCCAAGCAGGAGATCCAGTCCGTCCTGCGGCGGCTGACCGACGAGCGCGGCCTTTCGATCGTGCTGATCTCGTCCGAGATGGAGGAGCTCTTCGACGTCGCCGACCGCATCCTGGTGATGCACGAGGGCCGTGTGAAGGGCGTGAAGAACCGCAGCGAGGCCACGCAGGAAGGCCTTCTCGAACTGGCCATGAGCTGAGGAGCGCGAGCCAATGATGCAGGACACCGATTTCACCACGGCGACACGGGTGCGCCAGAACGGCAGCGCCCGCGCCCTTCTCCGCCGCTTCTTCCGCTGGGAAGCCAGCGGCATCCTGATCGCCCTTGCGATCCTGTTCGCCGCGCTGGCGCTGGCGACCGACAACTTCCTGTCGGCCTACAACATGTCGGTCGTGGCCCGGCAGGCGGCCTTCGTCGGCCTGGTCGCGCTGGGGCAGACGCTGGTCCTTCTGGTGGGCGGCATCGACCTCTCGGTCGGGGCGGCGGCGGGGTTGTCGGCCATCGTCGGCTCGATCGCGCTGACGCAATGGGGGCTGAACCCGTTCCTGATCATCCCCTTCACCATGGGCTTCGGCTTCGCCCTCGGCGCACTGAACGGCATGCTGGTGGCGGGGCTCCGGCTCAATCCCTTCATCGTCACGCTGGCGACCTGGGAGATCTTCGCCGGCATGACCCTGGTCATCACCCAGGGCTACCCGATCCGCCCGCTGGGCGCGCCCTTCACCTGGTTCGGCCAGGGCGACCTCCTCGGCGTGCCGCTGCCGGTGGCGATCTTCGCCCTGGTGGCGCTGGTGCTGGTCTGGGTCCTGGCGCAGACCCGCTTCGGACGGAACATCTTCGCCGTCGGCGGCAACCGCGACGCGGCGGTGCTGGCGGGGATCCGGGTGCGCCGGGTCGAGTTCCTGGCCTATGGCCTGGCCGGGATGCTCGCCGCGCTGGCCGGCATTCTCTACGCCAGCCGGATGGACGCGGGCCAGCCCTCGGTCGGCGAGGGCTGGCTGATGGGCGCGATCACCGCCGCGATCCTCGGCGGCACCAGCCTGCGCGGCGGACAGGGCTCCATCGTCGGCACCGTGCTTGGCGCGCTGCTCTTGGCGGTGCTGGCGAACGGGACCGTGCTGATGAACGTCTCGGGCTTCTGGCAGCGGGTCATCGTCGGCGGCGTGGTGCTGGTCGCGGTGCTGGTGGATCTCCTGCGCCGCCGCGACTGAGCCCCGGCGAAGGGGCGGGACGACCAGCCCCTTCCTAGCCCAGCCTGCCCTGCGCCTCGGGGGCGGCAAGGCTCCGGTTCAGCCGCTGCCGGAAGCTGTCGGGCAGTTTCCATTCCGGGTTGTTCCCGGCGAAGACGTCGAAGAACCCCATCGCCGTGTTCGGATCGCTGGCGGCATTCTCGCGGAACGACCACCACTGCCGCAGGCTGAAGAACTCCGGCGTCAGCGAGGTTTCGGCGTCAAACTCCTGCTCCAGCACCGCCGCCCGCACGTTCAGGCAGAAGACGGTGCAGGCAAAGCCCTCGGGCCAGAAATACTCGGCCCGCGAGGGGTCGGCGCCGGGCGGCAGCGGCCCGGCCTCCAGCGGCATGTCGCGCAGCAGGTTGCGCAGCATCAGGGCCGAGACGAAGTCGAAATAGGCCCGGCGCTGGCCGGGATCATGCGGATTCTGCGCATCCACGTCGCGCAGCCAGGCGACGAAGACCTGCGCCAGCCGGCGGTCATCGACGGCAAAGCTCAGCCCGGTCTCGGCGGCAAGCTCGTCCAGCTGGCGGGCAAAGGCCTGGCGGAACCAGCGCAGGCGGCGGATCGCCACGCGCAGGGGCTCCGAGGTCGCGGGCAGGTGCAGTTCGGGCGCGTCAGACATGGTTGCGGAATTCGTCGAACAGGGCGTGCAGCGCGGGCGCATCGGCCGCGGAGAGGTCGCCGGCCAGCGCCAGCGCAAGATCGGTGGCGGCGGGAATCAGGTCGCGGTAGCCCGCCGGATCGGCCAGCATCGCCAGGAGCACGGCGAAGACCACCACCCGGCCCGCCTCGGCCGGGGGCGTCGCCCCCTCGGGCCAGACCACCTCGCGGATCGCAGGCGGATCGAGAAGCGCCAGATACAGCGCCGCCGCGGTCGCGCCGTCGCTGCCACCCGAGGCCCGCGTCGCCCGCCGCCAGGCCGCCGCCGCCGCCGCCTCGCCGACCAGGCAGCTTTCCGCCCCCAGCCGCTTCAGCGCCGCGCGCAAGCCGTCATGCGCGGCGGCGGCAAAGCGCGCCTCGGCCTCGGCCTCCTCGGGATGCGACAGGGGCGGCGGGGTGTCGTCGCCATCCAGCAGCACATGCGCCAGCGAGCCCGCCCGGTCCCCCAGCCGCCGCGCGGTGGCAAGGGCCGCATCGGCCAGCCGCGCCGCCGGTTCCGGCAGCGCCTCCAGCGGCAGCCCCTTCTTCAGGCTTCTGCCCCCCTGCTCGACCGCAAACCGCAAGGACCGCGCCACATCCTTGATGGGCGCGGCGTCGATCGGTGGCAATGGCAGGCGCGACGGCATGGCTCTGGCCCTCCTGACTTCAGTCTAGCACCGGCCCCGAGAGGGAGTCAGCCCCGCAGATGCCGCCCGACAAGCGCCCCGACCGTCGCCGGGTCCTCCATCTGCGGCACGTGGCCGATGCCCCGCAGCAGGTGCAGCGCCACCTCGCCGGGTGCCGCCAGCGCCTGCTTCCAGGGCAGGATATGGTCATCGCGACCCCAGATCATCAAGGCCGGCATCGCGACCCGCTCCAGCGCCGCCGTCAGGTCGAAGGCCTGCACCCCATCCGGGAACAGCGCCCGCGCCATCTCCTGCTGCGCCTCGCGCAGGGCGGGGTCCAGACGGGCCAGCATCGCGGCCTTGGCGAAGTCGTGGCTGATCCCCCCGGGCCGCGCGGTCAGCCGCTTCAGCCAGGGGGCCAGACTGTCCACGCTGGACGCCCGCGCGATCCCGTTCAGCGCCGCCCCGTCGATCTCCGGCCCCAGACCGGCCGGGGCGATCAGCGACAGCGTCCTCACCTGACGCGGCCGGATGTCGGCCAAGGCCAGAGCCAGCCCCCCGCCCAGCGAATGGCCCAGCAGATGCACCGGCCCCTCCGCGACCTTGTCGAAGACCTGCACCATCAGCCTGGCCAGCTCGGCAAAGCCGCCGACCCGTTTCAGGGGAGAACGTCCGTGCGAGGGCAGGTCGATGCGGATCAGCGCCTGCTCCTTCGGCAGCGCCTCTTCCAGCGGGCGCCAGCCATGGCTGTCCGCCGCAAAGCCGTGGATCATCACCAGCGGCACGCCCACGCCCTTGCGGGTGGTGACGTTCAGGTCGCCCGGATGCGGCTCCCAGCTGATCGGCGCGGCGGGGGCCGTCACCGGGGCTTCGGCCACGGCCGGGGCCGGTTGCGCCCGCGCCACGGCCGCCTCGACATCGGCGCGCTGGATGCGCCCGCGCGGCCCGGTCCCGGCGATCGCCGCCAGCTCCAGCCCCGCCTCGCGCGCCAGCCGCCGCGCCACCGGGGTCGCCCGCAGGTCCGCGCTGTCAGGCGCAATGATTGTCGCGACGACGACAGGGGCCGCCCCGGCCAGCGGCGCCGGGGCTTCGGTCTTCGGTGCCTCCACCGCGACCGGCGAGGCGCCCACCGCCTCGCCCTCGGCATAGATGAAGGCCACCGGACGGCCCACCGCGACGGTCTCGCCCGGCGCGGCCAGGACGTGATGCAGCCGCCCCGTCGCCGGGGCCTCCACCTCCATCGCCGCCTTGTCGGTCTCGATGTCGAAGAGCGCCGCCCCCTTCTTCACCACCTCGCCCTCGGCCACATGCCAGACCGCCAGCTTGCCGCTGGCCATGTCCATGTCGACCTTCGGCATGATCACTTCGACCGGCATCTCAGACCTCGCCCTTCGCCAGCTGGCGCGCGACCCGCTCGATGTCCGGCGATTGCGGGACGGCGGCGCGTTCCAGGTCGGGGTTGTAGGGGATCGGCGCCTCGGCCCCGCCCAGACGCTGGATCGGCGCGTCGAGATAGTCGAAGGCCTCGCTTTCCGCGACCAGCGCGCTGATTTCCGCACCCACGCCCAGCGTGCGCACCCCCTCGTAGACGCAGAGAAGCTTGCCCGTCTTCTTGACCGAGGCGATGATCGTCTCGCGGTCCAGCGGGCGCACGGTGCGCAGGTCGATGACCTCGGCCTCGATCCCCTCGGCCGCCAGCTTCGCCGCCGCCTCCAGCGCGCGGTGCACCATGATGGCGCTGGCGACGATGGTCACCGCATTACCCGGCCGCACAACCGCCGCCTTGCCGATCGGCGTGATGTAATGCCCTGCCGGCACCGGCCCCTTCATCTTGTAAAGCAGCTTGTGCTCGAAGACGACCACCGGGTCCGGGTCCGCCAGCGCCGCCAGAAGAAGGCCCTTCGCCTCGGCGGGCGTCGAAGGCTGCACCACCTTCAGCCCCGGCACATGGCCGAACCAGGCCTCGAAGCTTTGCGAATGTTGCGCCGCCGCCCCGGTGCCCGAGCCCGAAGGCATCCGGAACACCACCGGCACCTCGGCCTCGCCGCCCAGCATGTAGCGCAACTTGGCGGCCTGGTTCACGATCTGCTCCATCGCCAGCGCGGCGAAGTCGCTGAACTGGAATTCGAAGATCGGTTTCAGCCCCGTCAGCGCCGCGCCCACCGCGACACCCGCGCCCCCCAGCTCCGAGATCGGGGTATCCATCACCCGTTCCGGCCCGAAACGGTCGATCAGGTCGCCCGTCACCTGGAAGGCCCCGCCATAGGTGCCGATATCCTCGCCCATCAGCACCACCGCCGGGTCGCTTTCCAGCGCGATGGCCATCGCCTCGCGGATCGCCTCGGCATAGCTCAGCTCGCGCAGCTGCGCGTCGATCTGCACTTGCGCGTTCATGCCGCTGCCTCCGCATGGACGAATTTCGTGACGTCGCCGACCCCCGGCGCCGGGCTCTGGCGGGCGAACTCGATCCCCGCCGCCACCGCCGCCCTGGCCTCGGCCTCGACCGCCTCGGCCCCGGCCTCGTCCAGCACGCCATGCGCGATCAGCTCGGCGCGGAAGCGGGCGATGGGATCGCGGCCCATCCACTCCTCGATCTCGTCTTTGGTGCGATAGCGGTTGCGGTCCGACTTGGAATGACCCCGCCAGCGGTAGGTCAGGTTTTCGACCAGCGACGGCCCCTCCCCCGCCCGCGCCCGTGCGATCGCCTCATGCAGCGCCTCGGCCACCGCCGAGAAGTCGTTGCCGTCCACCGTCACCCCCGGCATGGCATAGGCCGGGGCCCGGTCGGCGATGTTCTTCACCGCCGTCGCATAGGCCGCCGAGGTCGACATGCCGTACCTGTTGTTCTCGCAGACGAAGATCACCGGCAGCTTCCAGATCGCCGCCATGTTCAGCGCCTCGTGGAAGGCGCCCTCGTTGTTGGCCCCGTCGCCGAAGAAACAGACCGTCACCTCTTCGCGGCCCAGCCGCTTGGCCGTCAGCGCCGCGCCCACCGCGATGGGCAGGCCCCCGCCCACGATCCCGTTCGCGCCCAGGTTCCCGGTCTTGACGTCCGCGATATGCATCGACCCGCCGCGGCCGTGGCAATAGCCGGTCTCCTTGCCGAAGAACTCGGCGAACATCCGGCCCACATCCGCGCCCTTGGCGATGCAATGCCCGTGCCCCCGGTGGGTCGAGGTGATCTTGTCGGCGTCGGTCAGCTCCATGCAGGTGGCGACCGCGCTGGCCTCCTGGCCGATGGACAGGTGCATCGTGCCGTGGATCAGCCCGCGCATGTAGCTTTCCTCGGCCCCCTCCTCGAAAAGCCGGATCAGGTGCATCTTCCGCAGCGCCTCGCGCAGTTGCGCCGGGGTGAACTGGCGCAGGGCGAAGGGGATATTCTCCTGGCTGTCGCGCATCATGCCACCTCCAGCCCCAGCACCAGCGCGTCCTGCCGGGCGCGCAGCGCGGCGATGCGGCTGCCTTCGGCGGGCTTCGCGTTGGCCCAGGTGATCAGCTCGCCCTTGCGGATCGGGGCCGTCACCGTGCCGCCCGCCAGCAGGCCGCAGGGGATCGCCTTGTCCGACCGCGCGGCCGAAGCCTCCATGATCCAGGCGCGGTAGCAATACTCGCCGATCTGGTCCAGCTTCTCGCCCACGGCCATGTCCTTCTTCGCCACCGCGCAGACCTCGGCCACGGGCCTGGCCAGCGGCACCATGTCGGGCTTGCCGTACAGCACCACCCGGGCGCAGGTCAGCGGCACCTCCAGGCTGGTCAGGTGATAGGGCCGGTGGAAGGTGAAGTACGGGCCCTTGCCCATCTTCAGGTCCTCCATCCGCTCCCAGATCCGGGGGTGGTCCATCTCGGCCACCACGAAGACGCCGGGGGCCACGCCCTTGCCGATGGAGTAATCGACGACACCCACCCGATCCAGCACCCCGCCATCCGCCTTGGGCACCAGCACCTTGTTCAGCTCGTCCAGCACCGCCGCCGGGCCGTGCATCCCCGCCACATCCGGCACCAGGCCGGTGGCATTGGCGATGGCGGCCATTTCCACCATCGTCTTCGAGCCATCCACGAACTCGACCAGCATCCGCACGTTCATGTGCCGCCGCGCCGCTTCCTCCTCATAGGCCGGGGGCGTCGCGTCCACGTTCAGCGGGTTGTTCTTGCCCTTGCCCGCGGCCACGATCCGGTGACCCATGGCCGAGACGAACTCGATCAGCTCCATGCAGGAGGACGGCTCGTCCCCCGCGCCCAGCGAATAGGTCACGCCCAGCCGGTCGGCTTCCGATTTCAGATAGGCCCCGATGGTCACGTCGGCCTCGACGTTCATCATCACCAGGTGCTTGCCATGTTCCATCGCGCGCAGGCCGATCTCGGCCCCCACCGCCGGAACCCCGGTCGCATCCACCACCACGTCGATCAGGCCCGAGTTCAGGATCGCATCGGCATCCGCGGTGATCGCGACCTTCCCCGCCTCGATCGCCGCGTTGACGCTGTCGGTGCCGCCGGCCTCCCTGGCGTGGCCCTTCTCGCGGAAGGCGATGTCCACCGCCCTGGCCGCCGCCGCCGGGTTCAGCTCCGAGATCGCGCCGATCTCGATCCCCTCCATATGCGCGACCCGGGCCACGATATCCGTCCCCATCTCGCCCGAGCCGATCAGGCCGATGCGGACCGGACGGCCGGTCTCGGCGCGGGCGCGCAGGTCGCGGGCAAGGCCGGTGGGGGCGACGTTGATGGGCATGGTGGTCCTCCTCTGGATCCGGGGCCGGGCCGGGCGAGCATGAGTCGCAGGGCCGACAGGGCATGGGGCGATCTAGCTCCAGTTCTGATCTTTTGTCAAATACAAATGCTAAATGTTCATCTTCGATGTAACAGCCAGAAAGCAGCCGCCCGCCGCCGCGAGGCTCCGCCTTCCGCGCATGGGAAAGGGGTCATTGCGCCAGCAGCGCCGCCGCCGTCACCTCGTCGGTGATCAACACCGTGGGCCGGATCAGCGCCATTGCGCCGCGCATCGCCGCCACCTTCGCCACCCCGCCCGAGGCGACGATCCGCTCGGGCGCCCTGGCCAGGTCGGCAATCGGCGCGCTCATGATCCGGTCGTTCAGCGGGTGGTCCACCAGCTGACCCGAGGCGTCGAAACAATTGTAAAGCACGTTGCCCACCGCCCCCAGCGCCGCAAGCTCGGCCAGGGTGGCGGGCGAGAACGGGTTCAGCCGGTCCTCCGCGCTTCCCATCGGCAGGCCGCCCACCGACAGAAGCACCGCATCCAGCGCCTCGGTCATCGCGAAGGTCTCGCCGATGCCGCAGCGTTCGATCAGGCGCCGGCGGGTGTCGGCATCGTCCACGATGGCGGGGGCCGCCACCAGATAGCAGCGCGCCTTCCACAGCCGCGCGAAGGCCCAGGCGAACTCGGCCGGGTTGTAATGCTCGACCGCCGAGACGCCGCCCAGAAGCGAGACCACGGTATCCGCCTGACCGCCCCCGACGAAATCCAGCGAGCTGTAGAGCGTGCGCCCCCAGCCCACCCCGATCCGGGTCTCGGGCTGCAGGAAACCCGACAGGAAGGCCCCCGTCGCCGCCCCGATCGCCACGGTCGGGTCGGCCTCGGGCGAAGACAGCGGGGTCACGATCGCCTCGCGCAGGCCGAACCGCCGCTCCAGCCCGATCTCCAGCCGGGGCAGGTCCGAGATCTCGCGCGACAGCGTGATCGACACCTCGTGCAGCGCGCGGGCATCGGCCAGAAGCCGCGTCACCGTCACCCGGCCGATGCCCAGCTTCTCGGCGATCGCGCCCTGGGTCATGTCCTCGGCATAATACATCCAGGCCACCCGCAGCCTGAGGCGCGAGGAGCGGCGGCGCGCGCCATCGGCCTCGGCGGCAAAGCCCTGCCCGCGCAGGTTCACGCGCTTTCGCGCAGGGCGCGCGCCTCCAGCAGGGCCGAGAGTTCCGCCCGCACCTCGGGCCGGTCGCGCCCGGTCAGCGCCAGGAGCGTGCGGCGGTACAGGATGTCCTCCAGCCCGCCGACCCGTTCCGTCGCGGCGATATGGCGGATCTCCTCGCGGGCATAATCCGGCGCGCTGGCCAGCATCGTCTCGCCCTGCCCCGCCAGCGCCTCGACATAGATGCCCGCCCTGGTGCCATAGCGTGCCAGCAGCACCCCTGCCCGCCCCGGCGTGATCCCGCCGCGCCGGGCCAGCGCCTCGGCCAGCGCCCGCCGCGCCACCGGATCGCGCGGGAAATCGCGCCCGCCGCCGATGGCCAGCCCGGCGGTGGAAACCGTCCGCTCCCGGCCCAGGTCGGCCAGCACCCGTTCGGCCGCCAGTTCCGCAAACGCCCGGAAGGTCGTCCATTTCCCGCCGACCAGGCAATGCACCGGCACCGAAGCGCCCGGCAGGGCCAGCGTCACGATGGAATGGTCCCGCGTCACCGCCCCCACGTCGCCCCCCGCCCGCGGCAGGGGCCGCACCCCGCAGAACCGATGCAGGATCTGCCCCGGGGTGACGGGAATCCCCGGAAACACCTCGGCCACCGCCGCGCGGAGATAATCCTCCTCCTCCGCGCTGCACTGCGCCTGATCGGGGTCGTCCTGCGCCAGATCGGTCGAGCCGACCAGCACCTTGCCCTGGAACGGATAAAGCAGGTTCACCCGCCCGTCCGGCGTGCCGAAATAGACCATCCGCCCATCCAGCGCCTGCAACAGCTCCGGGTTCTCCACGATGAGATGCGAGCCGCGGCTGCCCCCCATCACCCGGCTCTCGATCCCCAGCCGCGCGTTCACCGCGTCGATCCAGGCCCCGCCCGCGTTGACGATGACCCGCGCCCGCGCCTCGGCCACCCCGCCCGAGGGCCGCCGCCAGCGCAGCACATCCCCCTCGACTCCCAGCAGCTCGACATGCGTCTCGGCCCGCGCGCCCGGATTGGCGGCCTCGGCGTCCAGCACCAGCTCCAGCCCCAGCCGCTCGGCATGGGTGATCTGGCCCTCGTGATAGACGCCCGCCCCGCTGATCCCCGGCGCAAGCCCCGGCATCAGCCGCCGCAGCGCCCGCCGCCGCAGCATCCGCGAGGCCGGCATCGACCGCAGCGCCCGGCCGTAAAGGTCGTAAAGCCGCAGCCCCAGCGCGGTGATCAGGAACCCCCGGTCGTTCAGCCGCGCCTTCACCCCGAAGAACCGCAGGACCGAGCCCGCGATCCCGCCCCAGGTCGACCGCACCGGCACGATGCACTCCAGGGGCTGCACATAATGCGGCGCGGTCGCCAGCAGCATGTTCCGCTCGGTCAGCGATTCCCGCACCAGCCGGAACTCGCCCGTCTCCAGATATTTCAGCCCGCCATGCATCAACCGGGACGAGGCCGCCGAGGCCCCCTGGCAGAAATCGCCCCGCTCCAGCATCAGCACCCGCAGGCCCTGCAGCGCCAGGTCGCGGAAGGTGCCGCAGCCGTTGATCCCCGCGCCCAGGATGATGACGTCGAAATCCTCAGCCATCGGCAATCGCCACCTTCATCGCCGCCCCGCTTTCCGCCATGTCGAAGGCGGCCCCGACCTCATCCAGCCCATAGCGATGCGTGATCATGTCCCGCACCTCGATCCGGCCATCGGCGATCATGTGCAGCGCATCCTCGTAGTCCTTGCGCGACAGGCCGAAGGCCCCGGTCAGGCGCAATTCCTCATAATGGATCGCATTGACGTCCAGGTTGCCCATTTCGCCCTTGGAGAATCCCGCGAACAGGCTGACCCGCCCGCCCTTCGCCGCCAGGCCCACCGCCTGCGAGGCCAGCGCCGGGATCCCGATGGCGCAGATCACCACATCCGCCCCCAGCCCCCGCGTCTCGGCCCGGACGGCCGCGCTCAGGTCGCCCGCCGTCGGGTCCAGCATCACGTCCGCCCCCGCCGCCAGCGCCGCCGCCCGCCGCGCCGCGTTGGGCTCCGAGACGATCACCCGCCCCGCCCCGCGCAGCCGCGCAAGCTTGACATGCAGCGTCCCGATCGGCCCCGCCCCCAGGATCGCCACCGTATCGCCCTGCCGCAGCCCCACCTTGTTCTGCCCGTTCAGCACGCAGGCCAGGGGCTCGATCAGCGCCGCCTCGTCATGGCTCACCCGATCGGGCAGGAGATGCACATTGCCCAGCTCCACCGCGCGGGCCGGGATGCGGATGAACTCGGCGAAGGCCCCGTCGATCTCATAGCCGATGGCCTGCAGCTCCGGGCACAGGTTCTCGCGCCCGCGCAGGCATTGCGGGCAGCGGCCGCAGGGAATCGCCGGGCAGACGCCGACGCGCTGGCCGGGCCGGAAGGGCGAGGGGCCCGAGACGACCTCGCCGGAAAACTCGTGCCCGATGATCGAGGGATAGCGGATCCCGGCAGTCTTGCGGCCGCGAAAGACGCGGATGTCGGTGCCGCAGATCGTCGCCGCCTTGACCCGCAGCACCAGGTCTCCGGCTTCGGTGACCGGATCGGCCGCCACGTCCAGAAGCATCCGGTTCGGGGCATGGAGTATTGCAGCCTTCACATCGGCCTCCTGCATGGTTTGCACAATATGCACATAGATTTTACTTTTGCGCAACACCAAACTTCAAAAGCCTTCCCTCCACTCCGGACCCTTGCGCGCGAAGGCCCGCACAGCCAATCGAAACCGCCGACCCTCCCCGGGTATCGCTGCACATAATTATTGACAATATCGCAAATGTTCAGAATACTGGCGCGGCCAAGGGGGGAATTGCCATGCGCTACGATTACGTCTCGGTCGGGTTCTACACCTTCGACTGCCTGGGTTGGCCGGTGTCCGGGATTCCGCCCGGCGGTGGCACCAGCTTCATCCAGGACCTGACCCTCGCCGTCTCGGGCGCGGCGGGCACCGCCGCCATCGTCGGCGCGAAGCTTGGCCTGAAGACGCTGGCCGTCGGCGGCTACGGCCGCGACATGATGGGCGACTGGGCCGTGGCGCGGCTGGAAAGCTTCGGCATCGACACCTCGGGACTGCAGCGGCTGGAGGGGATCCCGACCTCTTCCTCCATCGTGCTGACCCGCACCGACGGCTCGCGCCCGGCACTGCACCTCAAGGGCGCGACCGGGCATTTCGTGGTCCCGGAAGCGGAGTTCGACCGCGTCACCGACACCCGCGTCTTCCACCTTGGCGGCGTCGGGCTGATGGATGCGATGGACGGGGCGCCCAACGCCGCGCTGATGGCCCATGCCAGGGCGCGCGGCTGCATCACCACCGTGGACATCTTCGCCGGCTCTCCCGCCGACCTGCCCGATGTCGCGGCCGTCTTGCCCCATACCGACTATTTCATCCCCTCGGTCGAGGAGGCGCAGGCCCTGACCGGCCTGACCGATCTCGACGCCATGGCCGCCTTCTTCATGGAGCGCGGCGCCGGGGCCTGCATCTTCACCCTGGGCGGCGACGGCGCCTATTACCGCGACAAGACCGGCCTGAGCTTCCGCATCCCCGCCTTCGCCGTCGATGTCCGCTGCACCTGCGGCTGCGGCGACGTGTTCAACGCGGGCTTCGCGGCGGGCCTGCTGAACGGCTTCAGTCCGCAGGATTCGGTCCGCCTTGCCCAGGCCTCCTCGGCGCTGAACGCGACCGGGCTCGGCAGCCAGGCGGGCGTGGTCTCGCTGGCCGACACCATCGCCTTCATGCGCGCCTGCTCGGTCAAGGCGGCCTGATCCCCTGCGCCCTTGCGGCGCGTGACATAACCTTCCATGTTGCGACAAATGTGCGGCCCCGCTGGCCGCCGGCTTGCGCGTGGAGGCCCAAAGTGACGACGGCAGACGTGAACGACGACGTGAAAACCCGGATCGCCTGGCTCTACTACGTCGAAGGCATGACCCAGGACGAGGTGGCGAACCTCGTCGGCATGAACCGTTCCCGCGTCCTGCGCACCCTTGCCGCCGCGCGCCAGGACGGCACCGTGCAGATCCGCGTCACCACCCGCATGTCGCGCTGCGTGGAGCTTGAGCGCGAGCTGGAAAGCCGCTGGAGCCTGACCCGCGCCATCGTCGTCCCCGAGCCGCAGGATCCGAACCGCCTGCGCGAGATCATCGGGGCCGAGGTCGGCGCCTACATGTCTCAGGCCGTGACCGCGAACATGACCGTGGGCCTCGGCTGGGGCAAGACGCTCACCTCCGGCGTCCCCGCGATCGAGCCGCGCCCGGCGGACGGGGTGAAGGTCCTGTCGATGCTGGGCGGCCTGACCCGGGTCAGCGCGATCAACCCCTCCGAATTCGCCTGGCGCGTCGCCGACCGGCTGTCCGCCGAATGTTACATGCTCGCCGCGCCCGTCTACGCCCCCGACCCCCGCACGCGTGAGGCGCTGATGGCCCATCCCGGCATCGCCGAGGTCTTCACCCGCGCGCAATCGCTGGACATGGCCGTGCTGTCCGTCGGCGACCTGACCCCCCATTCGGTCTTTTCGGAATACGGCCTTCTCACCCGCGACGAGATCGCCTCGCTGGAAGCCGCCGGCGCGGTGGGTGACCTTCTGTGCCATTTCATCGACGCCGAGGGCAATGTGATCGACCATCCGGTCAACAGGCGCGTGCTGGCCGTCGATCCCCTGTCGCTGCGCGGCACAAGGCAGATCGTGCTGGCCTCGGGCGGCTGGCACAAGCTGACCGTGATCCGCGCCGCGATGAAGCTCCTGCGCCCCACCGTCCTCATCGTCAACGAGGTCGTGGCCGAACGCCTGGCCGCCGAACCGCGCTGACGGCCCTGTCCTCCACCCGAGGGGCGGCGGTTGCCACCCACCCGGCAACGCTGTATTTTCCGCGTCGACAAAATGTTTCCCGGCCTTGGGTGTTCGCATGACGACTGACGGTGGTGAGGGCGGCCTTCCCGAGCGCAAGCGCGGCTCGGGGGTGAAAGTCGTCTACGAGATGCTGCGCGACGAGATCCTGAATCTGAAGCTCGCGCCCGGCACCCATATCGACGAGGTCCAGCTGGCCGAGCGTTTCGGCATGTCGCGCACCCCGATCCGCGAGGCGCTGGTCCGCCTGGCAGGGGAAGGGCTGGTCGAGACGTTGCCCAACCGCTCGGCCATGGTGGCGACCATCGACGTGCTGAACCTGCACACCTTCTATGACGCGATCACGCTGATGTATCGGGTCACGACCCGCCTCGCGGCCCAGTATCACCGGCCGGAAGACCTTGTGAGGATCCGCGCCCACCAGGCCGACTATGCCGCCGCCGTCGCCGCGCAGGACGCGCTGGCGATGATCGCCATCAACCGCGAGCTTCACGCCGCCATCGCCGAGGCGGGGCGCAATCCCTATTTCACCACCCTCACGCTGCGGCTCCTGAACGAGGGGCGGCGGATCCTGCGGCTCTATTACCAATCCTTCGACGACCGCCTGCCCCAGGAATATGTCGACGAGCACGAGGCGATGATCGCCGCCATCGCCGCGCGGGACGTGGCGCTTTGCGACCGGATCGCCAGCGCCCATGCCGACCAGATCGTGCGCCAGATCCAGAAGCTCTTCGCCCGCGACGAACGCCAGAGGGTTCCGCTCTAGCGCCGCGGATTCTTGTCGACAAGAAAAATGCAAAAGCTATCATGGCGGGGAGATTCGGCCCCGGCCGACGCATGGTCAACGCGCATGACAAGGAGTTCCGATATGGATACGGCGATTTTCCGGGGCGTGATCCCCGCGCTGATGACGCCCTGCAAGGCGGACCGCACCCCCGATTTCGACGCGCTGGTGCGCAAGGGGCAGGAGCTGATGGCCGCCGGCATGACCGGCGTGGTCTATTGCGGCTCGATGGGGGACTGGCCCCTCCTGACCGACGCCCAGCGGATGGAGGGCGTGGAGCGCCTGGTCAAGGCCGGCGTCCCGGTGATCGTGGGCACGGGCGCGGTGAACTCCGCCACCGCCGTGGCCCATGCCGCCCATGCCCAGAAGGTCGGCGCGGCGGGGCTGATGCTGATCCCCCGCGTCTTGTCGCGCGGCTCCTCGCCCGTGGCGCAGCGCAACCATTTCAAGGCCCTGCTCGCCGCCGCGCCCGAGCTTCCGGCGGTGATCTACAACAGCCCGCACTACGGTTTCGAGACCCGGGCCGACCTGTTCTTCGCGCTGCGGGCCGAGCATCCGAACCTCCTCGGCTTCAAGGAGTTCGGCGGCGCCAAGGCGATGAGCTATGCGGCCGAGCATATCACCAGCGCCGATGACGACGTGATCCTGATGGCCGGCGTCGATACCGGCGTCTATCACGGCTATGTCAAATGCGGGGCGACGGGCACGATCACCGGCATCGGCAACGTGATCCCGAAGGAGATCCTGCATTTCGTTGCGCTGGCCAAGGCGGCCGCGGCGGGCGACGTCGATGCCCGCCAGCGCGCGCAGGAGCTGGGCGAGGCGCTGGAGGTCCTGTCCACCTGGGACGAGGGCGGCGATCTCGTGCTCTACTACAAGCACATGATGGTCCTGCAGGGCGATGCCGAATATGCGCTGCACCTGAACCCGACCGACGCCCTGACCCCCAGCCAGCGCGGCTGGGCCGAGGCGCAACTGGCGCAGTTCAAGACCTGGTATGCCGAATGGAGCAAGCTGCCCGGCGCCGTGCAGGCCTGCAAGGTCTGAGCCTATTACGAAAGGCCCCGCTGGCGATCCAGCGGGGCCCTGATCTCCGCTTCGTGGAAATCAGACCGCGCTCATGCCGGTCGCCAGCCACCTGGCGAAATCCGCCTCGCTGACCTCCCCGGCCGCCAGGTTCTCCATCATCCTGACGCCTTCGATGGTATCGGGGCGGAAAGAGTAGCCATTCAGCCGCAGGAAGGTGAGCGCCGTCACGAACCCCGTGCGCTTGTTGCCATCCACGAAGGCATGCGCCTTCGATATCCCAAAGGCATAGGCCGCGGCGATCCCCGCAAGCCCCGGGTCGGTATAGGCCGCAAGGTTCATCGCGCGGGCGCAGCCCATCTCCAGAAGGGCCCGGTCACGCATCCCGGACGCGCCGCCATGCCGGGCGATCTGTCGATCATGGATGGCAAGGACGGCGGCAAGCGGAACCCAGACGGGTTCCCTCACGCCAACGCCTGAAGCAGGTCGCGGTTTTCATCCATCACGATCTCCGCTGCGGCCAGCGCGGCGGCGACCGCCGGATCGTGCGGCGTGATTTTCAGACTGCCGTCGTCTCCGCGCAAGACGAAGAGCGTGTCCCCTTCCCTCACGTCGAGGATGGCGAGCATGTCCGTCGTCAGGGTCATGACGGCCGAGTTTCCGACCTTTCGGATTCTGGTTTCAAACATGACACGCCTCCGTGGATATACATCAATATATACACCCGGCCCGATTGAAAGCAAGCCTTTCCCCGCTCCTCCGGCCCGTCAGGCCACCCCGTCCAGGCCCTGCTCCTGCAGCCGGTCCAGAAGCTCGACCTCCGCCGCCATCAGCGCGATGCCCTCGGCCACCGACTTCGCCCGTGCGGCATAGCGCCGCGCCGAGGGCAGGCGCGCGCCCTGTCCCGTGATCGCCTGCAGCAGCACCTCGGCCCGCGCGAACGGATCTCCCGGACGGCCCGCGGCGAACATCTCCGGCGACAGCGCCAGGATCAGCTCGCCATGCCGGGGGGCGAGGGTCGTGGTCCCCAGCGCCTCCAGCGCCTCGGGGCTGGTCAGGTCGCCGATCATCACCCCCGCCAGAAGCTCGACCATCGTGCTGATCGCCGAGCCCTTGTGCCCGCCGAAGGTCAGCATCGCCCCGCCAAGCGCCGCAACCGGATCGGTGGTCGGCTCCCCCTCCGCGTCGATGGCCCAGCCCTCGGGCAGGGGCTTGCCCGCCCGCCGGTGCAGCTCGATCTCGCCGCGCGCGGCCACCGAGGTGGCAAAGTCGAAGACATAGGGATCGCGTCCCGGCCGGGGCCAGCCGAAGGCCAGCGGGTTCGTCCCCAGCAGCGGCCGCGTGCCCCCCGCCGGGGCCACCGTGGCATAGCTCGGGCACATGACCAGCGCGGCCAGACCCTGTTCCGTGATCGCCTCGACCTCGGGCCAGAGGGCCGCGAAATGCGTGCAATCGTTCACCGCCAGCGCCGCAAGCCCCAGTTCGCGCGCCCGCTCCGCCAGCACCGGCAGGCCAAGCTCGAAGGCCGGGTTGGAGAACCCGCCGCCCGCGTCCACCCGCAGGATCGCCCCCTCGCCCCGGTCCAGCACCGGCAGCGCATCCGCCTTGACCTTCCCGGCCTTGACCGTCCGCAGGACGCCCTCGATGCGATAGATCCCGTGCGAGGTGCAGGCGTCGCGCTCGCCCGCGACGATCACCCGCGAAAGCGCCGCGGCCTGAACCTGGTTCAGTCCGGCCCGGCGGAAGATGGCCTCGACTCGGGCCTGAAGGGTTGCGACGGAGAATGTCATGCCCATGGCGCCTGCCTCCTGTCTGGTATGTGGCGGAATATCTGCATACAACAAGAATGCAAAAGGGCAGGGAGGTCCAGCCCCTTCGGCCCGATCCGATCCGCAATCCGGAATCTTGAATAAGTCTTGTATATTGCCTGTATTTTGTGATTGATTTGTTTGCGTAGCGACCCGATTGTTGCAACAACTGGAATCAGAACGTCATCCATGGGAGGAAGAACATGAAACCGGCACTCTTCACGACTGGTCTCTTGGCGGCCGCCGCGCTGGCCATGCCCGCACAGGCGGACAAGCTGGACGACATCATCGCCGCCGGAACCCTGCGCTGCGCGGTGGTGCTGGACTTCCCGCCGATGGGCTCGCGCGATGCCGACAACAACCCGATCGGCTTCGATGTCGACTACTGCAACGACCTGGCCGCCGCCCTTGGCGTGACCGCCGAAGTCGTGGAAACCACCTTCCCCGAACGTATCCCGGCCCTGATGTCCGGTTCGGTCGACGTGGCCGTGGCCTCGACCTCCGACACGCTGGAGCGGGCCAAGACCGTGGGCTTCTCCATCCCCTACTACGCCTTCGAGAACGCCGTCGTCGCCAGCGAGGGCGTCGAGATGGCGGATTGGGAAGGCATGAAGGGCAAGGTCGTGGGCGCCACCGCCGGCACCTACGAGGCGATCTGGCTGGAAGGCAAGGTCAAGGAATGGGGCGAAGGCGAATTCCGGCCCTACCAGAACCAGGCCGACGTCTTCCTCGCCCTCAGCCAGGGCCAGCTCGACGCCACCGTCTCCACCGTCGAGGTGGCCGAGGCCAACGTGAAATCCGGCAACTTCCCCGGCATCAAGATCGTCGACAAGGCCCCGATGGTGCCCGACTATGTCGCGCTGATCACCCTGCGCGAGGAATACGGCCTGATCAACTACATGAACCTGTTCATCAACCAGCAGGTCCGCACCGGCCGCTATGCCGAGCTCTACAAGAAATGGGTCGGCGAGGGCGAGCCGGCCAAGCTGACGATCGACGGCGTCTACCGCTGATACGGACGTGACGTGATGCGGGGGCACTCCCCGCATCACGCATTCCAGCATCCTCTCCGGGGCGGCCATGTTCAATTACAACTTCCGCTGGAACCAGGCGCTGAGCTCGCTGCCCCAGATGCTGGAGGGCGCGCTGGTCACCATGGAGATCGCGATCCTGTCGATGGCCATCGGCATCGGCGTCGCCATCCTGCTGACCCTGTTCCGGCTGTCCGGCAACCGCATCCTGTCCGCCATCGCCACCACCTGGGTCGAGATCGCGCGCAACACGCCCGCCCTGTTCCAGATCTACATGGTGCATTTCGGTCTGGGCGGCTTCGGCGTCCATCTCTCGCCTTACCTGTCGCTGCTGATCGGCATCGCCTTCAACAACGCGGGCTACCTGACCGAGAACTTCCGCGGCGCGCTGAAGGCCATCCCCGACACCCAGACCCGCGCCGCCCGGTCGCTGGGGATGACCCCGATCCAGGCCTTCCAGAACGTGATCATGCCGCAGATGCTGCGGATTTCCTTCCTGCCGATGACGAACCAGATGGTCTGGGCGATCCTGATGACCTCGCTCGGGGCCGTGGTGGCGATGAACACCGACCTCTACGGCGTGACCAGCGACCTGAACGCGCGCAGCTTCCGCACCTTCGAGCTTTTCGCCATCGCCGCGGTGATCTTCTATGTGATCACCAAGGTCATCACCATCTCGGCCCGGCTGCTCGCGGCCCGGCTCTTCCGCTACTGAGGGGGCAATGATGTTCGATACCGCCCTCACCACGAACGACCTGATCTTCCTGGCCAAGGGTGCCGGGATGACGCTGATCGTCACCGGCATCTCGGTCTTCTTCGGCACGATCCTGGGCATCGTCTTCGGCGTCTTCCGCTATCAGGTCGGCCCCTGGTGGGCCGCGCCGCTGACCTTCGTGCTGGACATCTTCCGGTCGATCCCACTCCTGATCCAGCTGGTGCTGGCCAATGCCTTCGTCACCACGATCATCGGCTGGCGCATCTCCGGCTTCACCGTCGCCTGCGGGGTCCTGTCGCTCTACACCGCCGCCTATTGCGCCGAGATCGTCCGCGGCGGGATCGAATCGGTGCCGCAGACCCTGCGCCGGGCCGCGCGGTCGCTGGGCATGACCTGGGGCCAGGACATGACCTCGATCGTGCTGCCGCTGGCGACCCGTGTCGCCCTGCCTTCCTGGATCGGGCTCGCGCTCGGCGTGATGAAGGATTCCGCGCTGGTCTTCATCGTGCAGGTGGTCGAACTGCTGAAATCCACCCAGATCCTGATCACCCGCCTGCAGGAACCGCTGTTCCTGCTGATGATCTGCGGCCTGTTCTACTTCCTCATCTCCTTCCCGATCGCCCGCTTCGGCGGCTATCTGGAGAAACGGTGGTCCAATGATTGAAATCGAAAACGTCCACAAGTCCTTCGGCAACCTGAAGGTCCTCAAGGGGATCGACCTGACCGTGGCCAAGGGCGAGGTGCTGACCGTGATCGGCGGCTCGGGCTCGGGCAAGTCGACGCTACTGACCTGCATCAACGGGCTGGAGCCGATCGATTCCGGCCGCATCCTGGTGGACGGGATCGAGGTCCACGCCAAGTCCACCGACCTGAACAAGCTGCGCCAGAAGATCGGCATCGTCTTCCAGCAATGGAACGCCTTCCCGCACCTGACCGTGCTGGAGAACGTGATGCTGGCCCAGGTCAAGGTGCTGAAGCGGTCGAAAGCCCAGGCCGAGGCCGAGGCGGCGAAACAGCTGAACCACGTCGGCCTCGGCGACAAGCTCAAGGTCTATCCCTCGCGCCTGTCGGGCGGCCAGCAGCAGCGCATGGCGATCGCCCGCGCCCTGGCGATGTCGCCCGACTACATGCTCTTCGACGAGGTGACGTCGGCGCTGGACCCGCAGCTCGTGGGCGAGGTTCTGGACACGCTGCGGATGCTGGCCTCCGAAGGCATGACGATGATCTGCGTCACGCACGAGATGAAGTTCGCGCGCGAGGTCTCGGACCGCGTCGCCTTCTTCCATCAGGGCATCATGGCCGAGATCGCCGCGCCCGAGCAGCTCTTCGACGCGCCGAAGGACCCCGAGCTGCAGAAGTTCCTCGCCGCCACGCATTAGGCCGATCATGTCTCCCAACTCCGAAGTGATCGTCGTCGGCGCCGGTGTCGTCGGCCTCTCCGCCGCGCTGGCCCTGCAGATGCGCGGCCTTGCGGTCACGGTCGTCGACCGCGAGGGCCCGGCGGCGGGCGCATCGGCGGGAAATGCCGGGGCGCTGGCCTTCTCCGACATCCTGCCGCTCGCCTCGCCCGGCATCCTGCGCAAGGCGCCGAAATGGCTGCTGGACCCGCTCGGCCCGCTCAGCGTCCCGCCCGCCTATGCGCTGCGGATCGCACCCTGGATGCTGCGCTTCTGGCGGGCCTGTTCGCCGGCGCAGGTGCGGCGCTCCACCGTGGCGCAGACCGCGCTGATGGACCTGTCGCGCGCCGAGCTGGAACCCTTTCTCGCCGCCACCGGAACCCTGCCGATGCTGCGCAAGGAGGGCAACCTCCAGGTCTACGAATCCGAGGCCGAGTTCCGCGCCGCCCTGCCCGGCTGGCAGGTGCGCCTGGACCACGGGATCGAGGTCCGCCACATGGGCCGCGCCGAAATGGACGCGCTGCAACCCGGCCTCGCGCCCCGCTTCCTGCGCGGCACCTTCACGCCGGGTTGGCAGTCGGTCACCGAGCCGAAGGATTTCACCCTGGCCCTGTCCGACCGCTTCCGGGCCAACGGCGGCCAGATCCACCGGGCCGAGGTTCTGGCCCTCGCCCCCGCCGGCGACGGCGTGACGCTCGCCCTTTCCGGCGGCGAAACCCGCACCGCCGGGCATGTCGTCCTTGCCGCCGGCGCCCATTCGCACCATCTGGCGCGCGGCCTCGGCGACCGCATCCCCCTGGAAACGGAACGCGGCTACAACACGACGCTGCCCCCCGATGCCTTCGACCTGCGCACCCAGGTCACCTTCGGCGGCCACGGCTTTGTCGTCACCCGCCTGACCAGCGGCATCCGCATCGGCGGCGCCGTGGAACTCGGCGGGCTGAAGCTGCCGCCGAACTTCGCCCGGGCCGAAGCGATGCTGAAGAAGGCGCAGGCCTTCCTGCCCGGCCTCAAGCCCACCGGCGGCAAGCAGTGGATGGGTTTCCGCCCCTCGCTGCCCGACACGCTGCCCGCCATCGGCCCCGCCCGCGCCACGCCGCGCGTCACCTATGCCTTCGGCCACGGCCACCTCGGCCTGACGCAGGCCACCGCGACCGCCCGGCTGGTCGCCGACCTCGTCACCGGCGCGCCGCCCGCCATCGACCTGACCCCCTTCTCGCCGCAACGCTTCTGAGGCCCCCATGGCAACGCATACCTTCTCCTGCATCGACGGTCACACCTGCGGCAACCCCGTGCGCCTCGTCTCGGGCGGCGGCCCCCGGCTGGAGGGCGCGACCATGCTGGAGCGCCGCGCCCATTTCCTGCGCGAGTTCGACTGGATCCGCACCGGCCTGATGTTCGAACCGCGCGGGCATGACATGATGTCCGGCTCGATCCTCTACCCACCCACGCGCCCCGACTGCGACGTCGCCGTCCTCTTCATCGAGACCTCGGGCTGCCTGCCGATGTGCGGCCACGGCACCATCGGCACCATCACCATGGGGATCGAGAACGGCCTGATCACCCCGCGCACCCCCGGCCGCCTGTCGATCGACGCGCCGGCCGGCAAGGTGGACATCGAATACCGCCAGGAAGGCCGCTTCGTCGAGGAGGTGCGCCTGACCAACGTCCCCGCCTTCCTCTACGCCGAAGGCCTGACCGCCGAGGTCGAGGGCCTGGGCGAGATCGTGGTCGACGTGGCCTATGGCGGCAACTTCTACGCCATCGTCGAGCCGCAGAAGAATTTCCGCGACATGGCCGACCACACGGCGGGAGAGCTGATCGGCTGGTCGCCGAAACTCCGCGCGGCGCTGAACGCGAAATACGACTTCACCCATCCCGAACATGCCGCGATCACCGGCCTCAGCCATATCCTGTGGACCGGCAAGCCCACGGTCGAGGGCGCCCATGCCCGCAATGCCGTCTTCTACGGTGACAAGGCCATCGACCGCAGCCCCTGCGGCACCGGCACCTCGGCCCGGATGGCACAGCTTGCCGCCAGGGGCAGGCTGAAGGTCGGCGACGACTTCCACCACGAATCCATCATCGGCTCGATCTTCAAGGGCCGGGTCGAGGCGGCGGCCTCCGTCGCGGGCCGCGATGCGATCATCCCCTCGGTCGCCGGCTGGGCCCGGATGACCGGCTACAACACGATCTTCATCGACGACCGCGACCCCTTCGCCCACGGGTTTGTCGTCAAATGACCCTCTCCGCCCGCTTCATCCTCTCCGGTCAGGCCGAGGCCGGAATCCTCGCCACCACCGAACCCCTCAGCTTCTGGGGCGGGGTCGATCCGGCGACGGGCCAGGTCATCGACGTGCATCACCCGCTGGCCGGGCAAAGCATGGCCGGGCGCATCCTGGTGATGCCGGGCACCCGCGGCTCCTGCACCGGCTCGGGCGTCCTTCTCGACATGGCGCTGAACGGCAAGGCCCCGGCGGCGCTGGTCTTCAGCGAGCCCGAGGATGTGGTGACCCTCGGCGCGCTGATCGCGGCCGGGATGTTCGGCAAGCCCCTGCCCGTGCTGCGCCTCTCGCCCGAGGCCCATGCCCGGCTGGCCACGGCGAAAACCGCCCGCATCACCGAGACGGAGCTGGAAGCCGACGGAATGACCCTCGCCATCGCCCCCCCGGCCACCGGGGCGCTCACGCTGACCGGGCATGACCGCGCCATGCTGGACGGCGCCCAGGGCGAGGCAACGGCGCAGGCCATGCGCATTCTCTGCGCCATGGCGGTGAACCAGGGCGCGACGCGGCTGATCGACGTGACCCAGGGCCATATCGACGGCTGCATCTACGCCAGCCCCGCCAACCTGACCTTCGCCGAGAAGATGGCAGACATGGGCGCCCGCGTCCGCATCCCGACCACGATGAACGCCATTTCGGTCGATCACGCCAACTGGCGCGTCCAGGGCGTGCCGCCCAGCTTCGGCGGCCCGGCGCAGCGCCTGGCCGACGCCTATGTGCGCATGGGCTGCCAGCCGACCTTCACCTGCTCGCCCTATCTCCTCGACACCGCGCCTGCGGAGGGCGAGGCCATCGCCTGGTCGGAATCCAACGCGGTGATCTATGCCAACAGCGTCCTTGGCGCCCGTACCGCCAAGCACCCGGATTTCCTCGACCTCTGCAGCGCGATGACCGGCCGGGC
Organism: Tabrizicola soli; assembly: GCF_015999335.1. Lineage (GTDB taxonomy): Bacteria > Pseudomonadota > Alphaproteobacteria > Rhodobacterales > Rhodobacteraceae > Tabrizicola > Tabrizicola soli. The sequence continues at coordinate 46,507 of NZ_JAEACP010000010.1, read as the reverse complement.
GCCCTTGTCCGGCGTCTATCTGGACGAGAACCGGCAGGCCACACGGATCCTCGACATCGACCTGCCCGATGGGATCGACGACGCCTTCTGGCCCCTGATCGGCTGGCTGGCCGGCAAGGCCGCGCCCGACCGCATCCCGCTCTTGCGCGGGCTGGCAGGGGCGCAGCCCTCACCGGAAAACCTCAAGGCACTCTGCGCCGCCTTCGGCACCACGTCCGCCGCGCCGATGCTGCATGTCGAAGGCGTCACCCCCGAGGCGCGGCGCATCGCCCCGGATGCCGACCATGCCCGCATCACCCGCGCCGACATGGCCGCGGGCTGGCGCACCCTGAACGACGGGCCGGAGAAGGTGGAACTGATCGCGATCGGCAGCCCGCATGCCTCGATCCTGGAATGCCGCGCGCTGGCCGATGCCCTGGCCGGGCGCAAGGTGGCGGTTGCCACCATCGTCACCGCCGGCCGCGCGGTGATGCAGCAGGCGCAGGCCGACGGCATCCTCGCCCGGCTGACCGAGGCAGGCGTGCAGGTCCTCCCCGATCTCTGCTGGTGCTCGATCTCCGAGCCCGTCTTTCCCCCCGGAACCCGCGCCCTGATGACCAATTCGGGCAAATACGCGCATTACGGCCCCGGACTCTCCGGCCGCGCCGTCCGCTTCGGCGGCCTTGCCGCCTGCGCCGAGGCGGCCCTGACCGGCCATGCGTCCCGGACGCTCCCGGACTGGCTGGCGGCGGATCGGACTTCCTGATCCACTGCCACGCAACATCCGATTATGGCGCGCGCCGGAAGCCGCCTAGGGTCGGGCGATCCTGTCCAGGAGCGTCCAGCCCATGTCCCTGCCTGCCCCGTCCCCGGTCGCCTGTGGCCCGTTTCTGCCGCAAGTGGTTTCCGGGGCATTGCCTTTGGGGCATCCGCTGCGGGGGGCCGTCCTCCTTTTGGGGAATTTCGACGGCTTCCACCTGGGCCACCAGGCGCTGCTGCGCGCGGCGCGGCGCCAGGCCAGAGGGCGGCCCGTGGCAGTCATGTCCTGCGAACCGCATCCCCGCAGCTTTTTCGGCAGCGAGTCCCGGCCCTTCCGCCTGACCACCGCCGGGCTCAAGCCCCTCCTGCTGACGCCGCATGGCATCGACTACATCTTCGCCCCCCGCTTCGACCGCGACTTCGCCAGCCTCTCGCCGCAGGATTTCGTGGACCAGGTGCTGGTCGCGGGCCTTGGCATCCATGCGGTCCATGCCGGGCCGGATTTCCGCTTCGGTCACCGCCGCTCCGGCGACATGGCCCTGCTCCGCGCCCTTGGCCGCGCCCATGGCTTTGCCGTGGGCAGCCTTGCGCAGGTGACGCTGGCCGGCGCTCGCGCCTCGTCGACCGCAATCCGCGACCATATCCGCACGGGCGACATCCAGGTGGCCAACCGGCTTCTCGGCGCCCCCTGGCTGGTCGAGACCACCGCCGACGGCACCGGCCTGCACCCCGACCTCTGCCGCCCGCGGCCCGGCCGCTACCTTGCCCGGCAGGAGGGGACGGCTCCGGTTCCCGTCCTCATCGGCGCGGCGGGAGAGTTCCACCTGCCGGGACGGAAGATCCCAGGCCCGGCGCCCTGGCACCTGCTCGCAAAAGGCTGACCGCAGATGAACAAGACCCTGACCGCCCCGCTGCGGCACGAGACCGACATGCTGGGCGCGGTGGCCCTTCCCGCCGATCTGCCCTACGGCATCCACACCTTCCGCGCGGTCCGGAACTTCCCGATCTCGGGCGTGGTTCTGGGCGACTTCCCCGACCTTGTCCGCGCCCTGGCAATGGTCAAGCTTGCGGCGGCGCGGGCCAATCGCGACCTCGACGCCCTTCCCCCCGATCGCCACGCCGCCATCGAGGCGGCCTGCGCCCGGCTTCTTTCCGGGGCGCATCTCGACGCCTTCGTGGTGGACATGATCCAGGGCGGGGCCGGAACCTCGACCAACATGAACGCGAACGAGGTCATCGCCAACCTCGGCCTCGACACGATGGGCCAGCCGCGCGGCCATTATGCCGCGCTGCATCCGCTGAACGACGTCAACCGCTCGCAATCCACCAACGACGTCTACCCCACCGCGCTGCGCCTCGCGCTGACCTTCGCCTCCGCCCCGCTGCTGACGGCGATCGCCGCCCTTGCCGCCGCGCTGCGCGCGCGGGGACAGGCTTTCGCGGGCGTGATCAAGCTTGGCCGCACCCAGTTGCAGGACGCGGTGCCGATGTCGCTCGGGGCCGAGTTCGCGGGCTTTGCCGCCGGGCTGGAGCAGGACCGGCTGGCCCTCCAGCAGGCGGTGGCCGACCTCGCCACGGTCAACCTCGGCGGCACCGCGATCGGGACCGGGCTGAACGCGCCTCCGGGCTATCGCGCCGCCGCCCTGGCGCATCTTGCCGAAATCTCGGGCCTGCCGATCCGGGGCGCTGCCGACCTGATCGACGCCTCCTCGGACATGGGCGCCCTGGTCGGCCTGTCGGCGGCGCTGCGGCGGCTGGCGATCCGGCTCTCGAAGACCGGCAACGACCTGCGGCTTCTGGCCAGCGGCCCCCGCGCCGGGCTGGGCGAGATCGAACTCCCGCCGGTGCAGGCCGGCTCCTCGATCATGCCGGGCAAGGTCAATCCGGTGATCCCCGAGGTCGTCAGCCAGATCGCCTACCGCGTGATCGGCCATGACGTCACCGTCACCATGGCGGCCGAGGCCGGGCAGCTCCAGCTGAACGCGATGGAGCCGGTGATCGCACACAGCCTGCTGGACGGGCTGAAACTCCTGACCGCCGGCATCACCACCCTCACCACCCGCTGCGTGACCGGCATCACCGCCCGGCCCGACCGTTGCCGGGCGCATCTGGACGCCTCGACCGCCATGTGCACCCCGCTGGCCCCGGTGATCGGCTACGACCGCGCCGCCGCGCTGGCCGCCGAGGTGCTGGCGGGCGGGCCGCCGCTGGCCGAACGGGTGGCCGGGGCCGGGCTTCTGTCCGCCGCCGAATTCGCCCGCCTTGAACGAACCGCCTGCGGCCCTGACCACGGAGACCGGCCATGACCCTGCATCCCCTGCCCGCCACGGGCTATGTCACCCTGCCCTGGAAGAACGGCCTCGGCACCACCGACGAGATCTGCCTCAGGCCCGAGACCGCCGACCGCGACGCGTTCGAGCTGCGCATCAGCCGCGCCACCATCGCCGCCGAGGCGCCCTTCTCGGCCTTTCCGGGGGTGGAGCGGATCATCACCGTGATCGAAGGCGCCGGCCTGCGGCTGGACTTCGCCGGCCATTCCACGCTCTTGGCCCCCGGGGAACCCTGCCGCTTCGATTCCGGCCTGACCCCGGTCGGCACCCCGCTTGGCGGCATGGTCCGGGTGCTGAACGTGATGGTCGCGCGTGCGGTCTGGCAGCCGGGCCCGGCCCGGATGCTGGACGCCGCCGGCCCCCTCCGCCCCGACCCCGGCGGCTTTACGGTGATCCATGCGCTCGGCGACTGGACCCTCGCCAGCGCCACCGCGGCGCTGGCGCTGAAACCGGGCGATACCGCCATCGCCTCGGGCGAGGTGCTGGCCAAGCCCGGCCCCCTGGCGCGCGCGCTGGTGGTCCCCGTCGCGCCCGCCTGACCCTCAGCCCTGCGGCATCTCCGGCCCGAACACCCGGCGGCAAAGTGCGGCGAACCGCGCGGCCGCCGGGGAAAGCTCCGCGCCCCTGGCATGGGCCAGCACGATCCGCGAGGCCGCGTTGCCCCCGACCAGCGGCCGCGTCACCAGCTTCATCCCGTCATAGGTCATGTCCGCCGCCGGCTTCGTGACCAGCAGCGCATAGCCCAGCCCATGCCCGACCATGCCCCGCACCATCTCGAACGAGGCGGAGCGGTAGGCCACCAGCGGCTCGACCCGCGCCGCGCGCAACAGGCCCAGGAAATACTCCGCGCTCGGCGGCGCATCCAGAAGCACCATCGGCTCCTCGGCCAGGTCCTCGGGCATCACCTCGAACTGCCGCGCAAGCCGGTGATTGTCGGGCAGAAGCACATAGGGCTCCAGCTCGGCCAGCGGCAGACGCTCGAACTCCGGCTCGATGTCGATGTCATACAGCAGCGCCACCTCGCATTCCCCCGAGGCGAGGCTCTCCCGCAGCCGCCTCTGGTCGCCCTCGATCAGGCGCAGGGGCGTGGTCTCCATCTGCCGGATCAGCCGGGGCATCACATAGGGCGCGAAGGTGTGGAAACAGCCCACCGTCAGCCCCGCCCCGGCCCGCGCCCGCCCCACGGCAAGGTTGCTCGCCCCCTCGATCCGCATCGAGGCGCCATAGGCCCGGTTGGCATAGATCAGGGGCGAGCCGCCGCGCGTCACATGCAGCTCATGCACCTCGCACAGGAAGATGTGGTGCGTGCCGACCCGTTCGGCCGACAGCAGCCGGCAGTCGAAGGCGACCAGCGGATCGACGATCCGCGGCGCGCCGGACGGCATGGCGGTCCATTCGGCGCAGTCGAACTTGTCGCCCACCTCGTCCTTGAAGCGGCCCGCGAAAGTGTCCGAGATATAGGACTGGTCGTCGCGCAGCACGTTCACGCAGAGAACCCCGTTCTCGACGATCCGCGCGGCCGCCGGGCTCAGGTGGTGGACGCAGACCAGCAGCGTCGGCCGCGCGCTGTCGGCCGAGACCGAGGCCATGGCCGAGACCGTCACCCCCGCCCGCCCGGCGGGCCCGTCGGTCGTGACGATGTTCACCGTGCAGGCGGCGTGGCTCATCCCTTCCAGGAACTTGCTGCGGATGGCCTGGTCGGGCTGCATGTCCACGATAGCGACTCCTTCACGCCGGGGCTCCCGTCGCCCCTCCGGCCCATGTTTCCAACAGGGACCGCTTCGGCGAAAGAACGCTTTTCCGCTGCCTTGGACCGGAAAAAGCTATGCGGTCCCTCCGGCGGGAACCATGCCCGGCAGCCCGCCCTCGCGGATCAGCTCGCGGCAGAAGGTCTCGAACTCCTCGGCCACGCGCGACCGGCGCAGCTCCTTCAGATAGGCCAGGCCCACCTTCATCGGCGGGCAGTCCTCCAGAAGCTCGACATAGGCCAGCGGCAGGCCGTTCTCGGCCGCCATGTTCTTCGGCCGCACCGTCATCAGCGAATAGCCGATCCCCGCCGCCACATAGGACCGCAGCGCCGAGGGCGCGCTGGTCTCGGCCGCGATCCGGGGGGCGCAGCCCGCACGATCGAACAGCGACAGGAAATACTGCCGGGTCAGCGGCAGGTCCAGCAGGACGAAGGGCTCGGACTCCAGATCCGCCAGCTTCAGGCTGGGCCGCCCGGCCAGCGGATGATCCGCCGCCAGCAGGACATAGGTCGGCAGTTCCGCCAGCGGCACGAATTCCATCTCCGGGGTCATGCTGATCTCATAGGTCAGCGCCAGGTCGATGCGGGCGGTGCGCAAGCCCTCCAGAAGCTCGGCCTCGCTGCCCTCGGTCACATGCATCCGCACATCGGGATGGCGCGCCACGAAGCCGCGCCACAACTCGGGCATGATCAGCGGCGCGAAGGTGCGGAACGAACCCACGTTGATCGGCCCCGCCACCGCGCCCATGGCCGAGCTCGCGACCTCGTAGAGGCTGTAGGAGCTGCGCAGCGCCTCCTTGGCCGCCACCATCAGCCGCTGTCCCGCCGGGGTCAGCGACAGGCCCTGGGCATGGTGGCGCACGAAAAGCTGGACGCCGAATTCCGTCTCCAGATGCGAGATCGCGGCCGAGATCGAGGGCTGCGAGATGTTCACCTGCTCCGAGGCGCGGGTGACGCTGCCGGTCTCGCCGGCGGCGACGAAATAGCTCAACTGGCGAAGGGTAAAGCGCATGCCGTCTCCTGACCGGGGCGGGGCCCCGGCCCCATGTTGCACGAGGTTAGGGAGGCGCGCGACCGCCTTCAGGCCTGCCCTGCGACCAGTTCGCGGTAATTCGCGGCGTTCGGGCAGAAATCCGCGGGATCCGCCCCGCCGTCCTCATAAAGCACGTGGCCGCAGACCCGCCGCGCGCCGCAGCGGTCGCATACCCGCGCCATGTCCAGCACCCGGTAGCGGTCCACCCCGGCAAATTCCCCGGCGGCGCCCAGCTTCTCGGCCATCCGGCCCATCCGCTCGGGCACATCCGCCTTCATCCGCGACGCCGCGGCCAGTTCCCCCGCGGTGCTGCCGAAATCCGCAGCCCCCTCCGCAGGCAGGGCGGCAAGCTCGCGCTCGATCCTGACCCGCTCGATGACACGCCGCACAAGACGTCCGAACCCGTTCATCGCATGGCTCCCTTGTTGTTGCGGCCCGAGCATGCGCCCTTTCGGCCCGTCGGGAAAATCGCAAGTTCAGAGCTTCGGCCTCGGCTTTCCCGATCCCCCGGCCGGAACGCCCGGCCGGGGGCAGGCTCACAGATCGCCCGGCACGCCGTAGCTCGGCGCCTGCGACGGGTTCAGCGCGCGCGAGACATAGGCCTCCATCTCGCCCTTCCACCGCTCCCACAGCCCGGCCAGCGCGCCGATCGGGTCCGCATCGGCCCAGTCCACCCGCAGGTCGGCGATCGGCCAGGCTTCCTTGCGGACCAGCAGCATCCCCACGGAATGCACCGGCCCTTCCTCGCCCCCGGCCTCCTCGGCCGCCCGCATCGCGGCCAGCAGCCGGTCGCCCAGCCCCTGCCCCGCGGCGGCGGCAAAGGCCGCGACCATGGCCTCGGGCACGGCGCGGCTGGACAGGAGGTTCCCCGCCGCCGCGACGCCCGGTCCGGTCACCACCCGATGCGTGCCCAGCGTGTTCGCGCCCGAGAACGAGGCCGTCCGCCCCTGCGCATCGACCAGCGCCAGCTGGCGATACTCCAGATGCGGCGCATCCTGCTTCAGCACCTCCAGCGCCGCTTCGGCCGACAGGCCGGATTCCATCAGGTCCAGGCCCTTCGGCCCCAGCCGCGGGTCGGTGATGTTCTGCGTCGCCACCACGCCCACCCCGGCCCTGGCATGGGCGCAGCGCGCCGCGACGCAGGGCGAGGAGGACGAGACGGCGATGCCCAGCATCCCCGTCCGCTCGCATCTTGCCGAAATCGAGAAGGTCATCGCGTGCCCCCGTCAGGCCGCATCGGGGATGACGGCCGTCACCTCGATCTCGACCACCCATTCCGGCCGCGCCAGCGCCGGGACGACCAGCCCGGTGGAGCAGGGATGCACCCCCTTCATCCACTTGCCCATCTCCTGATAGACCGCCTCGCGATAGCGGATGTCGGTCAGGTAGACGACGATGCGGCAGATGTGCTCCATGCAGCTGCCCGCTTCCTCAAGCAGCATCTTGATGTTCTGCATCGTCTTTTCCGTCTGCTTGCCGGCATCGCCGACATGCAGGCAGGCGCGCGTGTCCAGGTCCTGGCTGACCTGGCCGCGCAGGAAGACCATCGTGCCGCGGGCGACGACGCCCTGGCTCAGGTCGTTGTCCAGCTTCTGCTCGGGATAGGTCTCTTTGGTGTTGAAGGGGCGAAGGCGTTTGTGAATCATCGTTCCGTTTCCATTGGCGGGCGGCGCCACCCATCGGGCGCCGCCGGTTTCGCTCACTCGGCGGCGGTGCGCCGGGCGTGGGTGCTGATGTCGGTCGAGAACCAGCTCGACACCGCGCTGTCGCCGGCGGACAGGGTCTTGCCGCCCATCACCCGGTCCGACAGGCCGGCCGCTTCCTTGACGAAAGCCAAGGGCCCGTCCCAGCCGAAGTTGCGGTAGACCGCCGCCAGATGCGCAAAGGGCGGGGACTGGGCGAACAGCTGGAAGGTCAGCCGGTGCCCGGCATAGTCCGAGTTCAGCATGTCGCGCGCGAAGGCCAGAAGCTTGCGGCGATCCTCGGCCTGCCATTCGTCGTTGATGGTATAGTACTTGTCCAGCCAGGGCTTGGTCTCGGGGTTCTCGAAGGACCCGACATCCGGCGTCACGCAGATCTGCCCGCCGCACAGCTCGCGCGCGATATGCATCATCTCGTGCAGCTGCGAACAGGCCAGCACCCGCCCGGTATAAAGCAGCGACTGGTTCGGCATCATCAGCCCGGCCGGGGACCGCTCCCCCAGCGCGATGGCGGCGGTGAGGTGCGCGTTGATCCCCTCGCGGTAGACCGCCAGCTGCGCCAGCTTCTCCTGCACCGCCTGCTGCTTGTCCAGGCCGGTCTGCCGCGCGTTGAACAGCGCCGCGCCGATCATCATGTCGGCGAGCTTCAGGTTGCGCTGCACGAAGGCGAAGGCCGAATAGCGGTGCAGGGTGGCGCGGATGAAGGTCGCCGCCTTGGTATGGCGGTAGAACAGCACGTTCTCCCAGGGGATCAGCACGTCGTCGAAGATGACGATGGTGTCGACCTCGTCGAACTTGTTCGCCAGCGGATAGTCGCGCGCATCGGCCCGGCCGGCGAATCCGGTGCGGCAGATGAAGCGCAGGTTCGGGCTGCCCAGGTCGCAGATGAAGCCCACGGCATAGTCCGAGAGCGCGTTGTTGCCCCAGTTGGCGATGGTCGGCTTGGTGAAGGCCTGGTTGGCATAGGCCGCCGCGGTCTCGTATTTCGCGCCGCGCACCACGATCCCGGCGTCGGTCTCCTTGACCACATGCAGCAGCATGTCGGGGTCCTGGTCCTGCGGCGCCTTGGAACGGTCGCCCTTCGGGTCGGTATTGGCCGAGACGTGGAACGGATCCTCGCGCAAGACGCGGGTGATATGCGCCTTGATGTTCTTGCCGAACTGCGGATCGACCTCGTTCAGCACGTCCTGGCCGTCATACAGCGACCACATCTCGCCCACGGTCTCGTCGCCGACGCGGGTGACGACGCCGCCGATCTCGTTCAGCATGTGGTCGGTCGCCCGGCGCTTGGCCCACCAGTCGTCCTGGCTGTAAGGCAGGGCCGAGCCGAGTGCGTTGCGCTCGCCGTCCTCGACCACGGTCATCAGCTCCTGATGCGCGGCCTCGTGCTGCATGTCGAAGATGCGGGCGCGGATGTCGACCAGGGGCTTGAACTGCGGATGGGTGGTGACATCGTCCACCCGCTCGCCATTCACCCAGATGCGCCGGCCATCCCGGATCGAATCCCTGTACTGTTGACCTGTTCTGATCATCGCTGATCCCTCATTCGTTTCGGATGTTCGGTTCTGCCGTCAGGCCAGCGGCCCGGGGTCCCCTGCTGGTAGCAAGCTGCGGCGGGCCGGGGAAAATATGCGTTTCCGTGGCCCTGCCGTAGGAAATCCGATGCCGCGGGCGCACCCCCGGCACCGGCAGGCGCGTCACTCGGCGCGGGTCACCCAGGCGCCGTCCTTGACCTCCTTGATCTCGATCTCGACCGGGATCTGGGTCTGGCCGTTGGCGTCGAAGGTGGTCACGCCCAGGGCGCCGTCATGGCTGATGCCCCGGATCGCCGCCGCCAGCGCCGCCTTGTCCTCGATCCCCGTCGCGGCGATCGACTCCAGCAGGATGTTGGTCGCGTCATAGGCGTATTTCGTATAGGGGCTGCTTTCCTCGGCAAAGCCGCGCGCGGCGTAATCCGCCATCAGCTGATCCTGCTTCGGGTTCGACTGCGCCGCCGGATAGCTGACCATCGTGCCCTCGGCCGCGTCGCCCGCCAGCGCGATGAACTCGGGGTCGTAGAAGCCCGAGATCCCGATCATCGGGATGTCCAGCCCGACCTCGGCCATCTGCTTGCGCAGGATGCCCGCCTCGGCGATCACGCCGCCGAAATACAGCGCCTCGGCCCCGCCATCGCGCAGCTTGGTCAGAGCGGTGCGGAAGTCGATGGTGCCGACCGGGAACAGGTCCTCGGACACGATCTCGCCGCCCGCCTCGGTGAAGAAGCCGCGGAAGGCCTCGGTATTGGCGACGCCATAGTCGGAAGTATCGGCGACGATCGCGATCTTCTTCGCGCCAAGGCCGGTGGCCGCCCATTCCGCCAGGGGCTTGTTCTCGGTGACGAGGGTGGGCGTGACGCGGGTGATCTCGGGCAGGTTCTGCTCGGTGATCTTCGGGCTGATCGCGCCCCAGACGATCATCGGCATCTGGAAGCGGTTGAAGACCGGCATCGTCGCCAGCGCCACCGGGCTGTTCCAGTGGCCGGTCGCCGCGATCACCTCGGGATCGTTGACCAGCTTCAGCGCCGCCGCGACGCCGGTCTGCGGGTCCGAGGCGTCGTCCAGCACCACCGGCTCGACCTTGTAGGGATAGTCGCCCGCATTCGCCTGCTCGATCGCCAGCAGGAATCCGTTCTGCGCGCCCAGGCCCTGCGCCGCGTTCCCGCCCGAGATCGGGCCGATGAAACCCAGCTTGATCAGGGGCTTGTCCTGCGCCATCGCCGGCATGGCCGCCATCGCCCCGGCCAGCATGAGACCGGCCAGCACCGAACGACGCCGCGTTTTCAGTTCGTTCATTCCATCACTCCCTTTGAGTCTTCTCTTGCGGTCCGCCGGCGGGTGCCGGGCCCAGAAGGAAGCTGTTGGAAGCGCGCTGCGACAGAAAGTCGCAATTTCCGATATCATGCATCGGAAAACCCTAGCCAAGGTCGGGGGCTTTCCCTTTGCACCGGACACGACCGCCCGACTATTCCGGTCAGAACGCACCGCGCCACCGAAATTCAGGGAGGAGTCCGATGGACGCACTGGTCGCGCAGCACCTGCTCAACTGGCTGGTGCTCGGGAGTATCTATACCCTTGTCGCCCTTGGTTTCAGTCTTCTGTTCGGCGTCCTGGACGTCATCCACTTCTCGCATGGCGACGTGTCGATGGCCGCGCCCTTCGTGGCGCTGGCCGTGATCCAGGCCGTCACCGTGACCTTGGTGCCCGACGGCGGCACCGCGACGCTGATCCTCGCGATCCTCGCCGCGACGCTGGTGGTCGGCCTCTTCGGCGTGCTGGTCGACTGGCTGGTGATCCGCCGCTTCCGCGCCGCCCCCGCGATGATGGCGCTGGTGGCGACCGTGGCCCTCGGCACCGTGGTGCGCGAGCTGATCCGCACGCTCTATCCGCAAGGCTCCAACCCCAAGCCCTTCCCCGCGCTGACGACCGAGGTCCTCCGCCTGGGCGAGGTGGCGGTCCCAGTCTTCAGCCTGATCGTGATCTTCGTCTCGGTGGCCACGGTCGCGGCGCTGTTCTGGCTCTTGAACCGCACCCCCGTCGGCCTGCGGATCCGCGCCGTGGCCGAGGACCGCGCCGTGGCGCGCCTCATGGCGATCCGCCCCGACCGGATCTTCGCCATCACCTTCTTCATCGCCTCGGCCATCGGCGCGGTCGGCGCGGTGTTCTTCGCCAGCCACGCCGGCGTGGTCCGCTTCGACTTCGGCGTCCAGCTCGGCCTGATCGGCTTTTCCGCCGCCGTCATCGGCGGGCTCGGCTCGATGCAGGGCGCGATCCTCGGCAGCCTGCTGATCGCCGGAGTGGACACGACGGTGCAGATGACGATCCCGGACGGGGCCTCCTACCGGCTGGTGTTCATCTTCGCCCTGGTGATCCTCGTCCTCGTGCTGAAACCCAGCGGCGTCCTGGGCAAACCCGTGTTCGAGAAGGTGTGACCATGGCCAACCACGAGCTTTCGCTAGCCCAGCCGCGCCCGGCCACCGGCCCTGACCTCGCCATCGTCGCCGGGGTCCAGCTGGGCGGCGCGGCGCTGCTCGGCGCCTTCCTGCTGGGCGAGAAAACCGCCGTCGTCGTGGCCCTCCTCGCCGTCATGGGCGCGATCTTCGCACTGCTGCAACTGCGCCCGGGGCTGGAGGAACGCATCGTCTCCGCCTTCCGCGCCCAACGCCGCCCTGCCCTGGCCCTCGGCGTGGGGATCGTGCTGGCCTATCCCTTCTTCATGCAGGGCTCCAGCTACGCCCTGCACCTGCTGGTCATCGCGCTTCTCTATTCCGTCTTGGCGCTGGCGCTGAACTTCCAGCTCGGCAGCGCCAACATCCCGAACTTCGCCACCGGCGCCTCCTACGGGATCGGCGCCTATACCTCGGCGCTTTTGGCGCTGAACTTCGGCGTCTCGTTCTGGCTGACCCTGCCGGTCGCCGCCGTGGTCGCCACGATCTTCGGCTTCCTCCTCGGCTTTCCCTCGATGCGCACGCGGGAAAGCTACCTCGCCCTCGTCACCATCGCCTTCGGCATCGTCGTGCACCAGCTTCTGAACAACTTCAGCTGGACCGGCGGCCCGAACGGCCTTGTCGGCATCCCGGCGCCCACGATCTTCGGCCATTCCTTCGCCCAGCCGATCGAGGTTCTCGGCTTCCGCCTGCCCAGCCAGGCCAATTTCTACTACCTCTCGGCCGCCCTGGTCGCGCTCTCGATCCTCTCGGCCAAGCGCCTGCACGACAGCCGGGTCGGGCTGGCCTGGAACGCCCTGCGGGCCGACCCCTTGGCCGCGCGCTGCCAGGGGATCGACGTGGTCTGGTACAAGATGCTGGCCTTCGGCGTCGACGCCTTCCTCGCCGCCTTCGCCGGCACGATCTACGCCTTCTACGTCAGCTACATCTCGCCCGACAACTTCACCTTCCTGGTCTCGGTCACGATCATGACCATGGTGATCGTCGGCGGCATGGACAACACGCTGGGGGTGATCCTCGGGGCCTTCCTGCTCACGCTCCTGCCGGAAAAGCTGCGCATCTTCGCGGATTACCGGCTCCTGTTCGTCGGCGTCATCGTGATCCTGTTCCTCATCCTGCGGCCCCAGGGCCTGTTCCCGCAGCGTCCGCGCCATTACGGAGGCCCGCAATGACCCGCTCTGCCCTTCAGGTCACCAACCTGTCGATCCGCTTCGGCGGGCTGGTCGCGGTGGCCGATGTCGACCTGACGCTGAACCCGTCCGAGGTCTTGTGCATCATCGGCCCGAACGGGGCGGGGAAATCCACGCTCTTCAACCTGATCTCGGGCATCTACCGGCCCAGCTCCGGCAAGGTGGAACTCGACGGACGCGACATCACCGGCTGGCCCGCGCACAGGATCGCCGCGGCCGGGATCGCGCGGACCTTCCAGTCCAGCCGCCTGTTCAACGACCTGACGCTGGTCGACAACGTGGTGATCGGGATGCATACGCGCACCCGCTCCGGCGTGCTCGACGCGCTTTTGCGCCCCCGCAAGGCCAGGGCGGAACTCACCGAGGCCGCCGAGCGCGCCACCGAGCTGATCCGCTCAATCTCGCCGCATCTCTACGCCCGTCGCCACATGCTCGCCGGCGCCCTGCCCCAGGCCGACCGCCGCCGGCTGGAGATCGCCCGCGCGCTGGCCTCCGAACCGAAGGTCATCATGCTGGACGAACCCTCCTCGGGCATGGACGACCGCGACACCGACGCGCTGATGGCCGATGTCCGCCGCGTGATGGCGGAACGGCCGGGCCTCTCGTTCCTGATCATCGAACACGACATGCGCCTCGTCGCCGCTTTGCCCGACCGGGTGGCCGTCATCGACTACGGCCGCAAGATCGCCGACGGCCAGTTCGCCGAGGTGCGGCTGATGCCGCGCGTGCAGGAGGCCTACCTTGGTCAGAAGGCAGCACAACATGCTTGAGATGGAACGGGTCAACACCAGCTACGGCACCGTGCCCATGCTGCGCGAGGTCTCCCTGCGCGTCGGCGAGGGCGAGATGGTCTGCCTTCTCGGCCCGAACGGGGCGGGGAAAAGCACGACCTTCAACGCGATCTGCGGCCTTCTGCGCGCCGAAAGCGGGCAGGTCCGCATCGCCGGGCGCGATGTGCGCGACTGCGGCACCGAGGCGCTGGCCAGTCTCGGCGTCGGCTTCGTCCCCGAGGGCCGCCGCCTCTTTCCCACCCTCACCGTGCGCGAGAACCTGCGCCTCGCCTTCGATGCCGCCCGCGCCCCCGCGCTGGAATTCGCGGCGCAGATCGAGAAGATGGCGCAGCTCTTTCCCCGCATCCGCGAGCGTCTGGACCAGCGTTCCGGTACCATGTCGGGCGGCGAGCAGGCCATGGTGGCCCTCGCCCGCGCCCTGATCGGCGAGCCGCGGCTGGTGGTGATGGACGAACCCTCGCTCGGCCTCTCGCCCAAGCTGATCGACGAGTATTTCCAGATCGTCGCCCGCATCCGCGACCAGGGCAAGGCCGTCCTCCTGATCGAGCAGAACGCCGAGACCGCGCTGTCCATCGCCGAGCGGGGCTATCTCCTCGTCCGCGGCCGGATCGCGCTGCAAGGGGCCAGCGCCGACCTTCTGCGCGACGACACGATCCGGCACATGTATCTCTAGCCCCAAGGGCGGCGCACACCCGCCGCCCGCACCACACGAGTCGCCTGCCCGGATGACCGGCGGCTGGACCGGCTTGGTCGCCGTCCGCATCCTGCCCTTCCGCCTTTCCAGGGGCCTTTCCCGACCGCCCGGCTCAGCCCAGCAGCCGCACGTCGCGCAGGCTGGGGTCGATCTGGCGCAGCGCCCGCAGAAGGCGCTCCTTCAGGTTGGTGGCGACATAGGTCGCGTGGAACCGCGTCGGCGCGGCCAGCGTCAGGCAATTGGCCTCCAGCCCCGCGCTGGTCAGGGCGTGGAACCAGGCGCCGTAGATCGCCGCATCCTCCTGATGCAGCCGGGCCTGCGCCGCCGCCCAGACCGAGCCGTCCGCCACCGGCGACGGCGCCGCCCGCAGCGGCACCACGTTCGAGGTCCCCTGCCCCGCCGGCGCCGTCCCGGCCGGATCCAGCCGTGCCACGAAGTCCTCGCCGATCAGCGGCCAGGCCGGCCGCGTGTCCTCCAGCATCCGGTTCAGATCCATGCCATAGACGCTCACCCGCCCCCGCGCGCCCTGCCGCTTCAGCACCAGCCAGCCCTGCGCCCGCAGCCGCGCCATCTCGCGCTTGACCGTCCGGTCGTCCACCGACCACATCCGCGCGATCTCGGCCTGGCCCATGGTCAGCTCGTCGCGCTGCCAGTTGTAGCGCGTCGTGATCAGCGCCATGATCCGCAGGATCTGCCGCTGCACATGCTTGTCCTGCGACAGGGCAAAGGCCATGAGCGCCGACAGGATGTCGTATTTCCGCGATGCGGCCTCGCGCCCGACCGGCCGGGGAAGCTGCATGACCGTCTCCTGTCCCTCGCCAGGACTTCCCTCAAGTCCCGGCCTGCCTCGTCATCCTGCCCGTGATCGGGTTCTCAAGCGGTTAACGCAACGCTCTTTGGCGCATGATCGCCATTTGCGTCCGCATTTCCGATTCTGTCAAGCACTCTGGCTCGGGAAGCCGGTTCAACCCGAAACCATTTTGAAGAAAATGGGTATCACTGGTATTGCGGGACATTGTGGCTGTCCCCCAATTGCCGGGAAATGTCCCCCAATATACGGTAGGGCCTCCCCGGATGTCCCCCATTTTATGCCCCGTCCCGCCCGCGACCCCCTGCCCGCCCGTCCCGGCCGATTCGCAGCGCAACCCTTGCCCGCGGCCCGGAATCTTCCCCGCGGGGAAGGTTTCGCCCGATGATAACTTCGCTTTTGCATTTCTGGCAAATCCGGCGTATTTCGGAAAGCGGCAGGAATTTACGTTTCCAAGAGGCGGCATGTACACGCACGAAGATCTCTCGCGCCTGCAGGCGCAGTCGCTGAAGATGCAAAGCTGGATCCGCCAGCAGACCTTCAGCCCCGAAAACCAGAAGACGCTGCGCCGATTCTCCTCGTGGGAGGTGGCCGAGCTGATCTTCCGCATCAACCAGTCCACCTTCCGCGGCCGCCTCGTGGCCGAGCCCGACCTTCCCGGCGGGGAAGTCGAGCCCGACGGCCGCCAGCGCTGGTTCAGCCTGGACGAGATCAACGAACTGCGCCGCAAGATGAAGATCAACCGCAAGACCCTGATGCCCCCCCGCCCCCAGGGCAAGCGCGCCTTCCGTGCGGCTGTCGCCAACTTCAAGGGCGGCGCCGGCAAGTCGACCGTCGCGCTCCACTTCGCCCATGCCGCCGCGCTGGACGGCTATCGGGTGCTCCTGGTGGACTTCGACCCCCAGGCCACGCTCTCGCATTCCATGGGCCTCAACGACGTCGCCGAGGACTATACCGTCTGGGGCATCATGGCCCGCGACCTCATCCGCGAGACCGACCGGATGAACGCCGCCGCCACCGGGGCCGCCAGCGGGACCGCCCTGCCCCGCCGCCAGATCCCGGGCTCGATCCGCGACCTCGGCCTCGGCGAGCTGCGCCACGGCGACTTCATCAAGCCGACCGCCTGGTCCACCATCGACATCGTCCCCTCCTGCGCCAACGCCGCCTTCGTGGAGTTCGCCAGCGCCCAGTACCGCCACCTGAACCCCGAATGGTCCTTCTTCGCCGCCGTCTCGCGCTATCTCGACGGTCTCGGCGACGACGATTACGACCTCATCCTCTTCGACTGCCCGCCCGCCATCGGCTACCAGTCGATGAACGCGGTCTTCGCGGCCGACATGCTCTACATCCCCTCCGGCCCCGGCTACTGGGAATACGATTCCACCACCAGCTTCATCGGCCAGCTCGCCGAGGCGCTGGAGGATCTCTCCGGTTTCGGCCCGACCTTCCCCGCGGGGAAGGTTTCGCTGCCCAAGGCCTTCGCCGACATCCGCTTCCTGATGACGCGCTACGAGCCCGGCAACGACCTGCACCGCGCGATGTTCGAAGCTTTCCGCAAGGTCTTTGGCCCACATGTCGCCGAAAGCCCGATCGAGATGACCCGCGCCGTCGAACAGTCCGGCCGCTTCCTCTCCTCGGTCTACGAGATCGACTACCGCGAGATGACGCGCGAGACCTGGCGCCGCGCACGCGCCAGCTTCGACCGCGCCTATGAGGAATTCCGGGGCAGCGTGCTCGCCGCCTGGGATCGGATCTGAAGGGGGCCGCCATGTCCAGGAAGCGCCGCATGTTCGACATCGACCTGCCCGAGGGGCCGGTGCCCGAAACCTTCCCCGCGGGGAAGGTTTCCGATCCCCCGGCCCGGCGCGGCCCGATGGCCGCCGCGATCGCCGAGACCGCCGACGCCACCCGCGAACGGCAGGAGGTCGAGGCGCGGATCCGGGCCGAGAACGACAACCTCGCGCATGAGCATGTCCGGCTGAAGCGCCTTGGCCTGGTGCTGGAGCTGGTGCCGCTGGACCGGATCGACATGTACAAGCTGGTCCGCGACCGCAAGCCCGGCCCCGACGACCAGCTGGCCGAGCTGAAGGCCTCGATCGCCGACCTGGGCCTGTCGAACCCGATCCGGCTCGAGGCCCGCGCCGATGGCCGGTTCGAGCTGATCCAGGGCTACCGCCGCCTTGCCGCCTTTGGCGAGCTTCTGGCCGAGACCGGCGACAGCGAGACCTGGGGCCGGATTCCCGCCGCCGTCAGCCAGCCGGGCGAGGACCTCGACGCGCTCTACCGCAAGATGGTGGACGAGAACCTGGTGCGGAAGGACATCTCCTTTGCCGAGATGGCGCTCCTGGCGCTCGACTATGCCCGCGACCCCGGCACAAGGGTCAGCGACCCCGAGAAGGCGGTGGCGCTGCTGTTCAAGTCGGCCGGCTATCAGAAACGCAGCTACATCCGCGCCTTCATCGCGGTGATGGAGCGGCTGGGTGGCGCGCTGCTTTACCCGCAGGAGATCCCGCGCGCGCTGGGTCTGGCGCTTGCCCGGCGGCTGGAGGAGGTGCCGGGCCTGGTGCAGATGATCCAGTCCGAGCTGAAGGGCTGGGACAATCGCGCGATCATGGACGAGCTTGCCGTCCTGCGCCGCTTTGCCGGCGAGACGGCCGAGGAGGCCGGGGCAGGGGAGGCGCCCGCCCCCCGGCCCGCCCGCCCCAGCAAGCCCGCGAGGGCCAGGACGAGCTTTCAGTTCGACCGGGCCGAGGGGCGCGGCAAATGCGTGGCGGCGGTGGGCAAGCTGGAAATCCAGCTGGACCGCGACTTCACCACCATCGACCGGCGCCAGCTGGAGCTGGCGGTCCGGCTGATGCTGGACCAGCTTGACGGCTAGAACCTTCCCCGCGGGGAAGGTTTTCAGTCTCCCAGCAGGTCGGTCGCCGGGTTCTCGCTGATCTCGACATCGGCATAGTATTTCTGCGCCTGCACGGCCGAGCGGTGCAGGCTCAGCTTCATCGCCGCCGCCAGGGGGGCGCCGTCCAGCGCGGCCTGGGTCAGGAAGCCGGCGCGCAGGCCGTGCGGGGTGGCGAAATCCTCGGGCAGTCCCGCCAGCCGCAGCCGGTGGCGCAGGATCGTCCGCAGCGCATCCGGAGCCAGGCGCCGGGGCAGGGGGCGGTCGCCCTTGGAGACCGGGCGGAACAGCGGGCCCTGGCTGATGCCGGTGACCTCCAGCCAATGCACCACCGCCCGCGCGGCGCGGCCCTTCAGCGGCAGCCTCGGGGCCTGGTCCTTGCGGGTGGTCTTGGTCTCCAAGAGCCGGATCCAGAGCAGGCCCCTGGCCTTGAAGTCGTCGCGTCCGATGTCCTCGGCGTTCAAGCCCGCGACCTCGGACCGCCGCCGCCCGCCGCTGGCAAAGGCCAGCATCAGCATCGCCCGGTCCCGGATGCCGCGATTGCTGTCGTCGCAGGTGGAAAGCAGCGCCTCGAGGATGTCGCGGGTGACCGGCTTGGGCGACTTCGGGACGCGCGGCCGTGCATTGGCGCGGCGGGCCTTTTGCCGGGCCTGCTGGACCAGCGGAGAGGTGAAGGGCGAGGCGAGGTTGCGCATCCGGTGGAATGCCTTCCAGGAGGCGATCCGCCGGTCCAGCGTGGCCGGGGCCGGGCAGGCAAGCGCGTTGCGCAGGCCGATCGCGATGAGCTCGAGCGCCACGTCCTGCGCCGGGCCGGGCCTGTCGGTCAGGTCTTGGGCATGGTCCAGGATGAAGCGCAGCGCGACCTTCTCGGCCTCGGGCCAGGCGAGGGGCTGGCCGAAGGCGGCCATCTTCCAGGCCGCGACATAGGCCAGGTCCCGCTCCCAGGCGCGCAGGGTATTGGCCGGGGTGCCGCGCCGGTAGAGCTCGGTCAGGGCGGCCTCGTCGGCCTCGGAGAGCTGGGCATAGCCGGGCAGGGCGAGGAGGGTCATCCGGGGGCCTTGCGAGAACAAGGCGCTTTGCCTATATGTAATGCAAGATGTATTTTCACCTTGGGGGCTGTCATGCCGGAATCGACGGTGACGATCAAGGGCCAGACGACCCTGCCCAGGGATGTGCGGGCCGCTCTGCATCTCAACCCCGGCGACCGGGTCCGGTACCTGATCCTGGATGGCGGCGAAGTGCGGCTGGTGCGTTCGCAGCCGGTGGCGGGGCTTGCCGGCCTTCTCAAGGACAAGGCCCGGCGGGTGGTCAGCCTGGAGGAGATGGAGGCTGCGATCGCCGAAGGGGCGGCGGAGCAGTGATCGGGCTGGATACCAATGTGCTGGTGCGCTTCCTGGTCCAGGATGAACCCGAACAGGCGGCCGCTGCGGCTGCGCTGATCTCCGGCCTGACCGAAGCCGCGCCGGGCTTTGTCTGCCGCGAGGTGATGGTCGAGCTGGTCTGGGTGCTGGAGCGCGCCTATGGCCTGGACCGCGCCGACATCGTGCGGGCCCTGGACGGGCTGCTGGAGGCGCGGGAGTTGACCCTGGAGGCCGCGGATCGGGTGGCCGTGGCGGCCGATCGCTATCGCAAGGGCGGGCCTGGCTTCGCCGATCAGATGATTTCGCTCGCCGGGCAGGGCGCGGGCTGCCGGGAAACGGCGACCTTCGACCGCAAGGCCGCCGGCATCGCCGGAATGCGGCTTCTGGGTGCGAATCCGGACCATTGATCTGACCTTTTCGAGGCGGTTTCGCGGGGGATTCTGCGCGCGGAGGCGGGGAAACTCAATAGCCATGATAAGCGGGACTTATCGTGATTGATGGGGAGGGAAGATTTCCGCTTGGGTGCTGTGCAAAATGCGGATATTCTGCACATATTATGCAGCGATGCCCTGCGCCAGATGATGAGTGCCTCGTCCCGCCCGGCCCCTATGACGGCGCGGAAGCGGAGGCGCCGTGGTTCCTGCCCGCAGGGCCGGAGGAGGAGGGCCCGCTGCCCCGCGCGCCTGCGGCCGGTCTGGTCGAGGCCGGCCCCTGGCGCGCGGCCGAGGCGGAGCTGGCGGGCGAGCTGGCCGAGCTTGGCTTCGATGCCGGGCGGCTGGCCGAGCGGCTGCGCATGGCCGGGCCGGGGGCGGTGCAGCGGCTGGCGCTGGAGGAGGCGGCGTCCCTCAGCTGGTGGACGGGGGACCGGATCGCCGCCGACCGGCTGGCGCTCTGGACCTCGTACCGGATCGGCGCGGCCGAGGCGGATGGCGCCGGGCTGATCCGCACCGCCTGGGCCGCGCGGCGGCTGATGGCTCCGGCCGGGCGCGCGCTGCAGGCGGCGCTGGCCGATGTCCTGGGCGGCGAGGGCAGGGGCGACCCGTTTCTGGCCGGCGAGGTGGAGGCGGCATTGCAGCCGGTCGCGGGCCTTTCGGCGGCGACCCGGGGCTGCGCGCTCTTTCATCTCTGGCAGAGCCTGGACGAGCGGCCCGAGCATCTGCGCGGGCTGGAGGCGGCGGTGCTGGGGGCGCGGGAAGCGGGGCAGGGGACCTTGCCCTTCCTGCCGCTCAGCCTCACCGGCTTCGGGGGGCTGACCGCCGCGGGCCCGCCGGAGCGGCGGCTGGCGGGCTGGATCCAGGGCGCGCAGCGGGCGGTGCTGGCGGCGCTGATGCGGCTGGAGCGGTTGGCCGACTGGCGGGCGAAGGCGGAGGCCGGAACAGCGGACCTGTCAGGCCGCACCCCCGCGCGGCTGATCGCGGCGCTGGCGGCGCAACCCATGCTGGGCGCGGCGCAGGCCGAGGCCGAGACTGGCGCCAGCCGGGCGGCGGTGCAGCGCAACCTCGACCTGCTGGAAGCCCGCGGTCTGGCGCGCGAGGTCACCGGGCAGGGGCGGTTCCGCGTCTGGGCGGCGAAGGTGTGACTGGTTGCCGTCGGGCGGAAGTCAACCATGGAGCCAAAAGGCTGCGCGCTGGGTTTCCCTGCAAGTCCAGGGCAAAAGCATTCAGCTGCGAGGGCCTGGTCTCCGGTCAGGAGATTGATCGCCGCACGGCAACGCAACGCTTGCTATGGCGGGTCACTCGAGGGTCGCCTGGTTCCTTGCGAAGGTGCCCCGGCTCACCCAGGTCTGCCGCGCTCGGGTGGCTCTGGCAGAGCTGCGTCGCGGCCAGGGGATCGGTGGCCTGAAGGTCAGCCTGTCGGCAGCACCTTGCCGGGGTTCAGCACTCCTTTGGGGTCAAGTGCGGCCTTGACCGCCCGCATCGCCGCCAGTTCGGCCGGGCTGCGCGAATGGCCAAGCCAGTCGCGCTTCAGGTTCCCGATGCCATGTTCGGCGGAGATGGAACCGCCGAGATCGCGTACGACCCCATAGGCGATGTCGTCCACCTGATGCGCCTCGGCTTCGGTGCCGCCACCCGGAAGCGCGACGGCAACGTGCAGGTTGCTGTCGGCAATGTGGCCGAAGAACGATACATGCGCCTGCGCAAACCGAGCCAGCAGCGCCTGCCGGCAGGCGGTGGCGAAGTCATCGAGTTGCCCCACGGCCAGGCTGACGTCGAGATTGATCAGCCCCGGAAGCGCCGCATCCATCGCATGGCCCTCGCGCAGGTCCCAGAACCGTCGCGCCTCGGCCATCGATCGGGCAAGGAGCGCGTCGGAGACGATGCCTTCGACCAGCGCTTCCTCCAGCACGGCTTCCAGCGCCGCGCCCTCGTCCGCTTCCATCAGCACCGCGAAGGGGGGCGGGTCGGCAAAGAAGGTCTGGCCCAGCAGACGCTGGTTCAGGGCAAAATAATCGGCCCACATCGCCTCGAAGGCGGAAAGGCCGGGCAGGCTTTTCCGCGCCAGCGCCAGAAGCCGCAGCACGGCGGCGAAATCCGGCAGCGCCGCCAGCACCGTGGCACGCGGCCCCGGCAGCGGGCGAAGCCGGATCACCGCGCGGGTGATGATGCCAAGCGTTCCCTCGGACCCTGCGAACAGATGGCGCAGGTCGTAGCCGGTGTTGTCCTTCACCACTTTCGTCAGTCGGC
Organism: Tabrizicola soli; assembly: GCF_015999335.1. Classification (GTDB taxonomy): domain Bacteria; phylum Pseudomonadota; class Alphaproteobacteria; order Rhodobacterales; family Rhodobacteraceae; genus Tabrizicola; species Tabrizicola soli. Next base: position 24,553 of record NZ_JAEACP010000010.1, on the reverse strand, counting down.
TGAGCACCGTGCCGTCGGCCAGGATGACCTCGATGCCCAGAAGATTGTCGCGTGTCATGCCATCGCGCAGAACCCGCAGGCCCCCGGCATTGGTGGCGATGTTGCCGCCGATCTGGCACGATCCCCGCGCGCCAAGGTCGATGGGGAACAGCAGTCCCTCGGCCTCGGCCGCCTTCTGCGCCACTTCCAGCACGGTCCCGGCGCGCAGCACCATGGCCATCGCCTCATGGTCGATCTCCTCGACTCCGGTCAGCCGCGCAAGCGACAGCGCCACCGCAGCGGGGCCTGGATTGGCCCCGCCGGCAAGCCCGGTCATGCCCCCCTGCGGCACCACGGGCACGCCGTGGCGGTGGCAGATCGCCATGGCCTGCGAGACCTCCTCGACCGTGGCCGGGCGCAAGAGCGCCTGGGGCAGGGTGCGTCCCGTCCGGCTTGCGTCCGAACGGGTGGCTTCGGGCACCTCGGCCCCGGTGAGGCAGCCGCGTGGCCCGAGCGCCGCGCGCAACTCCTCCAGCACGTGTTCCGAAAGCATGGCGCGGCCCCGTCAGGCCACGCGCTTCAGCGCCTGCGCCATGCAGTGGATGCCGCCGCCCGTCTTCGATATCTCCGACATGTCGACTGCCGCCACTTCGAAGCCGCGCGCCTTGAGCTGGGCGATCAGCGTCCTGGAGGAGGTCGGCGCGATCACCCGGTCGCCGCCCAGCGACATGAAGTTGCAGCCGAGCGCCATCGTGTCCTGGAACGGCACATCGATGATCTCATGCCCTTTCGCCTTCAGCCAGTCGACGATGCCGGGGTCGGTGCAGGCCAGGCAGACGGCGGTCAGCCTGGGCGCGATCGGCACCACCATGAGGTCGATGTGGACATAGTATTCGTCGATGAAGGCGAGACGGGTTTCCCAGCCTTCCTTGTCGAACCAGTCCTTGACCTGAAGCGCGCCCTCTTCCTGCGTGCGTGCGCCGCCACAGCCGATCAGCACGCAGCCTTCCTCGATCACGTTGAAATCGCCGCCCTCGAAGGTGCCGGCGGTCACCATGTCGTAGATCGGGATGCCAAGCTGTTCATAGGTGCGGATGGCGGCATAGTTCTCGCCGCGCCGCCACCAGTTGGCCATCGCGGTGATGAAGGCGCCGTAGGGGGTCATCACGCTGGAATCGCGGGCATAGACCTGCATCGGAAGTTCGGGCGTGGGCTGGTGCATGTGCACCTTGACGCCGAAGTGCTCATAGGCGGCCACCAGTTCCTTGTGCTGGGCCTGCGCAACCTGGATGTTGCAGGGCGCCTCGCGCAGGTGCTTGCGCGACAGGCTGGAGGTGGACAGGTGGCGCAGATGCGCCGGGCTGCCCAGCAGCACGTCGGTCAGCCGGTCGGTTTCATTGCGGAAACCCCAGCTTGTCAGCGGCTTTGTGCCGCCCTTCGGATCGCGGCGTTGCAGGCTGAAGGGCTCGGGGCGGGTGGGGGCGTTCATCGGATCTCTCCTTTTCGATCAGGCGCCGGGCATGGCGGAGGGAATCCACCAGTCCCGCCCGCGCGGTGTCGTGACATATTCGGGCCAGCGGAAGTGGATGGGCGGTTCGTAGTCGCACTGGGGCGGCGTCCAGGTCGTGCCGCCCACGCCGCCGCCGGTCCTTTCGCGGAACTCGGCCCAGGCGGCCTCGCGCGCGGAGCCGTCCTCGATCAGCCGCAGCGCCGACAGCGCCAGCACCTGTGCGGCACGTTCCACCATCGGATCTATCGTAGCCCGGATGCCGCCAAGCGCATTCATCACCCAGGCAGGATAGGCATAGCCGTCCGGCCCGCGCAGCGACGGGCGGGCCACATAGAACCGCGCAGTCGGCGCGTGCCAGCACATGTCGGTATAGTCGTCCGAGGTCGAATGTGTCTGGCTGGGGGGAAGGTCGCGCCGCAGGATCGCCTCGGCCTCCTCGGGGTCGATCAACCGCGACATCTCGGGGATGAATGGATCTTCCAGCGGGGCAAGGCCCAGGTTCGCCTGAATCTCGCGCGCCACGGCACAGGCCGCCTCGCCCCAGACGGGCGCGCCCATCCGCTGCAACTCGGTCCAGACGACGCGCGCCATCGCGTGATTGGCGAGACCGGGGCGCGATTTGCAGACCCAGTGGCGCTCCCAGCGGCAGCCGGTCATGGCCGCGGCGGCCGCGGCGTTGCGGTCCAGCGCCTCCGTCACCGCTTCGGCCATGGCGATCGTCGGAACCCGCATCATGTACTGGATTTCCGCCAGCCCCGCAGGCTGGTTGTCGGCCGTGGCCTGTCCGGCGGTCAGGATCGCCTCGGAAATCGACCAGCCGCCCTGATGTGGTAGCATCGAATCCCGCAGGGATTTCGAGGTCATGAACATCAGGTTCAGCGCGTCATTGCCGCCCGGAGCCCGGATCGCGCTGTGCGATTGCGGGATGGGCGCGCCGTCGTGGCGGCCCCAACCCTCGGGCGCGTCGCAGATGAAGCGGTAGATCATCGACCAGCCGGCGCCGCAATGCGTGTCCCAGCGCACCGTGTTGCACATCGGCAGCATGTAGAACGGGTGGAAGGACAGGATCGCCGCCAGGCCGTCGTAATAGCCCTTGGCCGCATGGATCGGCTTCGATCCGCGCACCTTCTCGGCCGGTTCCCCGGTGAAACGGATGCCACCGCGGATGCCATGCTTCTGCATTGCGGCCTTGACCGCCAGCGCGGCGCCAAGTCCGGCAATGCCGAGCCCGGAATGAGGGTCGGTATGCCCGCCCGCCTGAAAGCCCAGACCGCTTCGCGGTCCGCGCCGGGGGTCGGCCGCCTGACAGTTGCCGGGGATGCCATCGTATTCGGCATACATCCCGATCACCGGACCGTCGCCGTTGCGCCAGTCGGCGCAAAAGGCGGTCGGCATGCCGCCGGAACCTTCCTCGACGGTGAAGCCCTCGGCGCGAAGCCGCGCCACATACCATTCGGCAGAACGGTACTCGCGCCATGCGGTTTCGCCGAAGTCGAAGATCGTGGCGCACCAGTCCGACAACTCGCCTTGGCGCGCGGCGATCGCCGCCAGCGCGTCGCGCTGCGCAGCCGTCAGATCGGGGTTGGGGGCAATGGGCGACAAGGACGCGCCTTTCGGTTCGGGTCTCTGCCAACAGGGCTAGCGCCGCCGCCCCCGTTGCGAAAAGTGAAACATTTTCCGTTCAGCGTGAAATGGATTTCACCTTTCCCTGTCACAATCCATCCGGCTGCGCTAGGCTTTCGCCAGGACCGGAGGCCCAGATGGCACGTATCCCCTCGACCCAGGCGCTGCGTGCGCTGGAAAGCTTTGCCCGCCACGGCACGGTCTGGCAGGCGGCCGACGAGCTGAACCTGACCCGCAGCGCAGTCAGCCACCAGTTGCGCCTGCTGGAGCGTGACCTGGGTTTCCGGCTTACCTCGCGCATCGGCACCCGGGTGGAACTGACGCCGCAGGGCCTGGCCTATGCCCTCGACGTCCGGCGCGCACTGGCGATGATTTCCGGCTCGGCCTCGCGCAATGCTGCGCGCGGCGTCTCGGGCGGCCTGAGGGTCAGTTGCCCGCCCGGCTTTGCTTCAAGCTGGCTTTGCGCCAAGATCGGCGCTTTCGTGGCGGCCTACCCGGATGTGTCACTGTCGGTCGAAACCCCGCGCCGACTTGACGATGTCAGCAACCCCGACGTGGATGTGTTCATAACTTTCGGATTCGGCAACCAGCCAGAGATGGAGGTGGAGTTGCTGCGCGCGGTGGAATTCACCCCGCTGTGTAGCCCCGCGCTGCTTTTCCGGCTCGACGGTCTGCCCCAGCCCGCAATGCTGCGCGAGACGGTCCTTCTGCACCTCGGCGACCACGACGATTGGGAGAACTGGTTCCGGCTGGCCGGACTTGGCGACTGCACCGGCCGCACGGGTATCGTCTTTTCGGACATGAACCTTGTCTATGCCGCGGCGCTTGGCTCGCAAGGCGTGGCGATGGGGGATGAATTCATCTGCCACGACGCCATGGCGGCCGGTCAACTGGTGCGGCCGTTCGATCTGGCGATCCGCTCGGCGCGGTCCTATTTCATGATCGTTCCCCCTGAAAAGGCGGAAAATCCGGCCTGCGCCGCCTTCCGGGGCTGGATCCGCTCGGAGCTGCACCCCGAACAGGTCCTGTCGCATCTTTGACAAATCGCATTTGCCGACGGGGCGAATAAGTTTCCATTGCCACGACGGCGCATCTGTTCCTAGGCTCTGTCCCGTAATCCCTGTGCAGGACGGTCCCTTTGATTCAGGCGGCAGAGATCGGCGCAACAGCCATCGGCAAGACTTTCGGGCAGTTCACGGCCCTGGCCGACATCACCTTGACGATCGCGCGGGGTGAGTTCCTGACGCTGCTCGGCCCTTCGGGATCGGGCAAGACCACCTTCCTGATGGTCCTGTCGGGCTTTGAGGCGCCGACCACCGGCCGCCTCACACTGGATGGCCGCGACATGACCGACCAGCCACCCGAGGCGCGCGGCTTCGGCATGGTCTTTCAGGGCTATGCGCTGTTTCCCCACCTGACGGTCGAGGAGAACATCGCCTTCCCGCTGAAGGTGCAGCGCCGCAGCCCCGCGCAGATCAGAACCCGCGTGGCCGAGATGGTCGAGATGGTCGGGCTTGGCGGCCATGGCCACAAGCTGCCCTCCGGCCTGTCGGGCGGGCAGCAGCAGCGTGTGGCGCTGGCGCGCGCGCTGGCCTATGAGCCGCCGGTCCTTCTGCTTGACGAACCCTTCTCGGCGCTGGACAAGAACCTGCGCGGGCAGATGCAGGACGAGATGCGCCGCATCCACCGCGAGACCGGCACCACCTTCGTCTTCGTGACCCATGACCAGGAGGAGGCGCTTGCGCTCTCGTCGCGGATCGCCATCTTCGAGAGGGGCCGCCTGCAACAGCTGGCCCCGCCGCGTGAAGTCTATGAACGCCCCGCCAACCGCTTCGTCGCGGAATTCCTGGGCGACATCAACATCCTGCCGGTCGCCGGTGGCAAGATCGAAGGGCGGCCGGTCATCCTGCCCGGCACCGGCAACGCCGGCGATCTGGCGATCCGGCCGGAATACATGGGGCTGTCCGTCACCGAGCCCGCCGAGGGCAATGCCCTGCCCGCACGGCTGACCGATCTTACCTATCTTGGCGCCGAGACGCGGCTCACCCTGCTGACTGCGGGGGGTGTGCCACTGATCCTGCACCATCCCACCAACTCATTGCCCGACGGGCTTGCCCCCGGCGCGTCCGTCTGGGCCGGCTGGGCCCCCGCGCGCGGATTTCTGCTTTGACTGCCGACGGCAATCGGGCCGCGATAATGAAACGACCATAGGGAGAGCTTCAATGAACGGACCCATCCAACGCGATGCGCTTGACATTCTTCATACGAGGCTGAAGCGCGGCCAGATTTCGCGGCGTGACTTCACCACCGGCCTTGCCCTGCTTCTGGGCACCTCGGCGATCGGGATGCGCAGCACGCCCGCCATGGCACAGGACAAGGGGCTTGTCCTGGTCAACTGGGGTGGCGACGCCGGACCCGCCTATGACGAGGCCTATTGCAAGGCCTTCCTGGAAGCCACCGGCATTACCGTCAAGCAGGACGGCTCGGGCCCGACCGAAGGTGCGATCGCCGCGCAGATCGAAAGCGGCAAGCCCGCCTGGGACATCGTCGACGTCGATCCCTTCTCGGCCGAGGCGCTTGGGAAGAAAGGCATGATGGAGCCGATCGACTATGCCGTGGTCGACAAGACCAAGATGCGCGAAGGCTTCGGCTGGGAGTTTTCCGCCTCGTCCTACTTCTACAGCTACATCATCGCCTATGACGCGACCAAGTTCAAAGACAACCCGCCGAAATCCATGGCGGATTTCTTCGATGTCGAGAAGTTCCCCGGCAAACGCTCGCTTTACAAATGGGGCGCCGGCATGTGGGAGGCCGCGCTTCTGGCCGATGGCGTGGCACCCGACGAGCTTTACCCGCTCGACCTCAAGCGGGCGCATGACAAGATCGCGGCGTTCAAGGACAACGTGGTGGCCTATTGGGGCGGCGGCTCGGAAAGCCAGTCGATCCTGCTGAACGGCGAGGCGTCGATGGCGCTGATCTGGTCTACCCGCGCCAAGCTGATCGAACAGGATTCGGGCGGCGATATCGCCTTCATCTGGGATCAGGGCCTCATCGCGCCGGGTGCCCTGGGCGTGCTGAAGGGCAACCCCGGCGGCAAGGAGGCGGCGATGCAGTTCATCGCCTCGGCGCAGGATCCCGAAAAGCAGCTGGTGATGTTCCGGATGCTGGGGCAGGGTCCCGCCAACCCGGCCGCCGATGCCATGCTGCCGCCGGAAGAGGCGCGCTACAACCCGGTGGATCCGGCGAATTTCGCGCTTCAGATCCCGCTCGACATGCCGTGGTATGAGGAAAACTACGGTGCCGCGCTGGATGAATACCTGAAGATCATCTCGGCCTGACCAATCCGTTGCCCCCTTGCGGCCAGAGTGCCGTCGGGGGGCAACCCGACCGGAGTTCCGGCATGACCGCCCGCCATGTCCTGCTGCTTGGCCCGCTTCTGATGCTTCTGGGCGCGGCCTATCTTCTGCCCTTTCTCGGCGTGATGCGCTGGAGCGTCACCCTGCCTGAGCCCGGCTTCGGCCAGTATCACGCGGCACTGAGCGATCCGCTGGTGCTGGGGGTGATCTGGCGCACCGTGCGGATCTGCGCGGTCGTGACGGTGATCGCAGTGGCCGCCGCCTACGCGCTGACGCTGATCTGGGTGCGTGGCGGCAGGACTGCGCGCACCCTGGTCGAGCTTTGCATCATGATCCCGTTCTGGATCTCTGTCCTGACCCGCGCCTTCGGCTGGCTGGCGCTTCTGTCGAACAAGGGCATCATCAACGGCTGGCTGCAATCGCTGGGCTTCCTGTCCGAGCCGCTTACGCTGGTGCGCAACGAATTCGGCGTCGTGGTCGGCATGGTGCATTTCCTGATCCCCTTCGCCGCCTTCCCGTTGGCCACCGCCATGCGCAGCGTGGACGAGCGCGTGCTTCTGGCCGCGCGCGGCATGGGGGCATCGCGGACGCGCATCTTCTGGCAGATCTTCCTGCCGATGACGAAGAACGGCGTTCTCGGCGCGGCGCTGCTGGTCTTCGTCTTCGCGCTTGGCTTCTTCGTGACCCCGGCGATCCTTGGTGGCGGACGCAGCGTGATGGTGGCCGAGCTTATCTACCTGCGCATCTTCCAAAGTCCGGACTGGGGTCTTGGCGCGGCGATCAGCGTCATCCTGATGGTGACGGTCGGCCTGCTCCTGGGCGTGATGATGCGGCAGAACAGGGGGGCCGCGCGATGATCCAGCTTCGTCCGGGCCTTCTGGCCACCACGCTGGCCGCGCTGATCGCGGTCTTCCTGCTGATGCCACTGGTCGCCGTGATCCCGGTCAGCTTCACGCCCACCCGATATCTTGCGGTTCCGGATGGCGAATGGTCGCTGCGTCACTATCGTGCGCTGATCGAGAACCCCGCCTGGGCGCAGGGTATCTGGCTGTCGATCCGCATCGGCGTCGTCGCCTCGCTGGTCGCCACGGCGCTTGCCGCCGCTTTCAGCCTGGGGATCTGGATGCTGAAGCCGCGCTTTGCCGGGGTGCTGATGGGGCTTGCGCTTCTGCCGATGGTCGCGCCCCCGGTGGTCTCGGCGCTGACGCTGTATTTCTTCCTCACCACGCTCAGCAAGGTGAACGACCTTGTCGCCTATGACACCTGGGCCGGGGTGGCGCTGGCCCACGCGGTGATGATCGCGCCCTTTGCGGTGGTGCTGATCTCGGTCGCGCTGTCGCAGCTCGACCGACGGATCGACCTGGCCGCGCGCTCGATGGGGGCGGGGATCGGCACGCGGGTCTTCCGCATCATCCTGCCGAATATCCGATTCACCCTGCTCACCGCGCTGTTCCTGACCTTCGTGCTGTCCTGGGAGGAGATCGGCGTGACGCTGTTCATCACCTCGGTCGATGCGGTGACCCTGCCGCGGCTGATGTGGATGGGGCTGCGCGACAATATCGACCCGGCGATTGCCGCAATCTCGGTCGTGCTGATCGTCATCGTGGTGACGGTCGTCCTGGGCAAGACCCTCTGGCAATGGCGCGCAACCGGAAGGAAGGCCCGATGACCACTGAAATCTCGACCGGGGTCTATCTGACCCATCTGCTGCGCGCCTACGGCGTGGAGTGCGTGTTCGGCATTCCCGGCGTCCATACGATCGAGCTTTACCGCGGGCTTTCCGGCAGCGGCATCCGCCATGTCACGCCGCGCCACGAACAGGGCGCGGGCTTCATGGCCGACGGCTATGCCCGCGCCTCGGGCCGACCCGGCGTCTGCTTCATCATCTCCGGCCCCGGCATGACCAATATCCTGACCGCCATGGGTCAGGCCTATGGCGATTCGGTGCCGATGCTGGTGATCTCGACCGTCAACGCGCATGGCCGCATGGGCTCGGGCGAGGGCTGGTTGCACGAACTGCCGAACCAGCAGGCAATGGTTGCGGGGGTTGCCGCCTTCAGCCGCACCATCCACCGGCCCGAGGAACTGGCCCCGGCCCTGGCGCAGGCTTTCGCCGTCTTCGACAGCGCCCGCCCGCGTCCGGTGCATCTGGAACTGCCGATCGACGTGATGCTTGCGCCCGCCGGCCACCTGCCGCTGCCGGACCGCGCCGCCCGCCTGTCGCGCCCGGCACCCGACCCCGCGCGGATCGCCAGGGCGGTCGAGCTTCTGTCGGCTGCGAAGGCGCCGGTGATCCTGGCCGGGGGCGGCGCCACCCGCGCGTCCGCCCTGCCTGCGCTGGCCGAGGCGCTGGACGCACCGCTGGTGATGACGACGAACGGCCGCGGCATCCTGCCGCCGGGCCATCCGCTTGCCGTGACCCTGACCGCCTCGATGCCCGCCACCCGGGCGCTGGTCGCCGGGGCGGACGTGGTGCTCGCCATCGGCACCGAGATGGGGCCGACCGATTACGACATGTACGAGGACGGCGGTTTCCGCCTGTCTGGCACCTTTATCCGCTTGGACATCGACCCTGCGCAGGTGATGTGCGGCCCGGTCCCGGCTCTCGGGATCGTCGGGGATGCCGCCCTGGGGGCCGAGGCGCTCCGGGCTGCGATCCCGGCACGGACACCGGGGGACGGTGCGGCGCGGGCCGCCGCGGCCCAAGCCGGGCTTGCGGCCCTGCCGGAGATGCTGCGCCACGACCTCGAGTTGTTGGGCCTTGTGCGCGACACGCTGCCGGGCACGCTGATCGTGGGGGATTCGACCCAGGCGGTCTATGCCGGGAACATGGGCTTTGCCGCCGCGCGTCCGGGCGGCTATTTCAACTCGGCCACCGGATACGGCACACTTGGCTATGGCCTGCCTGCCGCCATCGGCGCCGCCCTGGCCGAAGGCCGCCCGGTGATCGCGCTTTCAGGCGACGGCGGGCTGCAATTCTCGCTTGCCGAGCTGACCAGCGCAATCGAGGCGAAGGCCCCGGTCATCCTGATGCTTTACGACAACAAGGGCTATGGCGAGATCAAGTCGGCCATGCTGGCGCAGAACGTGCCTCCGCTCGGTGTGGACATACTGACCCCCGACCTTGCTGCGATCGCCCGCGCCTGCGGCTGGACCGTGACCGAAGTGGCAACCGGCGATGCCCTGCGCGCCGAACTCGTCGCCGCGGCGGGGCGGGGCGCGTGCACGATGGTCCTCTACGACGACCGGCTGCGCCGCAGTCTGACGCCCGGCTTGTCGGGGCAGACGGAAGCCCTTCGTCGCCACCCGTAAGGGGCAGGCCACGTTGACACTCTGCAACCACTGTGATGATCTGCGAAAATTGGTTTCAGCTGTCGACAACATGCCACCTGACAGTCTCGAAAGGTCATCGCATCAGGCGGCAACGGATGCCAACATCAGGATTGAGAGTGGAAAAGGACAAAGGAATCGGCGCTTGCTTCTGTGAGGTGGCGCGTCGGCATCCTGAGTTTCCAGCCATCGTGCTGCGGGGAGCAGGTGTAAGCTATCGAGAGCTCTGGTCTGTTGTCCGGCGTTTTGCGCTGCGGATGAAAGAACTTGGCGTGAATCGACACGGCATTGTAGCTCTGAACACGTCTGATCCTCTCGTTTCGATCGCTGCGCTTTTGGCGAGCGCGCTACTGGGCAGTCAGTTTGTAGTCGCGGGGCCCAATCTCGCTCGTACAAAGGCTCTTCAACCGACGCTCTTTCTCCGATCAGCCGAAATGGATGAGGGACGGCGCAGAACATACCATCTGATCGATGAGACATGGTGGCCGGAGCCGGAGCAGGAGGCCGATTTCTCTGTGGCTGAGTTCGAGCCCGTCGATCTGGATGCTCCCTGGCTGGCTCAGCACACCTCGGGTACGACGGGAACGCCCAAGTACCTGTCTCTCAGCCAGCGGATAGTCCTGAATCGCACGGCTGCCATCGCGGGCGACTTCCCGCATGCCGCCACGACCGTTGCCATGCTCTTTTCCGCCACCTCGAGGCCCTTCCAGGCCCGAGCGATTGGAGCCTTGCTGAACGCCTGCACCATCGTGACCGGAGCGGATCTTGCGCAGTGGCGGCGATGCGGCGTCAATTATATCTGCGGTTCTCCGCTACAGGCAGCGGAATTCTTCCGCAGCGTCGAGCCCGCGCGCAAGTTCCAACGCATCGAAACTAGCGGCGGTCGTCTATCGGAGCCGGACGCCGCCGTGCTCCTGGACCATTTCAAGACTGTAATCGACATCTATGGCGCCAGCGAGACGAACAAGACATTCGCCACGTTGATCGAACGCGGACCGGACGGGACGATCCTGCGCATCGGGCGGCCACTGGACAGCGAGGTACAGGTCGTGGACCGGAATGGACAGCCCTGTCCGGTCGAAGTGACCGGCACGGTCCGTGTGCGCAACGGTTATATGGTACCGGGATACATCGGTCAGCCCGATCAGACGGCGAAGGTTTTCCGCGACGGCTGGTTTTATCCCGGCGATATCGGCCATTGGACACCGCGCGGCGCACTCGAGGTCATCGGTCGCGAGGACGATCTGATGTCGGTCGGCGGCGTCAAGGTCTATGCAACTCTGATCGACCTGATGATGTCGGTCGTGCCCGGCGTGCAGGAGGCGATCTGCTTCAAGAATCCTAAGGCCGGTGCTGCTGATGAGTTGCTGGCCTTTGTCAAGTTCGACCCGCTGGTCAATCGTGCCGACTGCATAGAGCGGATCCGCCAGTCGATCACCGACAAGTTTGGCGTGATGCTTCCGATACGGAATATCCACGCCATCGACGCCATTCCCCGCAACGAGAACGGCAAGCCGTTGCGGGCGGTCGCACAGAAGATGATCCTTGAGAAGGTCGCAACTCTGTCAGCGGAGCGGCAACAGGGCTGAACATGCAGGCAAATATCGCTCTCGACCTGCGCGCTCGCGCTGCCGCCACGCCCGACTTGCCGGCGCTGATCGCCGCCGACTTGACCCTGCCCTTTGGCAAGCTCTGGCAACTGGTCGATTGCTTCGCCTGCCGCATGGCCGAGGCGGGCATCGATCAGCACGCGCGTGTGGCTCTTGAAACCACTGACCGAATAGTTGCGATCTGCACCATGTTCGCTTCGGCCCTGGTCGGGGCAGAGTTTGTGACGCTGGACCCCCATCTGATGCAGGTTCCGGCGCTGCGGCCAACGCATTTTCTGCGCTCGCCCGAGGCGGCAGGGATGCCCGGGATGCCCTTTCTGGTACTGGATGAAACCTGGTCGCCACGTTCGGGCTCCGGCTCTACCCATGGCGGCGCTTCCTGGTCGGGATACGCTGGGCCCGACGCTGCTGCCTGGATCGTTCAATCATCGGGTACCACCGGGCGGCCGAAGTTCATGCGCTTGTCACAGGCGCTGGTGCATCGCCGCGTGCACGCCGTCATGTCCGAGTTCGAACCCCAGCGAACGCGCATGGCGGCGCTGTTCCATAGCGGATCGCGGCCCTTCCTGATCCGTGCCGCCGCTGCCCTTCTGAGCGGCTGCGCCATCGTGGACAGCATGGATATCGACTTTCTGCAGTCTCAGGACGTGACGCTACTCTGCGCCTCTCCGCGGCAGGTGCGTGAGTGGCTGGGCAACCGGCGTATCGACCCGCCAATCGCCCGCCTTCAGTGCAGCGGGGCGAAGCTCTCGGCCGAGGAAACCCGACGGCTTCTCGACAGCTTCACCGTGGTCGAGGATGTCTACGGCTCCAGCGAGACTATCAAGGCGCATGTCAACATCAGCAGACTGGAGGGGCGCGCCGTCGTTACCCGCGGCCAACCCGCCGGGGCCGAGATCCAGATACTGCACGAGAATGGCCAACCTTGCATCGAGGGCGAGATCGGGACGGTGCACATCCGCACGGCCTGCATGGCCAGCGGCTATGTGGACGACGACGCGGCGACCGCGCGCAGCTTCCGGGATGGCTGGTTCCTTCCCGGCGATCTTGCCACCTGGGGACCAGACGGGCGGCTGGACGTGATCGGGCGGGCCAACGACGTGGTCAACCTGGGCGGGCGCAAGGTCTCGCTGACCGATGTGGACCAGCTTCTTGCGGCAGTTCCGGGGGTGGTGCAGGCCGTGGCATTCCGCCATCCAGCCGAGGATCGGCAGGACGAGCTTGCTGCGCTGCTGCAAGTGCACGACATCGCGACGGCGGATGCCATCGTGGCCCGTGCCCGTGTCTCCTGCGTGCAGGTGCTGGGACCAGATAGTACCCCGCGCGAGATCATGGTCGTTGCGGCGCTGCCCTTGACCGCCGATGGCGTTCCCCGACGCAGCGCCTGCCGGGAGTTCTATCTCAAGGCGGCTGGGGTCGGGCTTGACGCACCTTAACCGCAGTAGGCAGGAGAGGGAGAGAGAGACCATGCTCGAGTCCACGCTCAATCCGGCAACGGCGCTGCGCGCGATAGCCGCCCGGGCCCCCGACCGTCCGGCCATCGTCTACCCGGACCAGGCGTTTTCCTACCGCGCGCTTATGTCCCTGACCGAGGCGTTCGCCCTGCGCCTGCGCGGTCTTGGCGTCGGGCCAGAGGCGACGGTGCATCTGAACAGCCGTGACACCGCAGTGGTAGTGCCGGTCGTGCTGGCGACCGCCCTGTTGGGCGCGAGGTTCCTGCAGAATGTCGGCACGCTGGACCAGACCGGCCTGCCCCATGTGACCCATGCGCTGCGTGGGCCGGATGCAGCTGAGGACAGCGGACACGCGGTCGCGATCGACGCCAGCTGGTCGCCTGCGACCGTGCGGGCCGAAGGGCTCGCCTGGTCGCCCGAGGATGACGCACGTTGTCCCGATGCCCCGTGGCTGATCGTCTATACCTCGGGCACCACCGGCCTGCCCAAGTTCGTCGCGCTGACGCAGCGCATGATGGCCGGGCGTTCGGCCGCCGTGGCCGACGAATTCCGTCCCGATGAGGCACGCATCGCCGCCCTGTTTCCATCGGATAGCCGTCCCTTCCTTGCCCGCATGCTGGCCACGTTCTGGAACGGCGCCACCCTGGTCGACAGCCGAGATCCCGAGGTCTGGGCGCGCGCCGGCGTCACCCGCGTGACCGGATCTCTGGCCCAAGCCAAGGCGCTGTGCACCGACCGCGTTCTGGTGCCGCGCATTCCCGAGATCGAGGTTTCGGGCGCACGTCTTTCGGATGCCGACGCAGCGCTGCTGCTGCGGTCGTTCGAACGGGTGGACGATACCTACGGCGCCACCGAGACGAACAAGACCTTCTCCCACTTCAAGACGCTTAGTTCCTCGGGCGAGGTGGTCAGCACACCCCATCCGCGTGACAGCATCATCCAGATTCTGCGCGCCGACGGCACGCCGGCAGGCCCCGACGAAGAGGGCGAACTGCGCATCCGCAACGCCTATATGGCGACCGGCTACCTGGACGCGCCCGAGGCGACCGCCCGCGCCTTCCGCGACAGCTGGTTCCACCCCGGCGACCGCGGCCTGTGGGGTGAAGACGGCGCGCTGGTGATCCGGCCGCGCGCCGGCGAATTCGTCAATGCCGAAGGTTCCAAGATCGGCCTGCCCGGCATCGACCGGGTTCTTGCGTCGGTGGATGGCATCCGCGAGGCGGTGGTCTTTCCCAGCCCGAAGCCAGAGGCCGAGGGCAGGCTGATCGCCTTCGCCGTGTTCGACGGGGACGTGAACCGCCCGCAGGTCGTCGAGCGCGCCCGTCAGCGCTGCACCGAGGTTCTGGGCGCCCGGCTGACCCCGGCCGTGATCCGACCGATTGCAGACCTGCCAAGACTGCCCGATGGATCCCCCGACCGTGAAACCTGCAAATCGCTGATCCTGGAGGCCGCCGCACGCGCGGCGGAGTCGGCTGACTAATACCGCAAGCTGTTGGGAATCAAGAAGCCGGACGCATGGCGAGTGTAGAAAGAATGCAACTATGTGCAGATTTCTTCTTCTGGTTCAGCGTCACCAGCGGCCGGCTTCGCAATAGAACTTGACGCAAAGGCATTTGAAGAACAGCGTCGCGGTCAAAAGGATGGCGAGTGAAGTTTGCGGCTGGACAGTCTGGATCGCCTGTTTACCAAGGCCATCCCGTTTCAGTCGCCCTCTCTGACTACCTTTGTCGGCAAAAAAAGAAACTTGGGACAGTTGAAGGATCTGTAGAATGCGAACCATGAACACTTTCGAAAAGGCAACGCTTACAACGACTGGCATGGCATCAGCCGTTGCCTTGATGGCCGGGGCCGCACAGGCGCAGGATTTCGACGGCTTCTACATGGGTGTGTCGGTCGGCATGCTCTCGGGCGATACCCCGATCGGCTACACCAGCGACCAGTACAAGCTTGAAAAGCACGGCACGCCGGGCATGTTCGTCGGCTACAACCAGTCGATGGCCAGCGGCTTGGTGGTCGGTGCCGAACTTGCCTTCCAGGGCGAAACGGGCGGTGATGACGACGACGGGTCCAGCTACGACACCTACTCGATCAAGAACGTCATCGACCTGAAGGCCAAGGTCGGGACCCAGGTTGCCGCCGGCGGCAAGCCGATTCTTCTCTACGGCTTCGCCGGGATGAGCTCGGGCAACGTCGCCATGTATTACGGCGACTACAGCTTCACCGGCTACAACTACGGCCTCGGCGCCGAAATGAAGGTAAGCGAGGCGTTCTCGATCGGCCTCGAGCTCATGGGCCGGAACGTCGACAGCTACGACAGCTCGGACGGTGACATCACCACCAATCACCAGCAGGTCTCGCTGCGCGGTGCGTTCCACTTCTGATCTTCCGGCTTGCCGGGAAGCGAAAGGCCGGACCCGATGGTCCGGCCTTTTCCGTTCCGCGCGGCGCTCAGCCCGGTTTCGCAGCGCCAGCCAGCCGCTCGCGCAGGTAGGGCTTGCGATCAAGGAAATCCTCGGTCGAATTGGTGCGCGGGAACGGCGCCTCCGGGACTGGCACGCCAAGAAAATCGCAGAGTGGCCCCCAACCCTGCCGCACGTCGAATTCCAGCAGTTGCTCCGGGGGAACGGTGCGGCGCACCTCGTCGACATGGTCCTGCCAGACCTTGAGCACGAAGTCGCGGTCGGTCATCCGGTCCTTGAACAAGCCCTTGTAGATGAGTCGATAGACCATTTCCGACACCGCCCGCGCATGTTCGCTGTCGCCGTACTCGCTGCCGATGGTGACCGAGGGCACGATGGTCGCCTGGAGGCTGTCGAACCAGGCCACCGGGTTGCGCAGGGTAAGGATCACCTTGGCTTCGGGAAAGGCTGCGTGCAATTCCTTCCAGTAGACGGCGGCGGGCCAGTCCACCTGCGAGACGTAGCCTTCGAAAACCTTTGACCAGTCCGGAGTCTGTCCGCCAAGTGCCGCCATCCAGGGTGCCAGAAAGCTGGGGTGCTCCCGGATTTCATACAGGTGATAACAGGGCCCGAACCCCAACTGCTCAAGCGCCAGTTTCAGCGACAACGTTCCGGTGCGCCCGAACCCGGCGCCGATCACCTTGAGGGTCATGCGTGTCCTCTCTGTCAGGTCCAAAGGTGGTCAGACTGGGGCAGTTTCGTCCAGCTTCCAGGCGAATACAACCGGGCCCCAAATCCGCTTCTAGGCAATGGCGCTCCTCAGCGCCGGTTTTGGTCAAGCCGGCGCCGATGGCTAAGCCAGATCGCAGCGTTGCCGAGTCCGTATCCCGCGTAACTTCCGCATCTCTGCGCCACAGAAATCACGGTTCCGTCAAATGGGCGCGCCAGAAAGACCTGCTGAAACCAGCCGTTGTCATCGGCATCAAGGAAGACCTCTGCAGCTGCCAACTTCGCCATAAGGAGGTCGGACAGTCCCAACTGTGCCCCAGAAACATCAAGATGCGCCTGCGGGACCGGCAAGAGCTTATGTCCGGCGTCGACCAGGGCTTCCGAGGCGGCAAGGATATCTGCAGTTGCAAGGCAAAGCAGGTCCGCGTCCAGACTGTCCTGTTGTTCAGCCGGAAGATGGGCGTCGGCACGCTCGGTCGCCGGCGTGGCCATCAGGAACCGGATGGCTTCGGTGTCCAGACGCGACAGGTGAATGGGGCCATCAGGGTCAGGCAGGTCAGGCAGGTCCCGCCAGCCAAGACGCAGGGCTGCGGACAAGCCCAGCTTTGCCCGGCGTGATGCTCCCGGGGGGCCCTGCACCAGCAGGTGGTCGACGCCCGAGATCCCCGCCTTGTGGAACAGACCCCGTAGTGGGACCTCCTCCACAGCTGGTCTCGAGCCGTTGATTGCCAGGTCTGGTTGTGGATCCAGCATCATCCGGACCGATCCTTGAGCCTGGTCGATCGAAAGCCTGACCCCAAGCGACCGAAGCCGGTCGCTTGGCAGAGAGCGCAGGGCGGCCTCAACCGGCCGCCTGGTGCGAAAGGTTTCCGGTAGCGCGATCCTTTTGGTGCCAAGCCGTTGTGGTGCCTGCCGGGCGCGCAGGCCGGCGAATGACAGCATCGCATCGCGCGCAGTTGCGACCGGCTCGGTTGCGCGCAGCTCGTCGGAGAAGACCTCGACACTAAGGGGCCCCGCGTATCCGGTGGCTTCGACTGCGGCGATGAACCGCGTCAGGTCAAGGTCGCCAAGGCCCGGAAGGCGACGATGGTGGCGCGACAGCCGGATGATCTCCATCTGCAGGCGCGGCGCGTCTGCGATCTGGACCAGGAAAATCCGGTCTCCGGGGATGGCCGGGATATCATCCGTCGGAATATCCAGGACAAGGGAATGAAAGCTGTCAAGCACCAGGCCAAGGGCCGGATGGTCGGCCCGCTGCACGATCTGCCAGGCGGAGCTGTGGCTTGCGACATGCGTCCCCCAGGACAGGGCCTCGTATCCCACTTTCAAGCCCCGTGCTTGTGTCAGATCCGCCAGCGCGGCAAGATCGGCGGCCGCGCGTCCCTGATCCGCAAGTGCCACCGGCGAGACCGCGGAACAGACCAGCAGCATCCTCGCGCCAAGCGATGCGGCAATGTCCAGCTGTCGGGCCACCCGGTCGAACACCGCCTTGCGGTGCGGCTCCGGCATGCCTTCGATATCACGACAAGGCTGGAACGCCGCGATCTCGATCCCGAGGTCAGCCGCCAGTTGCCGCACGCTCGTCACGTTCAAGCCGCTTGCAAGCAGGTCCTGCTCGATCAACTCTATGGCTTCGAAGCCAGCCGCCGCCGCGGCGGTCATCTTCTGCTGGAGGTCGCCCGAAAGCGACACTGTGGCGATGCATGGCTGCACGGGCAATTCCAACCGGGCGTCTGATATCCATGTCCACGCCAGAAGATCTTGGGCATTCGGGCGGCGGTGGACCTGTGCCCCGCTTATGTTTCGGAGAGTGCAACGGGTCAAGGCAGATTGGTCGGATCATGCAGTCACCCGGTGGTGCGGCGGATAGCCGACCTTCCGGCAAACCCGGTCGAGCGTCGCAACCACATCCTCGCCGCGGTAACTGTAGCGAGCACCGGAACGAAGCGCGAGAAGGTGTCGACGGCGGTCAGAACCTGCCCGTCGCCAGCGCATACTTCTTCTTCAAGCTGAAGTAGGTCGCCTGGCTGATTCCCGTCTTGCGGCAGATCTCCGTGGCCGGCGTTCTCTCCTCGCCCTGCTTCAGGATGAACGACTTTTGGGCATCCTAAAACTTGCTCGCCTTCATGCGATTCCGCTCCTCTCCCGGCGCGCGAGGTCACCGGGCAGGGGCGGTTCCGCGTCTGGGCGGCGAAGGTGTGACCTCGGGCTCTGCGCCGGCCCGCCCTGTCGCAGCTGATGGTGGCGTCGGTTAGGCGAGATTTTCCTTGAAGAACGCGATGGTCCGCTCCCAGGCCAGTTCCGCGGCCGCTTGATCGTAACGCGGCGTGCTGTCGTTGTGGAAACCATGGTTCACGCCGGGATAGATGAATGCTTCATACCGAACGCCCGCCGCCTTGAGCGCCGCTTCGAAAGCCGGCCAGCCCTCATTCACCCGCTGATCCAGTTCGGCATAGTGGATCAAGAGCGGCGCCTTGATCTTCGCGACGTCTTCCGATGCGGGTTGGCGGCCATAGAAGGGGACTGCGCCTCGCAGTTCCGGATAGGCAACTGCGGCAGCGTTGGCGACACCTCCGCCATAGCAGAACCCGGTGATGCCCACCCTTCCGGTAGACATCTCATGGTCCATCAGCCATTCGACGGCGGCAAAGAAGTCGTTCATGAGCTTGGCGCTGTCCACTGTCGACTGCAGCTCCCGTCCCGCTTCGTCATTCCCGGGATAACCGCCGACGCTGGTCAGGCCGTCGGGGGCAAGAGCGAGGAAACCCGCCTTGGCAAGGCGTCGCGCCACATCCTCGATGTAGGGATTCAGTCCCCGGTTCTCGTGCACCACCACTACCGCCGGCAGCTTTCCGTCCGCGGCAACGGGACGGACAAGATACCCCCGCACCTCGCCATGGCCGTTCGGGCTGGGGTACATGACGTATTCGGCCAATATGTCCGGGTCATTGAAGCTGACCTGTTCGGCCAGGGCATAGTCGGGGCTCATCATCCCCAGGATCGCGGTCGCCGTGAGGCCGCCGACCGCATATCTCCCGGCTCGATCCAGAAACTCGCGTTTGGTGATCCTGCCGTGCGCATAGAAATCGTAAAGCTCAAGAAGTTCAGGCGCGAAGTCCTTCGCGGTCATGCGGTCCCTCAGCTGTTTCATCGGGTCCTCCTTTGAACTGAAGCGCCAAGAGTACGCCCCATCCGTCCGATCCCAAAGCACAATGGCGAGACCCTGAAGCGTCGCCCGAGGTCGGGATGGCCATCGGACGCTATTCGGCGGTGCCTGTCCGGGGGCAGTGCGGACCGGCGCAGCGAGACGCTTGCGGATCTGCCAGGCGCTTCCTTTCCGCTTGGCCTGCGCCGCGATTGGGGCGAGAGTCAGCGGGAGAATCTGCAGAGGGTTTCTCGATCGGATGCCCGACCTGGTCTTTCAGACAGACATGCAGACCCATGAACCGCCGCTGTCCTCGTGGAAGTGGCGGTATGCAGTACGATATCCGGTCCTTGCCTGGCAGAGACGGCAGCGGCAGCTGGAACGGATGGACCACAGCCGGAAGACCGGCGTCCGGAAGGTGATCTTCCATCTTCTGAAGTACCTGCACCGGCGCAACAGCATCCGGCTGGGGTTCAGCATCCCGCTGCACACCTTCGGGCCAGGCCTGTCCATCGCCCATTGGGGCACGATCGCGGTGGACAGCCAGGCCCGCATCGGCCGGAACTGCCGCATCCATCAGGGCGTCACGATCGGCCGGTCGAAGGATCGGTCGCCGGTGATCGGAGACAATTGCTTCATCGGGGCCAATGCCAGCATCATCGGCGGAATCACTCTGGGCAATGACGTGAAGATCGGCGCCGGCGCGGTGGTCAACCGCTCGTTTCCCGATGGGGCGGTTCTGGTCGGGGTGCCGGCCGAGAACATCGCCGGCGGCCGGACGACCCGCACCGGACCGGAGCAAGCTGGCGCCGGGCGTCCGCAGGGGAGCGCAGGGTCGGGAGGAAGGCGGGCGCATGTGCGGCCTGTTCGGTGAGTTCGGTCCGGAGGCGCTGCGCGATCCCGCGGACATCGAGGCGATCTCGCGCACCATCCACCACCGTGGCCCGGATGACGGCGGCAGCAAAACGGGGCCGGGCTGGATGCTGGGGTTCCGCAGGCTTGCGATCCTGGATCTGTCGGCAGCGGGCCACCAGCCATTGCACAGCGAGGACGGCCGCTATGTCATCGCCTTCAACGGCGAGGTCTACAACTACCTCGAACTGCGCGAGGAACTGCTGGCGCAGGGCGAACGGTTCCGCAGCGGTACGGATACCGAGGTCGTGCTGCGCCTCTTGATGCGCGAGGGCGCGGCCGCCCTGGGACGGTTGAACGGCATGTTCGCCTTCGTTTTCATCGACAAGCTGGCGCGGCGCTTCCTGATCGTGCGCGACCGGCTGGGGGTCAAGCCGCTGTACCTTTGCCGCCAGGGCGGCGGCCTGCGCTTCGCATCCGAACTGAAGGCCCTGCTGGCCTGGCAGGGCGCGGGCCGGAGCCTGAATCGGCCGGCATTGCTGGATTTCCTGTCGCTGGGCTATCTGCCGAATGCGACCTGCATCTTCCAGGGCTACGCCAAGCTTCCTGCCGGGCATTGCCTCGAGGGCGACCTCGACAACGCCGGCCGGGCCGAGCCGCGCTGCTATTGGTCGGTGACGGTCGCGCCGGACGACCGCCCGCCGCAGACCGACGCCGCCACGCGCGAGGAGTTGCAGGCACTGCTGGCCGATGCGGTCAGGCTGCGGATGCGCAGCGACGTGCCGGTGGCGATCCTGATGTCGGGCGGGGTGGACAGCACGCTGGTCGCCGCCCTTGCGCAGGCATCGGGCGCGACTCCGGTCGCGCTGACCGCGGGCTTTGCCGGGGCGGACGAGGACGAGACCGCCCTCGCCCGGACCGTCGCGCGCCACCTGGGCCTGACGCTGCGCGAGTTGCCGATCCATGCCGCCAGCCTGGCGGATGTGGACGAGCTGGCCCGGATCCATGACGAGCCCTTTGCCGACCCCTCGGCGATTCCGATGTTCCGCATCTGCGAGGCGGCGCGGCGTGAAGCGACGGTGCTTCTGTCGGGCGATGGCGGGGACGAGGCCTTCGGGGGCTATCGCCGCTATGTCGAGATGCAGCGCCACCAGTCCCTGCTCATGCTGCCGAACTGGCTGCGCAGGGCGGCCTGGACGGGGCTGCGCGGCCGGCTTGGCCCGTCGCGACAATACCGCCTGGCCAAGGCGACCCTGCCCGACGGGCTGATCGGTGCGGTCTTCGACGGGCTTGGCCTCTTGCGTGAGTCCGGGGTGCGGGCGTTGTTGCCGTCGGATCTTGCCGGGACCGCAGGCGACGTTCCGGCCGAGGTCGCGCGGCTTTGGTCGGCAAGCCGAGGCCGGGACATCCTGTCGCGGCAACGGCAGTTCGACTATGGGCTCTACCTGCCGGACGATGTGCTGGTGAAGTCCGACCGGGCCTCGATGGCACATTCCACCGAACTGCGGTCGCCCTTCCTGGACTACCGGGTTGTCGAATTCGCGGCGCGGCTGCCGAACCGGCTGCTGGTCTCGGACCGGCAGGGCAAGCTGATCCTGCGCGACCTTGCGCGCGAGCGGTTGCCGCGCGATGTCTGGGCGGGGCGGAAGAAGGGCTTCGGGGTGCCGTTGAAGGAGTGGTTGCGCGCCCCGGGGGGCCTGGCCTTCGCCCGCGAGCGGCTGCTGGAGCGCAATGCGCTGACCGCCGGCCTCTGGTCGCGCCCGGGGGCGGAGCGGCTGTTGCAGGACGCGGGCGCGATGGGAACCCATGCCGCCCAGCTGATCTGGCGGTTGCTGGTGCTGGATGCCTGGGCCCGGACCTGGCTGCCCACGGAAGGGACAAGCTGATTGAAACCTGTGCGCGTGGCAATGCTGAGCCAGCTTTACCTGCCCTTCCTGGGTGGGGCGGAAAAACAGCTGTCTTCGGTTCTGGAACGGCTTCCGGCGCTGGGGATCGAAGCGATGGTCATCGCCCGTCGGCACGACGGCAGCCCGGTCGACGACGTGGTGAACGGCATTCCGGTGCACCGGATTCCGGTCGGCACGTCGCGCGAACTGGCCTCGCTGACCTATACCGCGCGCGCTCTGCCGGTCCTGCGGCGCTTTCGCCCCGACGTCGTCCACGCGCACGAGCTGCGTTCGCCCTCGACCACTGCGATCGCCTATCGGATGCTGACCGGCACGCCGGTCGTCGCCAAGGTCCTGCGCGGCGGGTCGCTGGGGGATGTGGCGGCGCTGTCGCGGAACCGGCTGGGCCGGCTGCGGCTGAACCGGCTCTTGCGCTCGATCGATGCCTTCGCGGTGATCAGCGACGAAATCGACGGCGAACTGGCCGCCTTCGGGGTCGAGGACGCGCGCCGGAATTTCATTCCGAACGGGGTGGACACCGACCGCTACCGCCCGGCCACCGCCGGGGAGCGCGCCGCTGCCCGCGCCGCCCTGGGCCTGGGCGAGGGGCCGGTCGCGCTGTTCGCCGGGCGGCTGGAGCCCGAGAAGCGGGCGGAGCAGCTGGCTGCGCTCTGGCCCCAGGTCCGCGCCGCGGCGCCGGGGGCAGAACTGCTGATCGCGGGCACCGGCGCGCGCGAAGCGGCGGTGCGGCGCGCGGCGGGCGAGGGCGTGCGGGTCCTGGGCCGGCATACCGACATGCCCCGGCTCTTCGCGGCGGCTGATCTGTTCGTGCTGCCTTCCGAGGCCGAGGGGCTGTCGAATGCGATGCTCGAGGCGATGGCGTCCGGGCTGGGCTGTGTGGCGACCGCGGTGGGCGCGGCACCGCAACTGTTGGGCGACCGGCGCGGCTGGCTGGTTCCGGTCGATGACGGGCCGGCGCTGATCCGGGCGCTGACCGAGGCGCTGACCGACACCGGGTCCGGCCCCGACCGCCGCCGGGCGCTGCGCAGGAAGGTCGAGGAGAACTACAGCATCGACGTGACCGCAGCGCGGCTTGCTGCGCTTTACCGCAGGTTGGCGCGGAAGGCGTGAGGGCGCGTTGCTTTGCTTCGAGAGATCGCAGGCGGTCCGGGAAGGTGGTGAAAGCGGCTTGACACCGCGGGGCGATCAAGGGCCCCCTTCCGCCATATCGGTGATTGATTCAGGCACGTTCAGATGCGTTGGAAGCTTCGGCAGGGCCCGGATTTGCAGGCAGAGACCGGACGTCGCCGGTCGGGCCTGCAAGGCAGGGGGATCCTTCCGGCCTTTCTCTATGCCGCGCTGGCCTTCTCAAGCCCGCCGGCCCGGGCCGAGCCGGGCCTGCCGCAAGCGACATGCGAGCCGGCGGGCAAGCGGCAGGAACTGAACGCCCCGCCCGCCCGTCCGCTTGAGGAAAGGCCGCAGGCGACAGGCCGGATCAAGACTGCCCTGGGCCATCGCAAGACCGTCAACGTGGCCGGCCCGTGGCTGGACCAGTCGGCGCATTCCCTGGCGGATTACGGGATCGTCTGGCACAGCCTGCCGCGCCATCCCGGCGGAAACGTGATCTTCCTGCGCGAGGTCTACTGGGCCTACAGGCCCTGGCAACCCCGCAGCGAGGCGTTCCGGTTCCACGGCCCGAACCTCGACCGCTACCTGACCAGCGAACCCTGGCCGACGCTGGCCGAATACGGCCCGACCTTCCGCATGGCCTTCGAACGGCCGGACTTCCCGACCTACATCGCCGATACCGTCGAACGCACCTTGGCCGAGACCGGCGCGGACGGCATCCTTCTGGACCTCTGGATCGACAAGCAGCCCGCCTTTCCGGCCGAGCGGGTCCGCAAGGCCCGCGTGGCGCTGGCCAAGACGATCCGCGAGCGCGTGGGTCCCGGCGCGATCATCATGGGCAATGTCGGTTGGAGCCGCGATGCATCGACCCATGCCTATCTCAACGGCGTGTTCATCGAGCTGTGGAAGCAGCCCAGCAAGCGCGGCTACAGTTGCGCGGAGCTTTTGCTGATGGAGGACCTGCTGGCCCTCCACGACCGCAAGCTGGCCCAGCCGAAGCTGATTGTGTTCGAGCCCTGGCGCCAGACCCGCCGATCGAGCGCGGCGGACCGCAAGACCGCGGCGAATCTCCGCTGGGCGGGGCTGTTCGCGGCGATGGCGGCCGTGGTGCCGCGCAACGGCTATGTCATCTACACCGACAACGCCCGCGACCGCGACTCGGACGACCATGGCCATTTCTACTATGACATCTACCGCACCGATCTGGGGCAGCCGACCAGCGGCGCGACCCCGGTCGCGCCCGGCGTGGGGTATCGGCTCTTTGCCAGTGGGCTGGTGGCCTACAATGCCACTCCGCGCGAGGTGGAATTGCAGTTTGCCGACCGGACCTTGACGTTGCCGCCCCTGAGCGGCTTGTTCTGCCGGGCGGAAGGCGGTGGATGGAATTGCGCGAGATGACCGGCTGGCCCGGAGCGGGGTGCGTCGCTAGCTGTGAATTCTCAGGAGGTTGTTCACCCGAGGCGGGGTTAGGCTGCAATCGCCAAACTCCAGCCGAGGACCCCGCAGGATGAACAACCCGCACCAAGGTGCCCGCCTTACCGTCTACAGTCGA
>NZ_JAEACP010000001.1 GCF_015999335.1 Tabrizicola soli | reverse complement strand
CCCACATCCGACGCGAGAAACGCCGATCTGCCGCGCTGGCTTGACTGGTTCAACCGATCAAGACCACACTCCGCACTCAACCGAACGCCTCCCCTCTCAAAGGTGAACGACCTCGTAAGAACTCACAGCTAGCGCCCCGACCCCACGCAGGGCCAGAAGCAGCGACATCGCCGCCAGAAAGACCGAGGCCAGCCGCCGCAGTACCAGCATCGCGCGCGGCTGGCCCGCCCCGCCAAGTCCCGCGCCGACAGCGGCCCAGAATACCGCCACCAGCGCGACAAGACCGGCGAACAGCGCCAGGTTCCAGCCCAGCCGCTCGGGCGAGGGCAGGAGAACCAGCCCGAAGATCAGCGCCTTGGGGTTCAGCGCGGTCGTGGTGACCAGCGCCCGTGCGCTGACCGCCCGCACCGCCGAATCCGGTCCCGGCAGGCGCCACAGCCGCACCGCCAGCACCGCGACCCAGAGCGCCGCCGCCAGCGTCACCGCAATGCGCAGGGCGGGCAGCCCCTCCAGCGCCGCCGCGCCCAGCAGCGCCAGCGGCAGGACGGTCAGGAAATAACCCGCAAGCTCGGCCGGGATCAGGCGCAGCGCGCCCTGCAGGCCGCGCTCGGCCCCGGCCAGGAGGATCAGCGTATTCGTCGGTCCCGGCGTCAAGAGCAGGGCCAGAACGGCAAGCGAAAGGTCCAGCGGCGTCATCATCCCTCCGAAACTGGCCCGCGGATGCCACGGCGGCAAGCGTCCAGCCTTGATCCGCGTCAAATTGACCCCGGCCACGCGTTGCCAAGGGAACGGAACAGGATTATCTGGATCGCAAGGCCCAGAGGGGGAACTCCATGCGCGACCTCAAGCTTCCCGGCGAGCGGCATCCCGAAAAGGCGCACCGCGCCGACAACGCCCAGCCGAAGAAACCCGCCTGGATCCGGGTCAAGGCCCCGACCTCCGAAGGCTACAGGCAGACCCGCGACATCCTGCGCGAGAAGAAGCTTGTCACCGTCTGCGAGGAAGCCGGCTGCCCCAACGTCGGCGAATGCTGGAGCCAGGGCCACGCCACCATGATGATCATGGGCGAGATCTGTACCCGCGGCTGCACCTTCTGCAACGTCGCCACCGGCAAGCCTCAGGCGCTGGACGCCTTCGAGCCGGGGCGCGTCGCCCATGCCGTCGCGGAACTGGGGCTGGCGCATGTCGTGGTGACCAGCGTCGACCGCGACGACCTGGATGATGGCGGGGCCGAGCATTTCGCCCAGACCATCCGCGCGATCCGCCACCGCTCGCCCGCCACCACGATCGAGGTGCTGACCCCCGACTTCCTGAAATGCGCCCCTTCGGCGCTGGAAAAGGTGGTAGCGGCGCGGCCGGACGTCTTCAACCACAACCTGGAAACCGTCCCCGGCCTCTATCTCGAGGTCCGCCCCGGCGCGCGCTATTTCCACAGCCTGCGCCTGTTGCAGCGGGTCAAGGAACTGGACCCGCTGATGTTCACCAAATCCGGCATCATGGTCGGCCTCGGCGAGGACCGGCAGGCCGTCCTGCAGGTGATGGACGACATGCGGTCGGCGGACGTGGATTTCCTGACCATCGGCCAGTATCTGCAACCGACGCCCAAGCACCACGCCATCGCCCGTTTCGTGACGCCCGAGGAGTTCAAGGCCTATGAGACCTCCGCCTGGGGCAAGGGCTTCCTGATGGTCTCGGCGACGCCGCTCACGCGCTCCAGCTACCACGCCGGCGACGATTTCGCCCGGATGCGCGCGGCGCGGCAGGCGGGCAGGGGGTAAGCAAGGGGCCGCCCGGTGGGCGGCCCTTTTTCAATCCTGCGCCGGTCTCAGAACTTGAAGCCGACGCCGACATCGTAGATCTCGTCCGAGCCTTCCAGCTTGCTGCCGCCGCCTTCGACGAACAGACCGTTGTCCATGCTGTAGGTCGCCGAGATGGAGTAGAGGTCGGAGGTGTCCTCGAGCAGCAGCAGGTCGCCGCGCAGCGTCAGGGCCGACATCACATCGAAGCTGCCGTAAAGCCGCAGGCCGTTGTGCGTGCCCGAAACATCGTACCGCGACAGCGCCGCGCCCAGGTCGAAGCGGTCGGCATCATGGAAGGCGCCGATCTGCATGACGCTCGGATCTTCGCCGGGGGAGGTGGCGAACTGGCCGGTGATGAAGAAGGTCGTCGCGCCGCGCTCAAAGCGCATCACGCCTTCGGCAACGTCGGAATTCGCGTCGTTCAGGTGGTGATAGCCCGCGCCGAAGGTCAGGTCGCCCGTGGTCTGCTGCCAGGTCACGCCCGGGGTCATGCTGTTGTCCTCGAAGCTGGCAAGGCTGGCCAGCGATCCGGTGAAGAGGCCGGTTCGCAGGTCCAGCACGCGCGAGGAGGAAAAGCGCGGCATCACCCGCATCGTTTCCAGCACCGGGCGGGGCGCGCCAACGGCGATCTCGCCGATCCCGGTCGACAGGACCAGCGCGGCCCAGCCATTGGTCAGTTCCTCGCCGTCGTCGAAATGGGTGCTGTCCACGGCGGCATCAAAGCCCAGCAGCCCGCCCGAGCGCCAGGACATCCCCAGGTCGCCGTCAAGGGCCCAACCCGTCGGGCCGCCATCCACATATTCCAGCTTCACCTCGCCGCCGAAGGTCAGGCCGGTCGCGGCCTCCTGCGCCGCCGCGGGAAGTGCTGCGAGGGCGAAAAGGGCGGGAATAAGAACGCGGGTCATGGCAAGTCCAGTCTGCTTACGATTGCAATATCATACCGCAATATCCTGCAGGGGAAAAGGGATGCGGCCCGATATGGGGTAGGGCGACCCCGGCTGTTGCGCCGGGGCCACGTCATTCCACGGTCGGCACCGCCAGCAGATATTCCGCCACCGCCAGCCGGTCGCCCTCGGGCAGCCGCGCCATGTTCTCGACCACATGCGCCATATGGCCGCCGACGCTGTCATAGTCCGGCGTGAAACCCGTGGTCAGGTATTGCGTGATATCCGCCGCCGTCCAGCCCAGCTTGCCCGGCGTGATGTTCGGGATCCGCCCCTCGCCCGAGGGGTTCGGCGCCCCGCCCAGCCAGCGCGCGGTGTCCAGCCCCCCCAGCGCCGTGCGGGGCGTGTGGCACTCGCCGCAATGCGCCATCGCCTCGGCCAGATAGCGGCCACGGTCCGCGGTGGGCGTCAGGTTCCCCTCCAGCGACCAGCCATCCGACAGGTACAGAAGCTTCCACAGCCCCACCGCCTCGCGCCGCGAAAAGGGAAAGACCAGTTCATGCGGCTGGCTTGGCGCGGGGTCGGCGGGCAGGGTCCGCAGATAGGCGTAAAGATCCGCCACATCCTGCAGCTTCATCTTCGCATAGGAGGCATAGGGCAGGGCGGGATAATAGTGCGCGCCCTCGGGGCTGACGCCGCGCTGCAGGGCATTGGCCAGGTCAAGAAGGCTCCAGCCGCCGATCCCGGCCTCGGGGTCCTGGCTGATGTTGGGCGCGACGAAGGTCCCGAAATCCGAGGCGAAGCGCTGTCCGCCCGCAAGCACCAGCTGAGCCTCGCCCGTGGCCCCCGGCGCCATGTGGCACGAGGCGCAGCCCGTGGCCAGGAACACCGCCTCGCCCCGGCCGGCATCGCCTGCCAGCCCCGCGACATCGCCCGCCGACAGGGGATCGGGCCGCGCCAGCAGCCACAGGATCCCGGCCGCCACCACCGCCACAAGCACCAGCCAGCGCAGAACCCGCATTCCGTCCCTCCGTCCGTCATTGATCCGCGCCAGCCTAGCCAAGTGGACCGGACTGTCCAATCACGGTTTCAGGCGGTCGACCCGCAGCCAGTCCGGCCAGCCGAACAGCCATTCCGCCCCCGCCACCGCCAGACAGGCCGCGACCACGCCCAGGACCAGCGCCACCCGCCGGGCCGAGGGCGGGTGCCGCGCCCAGCGTTTCGCGCGCATGAGCCAGGCCAGCACGGCTCAGCTCTCCAGGAAGCGGACCTTGCCGATATAGGGCAGGTTGCGGTTCCTCTGCCCGTAGTCGATGCCATAGCCCACCACGAATTCGTCGGGAATCTCGAAGCCGGTCCAGTCTGCCTTGACCGGCACCTCCCGGCGCGAGGGCTTGTCCAGAAGCGCGCAGACCTTCAGCCGCCGCGGCTGGCGCGCCTGCAGAAGGTGGATCACGTGATGCAGCGTGAATCCGGTATCGACGATATCCTCGACCAGAAGCACGTCGCGCCCGGCGATCTCGCCGCGCAGGTCCTTCAGGATCCGCACCTCGCGGCTGGAATGCATCGCGTCGCCGTAGCTGGAGGCCTCCAGGAAATCGACCTCGACCGGCAGTTCGATCTCGCGCACGAGGTCGGCGATGAAGACGAAGGACCCGCGCAGAAGCCCCACGATCACCAGCTTGTCGGTGCCGTGGAAATGCGCCGTGATCTCGCGCGCAAGCGCCTCGACCCGCGCGGCGATGGCCTTGGCGCTGATCAGCTGGTCGATGACATAGGGCGGGTGGGACATGGACGGATTCCCTGCATGAGCGAGGTCTTCCTAGCGGTATTCTCCGGCCGTTTCGAGGGGAAGCTGCGTCGCGCGTGCGGATCCCCCGCCGCCGGGCCCGAAGCGGACTGCCGGGCAAGACGGCGGCGATGGTTGGGCGCAGGCGCTTGACCCCCGCGCCCCGACGCGCGACATGGGGGAAAACAGCCCCGTGCCGATGCCCAGCCATTCCGAGACCAAGCGCCTGCCCTATACCGCCCGCCAGATGTACGATCTGGTGGCCGATGTGGCCTCCTATCCGAAATTCCTGCCCTGGAACTCGGCCGCCCGCATCCGCTCGCGCCGCCCCGTTCCGGGCGGCGAGGTGATGGAGGCCGACCTGGTGATCAGCTTCAAGGTGTTCCGCGAACGCTTCGGCAGCCGGGTGACGCTCTGGCCG
This sequence comes from Tabrizicola soli, assembly GCF_015999335.1. Classification (GTDB taxonomy): domain Bacteria; phylum Pseudomonadota; class Alphaproteobacteria; order Rhodobacterales; family Rhodobacteraceae; genus Tabrizicola; species Tabrizicola soli. Next base: position 406,381 of record NZ_JAEACP010000001.1, on the reverse strand, counting down.
GATCAGCTGCGGATCGACACCGAATATCTCGACGGTCCCTTCCGCCACCTGAAATCCACCTGGGCCTTCCGCGACATTCCCGGCGGCTGCGAGGTCGACTTCCACGTCGATTTCGAATTCCGCAACGCGATCCTGCAAGGCATCATCGGCGTGGTGTTCAACGAGGCGATGCTGCGCATCGTCCGCGCCTTCGAGCGCCGCGCGGCCGAGCTTTACGGGCCTGCAGCGCCCTGACGCGACGGAATGCCCTCACCCCGGCGTGAAACCCAGGTCGCGACCCCGAGGCCCCCGATGCGCAAGCTTGTCCTGCTGATCGCCCTGCTGCTTGCCCTCCCGGCCCTTGCCGATACCGTCCGGCTGGGCGAACGGTATTACCGGATCGAACTGCCGGCGCAGCCGAAAGGCGCGCCCCTGATCCTGGCGCTGCACGGCGGCGACGGGAACCCCGACCAGTTCGCCGCGGCCTCGGGCCTTGCCCGCGCCGCAACCCGCGCGGGCTATGCGGTGGCCTTCACGATCGAGGGCGGCGCGCATCACTGGCCCGGAGGCCGCAAGGCACGGCTGGCAGAAGGCAAGACCCAGGAGATCGACGCCAATGCCGAGATCCTGCGCTTCTTCCTGCTGCATCCCTGACCGTCTCTCGGGCCAAATTCCTTCGAAGGAATTTGCAAATCCTTTCGAAAGGATTTGGCGCCCTATCCCACCGCCGCGGCCAGAAGCCCCAGTGCATGCTGCGTCGCCGCGCGGCGCACCCCGGCCCGGCCAAGCGCGCCGAACTCCACCGTCTCGACCCGCGTCCCGCCGCCCTTCCGCGCGAGGCCGAAGCAGACCCGGCCCTCGGGCTTGAACTCCGACCCGCCCGGCCCGGCGATCCCGGTGATCGACACCGCGATATCGGCCGCCGACCGGGCCAGCGCGCCCTCGGCCATCTCGCGCGCCACCGGCTCGGAGACCGCGCCATGGGCGGCGAGCGTGTCCGGGGCGACCCCCAGCAGCTCCAGCTTGGCCGCGTTGGAATAGGTGATGAAGCCGCGCTCGAACACCGCCGAGGACCCGGCCACATCGGTCAGCGCCGCCGCGACCATCCCGCCGGTGCAGCTTTCCGCCGTGGCGACGGTCAGGCCGCGGTCGCGCGCGCGCGCCAGCAGCTCGGGAACGCTCACCCCAGCCACGGCTGCACCAGCCCGTGCCAGAGCCCGGCCAGCCCGACCGCGCAGAGCCCGGCGAAAAGCCCGGCCCAGAGGTCGTCCAGCATCACCCCGACCGTCCCCCCCATCCGGTCCGCCCGGCCGACAAGCCAGGGCTTCCAGATGTCGAACAGCCGGAACAGGAGGAAGGGCGCCAGCCAGCCCGGCCAGGCCCCCAGCGCCAGATCGGCCACCCCATGCCGCCAGAGCGGGATCACCGTGAAGGACAGCGCCAGAAGCTGTCCCGCCACCTCGTCGATCACCACCTCGGACGGATCCTCGCCGCCGGTCGCGCGCAGATAGGGCGGCACGGCCAGGAAGCCCGCGACCACCGCCAGCACGGCGCCCGCCGGAACCGCCAGCGCCCAGCCCGCCTGATAGGCCGCGACCGCCAGCGCCACCGCGACCGCAGAGGCCCAGGTGCCGCTTGCGGGCCGCAGGAATCCCGCGCCGAAGAAGGTGGCGACGAGCCGGCTCATGTCTTCACCAGCGTCGCGGTGGCGATGGCGGCGATGCCTTCCTCGCGCCCGGTGAAGCCCAGCCGTTCCGAGGTCGTGGCCTTGACCGAGACGCGCCCCACGTCCGCCCCCATGATCCGCGCCAGTTCCGTCTGCATTTCAACGGCATGCGGGCCGATCTTCGGGCGCTCGCAGACCAGCGTCACGTCGCAGTTGCCCAAGGCGTAGCCGCGCTCCGCCGCCAGCCCGATCGCATGCGCCAGGAAGACATGGCTCGCCGCGCCCTTCCATTGCGGGTCCGAGGGCGGGAAATGCCGCCCGATGTCGCCCTCGGCCAGAGCGCCATAGATCGCATCGGTCAGGGCATGCATGCCCACATCGGCGTCCGAATGGCCCAGAAGCCCGCGCGAATGCGGCACTTTCACCCCGCACAGCCAGACGTGGTCGCCCTCGCAGAAGGCGTGCACGTCATAGCCATTGCCCAACCGCACATCCATGGTCCGCCCCTTCAGGATCGCCTCGGCCCGGGCAAAGTCGCCGGGCCAGGTCAGCTTCAGATTGCTCTCCTCGCCCTCGACGATGGCGACGTCAAGCCCCGCGGCGCGGGCGACCTCCACGTCATCCGCCGCCCCGCCGGGATGCGCCCGATGCGCCGCGAGGATCGGCGCGAAGCGGAAGGCCTGCGGCGTCTGCGCCCGGTAGATGCCGGCCCGGTCCACCGTGCCCGCCACCAGCCCGCCCGCGCCGCGCCAGAGCGCATCGCTGACCGGCAGGGCCGGGGCCGCGCCCTGGTGCACCGCCAAGGCCGCGACCAGCCGGTCCACCAGTCCGCGCGTGACCAGCGGCCGCGCCCCGTCATGGATCAGCACCGCCTCTACGCCCGAGCCCTCCAGCGCCCGCAATCCCGCCAGGACCGAGGCATCCCGCGTCGCCCCCCCCTCGACCAGTTCGACGCCGAAGGCTTCGGCCCGCGCCCGGTCCTCGGGGTGGATCACCAGAAGCACCCGCAGCCCGGCAAAGGCTGCCAGCGTATGCGCCAGCACCGGCTTGCCCGAAAGCACCTGCCATTGCTTCGGCATCTCGCCGCCCATGCGGCTGCCGCGACCGGCGGCGACGACGATGACGGCAGTATCCATGCGGGCCCTTCCTTTGGCCCCTGCCTAATCCAGCCGGACCTGCAAGACAATCTGGCGCTTGCCGCCCGTTTCTGCCCAAAATTTGTGCATCGCATGTTTTTCGGTCATAATGCCCCGCCGCCGCCTTGGTTGCCCCCCCGGCCGGGCGTAGCACTGTTCCATCCGCACGAAGGATCCGCCCTTGCTGCCTCTCGGCCCGCTTTCGCTGACCCCGCCGGTCGTCCTGGCCCCCCTGGCCGGAATCACCGACCTGCCGTTCCGCCGCCTCGTCGCCCGCTTCGGCGCAGGCCTGGTGGTCTCCGAGATGGTGGCGAGCGCCGAGGTCGTCCGCGCCCAGCCCGAGGCCCGCGCCCGGGCCGAGCTTGGCCTGGGCGAACAGGCGACCAGCGTGCAACTGGCCGGCCGCGATCCGCACTGGATGGCCGAGGGCGCGAAGTTCGTCGAAGGGCAGGGCGCGCGGATCATCGACATCAACATGGGTTGTCCGTCCAAGCGGGTGACGACCGGCCTCTGCGGCTCGGCGCTCCTGCGCGACCTCGACCTTGCGATGACGCTGATCGAGGCGGTGGTGAAGGCGGTCAGGGTGCCGGTCACGCTGAAGACCCGGCTCGGCTGGGACGACAGGCTGCACAACGCGCCCGTGCTTGCCCGCCGGGCGGAAGAGGCGGGCGTGCGGATGATCACCATCCACGGCCGCACCCGCTGCCAGTTCTACAAGGGCAATGCCGACTGGGCCGCGATCCGCGCGGTGAAAGAGGCCGTCCGCATCCCCGTCATCGCCAACGGCGACATCACCGACACCGCCACCGCACGCGAGGCGCTGCGCCTTTCCGGCGCCGATGGCGTGATGATCGGCCGCGGGGCGCAGGGCGCGCCGTGGAAGCTCGCGCAGGTGGCGCACGAGATCTACGGCACCCCGGCGCCGAAGATCCCCGACGGCGGCGCGCGCGGCCGGATGATCCTGGACCATTACGACGACATGCTCACCTTCTACGGTCGCGAGCTTGGCCTGCGCATGGCGCGCAAGCACCTCGGCTGGTATCTCGAGGCGGCCGGGCTGCCCCATGCGCGCGAGCCGATCCTGACCTCCACCGACCCGGCCGAGGTGATCCAGCTGATCGAACAGGCCTTCGCCGAGCTGGAACTGGCGGCATGAGCGCCGAGCCGCCGCCGATCTGGGCCTCGCTGCCGCTGCCCACGCTTCTGATCGACGCACGGTCCCGCATCCGGCAGGCAAACCCGGCCGCCGAGATCTTCCTCAATGCCTCGGCCCGCGCGCTGGCGGACCAGCCCGTCTTCGACCGCCTCGCCATCGACGCGCCGGTGGAGGAGGCGCTGGCCCGCGTCCGCGCCAACCACGCGGCCCTGAACATCAACGACGTGGACGTCACCACGGGCGAAAGGCCCCCGGTGCAATGCACCATCCACCTCGCGCCGCTGCAGGACGATCCCGGCGCCATCCTCATGATCCTCTCCCCGCGCGAGCTTGCCGACCGTCTGGGCCGTTCGCGCGGGGCCCGGACCGCGGCCCGCTCGGCCATCGGCATGGCCGAGATGCTGGCGCATGAGATCAAGAACCCGCTCGCCGGCATCTCGGGTGCGGCGCAGCTTCTGTCGATGAATCTTGCGCCCGAGGACCGCGAGCTTGCCGACCTCATCGTCGAGGAAACCCGCCGCATCGTGAAGCTTCTCGAACAGGTGGAGCAGTTCGGCAACCTCCGCCCGCCCGAGTGCAGGCCGGTGAACCTGCACGACGCGCTGGACCGGGCACGCCGATCGGCGCTGGTGGGCTTCGCCGCGCACATGACCATAACCCAGGATTACGACCCCTCGCTTCCGCCCACCTTCGCCGATGCCGACCAGCTGCAGCAGGTCTTCCTCAACCTGATCCGCAACGCGGCCGAGGCCTGCAAGGCGGGCGGCACCATCCGTCTGCGCAGCTTCTACGACCATTCGCTGCGCATCCGGGGCAAGGACGGCGCCCTTGCCGCGCTGCCCCTGACCGTCGAGATCATCGACGACGGCCCCGGCATTCCGCCCGACCTCGCCGCCAACATCTTCCAGCCCTTCGTCTCGGGCCGCGAGAACGGCACCGGCCTCGGCCTGGCGCTCGTCTCCAAGATCGTCACCGACCACGGCGGCTGGATCACCGTCGAATCGACCCCCGGCCGCACCCTGTTCCGCGTGTCGCTGCCCATGGCCCCGCGCGAGCTTAAGAAGGAAGCGAACTGATGGATGGCACCGTCCTTGTCGCCGACGACGACCGCACGATCCGCACCGTGCTGACCCAGGCGCTGACCCGCGCGGGCTGCAAGGTCCATGCCACCGCCAGCCTGATGACGCTGATGCGCTGGGTCGAGGAGGGGAAGGGCGATCTGGTCATCTCGGACGTGGTCATGCCCGACGGCAACGGCCTCGACGCGCTGCCCCGCATCTCGCGCCTGCGGCCCGGCCTGCCGGTCATCGTCATCTCGGCGCAGAACACGATCATGACCGCGATCCAGGCGACCGAGGCCGAGGCTTTCGACTACCTGCCGAAACCCTTCGACCTGCCCGACCTCATGCGGCGCTCGGCCAGGGCGCTGGAGCAGAAGCGCCACCTTCCGAAAGCGCCGGCCCCCCCGCAGCGCGACCCCGGCGAGGACCTGCCGCTGGTCGGCCGCACCCCGGCGATGCAGACGCTGTACCGGCTGGTGGCGCGGGTGGTGAACGCCGATCTTCCCCTGCTGATCACCGGCGAATCCGGCACCGGAAAGTCGCTGCTGGCCCGCGCGATCCACGATTTCTCGGACCGCCGCACGCTGCCCTTCACCCTGGCCCAGGCCGGCGACCTTGCCGCCCCGGACGGGGCCGCGTCGCTTCTGGCCAGGGCGCGGGGCGGCACCATCCTGTTCGACGAAGTGGCCGATTACGACGCCGAGACGCAAGCCCGGCTGGTCCGGATGCTGGACCTGCCCCGCGACAACGCCCCCCGCATCATGGCCACCAGCCAGTCCGACCTCGCCGCGCGGATCGGCGCCGGCCAGTTCCGCCAGGATCTCTACTACCGCCTTGGCGGCGTCACCCTGCATGTGCCCGCCCTGCGCGAAAGGCTGGACGACATCCCGCTTCTGGCGGAGCATTTCCTCGCCCGGGGCGAGCGCGAGCTCGGCACCGCCCGCCACCTCTCGCCGAAGGCGGCCCAGCTGATCCGCGCCCATCCCTGGCCCGGCAACGTCCGCCAGCTGGAAAACACGCTGCGCCGCCTTCTCGTCACCGCCACCGAACCCGAGATTTCCGCCACCGAGGTCGAGCAGGTCCTTGGCAGCCAGCCCGGCCCCGAACCCCGCGCCGAGGCGGGCGGGCCCGACAGGCTCTCCGCCTCGGTCGCGCGGCATCTGAAACGGTATTTCGACCTGCACGGCGGCCAGCTGCCGCCCCCCGGCGTCTACCAGCGCATCCTGCGCGAGGTCGAGGCGCCGCTGATCGAGATCGCGCTGGACGCCACCGCGGGCAACCAGGCGAAATGCGCCGACCTGCTGGGAATCAACCGCAACACCCTGCGCAAGAAGATCACCGACCTCGACATCCGCGTCAGCCGCGGGCGCAAATTGATGTAACTGCGCAACTCTGAATGTGTCTTTTGGGTTTCACCCCGTCGTCTCGAAAGATATAGTGGGAGTGGGGCACGAAGACCCCGGTTACGGGCAGGCCGTTGGTGGAGCGCAGGGTTCAAAGCGATGTCTGGGCACGCCTGTCGCGCATGCGCCGCCAGCGCCGGTTGCAGACCGCGCTTACCCTGGGCCTCGTCTTCCTCGGCCCCGTCCTGGCCGTCGCCACCTTCCTGGCCATGGGGCCCTTCAGCCAGGACGCGACCTCGCCCACGCTGCGGCTGATCCTGCTTTCCGACCTGGTCTATGTCCTGGTCGTGGCCGCGCTGGTCCTGGCCCGCGTGATGCGCCTTCTGGCCGACCGCCGCTCGCGCTCGGCCGGATCGCGGCTGCACCTGCGCCTCTCGGGCGTCTTCATGCTGGTCGCGCTGGTCCCCACCGTGCTGGTCGCGGTCTTCGCGGTCCTGTCGATCAACATCGGCCTCGAAGGCTGGTTCTCCGACCGCGTGCGCTCGGTCGTCGGCTCCTCGCTCTCCGCCGCCCAGGCCTACGAGGCGGTGCAGCGCGACGACCTTGCCGCCGATGCCACCGCGCTGGCGGGCTACCTGAACCGCGCCAAGCGCCAGACCGTCTTCCTGCGCGACGACCAGCTGCGCCCGCTGCTGTCGCAGGGCCAGCAGATCATCCAGCGCGGGCTGAAGGAGGCCTATCTCGTCGACGGCGACGGCGATCTCAAGACCCGGGGCGAACGCTCCTACCTCTTCGACTTCGAACCCCTGACCCCCGAACAGCTCCAGCGCGCGCGTGAGGGGAACACGGTCCTGATCCCCGACTGGCCGAACAACGAGTTTCGCGCCCTGATCTTCCTCGACGCCTATGCCGACCGCTACCTCTACGTCACCCGGCGGGTCGACGGCTCGATCCTGTCGCTGCTGGACGAGACCCAGGAAACCGTCCAGCTCTACAACCAGCTGGAGTCGGAACGCGGGCGGCTGCTGTTCAACTTCGGCCTGATCTACCTCGGCTTCGCGCTGATCCTGATCCTGGCCGCCGTCTGGCTGGGCCTGTGGTTCGCCGAGCGTCTCTCGCGCCCGGTGGGCCGGCTGGCCGGCGCGGCCGAAAGGGTGGGGCGGGGCGACCTCGACGTCCGCGTCACCGAGGAGGAGGGCGACGACGAGATCGCCTCGCTCGGGCGCCTCTTCAATCAGATGACCCGCCAGCTCAAGGGCCAGCGCGAGGCGCTGGTCGAAAGCCATGCCCAGACCGAGGCCCGCCGCCGCCTGTTCGACTCCGTGCTCTCCAACGTCACCGCCGGGGTGATCGGCCTCGATCCCGATGGCGACGTCGATTTCGTCAACCGCGCGGCCGAGCGTCTGCTGGACTTCGACGGGCAGGCCGACCTGCCGCTGGCCGCCGCCGTGCCGGAATTCGCCGCCCTGTTCGACCGCCTGCGCGAGGGCACCGGCAGCGCCGTGCAGGAGGAGGTGCGGCTGACCCGCAAGGGCAAGCTGGAAAGCCTCCTCGTGCGCATGTCCACCCGCCGCTCCGAGGCGGGCGATCTGGAAGGCTATGTCGTGGCCTTCGACGACGTGACCGACCTCGTCTCGGCGCAGCGCATGGCCGCCTGGGGTGACGTCGCCCGCCGCATCGCGCATGAGATCAAGAACCCGCTGACCCCGATCCAGCTTTCCGCCGAACGCATCAAGCGCAAGTTCGCCACCCAGGTCCGCGACCATGAGGACCTCGAGCAATATACCGACGTCATCGTCCGCCAGACCAACGACCTGCGGCGGATCGTCGACGAATTCTCCAGGTTCGCCCGGATGCCCGAGCCCGACCGCCGCGACTGCGACCTGGCCGAGCTTCTGCGCGGCGCGGTGCTGCTGCAGGAAAACGGCCAGCCCTCGGTCCGCTTCGTCAAGTCGATCCCGCGAGAGGCCCTGTCGATGGAACTCGACGCCACGATGATCGGCCAGGCCATCACGAACCTGATAAAGAACGCCGGGGAAGCGATTGAAACCCATCAGGAAAAGGCCGGCCCCGGCTTCACCCCCGAAATCCGTGTCGAGCTGATCCAGGATGAGGCCGAGGCCGTGATCCGCATCATGGACAACGGCACCGGCCTGCCCCCCGACCGCGCCCGCCTGTTCGAACCCTATGTCACCACCCGCGCCAAGGGCACCGGCCTTGGCCTGCCCATCGTCAAGAAGATCATCGAGGAACATGGCGGCACGCTCGCCCTCCTCGACGCGCCGGTCTTCGCGGGCAACGACCATGTCGGCGCCATGGCCGAGATTCATCTGCCGCGCATGACCCGGCGCCGGCCCCGATCGCACGTTCCCCCGGAAACCGTCTCCCAGGGGCAAGGAGGTTGAGACATGAGCATTCTGATCGTTGACGACGAACAGGACATCCGCGAACTCGTGGGCGACATCCTGCAGGACGAAGGCTATCCGGTCCGCCTCGCCGCCAATTCCGACGACTGCATGGCGCTCATCAACGAGGAGCCGCCCTCGCTGATGATCCTGGACATCTGGCTCAAGGACAGCCGGATGGACGGGATCGACATCCTCAAGGCCGTCAAGCGCGACAACCCGGATGTGCCGGTGGTGATCATCTCGGGCCATGGCAACATCGAGATCGCCGTCGCCGCCATCAAGCAGGGCGCCTACGACTTCATCGAGAAACCCTTCAACATCGACCAGCTGATGGTCGTCGTCGCCCGCGCGATGGAGACCAGCCGCCTGCGCCGCGAGAACCAGGAGTTGCGCCGCCGCGACGTGGCCTCGTCGGACATGCTGGGCAATTCGGTCGCCTTCAAGACGCTGAAGGCCAATCTGGACAAGGTGACCAAGTCGAACGGCCGGGTAATGCTGGCGGGCGAGCCGGGTACCGGCAAGGAAATGGCCGCGCGCTACATCCACATGCACTCGAACCGCGCCTCCGCGCCCTTCGTCACCGTTTCCTCGGCCTCGATCGAGCCCGAGCGGATGGAAGAGGTCCTCTTCGGCCGCGAGACGCCCGAGCGTGGAGTGGAACCCGGCCTGCTGGAGCAGGCCCACGGCGGCGTGGTCTATTTCGACGAGGTGGCGGACATGCCCCTCGGCACCCAGTCCAAGATCCTGCGGGTCCTCACCGAACAGCAGTTCACCCGCGCCGGCGGCACCGACAAGGTCCGCGTCGACCTGCGCGTCATCTCCTCGACCTGCCGCGACCTGCGCGCCGAGATCGGCCTTGGCCGCTTCCGGCAGGAACTCTACGACCGGCTGAACGTCGTCCCGATCGCCGTCCCCGCCCTTGCCGAACGGCGCGACGACATCCCGGAACTCACCCGCCATTTCATCGACTGGTTCCACAAGAGCCAGGGCCTGCCCGCGCGCGAGCTCTCGTCCGAGGCCGAGACCGTGCTGCAGACCATGCCCTGGCCCGGCAACATCCGCCAGCTTCGCAACGTGATAGAGCGGGTCCTGATCCTGGGCGAGGGCTCCGGCCCGATCGAGCCGCAGGAACTGCCGGGCAACGAGTCCAAGGCGCAGTCGGAAAGTGCGCTCTCGCTGGGCGGATCCATCGCGACCCTGCCGCTGCGCGAGGCGCGCGAGCTTTTCGAACGCGAATATCTGCTGACCCAGATCAACCGCTTCGGCGGCAACATCAGCCGCACCGCCAGCTTCGTCGGCATGGAACGCTCCGCGCTTCACCGCAAGCTCAAGTCGCTGGGCGTGGTCGGCACCAGCCGCACCGGCGGGCGCGGCTTCGGCGAGCATGAGGAATGAGCCTCTGCGTTGACCCCCATGGGCCGATCTGACATGCAGGGCAGGGACGACGGGCGGAGCGACGGATGAAGGTCATCATCTGCGGGGCAGGGCAGGTCGGCTGGCAGATCGCCCGCCATCTGGCAGGAGAGCGCAACGACGTCACCCTGGTCGACGTGAACGCCGATCTCGTCCGCCGCGCGACCGAGACGCTGGACGTCCAGGGTGTGGTCGGCTTCGCCAGCCATCCCGATGTCCTGGAAAAGGCCGGCGCGCGCGACGCCGACATGCTAATCGCCGCCACCCATTCCGACGAGGTCAACATGGTCACCTGCCAGGTGGCCCAGTCGGTGTTCTCGATCACCCGCAAGATCGCCCGGATCCGGGCGCAGAACTATCTGGACGCGCTTTACGGCGACTTGATGAACCAGGACCGGCTGGCGATCGACGTGGTGATCTCGCCCGAACGCGAGGTGGCCGAGGCCGCGCTGCAACGCCTCGCCGCGCCCGCGACCTTCGACACCGAAAGCTTCATGGGCGGCCGCGCGCAGCTCCTCGGCATCCAGCTCGGCGAGGATTGCCCGGTCCTGCACACCCCCCTGCGCCAGCTGAACGAGCTCTTCTCCACCCTGCGCGCCATCGTCGTCGGTGTCCGGCGCGAGGGCCGTCTCTTCGCCCCCGATCCCGGCGACCAGCTTTACGCCGACGACCAGATCTACGTCTTCACCCAGTTCGAGGACGTGAACCGCGCGCTGGAAATCTTCGGCAAGAAGACGAAGAAGCAGGAACGCGTCTTGATCGTCGGCGGCGGCAATGTCGGCCTTGCGGTGGCGCGCGCGCTGGAGGCCCGCACCGACCGCATCCGCGCCAAGATCATCGAGAAGCACCGCGCCACCGCCGAACAGGCCGCCGACGCGCTTGAGCGGACCATCGTGCTGAACGGCGACGGCATGGACATCGACCTGCTGCTCGAGGCGGCGGTGGACCGCGCCGACGCGATCCTTGCGGTGACCGACGACGACAAGACCAACCTCCTCGTCTCGGTGCGCGCCAAGCAGGCCGGATGCCCGATGACCATCGCGCTGGTCAACGACCCCACGCTGGCGCCGCTGATGGCCCCGCTGGACATCGACGCCTACATCAACCCCCGCGCCACCACCGTATCGTCGATTCTGCGCCACATCCGCCATGGCCGCGTCCGCGCCGTCTATTCCATCGGCGATGCCGAGGCCGAGATGATCGAGGCGCAGGTCCTTTCCACCTCGCCCCTCGCCGGCCGCCTCGTGCGCGACGTCGAATTTCCCGAAGGCGTGCTGGTCGGCGCGGTGCTGAAGGGCGAGCGGGTGATGAAGCCGACCGGCGACCTGCGCGTCGATCCCGGCGACGTGATCGCGCTTTTCGCCATGGCCAAGGACGTCCCCGAGGTGGAGCGCCTGCTGCAGGTCTCCATCGACTTCTTCTGATGCGCGCCCGGCTCGCCCGCCTGCCGCTGCCGGTCCTCCTCCTGGGCCTGACCGGCGGCCTTGCGCTTTTGCCCGCCGTCCATGCGCTTGCCGCCGATGACATGGATGTCGCGCGCGGCTTCTTCTATTCCGCCCTTGTCCTCCTGATCGTCGCCGTCCTTCTCGGCATCGCCACTTCCGGCCGCCCCCGCGGCACCAACCCGCGCCGCCATCTGGCCGCGCTGGCCGGGGCCTATGCGCTCTTGCCCTGCGCCATGGCCCTGCCGCTGCTCGAGACCATCCCCGACACCCGCGCCGTCAATGCCTGGTTCGAGATGATCTCCTCCTTCACCATGACCGGCGCCACCGCCTACGCGGCCGAGCGTCTGGCCCCCTCGATCCACCTCTGGCGCGCACTGGTGGGCTGGTTCGGCGGCCTCGTCACCCTGATCGCCGCCACGGCGATCCTCGCCCCCCTGAATCTCGGCGGGGCCGAGGTCGCGACCGGCCGCGTGCCCGGGCGCGGGATCCTTGGCGCGGCCCAGATCGGCCGGGCCGAGGATCCGACCGACCGTCTCGCCCGCATGGCGTTGCGCATCCTGCCGGTCTATGCCGGGCTCACCTTCCTCCTCTGGCTCGGCCTCCTCACGCTGGGCGAGGACGGCCTCTCCGCGCTGATCCACGCCATGGGCACGCTTTCGACCTCCGGCATCTCCGGCCCGACCCGGCTGGAAGGCGGCCGCGCCGCCATCCCCGGCGAGATGCTGATCTGCTTCTTCTTCCTTTTCGCCATCACCCGCCGCGCCTTTCCCGGCCTGCAACCCGCCCGCAACCGCGCGCCGCTCCTCGCCGACCCCGAACTGCACCTCGCCGCGCTGATCCTGGCCTCGCTCACCGCGATCCTCTTTTTGCGCCACTACTTCGTCGCCGAGGCCGCCAATATCGAGACGGGCCTCCTTAACGCGCTTGCCGCGCTCTGGGGCGTCTTCTTCACCGCCACCTCTTTCCTGACCACCACCGGCTATGTCTCCGGCCACTGGATCGCGGGCGAGGCCTGGTCCGGCCTTGGCACCTCGGCCGTGGTGCTGATGGGGCTGGCGATCTTCGGCGGTGGCACCGCAACCACGGCCGGAGGCGTCAAGCTTCTGCGCGTCTACGCCCTACTGCGCCATGGCGAACGCGAGTTGGAGCGCGTGATCCATCCCTCCTCCATCGGCCGCGGCGGGGCCGAGCGCCGCCGCCTCGCGCATGAGGGGGCGCAGATCGCCTGGGTGTTCTTCATGCTCTTCGGCATCTCGATCGCGCTGGCCGTCGCGTTGCTGACCGTCCTTGGCGTGCGCTTCGAATCCGCCCTCGTCCTCGCCATCGCCGCACTCACCACCACCGGCCCCCTGGCCGAGTTCGGCACCGCCCAGCCCATCGCCTTCGCTGCGCTCTCCGATCCGGTGAAGGCGGTGCTCGGCCTCGCCATGGTCGTCGGCCGGCTCGAGATGCTGGCGCTTCTGGCTCTGATCCTTCCCGGCGGCCGCCGCAGCTGAGTCGCTTTTGCGCTGGAAACTCCGGTGAAGCCGATTCATACTTGAAAAAGTGCCGGTTCGCGGGCACTCGACTGCCAGAACGAAGAACAACCAAGACGCGACAGTGAAGCGCTAGAACAACAAGGCAAAAACAATGGCCGCCGATAAGCAAAACCTGCAGGACGCCTTCCTCAACCACGTGCGGAAGGCCAAGGTTCCGGTAACGATCTTTCTGATCAATGGTGTGAAACTTCAGGGCGTCATCACCTGGTTCGACAATTTCTGCGTGCTCCTGCGCCGCGACGGTCAGTCGCAGCTGGTCTACAAGCACGCGATCTCCACGATCATGCCGGGCGCCCCGATCAGCCTCTACGAAGGGGAAGACTGATCTCGCGCGACCCGACCGAGGACGAAGACCTTCTCTCCAGCCGCGAGGGGAATCGCCTGCGCGACACCGCCGCGCGGGCCACCCGCGTCTGGGTCCTGCACCCGGCGCTGAAATCCGCCAGCACCCGCCGCCTGCCCGAACACGGGCTGGCCGAGGCCGTCTCGCTCGCCGCCGCCCTGCCGGAACTGGACGTCCAGGGCTCCGAGGTCGTGCGTCTTTCGCGCACGCATCCCGGCACGCTTCTCGGCTCCGGCAAGGTTCAGGAGTTGAAGGACCGCTTCAAGGCCGACCGCATCGACCTCGTGATCGTCGACGGCCCGGTGTCGCCGGTGCAGCAGCGCAACCTCGAGAAGGAATGGGGGGTCAAGCTGCTCGACCGCACCTCCCTCATCCTGGAGATCTTCGCCGACCGCGCCCGCACGCGCGAGGGCGTGCTGCAAGTCGAACTTGCGGCCCTCAGCTACCAGCGCAGCCGCCTCGTCCGCGCCTGGACCCACCTCGAACGCCAGCGCGGCGGCTTCGGTTTCGTCGGTGGCCCCGGCGAGACCCAGATGGAAAACGACCGCCGCGCCATCGACGACCAGGTGGTCAAGCTGCGCCGCCAGCTCGACCAGGTGGTCAAGACGCGCGAGTTGCACCGCGCCGCCCGCGCCAAGGTGCCGTTTCCGATCGTGGCGCTGGTGGGCTACACCAACGCCGGCAAGTCCACGCTCTTCAACCGGATCACCGGGGCCGAGGTCCTGGCCAAGGACATGCTCTTCGCCACGCTCGACCCCACCATGCGCGGGGTGGTGCTGCCGTCCGGCGCCAAGATCATCCTGTCGGACACGGTGGGCTTCATCTCCGACCTGCCCACCCAGCTCGTCGCCGCCTTCCGCGCCACCTTGGAGGAGGTGCTGTCGGCCGACCTCATCCTGCATGTCCGCGACATCTCGCACCCCGAGACGGTGGAGCAGGCCGCCGACGTGGCCGACATCCTGGCCTCGCTCGGCGTGGGCGAGGATACGCCGCTGATCGAGGTCTGGAACAAGCTCGACCTCGTCGACGCCTCCCGGCGCGAGGCGCTGACCGCCCAGGCCGCGCAGCGCCCCCGCGTCCTTCCCGTCTCGGCCCTGACCGGCGAGGGGGTCGAGAAGCTCCTGGCCCTGATCTCGGCCACCCTCGACGCCGACCGCAGCGAGGCGAGCCTCACCATCCCCTTTGCCCAAGGCCGCAAACGCGCCTGGCTGCACGACCAGAACATCGTCCAGTCCGAGACCGAGACCGATGACGCCTGGCACCTGACCGTCCGCTGGACCGCCCGGCAGCAGAACCGCTGGCGCCAGCTCTGATCCTCGCCCCGGCCTCTCCGTCCTTCGGGCGAGGCGGCCGGCTCACCGCCCTTCCGGCGTCAGCACCATCACCCCCGCCGCCGCCGCATGCGCGAGTTCGGGGTCCAGCGACATCGGGATATACTCCCCCCGCCGCCAGAGCTCGCCCAGGTCGTCGTAGTGCCGCGACAGGGGATGCCCCGACTGTCCCGTGGCCGTGATGAAGACCGAGGAATCCGGGTCGGCGAAGTCATAGACCCCGCGATAGCCGGCGGAATGGACGTTCTGATAGGGCTCCGGTCCCTCGCCCCGCGTCACGCCCCGCATCAGCGTGTCGTCGCCGCCGCTGGTCGACTGGCGGATGTTCACGAAATACTTCAGGAACGGCACGTCTCCCAGCACCGGATGGTCGTGCATCGCCTGGTGCGCATCGCCCCAGCGCCAGCTCTCCAGATTGTCGCCGTATCTCTCGGTCAGCTCCAGCAAGGCCTCGTCCAGCGCGATGCGCGCGATGTCGGTGCAACTTTCCACCGCCGCCGACTGGATCACGTCGCACCAGACACCCGCACCGCCGACATTGCGGTAGACCCGCTCGATGAAGACCGGCGAGACATGGGTGAAGCTGTCCGCCATCGCCCCGATCTCGTCGCGGATCAGCCGGTTCATCAGCGCCCTGAGCCAGGCCTCGGCGATCAGGGGCTCGGGCAGATGCTCGTTCATCTCGCCGTTCCACTCGGCCAGCAGCACCAGCGCCCGCTGCCGCAGCCGCTCGGGCGAGCCCTCGGGCGCCGCCTCGCCGGTGAACCACAGGTCGGCCCCGATCAGCGGCAGCAGGGCGCGGGCCGTCGGGTTCACCGTGTCGAGCTGCGCCTCGATGAAGCTTTCCCGCGTATGCACCTCGCGCGCCTTCATCAGCGTCAGCCACCTCTGGATCCGCTGCGTGTCGCCCCAGTCGAAGCTGACATGCTGCGGAAACGGCCGGTCCACCGTCTTGTTGTTGGTATTGCCCAGAAGGCCCGAGGCCGGGTTGACGAAACGCGGATTGTCCTCATAGGGCAAGACCCCCTTGAAGCCGGCACGCGGATCGGCCCCCAGCACCGGCAGCCGCCCCTGGCCGGGGTTGCCCGGATCCCGAGCCGGCAGCGCCCCCACCACCTGCAGCGCGATTCCGTCCTTGTCGGCCAGCATCAGGTTCTGCGCCGGGGCCACCGCCAGCTTGCCCGCCTCCTGCGCCTCGGCCACGGTGCCAGCTCGCATCATCCGCAGCGCCGCCGTCATCGAGGTGTCGCCAGGCGCCAGTGCGGTCCAGGCCAGCGCCGCCACATGGCCGGGCGGCGTGATCGCGGCCAGGTCGTAATGCGTTCCCGGCAGGATCGGCCCGTTGCGCGACCAGCGCAGGGTCAGCGTCACCGGCTCGGCATCCTTGACCGTGATGATTGACTGGCGGCTGAGGAACCGGGCCCAGCCGTCCGGGCTGCGGTATTCCTCGCCATCTTCCGGGTTCACTTCCTCGATCAGCACGTCCTGGTCATCGACATAGGCCGTGGTAAGTCCCCAGCCCAGCCGCTCGGACCGCCCGACCAGCACCACCGGCACGCCCGGAATGGTCCCCCCGATCACCCCGCCCGAGGCGAGCTCCAGCCGCGCCAGATACCAGATCGTCGGCGCGGTCAGGTTCAGGTGCGGATCATTGGCCAGAAGGCTTCCCCCTGCGGCCGAGCGTCCGGGCATCGCCGCCCAGGCATTGGACGCCCCCGCCATTCCGGGGTCCGCCACCGGCGAGAACGGCCCCAGCGCGAAATCCACCGGCGCGGCATCCGCCGCCACCCCCGGCACCAGGCTTGCGTAATCGGGCAGGGCGGCCACGCCCTGTCCTGG
Organism: Tabrizicola soli; assembly: GCF_015999335.1. Classification (GTDB taxonomy): domain Bacteria; phylum Pseudomonadota; class Alphaproteobacteria; order Rhodobacterales; family Rhodobacteraceae; genus Tabrizicola; species Tabrizicola soli. Next base: position 389,723 of record NZ_JAEACP010000001.1, on the reverse strand, counting down.
ATCGTCGGGCAGCAGGTCCGCCAGCCGCTCGGGCGCGAGCAGAAGCGAGACCCGCGCCCGCAGGATCTCGGTCTGGGCCGAGCTGGTCAGCTGCAAGGCCATCAGCTTCAGGATCGCGATCGAATCCGCCGGTGCCCAGGCCGAGATCTCCGGCTCGAACAGGAAGAACTCCGGCGCGCCGCGCCCGCGCGCGCCCTTGTTGATCTCGCCGATCCAGGCATTGACCCCGGCCGAATAGGCCTCCAGTGCCGCCAGCGTCCCGGGGTCCTGCGCCGCCACGTCCTGCAGCGCCAGCCCGTAGAGGTCCAGCCGCCGCATCAGCTCGTCGACCTTGACCGTGGGCTGGCCGAACAGTTCCGACAGCCGGCCCTGCGCCGTCCGCCGCAGCATGGTCATCTGCCAAAGCCGGTCCTGCGCATGGGCGAAACCAAGGGCGAAGAACACGTCCTCGTCGCTCTTGCCGAAGATATGCGGCACGTTGTCGTTGTTGCGCACGATCTCGACCGGGGCGCTGATCCCGGCCAGGGTGAAATCCTCGTCATAATCCACCAGCGACCGCGACAGGATCCAATAGGCCAGCAGCACGAAGACCACCCCCAGGACGATCAGCCCCGAGACGATCCGGATCAGCCAGCGAAAGGCGGTCAGCATCTTTGTCCTGTTCTTGACGGCAGGGATGGGATCGGTTCCTAGTCCATCACCCAGTCAAGGGCAATGAGCGGGGAATCGGCATGGCGAAAGTTGCGTTTCTGGGGCTTGGCGTGATGGGTTTTCCGATGGCCGGGCATCTGGCGGCCAAGGGGCATGACGTGGCGGTCTACAACCGCAGCCCCGGCCGGGCCGAGGCCTGGACCGCCCGCCACAGGGGCCGCAGCCTGCCCACCCCGCGCGAGGCGGCGAAGGGGGCCGAGTTCGTCTTTGCCTGCGTCGGCAACGACGACGACCTGCGCGCGGTCTGCGCCGGGCCGGACGGAGCCTTCGCCGGGATGACGCCGGGGGCGATTCTCGTCGACCACACCACGGTTTCGGCGAAGGTGACGCGCAAGCTGGCCGCCCAGGCTGCAGCCACCGGCCTTGCCTTCGTCGACGCGCCGGTCTCGGGCGGGCAGGCGGGGGCCGAGAACGGCCAGCTCTCGATCATGTGCGGCGGCGATCCGGCGGACTACGCGCGCGCCGAGCCGGTGATGGCGGCCTATGCCCGGATCTGCCGGCTGATCGGGCCGACCGGGGCGGGGCAGCTTGCCAAGATGGTGAACCAGATCTGCATCGCCGGCCTGATGCAGGGCCTGAGCGAGGCGCTCGCCTTCGGCCAGAAGGCCGGGCTCGACGGCGAGAAGGTGGTGGAGGTGATCAGCCAGGGCGCGGCGGGCAGCTGGCAGATGGCGAACCGGCACAAGACCATGCTGGCCGACGAATTCGACTTCGGCTTCGCGGTGGACTGGATGCGCAAGGACCTCGGCATCTGCCTCGACACCGCCGAGGAGATCGGCGCGCGGCTGCCGGTGACGGCGCTGGTGGACCAGTTCTACAAGGACGTGCAGTTGATGGGCGGCGGCCGGAACGACACCTCCAGCCTGATCCGCCGACTGAAGTAGGGTGCGCTAAAGCGCACCATCCGCCAGCCGCCTTACCCCAGCGCCGGAAAGCTCGCCTGCGCCACGGCATAGAGGTTGTCCAGGTCCACCCAGCCCTTCAGCCGCGCCCTGTTGCCGAATTCGCCGGCGATCACGCCGTCCGGCTGGAACTGTCGCTTCACGATCCCCGACTGCCAGCCGTTCCCCTGGCCGCCGTCGCAGGTCGTCCATTCGCTGCCCGAGGCATCCAGCACCACGCCGACATGCTGGAACATGGCCGGGTTGTCGTATTGTGCCAGAAGATAGATGTCGCCCGGCAGCGGCCGGTTGCCGCCGACGAAGGGCACCCAGCATTTCCGCGCGGGCGCATGCTGCTTGTCCACCGCCTGCGCCAACTGCTCCCACCAGGTCGTGGGCGAGGTCAGATACATCGTCCCGGCCCCCGCCACATGCACCTTGAACGCTCCGGGCTGGCCGGGCGGGATCACCGGCAGCCTGGCGAAGACCCGGCCCGGGAACTCGCCGCAGCCCGTCGCGCCCTTCGGCCCGCTGCCGCCCGTGGTCAGCCCGGCCGGCGGCACCAGCGTCTTCGCCGTCTGCACATACTTCCGCCGCACGGGAGAGTTCGGCCCCGCCACCGTCGGGCCGGTCGGGGCAGGGGCCGCGGCCGCAGCCGCCCCCAGCACCGCGGCAAGCTTGCCGAGCCGCTGCAGAAGCTCCAGGAGCGTCCGCTCGGTCTTGGCGCCCGCATCGACGCGGCCGTCGGCATAGCACTGGTTGCCGGCCTGGAACCGCTTGATGGCGCTGTTGGTCATCGTCCCGCAGATGCCGTCCGTCGCGAGCGCGGGGACCGCCCCGCCCCGCGTCGCGGGCAGCGCATTCAACATCGCCTGGACCAGCAGCACATCGCCGCGCAGGTTCTTGCCGCCGAATCCGACCGAGCCCTTCAGGACCGTCGCAGGACCCGCCATCGAATGACTCCATCAAAAATGACTTGGCGGATCAGGATACGCCTGTTCCGCCCTTCCGTCACGTCGGGAGGCCCTCACCCGCCGCTGCCGGCGGCAGGAAATCCGCAAGCATGGGAAATGCGGCAGGGTTTTCCGCGCCTAGGGGATGATCCGGGTGTATTTCACCCCACCCAGCGTCGCGCCCGCGATCAGCCCCTGCTGGCCGAAGATCAGCGCGATCACCGGGTCAAGCTCGGTCGTCTCCTTCCCGATCGAGGCCCCCTGTTCGGGCGTCGCATAGCGCACTTCCGCCCCCGCCGCCCAGCCCGGCCCGCGCCGGAACTGCTCCAGCGCCTCGGGGGTCATGAAGAACAGGGCGTGGGCATATTGCTGCGCCCCGATCTGGAAGCCGATCGTCCCCTTCGCGGCCGAATAGTAGTCGACCGTCACCCCCCGGATCCGCAGCGCACCCCGCCCGAAGGCCCCGCCGATCCCGAAACCCGCCTCGGTCATCAGCGGCATGTAGAGCACGCCATTGGCCCGGCTCGCCAGGTCCTGCGTGCCGGGGTAGCGGCTGAAGAGGAAGTTCTGCGTCGCCTCGACCCGCGCGTCGATCTGCGCCGCCCCGTTCGATCCCACCCCGTTGTTGCAGGCCGAGAGCGCCAGCGCCCCCATGCCCATGAGAAGCCCGCGCCGGGAAAATCCGTCCTGAAGGTCCATCTGTCCGCCCTTTCTGCCTCATGGGGTCTCGCGGCCCCTTGCCCAAGGGATACCCCTTTTCCCGCTGCCTGTCATGTCCCGATGCACCGGCCGGCACCTGCGCGCCTAGCCGGGAAGCGAGCCGTAAAGCCGGAAATCCTCGGCCGCAACCTCCTGCAGCAGGGCATTGGTCGCGGGCGAAAGCTCGGTCGCGCCGGGGGGGGAGACGTTCAGCCGGGGGAGGATGATCTCGCAGCCCAGCCGGTCCTCGAGGAAATGCACGAAGGCGTCGATCTCCTCATAGCGGAAGAGCCGGTCCGCCCCGACTCCCTGCCGCGGCCGCAGGAAGCGGGCCTGGCTGCCCACATCCGCCACCTCCGGCCGCGGGTCCCGGCACCAGGCCTGCACGAAATCGTCGAAGCTCATCCCGGCGGTGGATTTCTCGGCCGGCGTCTCCTCGCGCTGCCGGAAGCGGTACCAGGAGCCGAGCCAGTCGCGCGGCTCGCGCATCAGCGCGACCAGGGTGAACGTGTCCTTCGACGCGGCCTCCAGATAGGGTCCGATGAAGCGGCGGTAGCGATGCACCGTGGTGTGCTTCAGAAGCGGCGGGCGCTGGATCGACACCGAAGCCAGCGATTCGAGCGCGGCGGCAATCGCCGTCGATCCGGTCTTTGGCGTGGCCAGAAAGGCAAGCCTTTGCTCCCAGAACACCAGCAAATCAGCACCTCCCGGCAAAGAATCCCGCATCCCGCCCGCTTTCGGGCGACGGCGTAAACTATCCCTTAACCAAAGCGGGCAAAAGCTGGTCTTGCAGAGAAATCGGTTGAAATGTTCCGCCTTTGTGCTCATAACGACGGGAACACTTGGCGAACATCGGGCAGGATTGCCGCTCCCCGGCGGCTGTGGAATAAGGAGACGGACATGGCGGCGGCAAACCTTCTCGACCTCGGGAGCAAGCGGGATATGGATAAGGCGAAGGCTCTGGAAAGCGCTCTGGCGCAGATCGAGCGACAGTTCGGCAAGGGCTCGATCATGAAGCTTGGCGCCGACAGCCCGGCGATGGAGATCGAGGCCACCTCCACCGGCTCGCTCGGTCTCGACATCGCACTGGGGATCGGCGGCTTGCCCAAGGGCCGCATCATCGAGATCTACGGGCCGGAATCGTCGGGCAAGACCACGCTGACGCTGCATGTCGTGGCCGAGGAGCAGAAGAAGGGCGGCGTCTGCGCCTTCGTCGACGCGGAACACGCGCTGGACCCGCAATACGCCAAGAAACTGGGCGTCAACCTGGATGAGCTGCTGATCAGCCAGCCCGACACCGGCGAACAGGCGCTGGAGATCGTCGACACGCTGGTCCGCTCGGGCGCGGTCAGCCTGGTCGTCGTGGACTCGGTCGCGGCCCTGGTGCCCAAGGCCGAGATCGAGGGCGACATGGGCGACATGCAGATGGGCAGCCAGGCCCGGCTGATGAGCCAGGCCATGCGCAAGCTGACGGCCAGCATCGGACGCTCGAACTGCATGGTGATCTTCATCAACCAGATCCGGATGAAGATCGGCGTGATGTTCGGCAGCCCCGAAACCACCACCGGCGGCAATGCGCTGAAGTTCTACGCCTCCGTCCGCCTCGACATCCGCCGCATCGGGGCGATCAAGGACCGGGATGAGGTCGTGGGCAATTCCACCCGCGTCAAGGTCGTGAAGAACAAGGTCGCGCCGCCGTTCAAGCAGGTGGAATTCGACATCATGTATGGCGAAGGCATTTCCAAGACCGGCGAGCTGATCGACATCGGCGTCAAGGCCGGCGTGGTCGAGAAGTCGGGCGCCTGGTATTCCTTCAGGGACGAGCGCATCGGCCAGGGCCGCGAGAATGCCAAGTCCTTCCTGAAGCAGAACCCCTCTGTCGCGATGGAGATCGAGGATAAGATCCGCGCGGCGAACGGCCTTGATTTCACCATGGCCGGCGAAGAAAGCGACGTCCTGGACGATTGAACCCGGCACGAGGCTGCGGCAGAAAGGGCTGGAGGCAACCGCCTCCGGCCTTTTTTCCTGTGCTGCGGGCGCGACTGTGGACAGCCCCCTCGCGGGGGGCTACATGGGGGCCGAATTCCTGCTTTCGCCCCCGATCTGGCTAAGGACCGCCCCCACATGGCCTCGCTGAACGACATCCGCTCGACCTTCCTCGACTTCTTCCGCCGCAACGATCACCGGGTGGTCGATAGCTCGCCCCTCGTGCCGCGGAACGATCCGACGCTGATGTTCACCAACTCCGGCATGGTGCAGTTCAAGAACCTGTTCACCGGGGTCGAGACGCGGGATTACAAGCGCGCGACGACGGCCCAGAAATGCGTGCGGGCGGGCGGCAAGCACAACGACCTCGACAACGTCGGCTATACCGCGCGGCACCATACCTTCTTCGAAATGCTGGGGAATTTCAGCTTCGGCGACTATTTCAAGGACCAGGCGATCGCTTTCGCCTGGGAGCTTCTGACCAGGGATTTCGGCCTGGCCAAGGACAAGCTTCTGGTCACCGTCTACCACACCGACGATGAGGCGGCGACGATCTGGAAAAAGGTCTCGGGCCTGACCGACGACCGCATCATCCGCATCGCATCCGATGACAACTTCTGGCGCATGGGCCCGACCGGCCCCTGTGGCCCCTGCACCGAGATCTTCTACGACCACGGCCCCTCGATCTGGGGCGGCCCACCCGGCTCGGCTCAGGAGGACGGCGACCGTTTCATCGAGATCTGGAACAACGTCTTCATGCAGAACGAGCAGTTCGCCGACGGGCGGCTGGTTCCGCTGGAGATGCAGTCGATCGACACCGGCATGGGGCTGGAGCGGATCGGGGCGCTGCTGCAGGGCAAGCACGACAACTACGACACCGACCTGATGCGCAGCCTGATCGAAGCCAGCGCGAACGTCACCAGCCAGGACCCTGACGGGCCGGGGAAAATCCACCACCGGGTGATCGCCGACCACCTGCGCTCGACCTCCTTCCTGATCGCCGACGGGGTGATGCCCTCGAACGAGGGAAGGGGTTATGTCCTGCGCCGGATCATGCGCCGCGCGATGCGCCACGCCCATATGCTCGGCGCGCAGGACCCGGTGATGCACCGGCTGGTTCCGGCGCTGGTGCGGCAGATGGGCGGGGCCTATCCGGAGCTTTCGCGAGCCCAGGCGCTGATCGAAGAAACGCTGCGGACCGAGGAGACCAAGTTCAAGCAAACCCTCGACCGGGGCTTGCGGCTTCTGGACGACGAGCTTTCCGGCCTCGCCGAAGGGGCGGCGCTGCCTGGCGCCGCAGCCTTCAAGCTCTATGACACCTACGGTTTCCCGCTCGACCTCACCCAGGATGCGCTCCGCGAGAAGGGGCGCGAGGTCGACGTGCAAGGCTTCGACGCCGCCATGGCCGAGCAGAAGGCCAAGGCCCGCGCCGCATGGTCAGGCACCGGGGCGGCGGGCGATGCGAAGATCTGGTTCGACCTTGCCGAAGAGCACGGGGTCACGGAATTCCTCGGCTACGATACCGAGACCGCGGAAGGCGTGATCACCGCACTGGTCCGCGACGGGGCCGGGATCGGCCAGGCGGCGGAGGGCGAGAGCGTCCAGATCGTCGTCAACCAGACCCCGTTCTACGCCGAATCCGGCGGCCAGGTCGGCGATGCAGGCCTGATCCGCACCGCGACCGGCATGGCGGAAGTGAGTGACGTGAAGAAGGCCGCCGGGGTCTTCATCCACATTGCGAAGGTCACGCAAGGCACTGTGATCAAAGGGCAACCGGCGAAGCTGGAGGTTGCGCACCACCGCCGCTCGGCGATCCGCGCCAACCACTCGGCGACGCACCTGCTGCACGAGGCGCTGCGGCGGACGCTCGGCGATCATGTCGCCCAGCGGGGCAGCCTCAACGCCGCCGACCGTCTGCGCTTCGACTTCAGCCATTCGGCCGCCATTTCCGGCCCGGACCTCTCGACCATCGAGGCCGAGGTGAATGCCTTCATCCGCCAGAACTCGCCGGTCGAGACCCGGATCATGACTCCCGACGACGCCCGCGCCATCGGCGCGCAGGCGCTCTTCGGCGAGAAATACGGCGAAGAGGTCCGCGTCGTCTCGATGGGCACCCTGGAGGGGTCGGGCAAGGGCGGCGATGGCAAGACCTACAGCCTGGAATTGTGCGGCGGCACGCATGTGAAGCGCACCGGCGACATCGGCGCGATGGTGCTGCTGTCGGAAAGCGCCTCCAGCGCGGGCGTGCGGCGCATCGAGGCGCTGACCGGGCAGGCGGCGCTGGACCATCTGCGCCAGCAGGATACGCGGCTCAATGACATCGCCGCGATCATCAAGGCGCCGGCGGCCGAGCTTGCCGACCGCATCCGCGCGCTGTTCGATGAGCGCAAGGCGCTGGCGAACGAGGTCGCGCAACTGCGCCGCGAGGTGGCGATGGGCGGCAAGGCCGCTGGCCCGGAGGCCAAGGAAATCAATGGCGTGAAGTTCATGGCTCAAGTGCTTTCGGGCGTCTCTGGCAAGGATCTGCCGGCCCTGATCGACGAGATGAAGGCCCGCCTCGGCTCGGGCGCGGTGCTCCTGATCGCCGACACCGGCGCCAAGCCGGCCGTCGCGGCGGGGGTGACCGCCGACCTGACCGGCAAGCTCTCTGCCGTCACCCTGGTCAAGGCTGCGGCCGAGGCCCTGGGCGGCAAGGGCGGCGGCGGGCGGCCCGACATGGCCCAAGCCGGGGGCGCCGACATTGCCCAGGCCGAGGCTGCGATCAAGGCGGCGGAAGCCGCGATTGGAGGATAGGATGCCGACCGCGCTCTGGATTGCCCATGTCCATGTCACCGACGCCGAGGCCTATGGCCGCTATGCCAAGGAGGCCGGACCCGCGATTGCCGCGCATGGCGGGGTCTTCCTTGCCCGCGGCGGCCGCTATGTGCAGCTTGAGGGCAACGACCGCGCTCGCAACGTGGTCGCCCGCTTTCCGAGCCTGGAAAAGGCGGTGGAATGCTACAACTCGCCCGCCTATCAGGCCGCGCTTGCCCATGCCAAAGGCGCAAGCCTGCGCGACCTGATGGTGGTCGAGGAGATCGAATAGGGTTTTCCTTCCGATTTTGGCCGAATTATCGGGATTATCTTCCCCGGCCCGTTGGCTTTCTGCTAATATGACAGGAAACGCGAAGGGCCGGGCAGATGATCCTTATTCCTACGGGGGCACGCTGATGTGCCGCTGGGCCGCCTATACCGGGGCGCCGATCTTCCTGGAGGAGATCGTGAGCCGCCCAGGCCATTCCCTGATCCATCAAAGCCATTGCGCCACGCAATGCCACACTGCGATCAATGCCGACGGGTTCGGCATCGCCTGGTATGGCGCGAAGCCGGAGCCGGGGCTGTTCCGCGACGTACTGCCGGCCTGGTCGGATCCGAACCTGAAAAGCCTGACCGCACAGGTCCGGTCGCATCTCTTCCTCGCCCATGTTCGCGCCTCGACCGGCACCGCCACCAGCCGCAACAACTGCCATCCCTTCACCCACGGGCGCTGGAGCTTCATGCACAATGGCCAGGTGGGCGGCTATGACGCCTTCCGCCGCGATGCCGACATGATGATCCCCGAGACGCTTTATCCCCACCGCAAGGGCGCGACCGACAGCGAGGCCCTGTTCCTGGTGGCCCTGGCCGAGGGTCTGGACGACGACCCGCGCGGGGCGCTGGAGCGGGCGGCGGCGCGGTTCATCCGGCTGGCGCGGGCCAAGGGGCAGGGGCCGCATCTGCGGATGACGGCGGCCCTGTCGGATGGTCAGCGGCTTTATGCGGTGCGCTACGCGACGGATGCTGCGGCGCCCTCGCTCTATCACCGCTGGTCCGACACGCGCCATGGCCGGGCGGTGGTCTCGGAACCGCTGGAGGCCGAGGAGCACGGCTGGGAGGAGGTTCCGCCTTACAGCTTCTGCACCTTCGACGGCGAAACCGCGATGGTGGAGGATTTCCTGCCCTGCCGACTCGCCGCTGCCGCGTAGGGTGCGCTACAGCGCACCGTCTTTTGCGGCCACCCAGCGGCAACCTGTCTGCGTTGCCCACTCGGATGGTGCGCTGTAGCACACCCTACCTGTCCCCACCTGTCCCCGTTCATTCCTTGCGCGAGGCGCGCTTGCGCTCGTTCGGGTCCAACTCGCGCTTGCGCAGCCGGATGATCTTCGGCGTCACCTCGACCAGTTCGTCGTCGTCGATATAGGCGATCGCCTCTTCCAGGCTCATCCTGATATGCGGGGTCAGGCGGACGGCTTCATCCGTGCCCGAAGCGCGGATGTTGGTCAGCTTCTTGCCCTTCAGCGGGTTCACTTCCAGATCGTTGTCCCGGCTGTGCTCGCCGATGATCATGCCGACATAGACCTGTTCCTGCGGCCCGATGAACATCCGGCCCCGGTCCTCGAGGTTCCACAAAGCATAGGCGACGGAAACGCCGCTTTCGGTCGAGATCAGCACCCCCTGCCGCCGCCCCTGGATCGGGCCCTTGTGCGGCGCCCAGCCGTGGAAGATCCGGTTCAGCACGCCCGTGCCGCGCGTGTCGGTCAGGAACTGGCCCTGATAGCCGATCAGCCCGCGCGAGGGAACATGAGCGATGATCCGGGTCTTGCCGACGCCCGCGGGCTTCATCTCGACCAGATCGCCCTTGCGCTCGCCGGTCAGCTTGTCGATGACCGCGCCGGAGTATTCGTCGTCCACGTCGACGATGACCTCCTCGATCGGCTCCTGACGGACGCCGCCTTCCTCCTGCATGATCACGCGGGGGCGCGAGATCGAGAGTTCAAAACCCTCGCGGCGCATGTTCTCGATCAGGACGCCCATCTGCAGTTCGCCCCGGCCCGAGACCTCGAAGGCCTCGCCGCCGGGCGTGTCGGCGACCTTGATCGCCACGTTGACCTCGGCTTCCTTGAGCAGCCGGTCGCGGATCACGCGGGACTGCACCTTGTTGCCGTCGCGGCCCGCAAGGGGAGAATCGTTGATGCCGAAGGTCACGGTGATCGTCGGCGGGTCGATCGGCTGGGCGGGAAGGGCGGTGTCGACCTCCAGCGCGCAGAGCGTATCGGCCACGGTGGCCTTGGTCATGCCGGCGAGCGTCACGATATCGCCCGCCACCGCCTCGTCGATCGGCTGCTGCGAGAGGCCGCGGAAGGCGAGGATCTTGGTCACGCGGAATTGTTCGATCCGGTCGCCGGTGCGCGACAGGGCCTTCAGCGTGGTCCCGGTGGTGATCTTGCCCGATTCCACCCGGCCGGTCAGGATCCGGCCAAGGTAGGGATCCGCCGACAGCGTCGTCGCCAGCATCGAGAACGGCTCTTCCTGGCGCGCGATCTGCTTCGGGGCAGGGACGTGGCGGACGATCAGTTCGAACAGCGCCGAAAGGTCCTTCCTCGGCCCGTCAAGCTCCAGGTCGGCCCAGCCCGAGCGGCCCGAGGCATAGACATGCGGGAAATCCAGCTGCTCGTCCGTGGCGCCGAGGTTGGCGAAGAGATCGAAGACCTCGTTCAGCGCGCGGTCGGGCTCGGCGTCGGGTTTGTCCACCTTGTTCAGCACCACGATCGGGCGCAGCCCCAGCGCCAGCGCCTTGGTCAGCACGAACTTGGTCTGCGGCATCGGGCCCTCGGCGGCGTCGACCAGCAGGCAGACCCCGTCGACCATGTTCAGGATCCGCTCCACCTCGCCGCCGAAATCGGCGTGGCCGGGGGTGTCGACGATGTTGATCCGCATCCCTTTCCACTCGACCGAGGTCGCCTTGGCCAGGATGGTGATCCCGCGCTCGCGCTCGATGTCGTTCGAGTCCATGGCGCGTTCGGTCAGCGCCTGGTTGTCGCGGAAGGACCCGCTCTGCTTCAGAAGCTCGTCCACCAACGTGGTCTTGCCGTGGTCGACGTGGGCGATGATCGCGATGTTTCGCAGGTCCATGGGGTCCGGTTTCCAATGAGATTGGCGCGGCCTTACAGGGTTTTTGCTCAGGCCGCCAGAGGGAGCCCGGTCAGGCCACCACATAGCGGTCGCGGCGGTGGTTGATCGCGATGACCAGGTTCACCACCAAAGCGCCGAGGAAGCTGATCAAGACCAGCCGCGCCTCGATCACCAGGAAGGCCACCGCGAAGAGCACGGCGTCGAAGGCAAGCTGCACCCAGCCCGCCCGCCAGCCCAGCCGGTCCTGCAACAGGACGGCGACGATCCCGATCCCGCCCAGGCTGGCCCCGTGGCGGAAAAGCGCCAGCAAGGCCGAGCCGGAGACGAAGCCGAACAGCACCGCGCCCAGCCAAGGGTTCAGCGTGGCAAAGGCGACCTGTCCCGGCAGCCAGAGGCTGAGCGCCGAGAGGAGGCCGACCGCAAGGAAGGTCTTGACGGTGAAGCCCGGTCCCATGCGCAGGTAGCCCAGAAGATAGAACGGCAGGTTGATCGCGAAGAAGACCGGCCCGAAATTCCATCCGGTTGCATAGGAAATCAGCACCGCCAGCCCCGCCGTCTGTCCGGTGACGAGGCCGAGATGCGTCAGGATCACGATGCCGAAGGCGGCCATGGTCGCGCCATAGGCGATGCCCTGGGCATCATCGATCAGGCTGTGGCGGCGCGCATCGGTCATCCGCGCCGACATAGCCGAGCGGGCGTGAGGACGGAAGGGGCATGATGCGCAGCGGAAACGGCGGGGCGGGAGGCGGGTGAGGTGGCGATATTGCCCACTCCATGATCGGTACGCATGTGGTATCTGCCCGCCTCCTCGCGCATGGTTGCGCCGACTTCGGTCAAGGCGGAGCAGCAGGAACCCTTGGTATCCGGCGGCCGCAATGCCTTCCTGGTGGAAGGCCGAAGCTGGATTAGGTAACCCGCCTCACGGCTGGACGGGTGCAGGAAACGCCCAGACCTTGAAATGGAAGAGCGCGGAACCCAGTCCCGCGCCCGTCTGAAGCCGGCGAAGTAGCGTAGGGTGCGCTACAGCGCACCTTTACCCCTTCAGCGCCTTGTTCAGGTATTCGTCGACCTTTTCCAGATAGCCCATCGTGGTCAGCCACTTCTGGTCCGGCCCGACCAGAAGCGCCAGGTCCTTGGTCATGTGGCCGTCTTCCACGGCATCGACGGTCACCTTCTCCAGCGTCGTCGCAAAACGCATCAGCGCGTCGTTGTTGTCCAGCTTGGCGCGGTGCTTCAGTCCCCCGGTCCAGGCGTAGATCGAGGCGATGGAGTTGGTCGAGGTCTGCTTGCCCTTCTGGTGCTCGCGGAAGTGGCGGGTCACGGTGCCGTGGGCGGCCTCCGCCTCGACGATCTTGCCATCCGGCGTCATCAGCACGGATGTCATCAGGCCCAGCGAGCCGAACCCCTGCGCCACGATGTCGGACTGCACGTCGCCGTCATAGTTCTTGCAGGCCCAGACATAGCCGCCCGACCATTTCAGCGCCGAGGCGACCATGTCGTCGATCAGGCGGTGTTCGTAGGTCAGGCCGCGCTTCTTGAACTCCTCGGCGAATTCCGCTTCAAAGACCTGCTGGAAGATGTCCTTGAAGCGGCCGTCATAGGCCTTGAGGATGGTGTTCTTCGTCGACAGATACACCGGCACGTTGCGCACCAGCCCGTAGTTCAGCGAGGCGCGGGCGAAGTCAGTGATCGAGTCGTCGAGGTTGTACATCCCCATGTAGACGCCGGCCGATGGCGCCGAGTAGACGTCGCGCTCGATCACCGTGCCGTCGTCGCCGACGAATTTCATCGTCAGCTTGCCCTTTCCGGGGAATTTGAAGTCCGTCGCGCGGTACTGGTCGCCGAAGGCGTGGCGGCCGACGACGATGGGCTGGGTCCAGTGCGGCACCAGGCGGGGGACGTTCCTGCAGATGATCGGCTCGCGGAAGATCACGCCGCCGAGGATGTTGCGGATGGTGCCGTTCGGCGATTTCCACATCTGCTTCAGGCCGAATTCCTCGACCCGGGCCTCGTCCGGGGTGATCGTCGCGCATTTCACGCCGACGCCGTATTTCTTGATCGCTTCCGCTGCGTCGACGGTGATCTTGTCGTCGGTGCGATCGCGCTCCTCGATCCCGAGGTCGTAGTATTTCAGGTCGATGTCGAGGTAGGGCAGGATCAGCTTCTGCTTGATGAAGTCCCAGATGATCCGGGTCATCTCGTCGCCGTCGAGTTCGACGACGGGGTTGGCTACCTTGATCTTCGACATGGGTTTCTCCGGTCAGGGGATTCGATTGCGGCTGTCTTAGCGGAAAAGCGCAGGCTTGGGAAGTGCGGTATGCGATTGTATACCGAGGTCCTGCCGATCCGCTCGTCGATGACTTCGTCACTCCTCGCCGCGCGGCCGACGAGGAGACGCAGTCGAACGAGGAGGGGTCAGCCGAACCAGGGCCGGGCCTTTTCCTTCACCCAGTCCCAGAGTGCCGGCGCGCCGCGGGCGATCTTCGTGCCCACCCGCGATTCCAGCTGTCCATAGGTGACCTCGTAGGTGGCCCAGGTCCCGCCGCCCGACATCAGGTTCGCCATCACCGGCTGCACGCGGTCCAGCGACTTGGCGAAGCGGGCGTCAGGCGTCTCGGCCGCCTCGAACTCCTCCCAGAGCGTGCGCAGGCTGTCGCCAAGGTCGGAGGGCAGCAGGCCGAAGATCCGGTCGGCGGCTTTCGCCTCGGCGGCCAGCGTCTCGGGGCTGGCATGGGCCTGGCCGTTCCGGGCATGGATCGGCACGTCGCCGGTGTCGATCTCGACCAGGTCATGCAGGATCAGCATCCGGATCACCCGGTCGATGCTGACCCCCGGCCCGGCCTGGTCGGCCAGAACCAGCGCGTAAAGCGCCAGGTGCCAGGAATGTTCGCCCGAATTCTCCGGCCGCGAGCCATCGACCAGGGTCGTCGCGCGCAGCACCGATTTCAGCCGGTCGGCCTCGTTCAGGAAGGCGAACTGGGCTTCCAGCCGCTCGCTCAATGGCCCATGCCGCCGAAATCGACCGGGGCCACGGGCTCTTCCGCGATCTCGCCACGCTTGGCCGCCAGCGCCCTTTCCAGGAACTCGCGGCCCCGGCGTTCGGCCAGGCGGACGCGGATCGAGGTGATGTAGGCTTCCTGGAAAGTGGGCGAGGCCGCCATCAGCACCTTGGCCACCTTCTCGTAGAAGCGGTCGTCGTCCAGCTCGGCCTCGGCGGCGAGGACATCTTCGGCCAGCTGGTCGGCGAGGTCCTGAAGCTTGCTCATCTCAGCGCGAGGCCTCGCCCATGCGGCGGCGGACATAGTCGCTGACCGTCTGGATCATCGGCTGCATATGCGCCTCTTCGTCCTTGAAGAAATGGTCCGCGCCCTCGATCTCGGCATGGGTGATGGTGATCCCCTTCTGCTCGTGCAGCTTGGAGACCAGCGCCCGCGTGTCCTTGGGCGGAGCCACCTTGTCGGCGGTGCCGTTGATGATCAGCCCCGAGGAGGGGCAGGGCGCCAGGAAGCTGAAGTCGTAGAGGTTCGCCGGCGGCGCGACCGAGACGAAGCCGGTGATCTCGGGCCGGCGCATCAGGAGCTGCATGCCGATCCAGGCCCCGAAGGAGAAGCCCGCGACCCAGCAATGCTTGGCGTTCTGGTTCATCGACTGCAGGTAGTCCAGCGCCGAGGCCGCATCGGACAGCTCGCCGATCCCCTGGTCGTACTCGCCCTGGCTGCGCCCCACACCGCGGAAGTTGAAGCGCAGGACGGTGAACCCCAGGTTGTAGAAGGCGTAATGCAGGTTGTAGACGACCTTGTTGTTCATCGTCCCGCCATAGGCGGGATGCGGATGCAGCACGATGGCGATCGGCGCGTCGCGTTCCTTCTGCGGATGATAGCGGCCTTCCAGGCGACCGTCTGGGCCGGCAAAAATAACCTCGGGCATGGGCCTCTTCTCATGCGGGAGCGCGCGGTTTCTTGACGCTTTCGCTCGGGTAAAATAGAACCATTCTAAAGACGGCCGGGCCGCCTGTTCGAGGGGTCGGGTTTCAGGTAATGCTCGCGGCGCGCGTCGTCAATCGGCTTGGCATGGGGTCATGCCCGCGCGGGTAAGGCAGGAGGGGCCGATGAAGCTTTCGACCAAGGGACGTTACGCGATGGTGGCGCTGGCCGACCTGGCGCTGGCCGAGGCGAAGGCGGGCGGCGACGATCTGGTCTCGCTGGCCGAGATTTCCCGGCGCCAGGACATCTCGCTGCCCTATCTGGAGCAGCTATTCGTCAAGCTGCGCCGCGCCGGCCTGGTCGAGGCGGTGCGCGGCCCGGGCGGCGGCTACAAGCTGGCCCGCTCGCCGGACCAGATCCGCATCTCGGATGTGATGCAGGCGGTCGAGGAGACGGTGGATGCGATGCACACCGGGGCGGGGGCCTCGGGCGGGCTGTCGGGCACCCGGGCGCAGTCGCTGACCAACCGGCTGTGGGAAAGCCTGTCGGCGAATGTCTATGTCTTCCTGCACCAGGTGCGGCTGTCGGATGTGGTGAAGAACGACCTGACGCCATGCCCGGCGGTGCCGAGCCTGTTCCGCGTGGTGGACGAGGAATGACGATACGGTGCCTCGGCCCGGCCCCGGAGGGTTTCACACCCTCCGGACCTCCCGTGGAGTATTTCCGCCAAGAGGAAGCGGCATGACCCGGCTCTATCTCGACTGGAACGCGACCACGCCTTTGCGGCCCGAGGCCAGGGCGGCGATGATCGCGGCGATGGAGGTGGTGGGCAACCCGTCCTCGGTCCATGCCGAGGGGCGGGCGGCGAAGGCGCTGATGGAGCGCAGCCGCGCGAAGATCGAGGCGGCGCTGGGGGCCGAGGGGGCGGATGTGGTCTTTACCTCGGGCGCGACCGAGGCGGCGGCCCTGGCCTGCGCGGGGCGGGGTCTGGCCTGTGCGGCCGTGGAACATGATGCGGTCGCGGCCTGGTGTTCGACCGGGTTGCCGGTGGACGGGCAGGGCGGGGTGACGGTCTCCGATCCGGGGCGCAGCGCGCTGCAACTGGCGAACTCCGAGACCGGGGTGTTGCAGGACCTGCCGCAGGGGCTGGCGGTCAGCGACCTGACGCAGGCCTTCGGCAAGGTGCCCTTCGCCTTCAACTGGCTGGGCTGCGACATGGGGCTGATCTCGGCGCACAAGCTGGGCGGGCCGAAGGGCATCGGCGCGCTGGTGGTGCGGCAGGGGATCGAGGTTCCCGCGCAACTCAAGGGCGGCGGGCAGGAGATGGGCCGCCGGGCCGGGACCGAGAACCTGATCGGCATCGCCGGTTTCGCCGCCGCCGCCGAGGCCGCGCAGCGCGATCTGGCGGCCGGGATCTGGGAGGGCGTCGCCCAGATTAGAAATATTCTAGAATCGGAGTTGTCTGCTGCGACAAAAGAGACTATTTCGGTCGGAAATGGTTCGCCTAGACTGCCGAACACGCTGTGCCTGATCGCTCCCGGCTGGAAGGGCGAGACTCAGGTCATGGCGATGGACCTTGCGGGGTTCGCCGTCTCGGCGGGCTCGGCCTGTTCCAGCGGCAAGGTGCGGGCCAGCCGCGTGCTGACGGCGATGGGCTTCGACGAGGCCCTTGCCGCGCAGGCGATCCGGGTCTCGATCGGGCCCGGGGTGACGAAAGATGACGTGCAGCGGTTTGCAAAAGCCTGGACCGCCGCCTATGCCAAGGCCCGAACCCGGGCCGTCTGAAAGGAAACGCCGATGACCGCCATTCTCGAGACGAGCCAGGATATCCGCGAGGGCGTCGACCGCGAGACGATCGAGACCGTGCAGGCGATGGCCGGCAAGTACAAGTACGGCTGGGAAACCGAGATCGAGACCGAATATGCGCCGAAAGGCATCAGCGAGGACATCGTCCGCCTGATCAGCCAGAAGAACGGCGAGCCGGAATGGATGCTGGACTGGCGTCTCGCCGCCTATCGGCGCTGGGTGCAGATGGAAGAGCCCCGCTGGGCGATGCTGAACTATCCCGAGATCGACTATCAGGACCAGTATTACTACGCCAAGCCGAAGAGCATGGCCTCGAAGCCGAAGAGCCTGGACGAGGTCGATCCGAAGCTTCTGGCCACCTATGCGAAACTCGGGATTCCGCTGAAGGAACAGATGCTTCTGGCCGGAGTCGAAGGTGAGGCGGAGCCGCGCAAGGTGGCGGTGGACGCGGTCTTCGATTCGGTTTCCGTGGGGACCACCTTCAAGGCGGAACTTGCCAAGGCCGGGGTGATCTTCTGCCCGATCTCGGAGGCGATCCGCGACTATCCCGATCTGGTCAAGCAGTATCTGGGCAGCGTCGTCCCGCAGTCGGACAACTTCTTCGCCACGTTGAACTCGGCGGTGTTCTCGGACGGCTCCTTCGTCTACATCCCCAAGGGCACCCGCTGCCCGATGGAGTTGTCGACCTATTTCCGCATCAACGCCGAGAACACCGGCCAGTTCGAGCGTACGCTGATCATCGCCGACGAAGGTTCTTACGTCAGCTACCTGGAAGGCTGCACCGCGCCCAAGCGCGACATCCACCAGTTGCACGCCGCTGTGGTCGAGATCGTGATCCTGAAGGACGCCGAGGTGAAATATTCCACGGTGCAGAACTGGTATCCGGGCGACGAGAACGGGGTCGGCGGGATCTACAACTTCGTCACCAAGCGCGCGGATTGCCGGGGCGACCGGGCCAAGGTGATGTGGACGCAGGTCGAAACGGGCTCGGCGATCACCTGGAAATATCCTTCCTGCATCCTGCGCGGCGACGACGCGCAGGGCGAGTTCTACTCGATCGCCATCGCCAACAACGCCCAGCAGGCCGATACCGGGACCAAGATGGTCCACCTCGGCAAGCGGACGAAATCGCGGATCGTGTCGAAGGGGATCAGCGCCGGCCGGGCGCAGAACACCTATCGGGGCCTCGTGTCGATGCATCCGAAAGCCAAGGACAGCCGCAACTATACCCAGTGCGACAGTCTTCTGATTGGCGACAAATGCGGGGCGCATACCGTGCCCTATATCGAAGTGCGCAACAATTCCTCACGGGTCGAACACGAAGCGACCACCTCCAAGGTGGACGACGACCAGCTCTTCTACTGTCGCAGCCGTGGCATGGATGAGGAGGAGGCCGTCGCTCTGGTGGTGAATGGCTTCTGCAAGGAGGTGCTGCAGGCCCTGCCGATGGAATTCGCCATGGAAGCGCAAAGCCTGGTCGCGATCAGCCTGGAAGGCTCGGTCGGGTGATGGACGCGCCGGCAAACTCTGCGGCCCTTGCGGGGTTGGCCGAGGTCGTCGGCCATCCGGTTGCCGCGACAAGGAAGGTGCTGTTCTCGGCGATGAAGAACGAGGCGCCGTTCCTTCTGGAATGGGTAGCCTATCACAAGGCCATCGGTTTCGACGAGATCGTGATCTGCTCCAATCCGTCCAATGACGGTATGGAGGAATTGCTGGCTGCACTGGCCGAGGCGGACGAGATCCGGCATCTGCGGACTTCCGTCGAAGCGGGACAATCGCCTCAGACTGTCGCATCGGCCGCTTTTACGCATGAGATCGGATACCGCGATGGTGACTGGTACATGTGGCTGGATGCGGACGAATTCCTGAATGTCCACGTCGGGGACCGCAATCTTGACGCGTTGATCGAGGCCATGGGCGCGGCCCAGTGCTTTCTGATCAACTGGCGCATCTTCGGCAGCAACGGGCATGCGACCTTTCCCGGTCGGTTCCTGAGCCCTGCCTTCGAACGGGCATCCGGCCTGCCGTTCAAAGGCAATCTCGAGGTGAAGTCGCTGTTTCGGAAGACAGCCTCGATTGCGGGTTTCGCCAGCGTTGGAATTCACCGTCCTCTCGTCAACGCCGAGGTGGGGCTGGATCTGGCGGCGGTGCTGACCGGCTCGGGAAAGCCGGGCAGCACGGGGCGCCGGCAACTGCTTTGGAGCCGGGGCGCCCCCCTTGGCCGGACAAACGCCGTGACGCCCAGGGAAGCCGGCTGGGCCCTGGCGCAGATCAACCATTACGTCGTGCGCACCCCCGAGTTCTTTGCCCTGAAGAAGCAGCGCGGGCGCGGCTACAAGGCTGACGCGGTTGGCCCGGCGAATGACCGGCACAATGGCGTATTCTTCCGCGAGCATGATCGCAATGAGGAGGAGGACCGCTCGATCCTGTATTGGCAGGACGCGGTGACCCTCGAGATCGAGCGTCTGCTTGCTCGTCCCGCCGTGGCCCGGGCGAAGGCGACCTCGGACGGCCTGGTTCAGAAGCTGCTGGCGGCGCTGCCGAGGGAGAGCGCCGAAATGCCGGCGCAGGCGGAACCCGCGAGTGCCGAGGTGGCTGCGCCTGCGTTCGAGTTGACCTTCCCGGACCTCGAGGCCGCCTTCGTGACCAAGGCCTATGCCGGGGCGCGCAACGTGCTTGAATATGGCAGCGGCGGGTCCACCATGCTGGCCGCGCGGGGCGGGGCGCAGGTCGTCAGCGTGGAAAGCGATCCCGACTGGGCCGGAAGGCTGGCCGAGGCGCTGGCCGGAATATCGGACAGGGCCCGCGTCCACCATGTCGACATCGGCCCGACCAAGGAGTGGGGTTATCCCCGCACCGCCACGCAGCACGCCCGCTTTCCGCGCTACGCGCTTTCGGTCTGGGACCGCCCCGATCTGGGCGAGCCCGACCTCGTGCTGATCGACGGCCGGTTCCGTGCTGCCTGCCTGGCGGCGGTGCGCCTGCGCGCGCGGCGGCCGACCACGGTGCTTTTTGACGATTACGTGGACCGAAAATACTATCACGCGGTCGAGAAACTGGCCCGCAAGGATGAGGTGGTCGGCCGCATGGCGCGCTTCACCGTCACGCCGGGACCGATCCCGCCCGAAATGCTCACCCAGGTCATCGGCTGGTTCCAGGACCCGCGCTGACGCCGGAATACAGGAAAAGAAAAATGCTTGAAATCAACAACCTGCACGTCAAACTTGAAGATGAGGACAAGGTGATCCTCCGCGGTGTCGACCTGAAGATCGGTCCGGGCGAGGTCCATGCGATCATGGGGCCGAACGGCTCGGGCAAGTCGACGCTGTCCTATGTGCTTTCGGGTCGCGACGGCTATGAGGTGACGGCGGGCTCGGCCACGCTGGACGGGCAGGAGCTTCTGGAGATGGAGCCCGAGGCGCGCGCGGCGGCCGGCCTGTTCCTGGCCTTCCAGTATCCGGTCGAGATCCCGGGCGTCGGCAACATGACCTTCCTGCGCACCGCGGTGAATGCGCAGCGCAAGGCGCGCGGCGAGGAGGAGCTTTCCGCCGGCGACTTCCTGAAACTGGTGCGCGAGAAGGCCAAGGCGCTGAAGATCGACGCCGAGATGCTGAAGCGCCCGGTCAATGTCGGCTTCTCGGGCGGCGAGAAGAAGCGCAACGAAATCCTGCAGATGGCCATGCTGGAGCCCCGGATGTGCATCCTGGACGAGACCGACTCGGGCCTCGACGTGGATGCGATGAAACTGGTCTCGGACGGCGTGAACGCGCTGCGCAGCGCGGGGCGGTCCTTCCTGGTCATCACCCACTATCAGCGGCTTCTCGATCACATCAAGCCGGACGTGGTGCACATCATGGCGGCGGGGCGGATCGTCAAGACCGGCGGGCCGGAGCTGGCGCTGGAAGTCGAAACCAACGGCTATGCCGACATTCTGAACGAGGTGGGCTGATGGCACTGCCGAAGGTCAAGGAAGACGCGCTCGCGGCGCGGCTGGCGGTCATGCCGGAGCATGCGGGCAAGGGCTGGCTGGCCGGGGCGCGGGCCGAGGCGCTGGCCCGGCTTGCGGCCATGGGCCTGCCCGCGCGGCGCGACGAATACTGGCGCTATACCGATCCGGCGGGCCTGATCTCGCCCGAAGTCTCCGCTGCCGCGCCCTTCGCGGCAGGTGACGAGACGCCGATCTTCGACGGGATCGACCGGCTGAATCTCGTCTTCGTCGATGGCCTGTTCGACCCGGCGCAATCCGATGACCCGGCCCTCGCCGGGGTCGAGATCGAGCGGCTGGCCGAGGCCGGAGGCAAGGACATCCACTGGGCGCAAGGCGTCTATGGCGTGCTCGAGGCGCGGGGCCAGACCCCGGTGCAGCGCCCGCTGGCGGCGCTTGCCACGGCCGAGGCGACCGATGGCGTCCTGATCCGGGTGACGGGCCGCGCCACGCGCCCTGTGGCGCTGCATTATGTCCATGAATCAAATACTTCTGACGCGATCCTGCATCATTGCGTGAAGGTCGAGGCCGGGGCCGCGCTGACGCTTCTGGAAAGCGGTCCGGGGGCTGCGCGCCTGACCAAGGTGCTGGAGGTCGAGGTTGCCGACGGGGCCGAGTTCCACCATATCCGCGTCCAGGGCCGCGACCACGAGCGCCGCGCCGCCACCCACATCTTCGCCCGCCTGGGTGCGAGGTCCGAATTCCGCTCCTTCACCCTGACCGCCAACGGCCGGATGACCCGGAACGAGGCGGTGCTGGAGCTGACCGGCGACGAGGCTCGCGCCCATGTCGCCGGGGCGGCGGTCGGGGACGGCGATTTCCACCACGACGACACCGTCTTCGTCACCCATGCCGCCGAAGCCTGCGAAAGCCGGCAGGTGTTCAAGAAGGTGCTGATGAACGGCGCGACGGGCGTCTTCCAGGGCAAGATCCTGGTGAAGCCCGGCGCGCAGAAGACCGACGGCTACCAGATCAGCCAGAGCCTGCTTCTGGACGAGGACAGCCAGTTCCTCGCCAAGCCCGAGCTGGAGATCTACGCCGACGACGTGAAATGCAGCCATGGCTCGACCTCGGGTGCGATCGACGAGACGGCGCTTTTCTACCTGCAATCGCGGGGCGTGCCGCGCACCGTGGCGCAGGCGCTGCTGGTCCTGGCCTTCCTCGCCGAATCGATCCAGGAGATCGCCGACGAGACCATCGCCGAGGACATCCGCGGCCGGCTGGAGGCATGGCTCGCGCGCCACGCGGCGAAGGCGGGGCGATGACCGTCTCGACGGAACTGGTCGCGACCTGGCGCGCGCCGCGTGCGGCGCTGCGCCGCCATCTGGCGCGCGGCCGCTCCGAGGCTTTTGCCTTCACGCTGCTCCTCGTCTTCCTGATCCTGGCCTTCGTCGGCCTGTGGCCCGTCGCCGCGCGTGACGCCTTCCTTGCGGGAGAGCCCTCGGCCGCCCCCCGCATCCTGGCCTTTGGACTGGCCGTGCTGGCGACGATCCCGCTCTGGTATGGGCTGGCGGCCCTCAGCCATCTGGTCGCGCGGGCGCTAGGCGGGCAGGGCAACTGGTTTGCTGCGCGGATCGCGCTGTTCTGGGCGCTGGCGACCGTCAGCCCGCTGATGCTCCTTCAAGGATTGGTGGCCGGCATGATCGGCCCCGGTACCGCTCTCACCTCAGTGCGGGCGCTGGTGGGCCTGGGGTTCCTCTGGCTCTGGCTCACCATGCTGCACGAGGCCGAGGTCGGGGGTGCGGCATGACCGGATTGCCCGCCCGCATCCGCGACCTTGCGCGCCTGTCCCTGCGCAATCCCCGCGCCGCCACCCGCGCGCTTCTGGCCGAGGGCGTGCCGCTCTCGGCGCGGTCGGCCGGGCTTCTGCTGATGGCGGTCCTTTCGACGCTGATGCTGCAGGCGAGCTTCGCCCTCGCCCCGCCGGGAGACGAGCCGATGGCGGGTTTCCTTGCCTCCAGCCCGGTCCGCACCGCGGTCGTGCAATGGCTGATCCTGATCCTGACCGCCGTCCTGACCTATCGCGTCGGCCGCGCCTTCGGCGGCAGCGGAAGCCTTCCGGATTCGCTGCTGGTCGTGGTCTGGCTGCAACTCTTGATGCTGGGCGTGCAAGTCCTGCAACTGGTGGCCTTCGTGCTGATCCCGCCCTTCGCCGGGCTGATCGGCCTTGTGGGCTTCGGCCTTTTCCTCTGGCTCTCGGTCAATTTCATCGCCGAACTGCACGGCTTCAAATCGCTCGGAGCGGTCTTTGCCGGAATGATCGCCACGGCCTTCGCCGCGGCCCTGCTGGCAGCGTTGCTCATGGGCCTCATCCTCGGGCCGGAGGCCCTGTCCAATGTATGATCTCGCCAAGATCCGCGCCGATTTCCCGATCCTGTCGCGCCAGGTGAACGGCAAGCCGCTGGTCTATCTGGACAACGGCGCCAGCGCGCAGAAGCCGCAAGTGGTGATCGACGCGGTGACGCGGGGCTATGCCGAGGAATACGCCAACGTCCATCGCGGCCTGCACTACCTGTCGAACCTCGCGACCGAGAAGTACGAATCCACCCGCGGCACCATCGCCCGCTTCCTGAATGCAGCGTCCGAGGAGGAGATCGTCTTCACCACCGGCACGACCGAGGGGATCAACCTCGTCTCCTACGCCTGGGCCGCCCCGCGCCTGCAGCCGGGTGACGAGATTGTGCTGTCGGTGATGGAGCATCACGCCAACATCGTCCCCTGGCACTTCCTGCGCGAGCGGCAGGGCGTGGTCCTGAAATGGGTCGAGGTGGACGGCAATGGCGACCTCGATCCGCAGGCGGTGATCGACGCCATCGGCCCCCGGACGAAGCTGGTCGCCGTGACCCAGATGTCGAACGTCCTTGGCACCGTGGTCGATGTCGCCGCGATCTGCCGGGGTGCGCGTGAGAAGGGGGTGCCCGTCCTCGTCGACGGCAGCCAGTCCTCGGTGCACATGCCGGTCGACGTGCAGGCCATCGGCTGCGATTTCTACGCCATCACCGGGCACAAGCTTTACGGCCCCTCCGGCTCGGGTGCGATCTGGATCTCGCGCGAGCGCCAGGCCGAGATGCGCCCCTTCCTTGGCGGCGGGGACATGATCCGCGAGGTGACCCGCGACACCGTCACCTGGAACGACCCGCCGATGAAGTTCGAGGCCGGGACCCCCGGCATCGTGCAGCAGATCGGCCTTGGCGTGGCGCTGGATTACCTCATGGGCCTCGGCATGGCCAATATCGCCGCGCATGAGCGCAGCCTTCGCGACTATGCGCGTGACCGGCTTCAGGGCCTCAACTGGCTGAACGTGCAGGGGAATTCGGCGGGGAAGGGGGCGATCTTCTCCTTCACCATGCAGGGCGCGGCCCATGCCCACGACATCTCCACCATCCTGGACAAGCGCGGCATCGCCGTCCGCGCCGGCACCCATTGCGCCATGCCGCTCATGACGCATCTCGGCATCACCGCCTCGTGCCGGGCCTCCTTCGGGCTTTACAACACGGTCGAGGAGGTCGACGTCCTGGTCTCGGCACTGGAGCTTGCGCACGAGCTTTTTGCCTGAGGCGTCAGAAACTCCACCTCATCCCCAGAACTGCCGCATTGTCCGTTATCCCGGCGCGGTTGCCGTAATTCTGCGCATGGACCAGTTCGACCAGCAGCTCCGAGTTCTCGCCCATCGACGCCTGATAGCTGACGGAGAGGTCCACCTGCCGCTCGCTCGGGGCAAGGTCGAAGGCAAGACTACGCATCTCGGACCGGCCCTGACCCAGTGCGACCGGCACCACCATCTCGGCCTGCCCGGCGGTGACCGCCATGGGCAGCGAGACGCCGACCGCCAGCCGGTCGCCACGGGCCAGGACATTGCGCGTGCCGACATCCAGGCTCAGGCTGTCGAAGCTTGCGGTCGTGACGCCGGACAGCGCCCGCGGCGTGGTAAGGTCGGCCAGGCCCATCTCGCCCGACAGCGCGAAGAAGCTGCCGGAACCAAGGTCATGCGACAGGCTGACCGTCAGCGCAGCCATCGCCGCGCCCCCGCCCGTCGCATCGGCAAAACCCATCAGACTGCCATCGTCACGCGAAAGCTTCAGCCCCAGGTCCAGGTTCAACGTCCCCTCGGCCACCCGCCGCGACAGCGCGATGCCGTAACTCTCGCCCCCGCCCAGCATGAGCGCCACTGCGCTTCCTCCATCGGGGCCGGTCAGCTCCAGCGTCCGGCCGGGAAAGGCCTCGAAGCTGCGGGCCAGCGGGCTGATCGGCGCGGTCCGCGCGCGGGCGAAATCCTTGCCAAGCGCACGTGCCGCGACCGTCTCGGCCAGGGGCTCGACCGCCGCTTCGGTGGCAAAGGACTTCGCCGCCACGTCGAACCCGCCCCCCAGCGCGTCCTCGGCGGCAAGGTCCACCCCCGCAAGCCCGCGCACCACCGCATCGCCCATCGCCCCGCCGGTCGCGAAGCCCAGTTCCGTCACCGCGACCGCACCGCCGTCGGCCATGGTCATGGTCAGCGTCCCGATCGGCAACAGCGCCGCCCTTATGTCCAGGAACCCATGGCCGAATTCGGTCGAATAGGCGTGCAGGAAGGTCTCGTCTCCCTCCAGCAGGTCGATGCTTCCCGCCGCGGTAAAGCCGGTGAACGTGTTGTCCGCCGACGCCAGCAGCCGCGCGCGCAACTGGTGCGGGGCAAGGTGCGGGAAGGCCTCGGCCAGAAGCGCCAGCGCGCCAGAAACCTGCGGCGCCGCGAAGGACGATCCGGTGGCCGAGCCATAGGCGCTGTTCGACCCCGCCATGGCCGCATACCAGCTGCCATCCGCCATCAGGCACCAGCGCGCGGCTTCGAGGCAGCCGGCCGACAGGCGCAGGGCAACCGCGCTGACCCCGTCGTCGTCAAAGACCGGCACCGCATTGCCCGCCGCGATCCAGGCCGTTTCCAGATCGGGCTCGAGCAGGGGCAGCGCCTCCATCAGGCCGGCGGTCGCGGCGTCCTCCTCGTTCGAGATCGCGAAGACCACGACCCCGTCCGCGGCATAAAGCTTCAGGGCCGCCAGCCAGGCGGCATAGGCCGGGATGCCGAAGATGGACTCATGGCTGGCCTGCGTGATCGGCCTGTCCACGAATCCCCATGAGTTGTTCTGCGCCACCGCCCCCCGCCTGCGGGCCTCGTCGGCGGCGGCGGCCAGATCAAGGACATCCCAGGAGCTGAAGACCAGATCCGCCCCCGGTGCGACGCCGACCATGGTCGAAGATTCTCCCGCCGCGATCGAGGCGACCGTCGTGCCATGGGAAGGCACCTGCGAACCGTCGTCGACCGCTGTATCCCCTGTATGGGTGACCGTCTTTCCGGCAAAGGTCTCGTGGGTGCGGAGGAAACCATTGTCCACCACCGCGATCACCGCACCCGTGCCGGTCAGGCCAAGGGCATGGGCATAGTCCATCCGCGAGGAGTGCAGCGGATTGGCGAAGACCGTCCTGCCGCCAATGGCGAAGGTCCCGTCCTGCACCTTGTAGCGCGGGTTGTTGTCGCGGAAGCTCGCCGCCGCATCGCGCCATTCCTGGGTGATCGACTGCATGAAATACGCCCCGAAGATCCCCGAGCCCCCCGGATTGCCGCTGATCGTGTAGAACTCCTCCAGCGGGTCCTCCCCCTCGCCACCACCGCAGCCCGCCAGCAGAGCCAGGCAGGAGAGCGAGGCCCAGAGGCCCGCAAGACGGGATGTGTGCGGGGCGGAGGGGGCAGAAATCATGGCAGGAACCTGGCGGAAGCGGACATGCGCCCAGTCCATCCCGCGCCGGGGATTTGGTCAAGCGTCGGCAGCGCCACGAGGGCCGGGCAGAGCCCCGCATTTTCGCGGGTTGCGGGGCGGAAGTTCTTTCCTTTGGCGTTGAAACCCCCGCGGGCTTCGGCTAAGGACAGGTCCAGGCACCCGTAGCTCAGCTGGATAGAGTGCTGCCCTCCGAAGGCAGAGGTCACAGGTTCGAATCCTGTCGGGTGCGCCAAATTTCTACCATTCTAGAACAAAGGCGGGCACTAGGGGGCGATTTCCGAATTGCGCGGACTCCGAGCCTTCGAGAGTGGTCTGAACTGCTGGCGTTCGCTCTCATCGCGAGCGCGCGTGTTAGGCGCGCTCTCGCGCCACCATGACAGCGCCCAGGATCAACAGCACTGCCCCTGCGAGTGTCAAAAGGCTGGGGCGTGTTTGAACCGCATCGGATTTCAAGGCGTCGGCCGCGATGCCCGCGACAAGCTGGCTCGCGACGAGAACCGCGATCGTTGTAGCCGCGCCGACCCGCTGATAGCCCAAGATGCCGGCAAAGACGAAGAACGAGCCGAGCAACCCGGGCAAGATCGCCCACGGCCGCAACGTCCCGATCATCTCTGCAATTCCGGCCACGCCATGGCGCGCGAACAGCGTTCCTCCGAGCAAAAGCAATCCCACACTTGAATTCAGCACGAGGGCAATGAGAACGGTCGATGCAGCTTCCGTTATCCGCACCATCAGCAGATTTTGAATCACGAGTGCAGCACCGGCCGCTGTTAGTAGGGCTAGGGTTAGGGGCGCGCTCATCTTAGCCGTCTACAGGCTGCGCAGGGGTTTGCAGCACGAGTTGATAGAAAGCGAGATCAAGCCAACGGCCGAACTTGAAACCAACCTGCGGCAGCGTGCCGGTGTGCTTAAAGCCAAGCCGCTCGTGCAATACGATGCTGCCGGTATTTGTCGCCTCGATGCCGCCGATCATCACATGCTTGTCGTTCTCCCGAGCGGCGCCGATCATCTCGCGCATGACGACGTTGCCGAGACCTTTGCCACGATGATCCTTGTGGACGTAGACGGAGTGCTCGACTGAATACTTGTAGGCCGGCCACGCGCGGAACGTGCCATAGCTGCCGAAGGCGAGCAGTGTTCCTTGCGCATCTTCGACGCCGACGACAGGGAAGTTTCCTGCGCGCTTGGCGTCAAACCATCCGACCATGCTCCCCGGAGCGCGGGGCCTGTAATCGAAAAGCGCCGTCGATGTTTGTATCGCCTCATTAAAGATTTCCAAGATCGCGGCGGCATGGCGCTCGTACGAGCACTGAACGATAATCGGCTCACTCATCCTTGTTTCCTTGAAGTGTTGGAGGTTGTGGTCAGCACGACCGCATAGCGCGCTAACTTTTTCGTCGGGTTGTGGAAGGTGATCCGCTGCCCGAGCACCATGGCGAGACAATCGCCGACCCGCAGGTGGGATGCGTCACCATCCACGGTCACGATCATTTCGCCTTCGAGTACCCACACCTGTTGATGAGTCACTACGTTGCGGATGATGGTCTCGAAAGTGACGGTCTCGCCAGCCGGAAAGGCGACCTCGACAAGCTCGATGGGCGTTGCGTAGCCGCTCGGCGAAACGTGTCGGCGCTCGTAGCCGGTAGCAGGGTCTTTCCACACTTGTTGATCCGCGAGACGTGAAAGCGGCACCGGAGCGGTTCCAGCTTCTTCGGCAAAGAGCGAGGCCAAAGTCACGCCAAGCGCGTTCGCTAGCCTATTCAATACAGCGGCGGTCGGACTCGTCTCTCCGCGCTCGATGAGAGAGATCATCGAACGGCTGACCCCGCTTAGATCGGCTAGAGTATCGAGTGAATGACCGCGAGCCTTTCGTAGTTCGCGCACCCGCATTGCGATGAGAGCATCTAAATCCATCACTCCAGTATATTGGATTTTTTCATCCAGTAAACAGGATTCTTCGACGGCGTTCGGTTCGCCGGGCCCTTGCGCACGAGAACAATGCTCGTGGATTAGGCGAGACAGCCCTTCTGGAAAATCGACCCAACCTCCGATCGCCTTTCCTCTTTGGAGGAGGCTGTATCCACCAAAATTATAAAGCATCTACAATGACATAGAGGTGCCAAGTTTCATCCTCTCTGGTGCGCCAGCGAGCCCTTGAAGATACCAGCGCGGCGGTGCCTAGCGGATGGCTTCCAGCAGCGCCGCGGCGGCGTCGATTGCCGCGCTCTGGTGCGGTTGCAGGTCCTGCTGGCCCCAATGCGCGATATGCGGCCCCCAGGGATCTTCCACCCCCGTGCGGTGGCCCGACATCTCCTCCAGCACCGCCAGCCCGCAGTAGGGCGCATACATCGCCGAATAGCCGCCCTCGTGCGACATCATCAGCCGCCCGCCGCAGAGCCGGTCGGCTGCCTCCATCAGCAGCCGGGTCATCTGGCGGTAGCCCTCGGCCGAGACCATCATCCGCCCCAGGGGATCGACGCCCGAGGCATCGAACCCCGAGGGAACGACGATCACCTCGGGCCGGTAGCGGTCCAGCGCCGGGATGACGACACGCCGCATCGCC
This sequence comes from Tabrizicola soli, assembly GCF_015999335.1. Lineage (GTDB taxonomy): Bacteria > Pseudomonadota > Alphaproteobacteria > Rhodobacterales > Rhodobacteraceae > Tabrizicola > Tabrizicola soli. The sequence continues at coordinate 360,532 of NZ_JAEACP010000001.1, read as the reverse complement.
TCGAGATAGGCGCCATCGCCGCAGCCCGGGGGCAGGGGGATGTTCAGGTTGTAGCCCTCGCCCCGGCCCGCACCGCGCTCGGCCAGGCGGCCCGAGCCGACGGGGAACAGGCTGTCCTGGTGCAGCGAGATCGTCAGCACCTCGGGCGTGTCATAGAAGGCCGCCTGCGTGCCGTTGCCGTGATGCACGTCCCAGTCCACCGTGGCGACGCGCCCCAGCCCACGCTGCGACCGGGCATGCATGATCGCGATGGCCACGTTGCCGAAAAGGCAAAAGCCCATCCCGACGTCCTGCGTCGCATGATGTCCCGGCGGGCGCACCAGCGCATAGGCATTATGCACCCGGCCGGCCAGGACCGCATCCATCGCCTCGATCGTGCCGCCCGCCGCCAGCAGCGCGATCTCGTAGCTGCCGGTGCCGAAGGGGGTCAGCTCGCTGGCATCGCCGCCGCCCGAGGCACTCATGCTGCGGATCTTCTCCAGATGCGTGGCGGTGTGAAAGCGCAGGATCTCGGTCTCGGTCGCCGGACGCGGCCTGATCGGCGTCAGGTGGTCGATCAGGCCCGAGACCTCGATCAGGTTCTTCAGACGACGCTTGGTCTCGGGGTTTTCGGCATGTTCGCCGGGCTGGATCGTCAGTCCCGGCGGGAAGATCAGCGCCCAGTTCTGCGTGTCGTGCCAAAGGTAAAGTTCGTGAAAGACGAATCCGGTCGCCATGCGTCCCCTCCCCGGGTATCGGGAAGGCTAGCGGATGAAGGGCAGCCTGTCACTTTCGGAACGCCGTCATTCGTGGCGCAGCGCCTCGATCGGGTCCAGCCTTGCGGCGGCGCGGGCGGGGAAGAAGCCGAAGATGACGCCGACCAGCGCCGAGAAGGCGAAGGCCAGCAGGACCACGGCCGGATCGGGCGTGAAGGGGATCGCCATGAACCGCGCCGCGACGGCGGCAAGGCCGAGGCCCAGCACGATCCCGAGGACCCCGCCCATCAGCGACAGCACGATCGCCTCGACCAGGAACTGCATCAGCACCTGCCGCGCCTGCGCCCCCACCGCCAGGCGGATGCCGATCTCGCGGGTGCGCTCGGTGACGCTGACCAGCATGATGTTCATGATGCCGATGCCGCCCACCAGCAGGCTGACCGCCGCCACCGCCGCCAGAAGCCCGCTCAGCACCCCGGTGATCTGCGTCAGCATCGAGGCCAGCTGCTTCATGTCGATGACGTCGAAATCGTCCTCTTCCTCGGGGCCGATGCGGCGGATCTCGCGCATGAGGTAGGTGATCGCCACCGCCGCATCCTCGGTCGCCACCCCGTCTGCGACACGGATATAGACCGTTCCCACATCGTCATTGCCCGCGATACGGCGCTGGAAGGTGCGGATCGGCATCAGCACCACGTCGTCCTGGTCGCTGCCGAAGGACGAGGCGCCCTTGGCGGCAAGCAGGCCGATCACCTTGCAACTCATCGCCTCCAGCCGCAGCGACTGGCCGATCGGATCCAGGCCGCCGAAGATCTCGCGCCGCACCGTCTCGCCCAGGATGCAGGCTGCCGCGCCCGAGCGTGCCTCGGCCTCGGTGAAGTTGCGGCCCGCCACCAGCGGCCAGTTCGCCGCCTCCAGATAGCGCGCATCGGTCGCGGTGATCTGGGTGCGGTAGTTCTCGCCCCCCGCCACCACCGTCGCCGTGCCGTTCGAGACGGGGGCGGCGGTCTCGATCTCGTCCAGCCCGTGCTCCAGCCGCGCGACCATGCGCAGGTCGAAGGGCCGCGCCACGCTGGCCCCGCCACCGGGGCCGGGAGCCATCCCGCGCCCGCCCGGCCGCAGCATCAGGATGTTCGTCCCGAGCTTTGCGACATCGGCCGTCACCTGCGCCTGCGAGCCCTGGCCCACGGTGACCATCGCGATCACCGAGGCCACGCCGATCACGATGCCCAGCACCGTCAGGAAGGACCGAAGCGCATTGCGCAGGATCGCCCTGAGCGCCAGCCGGGCCGTTTCCCACAGCATCTCAGGCCACCTTCCCGTTGCGGCGCTCGCTGTCGATGCGGCCGTCGACCATCCAGATGATGCGGTCGGCATAGGCGGCCATGTCATCCTCATGCGTGACCATGACGATGGTCAACTCGCGCTGGCGGCGCAGGCTGACCAGTAGGTCCATGATCTCGACCGAGCGGCGGGTATCGAGGTTCCCGGTGGGCTCGTCGGCCAGAAGCACCCGCGGGTCGCCCGCCAGCGCGCGTGCGATCGCCACCCGTTGCTGCTGCCCGCCGGACAGCTGCGAGGGGTCGTGATGCTCGCGCCCCTTCAGCCCGACCATCTCCAGCGCCTCCAGGGCCCGCGCGATCCGTTCGGCGCGGGGCATCCCCTTGTAGATCAATGGCAATTCCACATTGTCCAGGGCCGATGTCCGCGGCAGCAGATTGTAGCCCTGGAAGATGAAACCCAGGTAGTTGCGCCGCAGAAGCGCGCGCTGGTCGCGGTCCAGCCCCGCGATCTCGACCCCCTCGAACAGGTATTGCCCCGAGGTCGGCCGGTCCAGGCAGCCGATCACGTTCATCGCCGTCGACTTGCCCGAGCCGCTGGGCCCCATGATCGCGACGAACTCGCCCCGCGCGATGTCCAGATCGACCCCGTCCAGCGCCCGCACCTCGGCGGCGCCCTGACCATAGAGGCGGGTGACGCCGCGCAGCCGGATCAGCGGCGGATCCCCGGCCATCAGCCGTCCTGCCCGATGATCACCAGATCGCCCTCGGTTAGCCCGCCGCTGCGGATCTCGGTCAGCTGGCCGTCGCTGTCGCCGGGCTCGATCGCCACCTCGACCGGCTGGCCCGCGCGCAGGACCCAGACCGCATCCGCCGCACGCGGCGCATCGGGAAGGCTGGGGCGGCGCGGCATGATCAGCCCGAGAAGCCCGCTGCCGCCGCCCTCCTCCTCCTCGGCCGCCGTCACCGCCGGACGGAACCGCAGCGCCGCATTGGGCACCAGCAGCGCATCGCCCACCTTGCTCACCACGATTTCGGCGGTTGCGGTCATGCCGGGCCGCAGCGCGAGATGCGAATTGTCCACGTCCAGCGTGGCGAGATAGGTCACTACGCCCTCGGCCGTCTGCGGCGCATAGCGGATCCGGGCGATCTCGGCGGGGAAGGTGCGGGTGTCATAGGCATCGACCGTGAAGGTCGCCGCATCGCCGATCTCCAGCCTGCCGATATCGGCCTCGTCCACCGCGACCTGCAGTTCCATCCGCGTCAGATCCTCGGCCACGGTGAACAGGACCGGCGCCGACAGCGAGGCCGCGACAATCTGGCCCGTATCCGCCTGCCGGTCCAGCACGACGCCGGTGATGGGCGAGCAGATGCAGGCCTTGGCCAGTTCGGTCTCGGCCAGCCGCAGGTTGGCGCTGGACAGCGCCACATCCGCCTCGGCGATCTCCAGATCGGCCCGCGCCCGGTCCAGCGCCGCGCGGGCGGTGTCCAGGCTTTGCCGGCTGGTGACACCGCGTTCGTCCAGCTGGCGCGAGGTGTCGAAATTCGTCTCGACCTCGTTCAGCGTCGCCTGTGCCCTTGCGACACGCGCATCGGCCGCGCGCAGGTTGGCGCGCTGCACCGCCACCTTCGCCTCGAGATTCGCCGTGTCCAGCCGCGCCAGGACCTGCCCGGTCTCGACCCGGTCGTTGAAATCCACCAGAACCTCTTTCAGCGTCCCCGACAGCTCGCTCGAGATATCGACCATGTTCGTCGGCTCGACCGACCCCGTGGCGGTGACCGTGACCACCAGATCGCCGCGGACGACGGCCTGCGTGGCATAGGCGATGCCCACGCCCGCGCTCCTCTGCGCCAGATACCAGGCGCCAAGCCCGCCCAGGGCCAGAACCGCCGCCAGCGCCCACCATATCCGGCCTCTCTGCGGTCGCCCCAGGCCCAGCACCGCCTCGATCTCCCGCTGCCGCTCGCTCATCCGCAGACCTTCCCGATTGCCGCCCGGGCCATGGCCAGCCCGCCGCCAGTCGGCAGGTATCACCCACGGCAGAAGATAGCAGCGGCGCGGCCCGGCTCAAGACGGCATCCTGCCGCGCGCCGGTGCCTCTGGACATTGCCCCGGAGCCCGCGCCATACCTCGGGCAAGCATGATGCAGGACCGATCCCTTCCGCCCCTGGCCCGACTGGCGGCCGGCCTTACGCTCGGTACGCTGGGAGGCGTCGCCTTCCACGCGCTCTCGCTGCCGCTGCCCTGGATGCTGGGTCCCCTGTTCCTGACCATGGTGGCCGCGGTCGCCGGTTTCCCGGTTGCGGGTCCGGCGCGGATGCGCCCCGCCATCGTGGCGGTGATCGGCGTCCTGCTCGGCTCGCGTTTCTCGCCCGAGGTGCTGGGGCAGGCGGGTGAGGCGGCGGTGACGCTGGCGATCCTGCTGGCCTATCTCCTGGCCGTGGGCGCGGTTGTCGTGCCCTTCTACCGCTTCGCCGGACGGCAGGACTGGACCACCGCCTATTTCGCCGGGATGCCCGGCGGCCTGTCCGAGATGATCGAGTTCGGCGAGGCGCGCGGCGCCAATGTCGCGGCGATCGTGCTGGCCCATTCGCTGCGCATCGTCGTCACCATCGCGCTGATGGCCTTCCTCTTTCGCGTGGTCCTGGGCCACGACGTCGGGGCCGCGGCCAGTTCCGCCTCCGGCCCGCCGCTCGGGATCATCGACGCGGCGATCCTGATGGCCTCGGCGGTGCTGGGGGCGGCCCTCGGCACCTGGGCGCGCTTCCCCGCGCCCAGTTTCCTTGGCCCGCTCCTCCTGTCGGCCCTGGCGCATATGACCGGCCTTACCGCCGGGGCGCCGCCGACGGTCCTGATCATCGCGGCCCAGGTCGCGCTTGGCACGATCCTCGGTTGCCGCTTCCTCGGGATCCGGCCGGTGATGCTGTGGAAGGCCGGGCTCCTCAGCCTCGGCTCCACGCTCCTGACGCTCGCGCTCGCGCTGGTCGCGGGGCTGGCGATGCGTGCCTGGGCGGGAGTGGGGCTCGACCAGGCCCTGCTGGCGCTGGCACCGGGCGGGCTGACCGAGATGGGGCTGATCGCGCTGGCGATCCATGCCGATGTGGCCTTCGTCGCGCTGCATCATGTGGCGCGGATCCTGGTCGTCATCGTCCTGGCGCCCATTCTGGCTCGGGTCCTGCCGCCGCAGGACTGAACGGCAGGCGCGGGGCAGGGCGGTTTCGGCCGGGATCGCGCCCTTGGCTCTTGCCTTCTTGCAAATGCTTCTCATTTACACTCTACTGCATCCGAAGCCTTTCGAGGTCCCCATGAATCTGACCCGCCGTCTCCTTCTGCTAGTCCCCCTTCTGGCCGCGCTTCCGGCGCAGGCGCAGGACCGGCTCAAGGTCGTCACCACCTTTACCGTGATCGCCGACATGGCCCGCAATGTGGCCGGAGAGGGGGTGGAGGTCGTCTCGGTCACCAAGCCCGGCGCCGAGATCCATGGCTACGAACCCACGCCCAAGGACATCGTCGCCGCCGCGGATGCCGACCTGATCCTGCGCAACGGCCTTGGCCTCGAACGCTGGTTCGAGCAGTTCCTGGCCAACCTGGGCGAGGTGCCCTCGGCCACGCTGACCGACGGGATCCAGCCGATCTCGATCACCGGCGGCGATTACGACGGCAAGCCCAACCCCCACGCCTGGATGAGCATCTCCAACGCGCTCACCTATGTCGACAATATCGCGGCGGCGCTGGCGAAGGCCGATCCCGCCAATGCCGCGACCTATGCCGCCAATGCCGAGGCCTACAAGGCCCGGCTCGCCGCCGCCCTCGACCCGCTGCAAGCCGAGATCGCGGCACTGCCCGAAGGCAACCGCTGGCTCGCCACCTGCGAGGGCGCCTTCTCCTACCTCGCCCGCGACCTCGGGCTGCAGGAACTGTATCTCTGGCCGATCAACGCCGACCAGCAGGGCAGCCCCCGCCAGGTCCGCGCCGTGATCGACGGGGTGCGCGAGCATCAGATCCCCGCGGTCTTCTGCGAAAGCACCGTATCCGCCGACCCCGCCGAACAGGTCGCCCGCGAGACCGGCGCGGCCTTCGGCGGAATCCTCTACGTCGACAGCCTTTCGGCCGAGGACGGCCCGGTGCCCACCTATCTCGACCTTCTGAAGGTCACCACCGAAACCATCGCCCGGGGCCTGACCCCGGCCAAGTGAGGCCCCGATGCGCGACGCCCCTGCAACCGAAGGCATCTTCGCCGAAGGCGTCACCGTCACCTACCGCAACGGGCTGACCGCGCTGACCGACGCCAGCTTCGCCATCCCGAAAGGCACGATCACCGCCCTTGTCGGCGTGAACGGCGCGGGCAAGTCCACTCTCTTCAAGGCGATCATGGGTTTCGTCCCCGTCGCCCGCGGTACGATCCGCCTGCTCGGCCTGCCGGTGCGCGAGGCGCTGCGCCGGAATCTCGTGGCTTACGTCCCCCAGGCCGAGGAGGTGGACTGGTCCTTCCCCGTCCTGGTCGAGGACGTGGTGATGATGGGCCGCTACGGCCATATGGGGATGCTCCGCCGCCCCTCCGCCACCGACCGCGCCAAGGTAGATGAGGCGCTGGGGCGGGTGGGCCTGACCGACCTGCGCCACCGCCAGATCGGCGAGCTTTCGGGCGGCCAGAAGAAGCGCGTCTTCCTCGCCCGCGCGCTGGCGCAGGAGGGGCGGATCATCCTCCTCGACGAGCCTTTCACCGGCGTCGACGTCAAGACCGAGGAGCAGATCATCGCCCTTCTCCGTACGCTCCGCGACGAGGGCCATGTCATGCTGGTCTCGACCCACAACCTCGGCTCGGTCCCCGATTTCTGCGACCGCGCCGTGCTGGTGAAGGGCACCGTCCTCGCCTATGGCCCGACCGAGACCACCTTCACCCGCGAGAACCTGGAACGCGCCTTCGGCGGCGTCTTGCGCCACTTCACCCTCGGCGGCCCCGACCTGCACGAGGACGACGATACCCGCGAGATCAGCATCCTGACCGACGACGAACGCCCTTTCGTGCAATACGGCCGGAAGGGCGACAGATGACCCGTCCCGCCAGTCACATCTGCCAAGATATCCACCGCGCGGCGAGCCCTTCGTCCGAGCCGGTTGCGCGCCCTTCGCGCGCAGAGGCGAGACAAAAGGCTTGCGGCGCAGCCGCTCAATCTGAAAACCGCCCCGACCCCCGCAGCGCCGCCCGGGTTCTCAGCCTTCCCGCCGCCCCCCACCCCCATCCCCTCCCCACGCGGGGGAGGGGGGCCGCTCCACCCATGCCGTTGCGCCACCGGCTGCCATCCGGCACCTCCCTCCCCCCTCCGTGGGGGAGGGCCGGGGTGGGGGGGCCGGACGCCGGAGAGTCGCGTCCACCATCACCGCCTGCACCTTCCCCCCGCTCCCGGCGCTGCGGAAGGGAAATAGTCCCGGCCCGCCGTTCTGCGCCAACGCGGACCATTCAGCACCTCCTTCCCCCCTCTGTGGGAGAGGACCGGGGTGGGGCGACCGGACACCGGAGATTCACGCTCACCATCACCGCCTGCACCGTCCACCCGCTCCCGACGCCGCAGAAGGGAAACCGACCCGCCCCACGGTTGCGCGCCAACGCATCCCGTTCCGCGCCTCCCTCCCCCCGCCGTGGGGGAGGGATGGGGTGGGGGGGCGCCGGCCCGGGAGTACGCCCCCATGCTTGAGCCCTTCGCCTACGGCTACATGACCAACGCCATGTGGGTCTCGGCCCTGGTCGGTGGCGTCTGCGGCTTTCTCTCGGCCTATCTGATGCTGAAAGGCTGGTCCCTCATCGGCGACGCGCTCTCGCACTCCGTCGTCCCCGGCGTGGCGGGCGCCTATATCCTCGGCTTGCCCTTCGCCCTTGGCGCCTTCCTGTCGGGCGGCCTCGCCGCCGCCGCCATGCTGTTCCTGTCGAACCGCACCGGGCTCAAGACCGACACGGTGATCGGCCTGATCTTCACCTCTTTCTTCGGCCTCGGCCTGTTCCTGATCTCGATCTACCCGACCTCGGTCTCGATCCAGACCATCACCATGGGCAATATCCTCGCCATCTCGCCCGGCGACACGGCTCAACTGGTGATCATCGGCGGGGTCTCGGCCGCCGTCCTGCTGCTTCTCTGGAAGGATCTGATGGTCACCTTCTTCGACGAGGCCCATGCCCGCACCATCGGCCTGCGCCCCGACTTGCTGAAGGTGGTCTTCTTCACCCTCCTCTCCGCCTCTACCGTGGCCGCCATGCAGACCGTGGGGGCCTTCCTCGTCGTCGCGATGGTCGTCACCCCCGGCGCGACCGCCTATCTTCTGACCGACCGCTTTCCCCGGCTCCTGACGCTTGCCGCCACCATAGGGGCCGTCACCGGCTTCAGCGGAGCCTATCTCTCCTACTTTCTCGATGGCGCCACCGGCGGCATCATCGTCCTCCTCCAGACTGCCCTTTTCGCTCTGGCCTTCGTCTTCGCCCCGAAACACGGCCTCCTCGCAGCGAAGCGGAGGGCAAGCGCATGACCGAGGTCCTGCTGCAACCCTTCCAGTTCCCCTTCATGCAGAACGCCTTCCTGATCGCGCTGATCGTGGCTCCGCCTTGCGCGCTTCTCTCCTGCTTCCTGGTGCTGAAGGGCTGGGCGCTGATGGGCGACGCGGTCAGCCATGCCGTCCTGCCCGGCATCGTGCTGGCCTATATGGCCGGCCTGCCGCTCCTGATCGGCGCCTTCGTCGCGGGCCTCGGCTCGGCGCTCCTGACCGGCTGGCTTGCCGACAACAGCCGCATCAAGCGCGACACGGTGATGGGCGTGGTCTTTTCCGCGATGTTCGCCAGCGGAGTCGTGCTGATCACCGCCTTCCCGACCGATGTCCACCTCGACCATATCCTCTTCGGCAACATGCTGGGGGTGGGGCAGGGCGACCTCACCACCGCCGCGCTTATCGCGATCCCCGTGACCCTTGTCCTCGCGCTGAAATGGCGCGACCTGATGCTCCATGCCTTCGACCCGGCCCAGGCCCAGGTCTCGGGCCTGCGGGTGTTGCTTCTGCACTACGGCCTCCTCACTATCCTCGCGCTGACCATCGTCGCCACGCTCTCCTCGGTCGGCCTGATCCTCGCCATCGGTCTTCTCATCGCGCCGGGGGCGATCGCCTTCCTTCTCACCCGCAGCTTCGGCGCGATGCTGATCATCGCCACGCTGATCTGCACGGGCGCGATGCTTGCCGGGATCTGGACCAGCTTCCATCTCGACAGCGCCCCCGCGCCGACGATCATCCTGATCCTGACCGGGCTTTTCCTCCTTGCCTTCCTGCGCCGCCTCGCCCTGAGCCGCGCCCGCTGATCCCTTGCCGAACCTCGGGCCAGTCTCTACCCATGAGGCCATCAGCGCCCTGGGAGCCCTCACCGAATGCCTGCCAATGCCGCGATCTGGTTCGCCGCCGATGGCTACGACCCCGCCGCCAGGGGGATCAACGGCCGCCGTGTCGCGGGGGAGAGCTTCCTGCGGGGCTTCTTCGCCCATGGCGCGGTCGAGGAGTTTGTCAGCCTCGCCCATGCCAGCGCCGATCACGCCGCCTTTGCCGCCATGGCCCGCGCCGCCGGGGTGACGCGGCCCCTGCGCGCCGTGCGGCTGGACGCCCCCGCCGCGATGCGCCCGGTCGAAGTGGTGAGCTACCCCGCGCCGCTCGATCCGGTGGAATGCTGGCGTCGCGCGCCGCATGGCGGGGCGGCCTGGGCGCTGACCGGGATCACCCACACGATCTCGACCAACGCCGTGATGCGATGCCTCTTCGAGCTGCGCTCCGCGCCGCAGATGCCCTGGGACGCGCTGATCTGCACCTCCCATGCCGTGCAAGCCGCCGTCCGCCGCCTGATGGAGCTGGGCGAGGACCAGCTTGCCCGCCGCTTCCCCGGCGCGGTCCTGCCCGCGCGTCCGCTCTTGCCGGTGATCCCGCTGGGCGTCCATTGCGACGAATTCGCCCCCGATCCCGCTGCAGGCACCGGGCTGCGCGCCCGCCTCGGCATCGCGCCGGAGGATGTGGTCGCAGCGACCATCGCCCGCCTGACCCCGGACGAGAAGTTCGACCCTTTCCCCCTGTTCCTCGCCATGCAGGAAGCCCAATCCCGGCTGAGCGCAGCCGGGGGCGGCCGCATGCACCTGATCCTCTGCGGCCAGTTCCGCGTCAGCCACTGGAACGAGGTGTTCCGGAACGGCGCCGCGCAGCTGATGCCCTCCTGCGGCTACCACCTCCTTGACGGCGGCAACGCGGCCGAGCGCAGGGCCACGCTTTCCGCCGCCGACATCTTCGTCTTCCCGATCGACAACGTTCAGGAGACCTTCGGCCTTGCCCCGGTCGAGGCGATGGCGGCGGGCCTGCCGGTGGTGGTCTCGGACTGGGACGGGTTGAAGGACACGGTGACGCCCGAGACCGGCTTCCGCATCCCGACCGAGCTGCCGGGGCAGGGGGCCTTGACCCATCTCAGCCAGCGGCACCTCGGCGGGACGGACGACTATGTGCAATATGTCGGGCAACTGGCCGCGCTGACCCGGCTGGACGTGGGCGCGCTGGCCGGGGCGCTGACGGCCCTCGCCACCGATCCCGATCTCCGCGCCCGGATGGGGGCGGCAGGCCGCGCGCGGGCGCGGGCGCTTTACGACTGGCGTGTGGTGATCCCGCAGATCCAGGCGCTCTGGGCCGAGCAGGTGGCGATGCTGGCCCATGCCCGTCGCCGCCCCGATCCCCGCCACGCGCCCCTCGACGCCGCGCTGATCCCCACCGGCCCCGCGCCGGACCTGATGTTCGCCGCCTACCCGACGGCCTTCCAGCCCGGCACGCGCCGCCTGCGCCCCGTGCCCCTCGGCACCCGTCCCGACCTGCCCCGAACCTTCGCGCTGCGCGACTACCGCTTCGCCCGCCGCTTCGTTGAAGACCCGGCCCGCCTGCGGGCGATCCTCGCCGCCTATGCGCCCGAGGCCACAGCCGAGGCCGTCGCCGCCGCCACCGGCCTTGCCCCCGCCAGCATCGCCCGCGCCACCGCCTGGCTGCTCAAATATCACTTCCTGGAGGAAGCCCCATGAGATCCATCCTCATCACTGGCGCCGGCGCCGGAATCGGCCGCGCCACCGCGCGCCTGTTTCTCTCCGAAGGCTGGGAGGTCACGCTCCTCGGCCGCCGCCGCGAGACGCTGGAGGAGACCGCCGCCGGGCAGGCCGCCCGGATCATCCCCTGCGACGTGGGCGATCCGGCCGGGGTCGATGCCGCCTTCGCCCAACTGACCCGCCTCGACGTCCTGTTCAACAATGCCGGAATCTCGGCCCCCGCCGCGCCCATCGACGAGATTCCGGTCGACCAATGGCTCGAGGTCAGCCGCACCAACATCACCGGCATGTTCCTCTGCGCCCGCGCGGCCTTCGGCCTGATGCGCCGCCAGTCGCCCCGCGGCGGCCGGATCATCAACAACGGCTCGATCTCGGCCCATGTCCCGCGCCCCGGCTCGACCCCCTACACCATGTCGAAACATGCCGTGACCGGCCTGACCCGCACCCTCGGCCTCGACGGCCGCGCCTTCGACATCGCCTGCGCGCAAGTCGACATCGGCAACGCGCTGACCGGCATGGCCGCCCGCTTCACGAAAGGCGTGCCCCAAGCCGACGGCAGCACAAGGGCCGAGCCGGTGATGGACGTGGATCACGTCGCGCGCATGGTGCTGCACATGGCCAGCCTGCCCCTGGAGGTGAACACCCCCTTCGTCACCATCATGGCGCGCGACATGCCCTTCATCGGGCGCGGCTGACCTCAGGCGGCGTCGGGATAAAGCCCCTGCAGCAGGCGGATCGTCTCCAGCACCTTCGGGTCCTGGATCGCGTAGATGATCGCCTTGCCCTCGCGCCGGGTGGTGACCATCCCCTCCAGCCGCAGCCGCGCGAGCTGCTGGCTTACCGCCGCCTGCCGCGAGCCGAGCAGCCGTTCCAGCTCGGTCACCGACCGCTCGCCCTCGGCGAGGCGGCACAGGATCGTCAGACGGCCTTCGTGACTAAGCGCCTTCAGGAAGGCCGCCGCCTCGGGGGCGCAGACGGCAATGGACGGGGTCTCGGTAGGGGAACGGTCGAGCGACATCACTGGGGCACTCCATACAACGCTAGATTGATTCAACATATCAGCACTTGCGCAAGTCGGCGAGGCCCCTCTTGCTCCGGCCCGGACTCCGGGCAAGGATCGGCGGAAGCGGTGTCACTTCGTCCCTTCGCCTCGGCGCAACCCTGCCGATCCGCCGGGAAACCGCGTGCTGCCCCGGGAACCGCCCGAAAGGATCCTGTCCAGATGACCCGCCCGCTTGCCTTCACCGCCCCTGGCCGCTTCTGGCGCGGCAATCTGCATACGCATTCCACCCGCTCCGATGGGGTCCTGCCCCCCGAAGAGGTCTGCCGCCGCTATCGGGCCGAAGGCTATGATTTCCTGGCGCTGACCGACCATTTCATCGGCAGCTACGGCTATCCGATCGTCGACACCACGCCGTTCCGCGCCGAGGGCTTCACCACCATCCTCGGGGCCGAGCTCCATTCCGGCGCCATGGCCAATGGCGAGCTCTGGCATATCCTCGCCGTGGGCCTGCCGCCGGATTTCCCGCCCCCGAATGCGCCGACCTTCGTTCCCGTGGCGGAGCAGGAGACCGGCGCCCAGATCGCGGCCCGCGCGGTCGCGGCCGGAGCCTTCGTCGCCATCGCCCATCCGCAATGGTCCGGCCTGACTTTGGCCGACGCCCGCGCCATCACCGCCGCCCATGCGGTCGAGATCTACAACCACGGCTGCGCTGCCGGCTGCGACCGGCCCGACGGCGCGGCCATCGCCGATCTCCTCCTGACCGAAGGCCGCAAGCTCTCGCTGATCGCCACCGACGACGCGCATTTCTCTGAACCCGACCATTTCGGCGGCTGGGTCATGGTGAAGGCCCCCGAGAACACGCCCGGGGCGCTGCTTGCCGCCCTGAAGGCGGGGGCCTTCTACTCCAGCCAGGGGCCCGAATTGCGCGACGTCCGGCTGGAGGGCGACCATGTCGTCGTCGAAAGCTCCGCCGTGGTCTCGGTGGTGGCGATGGGGCATGGCACCGGGGCCAAGGCGGTGCACGGCCATTCGATGACCCGCGCCGCCGTCCCGCTGCAGCGGTTGAACAATTCGCCCTGGATCCGGGTTGCGGCGATCGACGCCGCCGGCAAACGCGCCTGGTCGAACCCGATCTGGCGCGAGGGCGGGAAGAACCCCAGGGTCTTGTGAAAGGAACCGACATGCCCGGCCCCGCCATGATCACCGATGTCGAGGACTTCTTCTCCCTCGGTTGCGGCCGGTGCGAACGCTTCGCGACCCCCGACTGCTCCACACGGCTCTGGCTTCAGGGCCTCATGACGCTGCGCCGCCTCTGCCGCGAGGTGGGGCTGGAGGAGGTGGCGAAATGGGGCCATCCTTGCTACATGCACGCCGGTCGCAACATCGCGATCATGGGGGCTTTCCGGGGCGATTTCCGTCTGACCTTCTTCAACGCCGCCCTGATGCACGACCCGGAAGGGGTGCTGGAACGCCAGGGTCCCAACACCCGGCACCCGGACTGCCTGCGCTTCACGGACAATGCCGCGCCCGACAAGATGGCCCCGCTGATCAAGGCCTATCTGGCCGAGGCGATGGGCTATGCCGAAGCAGGACTCCTGCCGCCGAAGGACAGCAGCCAGCCCGACCTGACCGAGGAACTGGTCGAGGCGCTGGATGCCGATCCCGAACTGGCCGAGGCCTTCCAGGCGCTCACGCCGGGGCGCCGGAAAAGCTGGGCGCTGTTCCTTGGAGATGCCAAGACCTCGGCGACGCGGCTGTCCCGGATCGAAAAAGGCCGCGCGAAGATCCTTGCCGGAAAGGGCGCGACCGAAAGGTAGCCGCGCCCGATCCGCTCGGTCTTCCGGCCTGGAATCCGCTTCCTCCGCGTTGCAGCCAAGCATGATTACCTGTTGGTAAACGTCCACGGCCAAGCCTTTGAATTTCCAGCAGCCCTCATTCTGCCCGCGCGCGAGCAGCCCGCATTTGACCCCGCCGCCCGCCCTGGTCTACCATGGCCGCATGACCTCCGACCCCGCCCGCCGCATGACCCAGGCCCTCCGTGACGGCGGTGTCCGCGTGACCCGCCAGCGCGAGGCGCTCTTGAAGGTCCTGACCGAGGCCGCCGATCACCCCGACGCCGCCGAACTCCACCGCCGCGCCCGTGCCCTGGACGACAGCCTGTCGCTGGCCACCGTCTATCGCACCCTCTCGGTGCTGGAGCGGGAAGGAGTGGTCCTGCGGCTGCCGCTGGAAAACGGCGGTGCCCGCTACGAGGTCGCGGACGCCCCGCACCACGACCACATCGTCGACCTCGACAGCGGCCAGATCACCGAATTCCGATCCGAGAAGATCGAGCAGCTGCAACGCGAGATTGCGGCCGAGCTGGGCTTCGAGATCGTCCATCACCGGATGGAACTGTACTGCCGGAAGAAGACCTAGCCCTCGAAGCGGCCATAGCGCCCCTGGCTGAAGAGCAGCGGCTCGCCCGCCCGCACCGTCACCCGCAGGACGCGGCCCACCACGATCGCATGGTCGCCCCCGTCATGCACCGCGTGGGACGCGCAGTCGAAACGGGCCAGCGCTCCGCTCAGCGCGGGCAGGCCCTCGGTGGTGACGGAATGGTCCAGCCCGTCGAAGCCCGCCCCACCACGCGTGAACCGGGCCAGCCACTCGCGCTGACCCGCCTCAAGCACATGGATCGCGAAATGCGCCGCCTCCGCGAAGATCCCGAACCGGCGCGAGGCGCGGGCGGGCGACCACAGCACCAGCGGCGGGTCGAGCGAGACCGAGGCGAAGCTGTTGGCCACAAAACCCACCGGCCCCTCGGGCCCCAGGGTGGTGACAAGCGTCACCCCGGTCGCGAAGCGGCCGAAGGCATCGCGCAGGGCGCGCGGGTCGGCGGGGAGAAAAGTCGTTTCGGTCACGCTGGTTCCGTCGGGCATGGCGGGCAATGTCATGGGCCCCACCAGATATGGCAAGGCCCATGACAATCAACCGCAAACTTGCCCCTCAGACCGTCCGCACCAGCCGCAGCGCGTCATAGATCGCGGAATGGGTGTTCCGCGCCTCCACCGCGTCGCCGATGCGGTAGAGCTGGAAGCCCTCGGCCGCGGGCTGGGGCCGGCCGTCGATCATCGCCCCATAGTCCACCGCGCCCTTGTTGGCGGAAAGCGGCTTCAGCTCGAAATAGATCTCGGCCAGCGGCTTGGTGCCGTGGTTCACCACAACCTGGTCGTAGACCGCCGTCTTGTCGAGTTTCATGTAGTCCGAGCCGATCGTCGCCTTCAGCTGGTTGCCGGCCTTCTCGACCTCCAGGAGGCGGTAGGTCACGGTGAAGGTCACGTCCTTGTCCTGCATCGCCCGCATGTAGGGCACCAGGTTCATCGCCATGACTTCGGGCGCGAAGGTGCGGTCGGGGGTCATCACCTCGACCTTCGAGCCCGCCTCGGCGATCAACTGCGCGGCCTGCAGCGCGGCATGGTCGCCCGCGTCGTCGTAGAGAAGGACGTTGGCGCCCGGCTTCACGTCGCCCGAGAGGATGTCCCAGGTCGAGATCACCAGGTCGTTGCCCTTGGCCAGCACTTCCGTGTTGGGCAGGCCACCCGTCGCGATCACCACCACATCTGGGTTTTCTGCAAGGACGTCAGAGGCTTCCGCCCAGGTGTTGAAGCGGAATTCCACCCCTTTCGCGGTGCATTGCGCCATGCGCCAGTCGACGATGCCGATCATCTCGGCCCGGCGCTTGGTCTGCGCGGTCAGGCGGACCTGGCCGCCGGGCTGGTCGGCGACCTCGAACACGACGACCGAATGCCCCCGCTCGGCCGCGACGCGGGCGGCTTCCAGGCCGGCCGGGCCGGCGCCGACCACGACGACCTTCTTCTTCACCCCGGCCGGGGCGATGTCATGCGGCATCGTCTGCTCGCGGCCCGTGGAGGGGTTGTGGATGCAAAGCGCCATGCCGCCCTGGTAGATCCGGTCCAGGCAATAGGTCGCGCCGACGCAGGGACGGATGTCGTCCTCGCGGCCCTCGACGATCTTGCGGACGATATGCGGGTCGGCCATGTGGGCGCGGGTCATCCCCACCATGTCGACCTGGCCCGTCGCCACCGCGTGCCGCGCGGTCGCAACGTCGGCGATGCGGGCGGCATGGAGCGTGGGCATCCCGACCTCGGCCCGGATGCGACCGGCGAAATCCAGGTGCGGCGCGGACCGCATGCCCTGGATCGGGATCATGTCGGTCATCGCCGGATCGGTATGGATCCGGCTGCGGTTGATGTTCAGGTAGTCGACCATGCCCGAATCGCGGAACATCTTGCCCAGGGCGACGCCTTCCTCGATGTCGATGCCGCCCGGCTCCATCTCGTCCACGCCGTAGCGCAGGCCCAGGATGATGTGGTTGCCGATCCGCTTGCGCACGGCCTCGACGATCTCCAGCGTCAGGCGGGCGCGGTTTTCCAGGCTGCCGCCATAGGGGGCATCCATCGTGTTGGTCAGCGGCGACATGAACTGGTCAAGCAGGTGGCCGTGGCAGAGGAACTCGATCCCGTCGACGCCCGCCGCATGCATCCGCTCGGCCGCGTCCACGTAGTCGCGGATGATGCGGGCGATGTCCCAGTCCTCGGCCTGTTTCGGAAAGGCGCGGTGCGCGGGTTCGCGTATCCCCGAGGAGGAGACCACCGGCAGCCAGTCGCCCTTGTCCGAGCGTGTGCGGCGGCCAAGGTGCGAAAGCTGGATCATCACCGCCGCCCCCGCCTCGTGGCAGTCGTCGGTCAGCCGCTTCATCCACGGCACGATCTCGTCCTTCCAGACCAGGAGGTTCGAGAAGACCGGCGGGCTGTCGCGGCTGGTGCTGGCCGAGCCCGCGGTCATCACCATGGCGACCCCGGCCTTGGCGCGTTCCAGGTGGTAAAGCCGGTAGCGGTCCTTGGGCATCCCGTCATCGCCATAGGCCGGTTCATGGCTGGTCGTCATGATCCGGTTGCGGAGGGTGAGGTGTTTCAACTTGTAGGGCTGGAGGAGCGGATCGTTCGACATGGGGCCGGACCTTGGTTGGGGTGGATCGCTATTGGGGTGAATCGCTTCTGTGACGCAGTATCGCAAAACTTGACACATGTGTCGAGTTTTGTTTCGATCTGCTTGTGCCGGATCGGCGCGGATGGTTAGGTCGGCGGCATGAACAGGCAAAAGACCGAGCGCGGATGGCGGGGAACGCCGGATCTCTGGCTGGATGCGGCCTACGACCTTCTGGTCGAGGGCGGGGTCGAGGCGGTGAAGGTCATGCCCCTGGCCGAGCGGGTGGGTCTGTCGCGCACCAGCTTCTACTGGCATTTCCCCGACCGCGAGGCGCTTCTTGCGGGGCTGGTTGAGCGGTGGCGGGCCAAGAACACCGGCAATCTGGTGGCGCGCTGTGAAGCTCCGGCCGCGACGATCGCCGAGGCGACGCTGAACCTCTTCGACTGCTGGTATGACGACGACCTGTTCGACAGCCGCCTGGAATTCGCGATGCGGACCTGGTCGCTGACCGACCCTGCCGTCGCGGCGGCGATGGGCGAGGCCGACGCCACGAGGGTTGCCGCCATCACCCGGCTTTTCCGCCGCTTCGGCTATGGCGAGGCCGAGGCCGACACCCGCGCGCGCACGCTCTATCTGACCCAGGTCGGCTATATCGCGCTTCGGTCCGATGAAAGCCATGCCATCCGCATGGCGCGCAACCCGGCCTATGTGCTGACCTTCTCCGGCGTCGCCCCCACCGCCGCCGAGATCGCCGCCTTCGAGGCCCGGCACCCGGCCCGGGCCGGCGACTGACGCGCTGCCGCACCGCAGCCATGGGCACATCGATTGCAGGGACGGCGCTTTTCCGGCAGGGTTACGCAAGGCGCGCCCCCGACAGGGATGCAAGAGAGGACGACAAGCGGTGAGGCTGCGGCGGGGTCCAAAATTCCTCGAAGAATTTTGTCCGGAATTTTCGAAGATTCCGGGGCTCGCCGTGCTGGCCGTGCTTCTGACCCCCGGCCGTGCCTTCGCCTGCGCCCTGCCGCCCTCGGTCATCCTGACCCTGCCCACGGGGCATTACATCACCGCCGCCGCCCTGACCGTGGCCCTGACCGCGCTGATGGGCGCCGCCGCCCACCGCCTGCCCGCGATGGAGCCGCGCCTGCTCGGCGCGCGGCGGGTCATCTTGCCGGTCGGCCTGACCTCCTACCTGTCCTTCCTTGCCTTCCTCGCCCTGGTCTTCGTCGGCTTGTTCGGCGCACGCGACCCGATGCACAACCTGATGACGCTGGTGTTCTGGACCGGGGTCTGGATTGTCGTGCCCCTTGGCTCGATGCTCTTCGGCAACCTCTGGCGCGGACTGAACCCGTGGACCGGCCCCGTCCGCATTGCCCGCACGCTCTTGGGCCGAAAGGGCGGGATCGGTCTTGCCCGCCTCGGCCACTGGCCCGCCGTTGCCGGCTACGCGGGCTTCGTCTGGTTCCAGATGGTCTCGCTCTACCCCGACGATCCTGCCGTCCTGGCCGCGGTCGCGCTGGCCTACTGGCTGGCGATCTTCCTGCTTGCCGTGCTGGACGGCGAGGACTGGCTGGAGCGGGGCGAGTTCCTGACCGTCCTCTTCGGCCTCATCGCCAAGGTCGCGCCGCTCTGGCACGAGACGCAAGGAAGCCGGACCCGGCTGATGCTCGGCTGGCCCGGCACGCAGGTGTTGGCGATGCCGCCGCTGACACCCTCGGCCGTGGTGTTCGTCAGCCTTTCGCTGGCGGCGCTGACCTTCGACGGGCTGGTCGAGACCTTCTGGTGGCAGGCCCTGATCGGGGAGAACCCGCTGGAGCCCACCGGGCGCAGCGCGGTGGTGGTGCAGAACACGGCGGGTCTGGTCGCGGTCTGGCTGCTGACGCTGGCCCTGATCCTGACGGCGATCACCCTTGGCCGCCGGATCGGCGGCGGTTTCGCCACCGGGCCGGTGATGCTCTCGTTCCTCGCCATCGCGGCGGGATACCATGCGGCGCATTACCTGGTGATGCTCTTGACGGCGGGGCAATATACGCTCGCCGCGCTGAACGATCCCCTGATGCGGGGCGATAGCTGGCTGGGTCTGCCGCCCTTCTTCGTCTCCTTCGGCTTTCTCACCGACCCGCGGGTGATGCCGCTGATCTATGCCGCACAGTTCGCCGCGATCCTTGCGGCGCATCTTCTGGCGGTGCTTCTGGGGTTGAAACTGGCGGGCCAGGGGGCACGGGGAATCGCGCATCTGCCGATGACGGCCTTGATGGTGGGGTACACGGTGCTGGGGCTGTGGCTGCTGTCCACCGCAAGGACCGGGTGAAACGACTGGACAAACCGGGGGTTACGCCCCCTTAATCGAACGCAATGGCCCGAACCAGAGGCCGCAACAGTGGAGAGACGGAGATGTCGAACGGATTGCTTCACCCTACCCGCCGCGGCCTTCTTCTGGCCGGAGGCGCGGGGCTGCTGACTGCGGCGCTGCCGGGCCATGTCGCCGCGCAGGCCGCCCCGATCAGGATCGGCTTCCAGCTGCACCGCACCGGCATCGGCGCCGCCTACGGACGCTGGTACGAACGGACCACCCAGGCCGCGCTGAAGGCGATCAACGACGCGGGCGGGATCGCGGGCCGGCCGGTCGAGATCCTGTTCGAGGATGACGCGACCGACCCCAAGCGCGGCTCGGAAGTGGTGGACAAGCTGACCCAGGCGGATGGCTGCGACCTGGTGATGGGGACGCTGTTCTCGCATGTCGTCATGGGCTCCGCGCCAAGGGCGGGCGAGTTGAAGGTGCCCTACCTCGTCTGCTCCGAGGGCTATCACGTCGCCTCGGGCGCGCTGAACCGCTGGACGCTGCAGCCCGGCATCACCGATGTGCGGGCGCAGATCTCGACCATGGCGCCGTGGGTGGCGGCGAACCTTGGCAAGAAGGTCACCATGGTCTTCCCGGACTATGCCTTCGGCCACGACCACCGCGACTTCTTCACCAAGGCGGTTGCCGAGCAGGGCGGCGAGGTCATCGCCCAGATCGCCGTGCCCCCGACGGAAACCAGCTTCACCCGCTATTTCCCGCAGATCCCGGCCGAGACCGAGGTCCTGTATCACGTCATGGTCGGACCGGCCGTCCTGACCTTCGTCAAGGAACTGGGCGAGTTCTACGGCACCGGCGCCAAGCCCGCGCTCTTCGGCTTCGTCGACAGCCTGGAGGCGGTGGACACCGCGACGCCGGGGCTGGAGTTCCTGGAAGGCAGCCATTTCTGGGAGGCGCATCCAAGGGTGAAACCCGCCGACGCGGGCGAGCATGAGGCCGCCTATCGCGCCGCGGTGGGGGTGGACGACAACGGCGCATCTGTCAGCGACGCCAAGGACATCTCGACCTACAGCCACATGTTCAGCACCTGGGAGACGCTCTATTTCATCAAGCAGGCGATGGAGGCCTCGGGCTACGCCGGCCCGGCCGACCGGCAGAAGCTGGTCGAGGCGATGGAGGCGATCTCGGACCTGCCCTATGGCATCGAACGGCCGCAGGGGGCCAAGCGCTTCAACGGCAAGACGCACCAGGTCTTCGGCACGCAGTCGATCAGCCAGGTGCAGGGCGGCAAGCTGGTGAAAGTGCACACCACGACGATCGAGGAGGGGCTTTACGAGGACGCGGTCGACTACACGACGATGTCCTTCTGAGCCGCGTGGGCAGATTGCCCACCCTACAGGTAGGGTGGGTGATTCACCCAGCTTTTCCTTCACCCACGGAACCCAATGGCTTTCGGACCCTTCCTGCTTCTTGCCCTGATGGAGGGCCTCGTGACCGCCGCCGTCCTGGCGCTGGCGGCGGCAGGGCTGTCGCTCGTCTTCGGGGTCATGCGCGTGGTCAACGTCGCGCATGGCGAGTTCTACATGCTGGGCGCGGTCCTTGCCTGGGCGGTGACCGGCATGATCCCGGGGCCCGCCGCGCTGACCTTCCTTGCCGCACTGATCATCGCGCCGGTGCTGGTCGCGGCCCTGGCGGCGGTGGCCGACGGGCTGATCCTGAAGCGGCTGAACTACGACCCCGAGGCCACGATCGTCGCCACCATCGGCCTTCTCTACATCCTGCAGCAGGCCGCGCTGTCCCTCTACGGCCCGAACGCCAACCCCGTGCCCGCTCCTTTCGAATGGCGCATCCAGCTGCCGTGGTTCGGCTATTCCGGCTACAAGCTCTTCGTCGTCCTCGCCGCGCTGGCGGTGCTTCTGGCGCTCTGGACCTTCCTGTCGCGCACCAGGGCGGGGCTGATCATGCGCGCGACGCAAGTGGACCGGATGACCGCCCAAGCCTTCGGCATCAATGTCGACCGGGTCTACATGGGCACCTTCGCGCTTGGCGCGGGCCTCGCCGCGCTGGCCGGAGTCCTGGTCGTGCCGATCCAGCAGGCGCAATATCTGATGGGGCATGACCCGCTGCTCCTGTCCTTCATCGTGGTGATCATCGGCGGGCTCGGGTCCTTGCGCGGCACGCTGGTTGCGGCGGTGGTGATCGGGCTTTCGGACGGGGTGATCTCGATGTTCTTTTCGCCCACGCTGGCAAAGATCCTGGCGACGCTCCTGGTCGCCATGGTGCTGGTCCTGCGCCCGCAGGGCCTGTTCGGAGCCAGGGCATGAGGCGGAACGGCCTGCGCGTCTGGGCGCTGCACCTGGCGCTTTTGGCGGTGCTGGCCTCGGCGCAGTTCTGGCTCTCGCCCTATCTGGCCACCAATCTGGCCCGGATCATGGTGCTGGCGGTCTTCGCCATGGGCTACAACCTGGCCTTCGGCTATACCGGGCTCCTGAGCCTCGGGCACGCCCTCCTTCTCGCCGCGGGGATGTATGCCGCGGGCCTGCCCGCGCTGCTCTGGGGCTGGAGTGCGGGGCCCGCCTTCATCGCGGGGCTTGCCGGGGGCGGTCTGGTCGCCGCCGTGCTTGGCCTTCTGGCGCTGCGCACGGCCGGGGTCAGCTTCATGATCGTGACGCTGATGTTCGCCCAGGCCGGTTTCCTGACGCTGCTCTATTTCGCCCCGGTCACCCGCGGCAACGACGGATTTGCCGTTGCCGCCGCCAGCCGGAGCTTTCTCGGCTTCGACCTCTCGACCGACACGCCGCGCTTTCTTGCCGCCTTCGCGATCTTCGCCACGGGCCTTCTGGTCAGCCTGGCCCTGATGCGCTCGCCCTTCGGCCGCACCATGATCGCCATGCGCGAGAACGAGGAGCGCAGCCGCATGCTCGGCTACAATCCCTTCACGGTGAAACTGGCGGCTCTGACCCTCTCCGGCCTTTACGCGGGCGCGGCCGGGGCGGCCTATGCGCTCCTTTTCGGCTATGTCGGGGCCAGTTTCGCCACGATCCAGTATTCGATCCTGCCGATGCTCTATGTCCTGATGGGCGGCGCGGGGACCACGCTGGGCCCCTTCCTTGGCGCCCTTCTGATGTTCGCGCTGGTCGAGGCCGCGACCGGCCTGACCACCGCGCACCAGTTCATCATCGGCGCGGCGCTGGTGGCGCTGGTCCTGTTCGCGCCGAAGGGCATCCTGGGCACGGTCCGGGAAAGGTGGGCCAAATGGCTGCCGTGATGGCTCCCCTGATCGAGACGCGGGGGCTGACCCTGCATTACGGCGGGCTGAAGGCGGTGGATGGCGTCGATTTCACCCTGGAGGCGGGCGAGATCCATGCGCTTATCGGCCCGAACGGTGCGGGCAAGACCAGCTTCGTGAGCCTTCTTTCCGGCCGCCGCCTGCCGCAGTCGGGCCGGATCCTGCTGGCGGGCGAGGACATCACCCGGCTGCCCGCCCAACTGCGGGTCAGGAAGGGCATCGCCTATACCTTCCAGATCACCAGCATATTCCCCCGCCTCAGCGTCTTTGACAACGTGGCCCTTGCCGTGCAGGCGCAAGGCACCCGCGACCTGGAGAACAGGACCCGCGCGGCACTGGCCCGCGTCGGGCTGGACGGGCTGGAGGAGCAGGAGGCCGGAACGCTGTCCTACGGACATCAGCGGCTACTGGAACTGGCCATGGGCCTGGCGCTGAAGCCGCGTCTCCTGATCCTGGACGAGCCGACGCAGGGCCTCGCCGCCAGCGAGATCGAGGGCTTCAAGGCGCTGGTCCGCAGCCTGGTGCCGGAGACCACGGTCCTCTTGATCGAGCACAACATGGAGGTGGTGATGGACCTTGCCAGCCGGATCACGGTCCTCACCTTCGGCCGGGTGCTGGCCAGCGGGACGCCCGCTGCGATCCGCGCCAACCCGGCCGTGCAGGAGGCCTATCTTGGCGCTTGAGGTCCAGGGCCTGACGGCGGGCTATGGCCCGGTCACCGTGCTGCGCGGCCTCGGTTTCCGGGCCGAGGCGGGGCGGATCACCTGCCTGATGGGGCGGAACGGGGTGGGTAAGTCCACCTTCCTCAAGGCGCTGATGGGGCTGATCCCCGTCGGCACGGGGACGATCACGCTGGACGGCGTGGCGCTGCAGGGCCTGCCCGCGCATCAGGTGCCGAAGCGCGGTCTGGCCTATGTGCCGCAGGGCCGCCGGTTGTTCGGGCCGCTGACGGTCGCCGAGAACCTTGCCGTGGGTGGCCTCGTGCGCGGCAACGATCCGGCGGTGCTGGAGCGGGTGCTGGACCTCTTTCCCCGCCTGCGCGACCGGCTCGCACAGGTCGCGGGCACGCTCTCGGGCGGCGAGCAGCAGATGCTGGCCATCGCCCGCGCCCTCTGCCTGGAGCCGAAGGTCCTGCTGCTGGACGAACCGACCGAGGGGTTGCAACCCTCGATCATCGCGCTGATCCAGGAGGCGGTGGTGGTGCTGAAAGGGCAGGGCGTGGCGGTCGTGCTGGTCGAGCAGCGGGTGGACGCGGTGCTGCGGCTGGCCGACCGGGTGGCATTCATGGTCGCGGGCCGGGTCGAGGAGGTGCGGGACACAAGGGGGCTGGCAGCGGACGATCCGGCTTTCCGCACCTATGTCGGGGTGTGAACCGAACGCCGCCACCCGGCGGCCGGAGGTTTCGAAAGGGTCCACCTTGGCTGGGCGCCCCGAGGGGGTTCATTCTGCAGGTTTGCGCTGCGGTTGTTGAACCGGGGGCCAAAATTCTTCGAAGAATTTTGCAATTTTCTTCCAAGAAAATTGGCCCCGGCCCCAAGGTCGCGCCTATTCCGCCGCGTGGGACCCGGCGCGCAGGGCGAGACCGGCCTCCAGCCCCGCCAGCCGCTTC
Organism: Tabrizicola soli; assembly: GCF_015999335.1. GTDB lineage: Bacteria > Pseudomonadota > Alphaproteobacteria > Rhodobacterales > Rhodobacteraceae > Tabrizicola > Tabrizicola soli. The sequence continues at coordinate 336,272 of NZ_JAEACP010000001.1, read as the reverse complement.
TCCATCCGCGCGATCTCCGCGCGGCCCGCCTCGATCCGTTCGGCCAGGACATGGGCCTCGGGGCTTTCGGGCTCGGCTTCCTTGCGGCCGATGAAGCGGCGCAGCACCCAGGAGAGCGCGCGCGACAGGTCGTCCATCACCAGATACATCGACGGCACGACCACGAGGCTGAGCACGGTCGAGACGATGATCCCGCCGATCACCGCCGTCGCCATCGGCGCGCGGAACGCTCCGCCTTCGCCCACGCCAAGCGCCGAGGGCAGCATGCCGGCCGACATGGCGATCGAGGTCATCACGATCGGGCGGGCGCGCTTGTGGCCGGCCTCGATCACCGCCTCGATTCGCGTGAAGCCGCGCGTGCGCATCTCGATCGCGAAGTCGATCAGCAGGATCGCGTTCTTGGCCACGATCCCCATCAGCATCAGGATGCCGATCAGCACCGGCATCGACAGCGGATTCTGCGTGATGATCAGCGCCGCCGCGACGCCGCCCACCGACAGCAGGAGCGAGAAGATGATCGTCACCGGCTGCAGGACCGAATGGAACAGCAGGATCAGGACGAACATCATCAGCAGCACGCCCAGGATCATCGCATTCTGGAAACTGCCCAGCAGCTCGGCCTGGACCTCGGCGTCGCCCGAGGGGGTGACCTGGACCGAAGGCGGCAGATCCAGTCCCGGCAGGATCTCCTGGAAGCGGGCGGTCGCCTGGTCCAGCACGAAGCCCGGCGCGATGTCGGCCCCCAGGGTTGCCACCCGCAGCCGGTTCAGCCGCTTGACGACCGACGGCCCCTCGGCCACCTCGATCCGCGCCACCGAGGACAGGGGCACCGGACCGGCGGCGGTCGTCACCTTCAGCGCTGCGATCCGGGCAAGGTCATCGCGCGAGACCGCGTCCAGCTGCACCCGGATCGGCACCTGGCGGTTGTCGATCGAAAGCTTCCCCAGCGCCGCCGAGACATCGCCGATGGTCGCCACGCGGACCAGGGTGGCGATCTGGCTGACGGTCACGCCCAGCCGGGCGGCCTCTTCCGGTCGGGGGGTGATCTGGATTTCCGGCCGGGGCAGGGCGGCCTCTGTCGAGGCGTTCAGGAACATCGGCTCGTCGCGCAGCGCAGCGTCGATCTTGCGGATCGCCGCGTCAAGGTCGCCCTCGTCGGCCGAGAGGATGTCATAGCTGAAGGGCCGCGCACCGCCGCCCATCGCCGCCGCCTTGTAGGCGCGCAGGTCGGGAACCTTGCGCAGGGCGGCGAAGACCTCGGTCTCGATCTCGGACTGCGGGCGGATGCGGCCCTGGACCGGGGCTTCGGGCAGGAGGTGGCCGACCAGCGGCAGGTTCTGGCCCAGGTCCGAAAGCTTGCGCGCCAGGCCATTGTCCAGCCGGTCGAGGATGATGGTGAACGTCGCGCGCCGGATGTCGCGGTCGCCCAGCGGGGTCGAGCCGCCGATCACCAGCACCGATTGCACGCCTTTGATTCCGCGCACCGCCTCGCGCATCCGGTCGGTGGTGGCGACGGTGTCCTCCAGCGTCGCGCCCGGCGGCAGTTCGACCGAGACCACGATCCGGCTTTCATCCTCGGGCGGGAACAGGCTGCCCGGCACCTGCAGCATGGCGAGGACCGACAGGATCACGACGCCGATGGCGACGACGAGGGTGAGGTAATAGGTCGGCAGCGCCAGCCAGCGCCGTCTTGCCGAGCGGCGGACCTTGGTCGTGGCGCGGACCACCCGCAGATAGCCCCGCATGATCAGGCCGTCGCCGTGGCCCTCGTCATGGCCGACGGCATCCTTGGCGCGCATGAAATAGGCCGCCATCATCGGGGTGATCAGGCGGGCGACCAGCAGCGAGAAGAGGACGGCAATCGCCACGGTAAGGCCGAACTGGCGGAAATACTGGCCCGGGATGCCCGGCATGAACGAGACGGGGACGAAGACCGCGACGATGGTGAAGGTGGTGGCGATGACCGCCAGGCCGATCTCGTCCGCCGCCTCGATCGCCGCGCGGAAGGGGGTCTTGCCCATGCGGATATGGCGGGCGATGTTCTCGATCTCGACGATGGCGTCGTCGACCAGGATCCCGGTGGCCAGCGTCAGGGCCAGGAAGCTGACCAGGTTCAGCGAGAAGCCGAGTTGCTGCATCACCCAGAAGGTCGGCACCGCCGACAGCGGCAGGGCGACCGCCGCGATCAGCGTCGCGCGCCAGTTGCGCAGGAAGGCCAGCACCACCAGCACGGCCAGCAGTGCGCCTTCCAGCAGGGTGTGAATCGCGGCCTCGTAATTGCCGTAGGTGTAGAAGACGGAATCGTCGACCATGGTGATGGCGACGTCCGGGTTCTCGGCCCGCAATGCGTCGACCACGGCATTCGTGGTCTCGGCCACGCTGACCTCGGAGGCTCCTTTCGAGCGGAAGACCAGGAAGGCAACCGAGGTCTCGCCGTCGATCCGGGCAAAGCTCTTCAGCTCCTCATAGCTGTCCACCACCTGCCCGAGGTCCGTAAGCCGGACGAAGCGGCCCGAGGGCAGGGCGATGGTCATCGCGGCAAGGCTTTCGACCGTGCCCTGGTCGCCGAGCGTGCGGATCACCTGCTCGCCCTCGCCGAGGTTGACCTTGCCTGCGCCGAGGTTGGTGTTCGTCGCCGCGATCTGGGCGCTGACCGCCTGGGCGGTGACTCCATGGCTGTCCAGCCGTACCGGGTCCAGTTCGACACGGATCTCGCGGTCGGCCCCGCCGACGCGCGTGACGCGGCCGATGCCGGGCTTGCCCTGCAAGGCGCGGGTCACGGTGTCGTCGACGAACCAGCTCAGCTCCTCCATCGTGCGGTTCGGCGCGGCGACGGCAAAGGTCATGATCGCCTGGCCCTCGACGTCGATGCGCGAGACGATGGGGGCCTCGATCCCGCCCGGCAGGTCGCCGCGGATCTGGTCCACGGCGTCCTTCACGTCCTGCACCGCCTTGTCGGTCGGCACTTCCATGCGGAATTCGATCACCGTGGTCGACAGCCCGTCGGTCACGTTCGAGGTCACGCGCTTGGCCCCGGTCAGGCCCGCGACGGCATCCTCGATCTCCTTGGTGATCTGGGTCTCCATCTCGGCGGGGGCGGCGCCGGACTGGGCGACGGCGACGGCGACGAGGGGGACGTCGATGTTCGGGAAACGGGTGATCGGCAGGCTGTTGAAGCTTTGCCAGCCCAGAACGAGCAGCAGGAAGAAGGCCAGCAGCGGCGCGACCGGGTTGCGGATCGACCAGGCGGAAAAGTTCATGCGCCGGCCCCCCTCAGTCGGTCACGGCCGGGACCGGGTTGATCCGGTCGCCCGCCCGCACGAAGGCGCCGGCCTTGGTGACGACCGTGTCGCCGGCGGCAAGGCCCTCGGCGATCTCGACCAGCCCGCCGTCGCGGATCCCGGTCGTCACCACCACGCGCTCGACCACTCCGTCCCGGACGCGCATCACCACCGCCCCCTCTGGCGACGAGCCGAGCGCCGAGACCGGGACCGCCAGCCCCTCGCGCTCGGCGACCAGGATCTCGGCCTCGACGAACATCCCGGGGCGCAGGCCCTCGGCCTCGACCGAGATCCGGGCGCGGCCAAGGCGGGTGGCCGCGTCGATCACGGGTTCGACCAGGCGCACGACGCCCTCCAGCGGCTCGGTCATGCCCACCACGCGGAGGCGGGCCTTCTGGCCGGGGGCAAGGCGCAGGATATCGGCCTCGGCCACGTCGGCGCGCAGTTCCAGCGCGGCGTCGCGGGTGATGACGAACATCGGCTGGCCCGCCGCCGTGGCAATCGCGCCGATCCGGGCGTTGCGGGCCACGATCTCGCCGGCGACCGGGGCCTTCACCTCGGTCCGGCTGAGCTGGAGGTCCACATTCTCCAGCCGCGCCTCGGCCAGGGCGAGTTGGGCACGCGCCGCCTCCAGCGCCTGCTTCGCCACCGTCACCCGCGCCGTGGCCGAGGTCGCATTGGCGCTGGCCGCATCAGCCTGGGCCTGCGCCGCCGTCCCCTGTTCGCGCAGCTTCAGCGTCCGCTCCGCCACCCGCCCCGCCTCGGCCGCCGCCGCCTCGGCCTCGACCAGTTGCGCCTCGCCCTGCGCGATGCCGGACCGCGCCGCCGCCAGCGAGGCGACGGCTTCGGCCCGCTGCAGTTCCAGCGTCGATTTCGACAGGACGGCAAGCACCTGGCCCTCCGCCACCATGTCGCCGACGTCGGCGCGAAGCTCCTCGAGCGGCTGGCCCTCGATCAGGGGGGCGACCTGCACCTCCTCGACCGCCGCGACCAGGCCCGAGGCGATGATCCTCTCGGCCAGCGGCAGGGGAACCACCTGCGAGACGGTGATCGCGGGCAGCGCCTCGGCCGCTGGGGCAATGGCAGTCTCTTCGGCGGGCAGGGGCAGGGCGGGCCCCAGCGCCAGGGCGGCCGCAAGCATCAGGGTCGGGGTCGCGCGCATCGGGGTCAGCCTTCTGCCGTATCGGTGGAAATGTCCGCGAGGAGGCCGTCGATCACCGCATGGACCTGTCGTTCGAGCGCCGGGCTGGCCGGTCCGAATTGCGCGGTGCGCATCGCCATGGCCTTGACCAGCATCACCAGCATCTGCGCCTGGCCCTCATAGCGCTGGCGCGCCGCCTCGGGGTCGCGGCCGGTGACGCGGGCGAAGATCGTGGCCAGCAGCCGGACGATGGTCTCCTCCATCTCGCGGGCGGCCTCGCCGATCTCGGGCTTGCGGATCGCGGCGGCGGTGATCTCGGCCCAGAGCTGGCCGTCCTTCATCTGCTCTTCGTCGAAATGCGCAAGGATACGGGCGCGCAGGCAGGCCATGGGCGTGTCGGACTTCTGGATCTCGGCGAACTCGCCCTGGATCTCGGCCAGGTCATAGCCGCACATCGCCTGCACGATCGCCATCTTCGAGGGGAAATAGCGGTAGAAGTTCCCCACGCTCATCCCCGCCGCGCGGGCCAGGTCCTGCATCGAGGCCCCGTCGAAGCCCTTTTCGGCAAAGGACTGCCGGATCGAGGCCAGGATCTCGTGGCTGCGGTCGGGGACTGCGGGGGCGGGGATGGCGGGCATGGGATACCGGATGCGAATGAACGTTCATTCGCGCAAATAGAGAGGTCGCGGCAAAGGTCAAGCAGAATGATGGCGGGGCAGGCCGGGTGCTTGGCTTTTTCGTCGATTTGGCCCAAAGACGCGGCAGGCAAGGGGATGGATGCGCCATGGCGACGGGCTTCGGCTTCACGATATCGGCAAGGGACGGGGCGGCGCGGACCGGGGTGATCCAGACGCCACGGGGCGAGATCCGCACCCCTGCCTTCATGCCGGTCGGCACTGCAGCCACGGTCAAGGCGATGCTGCCCGACAGCGTGCGCGCGACCGGGGCCGACATCCTGCTGGGCAACACCTATCATCTGATGCTGCGCCCCACGGCCGAGCGGATCGCGGCGCTTGGCGGGCTGCACAGGTTCATGAACTGGCCGCGCCCGATCCTGACCGATTCCGGCGGTTTCCAGGTGATGAGCCTTGGCCCCCTGCGCAAGCTGACCGAGGAGGGGGTGCGCTTCGCCTCGCATCTCGACGGTTCGCGCCACATGCTGACGCCGGAACGCAGCATGGAGATCCAGCGCCTCTTGGGGTCGGACATCGTGATGTGCTTCGACGAATGTCCGGCGCTGCCGGCGGACGAGGCGGTGGTGGCGAAATCCATGCGCCTGTCGATGCGGTGGGCGCAGCGCAGCCGCGATGCCTTCGGCGACCGGCCGGGACATGCGCTGTTCGGCATCATGCAGGGCGGCGTCACGCGGGAGTTGCGACAGGAAAGCGCCGAGGCGCTGAAGGGCATCGGCTTCGACGGCTATGCCATCGGCGGCCTAGCGGTGGGCGAGGGGCAGGAGGCGATGTTCTCCGTCCTCGACTATGCGCCGGGATTCCTGCCGCAGGACAAGCCGCGCTACCTGATGGGGGTGGGCAAGCCCGACGACATCGTGGGGGCGGTGGAGCGGGGCGTGGACATGATGGATTGCGTGCTGCCCTCGCGCTCGGGCCGGACGGGGCAGGCCTGGACGGCGCGGGGACAGGTCAACCTGCGCAATGCGCGGCACAAGGACGACCCCCGGCCGCTGGAGGAGGGCTGCGCCTGCCCGGCCTGCCGGGGCTACAGCCGCGCCTACCTGCATCATGTGGTGAAGGCGGACGAGATCATCGGCTCGATGCTGCTGACCTGGCACAACCTGCATTACTACCAGGTGCTGATGCAGGGGCTGCGAGAGGCGATCGCAGCGGGGCGGCTGGCGGGGTTCGTGGCCGGGTTCCATGCGAAGCGGGCGGAAGGCGACATTCCCCCCGTGTGAGGGCGGCCCCTGCCGTCGCGACCGTGACAAGGAGGCCACCCGCTTCCGCCATCGGGGGCAGGGCGCGGGTTAGCCTTGACAGATCCGCCGATACGTCGAATTCCTTAACAAATTATTAAAGATGTGAGTGCGGGTATGGCGACGTTTTCGGTCTGGGCGCGGGAAGATTCGACGACTGCCGGCAACCAGTCGCTGAACCCGATCGGCACCAACCACGCACCGGCCACGCTGCTGACCTTTACCGACAATGGCACCGGCGATCTCTCTCTCGATGCCAGCAACGGCCTGCCGGACCCGGATACCCAGGTCATCATCAACAATGTGGCCTACAATTTCACGGTCAGGCTGACCGGCACGTTGCCGGCGGGGAACTCGCAGGTTCCCGGCGGTCTGGTCGGGCGCAGTGTGGTGCTGCTCGAGGTCGTGATCAACGGCAAGGCGCACGAATATTTCTACGTTCTGGGCGAACCGCCCGCGACCCAGGCGGAGATGAACGCGTTCGGCAACGGCGCGATCCCGCTGAGCGGCGTGAACCTGGATCCGCCGCCGATCTGCTTCTGCGCGGGCACCCTGATCGACACCCCATCGGGCCGCCGCGCGGTCGAGACCCTGCGTCCCGGCGAGACGGTCCTGACCGAGGACGGCCGTGCCGTGCCCCTCGCCTGGATCGGCTTCTCCAGCTACAGCGCCGCCGCACTTGCCGCCGATCCCGCGCTGCGCCCGGTCCGCATCCCGGCCCATGCTTTCGCGCCCGGCCTGCCGGAACGCGACCTCGACCTCTCGCCGCAGCACCGCGTCGTGCTGGAGGATCCGGCCTGCGACCTATTCTTCGGCGCACCGCGCGTGTTCGTGACCGCCCGGCATCTTCTCGGCACGCTCGCCCATGTCCCGCAGGAAGGCGAGGGCGTGTGCTATGTCCATCTCCTGCTCGAGCGGCACGAGATCCTTCTGGCCGAGGGCCTGCCTGCGGAGAGCTTCCAGCCCGCGCGGCGGATGGTCGGGCTGATGGCCGGGCCGGTGCGGAATTCGCTGCTGCAGACGCTGGAGGCGCTGGGGGCCGAGGCGATCCTGGCGCGCCCCGACGCGCTGCCCACGCTGAAATCCTCCGAAGCGGCGGTCCTCATGCGCCAGCTGTCACGCGAGGCGCCGCATTGCCCGGCCAGCGCAAGCGATTACGGCCTGACCGGGCCCGGCAGGAACAATACGCGTCCGTCGACTGCTGTCCGCAGCACGGAATAGCCGCGATTGCGCAGCCTGTCGGGCCTTGATCTCGGCGGGCATGGCGAGGCCCGTCCCCTCCCGGCAACCCGCGCCGCCCGGGATCCCCCGGCTCTCCCGGTGTCCTGTCGCCTGCCGAAGCCGGTGCCGCAGGATCCGGCCCCGATGGCAGAGTCTCTGTCTCGCGCCGATCTCGCCCACCGGGTCCGCCGCCGTCGTTTCGCATCTTGCACCGCTTCACGCAGAGGTTCATTCTGGCGAACCAACCTGTAACTTGAATCCCTTCACCCGGGACCACAGATTACGGACTGAAGGCGGAGCGGGCAGGGTTGCCGATGGTCGGGACCCCGCGACGCGGCCGCGAACGAAGGTAGACATATGAGCATCCAAAGCTATCCCGTCCTGCCCCTGCGCGACATCGTGGTCTTCCCCCACATGATCGTGCCGCTCTTCGTCGGCCGCGAGAAATCGGTCCGCGCCCTGGAAGAGGTGATGCAGGACGACAAGCAGATCCTCCTGTCCTCGCAGAAGGATCCCACCGCCGACGATCCCGACGCCGATGGCATCTTCCGCACCGGCGTCCTGGCCAATGTGCTGCAGCTTCTGAAACTGCCCGACGGCACCGTGAAGGTGCTGGTCGAGGGCAAGGCGCGGGTGAAGATCACCGGCTTCCTTGACAACCCCGCCTATTTCGAGGCCACGGCCGAGCAGCTGGACGAGACCCCCGGCGACGAGACCGCCGTCGAGGCGCTGGTCCGCGCGGTGTCCGAGGAGTTCGACCGTTACTCCAAGGTGAAGAAGAACATCCCCGAGGAGGCTCTGGCCGCCGTCTCGGATACCCGCGAGCCGGCGCGGCTGGCCGACCTGGTGGCGGGCCATCTGGGTGTGGACGTGGGCCAGAAACAGGCGATCCTGGAGACGCTGGACGTCGCCGAGCGGCTGGAGAAGGTCTATGGCCACATGCAGGGCGAATTGTCCGTCCTTCAGGTGGAGAAGAAGATCAAGTCGCGCGTGAAGACGCAGATGGAGAAGACCCAGCGCGAGTACTATCTGAACGAGCAGATGAAGGCCATTCAGAAGGAGCTCGGCGACGGCGAGGACGGCCAGAACGAGGTCGCCGAGCTGGAAGAGCGCATCCGCAAGACCGAACTCAGCAAGGAAGCGCGCGAGAAGGCCGAGGCGGAGCTGAAGAAGCTGAAGTCGATGTCGCCGATGTCGGCGGAAGCGACCGTCGTGCGCAACTATCTCGACTGGCTGCTGGGCGTGCCGTGGGGCGTCAAGTCCCGCGTCAAGAAGGATCTGGGCGCGGCGCAGAAGGTGCTGGACGCCGATCACTACGGCCTCGAGAAGGTCAAGGAGCGGATCGTCGAATATCTGGCGGTGCAGGCGCGCTCGACCAAGCTGAAGGGGCCGATCCTCTGCCTCGTCGGCCCTCCGGGCGTGGGCAAGACCTCGCTGGGGCGGTCGGTGGCCAAGGCCACGGGGCGCGAGTTCATCCGCATCTCGCTGGGCGGGGTTCGCGACGAATCCGAGATCCGCGGCCACCGGCGGACCTATATCGGCTCGATGCCCGGCAAGATTATCCAGTCGCTGAAGAAGGCCAAGACCACCAACCCGCTGATCCTCTTGGATGAAATCGACAAGATGGGCCAGGACTTCCGCGGCGACCCGGCCTCGGCGCTGCTCGAGGTGCTGGACCCCGAACAGAACAACACCTTCATCGACCACTATCTCGAGGTGGAATACGACCTGTCCAACGTGATGTTCATCACCACGGCGAACTCCTACAACATGCCGGGGCCGCTGATGGACCGGATGGAGATCATTCCGCTGGCGGGCTACACCGAGGATGAAAAGCGCGAGATCGCGCGCGGCCACCTGCTGCCGAAGCAGATCGCCGCGAACGGGTTGAAGAAGGGCGAATTCAGCGTCAGCGACGACGCGCTGAACCATGTCATCCGCTACTATACCCGCGAGGCGGGGGTGCGGAACCTGGAGCGCGAGATCGCCAAGCTGGCCCGCAAGGCCGTGACCGACATCCTGAAGGGCAAGACGAAGAAGGTGGAGATCGACCCGGCCAAGGTCGAGGAATACCTGGGCGTCCAGCGCCACCGCTATGGCCTGGCCGAGAAGGAGGACCAGGTCGGCGTGGTGACGGGCCTGGCCTGGACCAGTGTCGGTGGCGATCTGTTGCAGATCGAGGCGCTGAAGCTGCCGGGCAAGGGCCGGATGAAGACGACCGGGAAACTGGGCGAGGTGATGAAGGAATCCATCGACGCGGCGGCCAGCTATGTCCGCTCGGTCTCGCCCCAGATCGGGGTGAAGCCGCCGAAGTTCGACGCGATCGACATCCACGTCCACGTCCCGGATGGTGCCACGCCGAAGGACGGGCCGTCAGCGGGCCTGGCGATGGTGACCTCCATCGTCTCGGTCCTGACCGGGATTCCGGTGCGGAAGGACATCGCCATGACTGGCGAGGTTTCCTTGCGCGGCAATGCCATGCCCATCGGCGGCCTCAAGGAGAAGCTGCTCGCCGCGCTGCGTGGGGGGATCAAGACCGTCTTCATCCCGGAAGAGAACGCCAAGGACCTGGCGGAAATCCCCGAGAACGTGAAGCAGGGCCTGAAGATCATCCCCGTGACCCATGTCCGCGAGGTCCTGGCCCAGGCGCTGGTGCGCCAGCCGGAACCCGTGGAATGGGACGAGGCGGCGGAAGAGGCCGCGGCGGCCGCCCGCGCGGCCCAGGCCGAGAAGCCCGTGCAGACCGCGCACTGAGCTGCAGCACAAGCACGAAGGCGCGCCCCTCGGGGCGCGCCTTCCTCATTCGGGCGAAACCATTGATTTGCCCAGCCGGGCAGGCTTTCGGGAACCGGCGAGGAAAAGTGGAAACCGCTGGTGGGCCTTGGGTCGCAGCATTATGGTTGCGGCGATGCGTGACAATTTCCAAAGGGTAACCATGGCCACGACCCCGAAATCGCCCGGCGACACCTCCCCGGTTAAGCCCGCAAGGACCAGGGCAGCCAAACCCGGGCCGAAGGCCGTCAACCTCAAGCCAACGCTGAAGGTGGTCGAACCGCCGGCGCCCTTGGCGGCCGAGGGAAAGGCGGCCGTGCTCCGGCTGCGGGATCTCGTCGATCGCGTCGCCGGCGCCACCGGGGCGAGGAAGCCCGAGGCGAAGAAGTCGGTCGAGGCTACCCTGGTCGCAATCTCCGCCGCGCTGCAGGCGGGCGCCACGCTGGCGCTGCCGCCCTTGGGCAAGCTGCGCGTCGCGCGGACGGCGGGCGCGGTCATGACACTGAAGCTGCGGCGCGGCGAGGCCGGAAAGGGTAGCGAAAAAGCCGGTGCGAAGCCCCTTGCGGAGGACGGAGAGGACGACTAAAAGCCCCCTCACCGGGCGATTAGCTCAGCGGTAGAGCGCTTCGTTCACATCGAAGATGTCAGCGGTTCAAATCCGTTATCGCCCACCATCATTCCCGAAAGCGCGCCCCATCGGCGCGCTTTCGTCATTGCGACGCCTTGCCAGCGCAAAGCCGGCGGGGTAGGGACCGGGGCAGGGGCGGTTAGCTCAGCTGGTAGAGCGTCTCGCTTACACCGAGAATGTCGGGGGTTCGAATCCCTCACCGCCCACCATTCCCCTCTTTCGGCCTGCCGCCCGCTGCAACCTCCGGATTTGAGTATTTTTGCCAAGAGGAAGCGCAATTTTAGTCGAATTTTACCGGATGGGGCAGAGCGGTCCGTGGCCGCGCCGTCACGCCGGCGAAATCGCGGCGAAGGCCGTTGCGGGCCATGGGGTTCTGTGGCAAGACTGCCGGGTGACGCAAGCAAACCGATGAGTTCAGAATGAGCGAATTCGCCACCCGCCGCGAGATGATGGTGGATACGCAGGTCCGCCCCTCGGATGTGACCAAATTCCCGATCATCGACGCCATGCTTGCCGTCCCGCGTGAGGTCTATGTGCCCGAGGACCGGCGCGAGACGGCCTATATCGGCGAGAACCTGCCCCTGGCCCCCGGCCGTGTCCTGCTGGAGCCGCGGACGCTGGCCAAGCTTCTGGATGTGCTGGACGTGCAGCCCGGCGAGATGGTGCTGGATCTGGGCTGCGGGCTTGGTTATTCGGCCGCGGTCCTGGCCCGGCTGGCCGAAACGGTGGTCGCGGTCGAGGCGGATGCCACCCTGGCCGCCGAGGCCGGGCGGCTTCTGTCGGAGGAGGGCGTGGACAATGCCATCGTCGTCGCCGGCCCGCTGCAGGACGGCGCGGCCCGCCATGCGCCCTATGACGTGATCACCGTCGAGGGCGGCGTCGAGGAACTGCCCGCGACGCTGCTGGCGCAGCTCAAGGACGGCGGCCGGATCGGTGCGATCTTCATGGACGGGGCGATCGGCACCGCGCGGATCGGGGTCAAGAGCGAGGGCCGCGTCAGCTGGCGCCCGGTGTTCAACGCGGCCGCCCCGGTGCTGGACGGTTTCGCCCGCGCGCGCGGGTTCGTCCTGTAGCGGCCCTCGGGGCCATGCCGGGGCTTCCGGCGAAGGTGCAACAAGGCGGGCGGCCATGGCCGCGCGTGGGAAAGGCGGAACGGATGCGGTCCTGGCTTCGAGCGGTGGTGGTGGCGGCGGCGGCGCTTGGGTCGGCGGCCGGGGCAGGGGCCGAGACGCTGACGGATGCGCTGATCGCGGCCTATCGCAACTCGAATCTCCTGGACCAGAACCGCGCGGTGCTGCGCGCCGCGGATGAGGATGTGGCGGTCGCCGTCTCGTCGTTGCGGCCGGTGATCGCCTATACCGCGACCGCCGGCTGGCGGCGGGCAGATGTCTCTTCGCCGGTCCCGGCCACGGTCGAGGGCACCTCGGCCTCGCTGTCGCTGTCGGCCGACCTGCTGCTTCTGGATTTCGGCCGCCGCCATTTCGGGATCGAGCTCGCGCGCGAAAGCGTGCTGGCCACCCGTCAGGCGCTGGTCCAGGTCGAGCAGGAGGTGCTGCTTGCCGCCGTCCAGGCCTATGTCGATGTGCGGCTGGCGCTGGATGTCGTGGCGCTGCGGCAAAGCAACCTGCGGCTCATCACCCAGGAGCTTCGCGCCGCCCAGGACCGTTTCGACGTGGGCGAGATCACCCGCACCGACGTAGCCATCGCCGAGGCGCGGCTGGCGGCCTCGCGCTCGGCGCTTTCGGCGGCCGAGGGCGACCTGATGGTCGCGCGCGAATCCTACAAGGCCGCGACCGGCGCCTATCCCGGCAACCTTGCGGCCCCGCCCAGGGCTCCGGCCCTGCCGAAGTCGCTGGAGGAGGCGCAGTCGGTCGCGCGCAAGTCCCATCCGCTGATCCGCCAGGCGCAGCATCTCGTGACCATCGGCGGGTTGCAGGTCGATCTGGCCCGCGCCGGGATGAAGCCGACGCTGGGCGCCCAGGCCAGCCTCGAGACCGACAACGACGGGCTGGACAGCGCCTCGGTCGGGCTGGTGTGGAACCAGACGCTCTATGCCGGCGGCAAGCTGGCGGCGCTGCTGCGCCAGGCGATCGCGGGCAATGACCGGGCGCGGGCGGGCCTGCAGCAGACCACGGTGAACGTGCTGCAATCGGTCGGCGTCGCCTGGGCCGGGCTTCTGGTCTCCAACGCCTCGATCGAGGCTTCCGACCGCCAGATCCGCGCCGCGCAAACCGCCTTCGACGGCGTGCGCGAAGAGGCGCAACTGGGCGCGCGGACCACGCTGGACGTGCTGGACGCCGAGCAGGAGCTTCTGGATGCCCGCAACGCCCGCCTCCAGGCCGAGGCGCAGCGTTACGTCAGCGTCTACCGCGTGCTCTCGACCATGGGCCTGCTGACCGTCGAGCATCTGCAGCTCGGCATCCCGACCTACGATCCCGAAGCCTATTACAAATCGGTCGAGCGTGCGCCCGCGCACAGCGCGCAGGGCAAGGCTCTGGACCGGATTCTGGAAAAGATCGGCAATTGAGCAGGGGCCGTCCGGCGCGAAAACTGTTGCCGGACATGGGCTTGCCAGAGTAGGCTCATCCGGCGGGTTCGCGTGGCTTGGACGGAAGGCCGGATATGCCGGGATCGCTGACATCGAACGGGGTCGAGGATCTGGTGTCCTCTGTGCGCAGGCTGGTCTCTGCCGACCGATGCCCCCATGACCCCGAACCGGGGGAAAAGCTCCTCCTGACTCCCTCGCTGCGCGTGGTCCCCGAGGCCGCGCCCGTCGCGCCGCTGATCCTGACCGGCAGCGACCTGGCGCCGGAGGAAGCCGTTCTGGTCGATGCCGATTGGGAAGAGCCGATCTGGTCCGCGCCCGAGGCCCCGTTGGCCGAGATCGCGCTTGGCGTGGAAGAGGCCGAACTGGTGGCCGAAGCGCCGATGTGGCCCGAGGTCGAGGAGGAGGAGGCCCTTCAGGGCGAGGGTCCCGTGGTCGCCTTTCCCTCCGCCGCTGCTCCTGCCGAGGCCGAACCTGTGGCCGAGAATGAGGATGAGATCGACGTGGCCGAGGTCCTGACCGCCGCCGTCCTGGAGGACGAGAACCTGCGGGTGATGGACGAGGCCGAGCTGCACGATCTTGTCCGCGAGATCCTCCGCCAGGAGTTGCAGGGCAGCCTTGGCGAGAGGATCACCCGCAACGTCCGCAAGCTGGTCCGGGCCGAGGTGAACCGGGCACTCGCCGCTCGCTCCCTGGACTGAGCCCCGGAAACCGACCCCGGAAATGACAACGCGCCCACTGGGGGCGCGTTTCGTCTAGGTCCTTGCCGGACCTGATCAGGCGGCTTCGGCCTGTTCGGCCTCAAGCGCGTGGCGACGCTCGGATTCCTCGCGCGAGAGCGCGACGCTGGTGCGGATGCCCTTCGACACGAATTCCATCAGGCCCTTGACCACCCGCTCGTTCGGGTCGATCCCGGCGCAGGACAGGACTTCGCGCCCGTCGCGCGAACGGGCCCAGCGGGCGATCTGGTCGGGACCGTTGCCATACTTCTTGTCGTCGGCAATGGCATCGTCCAAGGCGGCAAGCACGACGGCCGCGAACAGCTTGCGCGCACGCTGGCCCTGCTCGAAGTTGAAGGCGGTGCTGTCGATGGTGTCGAGCATCGGCTTTCCTTTTTATTGCTCTTGTAATTCCTCGCGTCCGAGGGGTTGTAACGATTTGTATGCGATTCGGGGGCTTCCGGTTTGGAATGACTGCCATGCGCCTGGTGCATGGCTGAATTTGCGCCCTCAGCATCTAGTCGTTGGCCCCGGCAGACCATCACGAGATTTAGGGGCCCGTCCGCCGATTTCAACCTTTGCGTTAGGATTTCGTCAAGGATCTTTGCAGCCGGCTCATGCCAGCCGCAGCCGCGCGGCTGCGGCGGTCAATGTGCCCCCGGCCCGGTCGTGGCGCAGATAGGCGATCCCCTGGCCGCCCGCCTGGGTGTAAAGCACCCCGGCAGGCTTGCCGTCGGCGAGGATCTCGCTGCCGACCGGGGCCGAGCCCTCGACCTCGACCCGGACGAGGCCCTTGCGCAACTCGGTCTTGTGCTTCATCCGCGCAGTGACCTCCTGGCCGACGTAGCAGCCCTTGCGAAAGTCCACCCCATGCAGCCGCTCGAACCCGTGCTCCAGGATATAGCTGTCGTCGGGGACCAGTTCGATGCCGCTTTCGGGGATCAGATGCGCGACCCGGATCGCGTCCCAGTCGATCCGCGGCGGCTGGCCCGGCAGGGTGCTGAACCCGCGCCAGCCAAGCGCGGGGTGGCGCGGGTCGGGCAGGGCGCCCTCCGGGGCATCGCCCAGCCCGCGCAGGACCTGCAACTCTGTCGGCTGCAACTGCACATCCGCCCGCAGCCGGTACATCGCCAGCCGCCGCAGCGTGTCGGCGGCCAGCGGCGTCGCGATGTCCAGCAGAAGCTGCCCCTCGGCATCGCGGGCAATGAAGAAATCCGCCAGATACTTGCCCTGCGGCGTCAGGAGCGCCGCCCAGACCAGGCCCGGGCCATGCTCCAGCGGGCGGACGTCGTTCGACACCAGCCCCTGCAGGAAACGCAGGGCGTCCTTGCCGGTCAGGGCGATCACGGTGCGGTTCGGGGCGGCCTCGCCCAGGGTCGGGTCCATCATGCCGTCAAACATAGGCAGAGGCGCGGGAAGGGGAAAGGGTCAGTCGCGCAACTGCGCCTGCTGCAGCTGCGCATAGGCCCCGCCCCGCGCCATCAGGCTGTCATGGGTGCCTTCCTCGATCAGGCGGCCATGGTCCAGCACCAGGATCCGGTCCGCCCCCTTCACCGTCGAAAGCCGGTGCGCGATCACCAGCGTCGTCCGCCCCGCCTGCGCCCGGGCCAGCGCGGCCGAGACGGCGGCCTCGGTCCGCGTGTCCAGAGCTGAGGTCGCCTCGTCCAGCAGCAGCACCGGCGCATCGGCCAATAGCGCCCGCGCGATCGCGATCCGCTGCCGCTGCCCCCCCGACAGGGCCGAGCCGCGCGGACCCGCCGGGGTCTCCAGCCCCAGCGGCAGGCTGTCGGTGAAGCCCGCGACCTCGGCATCGGCGAGGGCGGCCGTCAGCCGGGCCTCGTCCACGTCCGCCCGGCCCAGAAGCAGGTTTTCGCGCAGCGTCTCGTCGAACAGCGCCGAATCCTGCGTGACCGAGGCCAGCAGCGCCCGCTGGTCGGCCAGGCTCATCTCCTGCACATCCACGCCGCCGATCAGGATGCGGCCCGCCTGCGGCTCGGCCAGTGCGGCGATCAGCTGGAACACGGTGGATTTCCCCGCGCCCGAGGCGCCGACCAGCGCGGTGACCTTGCCGGCCTCGGCGGTGAAGCTCAGATTCTCCAGCACCGGCCGGTCGGGATAGGTGAAGGAGACGCCCTCGAACCGGATCTCCGGTGCGCCGGGCGCGGGGCGGGCGCGGCTGAGCGCCGGGCGGCTGCCCGAGGGCCGGGTGTCGAACAGCGTGTAGACCCGCTCAAGGCTCGCCTCGGCCACCTGCCACTGGCCCGCCAGATCGCCAAGGCGACGGATCGGCTGGAAGGTCAGCGCCATGGCGGTGAAGAAGGACATGAACTCGCCCGTGGTGCGCTCGCCCGCCGCCACCTCGCTGCCGCCCAGCATCAGGACGGCAAAGAAGCCAAGCCCGGTGATCACATCCACCAGGGCGGGCATGGCCGAACGTCCGACCACCGTCTTGACCTCGGCCCGGACGATCGTGTCG
The DNA here is from genome assembly GCF_015999335.1 of Tabrizicola soli. Classification (GTDB taxonomy): domain Bacteria; phylum Pseudomonadota; class Alphaproteobacteria; order Rhodobacterales; family Rhodobacteraceae; genus Tabrizicola; species Tabrizicola soli. Next base: position 319,556 of record NZ_JAEACP010000001.1, on the reverse strand, counting down.
ACGATGCGCCGGAAGCGGGCGGTCTGGTAGCCCTCCATCCGGTTCAGCTTGACCGCCTGGATGCCGTGGAAGATCTCGTCCAGCCGGGTGGCGCGCAGGCCCGCCTGTTGCCTCGTGTGCATCGCCTTGCGGCGCAGGTAGCGGCGCAGCACCAGCGCCGGCAAGAGGAGAAGCGGGGCCCCGACCAGCGCCGCCAGGGTCCAGACCGGGTCGATCATCAGGGTGACCGCGAACAGCCCAACCAGCGAGACCACGTCCCGCCCGATCCCGCCGATCACCATCGTCGCCGCGCCCTGCACGGCCAGCGTGTCGCCTTGCACCCGCTCGATCAGCTGGCCGGGAGAGTTTTCCTGGAAGAAGCGCGAATCCAGCGTCAGGAGGTGGCCCAGGAGATCCCCCTGCATCGCCCCGGCGCTGGACTGGTTGACCTTGGCCAGAAGCCAGCGCCCCAGGATCGAGGTCACCGCCCGTGCCAGGAACAGCGCCAGGATGCCCCCGCCCACCCAGATCAGCGCCCCCGCGCCGCCGGGGGCGAAGACGCGGTCGAACAGCGGCTCGATCATGTAGCTGAGGAGACCCAGCGTCGAGCCTTCCAGCACCATCATCAGGAAGGCCAGGGCCATCAGCCCAAGATGCGGCCGCAGATAGGCGCGCCAGAACCGGGTGAAAAGCTGGCGGGACGGATAGGCGCGGGTGGGCTGCAAGGGCTGGGGGCCTTTCGGTCGGACCTTCCGGGGTTTACCGGGAAAGGCCGGGCGTCTCAAGCCGCGCCGGATTGACGCATGGCACGGCCCGGCCTAGCCATTGTCCGACAGCAATGGAGAGATGCATGAGCCTTGCCAGCGGCCGCCCCTATCTGGCCATCCCCGGCCCCTCGGTGATCCCTGACCGGGTGCTCCGCGCCATGCACCGCGGCTCGCCCAACATCTACGAGGGTCCGCTGATCGAGATGGTCGCAAGCCTCTGGCCCGACCTGCGCATGGTGGCGGGGACCACGGGGCATGTGGCGATGTACATCGGCAACGGCCATGGCGGCTGGGAGGCGGCCAATGCCAACCTGTTCAGCCGGGGCGAAAAGGCGCTGGTTCTGGCCACGGGCCGGTTCGGGCTGAGCTGGGCCGAAAGCGCACGCGCCATGGGTATCGAGGTCGAGGTGCTGGATTTCGGCAGGTCCTCCCCCGTCGATTTCGACCGGGTCGAGGCGGCGTTGCGGGACGATGCGGGCCATCGGATCAAGGCGGTCCTGACCACCCATGTCGATACCGCAAGCTCGATCAAGACCGACATTCCGGCGCTGCGGGCGGCGATGGATGCGGCCGGGCACCCCGCGCTGCTGGCGGTGGACTGTATCGCGAGCCTCGGCTGCGACGAGTTCCGGATGGACGACTGGGGCGTCGACGTGATGGTCGCGGCCTGCCAGAAGGGCCTGATGACGCCGCCCGGCCTGGCCTTCGTCTGGTTCTCGGAGACCGCCCGCCTGCGCTGCGGCCATTCCGACCTTGCCACGCCCTATTGGGCCTGGGGGCCCCGCGCCCAGCCCGAGGATTTCTGGCAGCACTGGGACGGCACGGCGCCCACGAACCACCTTTACGGCCTGCGCGAGGCGCTGGACATGCTGCGCGAGGAGGGGATGCCGCAGGTCTGGCATCGCCACCACACGCTGGCCCGCACCGTCTGGGCCGCCTTCGACGCCTGGGGCGCGGGCAATCCGCAGATCGGGTTGAACGTGGCCGACCCCGTCCATCGCGGCTGGTCGGTCACCGCCGCCCGCTTCGGCGCGCCCCATGCCACGCGGCTGCGGGAATGGTGCGAGACCAGGGCGGGCGTGACGCTTGGCATCGGCCTCGGTATGGCCGCCTCGACCGAGCCGGCCTATCACGGCTTCCTGCGGGTCGGACATATGGGCCATGTCAACGCCCATATGACGCTGGGCGCGCTGGCGGTGATGGAGGCGGGGCTGGTCGCGCTGGACATCCCCCATGGCGTGGGGGCTCTGGCGGCGGCGGCTGGCGTGATCGCCCGGAACGCTTGAGAAACAGGTAGCTGCGGGCGAGCCTTCAGAGACAACCTGAGCTCGCCCGCCGCCGCCTTTCAGCGTCGGGCGATGTGGGCGGCCAGCCGCTCGGCGTCGCGCCAGGCGCCCCAGATGAACGAGGAGCCCCGGCACGACAGCCAGGGCAGGCCGACGAAGTAGAGGCCCGGCACCTCCTCGACCACTCCCTCGACATGGCGGGGGCGGCCGTCGGGGCGGAAGATGTCCAGGTCGATCCAGTCGAAGTCCAGCTTGAAGCCGGTGGCCCAGATCACCGTGCTGATCCCCGCCGCGCGCAGGTCGAGGGTCAGGATCGGGTCCGCGACCTCAGGCGGTAGGGGCAGGAGGTCGCGCGCGCCGGGGTCCGGCGGCAGGTCCAGGCCCTGCGCGGTGGCAAAGGCATCGGCCTCGTCCAGGACCGAGAGGTAGTTGCGGTCCCCCGCCGCGATGTTGGCGGCCAGGTCCGGGGCGAAGTGGAGCGCGCCGTCGCGGTACTCACCGGCCCGGCCCAGAAGGGTGACGCCCAGGCTCGCGAGGCGGCGGAAGTCCATCGTATGGCCGCCATAGGCGCCGCTGACGGCGATGGTGACGTGCTCGGTGCCGGGGGTGGGGGTCTTCATGTCCCACTTGCCCAGCTTGCCCAGCCACCAGACGAAATCATGGCCCCGGTAGCGGCGGGGCGGGCGGTCGTGGGGGCCGATCGAGAGGTAGACCCGGCGGCCGGCGCGGACCAGTTCCTCGGCGATCTGCGCGCCCGAGGAGCCGGCGCCGACCACGAGGATCGCGCCCTCGGGCAGCTGGGCGGGGTTGCGGTAGGCGTTCGAATGGAGCTGGGTGATGCCGGGGTCGGAGATCGTGGTGGGGATCACCGGCTTCTGGAATGGGCCGGTCGCGACGACGACGTTGCGGGCCGCGACCGGGCCGTCCGAGGTCTGTGCAAGGAACAGGTCGCCCTCGCGGGTCAGCCCGGTGACCTCCACCCCGGTGCGGACCGGCAGGTCGCGGCTCTCGGCGAAGGTCTGGAAATAGCTGGCGACGCTTTCTTTCGGTGCGAAGGCGTCGGGGGCCGTGTCCCGGAATTCGGCGTCGGGGAAGCGGTCGTGCCAGGCGGGGCCGTTGGCGACGAGGCTGTCCCACCGTTCGCTCCGCCAGCGTTCGGCGAGGCGGGCGCGTTCCAGGAGGAGGTGGGGGACGCCCTGCTTCTGCAGGTGCGTCGAGGTGGCGATGCCGGCCTGGCCGCCGCCGATGACGAGGGTGTGGAGGGTCTGGGTCATGGATGGAAGTCCTGGAGAAGGGTGCTGGCCACGCGTGGCCCATGTTTCCCTGCTTTTGAAATCAACGGCTTGCCTGCGGGCCTTAACGGATCGTTCATCACTCCCGGCCCGTCATTCATCGCCCGGCACCCCGTAGGAGGGGGCGCGGGTCGGGTCCTCGGCGCGCTGGACATAGGCGGCGATCTGCGGGGCGTAGACGTCCCAGGCGGCGCGGAGCATCCCGATCGGATCCTCGGCCCAGTCGATGCGCAGGTCCACGATCGGCCAGGAGAGGCGGTCGACGACACGCAGGCCGGCGGAATGGACCGGCCCGGCCTCGCCCCCGGCGGCAAGCCCGGCCTCGAGCGCCTGCATCAGCCGCTCGGCCAGGTCGCCGGAGGCGGCCTCGAAGGCGGCGACCATCAGGGCGGGAATCCCCGCGTCGGCCAGAAGATTGCCTCCGGCGGCGCAGTACTTGCCCTGAGCCTCGCCCCAGAGGCCGAGGACCTGACGGCCGGAATGCACGGCGGTCTCGCCCCGCGCATCCACGACGAGAAGCTGGCGATAGTCGATATGCGCCCGCCGCTCGCGCACCGAGGCCAGCGCCTGGGTGGCGGAGAGGCCGGATTCCAGCCGGTCGAGAATCAGCGGCCCGAGGGCAGGGTCGGTGATGTTCTGGCTGGCCACCGCGCCGACGCCGGGGCGCAGATGCACGCAGCGCGCGGCGACGGCGGGCGAGGAGGAGGAGATCGCCATGCCGAACTGCCCGGTCCGGGCGCAGCGGGCGACGAGCGAGAAGGTCATGCTTCGTCGTCCGGGATCACCGCGGTGCCGTCGATCTCGACCAGCCAGGAGGGGCGGGCAAGGGCGCTGACCACCACTCCGGTCGAGACCGGATGCACGCCCTTGATGTATTCGCCCATGGTCCGGTAGACGGCCTCGCGGTGGCGGACGTCGGTCAGGTAGACGACGATCTTGCACAGGTGCTCCATCTTGCCGCCGACTTCTTCCAGCAATTGCCGGATGTTCTGCATAACCTTGTGGGTCTGCTCGACCGGGTCGTGGCTGCCGATGTCCTGCGCGGTGTCCAGGTCCTGCGGGCACTGGCCGCGCAGAAAGACGGTGCGGCCGCGGGCGACCACGGCCTGCGCGAGGTCGTTGTCGAGCTTCTGCTCGGGGTAGGTGTCGCGCGTGTTGAACTTGCGGTGCCGGAAATGCGTCATCGGGGCCTCTTGTCACTGATCCGGCAACCCTGCCCGAAATGGCCGGAGGGCGAAAGATCGGTAGCGACGCGAAGCGCGGCGATTTTGGCCTTTCCGGGCCGGGTCCCCTTACCAGCGCCGCTCGAAGCGGCGGCGCAACAGGATCGCGGCCACGTTCATCGCCACGAGGAAGACGAGGAGGACGATGATCGCGCCGTTCGAACGCTCGATGAAGGCCGGGTCCGAGCGGCTGGCCCAGCTGTAGACTTGCACCGGCAGCGCGGTGGCGGGGTCGAGGATCCCTTCGGGCGGGGCGGCGGGATAGTTGTCGACAAAGGCGACCATGCCGATCAGGAGAAGCGGCGCGGTTTCCCCCAGGGCGCTGGCAAGGCCGAGGATCGTGCCGGTCAGGATGCCGGGCATGGCCAGCGGCAGGACGTGGTGGAACACGGTCTGCATCTTCGAGGCGCCGACGCCCAGGGCCGCGTCGCGGATCGAGGGCGGCACGGCGCGGATGGCCGCGCGGGTGGCGATGATGATGGTGGGCAGGGTCATCAGCGACAGGACCAGCGCGCCGACGAGCGAGGAGGACTGCGGCAGGCCGGCGAAGTTGATGAAGATCGCCAGGCCGAGGATGCCGTAGACGATGGAGGGGACGGCGGCGAGGTTGGAGATGTTGACCTCGATCGCGTCGGTCCAGCGGTTCTTCGGGGCAAATTCCTCAAGATAGATGCTGGCCGCGATGCCGACCGGCACGCACATGATCAGCACGAGGACCATCATGTAGAGCGAGCCGAGGATCGCGACGCCGAGGCCCGCGGCCTCGGGGCGCTGGTCGGAGGCGTCGGGGTTGGTCAGGAAGGACCAGTTGAAACCGGAGGTCAGCATCCCCGCCTCGACCAGTTTCTGCGCGAGGCGGAGCTGCCCGGGGCTGATGTTGCTGTCGCGTTCGGCGCTTTCCAGCGTGACGCGGCCCTTGAGGTAGCCGTCGATCCGGCCCGAGGCGAAGACGCTGGCGTCGATGGTGCCGCCGATCAGCGCGGGGTCGGCAAGGACGCGGGCGCGGAGCGTGCCGGGGGCGTCCTTCGAGATCAGTTCGGCGACCTTCTTGGCGCCGACCCCGTCTTCGGCGATGCCGCGACGCTCGAGCTCGGCCAGGAAGGCGGCGGTGAGGACCTTGCCATAGCCGATGGTGGTGACCTTGCCCATCTCGGCCGGGTCGCGGTTGCCCTTGGGGTCGAGAACCTCGGCCGGGAGGGTGACCGGGAAGGAAAGCCGGGCCTGGGTGAAGGAGGAGACCCCGTCGCGCAGGATGGTGGCCAACATGATCGCGAGGATCGCCAGCGAGACGGCAATCGCGGCCAGGCCGTAGAGGCGGAAGCGCCGCTCGGCCGCGTTGCGGCGGCGCATCCGCGCGGAGGGGGCGAGAAGCGAGGGCCTTGCCTGCGGCAGGGAGACGGAAAGGTCGGTCATTCGTACTGCTCGCGGTATTTGCGGACGATCCAGAGGGCGAAGATATTGAGGCCGAGGGTGATGACGAAGAGCGTCATGCCGAGGGCGAAGGCGACCAGGGTCTCGGGCGAGGCGAAATCGGTGTCGCCGGTCAGCTGGCCGACGATCTTGACCGTCATCGTGGTCATCGCCTCGAACGGATTGAGCGAGAGCTTGGCGGCGGCGCCGGCGCCCATGACGACGATCATCGTCTCGCCGATGGCGCGGGAGGTGGCCATGAGGACGGCGCCGACGATGCCGGGGAGGGCGGCGGGAAGGATGACCTGTTTCACCGTCTCGGACCGGGTCGCGCCGAGGCCGAGGCTGCCGTCGCGCAGGGATTGCGGCACGGCGTTGATGATGTCGTCGGACAGCGAGGAGATGAAGGGGATGTTCAGGATGCCGATGACGATGCCGGCGGTCATGACCGAGGAACCGGAATTGCCGAGGCCGAGCGGCTGGGCGAACCAGTCGCGCAAGGCGGGGCCGACGGTGATCAGGGCGAAGATGCCGAAGACGACGGTGGGGATGCCGGCGATGATCTCGATCAGCGGCTTGACCCAGGCGCGGGTGCGGCGCGTGGCATATTCGGCCAGGAAGATCGCGGCGAAAAGGCCGATCGGGACGGCGACCAGCATCGCGATCAGGGTGATGTAGAGCGTGCCCCAGATCAGCGGGACGATCCCGAGATCCGAGCCGCCGCGGAAGTTCGGCGACCAGGTGAGGCTGAAGAAGAAGTCCTTGGCGGGGTATTTCGCGAAGAAGTCGAAGGTCTCGGAGACCATGGACCAGACGATGCCCACGGTGGTCAGGACCGCGATGGAGGAGGCGGCGATCAGCAGCCAAAGGACCACACGCTCGACGCTGTTGCGGGCGCGGAAGTCCTTGTGGCTGCGGCGGAAGGCGGAGAGGAGGCCGGCGAGGGCGGCGGCAAGGGTGAGGGCGGTGCGCAGCATCGCGCCCCGGGCGGCGGCGGTGCGGTAGTCCTGGGCCGCGGCCAGGACCTCGGGCGTCACGTCCGAGCCGAGCGCGACGCCGATGGCGGCGAGGCTGGCGCGGGCCTCGGGCGGGGAAAGGGCGGCGGCGGCGCCAGGGGTCAGCGCGCCGGCGGCGACGGCGATATCCAGGCCCTCGGCCAGGCGGCGGATGTCGGTGAGGGCGAGTTCCCGTACGGCGGGATCGGCGCTCAGGGCCGGCGGGAGGGTTGCGGCGATGCGGCTTTCGATCACCAGGGGCTGGAGTACCAGCCAGAGCGAGAGCGTGACGAGACCGGGGACGAGGACCCGGATCGCGCCGAACCAGCCGTAATAGGCCGGAAGCGAATGGAGGAGCCGGGGGTTGCCGCCGGCGGTGGCCAGCGCCCTGTGCCGGGCCAGAAGGAAACCGGCGAGGGCCAGGACCAGGACGGCGGCGAGGGTCATCGGGACGGACATCGGGGGGTTCCGGTCGGGAAGGGAAAGGCGGGGCCGGAAGGCCCCGCCCGGTGTCGGCTTATTCCAGCGGCCCCATCGGGGTCTCGGCGGCAACGGCCGCCTGGGTCGCGGCAAGCTCGGGGTCGGAGACGAGGCCGTATTCCGCCAGCGGGCCCTCGGGGCCGGCCATGTCGTCGGAGACGAAGAACTCGATATATTCCTTCAGGCCGGGGATCACGCCGATATGCGCCTTCTTGACGTAGAAGTAGAGCGGGCGCGACACCGGATAGTCGCCCGAGGCGATGCTCTCCACGGAGGGGACGACGCCCGACATGGTGGCGACCTTAAGCTTGTCGGTGTTGTTCTGGTAGAAGGACAGCCCGAAGATGCCGACCGCGTTCTTGTCGGCGTCGAGGCGGGCCAGGGTCTCGGTGTAGTCGCCGTCGATGTCGACCGACTTGCCGTCCTTGCGCAGCTCGATGCAGGCCTTCTTGGCGTTGCCGTCCTTTTCCTTGTCGTCCGCGCCTTCGGCAGCGGCGAGGAACAGGTCATAGGCGCCGCTGTCCTTGCAGCCCGCCTCGAGCACCTTGACGTCGAAGACTTCGCGGGTGCCGTGCTTGGTGCCGGGGATGTAGGCGAGGATGGCCTGGGCGGGCAGTCCGGCGTTCACGTCGACCCATTGGGCGGTGGCGTTGTCGGCCAGCGCGCCGTCCTTGGCGACCCTGGCGGCCAGCGCGTTGTAGACATCGGCCGGGGTCAGCGCGAAATCGGCGCCGTTCACGTCCGAGGCGAAGACGATGCCGTCATAGCCGAAACGGACTTCCATCACCTCGGCCACGCCGTTCTTGGCGCAGAGGTCGATGTCCGACTGCGAGATGCGGCTGGAGGAGTTGGCGATGTCTACGGTGGTCTCGCCGACGCCTTCGCAGAGCTTCTTGCGGCCCGCACCCGAACCGCCACCTTCCACGACCGGGCTGGGGAAGTCGAAATTCTCGCCGAAGGCCTCGGCGACGATGGTGGCATAGGGCAGCACGGTGGACGAGCCGGTGATCTGGATCTGGTCGCGGGCCATGGCGGGCAGCGCCGAGGCGGCGGCGAAGGCCAGGACCGAGACGGTCAGGTGGACGGGGGTCATTGGGTCACTCCTGCTTGACGTGCGGCCGAATGTGGCAGCGTGCGTCCGGCTCTAGTCGTCGGTTGTGACGCTTGTTTATCGGGAATGTAAAAGCTGTGTGACAGGGAGAGGAATTCCGGGCCTCGCGGCGCGCGGGTGCGGGACGTCTGTCAAGATGAGCGCGTTCCGCGTTCCTTTTGTCTCGGGTTTTTGCGTGAAGGACGCAAAAGCCCTCGGGCGGCCTCCGGCGGGATATTCGGCCAGTATGAAGGGGGCTTCGGGAGGACCCGCGCGGAGAGGTGCGCGCGGGCCGGGAGGTCAGCGGCCGAGGACGGCGCGCAGGGCGCGGGTCAGTTCGGCCCGTGGGTCGGTGCTGGCGGTGGGGCTGCGCCAGGCGACGTGGTGGTCGGGGCGGACGAGGACGCAGCCGGCGTCGGTCACCTCACGCGCGCGGGCCCAGTCGCCCATGTGGTCCTCATAGGCGCAGCGCGGGCCGATCTTGACGCAATGGATCGGCAGGCCGAGTTCGGCCGCGACCTGTTCGGCGGCCGCGATCCAGCCCTCGCCGCCGATCCCGGTCAGCAGGGTGAAGCGGCCCTTGCCGGTGAGGTCGAGGCTGGAGTGTTTCCCGCCCTGCCGGTCGTAGAGCCAGACATGCGGCAGGCGCGCGCCGGGGAAGGTGGTGGGCTGGTAGTAAAGCTGCATGTCGGCGTTTGGCGCGGGCGGGGTCTGGCCGTCGGTCAGGATCGCGCCGGAGGCGTAACGCTGGTTCATCTCGACCCCGTGCGTCGAATTCGTATTTCTTGAACTCGAAGGCCTTGCGGAGCGCCTCGCGCTGCGCCTCGGCCGCGGGGGTTGCGTCGCAGCGGGCGGCCATGTTGCGCTGGATCTTCTCGTGGTCGATGCCGCCGTCCATGCCGAGCGCCTCGAAGATCGGGCCGAATTCGGTGATCGACTGGTTGGCGCGGGTGACGATCTGGCGCGCGACGGGCGCGCGTTCCACGCTGTAGCTGTCCAGGAGTCTCGGGCTGGCCTGGCCCTTGATCACGGTGGCGAGTTTCCAGGCGAGGTTGAAGGCGTCCTGGATCGAGGTGTTCGAGCCGAGCCCGTTCGAGGGCGGATGCCGGTGCGCGGCGTCGCTCATGATGAAGGCGCGGCCCTTCTGCATCCGGGTGGCGAAGCAGTTGTTCACCGTCCAGGTATTGGCGACCAGAAGCTCGATCTCGAGATCGGGGGCGCCGACCAGCTGGCGCGCGACCTGGATGGCGAGGGCATGGTCCACCACCGGAGCGGGCCGGGTGATGTCATAGCCCCAGACGATCAGCCATTCGTTCCAGGGTCGGACCATACGCACGAGGCCCATGCCGATGCCGCCGACATCGGCGCCGGGCTGAGGACCGAAGGCCGGTGCGCGACGTATTTCGACAGGTCGGCGCGGAACAGGATGTTCATGCTGCCGCCGACGCCCATCCTGCCCTCGAACGGCAGGCCGAGGTGTTCGGCGACGAGGCTGTTGCCGCCATCCGCGCCGACCAGGTATTTCGACCGCACGGTGAAGTCCTTGCCGGTCAGCCGGTCGCGGCAGGTGGTGGTGACGCCCTCGTCATCCTGGACGTGGGAGAGGTATTCGGTGGACATGCGCGACTGCGCGCCGCGCCGGCAGGCCGTGCCGAAGAGGATCGGCTCCATGAAGGTCTGGGGCAGGTCGTTCATCTCGCAGGGGCTGGCGAGCTGGTGGCGGGCCTTGGATGCGGGCGCGGTGCCCCAGGACTGCATCCGGCCCAGTTCCTCGCCGGTGAGGCTTTCGCAGAAGACGTTGTTGCCCATCAGCTCCTGATGGGTGGCGTGCTTCATCGCCTCGGATTCCACCTCGGGGCCAAGGTCGCGCAGCACCTCCATCGTGCGCTGGTTGGTGATATGGGCGCGTGGGGTGTTGGCCAGCCAGCGGTAGCGGTTGATCACCAGGACCTCGACCACGCAGGACGCCAGAAGCGCCGCCGTGGCCGAGCCTGCGGGCCCGGAGCCCACCACAAGAACGTCGGTCGTGATGTCTGCCATCACTTCTCTCCCTTGAGTTTCGCCGGGCGTTTCGCCCGGTCATGGATGACCCCGCCTCCCGCGGGGGGGGAATCAGCTTGCGGGGCGGGTGCCTGCCCAGGCGGCCTGCAGCAGGGTCAGGATCGCGGCCTCGTCGAAGGGGCGGGGGTTCCAATACTTGTTCTTCATCGCGATGGCGGCGGCGCGGGGCAGGTCGGCCTTGGCAAGGCCGAGGTCGGCCAGCCGCATCGGTGCGCCCGAGGCCTTGGCGAAGTCCCACAGGCCCGCCCCGGCGGGCGCGCCGAAGACCCCGGCGATCGGGGAAAGGAGGTCGGGGACGGCGGCGGCGTTGAAGGCGGTGGTATGGGGCAAGAGGATGGCGTGGGTCTCGGCATGGGGCAGGTCGAAGCTGCCGCCGAGGACATGGGCAAGCTTGTGGTGCAGCGCCATGGAGACCTGGCCAAGCGCGGTCGAGCAGCACCAGGCGGCATAAAGCGCCTCGCCCCGGGCCTCGCGGTCGGCGGGGTCCTGGACCAGCCGGGGGATCGCGCTCTGGAAGGCGCGCATCGCGTCGCGGCACATCGCCTCGATCACCGGGTTGCGGTCGGGGGCGTAGAAGGCCTCCATCGCGTGCGCGATGGCATTGAGCGCCGAGGTCACGGTCAGGCCGAGCGGCAGCGAGAGGGTGAGGTCGACGTCGTAGATCACCACCTCGGGCCGGATCGCGGCCTCGCGGCGGGTGGTCTTTTCGCCGCTCGCGGTCTCGCCCAGGATGTCGGTCATCTCGGAGCCGGCATAGGTGGTGGGAATGGCGATCTGGTCGGCGCCGGTGCGCACGGCGATAGCCTTGCCGAGCCCGGTGGTCGAGCCGCCGCCAAGCGAGATCACGCAATCCGAGCCGGTGTCGAGAAAGGCCTGCACCGCCTTTTCCGTCACCTCGACCGGCGTGTGCATCCTGGCCCCGGCAAAGACGCCGGCGGCCTTGTCACCCAGGCGTTCGGCCAGGGCCTGCGCGTCCTGGCGCTGGTTCGGCGTCGAGAGCACCAGCGCGCGGGAATGGCCGAGGCGGGCAAGCTCCTCGCCGGTCCGGGCGAGCGTGCCGGCGCCGAAGACGACGCGGGTGGTGATGCCGGGAAAGGTGAAGGCGCGGGTCATCGGGGGATCTCCTCTGCGGCGGGAACGAGGACCAGGGTCAGGTCCAGCGCGTGGCGGGCGGGGCCGCCGGGGGGCAGGCGACAGAATTCGGCCAGAAGCTCGGGCCGGACGCCGAAAAGCGCATCGCGGCGGATCGCGGGATCGTCGCGGTCGAAGACATGGGTGACCAGGGTGCGGAAACCGGGGGCGGTGACCTTGAAATGGATGTGCGCCGGGCGTTCCAGCCTGAGGCCGAGCGCGGACATCAGGCGGCCGACGCGGCCATCCTCGGGCAGGGCATAGCCGCACGGCTTCACGCTGCGGAAGGAGAGCCGCCCCATGGCATCGCTGCGCAACCGGCCGCGCAGGTTGAACTCGGGCTGGCGGTCGGGGTCCTGATTCTCGTAGCGGCCGCAAGCATTGGCCTGCCAGACCTCGACCAGCGCGTCCGGAACCGGGCCGCCGTCCAGATCGGTGACACGGAGCGAGACCGCCAGCGCCTCGCCCAGGCCATCGCGCGACAGGTTGGCGCCGGCGGGAAGCTCGGGCACGTCGTCGCGGTAGAACGGGCCGGGCAGGGTTGCAGGGGTCGTGCCGGGCGGGCAGGGGGTGTTCTGCTCCTCGACCAGGGTGGAGAGGCCGGTCACATCGGCCAGGAGCACCCATTCCTGCCGCCGGGCATCCGAGGCATGGCCAAGCTCGGTCAGGAAATCCACCAGCGCGCGGAATTCGGCCGGGGTGGGCTTCAGCTCGGCTACGAGGTCATGCGCCCGGCCGACAACGGCCAGCACCGCCGCGCCAAGCCGCGCCTCGCGGCTGGGGCCGAGACGTCGGGCGAAGGCCCCGGAGACGGTATCGTCGGCTGGCTTTGCCTGCATGGTGGGCGCGGGCCTCCACTTCCCGCGAAAGGAAAGATGACGCGGCGGCGCAGGAAGGGCGATGAAATCTGCGCCGAGTATCATACCATGTTGGTATGAAACTGAACGAATCCCATCTCATGCAATTGGCGGCGGTGCTGGACGCGGGCACGATCAGCGGCGGCGCGCAGGCTTTGGGGCGACGCAGCCGGCGGTGAGCCGCTCGTTGGCGATGCTGGAGGCGCGGATCGGCCAGCCCTTGTTCGTCAAGGGCAAGCGGCCGTTGCAGGCGACGCCGCTGGCGGCGCATGGGCGCGCGATGCTGGTCGCCTCGCGCCGGGCGACGGATACGGTCAAGGGCTTCCTGACCGGCACGCGCGGGCTGGTGCGGGTGGGGGGTGTCCCCTTCTTCATGGATGCGATGATCAGCCGGATGGTGGCGGGGTTCCAGAACGTCGAGCCCGATGTCTCGGTGCAGCAGAGTTATGGCAACCTGCCCGACCTGATGGCGGCGCTGGAGGATGACCTGATCGACCTTGCCATCGTGCCGATCGGCCATATCGAGGCCGGGCCGGAGTTCGAGTTCCTGGAGCTTCTGCCCGGCCGCAATGTCGTGGCCTGCCGCACCGGCCATGCGCTGACGCGCAAGCGGCGGTTGCAGCTGTCGGACCTGACCGAATCGCCCTGGGTGGCACCATTGCCGGGATCGCCGCTGCGGTCGGACCTGCATTCGATCCTGCTGACCATCGGTCTCTCCGAGGTCACGATCCGTTATTCCGGCGGCAGCCTGATGAGCGTGATCAACTACATGTCCGAGACCAATGCGCTGGCGGTGCTGCCCTTCTCGGTGGTCGTTGCGCAGCGCACGGAGAACCGGATCGCCGCCCTGCCGCTGGAGCTGCCGCAGCCGAACCGGAGACTTGGCATCCTGCGCCGGACCGGGCGGGCGCGGTCGCAGGCGGCGGAGCGTTTGGCGCTGCACCTGACCACGGCCTTCGAGGACCTGAAGCACCTGATCAAGCGGCACGAGAATGCCGTGGCCTGGGGACGTTAGAGGACGGGTTCGGTTTCCATCGCGGGGCAGCCGATTTCCAGGCCTTCGGCCCAGATCACCTCATCCTCGGCGAAGCGGAGGGTGAAAAGGCGGGCCTCGGGCAGGATCTCCTCGCGGATGAAGTCGCCATCGACCAGGCGTTCGGCCGGGATCGCGGCGATGGGGGTGCCGTAGATGGCGGTGGCGCGCCAGTCGCGGATCACGACAGGCTGGCCGGGGGCGAGGAGGAGATCGTGTTCCGGCCGGTCATGGCCAAGCGAGGAGGCCGAGATCCGCACCACGCGCAGCATCCGCCGCTTCGATACCGAGACCGAGCCCAGCCGCCGCGCGCCCGAGCGGGTGACGATCCGGTCGCCGGGCTCGAGGAATTCGACCGGCAGGATGCCGTCCAGCGTGCGGACCAGGGTCCCGGCCATCAGCCCCGAAGGCTGCACCCCTGAGCTGTTGCCGGTTTCGATCCGCACTGACGTATTCATGGTCGCATACCCGCCTTGCACCCAGGGTCTTGTCGCATCGCATCTTGACCGGCATGCGGTTACTCTTTGGTTTATGCGCGGCAGATGTGGCGTGATCGCGCAGGGGTTGTGTCAGCAATGCGGCGATTGGCCCTCGCGCCCGGGGCGGGGGTTTGCTAGAAGGCGCTGCGTGCGGGTGTGGCGAAACTGGCAGACGCACCGGATTTAGGTTCCGGCGCCGCAAGGCATGGGGGTTCAAGTCCCTTCACCCGCACCAGTTCCGGCCGCAGCGGCGGCGATTTTCCCCTTACACCGGCGGGAAAGCTTTGCTAGAAGGCGCGCGATACCGCGCGGGGCCTTGCCTTCGCGTCCGTGAACTATTGCGCCCCGGCGCCAGAACGATCGAGGAAGGACATCCCAGAATGCAGGTCACCGAGACCCTGAACGAAGGCCTCAAGCGCGGCTACACCATCACGGTCACGGCGGCCGAACTGGATGCCAAGGTCCAGGAAAAGCTGCTGGAGGCCCAGCCCGAGGTCGAGATCAAGGGCTTCCGCAAGGGCAAGGTGCCGCTGGCGATCCTGAAGAAGCAGTTCGGCCAGCGCATCCTGGGCGATGCGATGCAGGAAGCCATCGACGCCGCCATGCGCGACCATTTCGACAAGACCGGCGACCGTCCGGCGCTGCAGCCCGAGGTCAAGATGGTCGGCGGCGAGGACTGGAAAGAGGGCCAGGATGTCGTGGTCGAGATGAGCTATGACGCTCTGCCCCCGATCCCGGAGGTCGATGCCTCGAAGGTCACGCTCGAGCGGCTGATCGTCAAGGCCGACGACAAGGCCGTGGCCGAGGCGCTGGACAACCTGGCCGGCACCGCCAAATCCTATGACGACCGCAAGAAAGGCTCGAAAGCCAAGGACGGCGACCAGGTCGTGATCGACTTCAAGGGTTCGGTCGACGGCGAGCTGTTCGAGGGTGGCTCGGCCGAGGATTACCCGCTGGTGCTGGGCTCGGGCTCGTTCATCCCGGGCTTCGAGGAGCAGCTGGTCGGCGCGAAGGTCGGCGAGGAAGTCAGCGTCAACGTGTCCTTCCCCGAGACCTATGGCGCCAAGCACCTGGCCGGCAAGGCCGCGGTCTTTGCCTGCACCGTCAAGGCGGTGAAGGAGGCCAAGGCGGCCGAGATCGACGACGAGCTGGCCAAGAAGTTCGGCGCGGACGACCTGGCCGCGCTGAAGGGCCAGATCTCCGAACGTCTGGAAGCCGAATACTCGGGCGCTGCCCGTGCCGTGCTGAAGCGTGCGCTGCTGGACCAGCTGGACGGGATGGTCAAGTTCGACCTGCCCCAGAACCTGGTCGAGGCCGAGGCGGCCCAGATCGCGCACCAGCTCTACCACGAGGAGCACCCGGACGATCATGGCCATGCCCATGGCCAGATCGACCCGACGGACGAGCACAAGAAGCTGGCCGAGCGCCGGGTCCGCCTGGGCCTGCTGCTGGCCGAGATCGGCCGCAAGGCCGAGGTGACCGTCACCGACGCCGAGATGACCCAGGCCGTCCTGGCCGCTGCCCGCCAGTATCCGGGGCAGGAGCGTCAGTTCTTCGAATTCGTGCAGAAGAACGCCCAGATGCAGCAGCAGCTGCGCGCGCCGATCTTCGAGGACAAGGTCGTCGACCACATCGTGGCCCAGGCCAAGGTGACCGAGAAGGAAGTCTCGAAGGACGATCTGCAGAAGGCCGTCGAGGCGCTGGACGAGATGTGATCCAGCCGCAAGGCACAGGATCAGGCCGCACCCTCGGGTGCGGCCTTTTCGTTTCAGAAGATGCGCGAGACGTCGCCGCCAAGCGCCAGCGTGCCGGTGTAAAGCTGCTGCTGGTCGGCCCGCATCGGATGGTAGCGCGCGCCCTGGACGTCGCGGAAGATCCGTTCCAGTCCCGCCTTGCGCAGGAAGCCCTCTCCGCCCGCCAGGTCCATCGCCAGCGACGCGGTGGCAAGCGCCGCCTCGACCAGAAGCGCGCGGCCCCGCATCACGCGGTCGATGCTTTGCGCCGAAGGGGGCATCTCGGAAATCACCGCCACCATGTCGCGATGGGCCAGGCGGGCGGCATGGAGGCGGGTCTCCATCTCTCCGGCAAGGCGCGGGTTGCGGCGGGCGGCGTTCAGTTCCAGCGCGCGGTCGCGGGCGGATTCGGCGAGGCCCAGGTAGACGGAATAGATCAGCGGGATGGCGATGGTGCCGATGATCTGGAACAGCGGATGCCACTGGCCCGCCGGGCGCTTCAGCGCGACCTTGTCGTCGGGAACGACCACGCCGTCCAGTACCAGGTGCTGCGAGCCGGTGCCGCGCATGCCCATGGCATTCCAGACCTCGTCCACCCGTACGCCTGGCCCGGTCAGTGGCAGGCCGAAGTGCAGGACCGTGGGGCCCTCGGCCTCGTCCGCGACGGCGGTGGTCATGATGAGCGAGCCGAAGGGCGCCCCCGAGGCGAAGCTTTTCGTCGCATGGATGCGGTAGCCGCCCTCGACCCGCTCGGCCTTGCCCGCGCCGCCGACCCAGTCGGAACCGCCCGAGGACATCAGCACGATCCGCTCGGTCGCGATGCGGCGCAGGAGCGGTTCGACGGCGGCCTTCGCGGCCGGCTGGTTCTGCCAGCGCCAGGCGGGGATGGCGACCTGATGGCTATGCATGGCGAAGGCCAGCGCCGAGGAGCCGCAGCCATGGGCCAGGCGGCGGAGCATGTCGGCCAGCCCGGCCACATCGGCCCCGCCGCCGCCAAGCTCGGCAGGCACGCCGGCCTCGACCAGGCCCGCGTCCTTCAGTTTTGCGTAGTTTTCTGCTACGAATGAGCCTTCCGTATCGTGGCGGTCGGCGCGCGCCGCGAAATCCCGGGCCAGGCGGTCTGCTGCTTGTGCCAGGGTCTCCTTGGGGGGCCGGCCGGGCCGGTCGATCATGTCGGTAGCCAGTGACATCGGGTTCTCTCCTGTGGCTTTGGGCTGAATGTGGCCACAGGGTCGGGCAAGCGCCCGAGTCGGTCCAGTTCACGGACTGTATCGCGGGGAGGGTCGAATGACGAACATGAGCTACGGCCAGTTCTGTCCGCTGGCCATGGCGGCCGAGATCATATGCACGCGCTGGACGCCACTTGTCCTGCGCGAGCTTCTGTGCGGCAGCACCCGGTTCAACGACCTGCGGCGGGGGCTGCCGAAGATGTCGCCGGCGCTGCTCTCGCGGCGGTTGAAGGAGCTGGAGGAGACCGGCGTGGTCGAGGTCCGGCGCGGGGACGGCGGGCCGGAGTATCGCCTGACCGCCGCCGGGCAGGACCTGCGTCCCTTTGTCGAGGCGATGATGCTGTGGGGCCATGCCTGGGTGGACAAGGAGGTGACGCTGGGCCAGCTCGACCCCTCGCTGCTGATGTGGGACATCCGCCGCGGCATCCGACCCGATCCACCCTTGCCCGCACGGAGGACGGTGCAGTTTCTTTATCCCGAGCTGTCTCAGGCCGACCGGAACTGGTGGCTGGTGCTGGAGGGCAGCGATGTGGAGCTTTGCCGGGTCGATCCGGGCAATGACATCGACCTTCTGGTCACGGGGTCGCTGCGCTCGGTCACGTCGGTCTGGATGGGGCTCAGCCGGTTGCAGCAGGAGATGGCGGCCCGGAAGGTGCAGATCGACGGCGACCCGGTGCTTGCGCGGGCGATGGGGCGCTGGCTGGAGAGCCATCCGATGAACAAGGCGCCCCGGCGGGTCTAGGCGCCGGCCGGTTGCTCCTGCGGCGCGCGGATCACGATCATCCCGGCGCTGATGATGACGGCGATCCCCAGCCAGCCCAGCATGTCGGGCAGGTCGCGCCAGCCGAGCCAGCCCCAGAGCACGGCCCAGAACATGAAGCTGTATTCGAAGGGCGCGATCGTAGTCGCGGGCGCGATGCGGTAGGCTTGGGTCAGAAGCGTGAGGCCCACCGCCGCGATCACGCCGCAGGCGGCCATCAGCGCCACATCCGTCATGGGCGGCATCACCCAGCCGCGGGTGAGGAAGGCCAGCGAGGGATGCGCCGCGCCGCCGTATTCGCCGCTGCCGAAGAGGGCTGAAAGCGCGAGCGCGCAGAACAGGAAGCAGACATTGCTCCAGAAGGCCATCGCGGCGGCCGATTCGGTCCGGCCGAGCGGCCGGGCGGCGACCATGGACAGGGCATAGCCCAACGCGCCGAGGATCGGCAGTATGGCGGCAAGGTCGAAGCTCTCGGCCCCCGGCTTCACGATCAGCAGGACGCCCAGAAATCCGGCCGCCACCGCCAGCCCGGCGGGAAGGCGCACCGTCTCGCCCAGGAACAGCGCGGCGGCAAGGGTGATGAACAGCGGCCCGGTGAAGAACAGCGCCACCGAATCGGCGATCGGAAGGGCGGCCAGGCCGAGGTAATAGGCGGTATAGGCCACGAATCCGAGCAGCCCGCGCGCCAGCATCTTCTTCCAGCCCGGCGAGACGATGGTGCCGAGCCGGCCGTCGAACCACCAGACGATCGCCAGGTGGAAGGGCAGGGCGACCAGGCTGCGCAGGACCATGGCCTGGTGCAGCGGGTAGTCGCCCGACAGCTGCTTCAGGATCAGGTCCTGGACCGAAAAGACGGCGATCCCCAGGACGAGGGCGAGGATACCTTGGGTGGTGGACGACATGCGCATGGGCCGGGAGGCTAGCGATCGGGCGGGGGGCGGCTGTCCTGCCCCCGACAGCGCCTTGTCAACGCGCGGCAATTCGCGCGGCGGGCAAGGGGCGCGTACGCATCCCGGCATGGAAAAACCGCGCCCGGTCTCCCGGGCGCGGCTTGCAATTCCCTGACGGGAAAGACTTATTCTTCCGAAGCGGCCGCGCCGACTTCGTCGAAGAGCTCGGCGATCTCGAACTCGGCCTGGGCTTCGGCCTCGGCGGCGAGTTCCTGGATCGACTTGCCCGAAGCCTGAAGCTCGGCCTCTTCCACCGAACGGGCGACGTTCAGCTTGATCTTGACCGCGACTTCCGGGTGCAGCTTCACCGAAACGGTGTGCAGCCCGAGATCCTTGATCGGCTTGTCCAGCACGACCTGGGCCCGATTCACGGTGAAGCCGGCCTCGGTCGCGGCGTCCGCGGCGTCGCGGGGCGTGACCGAACCGTAAAGCGCACCGGCGTCCGAGGCCGAGCGGATCACGATGAAGACCTGGCCGTCCAGCTTGGCGCCGACCGACTCGGCCTCCTTGCGGGTTTCCAGGTTGGTGGCTTCCAGCTGGGCCTTCTTCGCCTCGAACGACTTGATGTTGTTGTCGTTCGCGCGCAGCGCCTTGCCCTGGGGCAGCAGGAAGTTGCGGGCGTAACCGTCCTTGACGTTCACGACCTCGCCCATCTGGCCAAGCTTGGCCACACGTTCCAGAAGGATGACTTGCATCTGCGTCGCTCCTTATTTCACGGCATAGGGCAGCAGGGCCAGGAAGCGGGCGCGCTTGATGGCCTGGGCCAGTTCACGCTGCTTCTTCGCCGAGACTGCGGTGATGCGGGACGGGACGATCTTGCCGCGCTCGGAGATGTAGCGCTGCAGGAGGCGGGTGTCCTTGTAGTCGATCGCCGGAGCGTTGTCGCCCGAGAACGGGCAGACCTTGCGGCGGCGGAAAAACGGCTTGTTCGCCATGGTATGTGTCCTTTCTCAGATCAACGACGCGGGGCGCCGAACGACGGGCGCTCGCCACGGTCGCCGCCAAAGCTCGGCCGCTCGCGGCGTTCGCCGCCAAAGCCGCCACGGTCGCCGCGATCCCCGCGGTCGCCGTCACGCTCTTCGCGCTTCTGCATCTGGACCGAGACGCCTTCGGCATGCTTGTCGACCTTGATGGTCAGCACGCGCATCACGTCGTCATGCAGCCGCATCAGGCGCTCCATCTCCTGCACGGCCGCGGCGGGCGCGTCCGACTTCAGGAAGGCATAGTGGCCCTTGCGGTTCTTGTTGATCTTGTAGGCCATCGTCTTGACGCCCCAGTACTCGTTTTCAACGACCTTGCCGCCGTTGTCCGCGAGGACGGTGGAGAAGTGCTCGATGAGGCCTTCGGCTTGCGCGTTGGACAGGTCCTGGCGCGCGATGAAGACATGCTCGTAAAGAGGCATGCGGGCTTCCTTCGTGTCGGGGCGGCTTCACAGGACGGGCAAGAGCCTTTCCGCAGCCCGTCCACGAGAGGCATCGCCGGTTCATGGATAAGCGGAAAGGATGCGGCCTTATACACATATCGGGCGGCGGCGCAAGGCGGGGGTGTCTTTAAGGCAGGGTGGGTGAATCGCCCACCTTGCGCCAGGATTTCGAGCCGGAGGTGCGAAGGGCGGGAGGGGTCGGAGCCTCCGGCGGGAGTATTTGGAAGAGCAAGGACGGGCAGGGGCGCGGTGCTGGCCGGGCGAGGGTGCCAAGGGCCGTGCGTCGGGTGCCGCTGGCCGCCGGAGTGCGGTGTAGGGTGGGCGATCCGCCCACCTTGCTGGTCCAAAAGCAAAGGGCACCCCGAAAGATGCCCCGCGTTCCCGCAAGGGAAGAAATGCCTCAGGCGGCTTCCGAGATGAACTTGACCGCGTCGCCGAAGGTCTGGATCGTCTCGGCGGCATCGTCCGGGATCTCGATGCCGAACTCTTCCTCGAAGGCCATGACCAGTTCCACGGTGTCGAGCGAATCCGCGCCCAGGTCGTCGATGAACGAGGCCGATTCCGTCACCTTGTCCTCTTCGACGCCCAGGTGCTCGACGACGATCTTCTTCACGCGATCAGCGATGTCGCTCATGTCCGTTCCTCTATCTTGGCAGGGATTGGCCCCGGCCTTTCTGTAGCTGCCCGTTGCCGGGCCGGTTGCCAACCGGGGGCACGAAGCGCACCCCGGGCGGAATTGACGCGCCTATAGCAAGGGTCGGGGCGCATGGCAAACCCTTTAACCTCGCCGCCGCGCGCGCGGTCAGACCATCGCCATGCCGCCGTTGACATGCAGCGTGGCCCCGGTGACATAGCCCGCCTCGGGCGAGGCGAGGTAGAGGACCGCCGCCGCGATCTCCTCGGGCCGGCCCATGCGTCCGGCCGGGACCGCGCCCAGGATGCCGGCGCGCTGCGCCTCGTTCAGCTTGCCGGTCATCGCGGTCTCGATGAAGCCGGGGGCGACGCAGTTCACGGTGATGCCGCGGCTTGCGACCTCGGCCGCGAGCGATTTCGACAGGCCCACCATCCCGGCCTTCGACGCGGCATAGTTCACCTGGCCCGCGTTGCCGGTCTGGCCCACGACCGAGGAGATGTTGACGATCCGGCCCCAGCGGGCCTTCATCATGCCCCGGATCGCCGCGCGGCAGAGCCGGAAGGTCGCGGTCAGGTTCACGTCGATCACCGCCTGCCAGTCCTCGTCCGACATGCGCATCACCAGCCCGTCGCGGGTGATGCCGGCGTTGTTCACCAGGATGTCAACCGCGCCCATCGCCTCGGCCGCCTGCTTCACCAGCCCCTCGACCGCCTGCGGGTCCGAGAGGTTGCAGGGCAGGACATGCGCCCGCGCGCCCAGTTCCGCGGCCAGGGCCTGCAGCGGCTCGGTCCTGGTGCCCGAAAGCCCCACCGTCGCCCCCGCCGCATGCAGGGTGCGGGCGATGTCGGCGCCGATCCCGCCGGAAGCGCCGGTCACCAGCGCGGTCTTGCCTGTCAGGTCGAACATCCGTCTCTCCTATGCCTTTGCCGCCGCCACATCCTCGGGCGTGCCGATGGCGCGGGTCGCGGCACCGGGGGCGATGCGCCTGATCATCCCCGAAAGCGCCTTGCCCGCGCCGATTTCCCAGAATTCCGTGACCCCGGCCTTCTCCATCCAGAGCACGCTTTCCCGCCAGCGGACCGAGCCGGTGACCTGCGCGACCAGGAGGTCGGCGATCCGGTTGGCCTCTGTCACCGCCTCGGCGCGGACGTTGGCCACCACCGGGACGGCGGGATTCGAGATCGGCACGGCGGCCAGCGCCTCGGCCATCACATGCGCGGCGGGTTGCATCAGCGCGCAATGGAAGGGCGCGCTGACCGGCAGCATGAGCGCCCGCTTCGCGCCCTTCGCCTTGGCGATCTCGACCGCGCGTTCCACCGCCGCCTTGTGGCCCGAGACCACCACCTGCGCCGGGTCGTTGTCGTTCGCGGCCTGGCAGACCTCGCCCTGGGCGGCCTCTTGCGCCACCGCGATGGCGGTCTCGAAATCGAGGCCCAGAAGGGCGGCCATGGCGCCCACGCCCACCGGCACTGCCTCCTGCATCGCCTGGCCGCGGATGCGCAGGAGGCGCGCGGTATCGGCGAGGCTCAGCGACCCGGCGGCGCAGAGGGCGGAATATTCACCAAGGCTGTGCCCGGCGACGAAGGCGACCTGGTCGAGGCCCATCCCCTCGGCCTCGAGCGCGCGGAAGGCGGCGAGGGAAGTGGCCATCAGCGCGGGCTGGGCATTCTGGGTCAGGGTAAGCTCGGCGATGTCGCCCTCCCAGATCAGGGCCGAGAGCTTTTCGCCAAGGGCGGCGTCCACCTCGTCGAAGACGGCCTTCGCGGCGGGATAGGCTTCGGCCAGGGCGCGGCCCATGCCGATCACCTGGGCCCCCTGGCCCGGAAAGACGAATGCGCGGCTCATGCTTGCCCCCTGGAAAACCACTTCGGGATCCGGGATAGCGCGCCCGCCGCCCGCGCGCAATCGCGCCGCGCGGCTGTTCGCCACCGCACAGGCCCGGCGCGGCGGGAACGGGGTGCATCGCGGGGCGGGAAGGACTACCTTTTCCGGCAAAGGAGCACCATCATGAGCTGGAATCCCATCCTGGACCCGCAGGTCCCGATCGGCGATCAGGTGGACGCGATCGAGACCGTCATCGTCCCGCGCGCCCGCGACCTCGGCGGTTTCGAGGTCCGCCGCGCCTTGCCTTCGGCCAAGCGGCAGATGGTCGGGCCCTTCATCTTCTTCGACCAGATGGGCCCGGCCGAGTTCCTGACCGGCGAGGGTATCGACGTCCGGCCGCATCCGCATATCGGGCTGGGGACGGTCACCTATCTCATGAAGGGGCGGCTGCATCACCGCGATTCCCTCGGCACCGACCAGTGGATCGAGCCCGGCGCCGTGAACTGGATGCTGGCAGGGCAGGGGATCACCCACTCCGAGCGCACCGACGGCGAGGTGCGCCGCGCACCGCATGCGCTCTTCGGGCTGCAGACCTGGCTTGCGCTGCCGGAACGGCGCGAGGAGGAGGCCGCGGCCTTCGCGCATCTCGGGCGCGAGGACCTGCCCGAACTGCAGGGCGAGGGCAAGGAGGTCCGGCTGATCCTGGGCAATGCCTGGGGCGAGCGGGTGGGGCTCGATATGCCCTCCGAGGTCTTCTACGCCGATGCCCGCCTGGCACCCGGCGCGGCGATTCCCCTGCCCGACGATCATGAGGATCGCGGCGTCTATGTGCTGGATGGCGAGGTCGCCAGCGGCGGCCAAAACTTCGAGGCCGGGCGGATGCTGGTCTTCCGGCCGGGCGACCGGGTCTCGGTCCGGGCCGGGGCGCAGGGCGCGCGGATCATGCTCCTGGGCGGGGCGACGATGGAGGGGCCGCGCTTCATCTGGTGGAATTTCGTCGCCTCCTCGCGCGAGAAGATCGAGGCCGCGAAAGAGGCCTGGCGCGCCGGCGACTGGCAGCACGGCCGCTTCCGCCTGCCGCCGGGCGACGACGCCGAATTCATCCCGGCACCGGATCGGTGATTTTTCCCCTCGGTAGCCATTGACGGCGGCCGAGGGGTTCAGTATCAGGCCCCCACGTCCGGGGGACCGGATGGAAGATTGCGCGGTGGTAGCTCAGTCGGTTAGAGTACCGGCCTGTCACGCCGGGGGTCGCGGGTTCGAGCCCCGTCCACCGCGCCAGATCTTCCCCAAGTCCCGGTCGCCCATGCGCGGTGGTAGCTCAGTCGGTTAGAGTACCGGCCTGTCACGCCGGGGGTCGCGGGTTCGAGCCCCGTCCACCGCGCCATTTCTTCCAAGCCGGGTCATATAGGGTCGCTTGCCTGCGGGAACATCATGGCCTTTCGTCCTGGCGGATCCGGCCCGGAGGCGTTGCCGATGCTGTCCTTTCTCGACAAGCTGCCGCTCGCGTTGCTCGTGCTCGCGTCGCTGACCCTGGGCCTGGCCCCGTTCGCCCCCGAGCCGCATCTGTGGGAGAAGCTGAAGCTCCTGGCCGCGGGCGGGCTGGTGCGGCCGATCGACATCTTCGACCTCGTGCTGCATGCCGCGCCCTGGGTCCTGCTGCTGGGGAAACTGGCGCGGATGCGGGCAACGCGGGGGTAGGGCGGCTCGTCGATGACTTCGTCACTCCTCGCCCGCCGACGAGGAGACGGAGTCGAACGGGGAGGAGCGGTCAGAGCGTCATCCGGTAGCGGATATGGCCGTCGTTGTCGCAGAACTGGTCATAAAGCCGCCGCGCGGCGGCGTTCTCGATCTCGGTCAGCCAGTAGAGGCGCCGCCAGCCCCTGGCGCGGCCGATCGCCACCAGATCCTCGATCAGCGCGCGCCCGAGGCCCCGGCCGCGCGCTTCGGGCGCGACGTAGAGGTCCTCGAGATAGCCGTCGTCGCCCAGAACCCAGGTCGAGGGGTGGTGCTGGTGGATGGCAAAGCCCTGCGGCCGGCCATCCAGGCAGGCCAGCCGCAGGGTCAACGCGTTTCCCGGGTCCATCAGGCGGCCCCAGGTGAAATCCGTAACCTCCGGCGCCAGCGTCAGGCCATAGCCGTCGCAGAAGCCCTGCCAGAGGCGGCGGAAATCGCTTTGGTCCGAAGGGGTTGCGGCGCGAAGCTCTACCGTCATGCGATCCGGGCCAGGATGCGGGCCCAGCTGCGGATGCCCCTGTGGAAGCTTTCCACGTCGTATTTCTCGTTCGGCGAGTGGATGGCGTCGTCGTCGTTGGCAAAGCCGATCAACATGGCGTCCATGCCGAGGATTTCCTTGAAGTACCCCGCGATCGGGATCGAGCCGCCCATGCCGACGATCACCGCCTCGCGCTGCCATTCGTCGGACAGCGCCTGCCGCGCGGCCTCGAACTCGGGGCGCGAGGTGTCCATCACCGCGGCGGGCGCGCCGTCGAGATGGCCATCCCAGGTGATGCGGGCGTCCTGCGGCAGGCGTGCCTCGACATGGGCGCGCAGCTTGCGGCGCAGATCGGCCGCGTCCATGTCGCCGACCAGCCGGCAGGTGATCTTGCAATGCGCCTCGGACGGGATCACGGTCTTCGACCCCGCGCCCTGGTAGCCGCCCCAGAGGCCGTTGATCTCCAGCGTCGGGCGCGCCCATTGCTGCTCCAGCGTGGAATAGCCCGCCTCGCCATGGGCGCGGGTGAATCCGACCGATTCCAGATAGTCCTTCTCGTCGAAGCCGCAGGTCTCCCACTGGCGCTTCAGCGCCTCGGGCACCTCGTGCACGCCGTCGTAGAAGCCTTCCACCGCGACGCGGCCCGTCTCGTCGTGGAAGCTGGCGATGATCCTCGCGATCTCGCGCAGCGGGTTCAGCGCGGGGCCGCCGTAATGGCCGGAATGCAGGTCGATCCGCGGGCCGTGCAGGGTGAATTCCTCTTTCAGCATGCCCCGCAGCTGCCCGGCGATGGAAGGCACGCCGGGCGAGACCATCGAGGTGTCGCAGATCAGCGCCAGCTCGGCGGTCAACTCGGCCGCGTTGTCGCGCATGAAGGGGATCAGCGAGGGCGAGCCCGATTCCTCCTCGCCCTCCAGGAAGATCGTCAGCTTGCCCGGCAGCGCGCCATGCACGGATTTCCAGGCGCGGCAGGCCTCTACGAAGGTCATCAGCTGGCCCTTGTCGTCGGACGAGCCCCGCGCCCGGATCACCCGGCCTTTCGGCGTGTCCTGAACCTCGGGATCGAAGGGGTCGCGGTCCCAGAGGTCGAGCGGGTCGACCGGCTGCACGTCGTAATGGCCATAGAAGAGGATGTGCCGCCCACCCTCGCCGCCATGGCCCACGACCATCGGATGACCCGGAGTCGCCGCGGCGCGGGCCGAGAAGCCGAGCGATTCCAGGTCCTTGACCAGCCAGTCCGCTGCGCGGGCGCAATCGGCGCGATAGGCCGGGTCGGTCGAGATCGAGGGGATCCGCAACAGCTCCATCAGCCGGTCGATGGATTGGGGCAGGGTCTCGTCGATACGGGCAAGGACGGCATCGAGGGTCATCGCAGTCTCCGGAAAGGTGATCAAATGCAACCTAGCAGGCAGCTTGGGACTGTCCAGAGCAGCCGGTCTGCGCTATCTAGACGCCGGGGCGACAATTCGTCCCCTTGGTAAAACCGCGACTTTGACCGAAATCAAGGCACCAATGCGGGTAGATCGTCATTCTGCCGCAAAAGGGACCGAGGACGACGACATGGATTACGAACGCGCGCTCGACGCCAGCCTGAAACGCCTGCACGACGAAGGCCGCTATCGCACCTTCATCGACATCGAGCGGCAGCAGGGCCATTTTCCCCATGCGCTCTGGACCCGGCCGGACGGGACGCAGAAGGAAATCACCGTCTGGTGCGGCAACGACTACCTCGGCATGGGTCAGCATCCCGAAGTGCTGGGCGCGATGCATCAGGCGCTGGACGCGACCGGCGCGGGCTCGGGCGGGACGCGGAACATCTCGGGCACGACGGTCTGGCACAAGCGGCTGGAGGCCGAGCTGGCCGACCTGCACGGGAAAGAGGCCGCCCTCGTCTTCACCAGCGCCTATATCGCCAATGACGCGACGCTTTCGACGCTGCGGGCGATCTTCCCCGGCCTGATCATCTATTCCGACGCGCTGAACCATGCCTCGATGATCGAGGGCGTGCGGCGCGGCGGCGGCGAGAAGCGGATCTTCCGGCACAACGACCTTGCGCATCTGCGCGAGCTTCTGGCCAAGGACGACCCCGAGGCGCCGAAGCTGATCGCCTTCGAATCGATCTATTCGATGGACGGCGACTTCGGCCCGATCAAGGAGATCTGTGATCTTGCGGATGAATTCGACGCGCTGACCTATCTGGACGAGGTCCATGCCGTCGGCATGTACGGCCCGCGCGGGGCAGGGGTGGCGGAACGCGACGGGGTGATGGACCGGGTGGACATCATCAACGCGACGCTGGCCAAGGCCGTCGGCGTCTTCGGCGGCTATATCGCTGCCAGCGCCAAGATGGTGGATGCGATCCGCTCCTATGCGCCGGGCTTCATCTTCACCACCTCGCTGCCCCCTGCGGTGGCGGCCGGCGCGGCTGCCTCGCTTCGCTTCCTGAAGGGCGAAGGCGGCGTGCGCCTGCGCGAAAGCCACCAGACCCAGGCCAGGATCCTGAAATCGCGGCTCAAGGCCATGGGCCTGCCGATCATCGACCATGGCAGCCACATCGTCCCGGTCCATGTCGGCGACCCGGTGCACTGCAAGATGCTGTCGGACATGCTTCTGGAAAACCACGGGATCTATGTCCAGCCGATCAATTATCCGACCGTCCCGCGTGGCACGGAACGGCTGCGCTTCACCCCCTCGCCGGTGCATGGTCCGGGCGAGATCGACCGGCTGGTCCGGGCGATGGACAGGCTGTGGAGCCAGTGTGCGCTGAATCGCGCCGAGGCGGTTGCCTGACCCCCGCTCTGCCACTGTTTCGGCGCTACGAAAGTATGTTACCGTTTCGCCAACACGAAGAAGGGTGAGTCGCGCGTGGCGCGACTTCACGCCAGCGGATACGCCGAAGGGGACAGGGGCCAGTATGATCGGTTGGAGGTCGAAACCTTCGACAACCGAAGAAGACAAGCCGAAAGGCTTTGACGATTTCGAGTTGCGGCTTGGTGATCTGATGCGGGGCGAGCGCGCCACGCTGGGCAAGTCCCTGCTGGACGTCCAGCGAGAGCTGAAGATCAAGGCCACCTATATCGCGGCGATCGAGAATGCGGATCTCTCGGCCTTCGAATCCCCCGGTTTCGTCGCCGGCTATGTCCGCTCCTATTCCCGTTACCTGGGGATGGACCCGGAATGGGCCTTCCAACGCTTCTGCAACGAGGCCGGCTATGCCGTGGCGCATGGTCTTTCTGCGATCTCGGCGCCGCAGCAGGCGGTGAAATCGCGGCGCTCCGACTTCGCCGAGCCGCTGGCCAATCCCAACGCCAGCTTCATCCCGCGCGCCGAGGCGATCTGGTCGCATGTCGAGCCGGGGGCCATCGGCTCGATCGCGGTGCTGGTCGCGCTGATCGGGGCCATCGGCTATGGCGGCTGGTCGGTCCTGCAGGAGGTGCAGCGCGTCCAGCTGGCCCCGGTGGACGAGGCCCCCAGCGTCGTGGCCCAGATCGACCCGCTGTCGGATGCGGGCAGCGCCGCCCCGGCGCTGGTCGGCACCCGGTCCGCCGACACGGCGGATGGCGCCGATGTGATGGACCGCCTCTATCGCCCGCAGGCGCTGGACGTGCCGGTGCTGACCTCGCGCGATGGTCCGATCGCCGCGATCAACCCGCGCGAGACCGGGGTTCTGGCGGATGCGCCCTCGGGCACCGCGGTGGATCTTGCGCTGGACGCGGCGCTTGGGCCCGAGGTCCAGGTCGTCGCCGAGGCCAAGCAGGGGGTCGAGGTGCTGGCGGTGCGCCCGGCCTGGGTCATGGTCAACGCGGCCGATGGCACCGTCCTGTTCGAGAAGATCCTCGACGCGGGCGAGCGTTACACCGTCCCGCCGCTGGAAGAGGCCGCCGTCTTCCGCACCGGCAATTCCGGCGCGGTCTATTTCATGGTCGATGGCGCCATGGTCGGACCGGCCGCGCCGGGGGCGAATGTGGTGAAGAACATCGCGCTCTCGCCCGAGGCGCTGGTGGAGAAATTCGCCCAGGCCGACCTGACGCAGGACCCGGACCTTGCCAGGTTCGCCACGGCGGATGCCGCGGGACTGGCCCCGGACACCCCCGTCACGGAATAATCGTCGCAGCAGGTTGCCGCCGTCCCTGGCGGCGCCTATTCTTGTGGCCGCATCGCAGCGGAGCCTGACCCATGACCCACAACCCCGTCCGCCCCTGGCGCAACATCCAGCGCCGGCCTTCGCGGCAGGTCCGGGTCGGCAAGGTGCTGGTGGGCGGCGATGCGCCGATCAGCGTGCAGACGATGACCAACACGCTGACCACCGACGTGACCGCCACCATCGAGCAGATCCAGCGTTGCGCCGTGGCCGGGGCGGATATCGTCCGCGTCTCGACCCCGGACGAGGACTCGACGCGGGCGCTGCGCGAGATCGTGGCGGAAAGCCCGGTCCCGATCGTCGCCGACATCCATTTCCACTACCGCCGCGCCATCGAGGCGGCCGAGGCGGGCGCGGCCTGCCTGCGGATCAACCCCGGCAACATCGGCGATGCCAGGCGCGTGGCCGAGGTGGTGCGGGCGGCCAAGGACCACGGCTGTTCCATCCGCATCGGGGTGAACGCGGGCTCGCTGGAGCGGCACCTTCTGGAGAAATATGGCGAGCCCTGCCCGGAGGCGATGGTGGAATCCGGCCTCGACCATATCAAGCTGTTGCAGGACAACGATTTCCACGAATTCAAGATCAGCGTGAAGGCGTCGGACGTCTTCCTCGCGGCGGCGGCCTATCAGCAGCTGGCGGAGGCCACCGACGCGCCGATCCACCTGGGGATCACCGAGGCCGGCGGGCTGATGGCCGGCACGGTGAAATCGGCCATCGGTCTCGGCAACCTGCTCTGGATGGGGATCGGCGACACGATCCGGGTCAGCCTCTCGGCCGATCCGGTCGAGGAGGTGAAGGTCGGCTACGAGATCCTGAAGTCCTTGGGCCTGCGGCATCGGGGGGTGACGATCATTTCCTGCCCCAGTTGTGCACGGCAGGGGTTCGACGTGATCAAGACCGTCGCGGCGCTGGAGGACCGGCTGGCGCATGTCACCACCTCGATGAGTCTGTCGATCATCGGCTGCGTGGTGAACGGCCCGGGCGAGGCGCTGATGACCGATATCGGCTTTACCGGCGGCGGGGCTGGCAAGGGCATGGTCTACATGGCCGGCAAGCAGGACCATACCCTGTCCAATGAGCGGATGATCGACCATATCGTCGAACTGGTCGAGAAGAAGGCCGCGGAGATCGAGGCGGCCGAGAAGCTGGCGGCGGAATAGGCGGCCCCTCCTCGAGCACTTCGTGCACTCGTCGGCGAGGAGTGCACGAAGTGCCCGACGAGCGGTCCGGGGGCTAATCCTCGCCGATCTCGCGCGCCAGATGGTCGATGAAGGCGCGCAGCCGCGCGGTGACCGATTGCGCCGAAGGGTAGACGAAGGAAATCGCCCGGGGCGGCGTGGCCCAGTCGGGCAGGACCCGCACCAGCCTGCCGGAGGCGATCTCGGGCCGGGCGATCATCCGGGGCAGGATCGCGACCCCCGCGCCCGCCACCGCCGCATCCCGCACCGCCATATGCGAGCCAAGCTGCAGGGGCGCGTTCAGCATCAGCGTCACCTCCTCATCGCCATTCTGCAAGGCAAGCCCGCCGTTCCAGGGCGCGGCGAGGCCGACTTGGGGCAGGGCGGCCAGATCCTGCGGCTGGCGCACCCGGTCGAGCCCCGGCAAGTCGGGCGCCGCGACCAGAAAGCCCTGGCCATGCAGCAGACGGCGGGCGACCTGGCTGCTGTCTTCCAGCGGGCCAAGCCGGATGCAGCCGTCGAAACCTTCCTCCAGAAGGTCGGGGGCGCGGTCGAGGAAGTGGATCTCCAGCGTCACTTCGGGGTGGGCGGCGCGGAAGCTGGCGGCGACCGGGCCGATCAGGAGGTTGCCGATCACCTGCGGCACCGCCAGCCGCAGATGCCCGCGCGGGGTCCCGCCGGATTCGCCGAGCGCGCGGCGGATATCCTCGGCCTCGCCCAGAAGCCGGTCGGCGCGGGCGGCGAGCACCTCGCCCTCCTGCGTCGGGCGCAGCGTCCGGGTCGAGCGTTCGATCAGCCGGACGCCAAGGTCCGCCTCGAGGTCGGCCACGCGTTTCGAGAGGGTGGATTTCGGGATCCGCAACGACAGCGCCGCGCTCGAGAACGAGCCTTCACGCAGCACGGTGCGGAAGCCGCGCAAAGCGGAGAGGTCGAGATCCTTGTCCATATTTTTGGACGCACCTTGCATGAATGGCTGTCTTGTCCATCCTGATAGATTTTGTCACCTTCCGCAAGCAATTCGGGGAATGAAGATGGACCATGCGCAAGAGACGCCGCCCAGCGGGGCGGTGACAGCGGCCGTTCTGGGCCTTGCGTCGATGACGATCATGGCGAATGCCACGGTGGCCTCGTCGCTGCCGGGCCTGCGTGAGCATTACGCAGGCGTGCCGCATATCGACACGCTGGCCGGGCTGATCGTGACGCTGCCGTCGCTGGCCATCGTGCTGAGCGCGGGTGTCATGGGCGTGTTGATCGACCGTTGGGACCGGCAGAAGCTTCTGGTCCTGACGGCGGCGCTGTATTGCATCGGGGGCACCTCGGGCCTTTGGGCGGAAAGCCTGTGGGGGATGCTGGCCGGGCGGCTGGCGCTGGGGCTGGGGGTGGCGGGGACGATGAACCTGGGCATGACCTGGGCCGGCGACCTCTGGCATGGCCCGGCGCGGGCGCGGTTCCTGGGGATGCAGGGAGCGGCGATCTCGGCCGCCGGGATCGTCTTCATGCTGGCGGGAGGCGCGCTGGCCAGCCTGCACTGGCGCGGGGCCTTCGCGGTCTATGCGCTGATCCTGCCGATCGCGGCCCTGGCCTTCGTCGTCCTTGGTCCCCGCGCCCGGCAGATGCAGGCCGCGCGGGGGCGCCCGGCCGACCGCAGCACCTCGAGCGCGCGTTTCCCCTGGGCCGCCTATGCCTTCATCGCGCCCCTGGCCTTCCTGTTCCAGACCGCCTTCTACGTCACACCCACCCGGCTCCCATTCCATCTCGAGGCGCTGGGGGTCACCAGCCCGTTTGTCGTGGGGGCGCTGATGGCGGCGCTGGTCGCAGTCTCGGCGCCGATGTCGCTGATGTACGGGCGGATCCGGGCGCGGCTGTCGGCCATGGTGATCTTCGGGCTGAGCTTCGCACTGATCGGACTCGGATTCCTGGCCCATGCCACGGCAAGCGGCTGGCAGGGCGTGCTGGCCGGCTCGATGATCGGGGGGCTGGGCATGGGGATATCGATGCCGAACTACACGACCTGGTTCATGGCGCGGGTGCCTGCGACCATGCGGGGAAGGGCGTCGGGCCTGCTGACCACGGCCTTCTTCCTGGGCCAGTTCGCCTCGCCGCTGGCGTCGGCGCCGCTGGTGGCGGCCTTTGGTCTGGCCGGGACCTTCGCGGTGGTGGGCGGCGCGCTGATCGCGCTGGGGGGCGGGCTCTGGGCGCTGCATGTGCTGCGCCCGGAACCCGCCTTCGCCGAGGCCTGAGGGCGGCCAGCCCTCAGCCTTCAGCCCGGACCTCGGCCACGATCTGCCGCATCGAGTCGAGCGGCACATAGCCGCGCAGCATCATCGACTTCAGCACGAAGGTCGGCGTGCCGGAAATCTCCATCGTGTCGGCCAGCGCATGGTTGGCCTGGATCACCGACATCACCTCGGGCGCGTTCATCCGGTCGAGGATCGGCTGCGGCTCGTGCCCGAGGTCCTGCGCGAGCCGGGTCAGCGTTTCGACTGTCGGCTCGCCGCGTAGCTCGATCAGCGCGTCATGCACCGACTTGTAGGCCGCGTCGCCATGCAGCTGCCGCACCGCGATGGCGAATTGCGACGACATGAGCGAGGCCTCGCCCAGGATCGGGAATTCCTTGACGACAAAGCGGATGTTGCCGTCCGACTTCACCAGTTCCTCGACCTCGGAATAGGCCTTGCGGCAATAGCCGCAGCGGTAGTCCATGAATTCGACCAGCACCACGTCGCCTTCCGGGTTGCCGCCGACCCAGTCGTCGGCGCTTTCGAAGATCGCGGCCTTGTTGTCGGCCAGCATCTGCAGGTCGCGGTTGGCGGCGGCCTCGTTCTCGCGCGACTGGAGGACATCCATCGCCTCGACCAGGACCTCGGGATTTTCAAGGAGATAGGCCCGCACCTCCTCACGGAAGGCCGCGCGCTCCTCGGGCGTCATCTCGGCCTGGGCGGGGAGCGCGAGGCCCGTGGTCAGAAGGGCCGTCGCGGCAAGGCGGCGCATGGGGGGCATCGGGGTCTCCTCTGGAATGCGGGCGCGAGGATGGGCCGGGGCGGCTGGAAGATCAACCCGCCCCGCCGCAGTTCGCCGGTTTGTGATGCCGCGGAATTTACATCTCCGCCGTCTGCGGGCATGAAGCGGCCCATGCGCGCGCTTCTTCTTTCCGTCCTGCTTGCCCTTGCCACGCCCGCCCCCGCGCAGGAGTTGTCGGTGCTGTCCCGGCTGGACGCGGGCGCCTCGGCGCTCACGGCCGAGGGCGACCGGCTGACGCTGGACTTCGCCCTCAGCCAGCCCGCGCCCTGGCGCATCCGCTTTCTCGATGCGCCGCCGCGCCTGGTGCTGGATGCGCGCGAGATCGACTGGACCGGGGCCGCGGCGCTGGCCCTGCCGCCCGGCGTCGCCGCTCTGCGGGCGGGCGGCTTCCGCCCCGGCTGGTCGCGGCTGGTGGTCGAACTGGACGGCCCGCGCCGGCTGGAGGCGGCCGAGATGGTCACCGGGGACAGCGGCGCGGCGATCCGGCTGGCGCTGGTCCCGACCGATCCCGCCGGTTTTGCCGCCGAGGCCGCGCGTACCGACCTGCCGGAATGGGCCGCCCCCGATCCGGCCGTGCTGCCGATCCCGCTGCCCCAGGGCGGCGGGCCGATCACCGTGGTCCTCGACCCCGGCCATGGCGGCATCGACCCCGGCGCCGAACGCGACGGGCAGACCGAGGCCGGGCTCATGCTGACCTTCGCGCGCGAGCTGAAGGAGGCGCTCTTGCGCGACGGCCGCTTCTCGGTGGCGATGACGCGCGAGGAGGATGTCTTCGTGCCGCTCGAGACCCGCACCTCGATCGCCCGCGCCGCCGGGGCCGATCTCTTTCTCTCGCTGCACGCCGACGCGCTGGCCGAGGGCGAGGCGCAGGGGGCGACGGTCTACACCCTGGCTGCGGAGGCCAGCGATGCCGCGAGCGAAGCCCTGGCCGAGCGGCACGACCGCGACGACCTTCTGGCCGGGGTGGATCTCTCCGACCAGGACGACGTGGTGGCGCAGGTCCTGATGGACATGGCGCGGACCGAGACCATGCCCCGGAACGACCGGCTGGCGCAGGCCATGGTCGCCGCGATCAAGGGCGCCGACATCCGCATGCACCGCAACCCCTCGCAGACCGGCGGTTTTTCAGTGCTGAAATCGCCCGACATCCCCTCGATCCTGCTCGAGGTCGGGTTCCTGTCCTCCGAGCGCGATCACGCCCGGCTGAACGATCCCGAATGGCGCGCCCGTATGGTGGGGGCGCTGCGCCAGGCGATCCTGGCCTGGGCGGAGGAGGACGCCACCCTGCGCGCCGCCGCCGCGCCGTGACCATTGCGGAAGGCCGCTGCCGCACCCGGATGTGACCGGCCAAGGTTTTGACCTTGGGGCGCGTCTGGTATACTGCGGGACCGGCAATCAAGGGGAGTGGCGGGTGCTACGTTTCGTCGGCAATGTACTGGGTGGCATCTTCACCGCGCTGACCCTGGGCATGGTCTTTGCCGCGCTGACGGTCGGCGGCATCTTCTACATGTATTCCCGCGACCTGCCCAGCCACGAGAGCCTGGCGCAATACACCCCCGCCACGATCAGCCGGATCTACTCGGGCGAGGGCGAGATCATCGACGAATTCGCCCGCGAACGCCGCCTGTTCGCCCCGGCCGAGGATATTCCCGACCTGGTGAAGCAGGCTTTCATCTCGGCCGAGGACAAGAACTTCTACACCCACCACGGCTATGACACCCGCGGCATGGTCGCGGCCCTGGTCGAGGCGGTGCGCACCCGGGGCGAGCGGGTCAGGGGCGCCTCGACCATCACGCAGCAGGTGATGAAGAACTTCCTTCTGTCCTCGGACCGGACGGCCGAGCGCAAGATCAAGGAGATCATCCTGGCCGCGCGGGTCGAGACCGCGATGAGCAAGGAGAAGATCCTGGAGCTCTACCTGAACGAGATCTTCCTCGGGCAGAACTCCTATGGCGTCGCGGCGGCGGCGCAGACCTATTTCAACAAGACCCTCTCGCAGCTTTCCCCGGCCGAGGTCGCCTATCTGGCGGCCCTCGCCCAGCGTCCCGGCAACCTGCATCCG
Organism: Tabrizicola soli; assembly: GCF_015999335.1. GTDB lineage: Bacteria > Pseudomonadota > Alphaproteobacteria > Rhodobacterales > Rhodobacteraceae > Tabrizicola > Tabrizicola soli. Next base: position 284,303 of record NZ_JAEACP010000001.1, on the reverse strand, counting down.
GTGCGCCAGAAAGAGGACGCCATCGCCCGGCGCAACTATGTCCTTGGCGAGATGCTGGACAACGGGTTCATCGACCAGCCGACCTACGACACCTCGATCGCGGCCCCGCTGGAGACGGTGCAGAACGGCGATTTCGAGGCGTTCCGGGAATCTCTGCCCCCGCGCGGCTATTTCACCGACGAGATCCGCCGCCAGCTCTCGGGCACCTTCGGCGAGGAGGAGTTCTTCTCCGGCGGCCTGACGATCCGCGCCACCGTCGATCCCGACCTGCAGGATGATGCCGCCGCCGCGCTGCGCAAGGGGCTGGAGCAATACGACCGCAACCAGGGCCTCTGGCGCGGCACCGGCAAGACCCTTCCGGCCGAGCAGCTGGGCTCCGAGGCCGACTGGCGTGCCGCACTTGCCGCGCTGGAAGTGCCGCGCGACATTCCCAGCTGGTTCCCGGCCGTGGTGCTGTCGGTCGGCGAGAACGACGCCCGCATCGGCATCGAGGGCGTGGCCGAGGACGAGGACGGCCATTTCATCCCGGCCGAGGATGTGACCTGGGCGCGCAAGCTCCAGGCCGACGGCAAGCGCGGCCCGAAGGCCAAGGTCGCGGGCGACCTGCTGTCGGTCGGCGATGTGGTGCTGGTCCGCGCCGTGACGAACGAAGATGGGACTTTCAAACGCTGGTCGCTGCGCCAGATTCCCGAGGTGCAGGGCGCCTTCATGGCCATGGACGTGAACACCGGCCGGGTCCTCGCGATGCAGGGCGGCTTCTCCTACCAGGATTCGGTCTTCAACCGCACCACCCAGGCGACGCGCCAGCCGGGCTCCAGCTTCAAGCCCTTCGTCTATGCCGCCGCGCTGGACAGCGGGTTCACCCCGGCCACCATCGTCGTCGACGCCCCGATCGAGATCGAGACGCCGCAAGGTCTGTGGACGCCGAAGAACGCCTCGAACAAATACTATGGGCCCACGCCCCTGCGCACCGGCATCGAGCAGAGCCGGAACCTGATGACGATCCGGATCGCGCAGGAGATCGGGATGCAGACCGTGGCGGGTTATGCCGAACGCTTCGGGGTCTATGACCGGATGGGGCCGTTCCTGGCAAACTCGCTGGGCGCGCAGGAGACGACGCTGTTCAAGATGGTCGCCGCCTACGCCATGTTCGCCAATGGCGGCGAGCGGGTGGAGCCGACCCTCGTCGACCGGGTGCAGGACCGCTATGGCCGCACGATCTATCGCCACGACCAGCGCACCTGCGAGGATTGCGCCGACCCGATGCTGCCCGAGGGGCAGGGGGTCCGCATCACCTCGAACCGCGAGCGGGTGATGAACGCGATCACCGCCTATCAGCTGACCAGCATGATGGAAGGCGTGGTGCAGCGCGGCTCGGCCAGCCGTCTGGACCTGCCGGTGCCGATCGCGGGCAAGACGGGGACGACGAACGACGCCAAGGATGTGTGGTTCATCGGCTATTCCTCGAACATTGTGGCGGGCTGCTACATCGGCTTCGACCAGCCCCGGACGCTGGGCGAAAGCGCCTTCGGCGGCACGCTCTGCGTTCCGGTCTTCCAGGACTTCATGGAAGATGCGGTGAAGAAATACGGCGGCGGCAAGTTCCAGGTCCCGCCCGGCGGCCACTTCATCAACATCGACCGTTTCACCGGGGCGCAACTGCCGCCCGACGCCTCTGGTCCCAACGTCGTGGCCGAATATTTCCGCGACGGCGAAGAGCCGATCTTCGGCCTTGGCGCGATGGTGGACGGCGGTTTCGCCATGGGCTCCAACCTGCCCTTGTTCGCCTATGGCGAGGGCGAGGGCTCGGACAGCGGCACCACCGTCACCAATTCCGAGGGCGAGACCGTGGTGGTGCCGAAGAAGGCCGATTTCGGCACCGTCTCCTCGGGCGGCCTCTACTGACCTTGCCGTGCGGCGGTCAAACCCTTATGACCGCCCGCACCAACCCAGCAGGACCGACCCATGCGTGCCGAAACCCAGTCCAATATCGAGGCGATCGAGAAGACGCTGAAGCTTCTCGCCCAGCGGATGGACTGGGAAACCGCGCCGCACCGGCTTGAGGAATTCGACGCGATGATCGAATCCCCAGACCTGTGGAACGATCCCGCCAAGGCGCAGAAGCTGATGCGCGACCGCCAGGCGCTGCTGGACGCCGTGAACGCCTACAAGCTGATCTCGGGCGGGCTGAAGGACAATGTCGAGCTGATCGAGCTGGGCGAGATGGAAGGCGACGCCGAGATCGTGCGCGAGGCCGAGGGCGCGCTGACCGATCTGGTCAAGGTCGCCGAGGCGAAGGAGCTTGAGGCGCTGCTGGACGGCGAGGCCGACGGCAACGACACCTTCCTCGAGATCAACGCGGGCGCGGGTGGCACCGAAAGCTGCGACTGGGCCTCGATGCTGGCGCGGATGTATGTCCGCTGGGCCGAGGCGCATGGCTTCACCGTGGAACTGCAGTCGGAATCCGAAGGCGACGGCGCGGGGATCAAGTCGGCTTCCTACAAGATCTCCGGGAAGAACGCCTATGGCTGGCTGAAGACCGAGGCCGGGGTGCACCGCCTGGTCCGCATCTCGCCCTATGACAGCGCCGCCCGCCGCCACACCAGCTTCTGCTCGGTCTGGGTCTATCCGGTGGTCGACGACAACATCGAGATCGACGTGCAGGACAAGGACATCCGCATCGACACCTTCCGGTCCTCCGGCGCGGGCGGGCAGCACGTCAACAAGACCGACTCCGCCGTGCGGATCACCCACTTCCCCTCCGGCATCGTGGTCACCTCCTCGCTGAAATCGCAGCACCAGAACCGCGACATCGCGATGAAGGCGCTGAAGTCGCGCCTCTACCAGCAGGAACTGGACCGCCGGAACGCGGCCATCAACGAGGCGCACGAGAACAAGGGCGACGCGGGCTGGGGCAACCAGATCCGCTCTTACGTCCTGCAGCCCTACCAGATGGTGAAGGACCTGCGCACCGGCTATGAGACCTCGGACACGCAAGGGGTGCTGAACGGCGACCTTGACGGGTTCATGGCGGCGACGCTGGCGCTGAACGCCTCCGGCAAGAAACGCGGCGATTTCGCCGACGTCGACTGAGCGCGTCCGTCCCCCTTGCGGGGAGCGTCCGTCTGCCGCCTTGTCGGCGATACGGGCCGGAGTCCCGGCTGAGTGCCGGGGCGGGGAGCGCCGCAATTGTCTTGCCTGCGACAACCTGTCGCGCTTAACCTTCCGGCATGAGCACCACCCATCCCCCCGCCACGCCCGAAATCAACGAGGTCGACCCATCGGACCTGCGCGCCAGCCTCGCGCTTGGCTGGCAGGACTTCCGCCGCGCGCCGCTTTACGGCCTCGCCTTCGCGGCGGTCTATGTGCTGGGGGGCTGGCTGATCACCTGGGCGATGACCTCCAGCGGCCAGATCTGGTGGACCCTGCCCGCCAGCGCCGGCTTCCCGATCCTCGGCCCGTTCATCGCCTGCGGCTTCTACGAGATCTCGCGCCGGCTGGAGGCGGGGGAGCCCCTGACCGCGGCCGAGGTCTTCGGCGTGATCCTGCGCCAGAAGGACCGGCAGATCCCGGCCATCGCGGCGGTGATCGTGGTCTACTTCCTGTTCTGGAACTTCCTGTCGCACATGATCTTCGCGCTGTTCCTCGGCAATGCGACGATGACCAACGTCTCCTCCTCGCTGGCGGTGTTCCTGACGCCCGAGGGGCTGACGATGCTGGCTTTCGGCACGGCGGTCGGGGCGGCTTTCGCGACGCTGCTGTTCTGCCTCACCGTGGTCAGCCTGCCGATGCTGCTGGACCGCGAGGTGGATTTCGTGACCGCGATGCTGACCAGCTTCGCGCTGGTGCAGGCCAATCCGCGGATCATGCTGGGCTGGGGCGCGTTGATCGCGGTCTGCCTCTTTGCGGGCATGGTCCCGGCCTTCCTGGGATTGTTCGTCGTGCTGCCGCTTTTCGGGCACGCCAGCTGGCATCTCTACCGCCGCGCAATCAGCTGACGGGACGGGCCACCAGCAGCGCCAGCACGGCGGCAGTCGCGGCTGCAAGGCTGGCGATCAGCGCAATGCTGCCAAAGGCCGCCCCCGTCGCCGCCAGATGCGTGGCCGTATCTCCCTCCAGGCCAAAGCCCGGCGCGCCCGGCCCGTAGGCCCGCGCCGCCACCCGCCCCAGAAGCGCCACCGCCACCATCCCCGCGACCCGCGCCACCGCGTTGTTGATGCCCGAGGCCGCGCCCTGCTCGCCATCCTCGGCCCCCTGCATCGCGGCGGCGGTCAGGGGGGCGACGACCAGCCCCAGGCCCAGCCCCGCCAGCGCCGTCAGCGGCACGACATGCGCCCAGAACGCGCCCCCCGGCGCCGCCAGCCACAGCCCCGCATAGGCGCAGGCCACCAGACCCGAGCCCGCCGCCATCATCACCCCCGCGCCCCAGCGGTCCGCCATCCGCCCCGCCGGGGCCGACAGAAGGCCGATCAGCACCGAGATCGGCAGGAAGGCCGCGGTCACCTCCAGCTCGCTCACCCCCCAGGCCGAGACGGCGGCCATCGGCAGGTAGAACATCACCCCGTTCAGCGCGAAATAAAGGACCAGAGTGACCAGGTTGGTCACCGCCAGCACCCGGTTGCGGAACAGGCCCAGCCGCAGCATCGGGGCAGGGGCCACCCGCTCCCAGGCGAGGAAGCCGGCCAGCGCCGCCAGCGCCAGCGTCCAGACCGGCCAGCCCGCCCCCGGCGCGATCAGCGCCCAGGCCAGCAGCCCCAGCCCGACCGAGGCCAGCACCGCCCCCGTCGCATCCACCCGCACCCCCGGCCGCCCGATGTCGCCCGGCGTGCGGCCCCGGATCAGCCAGACCGCCGCCAGGCCCAAGGGCAGGTTCAGCGCGAAGATCAGCCGCCAGCCCAACTCTCCGCCCCAGGTGATCAGCGCGCCGCCCAGGACCGGCCCCAGCGCCGTGGTCATGGTCGAGGCCGCCGCCCACATCCCCAAGGCCTGCCCGCGCTGCTGTCTCGGCCAGGCGCGCGAGACCATGGCCATCGAGCCCGGCACCATCAGCGCCGCGCCGATCCCCTTGACCGTACGCGCCGCGATCATCTGGCCCGCGTCCTGTGCGAAGGCACAGGCGAGCGATCCGGCGACGAAGATCCAGATCCCGGCGACGAAGACCCGTGCGATGCCGAATCGGTCGCCCGCCGCGCCGCCGACCAGCACCAGCGCCGAGAGCGCCAGCAGATAGGCCGTGTTGATCCATTGCGCCTCGGCCAGGCTGGCGTGCAGCGCGGCCCGCATCGCGGGCATGGCGATGGCCGTGACCGAACTGTCGATGAACCCCATGGAGGAGGCCAGGATCGCCGCCCAGAGGATCACGCGCCGGTCAGCCTCGGCGCAAAAGGAAACGGGCACCGAGGTTTGCCCCGATGCCCGTGCAATGGTCATGTCCGGTGAACTCAGACGCCGTCGCCGACGCCGGGCATCGCGGGGGCGGCCGGAGTGGGACGGCCGTTCGCCAGCGGGTCTTCCTGGCGCTGCACCGAGCCTTCGAAATGCGCGCCGCTCTCGATCGCGATGGTCTTGTGGATGATGTCGCCCTCGACCCGGGCGGTGGAGGTGAGGCGGACCTTCAGCCCGCGCACCCGGCCGATCACCCGGCCGTTGACCACGATGTCATCGGCCACGATCTCGCCGCGGATTGTCGCGCTTTCGCCGACGGTCAACAGATGCGCGCGGATGTCGCCCTCGACCGTGCCTTCGACCTGGATGTCGCCCGTGGTCCGCAGGTTGCCCACCACCGTCAGGTCCGAGGACAGGACCGAGGCCGCGGCCTTGCCCTTCGGCGCCGAAGGGGTGAAGTCCATCGAGGGCTTGGTCATCTGGGTCTCCGGGGCTTTGGGCTTCTCGGCCTCGGCCTTCGGGCCCGGCTCGTTGATGCGGCTCTTAGAAAACATTCTTCGCTGCCTTTATGAAGGTCATCGGGTTCACCGGAGTTCCATTCAGGTGAACCTCGTAGTGCAGATGCGTGCCGGTGGAACGGCCTGAATTGCCCATATCACCGATCCGGTCCCCGCGCGAGACCCTTTGGCCCACTTCCACACGGATCTGTGACATGTGGGAATAGGTCGTCTCGATCCCGTTGGCGTGGCGCACCTTGACGTGGCGGCCATAGCCCGAGTGCCAGCCGGCAAAGGTCACCGTGCCCTCGGCCGTGGCGTAGATCGGGGTGCCATAGGCCCCGGCCATGTCGGTCCCCTCGTGCATCCGGGTGCCCGCGCCCTTGGGGTCCTTGCGATAGCCGAAACCCGAGGTCCAGCGGAAGCTGTCCTTCACCGGCATGGCGAAGGGCAGGGTATAGGCGGCGATCCGGTACATGTTCATCCGGTCCAGCCCCGACAGGATCGCATTGGCGCGCAGCTCGTCGGCCGAAGGCAGCCCGCCCGCGGTCGAGAGCGCGATCGGCGTCAGCGGCCCGCCCTGGCCGGAATAGCCCTTGCGCACGGAATCGATCAGGTCGTCGGGCGACATCCCCGCCTCGCGGAACATGTTGTCCAGGGGCTCCATCGAGACGGTGACCGCTTCCTCGAGCTTTGCGAAGATCGCGTCGTTGCGCATCTCGATCGCGCGCTTCTCCTCGGCGACGAGCCGGGTCTCCTCGCGCGCGGCCTCGGCCTCGGCCAGGGTCTCGTCCCGCGCCTCGGCCGTGGCCCCCAGCGCGCCGGTCAGGAAGTCCAGCGTCGCCAGCGTGTCGCGGGCGCGGCCCATCTCGGTCGCGCCGCCGGCCTGCTCGTTCAGCGCCAGCGTCACCCGGTCGGCCTCGGCCCGGGCCTCATCGCGTTCGCGGATCGTGCGGCGCAGGGTCTCCTGGATCGCGTCGATCCCGGTCTCCATCTCGCGGCGGCGGTCCTCCGAGGAAAGCAGGCGTTCCTGCATCTCCGAGACCTGTTCCAGCGCGATGTTGAAGCGTTCCTGCGCGCGGGCGGCTTCCTCGGCCCGCAGGTCGCGGTCGGCGGAGAGGTCGTTCAGCCGCGACTCGTACATCGCCTGCTGCCGGAAGGACTGTTCGCGCGCCGAACCGGCCCCGATCGAATCCATCATGATCAGCGCCGTGGCGACGATGGTCCAGGCCAGCGCAAGCGTGCCCCCGGCCAGGCCGAGGATCTGGGTCACCGGCCGCAGCCGGACAAAGCGCGTCTCGGTGTCGGATTTCAGGAACAGGCGCTGTTCGGGAAAATGCCGCTCCAGGCTCTGATGGATCCGGTAGGCGAAGCGGTTCAGCACGTTGAAATCATCCGTTGCAGGGCCTTTCTGGTCGTGCGGCAGTCTAGGCGGCAGTCCGGGCGGCGGTTCGGCAACGGCCGGTCGGCCAAGCCCGCGCACTGCTTACCCAGCGCATTTCAGCCTCGCAACAATTTTGACCACATGAGGAGTTTTCCCGCGCGGCCGCCGGAATTCATCGGCGAGAAATCGCCTATTCCCCGGTCAGCGGCCAGTAGAAGTCGGGCGGCAGACCGGCCTCGGCGCGCTTTTCCTCGTTGAAGGGCGGCTTCAGAACGCCGTGGAAATGCCGGCGGACAAGATCGTGGAACACCTCCTTCGGGTCCAGCCCGTCCCGCCCGCACAGCCAGTTGAACCACTTCGAACCATAGGCGACATGGCCGACTTCCTCGGCATAGATCACCTCCAGCGCGGCGACCGCCCCGGTGACGCCGGCCTTGCGGAAGATCTCGATCATGCCGGGCGTCACGTCCAGCCCGCGCGCCTCCAGCACCATGGGCACGACGGCAAGCCGCGCCATAAGGTCCCCGGCCGTGTCCTCGGCCGCGCGCCACATCCCGGCATGGGCGGGCAGTGCGCCATAATGGCTGCCCAGCGCCTCGAGGCAGTCGCAGATCAGGTTGAAGTGCTTCGCCTCCTCGTCCGCGGCCTTCACCCAGTCGTCGTAGAAACCCGGCGGCATCGGCTGGCCGGTGAAGCGGGCGATGATGTCCCAGTGCAGGTCCACCGCGTTCAACTCGATATGCGCGACGGCGTGCAGAAGCGCGAGCCGTCCCGCCTCGGTGCCGGGACGGCGGCGCGGCACGTCGCGCGGGGCCAGGAGTTCGGGCCGGTCGGGACGGGCAGGGCGATCCGGTGGGTTCGCGTGACCAATGGGCAAAGACCGGCCCGCCGCCCGCGCGGAGAACCAGGCGGCCGCGTGGCGCCGGCCGAGCGCGGTCTTGGCGCGCCCGTCTGCCGTGGTCAGCACCTCGACCGCCATTTCCGCAAGGCTCTGCGCCATCGCCCGGCTCCCGCAGCTCGTTCCGAAAGGTTCCGGGCCCTATGTCACAGCGCCCGTGCCGCCGCCAGCACCTCGTCGGCATGGCCCTTGACGCTGACCTTGGGCCACACCCGCGCCACCTTGCCCGCGCCGTCGATCAGGAAGGTTGCGCGCGTGATCCCCATATAGGTCTTGCCGTAATTCTTCTTCTCGCCCCAGACGCCGTAATCCTCGCAGGTCGTCCCGCCCTCGTCCGAGGCCAGGACGATCCCCAGCCCGTGCCTGGCGCAGAACCTGTCATGGCTTTTCACGCTGTCCTTCGAGATCCCGATCACCGTCACCCCGGCGGCCGCGAAATCCGCCAGGCGGGCGGTGAAGTCCTGCGCCTCCAGCGTGCAGCCCGGCGTGTCGTCCTTGGGGTAGAAATACAGCACCACCTTGCCCGGCCGCAGCGCCGAGAGGGTGATCGACGCGCCGCCATCGCGGGGCAGGGTGAAATCGGGGGCGGTGCTTCCTTCGGAAATCATGGGCGGCTCCTTGCCTTGTCAGGGTTTGTGACTTTCGCATCCCGGCGCTTTCGGCGAAAGATGTAGCGGGCAGAACAACAAGGAAAAGGCGCCAGGGCCGGATGCAGGACGCAGGTGCCGCGATGGGACCCGGGGAACCGGGGCCGGACGGGGTGGACGACGGGAACCGGGACCAGGCCGCAGCCGCGACCGGGCAGCGGCGTCGTGCGTCGCGCAGGCGCCGCGGCGGGATCAGCCTGACCGTCCTTTTCACCCTTGTCGCGCTGGCCCTGGGCTTCGGCTATCTGACGCTGGCCTATACCGGCGCGGCGCTGCGCCTGCCGACCTGGGCCGTGGCCGAGATCGAGGGCCGGCTGAACCGGGGTCTTGTCGCCGAACGCCTGCCGAAGGGCGCGGCGGTGGCGGTGGGTTCGGTCGAGCTGGCGGTGGACCACGACTTCTTCCCCCGTTTCCGGCTCGAGGATCTGCGCCTGATCGACCGCGACGGCCGCTCGATCCTCTCCCTTCCCGAGGCGCATCTGGCGCTGGATCCATCGGCCGCGCTGACCGGCAAGCTGCGGCCCAGCTCGCTGCGGCTGGTCGGTGCGCGGCTGGCGGTGCGCCGCGATGCCGAGGGGCGGATCGACCTGCAGTTCGGCACGGGCGGGCCGGGGCCGAAAAGCCTGGGCGAGGTGCTGGACATCGTCGGCCGCCTTTTCACCACCCCCGCGCTTGCCAGCCTTGCCACGGTCGAGGTCGAGGGTCTCAGCCTCACCCTCACCGATGCCCGCGCCAACCGGCGCTGGCAGCTGGGCGACGGCCGCCTCACGATCGAGAACCGGCAGGGAGAGGTGGCGGCGGAACTGGCGCTGACGCTGCTGGACGGGGTCGAACCGGCGCAGGCGCTGGTGACGCTGGTGGTGGACCGCTCCGGCGGCGCGGCGCGGGTCGCGGCCACGGTGGACCGGATGCGCGCCCGCGACCTTGCCGCCATGGCCCCGCCGCTGGCCTGGCTGAAGTTCGTCCAGGCCCCGATCTCGGGCGCGCTGCAGGGCGGCATCGACGCCGAGGGCGCGCTGACCGGCCTCACCGCCCAGCTTGAGCTCGGCGCGGGCAGCCTTGCCCCTGGCGAGGGCGCCAATCCGGTGCCTTTCGACCGCGCCTCGCTGGGCCTGAGCTACGATCCCGGCCCGGCGCGGATCCACATGACCGGGCTTGCCGTCGAAAGCCCCTCGCTGCGGCTGAAGGCGACGGGGCAGGGCGATCTGCAGGACGCGACGGGTGCCGCGATCGGGCCGGGCGCGCTGCCGCAGGCCATCCTGGGCCAGGTCGCCTTTTCCGAGGTGATGATCGACCCCGAGGGCCTGTTCGCCGAGCCGGTCCGCTTCAGCCAGGGCGCGCTGGACCTGCGGCTCCGGCTTGATCCGTTCCGGCTGGAGATCGGCCAGCTTGCCCTGGTGGAGGAGGGCGAGCGCCTTCTTTTGTCGGGCGACGTGGCCACCACGCCCGAGGGTTGGAAAGGCGGCCTGGATGTCGAACTCGACCGGATCGACTCGGACCGCCTGCTGAAGATCTGGCCGCTGTCGGCGGTGCCCAGGACGCGAATGTGGTTCGCCGACAACGTGGGCGAGGCGACGCTCAGCAATGTCCGCGCGGGCCTGCGCCTGACCCCCGGCAGCACCCCGCGCTTCAGCCTGGGCTACGAATTCTCCGAGGCCGAGGTCCGCTTCGTCCGCACCCTGCCGCCGGTGCTGAATGCGCGCGGCCATGCCACGCTGGAGAACCTGACCTATACCGTGAAACTGGACCGGGGCCATGTCCTGCCGCCCGAGGGCGGGCGGATCGAGGCCGACGGCTCGGTCTTCCAGATCGCCGACATCACCCAGCGCCCGGCGACGGCGAAGATCGACCTCGTCACCGCCTCGCCCCTGACCGCGACGCTTTCGCTTCTGGACCAGCCGCCGTTCAGCTTCTTCTCCAAGGCCGGCCAGCCGGTGAACCTGGGCGACGGGCGGGCGGAACTGAAGACCACGCTCCTGATGCCGCTGAAAGCCAGGGTCACGCTGCAGGATGTGGATTTCACCGTCAGCGGCCGGATCGTCGATTTCACCTCGCCCTCGCTGGTGCCGGGCCGGATCCTGACCGCCCCCGAGGTTTCCGTCGCGGTGGACACCGAAGGGCTCAGCCTCTCGGGCCAGGGGTTGCTCGACACGATGCCGGTGGACCTGACCTATGTGCAGGGCTTCGGGCCGGAGCAGAAGGGCCGCGCGCGGGTCAACGGGACGGTGGTGCTCTCGGATGCGGCGCTGCGCGACCTGGGCGTGGATCTGCCCGCAGGGTCGGTCAGCGGCGAGGGGCCGGCCGCCATCGACATCGCGCTTGTCGCAGGCGAGCCACCGCAACTCACGCTCGCCTCCAATCTCGCCGGCCTTGGTCTGCGGCTGGACGCGCTTGGCTGGACGAAGGGGGCGAAGACCCGCGCCACGCTTGATCTCGAGGCCCGACTCTCGCGCGAGCCGGTGGTCGAGCGGCTCACCCTCAAGGCCCCCGGCCTGACCGCCGAAGGCATGATCACCACCGCCGAGGGCGGCGGGCTGAAGGAGGCGCGCTTTTCGCGCGTGCGTGCAGGCGACTGGCTGGATGCGCCGGTGGTTCTGACCGGCACCGGCAAGGGGGGTGCGCTGGATGTGGCCGTGACCGGCGGGCGGCTCGATATCCGCAAGATGCCGGGGGGTAAGGGCGACACCGGCACCGGCGGGCCGATCGATCTGGCGCTCGACCGGCTCGTCCTCAGCGAGGGGATCAGCCTGACCGGCTTTCGCGGCGGCTTCAGCCCGCGCGGCGGCATGAACGGCAGCTTCAGCGCCGGGGTCAACGGCCAGGGCCAGATCCGCGGCATCGTCGCCCCGGCCGAAGGCGGCAGCGCCTTCCGCATCACCTCGGACAATGCGGGCACCGTTATGGCGGCGGCCGGCATCTTCGACAAGGGCCGGGGCGGAGAGCTGGACATGACCCTCTTTCCGCGCGGGCCTGCCGGGCATTACAACGGCACCGCCACCTTCAGCCGGATGCGGGTGCAGGGCGCGCCTGCGCTGGCCGAGCTTCTGTCCGCGATCTCGGTCGTGGGCCTTCTGGAGCAGATGGGCGGCGAGGGGCTGGCCTTCAACAACGGCGAGGTCCGCTTCATCCTGACCCCGGACGCGGTCGAGATCACGCAAGGCTCGGCCGTCGGCGCCTCGCTTGGCATTTCCTTCGCCGGTCTCTATCAGACCGCCGGGGCGCGGCTGGACCTGCAGGGGGTGGTCTCGCCGATCTATCTGGTGAATGGCGTGGGTCAGATCTTTTCCCGCCCGGGCGAGGGGCTGTTCGGCTTCAACTACCGGCTGACCGGGACGGCCGACGCTCCGGTGGTCTCGGTCAATCCGCTTTCCGTCTTCACCCCCGGCATGTTCCGCGAGATCTTCCGCCGCGCGCCCCCCAACCTGAAGGACGCCGGATGAAGCTTGAGGATTTCGACTTCCACCTGCCCGAGGCGCTGATCGCCACCCGCCCCGCGCGGCCGCGCACCGCTGCCCGGCTGCTGCTGGCCGAGGGCGACCGGATCGGCGACCGGCGGGTTTCCGACCTGATCGACATCCTGCGCCCCGGCGACCGGCTGGTGCTGAACAACACCCGGGTGATCCCCGCGCGTCTGTTCGGAACGCGCCGGCGCGGCGAAGCCGTGGCCAAGGTGGAAATCACCCTGCTGGAGCCCCGCGCCCAAGGCTGGCGCGCGCTGGCCAAGCCCCTGCGCAAGGTGCAGCCGGGCGAGGTGATCCGCTTCTCCGACCACCTTTCCGCCACCGTGGTCGAAAAGTCGGAAACCGACCTGACCCTGGCCTTCGACCTGACCGGCGACGACTTCGACAAGGCCCTGGCCGAGGCTGGGGTGATGCCGCTGCCGCCCTATATCGCCGCCAAGCGCGCCGCCGACGACCGGGACCGCACCGACTATCAGACCGTCTTTGCCCGCCACGCCGGGGCCGTCGCCGCACCCACCGCCTCGCTGCATTTCGACGAGGACCTGCTGCGCGCCTTGGCCGCCAAGGGGGTGGAGTTCACCGAAGTCACGCTGCATGTCGGCGCGGGCACCTTCCTGCCGGTCAAGGTTCAGGACGTGACCACCCACAGGATGCACGCCGAATGGGGCCGGGTGACCGCTGCGGCGGCGGCGGAGATCAACGCCACGAAGCGGGCAGGGGCACGGGTGATCCCGGTCGGCACCACCGCGTTGCGGCTGATCGAAAGCGCGGCCGATGCGGGGGGCGTGCTGCATCCCTGGGAAGGCGAGACCGACATCTTCATCTATCCCGGCTACCGCTTTCGCGTGACCGACGCCTTGATGACCAATTTCCACCTGCCGAAGTCGACGCTGGTGATGCTTGTCGCGGCGCTTATGGGCGAGACGCGCATCCGCCGCATCTACGACCATGCCATCCGCGCGGGCTATCGCTTCTTCTCCTATGGCGACAGCTCGCTCCTGATCCCGGAGTCCCACGGATGAGCTACCTCGCCCTCAAGGCCATCCTCTCCGGCCTGCTGATCGCCGCCATCTCCGAGATCGCCCGGCGCTCTCCGGCGGTTGCGGCGCTGGTGGCCTCGCTGCCGCTGGTCTCGATCCTGGGGATGATCTGGCTCTGGCGCGACACCTCCGACGCGGGACGCCTCGCTGCCCATGCCGAGGCGACCTTCTGGTACGTCCTGCCCTCGCTGCCGATGTTCCTGCTCCTGCCCTGGCTGATCCGGCAGGGCATGGGCTTCTGGCCGGCTCTTGGCCTGGGGGTGGCGCTGACCGTCGCGCTCTATCTCCTCCTCACTTGGCTCGCGCCGCGTTTCAACCTGCCGCTCTGACGGACACCCACCCCATGTTCAAGGTCCTCTCCCAGTCCTGGCCGCTTCTCCTCGGGATCATGCTGCTGATGGTCGGCAACGGCATCCAGGGCACGCTCCTCGGCATCCGCGGAAATACCGAGGGCTTCACGACCTACCAGCTCTCCTATGTCATGGCGGCCTACTTCCTTGGCTTCCTCTTCGGTTCGCGCGCGGCGCCGCAGATGATCCGTCATGTCGGCCATGTCCGCGTGTTCGCCGCCATGGGCTCGCTGATCTCGGCGATCCTCGTGGTCTTCCCGGTCTATCCCGACTGGATCGTCTGGACGGTGCTGCGGGTGCTGGCGGGCTTCTGCTTTTCCGCCGTCTACATCACCTCCGAAAGCTGGCTGAACAACACCGCCTCGAACGACACCCGCGGCCAGGCGCTGTCGGCCTACATGATCGTGCAGATGCTGGGGATCATCGCCTCCCAGGTCCTTTTGAACCTGCCGGACTCCTCGGGCTTTGCGCTGTTCATCATCCCTTCGGTGCTGGTCTCGCTGGCCTTCATGCCGATCCTGCTGGCTCCCACGCCCGCGCCGGCGTTCGACACCACCCGCCGCCTGCCGTTCCGCGACCTGTTCCAGATCTCGCCGCTCGGCTGCGTCGGAATGCTGCTGACCGGGGGCGTCTTCTCGGCCATGTTCGGCATGGCCGCCGTCTGGGGCGCGCGCGAGGGGCTGGGCGTGCGCGAGATCTCGATCTTCGTCGGCGCGATGTATGTCGGCGGCCTTGTCCTGCAGTATCCGATCGGCTGGGCCTCGGACCGGATGGACCGGCGCAAGCTGATCACCGGCCTTGCGGGGCTGGCCGCGCTGACCATGCTGGTCCCGGCCTTCGTCGCACTTCCCTTCCCGGCGCTGATCGGAGTGGCGCTGCTGCTGGGCGGGATCACCAACCCGATCTACGCCCTTCTCATCGCCTATACCAACGACTTCCTCGGCCGCGACCAGATGGCCGCCGCCTCGGCCGGGCTGATCTTCCTGAACGGCGTCGGCGCGATCTTCGGCCCCACGGCCACCGGCTGGATGATGGAGACGGTCGGCCCCCGCGGCTTCTTCCTGTTCATCGCGCTCCTCTATGTCGCGCTTGCCGCCTATGCCGCCTACCGCATGACCCGCCGCGCCACGCCCGTCGTCACCGGCGCCTTCCGGGGCGTCAGCCCCACGGCATCGCCGCTCGCGGTGGGCGCGGTGCTGGACGAGGCCTCGGTCGAGGCGCAGGCGGAGCGGGCCTGAGATCAACGGTTGCGGCCGCGCGCTTTCCCTGCAAGGCTTTGCCGAAAGGGAGGGATGCCGATGTCCGATCCGGTCGAGGTTCTGGAGTTCTGGCTGCACGAGATCGGCGAGAAAGGCTGGTATGCCGGGGGTGAGGAGATCGACCTCGCCTGCGCCCGCTTCGCCGACCTCTGGCAGGCCGCGCGCGAGGGCGGGCTTGACCACTGGGTCGACGGCACGGTCGGGACGCTGGCCTATCTGATCCTGACCGACCAGATCCCGCGCAACATCCACCGTGGCACGGCGCTGGCCTTCGCCACCGATCCGCAGGCGCGCGCCGCCGCCCGCAAGGCGCTGGCCGAGGGCTGGGACCTGAACGCCCCCGAGCCGGAACGGCAGTTCTTCTACATGCCCTTCGAGCATTCCGAGGATCCGAAGGACCAGGCCCTCGCCGTGCAACTTATGACTGAGCGCCTCGCTTCGGATCCCGAGCTGGCCCTGCATGCCCGCGCGCATCAATGGGTCATCGCCCGCTACGGCCGCTTCCCGACAAGGAACGCGGCGCTGGGGCGGAAAAGCAGCGCCGAAGAGCAGGGCTATCTCGACGACGGCGGCTACAGGACCGTGGTCAGCCGGCTGAAAAGCCATGCGCCGGACGCATAGGGCCACGGCGCGCCCTTTGTTGCTTGGGTTTGGGGAATAGTTTAAGGGCAAACTACTTTTCTTGGGAGGGAAAGATGGCCAGCCAGAACTTCGACGTGATCGTGATCGGTGCGGGACCGGGGGGCTATGTCGCCGCCATCCGCGCCAGCCAGCTGGGCCTCAAGGTCGCCATCATCGAACGCGAGCATCTGGGCGGCATCTGCCTGAACTGGGGCTGCATCCCGACCAAGGCGCTCTTGCGCTCGGCCGAGGTCTTCCACCTGATGCACCGCGCCAAGGACTTCGGGCTGAAGGCCGACGGTATCGGCTATGACCTTCCCGCCGTCGTCGCGCGCAGCCGCGCGGTGGCCAAGCAGCTTTCCGGCGGCATCGGCCATCTGATGAAGAAGAACAAGGTCACCGTCTTCATGGGCGCGGCGACGCTGCCGAAGCAGGGCGTGGTTTCCGTCAAGACCGACAAGGGCAGCGAGGAACTGACCGCGAAGTCGATCATCCTCGCCACCGGCGCCCGCGCGCGCGAGCTTCCGGGGCTCGAGGCCGACGGCGATCTGGTCTGGTCCTACAAGCACGCCCTCGTCGCGACCCGGATGCCGAAGAAGCTCCTGGTGATCGGCTCGGGCGCGATCGGCATCGAATTTGCCTCGTTCTTCAACACCCTGGGCGCGGATACCACGGTCGTGGAAGTGATGGACCGCATCCTGCCGGTGGAAGACGCCGAAATCAGCGCCTTCGCGAAGAAGCAATTCGTCAAGCAGGGCATGAAGATCCTGGAAAAGGCCGCAGTCAAGAAGCTGGACCGCAAGCCGGGGCAGGGCGTGACCGCCCATATCGAGGTCGGCGGCAAGGTCGAGACGCAGGACTTCGACACGGTGATCTCTGCCGTGGGCATCGTCGGCAATGTGGAAAACCTCGGCCTCGAATCCCTGGGCGTGAAGATCGACCGCACCCATGTCGTGACCGACGAATTCTGCCGCACCGGGGTGGAGGGCCTCTACGCCATCGGCGACATCGCCGGGGCGCCCTGGCTCGCGCACAAGGCCAGCCATGAGGGCGTGATGGTCGCGGAACTCATCGCCGGCAAGCACCCGCACCCGATCAAGCCGAATTCCATCGCCGGCTGCACCTATTGCCAGCCGCAGGTCGCCAGCGTCGGGCTGACCGAGGCGAAGGCGAAGGAAGCGGGCCATCAGGTCAAGGTCGGCCGCTTCCCCTTCATCGGCAACGGCAAGGCCATTGCGCTCGGCGAACCCGAGGGCATGGTGAAGACCGTGTTCGACGCGAAGACGGGCGAACTTCTGGGCGCCCATATGGTCGGCGCGGAAGTGACCGAGCTGATCCAGGGCTATGTCGTCGGGCGCACGCTGGAGACGACCGAGGAAGACCTGATGAACACCGTCTTCCCGCACCCGACGCTGTCGGAGATGATGCACGAGGCCGTGCTCGACGCCTACGGCCGCGCGCTGCACATCTGATCCCACCGCCTCCTCGTTCGACTTCGTCTCCTCCTCGGCCCCTCGGCGAGGAGTGACGAAGTCGTCGACGAGCGCATCCGGCGCGGGCGCAAGCGCCGGCAAGTCAGCCCCGGTCCATCTCTCTGGAATTGCGGCGCGGATCGGGCTACCACCCTGCCATGCGCGCGCTGCCCCCCATGCTCCTCGTCCTCCTGCTCTGGTGCGCCGGTCTCGGCGCCGCCGCCCAGTTCGGCAAGATCTCGATCCTGTACGAGACTCTCCGCGCGAACTACGGCGGAAATGGCGAGGTCGCCCTCGGCCTCGTCGTCTCGATCGTCGGCATGGTCGGGCTGGTCTTCGGCACCACGGCGGGCCTCCTCGTGGCCCGCATCGGTCCGCGCCGGGCCATCGTCGCGGCACTGGTCGCCGGGGCCGCCATGTCCGCGCTGCAATCGCTGCTGCCGTCCTATCCGTTGATGCTTGCCAGCCGCGTCGTCGAAGGCGCAAGCCATCTTGCCATCGTCGTCGTCGGCCCCACGATGATCGCCGCTCTCGCGCCCGAGCATCGCCGGCCGCTGGCGATGACTCTCTGGTCCAGCTTCTTCGGCGTGACCTACGCGGTCCTCGCCCTGATCGGCCCGCATGTCACGCCCACCGGCCTTTTCCTCGGCCATTCCGGCTACATGGCCGTGCTGGCCGCGATCCTCGCCCTGGCGCTGCCCGCCGATCCCCGGCACGGGGCGCTGCCGATGGGCAATCTCCTGGCGCAACATGCCATGATCTACGCCTCGCCCCGTCTCGCCGCCCCGGCCATGGGCTTCTGCTGCTATACCTTCCTCTACGTCGCGCTCCTGACCCTGGTGCCGCCCGCGACGCCCGAGAGCCACCGCGCCCTGATCGCCGCGGGGATGCCGCTGGTCTCCATCGCCGTCTCGCTCACTCTGGGCGTCTGGCTCCTCGGAAGGATGAGCGCGGTGCACCTGGTGCAGGCGGGCTATGCGGCCGCCGTGCCCGGCTTCCTGCTGCTCTGGCTCGGCTGGGGACAGGGGGAGGTGATGGCGGCCGGAGGGTTCCTCCTCTCCGCCGCCCTCGGAATCGTGCAGGGCGCAAGCTTTGCCGCGATCCCGGAACTCAATGCCAGCGCCGAGGACCGCGCCCGCGCTGCCGGGGCGGTGGCCCAGCTGGGGAACCTGGGCACCACCACGGGCACGCCGGTCCTGGCCGCCCTGCTGGCCGCCACTGGCCCGACGGGGCTGGTCCTGTCAGCGGTCACCCTCTGCGCCCTGGGGATCGCGATCCACCAGGCGCAGCGCGCGCGGCGGCATCACTTCAGCGCGTGAAGGGCACCACTTTCCCCCCCGCCGCCGCCCAGTCGCCAAGGCCGCCAAGGTTGGTCACCTCGGCATAGCCCATCCGCCGCAGCGTGTCGGCCGCCATCCCCGACCGTCCGCCGGCGGCGCAATAGACCGCCACCGGAACCCCTTGCGGCAACTCGCAACCCGGCTGGCGCGGATCGCATTTCAGCGGCAACAGCGAGAGCGGGATCAGCCGCGCCCCCTCGGCCAGGCCCGAAGCCTGCGCCTCGGCCACCTCGCGCACGTCGATCAGCACAAGCCGCCCGGCCGCAATTTCGCGCGACAGGGCAGCGGCATCGGGACGGGCGGCGGACCGGCCCGGACGAAGGAAGTTGAACATGGCGACCTCGTGGTTGATTTCTTCATCTTTATAGCTTAGAAGATTAAAATTTAAAGGCCCGACTTGCCCCGGCCTCACGTTCACTCTACGTTCACTTTTTCCGGTTGGAGACTCGCCCGATCCGTCCTATGTCTTGCCCCTGCACCTTTTGGGGTAGACCATGGCGGAACAGAAGTTCATCGAGGTGCGCGGTGCGCGCGAACACAACCTCAAGGGCGTTGACGTCGCGATCCCGCGCGACCAGCTGGTGGTGATCACTGGGCTTTCCGGCTCGGGCAAGTCCAGCCTCGCCTTCGACACGATCTATGCGGAAGGCCAGCGGCGCTATGTCGAGTCGCTGAGCGCCTATGCCCGCCAGTTCCTGGACATGATGGGCAAGCCGGATGTCGACCACATCTCCGGCCTCTCGCCGGCGATTTCCATCGAGCAGAAGACGACCTCGAAGAACCCGCGCTCGACCGTCGGCACGGTGACCGAGATCTACGACTACCTGCGTCTTCTCTTCGCCCGCGTCGGCACGCCCTACAGCCCCACGACCGGCCTCCCGATCACCGCGATGCAGGTGCAGGACATGGTCGACGCCGTCATGGCGATGGAGGAGGGGACGCGCGCCTACCTGCTGGCCCCGATCATCCGGGACCGCAAGGGTGAGTACAAGAAGGAATTCCTGGAGCTGCGCAAACAGGGTTTCCAGCGGGTGAAGGTCGACGGCGCCTTCCATGAGTTGGAGGAGCCGCCGGTCCTGGACAAGAAGTTCCGCCACAACATCGACGTGGTGGTGGACCGGATCGTGGTGCGCGAGGGGATCGAGACCCGGCTGGCCGACAGCTTCCGCACCGCGCTGAACCTGGCCGACGGGATCGCCGTCATCGAGCTGGCCGACGTGAAGGAGGGCGAGGAGCCCACCCGGATCACCTATTCCGAGAAATTCGCCTGCCCGGTTTCCGGCTTCACCATTGCCGAGATCGAACCGCGGCTATTCAGCTTCAACGCCCCCTTCGGCGCCTGCCCGGTCTGCGACGGGCTGGGGATGGAGCTGTTCTTCGACGAACGGCTGGTGGTCCCGGACCAGAACCTGACCCTCATGCAAGGCGCCATCGCGCCCTGGGCCAAGTCGAAATCGCCTTACCTGACGCAGACGATGGAGGCTTTGTCCAAGCACTACGGCTTCAACCTGAAGGCCAAGTGGAAAGACCTGCCCGAGCCGGTGAAGGACCTTTTCCTGCGCGGCTCGAAGGGCGAGGAGATCGAGTTCCGCTATGACGAGGGCGGTCGCGTCTACCAGGTCCGCCGGGTCTATGAGGGGATCATCCCCAACATGGAACGCCGCTACCGCGAGACCGACTCGGCCTGGTCCCGCGAGGAGATGGAGCGTTACCAGTCGAACCGCGCCTGCGGCGCCTGCGGCGGCTACCGGCTGAAGCCCGAGGCGCTGGCGGTGAAGATCGCCGGGCTGCATATCGGGCAGGTGGTGCAGATGTCGATCACCGAGGCTTTCTCCTGGGTCGAGGGCGTGGCCGACACGCTGACCAAGCAGCAGAACGAGATCGCCCGGGCAATTCTGAAGGAAATCCGCGAACGGCTTGGGTTCCTGGTGAATGTCGGCCTGAACTACCTGACGATGAGCCGGGCAGCGGGCACGCTTTCGGGCGGGGAATCGCAGCGGATCAGGCTGGCCTCGCAGATCGGCTCCGGCCTCACCGGCGTGCTCTATGTGCTGGACGAACCCTCCATCGGCCTGCACCAGCGCGACAACGACCGTTTGCTCATCACGCTGAAGAACCTGCGCGATGCGGGCAACACGGTGCTGGTGGTAGAGCATGACGAGGATGCGATCCGCGAGGCGGACTATGTCTTCGACATGGGGCCGGGGGCCGGGGTGCATGGCGGTATGGTGGTCAGCCACGGCACGCCGCAGCAGGTGGCGGCCGATCCCGCCAGCCTGACCGGCCAGTATCTTTCCGGCACCCGGGAAATCGCGGTGCCAAAGGCCCGGCGCAAGGGCAACGGCAAGAAGCTGGTGGTCGTCGGGGCCACAGGGAACAACCTGAAAAGCGTCACCGCCGAATTCCCGCTGGGCAAGTTCGTCTGCGTGACAGGGGTGTCGGGCGGCGGCAAGTCCTCGCTGACCATCGAGACGCTCTACAAGACCGCCGCGATGCGGCTGAATGGCGCGCATGAGACGCCGGCCCCCTGCGAGACGATCAAGGGGTTCGAGCATCTGGACAAGGTGATCGACATCGACCAGCGCCCTATCGGCCGGACTCCGCGTTCAAATCCAGCCACTTACACCGGGGCCTTCACCCCGATCCGAGACTGGTTCGCCGGCCTGCCCGAAAGTAAGGCACGGGGGTATGGGCCGGGGCGCTTCAGCTTCAACGTCAAGGGCGGCCGCTGCGAGGCCTGCCAGGGCGATGGTGTCTTGAAGATCGAGATGAACTTCCTGCCGGACGTCTATGTCACCTGCGAGACCTGCAAGGGCCAGCGCTACAACCGCGAGACCCTGGAAATCAAGTTCAAGAACAAGAGCATCGCCGACGTTCTTGACATGACCTGCGAAGACGCCCGCGAGTTCTTCCAGGCGGTCCCGGCGATCCGCGAGAAGATGGACGCGCTGGTGGAGGTGGGGCTTGGTTACATCAAGGTCGGCCAGCAGGCGACCACGCTCTCCGGCGGCGAGGCGCAGCGGGTGAAGCTCTCGAAGGAACTCAGCCGCCGGGCCACGGGCCGCACGCTCTATATCCTCGACGAACCGACCACGGGCCTGCATTTCGAGGATGTGAGGAAACTCCTGGAAGTGCTTCATTCCCTTGTGGAACAGGGAAATACGGTGGTGGTGATCGAGCACAACCTCGATGTGGTCAAGACCGCCGACTGGGTGATCGACATCGGCCCCGAGGGCGGCGATGGCGGCGGCGAGATCGTGGCCGCCGGCACGCCCGAGGAGATCGTCAGGGTCGAGGCGAGCCACACCGGCCGCTATCTCAAGGACCTGCTGAAACCGCGGAAGATCGCGGCCGAGTAAGGGTTGTCGTGCGCCTCCTGCGCCCGGGATCAGTTCAGGACTCGGTCCAGGATGCGGACGGCCTCGATCACCACCAGCGTGTCCCGCATGACGCGGAAGATCTGGTTGTCGGTCCGCAGGTAGGTGCTGCCGTCGCGGTAATCCCGCAGGCGCAGCCGCTCCCATTCCGAGCGCGGGATCAGAACATAATCGCCGCGCACCCGGTCGCCGGCATGCCAGTGCCAGTCGTCGTCATGATCATGGTCATGGTCATGGTCATGGTCTCGATCGGCGCGATCCCATTTCTTCGCCTGCCCGGGCGGTACGCAAGGCACGTCCTTCTTGGCCAGGCCCGGCGGGCAATGCTTGTTCTTCGCCTCGGCCGGAAGGGCGAAGGCGGCAGTCAGCGCCAGGATCAGCGCGAGGACGGGGCTGGTGCGGGTCATGGGGACCTCCTTCTAACTCGGAAGTAGATGCCGAAGCCCTTGCTTCGGTTCCAGAACGTCCGGCCTGCCTCGGCGGCTTTCCACCGATCGGGCCAGCACAGATCAGCGCAGATAGGCCGTGCTGCGGCTTCGGATCACCTCGAGCACCAGCCCTGTGCCGTTCTCGATCCGGTAGACCACCCCCGCCATCGCATAGTAGCGCCAGCTGCCGTCCGAGGGGTCCAGTCCATAGCGCGCCGGGTCCATCAGCAGCGAGCGCGACTCGACCGGGAACCTGTCGCCCACGAGAAAGGGCGTCACGCCGGGTTTCACCTTCAGCATCTTCGGCGCCGAGGAGAGGTCTTCCACGGCCATGACGCAGACCGAGGGCACGATCGAGCCGCAATCGGCCGCCGCCGCCGTGGCCGGACCCAGAAGCAGAAGCGATAGGAGAAGGGGTCGCATGTCACACCTCGCCTGCGGTTCGGCGAGGGAACGCGAAAGTTGCGGGCGCGGTTCCGCAGGGAAACCGCGCCCGACAGTATCAGTCCAGCGCCTTGAAGTTCAGGCTGGCACCTTCCTTGATGCCCGAGAACCAGCGCGCCGTGACGGTCTTGGTCTTGGTGTAGAAGCGGAAGGCGTCCGGCCCGTACTGGTTCAGGTCGCCGAAGGCCGAGCGTTTCCAGCCGCCGAAGGAGAAGTAGGACAGCGGCACCGGGATCGGGAAGTTGATCCCGACCATGCCCACGTTGACGCGGGAGGCGAAATCGCGCGCCGTGTCGCCGTCGGCGGTGTAGATCGCGGTGCCGTTGCCGTATTCGTTGTCCATCACCAGCTTCAGCGCGTCGTCATATGTCGGCATCCGCACGGTCGACAGGACCGGCCCGAAGATCTCCTGCTTGTAGATGTCCATCTCGGGGGTGACGTTGTCGAACAGCGTCGCGCCGACGAAGAAGCCGTTCTCGTAGCCCTGGATCTTCAGGTCGCGCCCGTCGACCACCAGCTTCGCGCCCTGTTCCACGCCCGAGGTGATCAACCCCTTGACGCGCTCCTGCGCCTGCCTGGTGATCAGCGGTCCGAAATCCACATCGTTTCCAGCGGTATAGGGGGCGACCTTCAACTTCTCGATCCGCGGGATCAGGCGTTCGACTAGCGCATCCGCCGTCTTTTCGCCGACCGGAACGGCGACCGAGATCGCCATGCAGCGTTCGCCCGCCGCGCCATAGCCTGCACCGACAAGCGCATCCGCCGCCTTGTCGAGGTCGGCGTCGGGCATGATGATCATGTGGTTCTTCGCGCCACCGAAGCATTGCGCGCGCTTGCCGTTGCTTGCGGCCCGGCCATAGATGTATTGCGCGATCGGGGTGGAGCCGACGAAGCCCACGCCCTGGATCACCGGATGGTCGAGGATGCCGTCCACCACTTCCTTGTCGCCGTTCACCACCTGCAACACACCATCCGGCAGGCCTGCCTGTTGCAGCAGCTCGGCCAGGAACAGCGAGGTCGACGGCACCCGCTCCGACGGCTTCAGGATCATCGCGTTGCCCGAAGACAGCGCCGGGCCGATCTTCCACAACGGGATCATCGCCGGGAAGTTGAACGGCGTGATTCCGGCAACGACACCAAGGGGTTGGCGCATGGCGTAAAGGTCGATGCCGGGGCCGGCCGAATCCATCATCTCGCCCTTCAGCATGGCAGGCGCGCCCATGCAGACCTCGATCACCTCAAGGCCGCGCTGCACGTCGCCCTTGGCGTCGGGGATGGTCTTGCCGTGCTCGCGCGAAACCATCTCGGCCAGCTTGTCCATGTTCTGGTTGATCAGCGCGCCGAAGGCCATCATCACCCGGGCCCGGCGCTGCGGGTTGGTGGCGGCCCAGCCGATCTGGGCCTTGGCGGCCTCCTGGATCGCATGGTCCAGCTCGGCCGGAGTGGCCAGCGCCACGCGGGCCTGCACTTCGCCGGTGGCGGGGTTGTAGATGTCGCTGAAGCGGCCCGAAGTCCCCGCGACGAGCTTGCCGTTGATCCAGTGTCCGATGTCCTGCATGGAATCCTCCCGAATATGATAGGGCGCTTTTACCCTTGCGGAAACGCTAGACAAAGGAGCAATCTCCCAAAAGTGTTTTGCGAAAGTGCAATGATGCCTCTTCAACGCCCGCTGCGCCTTTGTATCTTCGCGCCAGTCATGCGGCGTCACCGTGGCTATTTCACTCCCCATTCCGGCCTGATTGCAAAGGTGCTGGCTGGGCTGGGGCATGAGGTCGTGGTGCTGACTGCGGAACTGCCCGAAGGCGGCGGGGCTGTGGAGCAGGAGGACGGAGCCGAGATCCATTATCTGGCGGGAACCCCTCCCGAAAAGAAGGGTGGCCGGTTCTGGCAGAACAGCGCGACGGCCTTTGACCTGCTGCATGCCGAGCGGCCCTTCGACATCGTGTTCGGGCGCGGCATGGCGACCTGGGGCTTTCTACAGCATAGCAGCTTTGCATCCGAGGTGCCGATTGTCCTGCATGAGGGCACCTATCCGCGCTGGCTGCATCAGATCGAAAGCCGCGCCGATTGGCTGGCACCACTGCTTGCCTTTCCTCTCGCCCCGATCTTCGCATTGAAGAACCGCAAGGCCCACGCCTTCATGCGCCGGGCTGCGCGGGTTGTCTGCAATTCACCACAGCTTGCCAGCGCGCTTCGCCGAGCGTCATGGTGGCGGCCTTATACGACGCAGGCAATCGTCTATGGGTTCGACACATCCCTTTACCAGCCGAAACTACCTTCGGCGAGTGAACCGGCGCGGCTTGTCTCGCTTGGAAGGCTGGCATGGGACAAAGGGGTTCTCCCGATGATCGACGTCGTTGCCCTGCTCAGGGACCGGACTGTGACGCTGGAGTGTATGGGGCCGGGGTCTGACAAGGTTCGTAGGGCTGCTGCGGGCCACGCACGTCGGCGAGGCATTTCAGACCGTTACACCACACCTGGCCCCGTGCAGCACGAGGAGGTGCCGCAGCGCCTGGCGGGCGCGTCTGTGTTCCTGTTCCCCTCGACCCATGCCGAGGGGCTGCCAAAGGTGGTTCTAGAGGCCATGGCGACCGGCCTGCCGGTCGTCGCCTACCGTATGCCGGTGTTGGACAGCCTGATCGAGGACGGGGTTACGGGGTTCCAGGTCCCGGCCCGGTCGGTGCGGGCCATGGCCGATCGGGTTGACCAACTATTGGCCAATCCTGCGCTGGCCGAAAAGATGGGCGCTGCCGCCCGGCTTAAGATCGAAACGGATTTCACCCCCTCTGCGATCAATGCGAAGTGGCAGGTGCTTCTGGGCGAGGTTCTGGCAGATACCTCCGCCCGAAAGCGAGGCTGAGGTGGACTGGGACGACCTGCGCGTCTTTCTGGCGGTCGCCCGGACCGAAAGCCTTTCCGCGGCCGGAAAGCGGCTGAAGATCGACCCGGCCACCGTCGGCCGCCGCATCGCGCGGCTGGAGGAGGCGACGCAGGCCCGGCTCTTCGCCAAGTCCCCGCAGGGCTATGCCCTGACCGAGGAGGGCGCCCGGCTTCTGCCCCATGCCGAACGGGCGGAACGCGCCGCGCTCGCGGCCGGGGAAAGCCTCTCCGGCCCCGGCGGGCTGACCGGGTTGATCCGCCTCGGCGCGCCGGACGGCTGCGCGAACTACCTTCTGCCGCAGGTTCTTGCCCGGATCTGCGACACCAATCCGGGGCTGGAGGTGCAGATCGTCGCGCTTCCCCGCGTCTTCAACCTCTCGAAGCGCGAGGCCGACATGGCGATCGCGGTCTCGCGCCCCGAGGCCGGGCGGCTGACGGTGCAGAAGCTGACCGACTACGGCCTGCATCTGGCGGCAAGCCGCGATTATCTCGCCCGTGTCCCGCCGATCCGCGACGCCTCCGACCTCAAGACGCACCGCATCATCGGCTATATCCCCGACATGATCTTCGACAAGGAACTGGACTATCTGGCCGAGATCGGGGTCGGTCCGGCCAGGCTCAGCTCGAACTCGGTCTCGGTCCAGCTCAACTGGTTGCGGACCGGGGCAGGGGTCGGCGTGGTGCACGACTTCTCGCTGCCGGCCGCCCCCGGCGTCACCCGGATCCTGACCGGACAGATCAGCCTCGTCCGGTCGTTCTGGCTGATCCGGCACGAAAGCGACGCCCGCTCCGACCGGCTGACCCGCTTTGCCGAACAGCTGACCCGCGAGGTGCGGGCCGAGATGGCGCGGCTCGAGGCAATTCTGCTGCAAGATGAACAAGTCTTGACAGAATCCCCTTTGCGGCCCGACCCTTGAGCCAAGGTCACGAGGAGGGACCGCCCGATGCTCGTTCAGCAGATCCTCAAGTCCAAGGGTAACGACGACGTGGTCACGGTGCGTCCGGGCTCCACGGTGCAGGCGGTCGCCGAACTGCTGTCCAGCCGCAGGATCGGCGCGGTGATCGTCTCGCCCGACGGCAAGCGCGCCACCGGCATCGTGTCCGAGCGCGACATCGTGCGCGAGATCGGGCGGCGCGGCGCGGCCTGTCTTGGCGATCCGGTCGAAAGCCTGATGACGGCGAAGATCATCGGCTGCACCCGGGGGGAAACCACCGATCAGGTGCTGGGCCGGATGACCGAGGGCCGCTTCCGCCACATGCCGGTGATCGAGGGCGAGGAGATGGTCGGCCTCATCTCGATCGGCGACGTGGTCAAGGCCCGGCTGATGGAGCTTGGCGCCGAGAAGGAGGCGCTGGAGGGCATGATCAAGGGCTTCTGAGCCTTCGGTTTTCCCTTGCGCCCGCCCGCGCAATATTGTTGCGTGCGCTGGCAGTCACTTGGGGGCGATCCATGCGCATCGGGCTTTATCCGGGCACTTTCGATCCGATCACGCTGGGTCATATCGACATCATCCAGCGCGCCATGGCGCTGGTCGACCGGCTGGTGATCGGCGTGGCGATCAACCGGGACAAGTCGCCGCTCTTCGCGCTGGAAGAACGCGTCGCCATGGTCGAGGCCGAATGCGCTGCGATCCAGGCCCGCACCGGCGGCGAGATCGTGGTGCATCCGTTCGAGAACCTGCTGATCGACTGCGCCCGCGACGTGGGGGCGGGGATCATCGTGCGCGGCCTGCGCGCGGTGGCGGATTTTGAATACGAATTCCAGATGGTCGGCATGAACCGGGCCCTCGATGCCTCGATCGAGACCGTGTTCATGATGGCCGACGCCCGGCGTCAGGCCATCGCGTCGAAACTGGTCAAGGAAATCGCGCGGCTGGGGGGCGATGTGTCCAGGTTCGTCACCCCGCCGGTGGTCGAGGCGCTGGGGCGCAAATACGGCTGACATGCAAAAGGGGCCCGAAGGCCCCTGCATATCCGTCCCGCAAGCCGCGATCAGGCGGCTTTGCCGTAGACGGCTTCGCGCGCGATCCGCTCGGCATCGCTCGGCAGGATGCCAAGGTCCTGGGCGATCTCGGCCGGAAGGTTGGCGATCTCGTTCCGGGTCTGGACGTAGCGGGCATAGTTCACGGCGGCGGTCTTCAGCATGTCGAACACGTTGAGCATTCTCTCGTCCTCTTGTTGCAAGGCCGAACGCCTTGACTGCGCGGAACATATGCTTTCCCCGGCCCCAAGCAACGTCCAATGCTGCGCTGCGGCTATGCAAGAATCGCATGGCTGAAACAAAAAGGGCGCCCGAAAGGCGCCCTTTCCCCGGTTTCCCAGGGTTCAGATCAGCTTGCCCATCGCCACGGCGGTATCAGCCATGCGGTTCGAGAAGCCCCATTCGTTGTCGTACCAGGCCAGGACCGAGACGAAGCTTCCGTCCATCACCTTGGTCTGGTCCATGTGGAAGACCGAGGAATGCGGATCGTGGTTGAAGTCGGAACTGACCAGCTTCTCCTCGGTATAGCCGAGGATTCCCTGCAGCCGG
Organism: Tabrizicola soli; assembly: GCF_015999335.1. Lineage (GTDB taxonomy): Bacteria > Pseudomonadota > Alphaproteobacteria > Rhodobacterales > Rhodobacteraceae > Tabrizicola > Tabrizicola soli. Next base: position 256,290 of record NZ_JAEACP010000001.1, on the reverse strand, counting down.
CCGTCCGCCGCCGTCCTGATCGCGGCGTTGATCTCCTCGACGCTGGTCGGGCGTGCGGGGATGAACTTCAGGTCCACCACGCTGACATTCGGCGTCGGCACCCGCATGGCGAAACCGTCCAGCTTGCCCTTCAGCTCGGGCAGGACAAGCCCCACCGCCTTGGCCGCGCCGGTCGAGGTCGGGATCATCGACAGCGCCGCCGCCCGGGCGCGGTAGAGGTCCTTGTGCATCGTGTCCAGCGTCGGCTGGTCGCCGGTGTAGCTGTGGATGGTGGTCATCATCCCCTTCTCGATCCCTATGGCCTGGTGCAGGACCTGGGCCACGGGCGAAAGGCAGTTGGTGGTGCAGGAGGCGTTCGAGACGACGATGTCGTCCCGGGTCAGCGTCTGGTGGTTCACGCCATAGACGATGGTCTTGTCCGCCCCTTCGCCCGGCGCGCTGATCAGCACCCGTTTGGCGCCGTTTTCCAGATGCGGCAGGCATTTCTCCTTCGAGGTGAAGATCCCGGTACATTCCAGCACGATATCCACATCGCCCCAGGGCAGGTCGGCAGGGTTCTTCAGCGCGGTGACCCGGATCGGCCCGCGACCGACGTCGATCGTGTCTGCGCCGGTGGTGACCTTGGCCGGGAATTTCCCGTGCACCGAATCATGGCGCAGAAGATGCGCGTTGGTCTCGACCGGGCCGAGGTCGTTGATCGCGATCACCTCGATGTCGGTGCGGCCCGACTCGATGATGGCGCGCAGGATATTGCGCCCGATGCGCCCGAATCCATTGATGGCAACCGTGACAGCCATGTCTTGCCCTTTCGAATAGCCTGCGCACTGATAGCGCTAACAAGACAAAATCGCAAGGGAGGCAACGCACAGGCCGGCGCGGTCAGCGCCAGAATGCCAGCCAGTCAACCAGGTCGAGGAACTTGCGCAGCAGAAACATCAAGGCCGACCCGCCGTTCAGGGCAAGGTCGGCCAGGATTGCGGCGGCAAGGATCAGTCCCAGCCAGAGTGCGATGCGGTCGGTCACGTCTGCCCCCGAAGGGCCGCGCGGCCCTGCCTACTTTGCCAGCCGCCCCATGACGCCGGCCACATCGGCCATCCGGCAGGAGAAGCCCCACTCGTTGTCGTACCAGGCCAGCACGCGGACGGAACGGCCCGCCACCTTGGTCTGGTCCGGGGCGAAGATAGACGACTGCGGCGTGTGGTTGAAGTCGATCGAGACCTTGGGCTCGGGATCATAGGCCATGACCATGCCCATGTAGCCGGCGCAGGCCTCGCGGACGATCTCGTTCACCTCGGCCACCGTCACGGATTTGTTGGCGATGAAGGTCAGGTCGACCGCGCTGACGTTCGGCGTCGGAACCCGGATCGCGCTGCCTTCCAGCCTGCCCGCCAGCTCCGGCAGGACCTCGCCGATGGCCTTGCCCGCCCCGGTCGAGGTCGGGATCATCGCCATCGCCGCCGCGCGGGCGCGATAGAGGTCCTTGTGCCGCCGGTCCAGCGTCGGCTGGTCGCCGGTATAGCTGTGGATCGTGGTCATGATGCCCGATTCGATCCCGATGGTGTCGTTCAGCACCTTGGCCAGGGGCGCCAGGCAGTTCGTCGTGCAGGAAGCGTTCGAGACGACCAGGTGTTCCGGCAGCAGGCTGCGGTGGTTCACGCCATAGACCACGGTCAGGTCCGCGCGCTTGGCCGGGGCGGAGACCAGCACCCGCTTCGCCCCGCGGCCCAGATGCACCGCCGCCTTGTCGCGGTCGTTGAACTTGCCGGTGCATTCCAGCACCACGTCCACGCCTTCCCAGTCCAGTTCCTCGGGGTTGTAGGTCGACATCATCCGGATCGGCCCGCGGCCCAGGTCCAGCGCGCCGTCCACCACATTGACCGTGCCGGGGAAGCGGCCATGCACGCTGTCGTATTTCAGAAGATGGGCGTTCGTCTCGACCGGCCCGGTCGCGTTGATCGCCACCACCTGCACATCGTTGCGGTTGGCCTCGGCGATATGGGCCAGAGTGCAGCGCCCGATCCGCCCGAAGCCGTTGATGCCGATGGTGATGGTCATGTCGCAATGCCCCTTGTGGATCCGTCCCAAAGGTGGATAGCTTGCTTTGACCCGTATGCAAGGCGAAAAGCGACGGGTTTTCAGCATGTTAGCGCAATCTTCGCCTGTTTGCGCTAACCTTCGGCCCCGCTTTGCCTTCCTGCGCCGGCCGCGCTACATCGAATCCGGACCAAGTGGAGCAGGGTATGAGCGGACTTCTGGCGCTTCTGGACGATGTGGCGGCCATCGCCAAGGTGGCGGCGGCCTCGGTCGATGACATCGCGGGTGCGGCCGCCAAGGCGGGGACCAAGGCGGCCGGCGTGGTGATCGACGATGCGGCGGTGACGCCAAAATACGTCCACGGCTTCTCGGCCGACCGAGAACTGCCGATCATCTGGCGCATCTCTCTCGGCTCGTTCCGCAACAAGCTGGTCGTGCTGCTGCCCGGCCTTCTGGCGCTGGATTACTTCGCGCCGGTGCTGATCACGCCGCTTCTGATGCTGGGCGGGGCCTATCTCTGCTTCGAGGGGGCCGAGAAGCTCCTGCACGCCTTCGCCCCCCATGCGGACCAGACGGTCGAGGCGGATTTCGACACCCGGGATCCGGCGCATCTCGAGGAGGAAAAGGTCTCGGGTGCGATCAAGACCGATTTCATCCTCTCGGCCGAGATCATGACCATCGCGCTGGCCACGATCGAAAGCCCCAGCCTCTGGATGCAGGCGGTCACGCTGGCCATTGTCGGGATCTTCATCACCGTCGCGGTCTATGGCGCGGTCGCGCTGATCGTGAAGATGGACGACGTGGGCCTGCACATGGCCGCCACCGGGCGGACCGGGGCGGGCAGGGCGCTTGGCCGGGGGCTGGTGCGCGCGATGCCGAAGCTGATGACCTTCCTGTCGACCGTGGGCACGGCCGCGATGCTCTGGGTCGGGGGCAGCATCGTGGTGCACGGGCTTGAGGTCACGCATCTCTGGCCCTGGCCCTACGAGACGATCCACCAGCTTGCCGAGGCCGCCGCCCATGCCGTTCCCGCCGCGCCGGGCCTTGTCGCCTGGCTCGTCACCGCCGCGCTGGATGGCGTGCTGGGGATGCTCCTCGGCTTCCTCTTGATCCCGGTCGCCACCCGGGTCATCGGTCCGCTCTGGGCCGCCGCCACCGGGGGCAAGCCCGCCGCCCACTGACGGAACTTCGCGGGCCCCCCGGACGTTGTACCCCGCAAAGGGAGGCCGCCATGAACCGCCAAGACTTCGACGCCTGGGAAGCCCGCATCCGCGACCGTGCCGATCTCCTCTGGCAGGAGGAAGGCCGACCCGCAGGCGGGCCCGACCGCTTTCTCGGCCGCGCGCGCGAGCTGCTGGCGATCGAGGAAGTGCCGCCCCCGACGCTCGACCCCGAAAAGGCCGCCGAGCCGGTGATCGAAGAGGCCGCGATCCAGGGCAATCTGGGCGAATTCCCCACCCTGACCGACCAGGGCGAGGAAGAGACCTATCCCCATGTCGAGGACGACGACGGGCCCCGCCTGTCGGACGGCGACGCCTCGGCCGAGGGCGGCGTCCTGCCGGTCGAGGATCTGCCCGAGGAGGATCTGCCGCAGGTCTCGCAGGCCGAGGCCGACATCACCTCCAGCGCGGTGAACGCCGAAGACGGGCCGCAGAACGACGACCTGAACGACGACGGCATGCCCGACCCCAGGCCGCTTGACCCGCGCGGCGATCAGACCGCCTGAACCAGCGCCAGCCGCTGCGCCAGCGCGGACACCAGGTCGGTCCGCGTCACGATGCCGACGATGCGCGGCCCGTCGACCACGGGCACAGCCTCGGCGCCGCCATCGGCCAAGAGCGGCAGAAGCGCCCCCACCGGCGTCTCCGGGCTGATCTGCGGCACCCCGGTCTCCATGATCTCGCCCGCCTTCGGCGGCTTGGCGCGGTGGTTGTCGATCAGCCGGGCCAGCGCGCTGATCAGGCTCTTGTGCTGGCGGAAGGCATCCTCGCGCGCGCGGCGGATCAGGTCGATCTGGAAGATCAGGCCGAGGAGCCGGTCATCCTCCGCCACCACCGGCAGCGAGGTGAAGCCCCGCTTGCGAAAGAGGTCCGCCACCTGCGCCAGCGGCGCCTGCGGCCCCACCGTCACCAGGTCGCGCGACATGATGTCGGCCGCCGTGAACCCCTCCATCCGCCGCGCCGCCGCCGCCTGTTCGGCCGCGCCCACCAGCCGGGCAAGGTCGGCCACGCCCAGGTTGGCCGATTGCCGGTATTCCTCCAGGATCGCGGCCAGGTCGGACGGGTCCAGGCCGATCCGCTCTTCCGGGGTCGGGTCATGCGTGCCATGCGGGCCCAGCTGCGCGGGCTGGCGAAAGGGATAGACCCGGCCCACCGCCCGGTTCCAGAGGACGCCGATCCCGACCAAGAGACAGGACCCCGCCAGGATCGGCCCCATCGTGGCGGCAAAATCCCCCGAGGCCCCCAGGCTGACGAGCAGCGCCACCGCGCCGCCCGGCGGATGCAGCGCACGCGCCGCCAGCATGATGCCGATCGCCAGCCCGACCGCCAGCGGCACCGCCCAGTCGACATGGGGCAGGGCGGTGATCACCGCCAGCGCCACCAGCGCCGAGAGAGTATTGCCGACGACCACCGACCAGGGCTGCGCCAGCGGGCTGTTCGGCACCGCGAAGACCAGCACCGCCGAGGCCCCGAGCGGCGCGATCAGCCAGCCGAGGCCCGAACTGCGCAGCGCGAGCCCGGCCAGCAGAAGCCCCAGCCCCGCGCCCAATCCGGCCCGGCCGACATCCACCGCTCTGGGCCCGGCCATCGCCGGAGCCAATCCTCGCCACCACGCCATGAGCGATCCTCCCAGGAGCCGAACCTGCCCCGCGTCCCGCGACAAAAAAAGGCCGCCCACGACAGGCGACCTTCGATTTGCGCCATCCGGCACGGAAAGGTGGGCAGATTGCCCGCCCTGCGGCGGTCAGAGCAGCGATTTCGCCGTGGCGACCGTGGCTTCCGCCGTGATTCCGAACTCGGCGTAAAGCCGTTCCATCGGGGCCGAGGCGCCGAAACTGGACATGCCGACGAAGCCGGCCTTCGCTTCGCGGCCGCGCTCGCCCAGAAGCCAGCGGTCCCAGCCCTGACGCACGCCCGCCTCGATGGCGACCCGCACCGGGCCGGGCGGCAGGATCTTGCGCCGCCAGGCCTCGTCCTGTGCCGCGAACAGCTCCATCGACGGCATGGACACCACACGGGTGCCGATCCCCTCCGCCTCCAGCGCCTCGCGGGCCTTCAGCGCGATCTCCACCTCGGAGCCCGTCGCCATCAGGATCACCTGCCGCTTGCCCGTCGCCTCGGCCAGCACATAGGCGCCCTTGGCGACCATGTTCTGGTTGGTATGCGACTTGCGCACCGCCGGCAGGTTCTGGCGGCTCAGTGCCAGCACCGTGGGCCGGGTCTTCTCGGTCAGCGCGATCTCCCAGGCCTCGGCGGTCTCCACCAGGTCGGCGGGGCGGATCACCAGCGTGTTCGGCGTCGCCCGCGAAATCGCCAGATGCTCCACCGGCTGGTGGGTCGGCCCGTCCTCGCCCAGACCGATGGAATCATGCGTCATCACATAGACGACCGGGATGCCCATCAGCGCCGACAGCCGCATCGAGGGGCGGGCATAGTCGGTGAAGCACATGAAGGTCCCGCCATAGGGCCGCACGCCGCCATGCAGCGCCATCCCGTTCATCGCGGCGGCCATGCCATGTTCGCGGATGCCGAAATAGACATAGCGGCCCTTGCGGTCCTCGGCGGTGAAGACGCCCAGGTCGGCGGTCTTGGTGTTGTTCGACCCGGTCAGGTCGGCCGAGCCCCCGATGGTCTCCTGCACCACCGGGTTGACCGCGGCCAGCACCTTCTCCGATGCGGCACGGGTGGCCAGTTTCGGCAGGTCGGCCACCGCCTGCTTCTTCACCCCGCGAATGGCCGAGGCCAGCTTCGACGGCGCCTCAAGCGCGAAGATGCGGGCGAATTCGGCCTGCTTGGCCGGGGACAGGGCGGCCATCCGCGCCTCCCACTCCGCGCGGGCCTTCGCCCCACGGGCACCCAGCCCCTCCCACCATGTCTTGATGTCCGCCGGCACCTCGAACGGCCCGCCCTTCCAGCCATAGGCATCCTTCGCCGCCTGCAGCTGCGCCTTGTCGGTCAGCGCGCCATGGCCCTTCGACGTGTCCTGCGCCGCGTGGCCGATGGCGATATGCGTCTTGCAGGCCACCAGCGCCGGGCGGGGCGAGGCCTTGGCCGCCGTCAGCGCCCGGTCGATCTCTACCGGGTCATGCCCGTCGCATTCGAACACGTCCCAGCCCGAGGCCGCGAACCGCGCCTTCTGGTCGGTCACGTCCGACAGCGAGACCTTGCCGTCGATGGTGATGCCATTGTTGTCCCACAGCACGATCAGCCGGCCCAGCTGCTGCCGACCGGCCAGGCCGATCGCCTCCTGGCTGACGCCCTCCATCAGGCAGCCGTCGCCCGCGATGACCCAGGTGTGGTGGTCCTGCACCTTCGCGCCCCAGCGCGCCCGCAGGCTTTCCTCGGCGATGGCGAAGCCGACCGCGTTCGAGATCCCCTGGCCCAGGGGCCCGGTCGTCGTCTCCACTCCCGCGACATGGCCGTATTCCGGATGACCGGCGGTGATCGCGCCCCACTGGCGGAAATTCCTGATCTGGTCCAGCGTCATGTCCTCGTAGCCGGTCAGGTACAGGAGCGAATAGATCAGCATCGATCCATGCCCCGCCGACAGGATGAAGCGGTCGCGGTCCGGCCAGCGCGGGGCCTTGGGGTCGAACTTCAGGTGCTTCTCGAACAGCACCGTCGCCACGTCGGCCATGCCCATCGGCATCCCCGAATGGCCGGAATTCGCGGCCGCCACCGCATCCAGCGTCAGGGCGCGGATCGCGGTCGCGCGCATCCAGTGATCGGGGTGCGTCTGGCGGAGGGTCTGGATGTCCACGGAGCGGCTTCCTTCGGCAAGGAGAGGGGGAATTTGCCCCAGCCTCCTAACGGCCGCACCCGGCAAGATCAAGCTTGGTGCCCAAGTGCTTGGGAAGAAAGGCCCGTCCCCTTCGCCGGGATTCGGGCTAAGATCGCCCTTGACCCGCCCGGTGCGATTCGGACACTGGACGGGCCGGGTGCGTCAGGCCGCGCCCGGACAGGCAGGATGCGGGCGAAAGGGGTGGCGATGCAGGAAATCTCCCGGCTGGAACAGCGGATAACCGCGGCGCTGGAGCGGATCGGCAAGGGGGTGGACCGGCTTGCCGCCGCGCCGCCGGCGCCGCCGCCCGCACGCCCGGCGCCGGTGCCCGCCGCGCCCGCCGATGCCGCCCTGCGCGCCCAGCTGGAAGAGGAGAAAGCCCTCACCGCCCAGCTCCAGGAACGCCTGCGCAGCCTGAAGGAGCGCGAGTCGAAGGGCGACCTGCAGCAGAAGCTGGACAAGCTGACCCACCAGCTCGACGTGCAGGGGCTGGAGCTGCAGCGGATGCGCCGCACCAACCTTGCCCTGCGCGAACAGCTCGCCGCGCTGCGTGCCGCGCAGGACTCCGGCCTGACCGAGCCGCAGCAGATCAACAAGGCGATGGCGGCCGAGCTGGACGCCTTCCGCGCCCTGCGCCTGACCGAGATCGCCGAGATGGACGAGATTCTCGCCGCCCTCGAACCCCATCTGACGGAGGCCCGCTGATGCCCGAACTTGAAGTGATGATCGGCGGCCGCGGTTTCCAGGTCACCTGCCAGGCGGGTGAGGAGCACTTCCTCCAGACCGCCGCCGCCATGCTGGACGCCGAGGCGGCACCCCTGGTCGCCCAGCTTGGCCGCCTGCCCGAGGTGCGGATGCTTCTGATGGCCGGGCTGATGCTGGCCGACAAGACCGCCGCGGTCGAGGACGAGAACCGCACCCTGCGCGCCCGTGTGGCCGAGCTGGAGGCCCGCCCCGTCGCCACCCGCGACGTGGCCGTGGTCCCGCCCCGGGTCTTCGAGACCCTGGCCGAGATCGCCGCCCGGGCCGAGGCCATGGCCGCCCGCGTCGAGGAGCAGGTCGGCGGATGAAGCGCCTCGCCCTTCTGGCGGCGTTCCTGCCGCAGGCCGCTGCCGCGCAGGACTTCGCGACCGACAGCTATGCCTGCGACCGTGGCGTCGTGGTGCCTGCGACCTATGTCAACGGGCCGGACCTCAGCCTGGTGGTGATCCAGGTCGAGGGCCGCCAGATCACGTTGGTGAACGAACCCGCCGCCTCCGGCGCGCGCTACGGCTGGCCCTCGGACGGGTCGGGCTATGTCTGGTGGACCAAGGGCGACGAGGCGACGCTCTACTGGAAGACGCCCGCGGACGAGGTCCCGCTCCTGACCTGCCGGGCAGGGTAGGGGCATACCGCTTCCGATGCGGTATGTCTTGCGGTTATCCTTGTCGTGAAGGAGGTCGGCCGATGACCCGCCGTTCCACCTCGATCCTGACGGCATCCTCGCCCAGGTCCGCGCCGCCCGGGCCCGGCGCTGGAAGGCAGAGAACGCCGAGGCCGTCGCCGACTGCCACAAATGGGTCAAGGAGAACGGCATGCCGCTGTGCCGGTTCCGCAAGGTCTGATGGCCCGCCGGTTCGACCTTACCGCATCGCAGACGGCGATTTCGTGGTTGTCCTGCAATCGGACCTGCTGGAAGATCTCGACACCCGAACCGTCTGCCCGGCGGCGCCGGAAAGCCGGCAAGTCCGCGGCTTCGCCGCCCTCTCGCCCGTCCTGACGGCCGGGGATGTCCGGTTGCGGATCGTGCCGCATGTCGTCGCGACCCTGACCGTTGCCGAACCGGGAACCTTCGTCCTCAGCCTTGCGCATGAGCGTGACCGGAGCATCCGCGCGGTCGACTCGATGCTGACCGGGGCATGAAGGCAATAGGCCCGCCGGTCCCGGCAGGCCTTGCGATCCTCGCCGGATCTCAGGCGTTGGCTTCGCGGATCTTGTCCGCCGCTTCCTTGTCGAAGGCCACGCCCTTGGCTTCCAGGAGCTGGTCCAGCTCGCCCGAGAGCGTCATCTCGGTGACGATGTCGCAGCCGCCGACGAATTCGCCCTTGACGTACAGTTGCGGGATCGTCGGCCATTCGCTGAAGTCCTTGATCCCTTGGCGGATCTCGGCGTCGGCCAGCACGTTCACGTCCTGGTAGTCGATCCCCATGAAGTTCAGGACCCCCGCCACGCGGGACGAGAACCCGCATTGCGGCATCATCTTGGTGCCCTTCATGAACAGCACCACGTCGTTCTTCTCGATCGTCTCGCGGATCTGATCCTGCGCGCTCATCTTTCGGTCTCCTGTTTCCGGTCCTCAGCGGGGGCCTCGTCCCAGCCCCCCGCGCTGCGCCCCGCCAGATACGAGGCCATGCGCCGTTCCATTTCCGCCGCGGCCGCCTGGCGCCGCTCGAAATCCTTGTCCGCCGGGGGCGCTTCGCCCCGCCGCCGCCGGGATCTGGCCCTTGCCATCGACACGATCCCCGCCAGCGTCATCGCCACCGGGATCAGCGCCCCGAAGCCGCCTGCCGTTGCCATCCGTCCACTCCTTGCCGGACCTAGACCAGCCCCAGATCCTGTCCCAGCACATAGGCGGCCCCAAGCACTCCTGCAAGCATCAGCAGAAGCAGCGGCAGGCGCAGGGCAGGGCGGTCGGCGGTCATCCCCTGCAGCCGCGCAAGACCGACCAGCAGGAAGATCACCATCGCGCCATGCAGCACCGCCTTGAAGTTCATGTACCAGGCCGGCAGTTCCTCGGCGATCTCGCCCGGTTCCGGCCGGTCGAGAATGCCCATCGCCGCCAGGAACAAGGCGCCGATCGACAGGACCGTGACGCCAAGTCGCTCCTGCCTTGCCTTGTCCGCCGCCATGGCCGCCTCCGTCAGTCGGGTGCCTTCGTCGTCAGCGCCAGCGCGTGCAGCGCGCCGTTCGGCCCGTCCATCCTGCCTTTCAGCGCCGCATAGACCGCGCGCTGCTGCTGCACCCGGTTCAGGCCGCGGAACGATTCGTCGATCACCTCGGCCGCGAAATGCGCGCCGTCGTCGCCCTGCACCGTGATCTTCGCGTTGGGAAAGCTTTCCCGCAGCAGGGCTTCGATATCGCTGGCTTCGACTGGCATCGGGGTCTCCTGAACAATCCCTTTAGACTAGGCCCGCGCCGGAAGGGGTTCAAGGCCCTCCCACTCGTCCCGCAACATGCCGTAAAGCACCAGGTCGACCACCCGCCCCAGCGCCGGACGGAACCAGTGCCTGCGCATCCGCCCCTCCAGCGTGAAGCCAATGCGCTGGTAAAGCGCCTGCGCCCGCGCATTCTCGCCCGAGGCATCAAGCCACAGCCGCTCCGCCCCCATCGCGCCGAAGCCATGATCGACCAGCGCCCGCACGAAGGCCCGGCCCCGGCCCTGGCCCGCCTCGGCCAGCGCCAGCCGCCGCAGCTCGACCACGGGCCCCGCCTGGCAGAACAGCGCGAAGCCGGCCGGCTGGCTCCCGACCTCCCAGATCAGCAGGCGCGCGGCCGGATCGGCCAGATAGGCCGCCAGCGCCGCTTCGTCCTCATCGGTGATGAAGGGCGCATAGTCGGGACGGCGGGCCAGCCCCCGGATGAAGGCGAAATCCCCCGCCGCTGCCGGACGCAGCATCAGACGCCGACCATCTCGGCAAACGCCGTGCGGTAAAGCCGCGACAGATCGGCCAGGGGCGCGACCTCGGCGCCGAAAGCCACCGTGTCGCCGCCGAACTGGCCGACCAGCGCCATCGGCACGCCCGCCGCCCTTGCCGCCGCCAGAAGGCCCTGCAAAGCCTCGGCCCGGACCGCGACCAAATAACGCCCCTGATCCTCGCCGAACAGGAACCCGATCTCGCCGCTGTCGATCTTCACGCCCAGCCCCGCGCCCTCGGCCATCTCGAAGGCCGCCAGCGCGAGGCCCCCGTCCGACAGGTCGGTGCAGGCCCGGATCGCCTTGCGGTTGGCGCGCACGAACTCGCCCGCCCGGCGCTCGGCCGCCAGATCGACCGGCGGAGCGTCCCCGGCCTCGATCCCGAAGGCCTCGACCAGCAATGCCGACTGCCCCAGATGCCCCTTGGTCGCGCCCAGCACCACGGCCAGGTCGCCCTCGGCCGGCCGCCCGGCGATCAGCTCGTCCATCCTGGCCAGAAGCCCCACCGCCCCGATGGTCGGCGTCGGCAGGATGCCCTTGCCGTCGGTCTCGTTGTAAAGGCTGACGTTGCCCGAGACGATCGGCATGTCCAGCGCCAGGCAGGCCTCGCCGATCCCCTGCAGGGCGCCGACGAACTGGCCCATGATCTCGGGCTTTTCCGGGTTGCCGAAGTTCAGGTTGTCGGTCGTCGCAAGCGGCCGCGCGCCCACCGCGCAGAGGTTGCGGTAGGCCTCGGCCACCGCCTGCCTGCCGCCCTCGACTGGGTTCGCCTTGACATAGCGCGGCGTCACGTCGCTGGTGAAGGCCAGCGCCTTCTCCGTGCCATGCACCCGCACCACGCCCGCCGGCAGGCCCGGCGTCACCAGCGTATCGGCGCCCACCTGGCTGTCGTACTGCTCGTAGACCCAGGCCTTGTGCGCATAGGTCGCAGAGCCGATCAGCGCCCGCAGCCCGTCCAGCGCCTCGATCGGCGGCACATGGCCCAGGGGGGCCGCCGCCGGGGTCGGGACCCAGGGCCGGTCATATTCCGGCGCGCTGGACGAGAGCTTCGACAGCGGAATATCCGCCTTCACCTCGTTGCCATGCAGGATCAGGAAGCGGTCCTCGGGAATGGTCTCGCCGACGATGGCGAAATCCAGGTCCCATTTCTCGAAGATCGCCCGCGCCTCGGCCTCCTTCTCGGGCTTCAGCACCATGAGCATCCGCTCCTGGCTTTCCGACAGCATCATCTCGTAGGCTGTCATGTTTGTTTCGCGCTGCGGCACGTCGTCCAGCTGCAACTTGATGCCAAGGCCGCCCTTGTCGCCCATCTCGACCGCCGAGCAGGTCAGCCCCGCCGCACCCATGTCCTGGATGGAAATCACCGCGCCACTGGCCATCAGCTCCAGGCAGGCCTCCAGCAGCCGCTTTTCGGTGAAGGGGTCGCCGACCTGCACCGTCGGGCGCTTTTCCTCGATCGTATCGTCGAACTCGGCCGAGGCCATGGTCGCGCCGCCGACGCCATCGCGTCCGGTCTTGGCGCCGAGGTAGACCACCGGCATCCCGACGCCCGAGGCGGCCGAATAGAAGATCTTGTCCGCATCGGCGAGGCCCGCGGCAAAGGCGTTCACCAGGCAGTTGCCGTTATAGGCGGCATGGAAGCGTACCTCGCCACCCACGGTCGGCACGCCGAAGGCATTGCCGTAGGACCCGATCCCCTCGACCACGCCCTTCACCAGATGCGCGGTCTTGGGATGGTCGGGCAGGCCGAAGCTCAGGGCGTTCATCGCTGCGATGGGGCGCGCGCCCATGGTGAAGACATCGCGCAGGATGCCGCCGACGCCGGTCGCCGCACCCTGGTGCGGCTCGATGTAGGAGGGGTGGTTGTGGCTCTCCATCTTGAAGATCACCGCCTGGCCGTCGCCGATGTCGACGACGCCCGCGTTCTCGCCCGGTCCGCAGATCACCTGCGGCCCCTTGGTCGGCAGTCTCTTCAGGTGGATCTTCGAGGATTTGTAGGAACAATGCTCGTTCCACATCGCACTGAAGATGCCCAGCTCGGTAAAGCTCGGCTGCCGTCCCAGGATGCCCAGCAGGCGCTCCCATTCGTCGGGCTTGATCCCGTGGCTGGCGACGACTTCCGGCGTGATGGCGGGCTCTTGCATGGCATCCCCTCTGGCGGCTTGGCCCGCCTCATAAGGGAAAGCCCGCCGAAGGGCAAAGGCCCCGCAGGGCCCCATCGCCACTTTTTCACGGAATTGTCCGGCCGCCGGGGGCGGCTGCCAAAAAAAAAGGCCGAGCTTCCGCTCGGCCAAGTCCAACAGGGAGGTAGAAGGGGCAAGAGCACGCTCATCGCCGCTTCTGGGATGCAGATAGGCCCCAATGGTGCTGCAGACAAGGGCAGGGTGCCCGCAAATTCGGCAATCCCGATATGCACTTGCTGCATGGCAGCAATTCCGCCCGCTCAGGCGGCCGCTTCCTCGGCATGGCGGCGGCGGAAGGTCATGATCTCCTCGGTCACGAAATCGCGGAAGGCCGCGACCCGCTTGGAATGGCGCAATTCCTCGGGATAGGCCAGAAAGACCGGCACCTCGGCGCTTTCCACATCGGGCAGGACGCGGACCAGATTGGGAAAGTCGTCGGTCAGGTAATCCGGCAGCACCCCGATCCCGAGATGATTCAACACCGCCTGTAGCACGCCGAAATAGTTGTTCACCGTCAGGGTCGAGGGGATGTCATGCGTCATCAGGTCCTGCACCAAGAGCGCCCCGGCCGCCACCTGCGGCGTGCCGGCGTGCTGGCTGATCAGCCGGTGCGAGCTGAAGTCGTCCATCGTCTCCGGCGTGCCATGCTTGGCCAGGTATTCCGGCGTCGCGAAAAGCTGCATGCGGATGTTCATCAGCCGCTTGCGGATCAGGTCGGCCTGCGACGGCTCCTTCATCCTTATCGCCACATCCGCCTCGCGCATCGGCAAATCCAGGACGCGCTCCTCCAGCATCAGGTCGATCTTCAGCGCCGGATACTTCTCGTAAAGCCGCGCCAGACGCGGGGCGAGCCACAAGGTCCCGAAGCCCATCGTCGTCGTGACCCGAAGCTCGCCGAAGACCTCGTCCTCGCTGTCGCGGATCCGCGCGGCGGTGGCGTCCAGCCGCTTGACCATGGCCTGCGTGGCGTCGAACAGAAGCTCCCCCTGTTCGGTCAGGATCAGCCCCCGCGCATGGCGGTGGAAGAGCGTGACGTTCAGGCTTTCCTCCAGCGCCCGGATCTGGCGGCTGACGGCCGATTGCGACAGGTGCAGCACGTCGCCCGCATGGGTCAGGCTGCCTTTCTCCGCCACGGCGTGAAAGATCCTCAGCTTGTCCCAATCCATGCGCAATCCTTTCCGGAAATCGTCGGCCACCCTATCATATCCGATCCTACATAGGGAAACCCGAACGCAAGTAAACCCTGGGCACCCCGACCCGCCACCCCGCCGCTTGGCCCTTTCGCCCCCGGCCCGAGCGCCCTATGATCCCCCGAAAGGCAGGCCGCGCGGGGGTTTCCGCGCCGGGGAAAGGGACAGGCATGGCGGTTGGAGTCTTCGATTCGGGCCTTGGCGGGCTCACTGTCCTTGACGCATTGACAAAGCGCCTGCCCGAAGTCCCCTTCGTCTATTTCGGCGACAATGCCCACGCCCCCTACGGCGTCCGCACGGCCGACGACATCTTCAACCTGACCTGCGCCGCCACCGAACGCCTGTGGGCCGAGGGTTGCGATCTGGTGATCCTCGCCTGCAACACCGCCTCCGCCGCCGCGCTGAAGCGGATGCAGGAAACCTGGGTGCCGCCGGAAAAGCGCGTCCTCGGCGTCTTCGTGCCCCTGATCGAGGCGCTGACCGAGCGCCAGTGGGGCGACAACACCCCCCCGCGCGAGGTCTCGGTGAAACACGTCGCCCTCTTCGCCACCCCCGCCACCGTCGCCTCCCGCGCCTTCCAGCGGGAACTCGCCTTCCGCGCCATCGGCGTCGATGTCGAGGCCCAGCCCTGCGGCGGCGTGGTCGACGCCATCGAACAGGGCGACGAGATCCTGGCCGAGGCCCTCGTCCGCTCCCATGTCGAGGCCCTGAAACGCAGGATGCCCGACCCCGAGGCCGCGATCCTTGGCTGCACCCATTACCCCCTGATGGAAAAGATCTTCCAGGAGGCGCTGGGTCCCGAGGTCAAGGTCTACTCCCAGGCCAACCTCGTCGCCGAAAGCCTTGCTGACTACCTGCAGCGCCGCCCCGAGTTCCGCGGGTCCGGCGCCCAGTCCCGGTTCCTCACCACCGGCGACCCGGCCTATGTCTCGAACAAGGCGACCCAGTTCCTGCGCCGGAAGATCACCTTCGAGGCCGCGTGATGCTGTCCCTGTCAGACCACCGCGCCGCCCGCCTTGCCGCGCTGACCGCGCCCGACGGCTGGCTGAACCTCGTCGCCCGCATCGACCTGGCCCCCGGCCGCCATCTCGTCGGCGCGGGGCAGGAGGTGCGGCTGCCCTCCGGTCCCGACCTCCTCGGCACGCTCGACCTCACCGGCACCGACGCCATCTTCGCCCGTCCGGGCGAGGCGCCGCGGCCTTTCCAGCCCGTCCCCGACGCTTTCCCGCAACTGCGGGTCGATCCCTTCCTGCTGGAGATCCATACCGTCGACGGCACGCCTGCGCTGCGCGTCCGCGACCTGACCCTCCGGCCGGCCGCCACGCTGCGCCACTTCCCCGATGCCCCGGCCTGGAATATCCGCGCCCGGTGGGAGAAGATCGAGGCGCAGCCCACGGAAATCACGATGAAAGACGGCTCGAAGGCCGAGGTTTCCCTCACTCATCGCGCCAACTTCCTCCATGACGGGCAGACCTTCAGTCTGATGCCTACGCACTGGAAATCCGGCAAGCCGATGTTCGTCTTCCGCGACCGCACGGCGGGCGAGACCTACCCGGCCTGCCGCTTCCTCTTCGGCGAGGATCCGAGCGAAACCGAGATCACGCTTGACTTCAACCGCGCCATCTCGCCGCCCTGCGCCTTCACCGACTTCGCCATCTGCCCGCTGCCGCCCCCCGGAAACATCCTGCCCTTCCGCATCGAGGCGGGCGAACTGGCCCCCTGAACGCCGCTGAAGGACTGCCGGCCCGGCGACCAGCGGGGCCGGCGCGCAGAGCCGGCCGATCGCCATGCGTCCCGAGAGATCCCGACCGGATTCAGGCCCCGGCCCCGGGTCCCCGGTTGCGGAACTTGCGGAAAAAGCTTTCCAGGGTCCGGTCGCTGATCTCGGCGATCAGGATCGAAAGGGCCAGGTAGGCGACCAGGACGACGGGTCCCGAGGCAAGTCCCAGTCTTTCAAGCACGAGACCGGCCGCATGCAGGGCCAGCAGGTGATACAGGTAGATGCCATAGCTGATCTCGCCGATCCGGGCGATCGGCCGCCAGCGCAACGGCGCGGCGAGCATATGGTCCTCGCGCATGACCAGGGCGGCCAGCGCAACCGCCATGGCAAGGTGCAGGACCAGGTTCGGCAGGCCGCGCAGATCATCGGGCAGGCTCTGCAAGAGAACGAGGATCGCCGCAAAGGCCAGCGGTGCGGCACCCCGCCGCCCGAGCACCGGCCAGAGCGCGGCGAAGACCGGCCCCCGGTCCAGCAGCAGCGCCAGTGCCGATCCGATCAGGATCGGCGCATAGGTCGCGCTCGGCAGGCTGAAGCGAAGCGGACCCAGCGTGGCCGGCGACAGGCCGAACACCCCGCTCGCCCCCAATACGTTGGCGCCGATGACAAGCGCCAGCACGGGAAGCACCAGCCGCCGGGGCAGGATCAGCAGGGCCAGCGGCCAGATCAGGTAATATTGCTCCTCCACCGCAAGCGACCAGGTCGGGGACAGGAGCGGTATCTGCTCCACCAGGAAGTTGGACAGGAAGGCATAATAACAGGGCAGCAGCGGCAGGATCTCCGCCCGTCCCGAGACGAAGTACAGATAGGCCGCCACGAAGGTGACGACGAAATAGTAGACCGGCAGGATACGCAGCGCCCGCCGCCAATAGAATCCGGCCAGGGAGAAACGGCCCTTGCGGCCAGCCTCGCGCAGCAAGAGGGTCGTGATCAGGAATCCGCTCAGGACGAAGAAGAAATCCACCCCGACAAAGCCACGCTCCAGAAGTCGCGGCCGCCCCGCGATCCCGGTCCACCAGGGGCTGTGGTGCCAGATGACCGCCAGGATGCACAGGCAGCGCAACCCGTCCAGGCTGCCAAAGCGCGACCGGGCGGCATAGGCCGAATGGGCCGCCCCGGCGGTCCCGGCCGGTGCCGTTTCTCCTGTCACCGGGTCGGGGAGCGTGATGGTCAAGGATCCTGACTCCAGTTGCTTTGCCACAATGGAGGTTTCCGGCTGCGACGCAAGTTGCCGAAGGGGAAAAGTGCTGTTGCCGAAACCATGCGCAATCCGCCACCGACCGCCGTTCGGAGAGCAGGCGTAAGGTGGGCAATATTGCCCACCCTACGTTTCCCGCATCGCCCCATAGGCATAGCGATAGGCCAGCGCGACGCCGCCCGCGCCGCCGGCCACATTGCCCAGCGTCACCCAGAAAAGGTTCCCCAGCACCCCCGCCGTGCCCGCATCCGATCCGGCCCAGAGTCCCGCCGGAAACAGGAACATGTTCGCCACCGAATGCTCCAGCCCCAGCGCCACGAAAGCCGCGACGGGCCAGAGGACGCCCAGGATCTTGTCCGTCGCCGAGCGCGCCGCGAAGCTCAGCCAGACCGCAAGGCAGACGAGCGCATTGCACAGGGCCCCCCGGACGAAGGCCTCCATCGCCGGCAGCGATGCCTTTGCCGTCGCCGCCTTCGCCGCGACCCCGCCCATCGGCCCGTCCAGCAGCCCGGAAAGCCCGAAGGCCAGGGCGAGCCCCAGGGCGCCGGCCAGGTTGCCAAGCCAGACGATCCCCCAGTTGCGCAAGAGGGCCCCCAGCGTGATCCGCCGGTCCACCGCCGCCATCACCATCAACGCATTGCCGGTGAAAAGCTCCGCCCCTCCGACCACGACCAGGATCAGCCCCAGCGCAAAGACCATGCCGCCCAGCACCCGCTGCGGCCCGAAGCCGGGGTCCGCGCCCACCCCCGCCATGCACCAGAAGGCCGCACCAAAGCCGATGAAGGCCCCCGCCAGCAGCGCCAGCATGGCCATCCGGTGCAGGGGCAGGGCGGCCTTGGCGACCCCCGCCGTCTCGATCAGCGCCGCGATCTCGGCGGGCTTGTAGGCGTCATGGGTGTCTGACGGCATGATGGCCCTCCCTGCGGCGTCAGAATAGCCGCTTGCGGACGCCGGAAAAGCGAAAAGGCACGCCCCCGCGGCGTGCCTTCCAAAGCTTTCGACTTTCTTAACGCCCGGAGCCAACCCCTTGATATGCTTCAGGGGGCCGGGGCGTCCACGCGTGGACGATCAGTCCTTCGCCCGCTCGACATAGGTGTCATCATCGGTGTTGATGATGATCCGCGTGCCCGGCCCGATATGGGGCGGCACCATGACCCTGAGCCCGTTCGAGGTCATCGCCGGCTTGTAGGAGGACGAGGCCGTCTGCCCCTTCACCACCGGCTCGGTCTCGGTGATCTCAACGGTGATCTTCTGCGGCACTTCCAGCGCGATCGGAACCCCCTCGAAGGTCTTCACGTAGCAGCGCATGCCTTCCTGCAGGTAGGGCTTGTTCGCCCCCATCACGTCCTCGGTGACGACGACCTGCTCGTAGGTGTTCGGTTCCATGAAGTGGAACCCCTCGCCATCCTCGTAGAGGTAGTCATATTCGCGCTCGTCGACGGTGGCCTTCTCGACCATCTCGGTCGTCCGCCAGCGTTCCGAGACCTTCACCCCGTCCGAGATCCGGCGCATGTCGACGCTGGTGGTGGGCGTGCCCTTGCCGGGGTGGAAGTTCGAGGCGGTCAGCACGACATAGAGCCTGCCGTCCATCTCGACGACGTTGCCCTTGCGAAGCGAGGAGGCGATGACTTTCAAAGGTCTGGTCCTTGTGATCGGTGGTCCGGTCCCCTAGACCGGCCTTTGCCCGCGCGCCCTAACCCATCCAGACCGGAATTTCCAGATGAATCCCTCGTCCCGCTGGTGGAGCCCCGCCTTCCACGCCGACCGCCGCCCGCTTCTGGTGACCCGCAACCGCATCCAGTCCGCGATCCGGGTCTGGCTGGCGGGCGAGGGTTTCACCGAGGTCGACCCCGCCGCCCTTGCCACCAGTCCCGGCAACGAGGCGCATCTGCACGGCTTCGCCACCCAGGCGATCGGCAACGACGGCCGGCCCCGGCCGATGTATCTGCATACCTCGCCCGAATTCGCGATGAAGAAGCTCCTCGCGGCCGGCGAGACCCGGATCCATGCCTTCTCGCATGTCTGGCGCAACCGGGAACGGGGTCCGCTGCATTCCCCCGAGTTCACGATGCTGGAGTGGTACCGGGTGGGCGAGGGCTACGAGGTGCTGATGGCCGACACCCTGGCCTTCCTGCGCCTCGCCTTGCGCGAGGCGGGGGCCGGTCTCCTCCGCTTCCGCGACCGGAGCTGCGATCCCTTCGCCGAGCCCGAGCGCCTTTCGGTGGCCGAGGCGTTCCGGATCCATGCCGGCGTGGACCTCATGGCCTCGATCCGCGCCGACGGCACCACCGATGCCGCCGGTCTGGGGCAGGAACTGGACCGGATCGGCCTCCGCCGTGCCCCGGACGACACCTGGTCCGACATGCTGAGCCGGGTCCTGTCCGAGAAGGTCGAGCCGAAGCTCGGGCAGGGCAGGGTGACGATCCTGGACCACTACCCCTCGGCCGAGGCGGCACTGGCGCGCAAGGTGCCGGGCGACGCGCAGGTGGCCGAGCGTTTCGAGGTCTATGCCTGCGGGGTGGAACTGGCGAACGGCTTCGGCGAGTTGACCGACCCGGCCGAACAGCGCCTGCGCTTCCAGGCCGAGATGGCGGAAAAGGCGCGGGTCTATGGCGAGACCTATCCGCTGGACGAGGACTTCCTGGACGCCCTGGCCCTGATGCCGCCCGCCGCCGGGATCGCAATGGGCTTCGACCGGGTGGTTATGCTGGCCACCGGCGCGTCCCGGATCGACGATGTGCTCTGGACCCCGGTGCCGTAAACCCCCGGAAAACGAAACCGCCGCCCGGAGGGGGCGGCGGTTTCGTTGGAGCGGGTGAAGGGAATCGAACCCTCGTCGTAAGCTTGGGAAGCTTCTGCTCTACCATTGAGCTACACCCGCGCGTTGGCCCTGACCTAAGCGAAGCGCGGGGCGAGGTCAAGGCGGTTGCGGCGGGCAACGGCAGGGAAGAAGCGGGGGGCCTGGTGGCCGCCCGGCGTCCGGAGGGGCGGGGATTGCATCAGGCCCCGATCTTCACGGTCAGGATCACCGGGCCGGTCGGATGCGCGGTGGGCGAGCCGCCCGCGGGCTCGACCGAGACGGCCAGCATCCAGCCCGCCGGGGGCGCCGGCGAGGAGACGACGAGCGGCGCGTCCTGCAACAGGCCCAGCGAGACCGGCGCCTCGCCGGGGGCGATCAGCCAAAGCTCGTGCACCTGGCCCTCGACCGCCGGGACCCCCGCCACCCGCGCGACATGCAGCGTGTCGCCAAGGCTTGTCACCTCATAGGCGAGGCGGTTGTCGGCGGTGGCCAGGATCGCGACCGGCAGCCGGTCGGGAGGGCCCAGCGTCACCAGCGCGGCAAGCACCAGGACGATGGCGACGGCCATGCCGGAAAGCCGGCGCAGGAGCGGCAGGCCGCGCTTCGGGCGCAGGGTCGGCGGCGGCGCGGTTGCGGTCAACTCGGCGACAGGATCATCCATGCCGAGAGGTTACGGGTTCTGGCCCGTGGCGCAAGGCCTGGTTCGGGCCAAGGCTCGTCGATGCATTCCATGCACTCCTCGCCGGGGCCCGCCGACGAGGAGACGCAGTCGAACGAGGAGGGCGAACGAGGAGGGATCAGCCGCGCCGCCGCCTGCGCCCGCCCTCGTCGCCACCGGACTTCGGGTTGAAGCTGACCTCGGGCAGGGTGACGATGCCGTTCAGGTTCGGGAACGGGTCCACCGCGTGCGGGATCGCGTTGGCATTGACGAAATGCTCCTGGAAGCGCGGCTCGATCGCGGTCTCGACCTTGTGGATATCGTGCACGGTCGCCTCGATCTGGTCGCGCGCCGCGACGCTGCAAAGCGCGATCCGCGCCCCGGTCCCGGCCGCGTTGCCCGCGCTCGTCACCTTCTCCAGCGGCACGTCGGGGATCATGCCCAGGATCATCGCGTGTTTCGGGCTGATATGCGCGCCGAAGGCGCCCGCAAGCGTCACCCGGTCCACGGTCTCGACGCCCATCTCGTCCATCAGCAGCCGTGCGCCGGCATAGAGCGCGGACTTGGCCAGCTGGATCGCCCGGATGTCGCCCTGCAGCACGCTGATCCGCGGCCCCCCCTCGGCGCTGCCGTCGTGCAGGAGGTAGCCGAAGGTCCGGCCATGCGGCTCGCAGCGCGCGCTGCCGGTCTGGTCCGGGCCGCCGATCAGCCCGCCGGGATCGACCAGCCCCGCCATCCGCATCTCGGCCACCGCCTCGATGATGCCCGAGCCGCAGATGCCGGTGACGCCGGCCGCCTTGGTGGCCTCGGCAAAGGCGGGATCGTCGGACCAGACCTCGGACCCGATCACCCGGAAGCGCGGCTCCTTGGTCACGGGGTCGATCTCGACCCGCTCGATCGCGCCCGGCGCCGCGCGCTGGCCGCTGGAGATCTGCGCGCCCTCGAAGGCCGGGCCGGTGGGCGAGGAACAGGCGAGCACGCGGGTTTCGTTGCCAAGCAGGATCTCGGCATTGGTGCCCACGTCGACGATCAGCACCATGTCCTTGGACTTGTTCGGTTCTTCCGACAAGGCCACCGCCGCCGCATCCGCGCCGACATGGCCCGCGATGCAGGGCAGGACATAGACCCGGGCGGTGCGGTTCAGGTTCGTGAGGTCCAGGTCGCGCGCATCCAGCGACAGGCTTCCGCTGGTCGCCAGCGCGAAGGGGGCCTGGCCCAGCTCGACCGGATCGACGCCCAGGAACAGGTGGTGCATGACCGGGTTGAAGACGATGACCATCTCGTAGATCGAGGCCGGATCGACGCCCGCCTCACCGGCGACCGCCTGCGCCAGCGTGTTGATCGCCTCGCGCACGACGCGGGTCATCTCGATGTCGCCGCCGGGGTTCATCATCGCATAGGAGACCCGGCTCATCAGGTCCTCGCCGAAGCGGATCTGCGGGTTCATCAACCCGCTGGAGGCCAGCACCCGCCCGTCGGTCAGGTCGCACAGATGCGCCGCGATGGTGGTCGAGCCGAGGTCGACCGCCATGCCCAGGAGCGGCCCCTCGTGGAAGCCGGGGAAGATGTCCAGCACGCGCGTCACGCTGTCGTGGTTGCCCTTGTGCAGGACGACCGTCACCTTGAACTCGCCCTTGCGCAGCACGGGTTGCAGGCGGCGCAGGACGGACAGGTCGGCCTCGATCCCCTCCACCTGCCATTGCGCGGCCAGCGCGCGGGCCAGACGCTCGAAATCCCCGGTCGGCTCGTGCATGTCGGGCTCTTCGACCTCGACATAGACGGCGCGGGTGGCGGGGTCCATGACCATGACCCGCTCGGTCGCCGACTTGCGGATCACCTGCTTGTGGACCTGGCTTTCCGGCGGCACGTCGATCACCACGTCGCCCATCACCTTGGCCTGGCAGCCCAGCCGGCGGCCGTCGATCAACCCGCGGATGCGCTTGTAGCGGTCCTCGACCGCGTTCCAGTCGGAAAGCGCGTCCTCGGACACCGTGACGCCATGCTTGGGAAACTCGCCATAGCCCGGCGTGATCTGGCATTTCGAGCAGATGCCGCGACCGCCGCAGACCGAATCCAGGTCCACGCCCAGCTGCCGCGCGGCCGTCAGGACCGGAGTGCCCAGGGCGAAACGGCCCCGCTTGCCCGAAGGCGTGAAGATCACCAGTGCGTCGTTCGTCTCGGCAGTCATTTCGGGCCCCGTCTGCTAGCGCCAGCCGGTTGTAAACCGGGGCGGGCCGGATGCAAGGACCGGAAGCGGCAGGTCCGGCACCTAATCCGGCACGGCAAGTCGTTGACGCGGGGCGCGCGGCCCTCTACCTCGCGCCCATGGCACGCGCACCGCTTCTGCAACTGAACTCCGTCTCGCTGACCTTCGGCGGCAATCCCCTGCTGGATCAGGTCTCGCTGACCGTGCAGCCCGGCGACCGGCTGGCGCTGGTCGGGCGTAACGGCAGCGGAAAGTCGACGCTGATGAAGCTGATGGCGGGGCTGGTCGATCCCGACCAGGGCCAGCGCACGATCCCGCCCGGCGTGACCGTGGGCTACATGGAGCAGGATCCCGATCTGTCGCGCTTCGCCACGCTCGGCGATTTCGCCGCCTCGGCCCTGCCGGACGGCCAGGAGTACCGGCTGGCCGTGGTGGCCGAGGGATTGAAGTTCGACCCCGCCACCCCCGTCGCCACCGCCTCGGGCGGGGAACGCCGCCGCGCCGCGCTGGCCAAGCTGCTGGCCGAGGCGCCGGAACTGATGCTCCTGGACGAGCCGACCAACCATCTCGACATCCAGGCGATCGAATGGCTGGAGGCGGAACTGCGCGACACCCGCGCAGCCTTCGTCCTGATCAGCCACGACCGCGCCTTCCTGCGCGCGCTGACGAAGGCGACGCTCTGGCTCGACCGGGGGGTGCTGCGCCGGCGCGAGGCCGGGTTCCAGGGCTTCGAGGACTGGCGCGAGACCGTCTGGGCCGAAGAGGACGAGGCCCGCCACAAGCTCGACCGCAAGATCAAGGCCGAGGCCCGCTGGGCGGTCGAGGGCATCAGCGCGCGGCGCAAGCGCAACATGGGCCGGGTCCGCGCCCTGCAACAGCTGCGCGCCGACCGGGCGGCGCAGATCCGGCGGCAGGGCACGGCGGCCCTGGCCTTCGACGCGGGCACCGTATCGGGCAAGAAGGTGATCGAGGCCGAGGGGATCTGGAAGACCTATGGCGACAAGACCATCATCCGCGACTTCTCCTTGCGCATCCTGCGCGGCGACCGGGTGGCCTTCGTCGGGCCTAACGGCGTGGGAAAGACCACGCTTCTCAAGCTATTGACGGGCGAAATTCAACCGGATCAGGGCCGCGTCACCCTGGGCACCAACCTGGAGATCGCGGTCTTCGACCAGACCCGCGCCCGCCTCGACCCCGAGGCCAGCCTCTGGGACAACCTGACCGGCGACCCCCTGATGCGCGTCTCCGGCGCGGCGGATCAGGTCATGGTGCGCGGCCAGCCCCGGCATGTGGTGGGCTATCTCAAGGACTTCCTCTTCGACGATATCCAGGCCCGCGCCCCGGTCCGCAGCCTCTCGGGGGGCGAGAAGGCGCGGCTCCTCCTGGCCAAGCTGATGGCGCAGCCCTCGAACCTTCTGATCCTGGACGAACCCACGAACGACCTGGACGTGGAAACGCTGGACCTCTTGCAGGACATCCTCGGCGACTATGACGGGACGGTGCTCCTGGTCAGCCACGACCGCGATTTCATCGACCGGGTGGCGACCACCACCGTGGCGCTCGAAGGGCAGGGCAGGGCGACGGTCTACCCCGGCGGCTGGTCGGACTATACCGCGCAGCGCCCCGCGCCTGCGCCCGCCGCCACGCCCGACCGCCCCGCAGCGCGCCCGGAGCCCGCAACGAAGCCCGGGGCGGCAAGGCCCCAGGGCCTGACCTTCACCGAGCGCAAGCGGCTGGAAGAGCTTCCCGCGCTGATCGAGCGGCTGGAGGGCGAGATCGGCAAGCTCTCGACCCTCCTGGCCGACCCCGAGCTTTTCAGCCGCGAGCCGGTCAAGTTCCGCAAGGCGACCGAGGTCCTGGCCGAGCGCCAGACCGCGCTGGAGACGGCCGAAAGCGAGTGGCTGGATCTCGCCGACCGGGCCTGAGGCCGGGAAACCGGCGGGAACCGGCCGACACTCCCCGGACCGATGCGCCATAACCCGCGCAAGTTGAATAAGGGACTTCAACGCCGCGTGAACGGGGATTGTTCTCGACCGCCCGACGTCCCACATCCTGCGCGAGCCGTCCGGACTTCATCGCCCGGACCGCCGGAACAAGGAGACAAAGATGAGATCTATCGCAGCACTTCTGGCCACCGTTGCCATCGCTTCACCCGCCCTCGCCGGCGGCCCCATCGCCGTCGAGCCCGAGCCCACCGTGGCTCCGGTGGTGACGCCGGTCGTCGCCCCCGGCATCGACTGGTCGGGCGCCTATGCCGGTGTCCA
The DNA here is from genome assembly GCF_015999335.1 of Tabrizicola soli. Lineage (GTDB taxonomy): Bacteria > Pseudomonadota > Alphaproteobacteria > Rhodobacterales > Rhodobacteraceae > Tabrizicola > Tabrizicola soli. The sequence goes on along the minus strand of NZ_JAEACP010000001.1, from coordinate 231,306 downwards.
GCTGGGCTATGCCGATATCGACTCGAACGGCGGCGGCCTTGACGGCAACGGTTTCCTCGGCGGCATCCACGGCGGCTACCTCTGGGACTTCGGCAACGTGGTTGCCGGTGCGGAAGTCAGCTATGACTCGGCCGACATCGACCTGGGCGCCGCCGGCAGCACGCTGGACGACATGACCCGCCTGAAGCTGCTTGTCGGTACCGAGATGGGCCGCAGCCTGGTTTACGGTGCGCTCGGCGCAGCCCATGCCAGCGCGACGGATGCGGCGGGTGTGGACCTGTCGGACACTGGCTGGTTCCTGGGCGCCGGGCTTGACTATGCGGTCTCCGACCGCTGGACCGTCGGCGCCGAGTTCCTGCATCACCAGTTCGACGACTTCGATGGCACGGGCACCGACTTCGACGTGAACACGCTGCAAGCCAAGGTCTCGATGCGCTTCTAAGCCATCCGGCACCGCATCAGGGGCCGCTCCCGCCGGGGGCGGCCCTTTTCATTACGCCAGCCGCTCGCGGATGAACTGCAGCGCCGCGCCCAGCCCGTCGGGCGCGATCCCGTGGCCGGTGCCCTGCATGACATGGCCATAGGTCCGGAACCCCGCCGCCACCAGCGCATCCCCTGCCTTCGCCATATCCGAGAACGGCACCACCGGGTCCTGGTCGCCATGGATCAGCAGCACCGGCGGCTTCACCCTCGTCTCCGCCGCCAGCGCCTCGGGCCGCAGCAACCGCCCGGAAATCGCAACGATCCCAGCCACTTCCTTGTCACGGCGCGGCGCGACATGCAGGCTCATCATCGCGCCCTGGCTGAAGCCCACCAGCACCAGCCGGTCCGCCGTCAGCCCTTCCTCTGCCAGCCTTGCATCCAGAAACCCGTTCAGGTCATCCGCCGCCGCGGCCAGCCCGGCCCCGGCCTCCACCTCGCTCGATCCGTCGATCCAGGGGATCGGGAACCACTGGCAGCCGAACCCGCCGCCCCGGCAGGGCTCCGGCGCGTCGGGGGCGACGAAGGCCGTGCCCGGAAGATGCGGCTCCAGCACATCGGCAAGGCCCAGAAGATCGGCCCCGTCTGCCCCGTAACCATGCAGGAAGACAAGCAGATTCTTCGCCTGCCCCTTCGCGACACCCTTCCGTCCGAACCGCAATTCCCGCATCACATCACTCCTTCGCGTTCCTTCGCCACCCGGTAGTAGGCCCAGAGGATGCGCGCCGCAACCGACCGCCAAGGCGACCAGTCCTCCGCCATCTTCCGCAGCGCCTTGTCCGAGGGTCGCGCCTCCAGCCCGAACAGCATCCGTGCTGCTTCCTGCAAGGCCAGGTCCCCTGGCGCGAAGACATCCGCACGCCCCAGCGCGAACATGGCGTAAATCTCCGCCGTCCAGACCCCGATCCCCGGCACGGCGACCAAAGTCTTCACCACATCCGCATCAGGAACGCCGCGCAATGCGTTGAAATCAATACCGGCCTGCGCCAGAGCCCGGCCATAACGCGCCTTCTGCCGGCTCAGTCCCGCCGCCCGCAGGTCCTCGTCGGTGGCCGTCGCCATCGCCGCCGCCTCGGTCAGCCCCAGCCCTTCCAGCCGCCCCCAGATCGCCCGGGCCGAGGCGACCGAGACCTGCTGCCCGACGATGGCCCGCAGAAGCGCCGCGAAGCCGTCCGCCTCGCGCCGCAGCGGCAAGTCACCGACCAGCGGCAGGGCTGCGGCAAAGCGCGGCTCCCGGCACGCAAGCCACTCCGCCCCTTCGGCAACGCAATCCAGCGATGTGATGATCCGACCCACCATTTCTTCTGTTCCCAAATATCCCCGCCGGAGGCAACCGCCCTTTCCCCTTGCCGATCCCGGTAGGCAGTTCTACCGATAGCCCATGACCAGCGACTCCACCGCCCGCCGCAATGTCCTCGTCCTCGTCGCCGCCCAGGCGATCCTCGGCGCGCAGCTGCCGATGATCTTCACCATCGCCGGGCTCGCAGGCTCCAGCCTTGCCCCGAACATCTGCTGGGCCACGCTGCCGGTGACGATGATGGTCGTGGGCTCGATGCTGACCGCCACTCCGATCTCGGCCCTGATGCAGCGCTACGGAAGGCGGGCCGGGTTCTTCTTCGGTGCGGCAGGCGGGGCGGCAGGCGCGGTGATCGGCGCCTGGGGGCTTGCGACCAGCAGCTTCCTTCTGTTCAACATCGGCGCGCTTCTTTCGGGCATCTACATGTCGGCAAACGGGTTTTACCGCTTTGCCGCCGTCGACACCGCCTCAGAGGCCTTCCGGCCCAAGGCGATCAGCTGGGTCATGGCGGGGGGGCTCCTGTCCGCCGTCGTCGGCCCGCAGCTGGTGAAAGTCACCGCCGATGCGATGGCCGTGACCTTCCTCGGCTCCTACCTCGCCGTCATCGCGCTGAACATCTTCGGCTCCTTCCTGTTCCTCGCGCTCGACATCCCGAAGCCGAAGCCCGCCGCCCAGGGCAGCCCGCTCGGTCGCAGCCGGGGCGAGCTGATCCGCAATCCGACGATCCTGGTCGCGATGATCTGCGCCACCGTCTCCTATGCGCTGATGAACCTGGTGATGACCTCCTCGCCGCTGGCCGTGGTCGGCTGCGGCTTCGACAAGGGCGACGCCGCCGACGTGGTGACCGCGCATGTGCTGGCGATGTATGCGCCCTCGTTCTTCACCGGCCACCTGATCGCCCGTTTCGGGACCGAGCGGATCATCGCCCTCGGCCTGACGATCCTGGCCGCGGCGGGGGCCGTCGCCATGGCGGGGGTGCAGCTGGAGAACTTCTTCATCGCGCTGATGCTCCTCGGCCTGGGCTGGAACTTCGGCTTCATCGGGGCCACGACCATGCTGACCACCGCCCAGCGCCCCGAGGAGCGCGGCCGCCTGCAGGGGCTCAACGACCTCGTGGTCTTCGGCGGCGTCACGCTGGCCTCGTTCTCCTCGGGCGGGCTGATGAACTGCTCCGGCGGCTCGGTTCAGGCCGGCTGGCAGATGGTCAACCTGGCGATGCTGCCCTTCCTGATCCTCGCCGGCGGGGCGCTGATCTGGCTCTGGCTGCGCCCGCAGGAATCGCGCCGGGCCTGAGGCACCGCTCCTCGTCGCATTTCATGCGCTCGTCGCCGCGACGAGACGACGAAGTCGCACGAGGAGCAGCTACCAGCGGCCGGTGAAGGCCTGCCACAGAAGCCGCCAGCGCCGCTGCGCCTCGGACAGCTCGGGTGCGCTTCGCCCCGCAACCACCTGACGCAACAACCCTTCCGCCTGCCACCCCGCCAGCAGCGCCGGGGCAATGGCCTTCGGCACCGCCCGCCGCGCGGCCCGCGCCTCGGCCAGCCGTTCCAGACCCAGCCGCGCCAGATCCTGCGCGCCCATCCCCTGCGGCAAGGGCTGCCGCCCGCGCGCCTCCAGTTCCGGGACCGCCCGCAGATAGCCTGCCGCCGCCGAGGCCCAGCCATAGGCCCGGACCGCGGTCTCGGCCCCGTCCGGCGCGCCCAGCGCCCGCGCCGCCAGCCACATCAGCCCGGCGCCGGTATCCTCCAGATATTCCGCCAGCGCCTCCGGGCCCGCATGCGGGTCGCGGTGGATGTCCCAGCGCCGGGCGGCGATCAGCCGGTCCAGCGCCGCCACGGGCAGACCGAAATCCCGGATCAGCTCGTGCAGCGGCCCCGCCACCTCATGCGCCTGCGCGGCACCCGAGGCCGCATTCTCCACCACGTCGCGCCACCATTGCAGCCGCATCTCGGCGATCAGCGGCTCCTGCGTCACCCAGGGCGCGCGGGCGACCTCCAGGTTGAAGGCATACAGCGGCAGAAGCTGCGCGCGGGCATCAAGGGGGGCGGCCATCACCGCCAGGAAGCGGTCGGGATCGCCGCGTTGCACCAGTCCCGCGCAGGCCTCGATGCTCATGCCGGGGTTCCGATGTCGCGGATCAGCTTCCATTGGATCGCATCGAGCAGCGCCTCGAACGAGGCGTCGACGATGTTGGCGCTGACCCCGACCGTCGACCAGCGCCGGCCCTGGCCGTCCTCGCTGTCGATGATGACGCGGGTTACGGCCTCGGTCCCGCCATTGGTGATGCGGACCTTGAAATCCACCAGCTTCATGTCGTCGATGCAGGCCTGGTAGGGGCCGAGGTCCTTGGCCAGCGCCTTCGCCAGCGCGTTGACCGGGCCCCGGTCGTGGCCGTCCTCGTCCATGCTGTCGGAGACCGACATGTTCTTGCGCTCGCCGATCTTGACCACCACCACCGCCTCGGAGAGCGAGATCATCCGGTCGTACTTGTTCTTCCGCCGCTCCACCGTGACCCGGTAGCGCTTGACTTCGAAGAACTCGGGGCAGAGGCCCAGCTCGTGCCGCGCGACCAGCTCGAAGCTCGCCTGCGCGCCGTCATAGGCATAGCCCTGGTCCTCGCGCGCCTTGATCGTCTCGATGATCCGGCCGAGGCGCGGGTCCTTCGGATCGGCCTCGATCCCGGCGGCGGCCAGCCGGGCGCGCAGGTTCGACAGGCCCGCCTGGTTCGACATCGGGATGACGCGCTCGTTGCCGACCAGCGCCGGGTCGATGTGTTCGTAGGTGGTCGGGTCCTTCAGGATCGCGCTGGCATGCAGGCCCGCCTTGTGGGCGAAGGCCGAGGCCCCGACATAGGGGGCCGAGCGCAGGGGGACGCGGTTCAGGATGTCGTCCAGCATCCGCGAGGTCTTGAGGAGGCTCTGCAGCGCCTCGCGGGTGACGCCGGTCTGGAAGCGGCTGGCGTAGGGCTCCTTGAGGAGGAGCGTCGGGATCAGCGTCGTCAGGTTGGCGTTGCCGCAGCGTTCCCCCAGCCCGTTCAGCGTGCCCTGGATCTGGCGGGCGCCGGCCTCGACGGCGGCCAGGGAGTTGGCGACGGCATTGCCGGTGTCGTCGTGGCAATGGATGCCGAGTCTTTCGCCGGGGATGCCGGCGGCGATGACCTCTGCCGTCACGCGGCCGACCTCGGCGGGGAGCGTGCCGCCGTTGGTGTCGCAGAGGACGACCCAGCGGGCGCCCGCGTCCAGGGCGGCCTGCAGGCAGGAGAGGGCGTAGCCGGGGTTGGCGCGGTAGCCGTCGAAGAAGTGCTCGGCGTCGAACAGGGGTTCGCGGCCTTTCGCAGCGAGGTGGCGGATCGAGGAGGCGATGGCCTCGCGGTTTTCATCGAGGGTCACGCCGAGGGCGGTGGTGACGTGGAAATCGTGGGTCTTGCCGACCAGGCAGACGGCGGGGGTGCCGGCATTCAGGACGGCGGCGAGGACGTCGTCGTTCTCGGCCGAGCGGCCGACCCGGCGGGTCATGCCGAAGGCGGTGAGGGTCGCCTTCGTCTCCGGGGGGGCGGCGAAGAAGTCGCTGTCGGTCGGGTTCGCGCCGGGCCAGCCGCCCTCGATATGATCGACCCCGAGAGCGTCGAGCGCGCGGGCGATCTGGACTTTCTCGGGGGTGGAAAACTGGACGCCCTGGGTCTGCTGGCCGTCGCGCAGGGTGGTGTCGTAGAGGTGGAGACGGTCTTTGGTCATGGGAGACGCCACGCGTGGACAGAATTCGGAGTGAGGGAATTCAACGGGTTGCGGGGCCGCGTTAACGCGGGCTTAACCACGGTTGTGGCCGGGGGACAAAATCCTTCGAAGGATTTTGCAAATTTCTTCGAAGAAATTTGGCGCGCGCGGAGGGTCACTGGAGCGCCTCCAGTTTTGCCGGGTCGAAGTCGGGGCCGGGGACGAGCTCGACCCCGGCCTTGGACATGCGCACCTCGACCCCGGCGGCGACCAGGGCGGATTTCAGGGCGTCGACGACGGAGAAGTCCTTGGAGGCCATGGCGGCGGCGCGGAGATCGGACAGCCGCTCGGTTTGCGCCGACAGGTCGACCTGCGGCGCCATGGCCCAATCGCCCATTCCTGCGGTCAGCAGGCCGAGAAGCGCGGCGGAAGCCTTCACCCCCGGCCAATCTCCCTCGCCTGCGGCGGCATGCAGAGCCGCCAGAGCGCCGGCGGTGTTCAGGTCGTCAGCCAGCGCCTCCACAACGCCCGCGAGCGGCGCGGAGGGCGCGACCGAAGCCGTCGCCGCACGCCACTTCCGCAACGTCGTCTCGGCCTGCCGCGCCTTCTCGGCGGTCCAGTCCATCGGGCTGCGGTAATGCGTCATCAGGAAGACGAAGCGGATCACCTCGCCCGGGATGCCCTGGTCCAGCAGATCCCGCACGGTGAAGAAATTGCCCAGGGACTTGGACATCTTCTTGCCCTCGACCTGCAGCATTTCGTTGTGCAGCCAGTAATGCGCGAAGTCGCCGTGGGGATGGGCGCAGGCGCTTTGGGCGATCTCGTTCTCGTGGTGCGGGAACTGCAGGTCGAGACCGCCGCCGTGGATGTCGAAGCTCTCGCCCAGCAGTTCATGGCTCATGGCCGAGCATTCGATGTGCCAGCCGGGGCGGCCCTTGCCCCAGGGCGAGGCCCAGCCGGGTTCCTGGCCGCTGGAGGGTTTCCAGAGGACGAAATCCATCGGGTCTTCCTTGAACGGCGCGACCTCGACCCTTGCGCCCGCGATCATGTCGTCGACCGAGCGGCCGGAGAGCTTGCCGTAATCCTCGTAGGACCGCACCCGGAACAACACATGCCCCTCGACGGCATAGGCATGGCCGGAGGCGATCAGGCCCTCGGTCATCGCGATCATCTGGCCGATGAATTCCGTCGCCCGCGGCTCGTGGTTGGGGCGCAGCGCGCCGAGCGCGTCCATGTCGGCGTGGTACCAGGCGATGGTCTCCTCGGTCCGCTGGTGGATCAGCTCTTCCAGCGTTCCCGGCGCGCCGGCCTGCTGGCGGCGCAAGGCCTCGGCGTTGATCTTGTCGTCGACGTCGGTGAAGTTGCGGACATAGGTCACATGCTCCGGCCTGTAGACGTGGCGGAGAAGCCGGTACAGGGTGTCGAAGACCACGACGGGGCGGGCGTTGCCCAGATGTGCCCGGTCATAGACGGTGGGGCCGCAGACATACATCCGCACGTCCCGGTCGTCGATCGGAACGAAATCCTCCTTCCGGCGGGTCTTCGAATTGGTCAGGCGGATGGTCACCATGTCAGTCGTCCCTGAACGCGCGGCCCTTGGCGCGGGGTTCACTCATCCATGGGAATGACGAAGCGCCCGCGCCCTTGGGTCAGCGGGTAATGCAGCAGATGCGGAGGTTCTGCAACGTCGTCATGCGCCGGGCCTAGCACGGCCGGGCAGCGGCGCGCAAGCCGGACGGAGGGCAGGCGGGCAGGGATCAGTTGCCCTGGCGGTTGAATTCGCCGCGGTTGTCGGGACCGATGCCCAGCCAGCCCGCCACGGTGCGCGCGACATGGTCGGTGATCATCGACTTCTGGGTGATGCCCTTCTGCCGCGCCTGGCGCATCGCCTGGCCTGCGAGGGCGGGAAGCTCGGCCCGGATCGGGGTGGGGGGAACCAGCACCTCGCCGGTGGCGGCATCGGTGACCCGGGCGGTGAAGTCGATGTTGTGGACGCCCCAATCCTGGCCGCGGGTCTCGGCCTCGAAGGTGAGGGCGTGGAAGCGGGTCACGGTGATGTCGATGCGGACCGGCCGCTTGCCGCGCAGGCCCTGGGCGCCACGGGTGACGGCGGTGTCGATGATCGCGGCCACCTGGGCATGGCGGTCGCCCATCGGATCCTCGCGCCAGACGATGTCGGCATCGGGCAGGAGGGTCTTCGCCTCGCTGACCGAAAGCGAGCGCGGCACGCTGACGCGGACATCGGCGAGGCGCCAGGCCTGGGCCAGGCTTGCGGGCAGCGGGTCGTAGTCGGTCCTGAAGCTGGCGCCCACGCAGGCGGAAAGTAGAAGTCCGGCGGCCCCGAAGAGGGCGAAGCGGCGGGTGACGATCATGGGCAACCTCTTACTGGCGGATTCGACGATCATGCGCGCCGATCCTTAAGAAAGGACAATGGCCGCAACAAGGAGGCGGCGTGTCGGGATCAGGCAGGCGGTTGCGGTTTTGCCGTGATCATGCCTTGTTGCGCGCAAATGGGGGAAGACGAGATGGATCACGAGGACCTGCGGTTGTGGTCGAAGCGGGCGGCGGACTGGGCGGCGGATTACCACGCCGGTCTGCGCGACCGTCCCGTGCGCGCGCCGCTGGTGCCGGGTGCGGTGGCGCGGCAGCTGCCGGGCGCCCCGCCCGAGGCGGCCGAGCCGATGGCGGCGATCTGGGCCGATTTCGAGCGGATCGTGCCGGGCGGCATGACGCATTGGCAGCATCCGGGGTTCTTCGCCTATTTCCCGGCCAATGCCGCGCCGGCCTCGATGCTGGCCGAGCAGCTGGTCAATGCGATGGGCTGCAATGCGCTGATCTGGCAGACCTCTCCGGCCGCGACCGAAGTCGAGCAGGTGATGATGGACTGGCTGCGCCAGGCGGTGGGCCTGCCGGAGGGGTTCGTCGGCACGATCCATGACTCGGCGACGGTGGCGACGCTGTCGGCGGTGCTGACGATGCGCGAGCGGGCCCTGGGCTGGAAGGGGCTGGAGGAGGGGCTGGCGGGCGGGCCGGTGTTGCGCTTCTACGCCAGCGCCGAGACGCATTCGAGCGTGGACAAGGCGATCCGGGTGGCGGGGATCGGGCAGCGCAACCTGGTGAAGGTGGCGACCGACGGCGCGCGGGCGATGACCGGCGCGGCCTTGCGCGCGGCGATCCGGGCGGATCGCGAGGCCGGGATGCTGCCCGCCGGGGTGATCCTCTGCGCGGGCGGGACGAGTGTCGGGGCCTTCGACCGGATCGCCGACTGCCTGGCGGTCTGCCGCGAGGAGGGGGTGCCCAGCCATGTCGATGCGGCCTGGTCGGGGTCGGCGATGATCTGCCCGGAGTTCCGCGAGTTGTGGGCCGGGATCGAGGGCGCGGATTCGGTGGTGCTGAACCCGCACAAGTGGCTGGGGGTGCAGTTCGACTGCTCGGTCCAGTTCATGCGCGATCCGGGGGCGCAGGTGCGCACCCTGGGCCTGCGGCCGACCTATCTGGAGACGGCGGGGCGCGAGGAGATCGTCAATTTCAACGAATGGACCGTGCCGCTGGGCCGGCGGTTCCGCGCGCTGAAGCTGTGGTTCGTGCTGCGGGCCTATGGGCTGGAGGGTTTGCGCGCGCGGATCCGCAACCATGTCGCCTGGGCAGCAGAGGCGCGCGACCAGCTGGCGGCGCTGCCGGGCGTGGAGATCGTGACCGAGCCGCGGCTGTCGCTCTTCAGTTTCGCGCTGGGGGAGGATGCGGCGACCGAGGCGCTGCTGGCCCGGATCAACGATGACGGGCGGATATACCTGACCCAGACCCGGGTCGACGGGCGGTTTGCGATCCGGGTGCAGGTGGGATCGTTTGACTGCACGCGCGAAGATGTCATGCTGATCGCAAAGGTCGTCAACGAGTTGCTTGCCAGATGATTCTCCGTGCCCTTTTCCTCTGGATCGGCCTGGCCGCGAGTGCTGTTGCGCAGGAGATGCCGCAGCCGCTGAGCGACAAGGTCTCGGATTTCGCGGGCGTGCTGGACGCGACGGAGGAGGGGCGGATCGACCGGGCGCTGCAGGCGCTGCGGGACGAGACCGGGGTGCATATGGTCGTCGTGACCATGGCGACGCTGGACGAGCATGGCGGCGCGGGGCGGCGGCTGGAGGATTACGCCAAGGCGCTGTTCAACGCCTGGGGCGTGGGCGATGCGCAGCGCAACGACGGCATCCTGATGCTGGTCGTCACCGGCCCGCGCGAGGCGCGGATCGCGCTGGGGGCGGGCTATGACGCCGTCTATGACGGGCGCGCGGCGCGGGTCCTGACCACCGCCGTCCTGCCGGAGTTCCGCGCGGGCCGCCTGGCGGGCGGGATCGAGGCCGGGATCGCCTCGGCCCGCGAGCGGCTGGTGGTGCCCTTCCAGGCGGGGCGCCCGGTCACCCTGACCGAGGGGTTCGAGCCCGAGGGCGGCGCGTTCGGCACCATCGCCCCCTGGGCCGCCGGTGCGGCCGGGATCGGCGGCCTGCTCTCGCTGGTCCTTTGGCGGGCGCGCGCGCGGCGGACCTGTCCGAAATGCGGCGAGCAGACCCTGACCCGGACCCGCGAGGTGATCACGCCGTCGTCACGGCTGTCCTCGGGCAGCGGGATCGAGCACATGATCTGCGACAGTTGCGGCTTCACCGACCGGCAGACCTTCACGATCCGCGCCACCTCGCGGGACAGGTCGAGGCGCAGCGGCGGAGGCCGCGGCGGCAGCGGCGGCGGGCGCAGCGGCGGCTTTGGCGGCGGGCGCTCCTCGGGCGGGGGTGCGAGCGGGAAATGGTAGGTGGTGCAAGGGCGTCAGCCTTTATCCTGATGTGCCTCGCCGGGCCCGCGCTGGCGAAAAGCCCGACCGACCTGATGTTCCCCAGCGATGCGCGCTGCTATGCGCGGAGTTACACGGCCGAGCATCTGGCCAGGCATCCTGCGCAAAGGGTGACGGCGATGGTCCTGCGCCCCGACCGGCAGGCGGCCGCGCCCTTCCTTGGCCTCTGGCTGACCGCGACCCTGCGCGGCGCGCCGGGCGGCAGATTCGAGGCGCTGGCCGCCTGCGAGAACATCGAAGATACGCTTTACTGCACGATGGAGGGCGATGCCGGGGCCTTCAGCATCGAGCCGGGCAAGGGCAAGGCGGTGCTGGTCACCACCGGCAGCCGGGGCATCGGGCTGGAGAACGAGGCGGGCTTCGTCACGCTGGAGCGCGACCGGGGTGACGACCGCAGCTTCCTGCTGCGCCCGGTGCCCTGTCCCTAGCTGGCGGCCGCGAGATAGGCCGCGCAGCCGGTGAGGGCGGCATAGTCGTCCTCGACCACGGTCACGGAGAAATCCGACATCAGAAGGTCGACGCGGCGCGGTTCGCGGAAATGCTGTTCCAGGCCGAAGCGGGGGAAATGCGGGCTCATGGCGCGAGACATGCCGCCGATCAGGTAGATGCCGCCATAGGGCAGGTGGATCAGCGCCAGATCGGCAAGCATCTGGCCAAGGATATGGACGTAGAGGCGGGCGGCATGGGCGGCGATGGCGTCGCCCTCATCAAGCGCGGCCAGCACCTCGGCCGAGGAGAGGCTGGAAGGATGGCCGGCGGCATGGGCGGCGAAGGCGTGCAGGTTGGCAAGCCCGCGCCCGGCAAGGACCTCCTCGACCCCGGCATGGGGGGCCTCGCCCCCGGCGCGCAGCTTCGCCTCGACGAAGCGGGCGAGGAGGAAGTCCTCCTCGGTGCGGACGGGCATGTTGACATGGCCACATTCCGAGGGCGGCACGACGCGGCCCTGCGGTCCGGGGTGGACGGGGGCGGCATTGACGCCGGTACCGAGGCCGACCACCAGCCTCGGGCCGGTATCGGCGGGGCCGGGGATGACGCAGCGCAGCTTTTCGGGCTGGAGATGGCCAAGCGCCTGGCCCTGGGCCTGCAGGTCGTTCAGGATCGCGACGCGCGAGGCGCCGGTCGCGCGGGCGAGCTTGTCCGCGTCGATCACCCAGTCGAGATTGGTCATCGTCGCGACGCCGTCCTGCACCGGCCCGGCGGCGGCGACGCAGACTCCGCTCACCTTGGCGCCGGTCTGGTCGAGATAGTCGCGCAGGACATGGGCAATGTCCTGCCCGCGCGCCTGATAATCGCCATTCGGGAAACGGCGGATCGAGTCGAGGCGGACCTGCCGCCCCTCGGCCAGGGCAACGCGGGTATTGGTGCCGCCGATGTCGGCAAGGATGGCAAGCGTCATCAGAGCGGTCCCCCGGAGGTCTGCGCCCCTTGGTGATAGGGGGATTGCCGGCGCTGCGCCAGTAGCGCGGGGCCGGTGGACTGGCCGATGATCAGTTCGGCCTCGAGCAGGCGCTCCTGCGGGCCGGTCCCGGGGCGGGCGATGAGGCCGAGCAGCATCTCGGCGGCCAGCCGTCCGGCCTCGCGCACCGAAGATCGGGTGGCGGTGAAGATCGGCACCTCCTCGCCGTTCTTCAGGTAGCTGAGGTCGTCGTCATGGATGATGATCGAGACGTCGCGGCCCATGACGAGGCCCGCGCTTTCCACCGCGCGGCGGGCGCCCATGCCGGACAGCATCGAGGAGCAGAGGAGCGCGGTCGGCGGCCGGGGCAGGGCGAGCATGGCCTGCGCGGCGCGGAAGCCCGCGATCTCGGTCATCTCGCCCGAGGACATCAGCGCGGGGTCGGGGGCGATGCCGCGCGCGGCCAGCGCGTCGAGATAGCCGGTGCGGCGGCGGATGGCGAAGTCCATGAACTCCAGCCCGTTGATCAGGCCGATCCGGGCATGGCCGAGGTCCAGCAGGAATTCGGTGGCGCGCTGGAAGGCGCGGCGGTTGTTCACGTCAAGCCAGGAATAGGCCTGGGTCGCGCCGGTGGCGCGGCCGTGGACGACGAAGGGCAGGCCGATCTGGTGCAGGAGCGGGATGCGGGGATCGTCCAGCCGGGGGGCGTGGACGATGACGCCGTCGACGTTGCCCTTGGATTTCAGCGCGCGGTAGGTGGCTTCCTCGTCCTCGTCCGGGACGATGGAGAGCAGCATGTCATGGCCGTTGCGGGTGTAGACCTCGCCCGCGCCGGCGATGAAATCGGCGAAGACGGGGTTCACGATCTCATGCCTCGTGGCGATCGGGATGACATGGCCCACGGCCATGGCGCGGCCGGTGGCCAGGCGGATGGCGCGGGTGTTGGGGTGGTAGTCGTGCCGCCGGGCCGCGGCGATGACGCGTTCGCGGGTGGCCTCGTTCACCTCGGGGTAGCCGTTCAGCGCGCGCGACACCGTGGTGGGCGAGAGCCCCAGCCGGGTGGCGAGTTCCTTGAGGTTCATCGGCGCGGGTCCAAAACGGTTTCAATCGCGGGAGAGAGTAGCCGGTCGGGGCGGGGGAGGTCAAAAGGTTAACGCTGCCTGGTGGCGGATCCGAAGGCGCTTTGGATTGACTTGCGGGGTGGGATCGGTGAGGGTGACATACCCAAAGCGGTTTGAGGCGATTCCGGCCGGTCCTGGCAGGCGCCCGCCGGAGCCGCGGGCAATCGGGAGGGATGCAGATGAGGACGGACCTTCTTGCCGGCGCGGCGGCGCTGGCGCTTTCGGCCGGCGGCGCGGTGGCGCAGGAGCTGAAGTTCCCGGTGGGCGAGGGGGCGTTCGACTGGGAGAGCTACCGGGCCTATGACGCGGCCACGGACCTTGACGGCCAGACCCTGACGATCTTCGGGCCCTGGCGCGGCGAGGACCAAGTGCTGGTCGAATCCATGCTGGCCTATTTCGAGGCGGCCTCGGGTGTCGAGGTGAACTATTCCTCGTCCGAGGGCTATGAGCAGCAGATCATCATCGACGCCGAGGCGGGCTCGCCCCCCGATGTGGCGATCCTGCCGCAGCCGGGGCTGATCGCGGACCTGGCGGCGAAGGGGCATATCCTGCCGCTGGGCGAGGAGGCGCGGGCCTGGCTGGTCGGGAATTACGGCGCGGGGGAATCCTGGGCGGCGCTGGGGACCTACAGGGGCAAGGACGGTGCGGATGCGTTCTTCGCCTTTCCCTACAAGGCGGATGTGAAGTCGCTGGTCTGGTATGTGCCCGAGAATTTCGAGGATGCGGGCTATGAGGTCCCGGCCACGATGGAGGAGCTGAAGGCGCTGACCGAGAAGATCGTGGCCGATGGCGGCACGCCCTGGTGCATCGGCCTGGCCTCGGGCGGGGCGACGGGCTGGCCCGCGACCGACTGGGTCGAGGACCTGATGCTGCGCACGCAGCCGCCCGAGGTCTATGATCGGTGGGTGACGAACGCGCTGCCCTTCGACAGCCCCGAGGTCATCGGCGCGATCGAGGAATTCGGCTGGTTCGCCCGGAACGACGCCTTCGTGCAGGGCGGGGCGGCGGCGGTGGCCTCGACCGATTTCCGCGACAGCCCCAAGGGCCTCTTCGCCTCGCCTCCCGGCTGCTACATGCACCGGCAGGCAAGCTTCATCCCCTCGTTCTTCCCCGAGGGCACGGAACTGGGCACGGATGCGGATTTCTTCTACTTCCCGGCCTATGCCGACAGGGACCTGGGCCAGCCAGTGCTGGGCGCGGGGACGCTGGCCTTCATCATGCGCGACGGCGCGGCGGCGCGGGCCTTCATCGACTGGCTGAAGACCCCGATCGCGCATGAGATCTGGATGGCGCAAAGCGGTTTCGTCACCCCGTACAAGGCGGTGAATACCGATCTCTACGGCTCGGCCGCGCTGAAGAAGCAGGGCGAGATCCTGGCCAATGCCACCACCTTCCGCTTCGACGGGTCCGACCTGATGCCGGGCGCGGTGGGGGCGGGGTCGTTCTGGACCGCGATGGTCGATTACGTCGGCGGCAAATCGGCCGGGGAGGTCGCGGCGGCGGTGCAGGCGAGCTGGCCGAAGTGAGGCGCAAGACGCGGGCGGAGGGCTGAATGGAGCAGGTGTTCCCCGCGCTCGCGACCATCGTGATCGGCGTCGGCGGCTGCGTCGGCTATTTCTGGGCGTCGAACCTTGTGCTGGACCGGGTGATCTTTCCGGCGCGCGGGCCGAAGGCGGGGCAGAACACCAGCCGCGCCAACATGCTGCGGCCCTGGCTGTTCCTGCTGCCCGCCCTCCTCGCGCTGGGGCTTTACCTGGCCTATCCGGTCTTCGCGACCGCCTGGCTGTCGCTGAACCGGAACACGGGGGGCGAGCTGGCCTTCGTCGGCCTGGACAATTACCGCGCGATGTTCGCCGAGGCGAAGTTCCGCGAGAGCCTGCGCAACAACCTGCTGTGGCTGGTCGTGGTCCCGGCGCTGTCCACCGGCCTCGGCCTCATGGTGGCGCAGCTGACCGACCGGATCCGCTGGGGAAACCTTGCGAAATCGCTGATCTTCATGCCGATGGCGATCTCCTTCGTGGGCGCGAGCGTGATCTGGAAGCTGATCTACGACACGCGCGAGGCGGGGCAGGCGCAGATCGGGCTTCTGAACGCGCTCTGGCTGCGGTTCGAGGGCGGGGTCTGGTCGACGATCCTGCTGCGCGCGTTGCCGGCGCTGCTGCTGCTGGGTCTCGCGGGCGTGCTGGCCTGGCTGCTTTGGGGGCAGGTCGGGGCGCTGGCGCGGGCGAGGCTGGCGGGCAGGGTGCTGCGGGGGCCGGGCATGGCGCTGGGGGCCTGGCTGGTCTGGGTCGCGCTGTCCTGGGCCTGGGGCGCGGCGACGGCGCAGTTGCCCTATGGCCAGCCGCAGTTCTGGTTGCAGATCCCGTTCTGGAACAACTTCTTCCTGATGGCGGTGCTGGTCTGGCTGCAGACCGGCTTTGCCATGGTCATCCTCTCGGCCGCGCTGCGCGGCGTGCCGGAGGAAACGGTCGAGGCCGCGATCCTGGACGGGGCCAATCCGTTCCAGATCTTCTTCCGCATCAAGGTGCCGCAGATCATGGGCACGATCGTCGTGGTCTGGACCACGATCACGATCACCGTGCTGAAGGTCTTCGACATCGTGCGGGCGATGACCGGCGGCCAGCAGGAGACGCAGGTGCTGGCCAACTACATGTACGACAAGCTTTTCGTCGCGGTGGACTGGGGCGTCGGCTCGGCCGCTGCCATGGTGATCCTGGCGCTGGTCACGCCGATCCTGGTCTGGAACGTCTGGACCGCGCGGCGGGAGATGCGCTGACATGACCCACGTCGCCGGCAGGAAACCAGCGCTGACCTGGACCGTGCATCTGTCGGTGGGGCTGCTGGTCCTGCTCTGGGTGATCCCGACGCTGGGGCTTCTGGTCTCGTCCTTCCGGTCGGGCGACCAGATCGTCTCCTCGGGCTGGTGGCAGGCGCTGTTCACGCAGGAGAGCCAGCTGTCGCCGATCCGGGTGGCGGGCGAGGAGGTGGCGCGGGACGGGGTCTTCGTGATCGAGGGGCGGCTTTTTCCGGGCGCGGCAAGGGTGAGCGCCTGGGGCACCTCCTCGCGCGAGCCTGCCGCATATGCTCCGGGGGCGACGGCGGACCTGGGCGAGGGGATGGGCCTGAGGGTGGAGGGCGACGGCTTCTATGTCCTGACCTCGGCCAGGACGACCGAGGGGACGCGGCTGCCGCGCATCTTCACCACGGCGGCGACCCCGCCCGAGTTCACGCTGGCGAACTACCGGATGGTGCTGTTCAGCCCGATGGCCGGGCAGTCGATCCTGCAGGCCTTCCTGAACACCGCGACGGTGGCGATCCCGGCGACGGTGATCCCGATCCTGGTCGCGGCCTTTGCCGCCTATGCCCTGGCCTGGATGGAGTTTCCGGGCCGGGCGCTTCTGGTGGCGGCGGTGGTCGGGCTTCTGGTTGTGCCGCTGCAACTGGCGCTGATCCCGCTGTTGCAGGTCCACAACGCGCTGGGGATCGGCAAGGGCTATCTCGGCATCTGGCTGGCCCATACCGGGTTCGGCCTGCCGCTGGCGATCTATCTCTTGCGCAACTACATGGTCGGCCTGCCGCGCGACATCATCGAGAACGCGCGGGTGGACGGGGCGACCGAGTTCCAGATCTTCACCCGGATCGTCCTCCCGCTGTCCTTTCCGGCGCTGGCGAGCTTTGCGATCTTCCAGTTCCTCTGGACCTGGAACGATCTTCTGGTGGCGCTGGTGTTCCTGGGAACCTCGAACGACCAGCAGGTGCTGACCGGCAATATCGTGAACCTGATGGGCTCGCGTGGCGGCGACTGGGAGATCCTGTCGGCCTCGGCCTTCGTCTCGATCGCGGTGCCGCTGGTGGTGTTCTTCTCGATGCAGCGCTTTCTGGTGCGGGGCCTGCTGGCGGGGTCGGTGAAATGACGGTGATGGAAGGCAAGGGGCGGATGGTGCTGGCGGTGGACCCGGACTGGTGGCGCGGCGCGGTGATCTACCAGATCTATCCGCGCAGCTTCCAGGACAGCAACGGCGACGGGGTCGGCGATCTGGCCGGGATCACCGCGCGCCTCGGCCATGTGGCCGACCTGGGCGCGGATGCGATCTGGATCAGCCCGTTCTTCACCTCGCCCATGCAGGATTTCGGCTATGACGTGAGCGATTATTGCGGTGTCGATCCGCTGTTCGGGAGCCTTGCCGATTTCGACGCGCTGGTGGCGCGGGCACATGGGCTGGGGCTGCGGGTGATGATCGACCTCGTCCTCAGCCATACGTCGGACCAGCACGCCTGGTTCCGCGAAAGCCGGCAGAACCGCGGCAATCCGCGGGCGGACTGGTATGTCTGGGCCGATCCGAAGCCGGACGGCACGCCGCCGAACAACTGGCTGTCGATCTTCGGCGGACCGGCCTGGGAATGGGACGGTCGCCGCGAGCAGTATTACCTGCACAACTTCCTGGCCAGCCAGCCCGACCTGAACTTCCATCACGAGCCGGTGCAGGCGGCGCTGCTGGATGTGGCGCGTTTCTGGCTGAAGCGGGGGGTGGACGGGTTCCGGCTGGACACGATCAACTTCTATTTCGCCGACCCGCACTTGCGCGACAACCCGCCCCTGCCGGAGGAGGAGCGCAATGACAGTATCGCGCCGAGGGTGAACCCCTATAACCACCAGCGGCACATCCACGACAAGAACCAGCCGGAAAACCTTGAATTCCTGCGGAAATTCCGTGCCGTCCTTGACCCGTTCGGCGCCGCCGCCGTGGGCGAGGTCGGCGATGCCCAGCGCGGGCTGGAGATCATGGCGGAATATACCAGCGGTGGCGACAAGGTGCAGATGTGCTATCCGTTCGAGATGCTGCAGCCCGCGCGCCTGACCGCCTCCCGGCTGGAGGAGACCTTCGCCCGGATGCGCGCGGCCGCGCCCGATGCCTGGCCCTGCTGGTCGTTCTCGAACCATGACACGGTGCGCCATGTCACGCGATGGAACCTGCCGGGCGCGGCGGCGCGGACCTATGCCACGCTGCTGGCCTGTCTGCGCGGCTCGATCTGCCTGTACCAGGGCGAGGAACTGGGCCTGCCCGAGGCGGAGCTGGGCCTCGAGGAGCTGCGCGATCCCTATGGCATCCGCTTCTGGCCCGAGTTCAAGGGACGGGATGGCGCGCGGACGCCGATGGTCTGGGTGACGGACAATGGCAACGGCGGCTTCAGCCGGGGCCGCCCCTGGCTGCCGGTCAAGCCGCCGCACCTGCCGCTGTCGGTCGCGGCGCAGGAGCGGGACGGGGGTTCGCTTCTGCTGCATTACCGCCGGGCGCTGGCCTTCCGCCGGGCGCATCCCGTGCTGCGGACGGGCGCGATGGAGGCGATCCGGGCCGAGGGCGAGGTGGCAAGCTTCCTGCGGCGCGGCGCGGAGGAGCTGTTCTGCGGCTTCAACCTGGGCGACGCGGCGGCCGAGGTCGCGCTGCCGCCCGGCGACTGGCGTCGGGTCGGGGCGGAACTGGGCAGCCAGCCAGCCAGCGGCGGGCGGGTCAGCCTGCCGCCCTGGGGTGTCGTGCTGGTGCAGCGGGCCTAGGGGGGGCAGGATGGCCGATCTGGTCCTGAGGAAGGTCGCCAAGAGCTATGGCGAGATCCGGGTGTTGCAGGACATCGACCTCGACATCAGGACGGGGGAGCTGATCGTCTTCGTCGGCCCCTCGGGCTGCGGCAAGTCCACGCTGCTGCGGATGATCGCGGGGCTGGAGCGGATCAGCGGCGGCGATCTTCTGATCGACGGGGTGCGGATGAACGATGTTCCCCCGGCACAGCGCGGCATCGCCATGGTGTTCCAGTCCTATGCGCTTTATCCGCATATGACGGTGCGCGACAACATGGGCTTTGCCCTGGCGCTGGCGAAGAAGCCCCGGGCCGAGATCGCGGCGGCGGTGGAGCGGGCGGCACGGATCCTGCAGCTGACGCCCTATCTCGACCGGCTGCCCAAGGCCCTGTCGGGCGGGCAGCGGCAGCGGGTGGCGATCGGGCGGGCGATCGTGCGCGACCCGAAGGTCTATCTGTTCGACGAGCCGCTCTCGAACCTGGATGCCGCGCTGCGGGTGGCGACGCGGATCGAGATCGCCCAGCTGAAGGAGGCGATGCCGCAGTCGACGATGATCTATGTGACGCATGACCAGGTCGAGGCGATGACGCTGGCCAGCCGGATCGTCGTGCTGGCCGGCGGCGGGATCGCGCAGGTCGGCAGCCCGCTGGAGCTGTACGAGCGCCCGGAGACCGAGTTCGTGGCGCAGTTCATCGGCAGCCCGGCGATGAACCTCTTGCCGGGCGAGGTGGCCGCCACCGGGACGGAGACCCTGGTGCGGCTGGAGGGTGGCGGGGTCGCCCGCTCGGCGGTGCCGACGGCGGCGGCGGATCTGGGGCTGAAGGTGAATGTCGGCGTGCGCCCCGAGGATTTCCACGAGACCGAGGGCGAGGCGATCCATGCGGGCGCGGTGGCGGTGACCGAGGCGCTGGGGGAGGTGACGCTTCTGCATTTCCGCCCGTCAGGCGAGCGGACGGCGGTGGTGGCCAAGCTGCCGGGAATCCGGGCCGGACTGCGGCACCGGCGGGTGCAGCTGTCGGCGGACCCGGCGAAGGTGCATCTTTTCGCCGGCGGGCGGTCGCTGCTTTATCGGTGAACGAGGGCCGCGAGGCCGAGCCAGAAGAGGCAGAGGCCGAAGGCGAGGAGCACCGGCACCCAGAGGGTGAGGCGCGGCGTCGGGGCGGCGTGGCGCGGGGTCCGTTTCATGCTCGCATTAAGGGCATGGAAAGCTTTCCCGCCCGTTAATGGCCGCCATGGGATTCGAACCTTTCCAGCAAGGCCCGGCCTATGCGGCGGCGGCATCGGCCTGCGGCGCGCGGGCCCGCTGGCTTGAGCTCGGCTGCGGCCGCGCGCTGGCGGTCGAACGCGGCCCCCTGCGCCTGGTCTCGCGCGGGCCGGTCTGGGAGGGGGAGCCCGGCGCGGCGGAGCGGCGGCGCGCGATCCGCCGCCTGGCGCGCTGGCCGGGGATGACGCTGGTCACCGCCGGGGAGGAGGTGGCGGGCTTCGGCCTGGTGCCGCTGGTGACGCCGATGCACCATGCGCTGTGGGATCTGTCCGGCGACCTGCGGGCGGGGCTGGCGGGCAAGTGGCGCAACCGGCTGGTGCGGGCCGAGGCTTCGGTCAAGGTACGGAGGGCCGGGCGGGCGGCGCTGGAGCGGCTGATCGCGGCCGAGGCGGTCCAGCGGCGCGCGCGGGGCTATCGCGCGCTGCCCGCGGCCTTCACGCTTGCGCTTGATCCCGGCGCGCTGCGGATCTGGGACTGGCCGGGCAGGGCGGCGATGTGTTTCGTGGTGCATGGGAAGTCGGCGACCTATCACCTCGGCTGGACCTCGCCGGAAGGGCGGGCGGCGGGAGTGCACGGGGTGATGCTGATGCGCGCGGCCGAGGCGCTGGCGGCGGAGGGGGTGCGCTGGCTTGACCTGGGGACGGTGGATACCGAAGCCGCGCCGGGGCTGGCGCGGTTCAAGCTGGGCACCGGAGCGGCGTTGAAGCGGCTGGGGGCGACGATGCTGGTCTTGCCGTGACGCAATCGCCGGGGCAGGGTGGCGCGAAACGGGAGGATTGCCATGGTCACGGTGACGGAGGAGATGGTCGCGGCCTACCAGCGCGACGGGGTGGTGCTGGTCAAGGGGCTTTGGCGCGACTGGGTCGAGATGCTGCGCGCCGGAATCGCGCGCAACATGGCGAACCCTACGCACCAGATGGCGACGCTGAAGCCGGGCGAGCCGGGCTATTTCTTCGACGACTACTGCAACTGGCAGAAGGTCCCCGAATTCGCGGCGGTGATCCGGCAGTCCGGGGTGGCCGAGGTGGCGGCGAAGCTCATGGGCTCGGACCGGGTGCAGATGTTCCACGACCATGTGCTGGTGAAGGAGCCGGGCACGACGAAGCCGACGCCCTGGCATACCGACGGGCCCTATTACTTCGTCGAGGGGAGGCAGACGGTCAGCTTCTGGTCGCCCTTGGACCCGGTGAGGGAGGCCGCGCTGCGCTGCGTCGCGGGATCGCATCTGTGGGAGAAGGACGTGCTGCCGACGCGCTGGATG
Source organism: Tabrizicola soli (assembly GCF_015999335.1). Taxonomy (GTDB): domain Bacteria; phylum Pseudomonadota; class Alphaproteobacteria; order Rhodobacterales; family Rhodobacteraceae; genus Tabrizicola; species Tabrizicola soli. The sequence continues at coordinate 210,362 of NZ_JAEACP010000001.1, read as the reverse complement.
TCGGAGACGAATTTCTATCCGGGCGAGGACGACTACATGCCGGTGCCGGACCCGGAGGTCGAGGGGATGAAGATCCTGGAATGGGAGATGGAGCCGGGCGACGCGGTGGCCTTCAACTTCCGCACCCTGCATGGCGCGCGCGGCAACACCGCAGCCACCCGGCGGCGGGCGTTCTCCTTGCGGCTGGTGGGCGAGGATGCGCGCTATGTCGAGCGGCCGGGGCCGACCTCGCCGCCCTTCCCGGGGCATGGGATGAAAGGCGGCGAGCGGCTGCGCGAGGACTGGTTCCCGGTGCTGCGCGCGGGCTGAAATCGCGCTCCTGCCCGGTGGTGCGGGCCGAGCCTGCGGGAGCCTCCGGCGGGGATATTTGCGCCAGCATGACATGAGGGAACTGGCCCCACCTCGGGCCCGATGGCGCACCGGACAGTCATCGCGTTCTCGCCTGCACCGTGGCTGCGAAATGGCCACGGAGTCCTTTCATGCTGGTTGAATATCCCCGCCTGAGGCAGGCAGGCTTTCCAGCGGGCGCGGCCTTTGGAAGCGGGGGCTGTTGCCGGTCGGGGGCGGTTGCTATGACAGGGCAGGAGATGACCGCATGACCCAGCCCGAATTCCGTGCCGAAGCCCGGCCGAAACGCTATCCGCCGCCGCAGTTCCCGCCGCGCCGCCCGGCGCTGTTCGCGCGGATGCCGCCGGCGGTGTTCCCCTCGCTTCTGGGACTGCTGGGCCTGGCGGGCGCGGTGCGGCTGGCCCTGGGGCGGCTGGGCTGGGATCCGGGGCCGGGGGACCTGCTGGCAGGGGGTGCGGTGGCGCTCTGGGCCTTTGCCGCTTTCGCCTATGGCGTGAAGCTCGCGCGGCGGCCGGGGGTGGTCGTGGAAGACCTGCGGATCCTGCCGGGACGCTCGGGGCTGGCGGCGCTGACCATGGGGGGTATGGTCGCCGCGGGGCTGGTCGCGGCCTACAGCGTGCCGGCGGCGGCGGTCCTCCTGGTGCTGGCGCTGGTCGGGCATGGGATGCTGGCCGTCCTCCTCCTGCGCCTTCTGCTGGGCCTGCCGCCCGAGGCGCGGGCGGTGAACCCGACGCTGCACCTGAGCCTGGTGGGCGTCATCGTGGGCGCCGCGCCGGCGCTGGCGGTCGGCTGGGGCTGGCTGGCGGAGACGCTGTTCTGGGTGGCCCTGCCCATCGCGGTCGCGATCTGGGCGCTGAGCCTGCGGCAGTTCATGGCGGCCGCGCCGCCGGCGCCGCTGCGGCCGCTGCTGGCGATCCATCTGGCCCCGGCGGCGCTGCTCGGATCGGTCGCGGGCCTGCTGGCCAGGCCGGACCTCGGCGTCCTCTTCGCCGGACTTGGGGCGGTCTACGCCATCCTGCTTGCGGTCGCGGGACGCTGGCTTCTGGAGGCGGGGGTCTCGGCCTTCTGGGGCGCCTTCACCTTCCCGCTTGCCGCGCTTGCGACGGCGCTGATGGTCAATGGCGGGGTCTGGTTCTGGCCGGGGCTTCTGCTGACGGCCCTGGGGCTGGTGGTCATTCCCCTGATCGCCTGGTGGGTGTTGAAACGCTGGCCGGGCGGCAGGTTGGCGGCGGCGACGAACGCGGCCGAGGCCTGAGGGGCGGGCCGCCGGGGGTTTCACCCCCGGACCCCCAGAGTATTTGTCCCAAGAGGAACGGGGGAGTTTCAGGCGATCAGGCCGACCCAGGCGCGGGCGAGGGCGAGGCCATGCGCGTCGGCTTCCGCGCCGCGGGTGGCGGCAAGCGCGTCGTGGCGGGCGGCCCAGCCGGGGGAGTTCTTCTCGACGAGGTCCGGGAAGGTGCGCGACCAGTCGCGGACCACGCTGCGGCTGGCCTCGAAATGGAACTGGGTGCCATAGGTCGCGCGGCCGAGGCGGAAGGCCTGGTGCGGGGCGACCCGGCTGGTCGCAAGATGCACCGCGTCCTGGGGCAGGGTGAAGGTGTCCGAGTGCCACTGGAAGATCGGGAAGGTCAGGGGCACGGCGGAGAGGACCGGGTCGGCGCGCCCGGCCTCGGTCAGGGTGACGTCGGTCCAGCCGAATTCGGGCGCGATGCCGAGGTGGTTCTCGCCGCCGAAGGCGCGGGCGAGGAGCTGGGAGCCGAGGCAGATGCCGAGGACCGGCTTGTCGGCCTGGCTGAAGGCAGCCATGAGGTCGGCGAGTTGCGGCAGGTAGGGATGGGTGTGGTCGTCGGTTGCGGCCTGCTCGCCGCCGAAGACGACAAGGGCGTCGGCCTCGATCCGGTCCGGCAGCGGCTGGCCGGACCAGGGTTTGCAGAGGTCGATCAGCGCCGCCGCTTCGTGCAGCGCGACGCCGAGCTGGCCGTGGTGGGTGATCCTGGTGTTCTCGATGATGGCGACGCGCATGGGGATCCTTCGGACTGACGGGGGTAATCTGCATGGGGCACGGGCAAGGGCAAGGGGAGGATTTGCCCTTGCGCAGAAGCGCGGGGCGTGAAATGGGGAACCGCCAAACGATGCTTGCTCCCGGAGGGAAAACCCATGGAGATTCGTGAGGCTCTCACCTTTGACGACGTGCTTCTGGTGCCCGGCGCATCGAGCGTCCTGCCGTCGGATGCGGATACCTCGACCTTCGTGACGAAGGCGATCCGGATGAACATCCCGCTTCTGTCCAGCGCGATGGATACGGTCACGGAAGGCCGGATGGCGATCGCGATGGCGCAGGCGGGGGGAATCGGGGTGATCCACCGCAACCTCGACCCCGAGGCGCAGGCGCGGGAAGTCAGCCGGGTGAAGCGGTTCGAGTCGGGCGTGGTCTACCAGCCGATCACGCTGACGCCGGACCAGACGCTTGCGGACGCCAAGGTGCTGATGGAACGCTACTCCGTCACCGGCTTTCCGGTGGTGGACGAGGTGGGCCGGGTCCTGGGGATCGTGACCAACCGCGACATGCGCTTTGCCAGCGACGACCGGACTCCGGTCCGGGTGATGATGACCAGCGAGAATCTGGCCATGCTGCGCGAGCCGGTGGACCGGGCCGAGGCGATCAGCCTGATGAAGGCGCGGCGGATCGAGAAGCTTCTGGTGACCGACGGGCGCGGCAAGCTGACCGGGCTTCTGACACTGAAGGACACCGAGAAATCGGTGCTGAACCCGAATGCCTGCAAGGACGAGATGGGGCGGCTGCGCGTCGCTGCGGCCTCGACCGTGGGGGATGCGGGCTTCGAGCGGTCGCAGGCGCTGATCGACGCGGGGGTCGATCTGGTCGTGATCGACACGGCGCATGGGCACTCGGAGGGTGTCGCCCGGGCGGTGGAGCGGATCAAGCAGCTGTCGAACACGGTGCAGGTGGTGGCGGGCAACGTCGCCACGGCCGAGGCGACGCGGGCGCTGATCGGGGCGGGCGCGGATGCGGTGAAGGTGGGGATCGGGCCGGGCAGCATCTGCACGACGCGGATCGTCGCCGGCGTGGGCGTGCCGCAGCTGACGGCGATCATGGATTCGGCCCGCGCGGCCGGCGATGTGCCGGTGATCGCGGATGGCGGGATCAAGTTCTCGGGCGATTTCGCCAAGGCGATCGCGGCGGGGGCCTCCTGCGCGATGGTGGGCTCGGCGATCGCGGGGACGGACGAGTCCCCCGGCGAGGTGATCCTGTGGCAGGGGCGGTCGTTCAAGGCCTATCGCGGGATGGGGTCGCTGGGGGCGATGGCGCGGGGCTCGGCGGACCGCTATTTCCAGAAGGATGCGGCTTCGGACAAGCTGGTGCCGGAAGGGATCGAGGGGCAGGTGCCCTACAAGGGGTCGGCGGCGGCGGTGATCCACCAGATGGTCGGCGGCCTGCGCGCGGCGATGGGCTATACCGGCTGCGCGACGGTGGCCGAGATGCGCAGCCGTTGCCAGTTCGTGCGGATCACCGGGGCCGGGCTGAAGGAAAGCCATGTCCACGACGTGCAGATCACGCGCGAAAGCCCAAACTACCGCATCGGCTGAGCGGGAAGCCTGCTCGGGTCCGGCGAGGATCGCTCCAGGCTCGGCCCGCAGTGGCCCGATCCAGCCGCTGGCCGGATCGGCGCAGAGGGCGCGGCGCTGGCGGGGCCGGAGCGGACGGCCAGCGCGGGAGGATGCGGTCGCGACAGAGTTCCAGTCCGGCGCGGTGGGATCTGCCGGCAGATGCTTGCCTTGCAGGGTTCGTCGCCGCCATTCGCAACCAGCGCGATGACCACGACCCGGAAGCGGCAGGGGGAGCGGGTCGATCGACGAGGCCGGACGCGCGGGTATGACTTCGACGGCTTCTTCGATGACGACGCCTCCGGCAGTCAAGGATGCGGAATTGTCTCGCGGAATGTTTACGGAGCGGCGGCGGGGAAGCTCAAGCGGACTTCGGCGATCCGCCCCGGGGTGTCCGGGAGGGTAAAGCCGGGGGCATTGTCGACGCGACGTGCCGCTGAGCCACTAACGCGATGAGGTGGACGTCCTGCCCTCACCCGCCCCAGGTATCCGAGAGGGTGAAGCCGAGCGGGAAGGGGTCGGTCGGGTCGAGGCCGATCTGGCTGATGCCGTAGATCCAGCCTTGTCCCGAGACGCGGTTGCGGGTGGCCTTGTAGGGGCCGACACGGGTTTCCTCGACGAATTCGGTCACGAACTCGCCCCCGATGATCGAGCGCGAGATGACCTTGTCGCCGGGTTTCGCCAGACCGCGGGCGTGGCGGGTGGCCATGTTGGAATTCGATCCGGTGCCGCAGGGCGAGCGGTCGGCGCGGCCGGGGCGCAGCGTGGTGCAGGTGCGCAGCGCGCCGTCGGGCTCCTCGGCGCGGAACATGACGTAGGAGAGGCCGTTCAGCGCCGGAGTGGTCGGGTGCAGCGCGGGCTCTACCTCGGCGATGCGGTTGCGCAGGTCGACCCCGATGGTGGCGAGCTGGCGGGCGTTTTCCGGCGCGATGGCCAGGCCGATGCGGTCCGCGTCGATCAACGCGTAGAAGACGCCGCCGAAGCACAGGTCATAGGGCACGGCGCCCCATTCGGGCGTGTCGATCACCGCGCCCGGTTTCGCGACGAAGGCGGGCGGCATGTCGAGCGTGACCTTGACCACCTTGCCGCCCTGGCAGGTGGCGGTGGCCCGCACCAGCCCGGCGGCGGTGTCGAAGGTGACCACGCTTTCCGGCTCGACCATCGGCAGCATTCCGGTTTCCAGAAGCGCGGTGGTGGCGCACATGGCGTTCGAGCCGGACATGGCGTGGGCCTGGTCGGGCTGCAGCACGATGAAGCCCACATCGGCTGCCGGGTCGCAGGCGGGGGTCAGGAGGCAGAAGGACCCGGCCGGGCCCGAGCGCGGTTCCGAGCAGAGCCAGCGGCGCAGCGAATCGTCGATCCGGTTCAGGTGGTCCAGCTTCCCGGCCATGGTCGCGCCGGGGATGTTCAGCACGCCCCCGGTGATGACGCGGCCGATCTCGCCTTCGCAGTGGACGTCGATGGTCTGGATGGTGCGGCTGAAACGCATGGTATCCCCCTTAGAACCTGTTGACCCGGTAGGGCGCGAGATCGACGGCGGGCCTTGCGCCGGTGATCAGCTCTCCCATCAGCCGGGCGGTGGTGGCGGCATAGGTGACGCCAAGATGCCCGTGTCCGGTGGCGTAGAACAGGCCCGGCGTGCGGGCGCTGGCGGAAAGGATCGGTACCGTGTCGGGCAGGGCAGGGCGGTGGCCCATCCATTCGGTGAAGTCCTCGCACTTGAGGTTGGGCAGGGCCTCCTTCGCGCGCTTCACGGTGATCTTCGCGCGGCGGTAGTCGGGGGCTGCGTCGAGGCCGGCCATCTCGACCGTGCCGCCGACGCGGATGCCGCCGGCGGTCGGCGTCACCATGAAGGCGCGGGCGGGCCAGATGATCGAATGTTTCATCGAGATGCCCGGCGCCATGATCTGGGTGTGATAGCCGCGCTCGGTCTCGAGCGGGATCGGCTCGCCCAGGGCGCTGGCCAGCCGGGCCGAGAAGGCCCCGGCGCAGATCGCCACCTCGTCGGCGGGCAGGGGCGGGGCGTCCTTCAGCACCACCTCGCGGATCCGGTCCGAGCAGGTGAAGCCGGCGACCTCGCCCCGCACGATCCTTCCGCCAAGCGCGGTGAAGCGGTCGGCGAGGGCGAGGACCAGCTTGTAGGGGTCCTTAAGCGAGCGGTTCTGCGGGAAGAGGACGGCGAGGCCGATCCTGTCCGACAGTTCCGGCTCCAGCGCCTTGATGGCCTGTCGGCCGATGACCTCATGCGGGAAACCGAAGCGTTCGAGGATTTCGATATGGTCGCGGTCGGCCTTGAACTCGGCCTCGTCGGTATAGAGGGAGAGGCAGCCTTCCTGGCTGATCTGGTCTTCAAGGCCGGTCTCGCGCAGGAGGGCCAGCGTATCGTCCAGCGCGCGGGCGCAGAGGGCGGCCCCCTGCGCCTCCAGTTCCCGCAGCTTCGAGGGCCGAGAGGCGGCGATGAAGCGCAGGAACCAGGGCACGAGGCGCGGCATGTAGGAGGGGCGGATGCGGACCGGGCCTTCGGGGTCGAGCATCCAGCCGGGGATCTGCTTCCAGACCGAGGGGCGCGAGGCGGGCATGAACTCCGTCACCGCGATAGAAGCCATGTTGCCGAAGGATGCGCCCATGCCCGGCGTATCGCGGTCCACCAGCACCACCTGACGGCCGCGCTTTTGCAGGTCATGCGCGATGGCGGTGCCGATGATTCCCGCGCCGACAACCACCGTGACCATGGCCTATTTCCAGTTCAGGATCGGCTGCATCGCGGTGGCGAACTCGGCCTTCTCGGCCTCGGTCAGCGGGCCGAAGGGCATCCGGCAGTCCCCCACCGGATTGCCCTGCAACTCGCAACCATACTTCAGCTTCTGCACGAACTTGCCCGATTCCAGCACGTTCATCGCCGGCCAGAGCGCCTGCATGATCTCTTTCGCGCGGGCGTGGTCGCCCTTGCGGAAGGCGGCGTCCATCTCGCAGACCGGCTTTGCCATGCAGTTGGCCGGGCCGCAAATCCAGCTGTCCGCACCCCAGTGCATGAAGTCCCAGGCGATGTCGTCCGAGCCGGAGACGAGTTGGATCCTGCCCGCGTAACGGGTGGAGATGCCGATGGCGCGCTGCATCACGCCCGAGCTTTCCTTGATCCCGATCACGCGGGGATTGTCGGCCAGCGCATCCAGTGCCTCGTATTCGATCTCGACCCCGTCCTTGCCGGGGTAGGAATAGAGCACGAGGTTCATGTCGGTCGCCTCGATCACCGCGTTGAAATGGCGGATGATCTCGGCCTGGGTGGGCTTGGTGTAGAAGGGCACGGCGAGGAGGACGGCGTGGTAGCCCATATCCTTCGCCCGCTGCGTGTTGGCGATCACCCCGGCGGTGGACGGCGCGTTGGTCCCGGCGATCAGGGTCTCGCCCGGTTTGGCGAAGTCCTTGACGAAGCGCAGGACCTGGTCGCGTTCGTCATCGTCCATCAGGTTGTATTCGCCCGACGAGCCGCAGGGCACCCAGCCCGAGACCCCTGCGGCGCGCAGCATGGTCAGGTGCCGCTCGAAGGCGGAGAAGTCGATCTTCCCTTCGGCATCGAAGGGGGTGACGAGTGCGGGCATCACGCCGGACAGTTTCATGCGGGGCCTCCTTCAGGGAATCGTTATGTCGTCAGGTTGTCGACAGGATTGTGCCGACACCCTGGCGACAGGTCAAGAAGAACAATCTGTCGACAAGATCGGCGCCGGGGTCTAGGCAGGTGCAAGGCGAAGGAGCGGGCGATGGACGAGGACGGCGAAGGCAGGCGGGTGCGGGGGATGGGGTCGCGGCTGTGCCATGACACGCTCAGGCACGAGATCCTGTCGCTGGTGCTGCAACCGGGGCAGCTCCTGGACGAGACCACGCTGGCGGAGCGGTTCGCCATGTCGCGCTCGCCGGTGCGCGAGGCGCTGATCCGGCTGGCGGGCGAGGATCTGGTGGTGATGCTGCCCAACCGCTCGACCATCGTGGCGCCGATCGACGTGCAGGCCTTTCCGAAATATGTCGAGGCGCTGGACGTGGCGCAGCGGATGAACACGCGGCTCGCGGCGGAACTGCGCTCCGAGGCCGACCTGCAGGCCATCGCGGCGCGGCAGGCGGAGTTCGAGGCGGCGGTGGCGACGGGCGACCATCTGGCGATGTCGGGGGCGAACAAGGCCTTCCACATGGCCATCGCGGTGGCAGGGCGGAACCCCTATCTGGCGGCGTTCTACGAGCGGCTTCTGGATCAGGGGCGGCGGATGCTGCATCTGCATTTCGACTATCTGGAGCGGACGAACGACGGCTACCTTCTGACCGACGAGCATCGGCTGATGCTGGAGGCGATCCGCGAGCGCGACGTGGACCGGGCCGATGCGCTGGCCCATTCCCATACCCGCCAGTTCCGCGACAATTTCCTGCGCTTCATGCAGGAGAACCATCTGCAGGCCGTGCCGCTGGGGGCCGGCGCATGACGCCGGGGGCGCGGGCGGCCGCGGCGATCGGGGTGCTGGACCGGGTGCTGGCGGGCGAGGCGGCCGAGAAGGCGCTGACCAACTGGGGCCGGGCCAGCCGCTTTGCCGGCTCCGGCGATCGGGCGGCGGTGCGCGATCTGGTCTATGACGCGCTGCGGCAGCGACGCTCGGCCGCTGCGCTTGGCGGGGGCGAGGCGGGGCGCGGGCTGGTGCTGGGCCTGATGCGCGCCAACGGGCAGGAGGCCCTGTTCTCGGGCGAGGGTCATGCGCCCGCCCCGCCCGCGGCGAGCGAGGCGGGAAGGGAGCCTGTCGGGGCCGAGGCGCTGGACCTGCCGGACTGGCTTGTGCCGGAGCTGGAGCGGTCGCTGGGCGAGAGGCTGGCCCCGGTGGCCGAGGCGCTGCGGGCGCGGGCGCCGGTGTTCCTGCGGGTGAACCTTGCGCGAGGGACGGCGGCGGGGGCGCAGGCGGCGCTGGCGGGGGAGGGGATCGTGACCCGCCCGCACCCTCTGGCCGACACCGCGCTGGAGGTGGTGGAGGGCGCGCGGCGGGTGCAGGTCTCCGACGCTTACCGGGCGGGGCTGGTCGAGTTGCAGGATGCCTCCTCGCAGGCCGTGGTGGCGGGGCTGCCGCTGGCGGAGGGGATGCGGGTGCTGGACCATTGCGCGGGCGGGGGCGGCAAGACTCTGGCAATGGCGGCGCGGGCGAAGCTGCGGCTTTGGGCGCATGATGCCGCGCCAAGGCGGATGGCCGACCTGCCCGAGCGGGCGAAGCGGGCCGGGGTGAAGGTGACGCTGACCGAGCGGCCCGAGGCGAGCGCGCCTTACGATCTGGCGCTGGTCGATGCGCCCTGTTCCGGCTCGGGCAGCTGGCGGCGCGATCCCGAGGGCAAGTGGCGGCTGACCCCGGCGCGGCTGGCGGAACTGGTCGGAATCCAGGCGGCGATCCTGGACCGGGTCGCGCCGATGGTCGCGCCGGGGGGGTGGCTCGGCTATGCGACCTGTTCGCTGCTGCGGGTGGAGAACGGCGATCAGGCGCAGGCGTTCCTGGGACGGCATCCCGGCTGGCGGCTGGAGACGGAACGCTCCTTCACCCCGCTGGAGGGCGGCGACGGCTTCCATCTCGCGCTTTTCCGGCGATCCTGACTCTGTCGCCACAACCTTGACGGGAAATCCGCCACTCACCATGCTCCGGTTAAGCTTTGGTTAACCCGTTTTCGCCGATTGTCGCGGGACAGGACGGCGAGAGGTATGTGGTGGAGGCGCAGGTGGGGGAATTTCGGCGGCTGGGCCAGTGGACGGCCGGAAGCCTGGCCGTGCTGGTCGCCTCGGGGCTGGCGCTGATCGCGGTTGCGGGCTTCTCGGCGCCGGGCGACAGCGCCGGGCTGGCGCTGATCGGGCTGACGCTGACGCTGGCAAGCCTGGTCGTGGGCGCGGTGATCTGGCAGCGGACCGCCGACAGCCGGGCCGAACGGGTGCGCGCCTTCAGCCTGGTCGCCGACGATGCCGCCCCCTGTTTCATGACCGATGCCGAGGGCGTGCTCCTGTTTCGCAACCAGGTGGCCGAGGCGGCCTATGGCCCGGATGCGCACAGCCTTCTGGCGGTGCTGGGCAACCGGGTGGTGGATCCGGCGGCCCTGCTTTACCGGCTGCAGAAACGCGCCGGGGCCGAGGGGGCGGCGCGGCAGGACATCGCGGCCCGGGACGGCGCGTTGCGGGTCAGTGTGCACCTGTCGGGCGCGGATCACCTGTTCTGGCGGATCGACCATTTCGGCGAGGCGCCGACGATCCTGAACCTGACCGAGCCGGTGGAGCGGCCGAAGGGCGGCGGCACGGATCTCGAGGACGTCCCGGTGGCGCTGATGGTCTTCGGACCGGACGGGGTCTTGCGGGTGGCGAACCGGGCCGCGCGCGACCTGATGTGGCAGGGCGAGCTGCGGGCCGCGATGTTCCACGACATCTTCGAGGGGCTGGGCCGCCCGGTCTCGGACTGGCTGGCCGATGTGGTCGCGGGGCGCCATCCCGGCGGGGCCGAGGTCCTGCGGGCGCGGCGGGCGAGCGAGGAGAGCTATCTGGAGGTCACCCTGCGGCGCTATGTCGATGGCGGGCGGGTCGGCGCGCTGGCGGTGCTGAACGACGCGACGCGGCTGAAGACGCTGGAGGCGCAGTTCAACCAGAGCCAGAAGATGCAGGCGATCGGCCAGCTGGCGGGCGGGATCGCGCATGATTTCAACAACCTCCTGACAGCGATCTCGGGACATTGCGACCTTCTGCTGTTGCGCCATGGCCAGGAGGACCCGGACTATGCCGATCTCGAGCAGATCCGGCAGAACGCCAACCGCGCGGCGGCGCTGGTGGGGCAGCTTCTGGCCTTCTCGCGCAAGCAGACGCTGAAGCCCGAAAGGCTGGATCTGCAGGATGTTCTGGCGGACCTGACCCATCTTCTGAACCGGCTGGTGGTGGAGCGGGTCGGTCTGACGCTTGCCCATCGCGGGCAGGAGCTGGGCAAGGTCCTGGGCGAGATCCGGGCCGACAAGCGGCAGCTGGAGCAGGTGCTGATCAACCTGGTGGTCAACGCCCGCGACGCGATGCCGAACGGCGGCAGCATCCGCATCGAGACCGAGCCGGTCACCCTGGCCGAGCCGCTGAAGCGCGACCGCGCCTCGGTTCCGGCGGGGGATTATTCGGTGATCCGGGTGATCGACACCGGCATCGGCATCGCGCCCGAACAGATCCAGCACATCTTCGAGCCCTTCTATACCACCAAGCGGGTGGGCGAGGGGACGGGGCTGGGTCTTTCCACCGCCTATGGCATCGTCAAGCAGTCGGGCGGGTACATCTTCGTCGATTCGGTGCTGGGCGTTGGCACGACCTTCACGCTTTATTTCCCGGTCAGCGACGGCGGCGAGCACGAGCTTGCGCCCGAGGCCCAGGTCCGCCGCCTGCCCTCGCGCCAGGGCGAGGGGGTGGTGCTGCTGGTCGAGGACGAGGCCCCGGTCCGCGCCTTCGCCAGCCGCGCGCTGCGGCTGCGGGGCTATACCGTGCTGGAGGCCGCGAATGCCGAGGAGGCGCTGAAGACGCTGGAGGACCCGCGGCTGGAGGTCGATGTCTTCGTCACCGACGTGGTGATGCCGGGGCTGGACGGCCCGTCATGGGTGAAGCAGGCGATCGAGCGGCGGCCGAACGTGCGGGTGGTGTTCGTCTCGGGCTATGCCGAGGACGCGTTGAGCGAGGACCAGTCGCGCATCCCCAATTCGGTCTTCCTGCCGAAGCCCTTCAGCCTGAACGAGCTGACCCGGACCGTGCAGGGCCAGTTTCACTGATGGCGCAGAAGCCGGGCGACCTCGGGGGCGAAATAGGTGAGGATGCCGTCGCAACCGGCACGCTTGAAGGCCAGGAGGCTTTCGAGCATCGCCTTCTCGCCGTCGATCCAGCCGTTCAGCGCCGCGCCCCGGATCATCGCATACTCGCCCGAGACCTGATAGGCGAAGGTCGGCGCGCCGAAGGTCTGCTTCACCGCCGCGCAGATGTCGAGATAGGGCATCCCCGGTTTCACCATGACCATGTCTGCGCCCTCGGCCAGGTCGCGGGCCACCAGGCGCAGGGCCTCGTCGCGGTTGGCGGGGTTCATCTGGTAGGTCTTCTTGTCGCCTTTCAGCGCCCCCGTCGCGCCTACCGCGTCGCGGAACGGGCCGTAGAAGGCAGAGGCGTATTTCGCGGCATAGGAGAGGATCGAGACGTCCTTGTGCCCCGCGCCCTCCAGCGCCTGGCGCATGGCAAGGATGCGGCCATCCATCATGTCCGAAGGGCCGAGGATGTCGGCCCCGGCCTCGGCCTGCACCAGCGCCATCTTGACCAGGGCCTCGACGGTTTCGTCGTTCAGGATGACCCCGTCAACCACCAGCCCGTCATGGCCATGCGCGTTGTAGGGATCGAGCGCCACGTCGGTCATCACCGCGATCTCCGGCACCTGCGCCTTGATCGCGCGGATCGCCCGGTTGGCCAGGTTCTCGGGATTCCAGGCCTCGCGGCAGTCGGCGGTCTTCTTCGCCGGGTCGGTATAGGGGAAGAGGCAGATCGCCGGGATGCCGAGATCGGCCGCCTTCGCCGCCGCCTCGACCACCAGGTCGACCGAAAGACGCTCCACCCCCGGCATCGAGGCGACAGGCTCGCGCAGATTGGCGCCGTCGCGGACGAAGACCGGCCAGATCAGGTCCTTGACGGAAAGCCGGACCTCCTGCGTGAGGTCGCGCAGCGCGGCGGTGCGGCGGGTGCGGCGGAACCGGGCAAGGGGGAAGGGGGCTGAGGCGGGCAGCATCGGCTGACTCCTTTGGCGGGATGGCAAGGCAGGGCTTGCGACTTCGGGTTCTGCCTGCCATGGAATTGGCATCGCCTCAAGTGCGCGAATGTCACTGGCAGGCAAGGAAAGGGACTGGCGCGGCTCGTGGAAGTTCTGGATACGATTTTCGAAGTCATCGACATGCGGTCCTTCTCGAACCTCTGGTTCTGGATCGCGCTCGCGGTCATGTGGTCCTCGACCAGCCACTGGGTGCTGGGGATACCGCATGACATGATCCAGCGCGCAAGGCGCGAGGGCGGGCAGGCGATGGAGGATGTCGAGGACCTGGCCCGGATCAACACCGGGCGGATCCTGAGCATCGTCGATCAGGGCGCGCTGATCCTGACGGCTCTGGGCTGCTTCTGGCTGACCGTCCTGGCGGGGCTCGGCTTCTGGTACGACGTGGAATTCGCCCAGGCGCTGTTCCTGCTTTCCTTTCCGATGTCGCTTGTCGTCTGGCTGAGCATCCGCGCCAGCCGGCGGATCAATGCCGGCGAGAACCGGGACGCGGCGCTCTGCCGCCGCCTGACCATCCACCGCCGCTGGACGCAAGGCATCGGCATGGTGGCGATCTTCGTCACGGCGATGTATGGCAGCTGGCAGAACCTGAGCGTTTCCATCCTGCACTGAGTGCCCATGCCAGCCGAACGCATCATCCTGGGCGGCGCGCCCGAGGGGTTTGACGCCCGCCTTCTGGCCCGCGAACTGGCGCGGGGCCGGACGGTGATCCATGTCGCGCGCGACGACAAGCGGCTGGAGGCGATGCGCGCCGCGCTGGCGGTGATGGCGCCCGAGGTGGCGGTGCTGGATTTTCCGGCCTGGGACTGCCTGCCCTATGACCGGGTGAGCCCGAACCCCGAGATCAGCGCCCGGCGGATGGCGACGCTGTCGGTGCTGGCCGAGGGGCTGAAGGCGCCGGTCGTGGTTCTGACCACGCTGAACGGCGCGATTCAGAAGGTGCCTGCGCGCGAGGTGGTCCACGCCGCCTCGTTCCGGGCCACGGTGGGCGAGCGGGTGGACGAGGCCCGGCTGAAGGGGTTCCTCGCGCGGATGGGATTCTCGCCGGTCTCGACGGTGGCGGAGCCCGGCGATTATGCGCTGCGCGGCGGGATCGTGGACATCTACCCGCCGGGTCCGGGCGGGCCGATCCGGCTGGATTTCTTCGGCGACGTGCTGGACGGGGCGCGCCGCTTCGACGCGGAAAGCCAGCGCACGATCGAGAAGCTGAAGCGGGTGGATTTCTCGGCCGTGTCGGAGATCGTGCTGGACGAGGCGGCGATTGCCCGCTTCCGGCAGAACTACCGCATCGCCTTCGGCGCGGCGGGGACCGACGATCCGCTCTACGAGGCGGTGAGCGCGGGGCGCAAGCACCAGGGGATGGAGCATTGGCTGCCCTTCTTCCACGAGCGGCTGGAGACGCTGTTCGACTACCTGCCCGAGGCCAGCGTCATGCTGGACGACCAGGTGACGCCGATGCGCCTGGCGCGCTGGGAGGCGATCGACGACAGTTACGATGCGCGCCATGAGGCGATGGGGGCCAAGGGGCGGATCGACACGGTCTACAAGCCGGTGCCGCCGGAGGAACTGTATCTGGACGATGCCGCCTGGGAGGCGGCGGTGGCGGAGCATCGGGTGGTGCAGCTTTCGCCGCTGGCGCAAAGTCCGGGGCCGGGGGTGCTGGACGCGGGCGCGCGGGCGGGGCGGAATTTCGCGCCCGAGCGGCAGCAGGAAAAGATAAATCTTTTCGGCGCTTTGGCGGATCATGTTCGCGCGCTTTCCCGTGAGGCGCAGGTGGTCCTTGCCAGCTGGTCCGAGGGCGCGCGCGAGCGGCTGACGGGTCTTCTGGCCGACAACGGTCTGGCCGGCGCGAAGGAGATCGCGGATTTCCGCGAGCTGCCCGAGGGCAAGGGCGGGCTTTACCTCGTGGTCTGGCCGCTGGAGGCCGGGTTCGTCGCGCCGGGGCTGGCGGTGATCAGCGAGCAGGACGTTCTGGGCGACCGGATGGTCGGCAAGCCGCGCCGCAAGCGCAAGGCCGAGAATTTCCTGCGCGAGGTCGATACGCTGTCCCCCGGCGACCTTGTGGTGCATGTCGAACATGGTGTCGGCCGCTACCTGGGGATCGAGACGATCACCGCGCTTGGCGCGCCGCATGCCTGCGTGGCGCTGGAATATGCCGAGAACGCAAAGCTTTACCTGCCGGTGGAGAATATCGAGCTTCTCAGCCGCTATGGCCATGAGGAGGGCCTGCTCGACAAGCTGGGCGGCGGGGCCTGGCAGGCGAAGAAGGCCAAGCTCAAGGAACGGATCAAGGAGATCGCCGACCGGCTGATGCGCATCGCCGCCGAACGCGCCCTGCGCCACGCCCCGATCCTCGAGGCACCCCATTCCCTCTGGGAGGCTTTCGCGGCCCGCTTCCCTTATCAGGAGACCGACGACCAGCTGGCCGCCATCGCCGACGTGGTGGCGGATCTGGAGAAGGGCAGTCCGATGGACCGGCTGATCGTCGGCGACGTGGGCTTCGGCAAGACCGAGGTCGCGATGCGGGCGGCCTTCGTGGCGGCGCTTGCGGGAATGCAGGTCGCGGTGATCTGCCCGACGACGCTGCTGGCGCGCCAGCACTATCGCAGCTTTGCCGAGCGGTTTCGGGGATTTCCGCTTTCCGTCAAGCCCTTGTCGCGGTTTGTTTCAGCGAAGGACGCCAACGCCACGCGCGCCGGGATGGCGGATGGCAGCGTGGATATCGTCGTCGGCACCCATGCGCTTCTGGCCAAGGGCGTGACGTTCAAGCAGCTTGGCCTTTTGATCATCGACGAGGAGCAGCATTTCGGCGTCGCCCACAAGGAGCGGCTGAAGGAGATGCGCTCGGAGGTCCATGTGCTGACCCTGACCGCGACGCCGATCCCGCGCACGCTGCAACTCAGCCTGACCGGGGTGCGGGACCTCTCGATCATCGCGACGCCCCCGGTCGACCGGCTGGCGATCCGAACCTATGTCAGCGAATTCGACGGCATCACGATCCGCGAAGCGCTTCTGCGGGAACGGTTCCGGGGCGGGCAATCCTTCTATGTGGTGCCGCGGATCTCGGACCTGCGCGAGGTCGAGGAGTTCTTGGCCTCGCATGTGCCCGAGGTGAGCTACGTCATCGCCCATGGCCAGATGGCGGCCGGAGAGCTGGATGAGAGGATGAACCAGTTCTACGACGGCAAGTATGACGTGCTGCTGGCGACGACGATCGTTGAAAGCGGTCTGGATATTCCGACTGCAAACACGATGATTGTCCACCGCGCGGACATGTTCGGGCTGTCGCAGCTGTATCAGATCCGGGGCCGGGTCGGGCGGTCCAAGACGCGGGCCTATTGCTACCTGACCACGAAGCCGCGCGCGCCGCTGACGCCGCAGGCGGTGAAGCGGCTGCGGCTTCTGGGCAGCCTCGATTCCCTGGGTGCCGGGTTCAACCTGGCCTCGCATGACCTTGACCTGCGGGGGGCCGGGAACCTTCTGGGCGAGGAGCAGTCGGGCCATATCAGGGAAGTCGGCTACGAACTGTACCAGCAGATGCTGGAAGAGACGATTGCGCGGATAAAGTCGGGCGAGTTGCAGGGTTTGTCCACGATTTCAGATGATTGGAGCCCGCAGTTGAACCTTGGGGTTCCGGTGATGATCCCCGAGGACTATATCCCCGATCTCGACATCCGGCTGGGGCTTTACCGGCGGCTCTCCTCGCTGACGACGAAGGTCGAGCTGGAGGGCTTCGCGGCCGAGCTGATCGACCGTTTCGGCCCGCTGCCGAAAGAGGTCAACACGCTGATGCTGATCGTGCGGATCAAGGCGATGTGCAAGCGGGCGGGGATCAGCCGGCTGGATGCGGGGCCCAAGGGGGCGACCATCGCCTTCCACAACGACAAGTTCGCCAATCCGGCCGGGCTGGTCGATTTCCTGAAGGCGCAGGGCCCGGCGGCCAGGGTGAACGGCAACCGGATCGTGCTGACGGGCGAGATGAAGTCCGAGGCGGACCGGATCAAGGGCGCGTTCAACATCGCCCGCGACCTGGCCGAGATCGTGCGGGCCGGGAAGAAGGCCTAGTCCCGCGCCTCGCCCAGGGCTTTCAGCGACAGGAGCAAGGCCAGCCCGATCAGTACCGCCACGCCGACCAGAAGCGGGACGGCGCTGCCGTCGAAGGCCAGCCCGACCGGGATCGCCAGGAGAACGGAGCCGACCGTCCCAAGCGCCGAGATGACCGAGGCGGCGAGGCCGGCGATATGGCCTACCGGCTCCATCGCCAGGGCGTTCAGGTTGCCCATGGTCAGGCCCATCATCGCGAAAAGGCCAATCGCCCAAGCCACTTGCACGGCGAAGGCGAGATTGCCGTCAAGCATGCCGAGCAGCACCAGCGCCGCGAGCGTGAGGCCCAGTTGGGCTGCATAGGTGGCCCGGACCACACGGCGCATGCCGAGGCTCATCACGACCCGGCTGTTCAGGAAACTGCCGGACATCGAGGCGACGGCGATCAGCGCGAACCAGAGCGGGAAACTGTCGGCGCGGTGGTGCACGGTCTCGAAGATCGGCTGGATCGAGGAGAGCGTGGCGAAAAGCGCGCCCAGCGTCAGGGCCTGGAGGAGGATCGAGACGAGGACGATACGGTGGCGGCCAAGCTCACGCGTTGCGGCGACCAGGCTGCCGAGATGCAGCGCCCGGCGGCGGGCGGGGGGCAGCGTCTCGGGTTGGCGCAGGCCGAGCCAGAGCATGGTGAAGCCGGCGAATGCGATGAGGGCGAGGAAGATCGCCTGCCAGCCGGCCAGAGCGATGATGCCCTGGCCCATCAGCGGGGCTATGGCGGGGACGGCGGTGAAGACCATCATCACGAAGCTCATCAGCCGCGCCATCTCGCGCCCGGCGAAGAGGTCGCGGATCATGGCAAGCGAGACGGTCCGGGGGGCGGCGGCGCCGATGCCCTGGACCAGGCGGGCGACAAGCAGGCTCTCCAGCGTGGGCGCGAGGTAGCAGGCCACCCCGGCCAGCGCGAAGACGCCCGCGCCGGCCATGATCACGGGCTTGCGCCCGAAACGGTCGGAGAGCGGGCCGGTGAACAGCGTGCCCATCCCCATGCCGAGGACGAAGCTGGTGATGACCAGTTGCGCGGCGTTGGGCGCGCCGGGCGAGAGCGTGGCGGCGATCCGGGGCAGGGCGGGCAGCATCGCGTCGATCGACAGCGCGATGGTGGCGAAGAGCATCGCCATCAACGCGACGAATTCGGTCTGCGACAGGGGTTTGTCGGTCAATTCCCGTGCCCGGCCAGTTCCTCGATCACCTGGCCCCAAAGCTCGGGCGGCTGGGCGCCGGTGACGACATATTGCTGCGCGACGAGGAAGGTCGGGACCGAGTTCACCCCCTTGGCGCGGGCATCGGCATCGCGGGCGGCGATGTCGGAAGCATCGGCGTCGGAATTCAGGAGGCGCAGGGTGGCCTCGTGGTCCATCCCCGTCTCGGCCGCGATGGCGGCGAGGGTCTCGGCATCGCCGATGTCGCGACCCTCTACCCAATAGGCGCGCATGAGGGCGGCGACGACGGCGTCCTGGCGGCCCTCGATCCCGGCCCAGTGGATCAGGCGGTGGGCGTTCAGCGTGTTCGGCATCCGCTGCGGCTTGTCCGGGTCGATCTCGACCCCGGCCGCGCGGGCGACCTCGCGCAGGCGCTCGTGCACGGCATCGACGCGGGCCTTGCCGCCGAACTTTTCCTCGAGCCAGGCGCGCTTGGCGACGCCTTCGGGCGGCATGTCGGGGTTCAGCTGGAACGGATGCCACTGGATCTGGAACGGATGCGCTGGGTTGGCGGCAAGCGCCCGGTCCAGGTTGGCCTTGCCGAGATAGCACCAGGGGCAGACGGGATCGGAGAAGATGTCGAGGCGGATCATGGGTTTGACCTGTGGTAGTGCGCGGCCAGCGCGCGGCGGAGCAGTTTGCCGTTCGCGGTGCGGGGCAGGGTGTCGATATGCTGGTAGTGGCGCGGCTGCTTCCAGCGGGCAAGGGCGAGTTCCGCGCGCTGGCGCAGAACCGCCTCGTCCAAGGCGCAAGGTCCTTCGTAGAAGAGCGCGATGATCCGGGTGCCGGGACCGGGTTCGACCTCGGCGGCGGCGGCGGCGTGAAGGCCGGGAAGGCCCTCGAAGGCGGCCTCGACCTCGGTCGGCGAGACGCGGAAGCCGCCGGCGTTCAGCAGGTCGTCGCGGCGGCCGAGATGGGTGATCGCGCCATCCGCGGCCATCAGGGCCATGTCGCCGGTGCGGAACCAGGGGCCCGGCAGCGGGTCCTCGCCCAGATAGCGGCGCATGAGGCCGGGATCGGTGGTGGCGACGGAAAGCTCTCCGGGCCGGCCGCGGGGGACGGGTTGGCCGTCGTCGTCCAGCAGAGCGACATGGCGGCCGGGCTGGACATAGCCGGCGGTTCCCGACGGGGCGGGATGGGTGGGCGAGCCGGAGATGTAGGTGGAGATCTCGGTCATCCCCAGCGCCTCGTGCACCTGGGTGCAGGTCGCGGCTTCCCATGCGGCGCGGGTCGCTTCGGGCAGGGCCTCGCCGGCGGAAAGCGCGTGTCGGAGGTCGGGAAGCGCGGGGAAGGGCGCGCGCAGCATCTGGCGGAAGACGCCCGGCGCGGCGGCGAAGATCGTGGCGCGGGCGCGGGAGAGAAGGCCGGGCAGGGCGGTCGCGGGCGTGCCGGGGGCCGGGATCAGCGCGGTCGCGCCCAGGGTCCAGGGGTCGAGCAGCCCGGTGCCCAGCGTATAGGTCCAGTTCATCGCCCCGGCATGGAGGAGGCGGTCATCGGGTCCCAGCCCCTCCCAGGCGCCATGCATCGCCTTGCGCGCCAGGATCGCGCGGTGCGCATGGCTGACGGCGGAGGGGCGGCCGGAGGTGCCCGAGGTGAAGATCACATAGGCCTCACGGCCGGGGTCGCCGGGGGTGGGGTCGTGCGGCGGCAGGCTTTCCCACAAGGCAAAGTCCGGAGCCGTGACCGGGGTCTCGCCCTCGGGCAGGGGGATGCCGGGATCGGCGAGGATCAGGCGGGGGGCGACGAGGGTCGCCAGCTTCGTGATCTCGGCCGCGGTCAGGGCGGCGGAGGTCGGGACGGGGACGAGGTCGGCGGCGATGGCGCCCAGGTAGATGATCGGGAAAGCCGGGCCGTTGCCCAGCCGCATCAGCACCCGGTCGCCCGGACGATGACCCTGCGCCAGAAGATGCGTGGCGCAGCCAAGGACCAGGGAACGCAGGCGGGCATAGGTGATGGTCGCGTCGCCTTCGGGGTGCAGCAGGATGAGGGCGGGTTTCTCTCCCAGCGCAGCGGCGCGGGCCAGGACATGGCCCGCCAGGTTGAAGGCGGGCGGGGCGGCCGGATGGGGGCGGGTGTCGACGACGGAAAGCATGGGCCAAGGGGTGGCATTTGCGCGGCGCGGTTGCAAGCGGGGGGCGGCTGGACTATCCGGGAAGGATGCAGCCGATGGACCCCAAGACGATGATCCGCGTCGCCCGCGAAGCCGGGGGCGAGGCGCATGTCGAGCCGGTGAACCTTGGCCCGAGGGTGCGCGAGCTGCGCCGCTCGCTCGGCTGGACGCTGGAGGAGGCGGCAAGCCGGGCGGGGCTGGCGCGATCCACGCTCTCGAAGATCGAGAACGGGCAGATGAGCCCGACCTATGACGCGCTGAAGAAGCTGGCGCAGGGGCTGGCGATCAGCGTCCCGCAGCTTTTCACCCCGCCGTCGAGGACGCAGGTCCTGGGCCGGATGGCGGTGACCAAGGCCACCGAGGGCCTGACGCAGGCGACCGCGACCTATGAGCACGAGCTTCTGGCCCCGAACCTGAGCCGCAAGCAGATGCTGCCCTACCGCGCCACGATCCGGGCGCGCTCGTTCGAGGAATTCGACGGCTGGGTCCGGCATGACGGCGAGGAGTTCCTGTATGTCCTGACCGGGATCGTCCGGCTTTACACCGAATTCTACGAACCCGTGGACCTGCGCCGGGGCGACAGCGCCTATTACGACGCGGCGATGGGGCACAACGTGATCAGCCTGTCGGACGAGGATGCGACGGTGCTCTGGGTCACCTCGCTGGTTTGATTGGGGCTGGTTTGATCTGCCTCATGGCGGCGGTTTCAGGCGGGTCCTAGGGCAGGGCAAGGCTTCGGGGAGGAAGCGGGTGAGGTTTGCGATCCTGACGGACATCCACGCCAACCGCGAGGCCTTCGCGGCGGTGCTGGAGGATGCGGCCACGCGTGGGGCGGGGCGGATCGTGGTGCTGGGCGATGTGGTGGGCTATGGGCCCGATCCGGGCTGGTGCTGCGACAAGGTGGCCGAGTTGCAGGGGCGGGGCGCGATCTGTGTCCGGGGCAACCACGACAACGCCGCCGCCGGCGCGCCCGAGCCGATGTCGCCCCTGGCGAGGCGCGCGATGGACTGGACGAAGGCGCGGCTGAGCGAGGACCAGCGCGCCTTCCTGGGCCGCCTGCCGCTGGTGGCGGAGGAGGGGGATGCGCTTTTCGTCCATGCCTCGGCCAGCAATCCAGAGGCGTTCAGCTACATCACCTCGGACACGCGCGCCGCGCCCTCGTTCCGGGCGACGGGCGCGCGGCTCATCTTCTGTGGGCATACGCATGTGCCGCTGCTGGCCAGCCGGGATCCGGGCGGCGTGGTGCGGCAGCAGGAGTTCAAGGCGAACCTGCCGATCCCGCTTCTGCGCAGCCGGAGGTGGCTTGCGGTGGTAGGATCGGTCGGGCAGCCGCGCGACGGGGTGGCGCAGGCGGGATGGGCGCTTCTGGACACCGAGGCGAACGAACTGACGTTCCGCCGCACGCCCTATGATGTCGCCGGCACGGCCCGGAAGATCCGCGCCGAGGGCCTGCCCGAGGAGTTGGCGGCGCGTTTGTTGACAGGGAGTTGAGTGAATGCCAGTGCGGCCGCATACCGGTTTGGAGATCGACGGTTTCACCCTGGGCGAGAAGCTGCATACCGGCGGCTTTGCGACGATCTGGGAGGTGACGCATCCCGACCAGGACCTGCACATGGTGATGAAGGTGCCCACGATCCTGGACGGCGACGACGGGCCGACGATCGTGGGCTTCGAGGTCGAGCAGATGATCATGCCGCGCCTCTCCGGGCCGCATGTGCCGAAGGTGATCGGGATCGGCGGTTTCGACGTGATGCCCTATATCGTGACCGAGAAGATCGAGGGCGGCAGTTTCCTGGCGGTGTTCCAGCAGGCCCCGCTGCCCCTGTCGGACGTGATCGAGATCGGGGCGCGGATGGTGGCGGCGGTGGCGGACCTGCACCGCCAGCATGTGATCCACCTGGACCTGAAGCCCGAGAACTTCCTGCAGCGCAAGACCGGCGAGATGGTGCTGGTGGATTACGGCCTCAGCCGCCACGACCAGCTGCCGGACCTTCTGGCCGAGGAATTCACCATTCCGATGGGCACCTATCCCTTCATCGCGCCCGAGCAATACCTGCGCTGCCGCGACGATCCGCGCTCGGACCTCTTTGCCCTGGGGGCGATGCTTTACGCGCTGGCGACGGGGCGCAATCCCTGGGGCACGCCGCAAAGATTGCGCGGGGTGAGAAAGCGGCTCTGGCGCGACCCCGAGCCGCCGCGCGCGATCCGGCCCGAGATCCCGGAATGGCTGCAGGAGATCATCCTGCGGGCCTTGTCGGTCGATCCGATGCGGCGCTATCAGACGGCGGCGCAGCTGGCCTTCGACCTGGCGCATCCGCAGCAGGTGACGTTGACCGCGCGGGCGCTGAAGACGCGGCGCGACGGCTGGCTGCAGGTCTGGGACCGCTGGCGCGTGATGCGGAAGCTCCGCCGCTTCGACGCGCCGGTCTCGGTCGCGGCGCAGCTGGCGTCGGTGCCGATCATCGTGGTCGCGGTGGACCTTTCCCCCGAAGGCGAGCGCCTGGCCGAGGTGTTGCGGGCGGCGGTCAAGCGGATGCTGACGATCGAGCCCGACGCCCGCATCGCCTGCGTGAACGTGATCAAGACCGCGCGGATCGGCATCGACCAGGGCACCGACGACCAGGGCAACAACCTGCATGTGATGCGGCTGGTGCAGCTGAAGGCCTGGGCCGAGGGGATCGAACTGCCCGACCACCGGCTGACCTATACCGTGCTGGAAGGCCCCGATCCGGGGCTTGCGATCATCGACTATGCCACCGCCAACCATGTCGACCACATCATGATGGGCGCGCGCGGCTATTCGACCACGCGGCGCTATCTGGGGTCGGTCTCGGCCAAGGTGGTGGCCGAGGCGCGATGCTCGGTCACCGTGATCCGTCTGCCCGAGGAGCGCGCCGCCGCCTGAGCGTCAGAACATGTCCTGCACGGTGCGCGCCCCGGCCGAGACATCCTCGCCCACGCCGGCGACGGTGTTGCAGCCGGCCAGCGCCAGCAGGGTTGCGATAAGGGCGAGTTTGCGCATCGGTCCACCTGTACGTTGCTGCCGGGCGGTCATTCTTCGTACCACCACAGCGCGGGAAGATAGGACGTCCCCCAGTCGCCGTAAAGCTGGACCCGCTCGGGGTGCTTCAGTTCGGCCTTGTGGACGATCAGGTTGCGGTCGGAGAACCAGAAGGGCACGACATAGCGCCCGGCGGTCAGAAGCCGGTCCAGCGCCTGGGCGGCGGTGGCGGCCTCCTCCTGGCTGCGGGCGGCGAGCATCGCGGCGATGACCGCGTCGATCGCGGGCGACTTCACGCCCATCCAGTTGCGCGAGCCCTCGGTGTCGGCGGCGGCCGAGGACCAGTAGAGGCTTTGCTCGTTCCCCGGGGAAAGCGACATGGTGCGGATGATATAGGTCATGTCGAAGTCGAAGCTGTCGGTTCGCGCCTTCATCTGCGCGCTGTCCAGCATGGTGACCCGGGCGTCGATGCCGACATCCTTCAGCGCCTCGACATAGATCGCGGCGACGCTGGCGACCTCGTCCTGGCCGATGGTCAGGAGGATCTCGAAGGCGAAGGGCGTGCCCTCGGCGTTCTTCAGGATGCCATCCTCGCCCACGGTCCAGCCCGCCTCGTCCAGGAGCTTGATCGCCCGGCGCAGGCCGGCGCGGTTCTGCGGCGTGCCGTCGGGCTGGGGCAGGGCGTAGCCCTCCAGCGTGCTGGGCAGGAGGTCGGCCTTGTAGGGGTCCAGCAGCGACAGGACCGCGCCCTCGGCCGGGGCGCCGGGGGTCATCGCGAAGGCGCTGTTGGCGAAATACGAGGTGATGCGGGGCGCGGCGCCGCCGGTCACGGTCTGGTTGATGAAGTCGAAGTTGAACAGTTCGATCATCGCCTCGCGCACGCGCCAGTCCTGGAACTGCGGCTTGCGGCTGTTCATCACCAGCCCGATGATCCCCGAGGGCCGGTCGTGCGGCACCTCGAGCTTCACCATCTCGCCCGAGGCGAGCGCGGGAAAGTCGTAGCGGCTGGCCCATTTCGCGATGTTGTCCTCGCGATAGGCCGAGATCGCGCCGGTCTTGACCGATTCGAAGACCGCGACCGGGTTCGAGTAATAGTCGTAGCGGATCCTGTCGAAGTTCCACTGGCCCCGGTTCACGGCCAGGTCCTTGCCCCACCAGTCGGGGTTGCGCTTGAAGGTGATCGAGACGCCGGGATCGACCTGGTCGACGACATAGGGGCCCGAGCCGGTGAGCTTGTCGAGCGACGTCGCCTCGAAATCCCTGCCCTCGAAATCCGCCTTCCTCAGGATCGGGCGCAGCCCCAGGATCAGTGGCAACTCGCGGTCTTCGGTGTTGAAGGTGAAGCGGATGGTGCGGGGGCCGGTCGCCTCGGCCTTGGCGATCTTCTTCCAGGCGGTGTGGTAGCGCGGATGGCCCAGCGTGCCCAGCGTCTCATAGGACCAGAGCACGTCATCCACCGTCACCGGCGTCCCGTCCGAGAATCGGGCGCCCTCGCGCAGGGTGAATTCCACGAAGCTGCGGGCCTCGTCGGTCTCGACCGATTCGGCCAGGAGGCCGTAGAGGGTGAAGGGTTCGTCATAGCTGCGCGCCAGCAGCGTCTCGAAGGTGAAGGGCGCGATCCCCTCGGCCGGAGAGCCGTTGGTGATGAAGGGATTCAGCGTGTCGAAGCCGCCGTTCATCGACAGCGTGATGCCGCCCCCCTTGGGCGCGTCGGGATTGGCCTGCGGCAGCGACACAAAATCCGGGGGAAGCGCGGGCTCGCCATACATAGCTATGCCATGCTGCGGCTCGGCGACGGCTGTAGCGGCGCCCAGGACAAGGCCCAGCGGCAGCGCAAGCCGGCGGAAGATCGGGGTCAGGTCGGGCAGCATCGGGGCGCATCCCTCGTCTAAGCTGTTGTTCTTTGTCCCGAACCCTAAGCGGCCAAACGTGGATATTCAAACTTTTAGCTTGGCCATCGGCGGTTAGGGGACTATATAGGAGTCACTGCTCGATAGGTTTCTTGCCTGTATGAAACCTGCCTCAACGACTTAACGCCGGCCTTGCGCCGGCGTTTTTTTATGCCCGCCGGGTCTGGAACCTTGCCCGCAGGCGGACGTAATATCTTTGCAGTTGCAGCATGGAGTCTGGGAATGGCGCTGAAGGGCAGGCGGGCGATCGTCACCGGGTCGAATTCGGGAATCGGACTGGGCGTGGCCGAGGCGCTGGCCGCCGCCGGGGCGGAGGTGATTCTGAACAGCTTCACCGACCGGCCCGAGGATCACGCGCTGGCGGCCGAGCTTGCCGCGCGGCATGGCGTGCCGGTGCGCTATATCGCGGCCGACATGTCGAAGGGGGCCGAATGTCGGGCCCTGGTCGAGAAGGCGGGCGGCTGCGACATCCTGGTCAACAATGCCGGGATCCAGTTCGTCGCCCCGGTCGAGGAGTTCCCGGTCGAGAAATGGGATGCGATCCTGGCGATCAACCTGACCTCGGCCTTCCACACCGCCGCCGCCGCCCTGCCGGGGATGAAGGCGAAGGGCTGGGGCCGGATCGTCAACATCGCCAGCGCGCATGGCCTGACCGCCAGCCCGTTCAAATCGGCCTATATCGCGGCCAAGCACGGCGTCGTGGGCCTGACCAAGACCGTGGCACTGGAGGTCGCGGGCCAGGGCATCACCTGCAATGCGATCTGCCCGGGCTATGTGCTGACGCCGCTGATCGAATCGCAGATCCCCGAGCAGATGAAGGTGCACGGCATGGACCGCGAGACGGTGATCCGCGAGGTCATGCTGCAACGCCAGCCCTCGCGCCAGTTCGCGACCGTCGAGCAGATCGGCGGCACGGCGGTCTATCTGTGCAGCCCGGCGGCGGACCAGGTGACGGGGACGACGATCAGCATCGACGGCGGCTGGACCGCATTGTGAGACGAGGCGCGGCCAAGGCGGGCCACGATCCTTCGAAGGACTTTGCAGACCTGAAAGATTCGCGGGCGCCCGACCCGAGGCGCGTCAGCCTGGCGTTGCAGGGCGGGGGCGCGCATGGCGCCTTCACCTGGGGGGTTCTCGACCGGCTTCTGCAGGAGGAGGACCTGGAGATCGCCGCGGTCTCGGGGAGTTCGGCCGGGGCCCTGAACGGGGCGGCGCTGAAGGCCGGGATGATCGAGGACGGCCGTGCGGGCGCCAGGGCGCGGCTGGACCGGCTCTGGGACCATATCGCCGGGATCGGCGACTTCCGCATGGCGCCCTGGCTGCAACCCTTCGTCCCGGCGATGCGCTTCTGGCAGACCGCCAGCGCCTCGGTCTTGCCCTTCTCGCCACAGGCGCTGGCGGCGCAGGTCTGGTCGCCGCATGCCTGGGGCGAGGGCTGGAAGAATCCGCTGGCCCCGGTGGTCGCCGATCTCGACTTCAGCGAGGTCCAGGCCGATGCCGGGCCACGGCTTTTCGTCAGCGCGACCAATGTCAGGACCGGCCGGATCAAGGTCTTCACCGGCGCGGAACTGACGCCCGAGGCGCTCTTGGCCTCGGCCTGCCTGCCCACCGCCTTCCAGACGGTCGAGATCGACGGCGAGGCCTATTGGGATGGCGGCTATGCAGGCAATCCGGCGCTGTTCCCGCTGTATGAGCCCGACCTGCCCGACGATCTTCTGGTCGTCTCGATCAACCCGCTGCGCCGCGACGAGGTGCCGGAGACCGCGCTGGAGATCCAGAACCGGATCAACGAGATCAGCTTCAACTCGGCCTTCCTGGGCGAGTTGCGCGCGATCAACTTCGTGCGCCGCCTGATCCGCGAGGGCAGGATGGAGCGCGGCGTGATGAAGGAGGTCAATGTCCACATGATCGCCGACGACGGGCTGATGAACGCGCTTTCGGCGGATTCCAAACTGTCGCCCACGCCGCTGTTGCTGGAGCGGCTGAAGGACGCCGGGCGCAAGGCGGCCGACGGGTTCCTGGGCAACGGCTGGTCGAAGATCGGGCATGACGAGGCCGGGCTCGACATTCCGGGGGTGCTTGGCTAGGCGAAGGGCTCTTTCGGCAGCGGGTAGACCAGCCCGCCGGAGACGATCAGCTTTGCCGCATCGTCCACGCCCATGTCCATGACGACCAGATCCCGCGTCGGCACGAACAGGAGCATCCCGCTGGTGAAGGGCGTCAGCCCGACAAAGACCGCCGACACATCGGGGCCGATGGCGGCCAGGCGCTCGGCCAGCTCGCCCTTGGGGCGGGTGGAGAGGAACCCCAGCGCCCAGGACCCGGCGCGGGGAAACTCGACCAGCACCACCTTGTCGAAGCTTTTCTCCTTCTTGTTGAAGAAGGTCTCGGCCACCTGCTTGATCGCGCTGTAGACCGACCGGACGACGGGCATCCGGTCGACCAGATCCTCGCCCGAGCGGATGATCGAGCGGCCGATCAGGCCCTTGGCCAGCCAGCCGACCATGATGGTGACGATCAGGAAGACGAGGACGCCGACGCCGCGCACGGGAAATTCGTATTCCGGGCCGAACCAGCGGCCGATCAGCACGTCGGGCTGGTAATAGGCCGGGATCAGCGGCAGGATCCAGCCGTCGATCCAGCCGATCACCGCCCAGACGAACCAGATCGTCAGCCCGATGGGCAGGACGACGACGAGGCCGGTGAGGAAACTGGCGCGCAGCCCGGCAAGAAAGCCGCGGCGGTGGTGGGGCGGATGCGGTTCGGTCACGAGGTCTCTGGTCCCTTTCCCGTCAATCTATGGCTTGCCCCCCCGGCCGCGCAATGGCGGCAACCGGAAATTCAGGCGGCCCGCGCCAGTTCCCGTGCAATCGCCGCGCCAAGCCGCGCGTTGTTCAGGACGAGCGCGATATTGGCCGTCAGCGAGCGGCCCCGGGTCAGTTCGAAGATCCGCTGCAAAAGAAAGGGGGTGACCGCCTTGGCGGCGATGCCCTGCGCCTCGGCCTCGGCCAGCGCAGTCTCGATATGCGGCATGATCTCGGCGCGGGGGATCTCGGCCCCGGCCGGGATCGGGTTGGCGACCAGTTGCCCGCCCGGCAGGCCAAGGCGCGCGCGCATCCGGTGGGCGGCGGCGATGCCCGCCGCGTCGTCCATCCGCAGCGGCGCCTTCAGGCCCGAGGCGCGCGACCAGAAGGCGGGAAACTCGTCCTGGCCATAGGCGATGACCGGCACGCCCAGCGTCTCCAGGTATTCCAGCGTCTTCGGCAGATCGAGGATCGCCTTCGCCCCCGCAGCGACCACGGTGACCGGGGTCTCCGCCAGTTCGCGCAGGTCGGCCGAGATGTCGAAGCTGGACTCCGCCCCGCGGTGCACGCCGCCGATGCCGCCGGTGGCGAAGACCTCGATCCCGACCAGCTGCGCACAGATCATCGTGGCCGCGACCGTGGTGGCCCCGGTGCCGCCGGAGGCGAGGCAGGCGGCAAGGTCGGCGCGCGAGAGCTTGGCCGCCTCCCGCGCCTGACCCAGCGTGTCAAGCTGGGCCTCGGTCAGGCCGATGTGGATCTGGCGGTCCATGATGGCGATGGTCGCGGGCGTGGCGCCATGGGCGCGGATCTCGGTCTCCACCCGGCGGGCTGTTTCCACATTCTGCGGGAATGGCATGCCGTGGGTGATGATCGTGCTTTCCAGGGCAACGATGGGGGCGCCCTTGGCGCGGGCCTCGGCGACTTCGGGGGACAGGATCAGGGGCAGGGTCATGCGCCGATATCTCCGGAAACATAGGTTGCAGCGGCGCGCAACGCCTCGTCCAGCGCGGTCTGGCGGTCCGCGCCGCGCCGCTCGGCGACGAGATGCGCCGCCATGAAGGTGTCGCCCGCCCCGGTGACGCGGGTCACGAGGACCGGGGGCGGATGACCCTCGATCACGCCGCGGTCGCGGGTTCCCTCGGCCGCGGGTTCACCGCCGTTGGTGACCAGCACCCGGCCCGCGCCGCGATCCAGCAGCGCCTCGGCGGCGTCGGCCGCACTGGCGCAGTCGCTGCGGGCCAGGATGTTCGCTTCCTCGAGGTTGACATAGAGCGTGGCAGAAGGATGGGTCAGCAGCGGCAGAAGCCGCCCCGCCTTGCCCGGAGAGGCCGGGGCCACCCGCAGGTCGGCGGCGGAGAACAGCGAGGAGACGGCGATCTCGGCCAGAAGCGCCTCGGTCAGGTTTCCGTCCAGCGCGATCGGACCGGACCAGGGCGCGGCCTCGGTCCCGAGGCGGCCGTCGGCCAGCGGGCGCAGGATCTTCTCCCCCGCCGCCTCCAGCGAATGGGCGTCGGCCACGGCGGCGATCAGCCCGTTCGCCCCCTCGATCGCCATGTAGCGGTCGGTCGGCAGGTCGTCCGAGCGGTAGACATGCGCCGTCACCAGCCCCAGACGCTCGCAGGAGTGGGTCAGCTCCTCCCCTTCGGCATCGCGACCGATGGCGGTGAGGAGGGCAGGCGTCATCCCGAACCGCCGCAGCGTCATCGCGATGTTCATTGCCACGCCCCCCGGCAGCCGGGTAATCCGTCCCGGCACGTCCGCGCCAAGGCGCATCGCGGTGGGCGAGCGGCCGATGATGTCCCACAGGACCGATCCGATGCAGAGGATGTCGGGCGTCATGGCCCCTGCATCGCCGAAAGCCGCCCATCGCGCAAGGCCCGGTACGGAAGGGCTTGCGCCGGCGCGCCGCCCCGTCTATACGCGCGGCACTTCACAGGCGTGGTCGGGGCCGATGCGGGGAGAAATCCCGTGCGGTCCGCCGGTTGCCCCAGCCAAGGGGTGAAGACGGCCGCGCCGAGGTTCAAACCGGAAAAGGATACAGCATGGCTCTTCCCGAGTTCTCCATGCGTCAGCTCTTGGAAGCTGGCGTTCACTACGGCCACCAGACCGCCCGCTGGAACCCCCGCATGGGCGAGTTCATCTATGGCGACCGCAACGGCATCCACATCCTCGACCTGACCCAGACCGTCCCGATGCTGGACGCGGCGCTGAAGGTCGTGCGCGACACCGTCGCCAAGGGCGGCCGCATCCTCTTCGTCGGCACCAAGCGGCAGGCGCAGAAGCCGATCGCCGAAGCCGCCGAGAAATGCGCGCAATACTACATGAACCACCGCTGGCTCGGCGGCACGCTGACCAACTGGAAGACCGTCTCGCAGTCGATCCAGCGCCTGAAGCACCTGGACGAGGTCCTGGGCGCCGGTGGCGAGGGCCTGACCAAGAAAGAGCGCCTGGGCATGGAGCGTGACCAGGCCAAGCTGCAGGCCTCGCTCGGCGGCATCCGCGAGATGGGCGGCACCCCGGACCTGATCTTCATCATCGACGTGGGCAAGGAAGACCTGGCCGTGCAGGAAGCCCAGAAGCTGGGCATCCCGGTCGTGGCCGTGGTCGACACCAACTGCTCGCCCAAGGGCGTGAACTACGTCATCCCGGGCAACGACGACGCGGCCCGCGCCATCGCGCTGTACTGCGATCTCGTCGCCCGCGCGGCCCTGGACGGCATGTCGGCCCAGATGGGCGCGGCTGGCGTCGACCTGGGCGCGCTGGAAGTGGCTCCGGAAGAAGAAGCGGTCGCCGAAGCCGAGGCCTGAGCCCGGCTGTCACCAGAGATCACCCGGCGGGTCCATTCCGCCGGGTCCATCGATTCCAAGGAGTGAAACCATGACGATCACCGCTGCGATGGTGAAGGAACTGCGCGATTCGACCGGCGCAGGCATGATGGACGCCAAGAAGGCGCTCACCGAGACGAACGGCGACATGGAAGCGGCCGTCGACTGGCTGCGCACCAAGGGCCTGGCCAAGGCCGCCAAGAAGGCCGACCGCGTCGCGGCCGAGGGCCTGATCGGCGTGGCCGTCTCGAACGGCAAGGGCGTCGCGATCGAGATCAACTCGGAAACCGACTTCGTCGCCAAGAACGAGGATTTCCAGGCGCTGGTCCGTGACGTGGCCAATGTCGCGCTGACCACCGGCGATTCGGTGGAGGTGGTGAAGGCCGCGCATCTGAACGGCAAGACCGTCGAGACCGTGATCCAGGAAGCCATCGCCCGCATCGGCGAGAACATGACCTTCCGCCGCCTGCACATCCTGGAAGGCGACACCGTGGTCTCCTATGTCCACAACGCCGCGACCGCCGGCATGGGCAAGATCGGCGTGCTGGTTGCCCTGAAGGGCGATGCCGCCAAGGCCGAGGAGATCGGCAAGCAGTTCGCGATGCACATCGCCGCGACCTCGCCGCTGTCGCTCTCCGAAGCCACCCTCGATCCTTCGGTGGTGGAGCGCGAGCTGGCCGTCCAGACCGCCAAGGCCCTGGAAGAGAACGCCGCCTCGGCCAAGCCGAAGCCCGAGCAGGTGATCCACAACAACATCATCCCGGGCCGGATGAAGAAGTTCCTCGCCGAGAACACGCTTCTGGGCCAGGCCTTCGTGATCAACCCCGACCTGACGGTCGAGCAGGCCGCCAAGGAAGCGGGTGTCGAGATCACCGGCTATGCCCGCGTCGCGGTCGGCGAAGGCATCGAGAAGAAGCAGGAAGACTTCGCCGCCGAAGTGGCCAAGGTGCTTCAGGGCTGATTTCCCGGACAATGGGGCAGGGGGCCGGTGCAGCGATGCGCCGGCCCTTCTGTTTTGCCTTGCGGAAAAAGGCAAACGGCGCGGCCCTGGGGAGGGGCCGCGCCGTCGCTGTTCCGCCCGCCCCTTGGGGACGAGGATGGGAAGGGCAGAAACCGCCGCAAAATGCGGCTACTCTGAAACAAACGATCCGGCAGCGGTCAAGCGTGGCACATCCGGTAAGCCCTTGTTGCAGCTTACCCAGGGGCAAGCGAGTGCGGAATACCTTACCTAATGCGCCGCCTGGGCGACCTCGGGCAGGCGCTGGAAGATCATGTTGAGAAGCGCGCCCTTGGCCACCGCCTGGGCCGTGGTCTCCACCGCCAGCGCCTCACGCGCAAGGCGCAGGTGCTTTTCCACCATCGCCGGAGAGACACCCATCAGCAGCGCCACGTCCTGCGTCGTCTTGCCGTCCGCCACCCATTCCAGCGCCTCGCGCTGGCGCGGGCTAAGCGCGCGGTGCCGTGACAGTTGCGGCAGGTGCACGATGGTCAGGTGCATCATGTTCGCCACCGCCAGGATCTCGTCCCGGCGCGACGCGAACAGCGCCTCCACATCGGCCGGCGAGAGCCCCGGATCGGCCAGCAGCCCCAGCGCGCCCTTCGAGCGCGACGAGACGGCGGGAAAGCTGACCGACATCCCGGCCACGATCCCCATGGCCGCGTTCTGCCGCACCGCCTCGGCCTCTTCCGCGGAAAGCCGCCCGGCTTCGAAAGCTTCCTTCACCCAGCTCCAGGTGCAGATGCCCGAGTTGCGCTCGGCCCAGCGGAAGACCGGGGTCTTGGCGTAGAAACCGCCCTGGAAGTAGCGCCGCACATAATCGGCGTCGCAGGTGGTGAGGAACAGCGCATCCTCGGGGTCGCCGATGGTCTTCAGATGCTTGAACCGGGTGAACCCGTAGTTCACGCGGCCGAAGCCCAGGGTGGCGAACCAGCCGGTCGCCTGCTCCCAGGCATCGTCGATCTTCGAGGAGGAGGCGATCCGGTTCAGGAGTGCAAGTATCTCGCGCATGGCTCTATCCCTGATTGTCCAGCCTGCCGCAGGGGCAACCTTGACCTGGGCGAGAGATAAGGCAGGTTTTCCCGGCTTGTCGAGGGTTCTTGCCATGGAAAGGGTGTCGTTTCGACCGGATGACGGAAGATTTCATCCTTTTCCGGGCCTGCGGCCCTGAAGCTGCGCGACCAGCCGGGGCAGGGCGGCATGATGGTCGAAAACCAGTTCCGTCCCCATCTCCTCGGGGGCCGCTTTCCGGTAGCCGCCGGAAAAGAGCGCAAGCGGCACATCGGCCGCGCGTGCGGTCTCGGCATCGACCTCGCTGTCGCCGATGAAAAGCGTCCTTGCAGGGCCCAGGGCGGCGATGGCGGCGTGCAGCGGGGCCGGGTCGGGCTTGCGTAGGGGCAAGGTGTCGCCACCGATCACCACGGGGAACAGTTCCGCCAGTCCGAAATGATGCAGGATGGCGCGGGCAGGGGCCTCGGGCTTGTTGGTGCAGATGGCCAGGTGATGCCCGGCGGCGGCAAGATCCTGCAGCGCCTCGGCCGCGCCGGGATAAAGCGACGTAAGATCAAAGGCCTGCTCGTAGATCCTCATGAAGTCTGCGACCAGATCCCGGTGCAGCGGCCCCTCGGCCTCCAGCCCCTGATGCGCCAGAAGGCGGCCGACCAGCACGCCCAGGCCATTGCCGATGAAGCCCAGCACGGTCGCAAGGGCAAAGCCGGGCAGGCTCCTTGCGGTAAAGACCGCATTGGCGGCGGCATGGATCTGCGGCGCTGAATCGATCAACGTGCCGTCGAGATCGAAGACAAGGTTCAGCGCCTCAGCCAAGCACCGCCTCGGCCGCCGCCCGGATTGCCCGGATATTGGCGCCATAGGGTGCCGGATTGTCGACCGAGCCGCCCTTGAACACCGCCGATCCCGCCACCAGCACATCCGCGCCGACCTTCGACACCAGCGGCGCCGTCGCCACCGTGATGCCGCCGTCGATCTCGATATGGACCTCGCGGTCGCCGATCATCTGGCGCAGTCGGGTGATCTTGGCGACCTGGCTCTCGATGAAGCTTTGCCCGCCGAAGCCGGGGTTGACCGTCATCACGCAGACCATGTCCACCATGTCCAGCAGCTCGGCCACCACCTCGACCGGGGTACCGGGGTTCAGCGCGACACCGGCCTTTTTCCCAAGC
Organism: Tabrizicola soli; assembly: GCF_015999335.1. Classification (GTDB taxonomy): domain Bacteria; phylum Pseudomonadota; class Alphaproteobacteria; order Rhodobacterales; family Rhodobacteraceae; genus Tabrizicola; species Tabrizicola soli. Next base: position 176,441 of record NZ_JAEACP010000001.1, on the reverse strand, counting down.
CCGCGAATGGCTTGCAAGGTGCGGTGAATGTGCGGTCCGGCCTCGACATGCGCGGTGATCACGTCGGCGCCGGCCTTGGCATAAGCCTCGAGATAGGCGTCCACCGGCGAGATCATCAGATGCACGTCCATCACGCCCTTGATGTGCGGCCGGAGTGCGGCACACATCGCCGGGCCGAAGGTGAGGTTCGGCACGAAATGGCCGTCCATCACATCGACATGCACCCAATCCGCACCCTGCGCCTCGATCGCGCGACATTCCGCACCGAAGTTCGCGAAATCGGCGGCAAGGATGGAGGGGGCGATCTTGATCGAACGGCTGAACATCGGGCAGGCTCCAAACGGCTTTCCGGGGTCATATCGCGGGTGATCCGGGCTTTCCAGCATCCAGTGCATTACATAATACCGATTATGCGACTCTGCGAGCTTCTGCCGATGCCCCCCCGCCTGAACGAAAACGGCCCGGTCAAAGGACCGGGCCGCAACGCTGACGTCAGAAGAAATCAGCCGACCAGTTCGAGGCCCGAGAAGAAGAACGCGATCTCGCGTGCGGCCGAGGCCTCAGAGTCCGAGCCGTGGACCGAGTTCTCGCCCTTGGACAGCGCGAATTCCTTGCGGATCGTGCCGGCGGCGGCAGCGGCCGGATCGGTCGCGCCCATCACTTCGCGGTTCTTCGCGATCGCGCCTTCGCCTTCCAGGACCTGCACCACGACCGGCTCGGAGGCCATGAACTCGCACAGCTCGCCATAGAAGCCGCGCTCCTTGTGCTCGGCGTAGAAGGCGCCGGCCTGCGCCGGGGTCAGGTGGATGCGCTTGCTTGCGACGACGCGCAGGCCCGCGTCCTCGAACTTGGCGACGATCTTGCCGGTCAGGTTGCGCTTGGTCGCGTCGGGCTTGATGATCGAGAGGGTGCGTTCAGTGGCCATCGGGCTCTCCATGGTGTCGGGGCCAGGCGGCCCTTTTCGTGTGGTCGGGCTGCTACCATGCAGGCGCGCCGTTGAAAAGATGCCCTGCGACAGAGCGTCATCTTCCCGGTGGATCAAATCTGAGTGAATTAATCGGAAATAGAAACCGAGGAGAGTTCCATGATCCGCCCCGCCTGCCTTGCGCTTGCCCTGTCCGCCGTCCCCGCCCTTGCCTCGGATCAGCCGATCCCCTTCACCTATCTCGAATTCGAGAACGCCGTGCCGCATATCGACCTTGCGGTCTGCCCGGTGCCGCTGGCCGCGCCCGGCCGCTTCTGCCGGCTGACCACCCATGCCGAACAGATCAACGTCTTCGTCTTTTCCGAGGAAGGCGACCAGCCGCTGATCGCCTTCCAGTCCTGGCCCTCCGACCTGCTGGTCGGCCTGATGGACTGATCCCGCCGGTTGACAAGCCGCGCCCCTGCGGCCAAGCAACGGCGCATGCTGAAGATCGAGGACATCACCTATTCCGTCGAGGGCCGCCCCCTGTTCGAGGGCGCCACCGCGACCATTCCGACCGGCCACAAGGTCGGTCTCGTCGGCCGGAACGGCGCGGGCAAGACCACGCTGTTCCGGCTGATCCGGGGCGAGCTGGCGCTGGAGGGCGGCACGATCACCCTGCCCCAGCGCGCCCGGATCGGCGGCGTGGCGCAGGAAGTGCCGTCGTCGGAGACCTCGCTGCTCGACACGGTGCTGGCCGCCGACACCGAACGCGCCGGCCTGATGGCCGAGGCCGAGACCGCGCATGATCCACACCGCATCGCCGAGATCCAGGCCCGCCTCGCCGACATCGATGCCTGGTCGGCCGAGGGCCGGGCCTCCAGCATCCTCAAGGGCTTGGGCTTCGATGCCGAGGAACAGCTGATGCCCTGCTCGGCCTTCTCCGGCGGCTGGCGGATGCGGGTGGCGCTGGCCGGCGTGCTGTTCGCCCAGCCCGACTATCTGCTTCTGGACGAGCCGACCAACTATCTCGACCTGGAAGGCGCGCTCTGGCTGGAGAGCTACCTGCAGAAGTACCCGCACACAGTGCTGATCATCAGCCACGACCGGGGCCTTCTGAACCGCGCGGTGCAGGGCATCCTGCATCTGGACAACCGGAAGCTGACCTATTGGCAGGGCGGCTACGACCAGTTCGCCCGCCAGATGGCCGAACGCCGCGCGGTCCTGCAGGCCGAGGCGAAGAAGGTCGAAGCCCGCCGCGCCCATCTGCAAAGCTTCGTCGACCGTTTCAAGGCCAAGGCCTCCAAGGCCGTACAGGCACAATCCCGCGTGAAGATGCTGGAGAAGCTGACCCCGATCACTGCGCCAGAGGAGGCGAAGAAAGTCGTCTTCACCTTCCCCGAACCCGAGGAACTGCCGCCTCCGATCATCAACCTTGACGGCGCGGCGGTGGGCTATGGCGGCGCTCCGGTTCTGCGCCGCCTGTCCTTGCGCATCGACCAGGATGACCGCATCGCACTCCTTGGCCGCAATGGCGAGGGGAAATCCACGCTTTCCAAGCTCTTGGCCGGGAAACTTCAAGCATCCGAAGGCAAGATCTCGCGCTCGTCCAAGCTCAGGATCGGCTATTTCGCCCAGCACCAGGTCGACGAGCTGCATCTGGACGAGACGCCCCTGCAGCACGTCCAGCGCCTGCGCCCCGAGGAAGGCCAGGCGAAGCTGCGCGCCCGGCTGGCGGGGTTCGGGCTGATGGCCGACCAGGCCGAGACGCTGGTGGGACGGCTTTCCGGCGGGCAGAAGGCGCGGCTGTCGCTCCTCCTCGCCACGATCGACGCGCCGCATCTCCTGATCCTGGACGAACCGACCAACCACCTCGACATCGAATCCCGCGAGGCGCTGGTCGAGGCGCTGACCGAATATTCCGGCGCGGTGGTGCTGGTGTCTCACGACATGCACCTTCTGGGCCTGGTGGCCGACCGGCTCTGGCTGGTCAAGGGCGGTGCGGTCACGCCCTATACCGAGGATCTGGAAGCCTATCGCCGCCAGCTTCTGGCCGGTGAGGACGAGGTGAAGCCGGCGTCGAAACCCGTTGAAAAACCGAAGAAAGCCAGCCGCGACGAACTTCTCGCGCTAAGGTCCGAGGTCCGCAAATGCGAGGACCGGCTGGAGAAGCTGAACGGGATGCGCGACAAGCTGGCCGCCAAGCTGGCCGATCCCGCGCTCTACGAGGATGCGCGCAAGGGCGAACTCGCGACCTGGAACGCCAAATATGCCGAGGTGATGCAGGCCCTCGACAAGGCCGAGGCGCTCTGGCTGGACGCGCAGGAAAAGCTCGACTCGGCAGCGGCTTGACGGCGGTTCCCCGTCCTTGGCCGGTGCGGCCACGCCTTCGGCTTTCTGGCGCGGGGGCCGCGCCCCCGCCCGAAGGTTTGGCTATGCAAACCGCGGCCGCCCGCCTAGCCTGTGGCAAAACGAGGTGACGATGCCCGAGACCGCCTTCCTGATCACCGCCTTCGCCACGCTCTTCGTGGTGATCGACCCGCCGGGGCTCGTGCCGCTCTTCATCGCGCTCACGCGGGGCATGGGACCGGAAAAACGGCAGGCGATGGCGCGGCGGGCCTGCCTGATCGCGGCGGCGCTGCTCCTCCTCTTCGGGCTGGCGGGAGAGGCGATCCTGTCCTTCATCGGCATCTCGATGCCGGCCTTCCGCATTGCCGGCGGCATCCTTCTGTTCCTCACCGCGCTCGACATGCTGTTCGAACGCCGCACCCAGCGCCGCGAGGGGCAGCATCCGGAACCCGACCACGACCCTTCGGTCTTCCCGCTGGCCACGCCGCTGATCGCCGGCCCCGGGGCGATCGCCTCGGTGATCCTGCTGGTCGGCCAGTCCGGTCCGGGCTGGGCGGGCTCTGCGGCGGTGCTGGGGCTGATGCTGGCAATGATGGCCGTGACCTACGCCTTCCTCCTCGCCTCGCCGCCGCTGGAACGGATGCTGGGCCGGACCGGGACCATAGTGATCACCCGGCTTCTGGGCATGCTGCTTGCTGCGCTGTCGGTGCAGTTCGTGATCGACGGGGTAAAGGGCACGGGGCTGATCGGCTGATCTTTTCCTTGCCGCCCCCTGCCCCCATATCTGGCCAAAGCGGAGGCGGAATGGACGGCGACACCTTTGCCCGCGTGGGCTATCTGGCGATCATCCTGGCCGCACTCGGCGGCTGGGCCCTGGTCGAGTTCCGCCAGCGCATGGGCCAGGCCCTGCGCATGGCGATGGCTTGGGGGCTGATCTTCGTCGGCGTGGCGGCGGGCTACGGGCTCTGGTCCGACATCCGGCGCGAGACGCCGCCGATCCAGGCCGTGACGCAGGGCACCGTCGAGGTGCCGCGTGCGGCCGATGGGCATTACTACCTCACGCTGATGATCAACGGCCGGGCCGTGCATTTCATGGTCGATACCGGCGCGAGCGGTCTCGTCCTCGCCCGGCAGGACGCCGAGGCGCTGGGGATCACTGCCGACAGCCTGACCTTCCTGGGCGAGGCCATCACCGCCAACGGGGTCGTGCGCACCGCGCAGGTCACCTTGCCCCGGATCGAGCTTGGCCCCTTCGTCAACCGCGACTTCCGCGCCTATGTGACCGAGGGCGAGATGCAGGGCTCGCTGCTGGGGATGGATTACCTCGGCCAGTTCCGCATGGAGTTCACCGGCGACCGGCTGATCCTGCGACAGTAAGGACCCAACGCAAGCCCCTGATCTAATGCAGGAAACGCCCCGCGATCCGTGACAGCTTCCGCGTCCGTCCGGCCATCTCGCGGGTGGCGCGGGCGCGCTTCAGTTCTTCGGGCGAAAGCTCGGCGTCCGTCTTGCCGCCGCGCGCGACATGGTCGATCCCCCTGTTGACCGCCGTGCGGAGGAACATGCGCAGCAGCGGGCCGACCAGACGGTTCCAGTCCATCGCTCAATCCTCGAAAAGTTCGCTCTGCCCCACCACCGGCCCGTCCTCGTCATCCGGCGCGGCCGCCTGGCCCGGCAGGGGGCGGCTGTCCAGAAGACCGGCCGCGCGCAGTTCCTTCAGCCCCGGCAGGTCGCGGGCCGATTCCAGTCCGAAATGATCCAGGAAGGCTTCCGTGACCACGAAGGTCACTGGCCGGCCGGGGGTCATCCGGCGGCGGCCGAAGCGGATCCATTCCAGCTCGATCAACTGGTCGATCGTGCCCCGGCTGACCGCGACGCCGCGGATCTCCTCGATCTCGGCCCGGGTCACCGGCTGGTGATAGGCGACGATGGCCAGGGTCTCGATCGCCGCGCGGCTGAGCTTGCGCGTCTCGACCGTCTCGCGCCGCATCAGGAAGCCGAGGTCCGGCGCGGTGCGGAAGGCCCAGGCGTCGCCCACCTTGACCAGGTTCACCCCCCTGCCCTCATAGCGGCGGCGCAGGTGGACCAGCGCCTCGGCCGGGTCGGCGCCATGCGGCATCCGCGCCTCGAGCTCGGCCACGGTCACGGGTTCCGCGCTGGCGAACAGGATCGCCTCGACCATCCGCTCCTGCTCGCCCATCGGCGGCGCGTCGAAAAGGCTTTGTTCCTCGCTCACGCATCCCTCCGGCGCAGTTCGATCGGCGCGAAGGTTTCGCCCTGACGCAGGGTCAGCTGGCCCCGCTTGGCCATTTCAAGCACCGCCGCGAAATGCGCCGCAAGGGCCGAGCGCCGCGCCATCGGCGTCACGTCCCAGCCCTCGGGCAGGAAACTGGTCAGCGTGGCCCAGTCGCCGGTATAGCCGATCAGGCCGCGCATCCGCTCCAGCGCCTGCTCCATCGTATAGACATGGTCGCGGTCCAGCACGAAGGGGCGGAATTCGTCCTTGGTGCGGATCATCGCATAGGCGCGCATCAGGTCGAGGAGCGTCGCCGTCCAGGTCACCTTGCGGTGATGGGTCAGGTCCTCGGGCAGGCCGCGGGCAAAGAAGTCGCGCCCCTTCTGGTCGCGCGCCATCAGCCGGGCGGCGGCATCGCGCATCGCCTGCAGCCGCTCCAGCTGGAAGGCAAGATGGGCCGCCAGGTCCTCGGCGCTCGGCCCCGCCTCGCCGGGTTCGGGGGGCAGAAGCAGGCGGGATTTCAGGAAGGCCAGCCAGGCCGCCATCACCAGGTAGTCCGCCGCCAGCTCGATCCGCAGCGTCCGGGCGCGTTCGACGAAGCCCAGGTATTGCTCGGCCAGTTGCAGGACCGAGATCCTGCGCAGGTCCACCTTCTGCGTGCGCGACAGCGTCAGGAGGAGGTCGAGCGGCCCCTCGAACCCGTCGACATCGACGATCAGCGCCTCGGCGGCCAGCCGCTCCTCGGGCGACAGGCGCTCGGGCTGCTCCCAATCCTCAGCCATCGGCCAGCGCCTCGGCGAGGCTGAGAAAGGCGGTGGGCCGCGCGGCGATCACCCGGCGCGCGCGGGCCTGCGCCTCGGGCGCCATTTCACCGGCCGCAGCGGCGACCGCCTGCATCTCGGCAAGGTCGCCCTTGCAGTGCAACGCGATGTCGCAACCGGCGGCGATGGATCGCGCCGTGCGTTCCGCCAGCGTCCCCTGCAGCGCCTGCATGTTCAGGTCGTCGCTCATCAACAGGCCCTGAAAGCCGATCTCATTGCGGATGAGGTCGATCATCACCGGCGACTGGGTCGCTGGCCGGCCGGGATCGAGCGCGGCAAAGACCAGATGCGCGGTCATCGCCATCGGCAGGTCGTTCAGCGCCCGGAACGGCATGAAGTCCACCGCACGCAGTTCCTCGAGGGAGGCGTCCACCGTCGGCAGGTCGAGATGGGTGTCGAGATGCGAGAGCCCATGCCCCGGCAGGTGCTTCATCACCGGCAGGACCCCTGCTTCCACCAGCCCGTCGGCCACCGCGCGGCCGATGCGGGCGACGGTTTCGGGATCGGTCCCGTAGCAGCGGTTGCGCAGGAAAGGATGCGTCCCGGGCCGGGCCACATCGCCGACCGGGGCGCAGTCGGCGTCGATCCCCACGGCGCGCAGCTCCGCCCCAATCACCGCCATCCGCCGGCGCATCTGCCGGGTCGCCGCGTCCAAGCTGCCGGCCGCCAGAACGGTATCCAGCGGCGGCTCCCACTCGCGCCAATGGGGCGCGCGCAGGCGCTGGACGCGGCCGCCCTCCTGGTCGACGAGGATCGGGGCTTCGCGTCCCACCGCCTCGCGCAGGGATGAGGTCAGGCGGCTAACCTGTTCCGGGGTCTCGATATTCCGCGCGAACAGGATGAAGCCGAACGGATCCGCCTCGCGGAAGAAGGCGCGTTCGGTATCCAGAAGTTCCGGCCCGGCACAGCCGAAGATCGCCGCCCCGCGACCCAGGCTCATCGCTGCGGGACCGGGATGCAGGTGGCGCCCTGGGCGACGAAGGCCGAGCAGAAGCGGCGCGCGTCGGCCTCGTCCTCGAAGCCATGCGCGCGCAGGCGATAGAAGGTGCGCCCGCCGCTTTCGGCCGGTTGCAGCACCATGCCCTTGCCCCCCATCAGCTCGCCGAAAAGCCCCGCGAGGCGCGCCCATTCCACCCGCGCCTCGTCGGCGGTGTCGAAGGCGCCGAACTGCACCAACCGGGTTCCGGCCGGGATCGTCGCGGGGTCCACCTCGTTCGGGGCTGCCATGGCCGCGGTCGCCTCGGCGGCCACCGGCGCGGGCTTGGTCGCGGCGGCCGCGCTGCCGGGGCGCGCCCTGGGGCGCGGCGAGATCGCGATCCCACCCAGCGGAACCGGATCCTGCACCACATCCGGCAAGGGTGCGGGCGGCTCCGCCGCTTCGACCGGGACCTCACCCAGCGCCTCGGCCAAAGCCGCATCCACCGCGATCTCGGTCGGGCTGGCGCTTTCCACGGTCGGCGCGGCGGCCAGGGCCAGATCGGCGGCAGGCGGCGGCGCGGCCGAGGGCAATTCGGGAACCTGCGGCTCGAGTCCCGAAAGGCCGGGGACATCCTCCTCGGCCAGGTCCACCGGGCGCGGCGCCAGGATCAGCTTTTCCGGGGGCGGCGCGGCGGTGCCCACAGCCGCGACGGCGTTCACCGCCAGCCCCTGGTGATCGGCGATCTCGCCGCCCGGATCCTCGGGCGCGATGCGCATCGGGCCTTCCAGCGCCTGGATCACCGGCACGCCGCGCACATCGCGCACCGCCAGCCTGTAGCCCCAGACCGCAAGGCCCACGACCAGCGCCAGCGAGGTCAGCCCGCCAGCCAGCCGCACGAACCGCTGCGCCTTCGGCCGCGCGCCATCGCGGGCCGTATAGCCGCTGCCGAGACCGTCGAAGTCCGCATCCGCCATCTGCTGCCCCTGCCCTGCGGGGCGGTTGGTCCACCCCTGCATTCACGCCTGCTCCGGGGGCGCCATTGCCTAGCGCATTTCCTCGACCGGAGTGACGCCAAGGATACCAAGGCCAGCGCAAATGACAACGCCCACGGCCCGGGCAAGGGCGATTTTTGCCGCAGAGATTGCGGTATCCCCCTGGATGAACCGCAAGCTGTCGTCATCGTTGCCCTTGTTCCACAGCCCGTGGAAGTCCGAGGCCAGTTCATAGAGGTAGAAGGCCACCCGGTGCGGCTCGTGCCCCCTGGCGGCGATTTCCACCAGGCGCGGCCATTCGCCAAGCTTGCGGATGACCTGAAGCTCCGCCTCATGCCCCAGGTGGCCCAGATGCGCGGCGGACAGCGTGGCATCGCCCACCTCCAGCCCCGCGTCGCGCGCCTTGCGCAGGATCGAGTTCACCCGCGCATTGGCATATTGCACGTAGAAGACCGGATTGTCCTTCGACTGCTCCGTCACCTTGTCGAAGTCGAAATCCAGCGCCACGTCGTTCTTGCGCGTCAGCATGACGAAGCGCACCACATCCGGCCCCACCTCGTCGATCAGGTCGCGCAGGGTGACGAAGGTCCCTGCCCGCTTCGACATCTTGACGATCTGGCCGCCTTTCAGAAGCTTGACCAGCTGGATCAGCTTGATGTCCAGGCTCACCCGGTTCTCCGACAGCGCCGAAACCACCGCCTTCAGTCGCTTGACATAGCCCGAATGATCGGCGCCGAAGATGTTGATCAACTCGTCGAAACCGCGCTGCACCTTGTTGTAGTGATAGGCGATGTCGGGCGCGAAATAGGTCCAGGAGCCGTCCGACTTCTTCACCGGCCGGTCCACGTCATCCCCGAACGAGGTCGAGCGGAACAGCGTCTGCTCGCGCGGCTCCCAGTCCTCGGGCGTCTTGCCCTTCGGCGGCTCCAGCACGCCGTCGTAGATCAGGCCGAGGCCGCGAAGGCGTTCGATCGCCGCCTCGATCTGCCCGGTACCATAGAGCGCCTTCTCGCTGGAATAGACGTCCATCGTCACCCCCAGCGCCTTCAGGTCGTCGCGGATGACCGCCATCATCATGTCGGTCGCGAACAGGCGCACATCCGCCAGCCATTCGCTTTCCGGTTTGTTCAGAAGACTGTCGCCGTATTTCGCCTTCAGCGCCTCGCCTACCGGGATCAGGTAGTCGCCGGGATAAAGCCCCTCGGCGATCTCGGGCGACAGGCCATGCGCCTCGCGGTAGCGTTCATAGGCCGAGCGGGCCAGCACATCCACCTGCCCGCCGCCATCGTTGATGTAGTATTCCCGCGTCACGGCCCAGCCCGCAAAGCCCAGCAGCGCGGCCAGCGCGTCGCCCACCACCGCGCCGCGCGCATGCGCCACATGCATCGGCCCGGTCGGGTTGGCGCTGACGAACTCCACGTTGACCTTGCGCCCCTGCCCGAGGTCCGAGCGGCCATAGTCCGTCCCGCGCTCCAGCACCTCGCGCACCAGCCCCTGCCAGGCCGCCGGCTCCAGCCGCAGGTTCAGGAACCCCGGCCCGGCCACATCGGCCCCGGCCAGGCGCGGATCTTCCATCAGCCGCGCGGCCAGCGCATCGGCGATCGCGCGGGGCGGCATCCCCGCCGGTTTCGCCAGCACCATCGCCGCATTGGTGGCCATGTCGCCATGCCCCGCATCGCGTGGCGGCTCGACCGCGACGGCGGCGAGGTCCAGCCCTGCGGGCAGCGCGCCCTCGGCCATCAGCGCCTGCAACTCGGCCACCACAAGCTCACGGATATCGGCGAACAGGTTCATTTGATCACATCCTCTGATCCGCAAGGCCATGCCAGAGGCCATGCCAGAGGTCAAGGATAGGCGCGGGATCACTCCCGCCGCCAGTCCTCCAGCGCCGCATTCTCCTCGCCCGAACCCCGGCCGGCAAAGGGCGACACCACTCCCCGCGTCCGGAAATAATACGTCTCCCGCGCGCCGAAATAGAAGGCGACGATCGCGCCCAGCAGCCACCACAAGGGCTCCGGCACCGCGTTGAGCCCGACCATCCGCTTCGCGAATGCCTCCGGGTCGACCATCGCATAGGCGAAGAGCCCCAGCGTCCCGAAGGCCAGGCAGGGACGCGGCAGCCGGTTCAGCCCGTTCACCATCCGGTCGAACCAGCTGAGTGCGGGATGCTGGTATTCCTCGCCCAGCTGCCGCAGCGCGGCCATCTGCGCCTCGGCCGAGAGTTCCATCCTCCGGGTGGACGAGGGCACGAAAACCTCGGCCACCCCCTTCGCCGCCTCTCCCAGCGCGGTGACCGCCCCCGGCCCGCCGATCAGCTTGCCGATCACTCCCATGCCGCCACCCGTGCCGCATGCTGCGCCGCGGTCAGGTGATAGCGCGGCGAGATGAACTCCTCGGCCCGCTTGATCCAGCCGCCCTTTCCGCCGTCGCGGCTGCGGGCATATTTCCGGCTCGCCGGCCGCTTGTCCGCCAGCGCGTAATAATAGTTCCGCCGCGCGATCCCGTAGGCATCGACAAGATGCGAGGGCGCGGCGTCCTGCGCCATCTGCGCCGCACGGATGGTCTGCGGTCCGATCTGGCCATCCGGATCGCAGGGAAAGCCCATGTCGGTCAGAAGCCGCTGCAGGATCTGCACCGCATTCGCGCCCGCGTTCACCTGCATGTCGAAGACGCTGGCCTGCAGCGCCTCGGGCAGGGTCGCGATGCCGGGGCGTTTGTGGTAATGCTCCAGATAGATCTCCACCGCCTGCGCGCGTGTGAGGGCGCGCACGTCGGCCAGGTCGATCCGGCTGTCCCGGTTCACGTCGATCCCCAGCCGCCGCAGCGTAGGAAGCGTGACACCATGGTTCGTGGCCCCGCCCGGATCATCGGGGTCGTCCACGAAACCGCCCTCGCGGGCGACGATTTCCTCGGCAATCTGGCGGACATTCGGCATGGGCACCCCCTTTTCCGGGGGAAGCCTGCCCGCAGGGCGTTAACGCCGCCCTGCCCCGCCGCGCGCTGGTCAGCTTTCGGGCTGCTCCGCGGGATCGACGTAGACCCCCTGCTCCTTCAGCGCGTCGACCACTTCCTTCGGCATGTAGGTCTCGTCATGCTTGGCCAGCACTTCGGTCGCGACGAAGGTCTCGCCCTCCATCTTGCCCAGGGCGACGACGCCCTGCCCCTCGGCAAAGAGGTCGGGCAGGATCCCGGTATAGCGCACCGGCACGGTCGCATTGGTATCCGTCACCGCGAAGGCGACCTCGGTGCCCTCGCCGCGCTTCAGCGATCCCTCCTCCACCAGCCCGCCGATGCGGAAGGTCTCGCCCTCGCGCGGGGGCTCCTCCATCACCTGGGTGGGCGAGCGGAAGAAGTTGATCCCGTCCTGCATCGCATAGCCGACCAGCCCGGTCGCGCCGATCAGCGCCACCGCCGCCAGCGCGACGATCTGGATCCGGCGCTGCTTCTTCAGCCCCTTCAAGCCGCGGAATTCCCTGCTCATGCCTGCACCCCTTTGCACGGCCCCTGCTTACACGCCCTCACTTGGGCGCGCCTTGACCCTAATCAAGCCCCCGCTCGTCGATGGGCTGCGCCACTCCTCGCTCTATCCCGGCGAGGAGGAGACGCAGTCGAACGACGAGCCCTCACGGAAAGACCGGCGCCAGCATCAGCCCTTCGGTCTCGGGCAGGCCCAGCATCAGGTTCGCGTTCTGGATCGCCTGACCCGACGAGCCCTTGGTCAGGTTGTCCAGCACCGCGACGACAACCGCGCGCCCCGGAATCCGGTCGCCGATCACCCCGAGATGGCAGAAATTGCTCCCCGCGATGTCGCGGGTCGAGGGCAACGCGCCGAAGGGCAGGACTTGCAGGAAGGGCTCGCTTTCATAAGCCTTTTCAAGCACCTGATGAACGGTCTTCGCATCGCCCTTCAGATAGACCGTGGCCAGGATGCCCCGGTTCATCGGCAGAAGATGCGGCGTGAACTGCACCCGGACCGGCCGCCCGGCGATCCTGGAGAATTCCTGGTCGAACTCGCCCAGATGCCGGTGCTTGCCACCGGCCGAATAGGTATGCGTTCCCCCGGACAATTCCGCGTGAAGCAGGTTCTCCTTCAGGCTCCGCCCCGCGCCCGAGACCCCAGCCTTCAGGTCGATCAGGATATCCTCCAGGTCGATCACCCCTGCCGCGATCAATGGCCGCAGCGCAAACTGCCCGGTCGCCGCGTTGCAGCCCGTGCCCGCGACCAGCCGCGCCGCCCGGATCTCGTCGCGGTAGAACTCGGTGAGGCCATAGACCGCCTCCTTTTGGACCTCCACCGCCGCATGGGGCTGGCCATACCACTTTTCATATTCCGCCGGGTCGCGCAGCCGAAAGTCGGCCGACAGGTCGACGATCCTCAACCCGCGCGGCAGCTTCGCCACCACCTCCTGCGTCGTCGCATGAGGAAGCGCGCAGAAGCACAGGTCGACATTGGAAAAATCGATCTCGTCGATCTTCACCAGCCTCGGCAGGTCGAGGTGCCGCAGGAAGGGAAAGACTTCGGCCATGCTCATCCCCGCCTTGCGGTCCGCCGAGAGCGCGACGATCCGCATCGAGGGATGCGTCGCGATCAGGCGGACAAGCTCCGCCCCCGTATAGCCCGAGGCCCCGAGGATGGCGATGCGATGGGTCATGGTCCTGCTCCGACGGAATGAAACGGCCCCTCTTTGCGCCGATGGGGGGCGCAATGCAAGACCGCATGGCTTGCCGCTGCCCAGGGGCCTTGCTACCCATTCCCGGAAGCCCCCCTGAAAGGCCCGACGATGCGGCTTGCCCCTCTCCTCCTGCCCCTCCTCGCGGCCTGCGCCAGAGAACCCGCGCCCGCGCCGCCCTATCCTTTCACCGGCAGCTGGGACTGCGGCGGCGCGACCTTCCGCTTCACCAACACCAGTTATTTCAACGGCTCGAAAACCTACCCGATCCGCGCCGTCACGCGCGAGGGCGACAGTTACACCCTCTACATCCAGGGCGGCACGCGCATCTTCCTTGCCCTCGTCACCGACACCGGCCTGACCTGGGTCTCGGCCGCCTCGGGCGACCAGTTCCACTGCCGCCGCGTGAACTGACTTCCGTTCGCGCCCCCGACCGGCTAATCCGCTAACGACCAGCAACGGAGCATTTCATGAACAACGACATCACCCGCTACGGCACCGGCCCCCGCATGTCCGAAGGCGTGGCATGTAACGGCATCCTCTGGCTTGCCGGCCAGGTCGGCCAACCCGGCGCATCGGTGGCCGAGCAGACCCGCCAGTGCCTGGCCGAGGTCGATCGCATCCTCGCCGCCGCCGGGACGGACAAGACCCGCATCCTCTCGGCGCAGATCTGGCTGGCCGACATCTCGACCTTCGCCGAGATGAACGCGGTCTGGGACGCCTGGGTGCCGCAGGGCCACACCCCGGCCCGCGCCACCGGCGAGGCGAAGCTTGCCACCCCCGACTACAAGGTCGAGGTCATCGTGACCGCCGCGCTGAAGTAACGGCGCGCTGAAGCAATCGGTCCCGATCGGTCGGGGATTCCCGACCCTTCACCCGATTGGAGTATGCGCCCCCTCCGCCCCCGCGCTAGCAGGGAGGCAAGGGGGCGCCCTGCCCCCGGAACCCTTGATTTTCCGAGGCTTGCAGATGAACCCGCTCCTGGCCCGCAGTTTCCTCGTCGGCGTCCTTATCCTCTCCACCGCCTATGGCGCCTCGGCGCTGACGGTGAAGCGGACGAACCAGCTGATCGACGGTGCCTATGTCCCCGTCCTGATCGTCAAGCACAATGGCGAGACCCATGTCCATCGCGTGGGCCAGGATGGGCTGACCCGCACGATCCTGTTCAACCGCGCCAAGGCGCTGGCCTGGGCGCGGGCGAAATACGGCGTCGACGGCACCGATCTGACCGCCAGCGGCAATGGCCCGGACTATGCCGGCGGCCATGACGGCGACGACGACATGGGGTCCACCGGCTGACCTCAGCCGCGCAGGAACCCGACCAGCGCCGCGGTCGAGCCGTCCTTGCCCTCCGTCCCCGCCTTGCCCTCCAGCAGCGGCTGCAGGGCCAGCGCCAGTTCCTTGCCCAGTTCCACCCCCCACTGGTCGAAGGAGTTGATCCCCAGGATCACCCCTTCGACGAACACCCGGTGCTCGTAAAGCGCGATGATCTGGCCCAGGGTGAAGGGGGTCAGCTGGTCATAGGCCAGCACGGTGGAGGGCCGGTTGCCCGGAAACACGCGGTGCCGCGCCTGACGCTCCAGCTCGGCCCCGGCCAGCCCCTTCTTCGCCATGATCGCCCGCGCCTCTTCCAGCGACCGGCCGCGCAAGAGCGCCTCGGCCTGCGCCAGGCAGTTCGCGACCAGGAGGAGATGCTGGTGCGCCAGATCCGGCTCATGTCCCCGCCGCGCCACCAGGAACTCGCAAGGGACCACCCGGGTGCCCTGGTGGATCAGCTGGTAAAAGGCGTGCTGGCCGTTCGTCCCCGGCTCGCCCCAGACCACCGGGCCGGACTGGGTGGCAAGGTCGCTGCCATCCACCGCGACGCGCTTGCCGTTGCTCTCCATCTCCAGCTGCTGCAGATAGGCGGGAAGCCGCGCAAGCCTTTGATCATAGGGCAGGACCGCCCGCGTCGCATGGCCGCAGATCTGGTTGTGCCAGATCCCGACCAAAGCCAGCAGCACCGGCATGTTCCGCGCGAAGGGCGCGCCCATGAAATGCGCGTCCATCGCCCGCCCACCGGCCAGGAAGTCGTCGAACCGCTCGGGACCGATGGCGATCATCAGGCTCAGACCGATCGGCCCCCAGACCGAGTAGCGCCCGCCGACCCAATCCTCGAAGCCGAAAACCCGCTCTGGGTCAATGCCATAGGCGGCGGTCTTGTCCCCGGCCGTGCTGACGGCCGCGAACTGCGCGGCGGGGTTGGCGACCTTCTCCGCCATCCAGCGCCGTGCCGTGTCGGCATTGGTCATGGTCTCGATCGTGGTGAAGGTCTTCGAGGCGACGATCACCAGCGTCGTCTCGGGGTTCAGCCCCCGCAGCGTGTCATGGACATGTGCGCCATCGACGTTCGAGACGAAATGGCAGCGCGGCCCGTCGGCACAGGGTTGCAGCGCCAGATAGGCCATCGCCGGCCCGAGGTCCGAGCCGCCGATCCCGATGTTCACCACATCGGTGATCCGGCCGCCCTGCCCCGTGAACACCCCCTCGCGCACCTGGCGCGCGAAGGCGGCGCAGGCGGCACGGATGCGGCGCACATCGGGCAGCACGTCCTGGCCATCCACCCGGATCACCGCGCCCTCGCCCGCCCGAAGCGCCACATGCAGGACGGCGCGGCCCTCGGTGTCGTTGATCTTCTCGCCGGAAAACATCGCCGCGCGCTTTTCCGCCACGCCCGACTCCTCGGCCAGCCGGACCAGCGCGGCGCGGGTCTGGGCGTCGATATTGGTCTTGGCATAGTCGAGGCGCATCCCCTCCGCCTCGACAGTGAAATCCCCGGCACGGGATCCGTCAAAGAGATCAAGGATATGCCGGTCCTTGTTCACTCCGCGCAGCCGGTGCAGTTCCGCCCATTTGTCCATGACTCACTCCGCCCAATGCACGGTCGCGGCGTCCAGGACGGCGCGCACCGGCGCCTCCTGCGGGGTCAGCGACTGCGCCCGCTCCAGCGCCTCGCGCTTCTCGCCGCCGGTGATCAGGAGATGGATGTTGAACGCCCCTTTCAGCACCGGCGCGGTCAGCGTCACGCGCGGCTCGCCGGCCGCCTCGGCCCGCATCGGCAGCAGAAGCGGCGCATTCGCCGCCAGCGCCTCGTCCAGCCGGTCGGCGCCGGGGAACAGGCTTGCCACATGCATGTCCGTCCCCATGCCCAGAAGCAGGACCGAGATCGGCAGATGCGGCCGGATCCCGTCCTCCAGCGCGGGCAGCATCTCCTCGGGCGTCTCGGCCGGGGCGTAAAGCGGGATCAGCCGCGCCTGCGCCGCCCGGCCGCGGATGAGCCGTTCGCGCACCAGCCGCGTGTTCGACCTGTCGCTGGTTTCGGGCACCCAGCGTTCGTCGGTCGGCAGCACCGCGACATTCGCCCAGTCGAGGTCCACCCCTGAAAGCGTGTCGAACACCGGCCCCGGCGTCGTGCCCCCCGGAACCGCCAGCGTGGCCTGGCCGTCGCGGCGCAGGAAATCCGCCAGCTGCCCGGCGAGCACATTCGCCAGCCCCAGCATCAGCATCTCGCGGTCCGGATAGGTCTCCAGCTGCATCAGCGTATCTCCCGCCAGCGACGCCCGTCGCGGTGCATCAGCATCAACGCATCTTCCGGCCCCGAGGATCCGGGATCGTAAAGCTGCGGCCGGTCGTCACGCGATTCCCAGCCCTCGATGATCGGATCGGTCCAGGCCCAGGCGGCCTCGACCTCGTCGCCGCGCATGAACAGCGTCTGGTTGCCCCGGATCACATCCATGATCAGCCGTTCATAGGCGTCCGGCACATCCTCGGACACCTCGGCCAGCGCGTCGGCGAAGGACATGTCCAGCGGCACCTGCATCAGCCGCATCCCCCCCGGCCCCGGCTCCTTGATCATCACCCACAGGTGCATCCCCTCGTCCGGTTGCAGCCGGATGACCAGCACGTTCTCGTGCCAGCCCTTCGCATCGTCGAAGATCGCATGCGGCGGCTGCTTGAAGGTAACGGCGATCTCGCTGGCGCGCGCCCGCAGCCGCTTGCCGGTGCGCAGGTAGAAGGGCACCCCCTGCCAGCGCCAGTTCGAGATCGCGACCTTCAGCGCGACATAGCTTTCCGTCCGGCTGGCGGAATTCTCGGCGTGTTCGGCATAGCCCGGCTCGCCGCCCCCCGCCGCATACTGGCCGCGCACGATGTCCTGGGCCAGCACCGGCTTCAGCGCCCGGATCACCTTCAGCTTCTCGTCGCGCACCGCATCGGGGTCGAAGTGCCAGGGCGGCTCCATCGCGATCAGGCACAGAAGCTGCATCAGGTGGTTCTGCACCATGTCCCGCATGGCGCCCGACTTGTCGTAATAGGCCCCGCGCCCGTCCACGCCCACGGTCTCGGCCACTGTGATCTGCACATGGTCGATGTATTCCGCCTTCCACAGGGGCTCGAACAGGATGTTGGCGAAGCGCACCGCCATCAGGTTCTGCACCGTCTCCTTCCCGAGGTAATGGTCGATCCGGTAGATCTGCGCCTCGGTGAAATGCCGCGCCAGCACCTCGTTCAGCGCGCGGGCGCTGGTCAGGTCGCGGCCGAAGGGCTTTTCCACCACGATCCGGCTCCAGGCATCGGCGATCCCGTGGTCCGACAGCCGCTGCGCGATATCGCCGAACAGGCCCGGCGCGACCGAGAAGTAGAAGGCCCGGACCACGTTCTCGCGCATCAACTCCTTCAGCCGCTCCCAGCCGGTCGTCCCCCTGGCGTCGATCGGGACATAGGTCAGCCGCTCCAGGAAGCCCGCGATCGCCGTCTTGTCCTGCTTCTCCTTCGGGACGAATTCCGCGATGGCCCCGGCCACCTGCGCGCGCCATTCGGCATCGGTCAGCTCGCCCCGTGCCGCGCCGATGATCCGGCTGTCCTCGGGCATCTGCCCCGCGAGGAAGCGCCGGTAAAGCCCTGGCAGCACCTTGCGCCGCGCCAGATCCCCGGTGCCGCCGAAGATCACCAGATCGAACACATCCACCGGAATCACACGCGAGACCATGGGCAACTCCCTCTTATGCGCTGTTAGCGCTAACGGGCGCGTTCTACCGCCTGCGCCCGCCCATGTCCAGCATTGCCGTATCAGGCCCTAAGGCCGGTCTCCTCCAGCAGGCCCTTGCGCTTGGCCTCGTAGTAATAGCCGCGAGCATACCAGCCCACGGCAGCGTCCTGGTTGCCATCCGCCACCAGCCAGGCCCCGCGCAGATAGCGCCCGGCATATTTCAGATTGGTCTCGGCATCCAGAAGACCCTCGGGCGCGCCGCGATAACCCATGGTCTGCGCCGTCTGCGGCATGATCTGCATCAGCCCGTAGTAGGGCCCGTTGCGCGCCGCCGGATTGTAACCGCTTTCGCGCCGGATCACCCGGTGCAGAAGCTCTTCGGGAATCTCGTGCACATGGGCGTATTTCCGCACCAGGGCCTTCATCTCGGGCGTGGCGCCGGGCTGCATCGGCGCGCGCGAGACTTCGGGCTCGGGCTTGCGGCCGCAGGCGGCAAGTGCTGCTCCGGCGGCAAGGACAAGGATCTGTCGGCGGCTGAAGGACATGGGGGCTCCGCTGGGTTTTTGCCGCAAAGCGTTAAAGACGGCCGCGCCTTGCCGCAAGTCCCGGCTGCATCCGTCGGCGGCCCTTTGCGCGGGTCCGGAGAAAATTGACCGGGCGAGGCGCGAAATTCCTGATGGATTATGCGCGCTTTGGCATAGTCTCGTGAAAAAGGCCGGGGGGAATCAAACCGATGCAGATGTCCGACACGCGCGAAATTGCCGCGCCGCCCGACATGGTCTGGCGCGCGATCCTCGACCCCGAGGTGCTGCGCGCCTGCATTCCCGGCTGCGAAAGCCTCTCTGGCAGCGTGGCCGAAGGATATCAGGCCGTAGTCAAGCAGAAGGTGGGGCCGGTGAGCGCCACCTTCACCGGCGTGGTTCAGTTGTCCGACATCGTGGAAGGCCGGTCCCTGCGCATCTCGGGCGAGGGCAAGGGCGGCGTCGCGGGCTTCGCCAAGGGGGGCGCCGACATGGTGCTGGAGCCGGCCGGGGACGGCACCCGGCTGACTTACTCCGTCGATGCCTCGGTCGGCGGCAAGATCGCCCAGCTTGGCAGCCGGATCATCGACGGCTTCGCCCGCAAGCTGGCCGATGAATTCTTCACCCGCTTCCAGGACGCGGTCGAGGGCCCGGATGAGCCCCCGCCCGCGGACGAGGCGGAAGAGGCCCCGAAGAAGGGCTGGTTCAAGCGTCTGACCGGGGGCTGAGGCCCCCAACCCAGGAAATCCAAGGGAGGAGAGGAATGACCAAAGTCAGCATGACCGTGAACGGCCGCGCCGTCTCGGCCGAGGCAGAGGGGCGGACCCTTCTGGTGAACTACCTGCGCGAGGGGCTGGGTCTGACCGGCACCCATGTCGGCTGCGACACCAGCCAGTGCGGCGCCTGCGTGGTGCATGTCGACGGCCAGGCGGTGAAAAGCTGCACCGTCTTTGCCCAGGACGTGGCCGGGGCCGACGTGCGCACGATCGAGGGGATGGCCAATGCCGACGGCTCGCTCTCGACGCTGCAACAGGCCTTCCAGGACCATCATGGCCTGCAATGCGGCTATTGCACGCCAGGCATGGTGATGTCCTCGGCCGCCCTTCTGGCCGAGAACCCCAAGCCGACCGAGGCCGAGGTCCGCTACCATCTCGAAGGCAACATCTGCCGCTGCACGGGGTACCACAACATCGTCAAGGCGGTGCTGGCGGCCAGCGGGCAGGACGTCACCAAGATCGCAGCCGAATAACAGAATCAGGGAGGACGACATGCCGAAGGACGGAGGCATCGGCGCCAGCACCAAGCGGCGCGAAGACGTGCGGTTCCTGACCGGAAAGGGCAGATATACCGACGACATCAACATCCGGGGCCAGCTCCACGCCCATTTCATCCGCAGCCAGGTCGCCCACGGCACGATCCGCAAGATCGACACCCGCGACGCGGAAGCCATGCCCGGCGTGGTCAAGGTGTTCACCTCGGCCGATTTCGCCGGCGTCGGCGGCATCCCGACCGGCTGGCAGGTGACCAGCCGCGACGGCTCGGTGATGCTGGAACCGAAGCACCCCGTGCTGGCCGAAGGCAAGGTCCGCCATGTCGGCGATCCGATCGCGGTGGTGGTGGCCGAGACGCTGGACCAGGCCCGCGACGCGGCCGAGGCGGTGGAGATCGACATCGACGAACTGCCCGCCGTCATGGACATGAAGGCCGCGGTCCAGGGCGGGCCCCTGGTGCATGACGAGATCGGCTCGAACCTCTGCTACGACTGGGGCTTCGTCGAGGAGAACCGCGCCGCCGTGGACGAGGCCTTCAAGAAGGCCGCCCATGTCACCACGCTCGACCTGGTGAACAACCGGCTGATCGCCAACCCGATGGAGCCCCGCGTCGCCGTCGGCGATTACGAGGATCACTCGGGCCAGCACACGCTGTACACGACCAGCCAGAACCCGCATGTGATCCGCCTGCTGATGGGGGCCTTCGTGCTGTCGATCCCCGAGCACAAGCTGCGCGTGGTCGCCCCTGACGTGGGCGGCGGCTTCGGCTCGAAGATCTACCACTACGCCGAGGAGGCCTTCGTCACCAAGGCCGCCCAGATCCTGAAGCGTCCGGTCAAATGGACCTCCTCCCGGTCCGAGGCCTTCATCTCGGACGCGCAGGGCCGCGACCACCAGACCCGGATCCAGCTTGCGCTCGACGCCGACAACAATTTCATGGCGCTGCGCTGCGAGACCTACGCCAATATGGGCGCCTATCTCTCGACCTTCGCGCCCTGCATCCCGACCTGGCTGCACGGCACGCTTCTGGCCGGGAACTACAAGACGCCGCTGGTCTACACCAACGTCAAGGCGGTCTTCACCAACACCGTCCCCGTCGACGCCTATCGCGGCGCGGGCCGGCCCGAGGCGACCTTCCAGCTGGAACGGGTGATCGACAAGGCCGCGCGCGAACTGGGCGTGTCGCCGGTGGAGTTGCGGCGGAAGAACTTCATCAAGCCGGACCAGTATCCCTACCAGACCCCGGTCGCCGTGGTCTACGACACCGGCAACTACGACGCGACGCTCGACAAGCTGCTGGAGCTTTCCGACTACGCCGGCTTCGAGGCCCGCGCGGCGGAATCGAAGGCCCGCGGCAAGCTGCGCGGCTTCGGCCTCGCGCATTACATCGAGGCCTGCGGCATCGCGCCCTCGAACCTGGTGGGCCAGCTCGGCGCCCGCGCCGGTCTTTATGAATCGGCGACCGTCCGGGTGAACGCCACCGGCTCGATCACCGTCTTCACCGGCAGCCATAGCCATGGCCAGGGGCACGAGACCACCTTCGCCCAGGTGATCAGCGACATGATCGGCATCGACGCCAGCCAGGTGGAGATCGTGCACGGCGACACCTCGAACACGCCGATGGGCATGGGCACCTACGGCTCGCGCAGCCTTGCGGTCGGCGGCTCGGCCATGGTCAAGGCCACCAACAAGATCATCAACAAGGCCAAGAAGATCGCGGCCCACCTGATGGAAGCGTCCGAGGCCGACATCGAACTCAAGGACGGCAAATTCACCGTCGCCGGGACCGACAAGGAAAAGACCTGGGTCGACATCACGCTCGCCGCCTACGTTCCCCACAACTACCCGCTGGAAAGCATCGAGCCGGGGCTCGAGGAAACCGCCTTCTACGATCCCTCGAACTTCACCTACCCCGCCGGCGCCTATGGCTGCGAGCTGGAGGTGGACCCCGAAACCGGCAAGGTCGAGATCCTGGCCTTTACCGCCGCCGACGACTTCGGCAATGTGGTGAACCCGATGATCGTCGAGGGCCAGGTCCACGGCGGCCTTGCGCAGGGCATCGGCCAGGCCATGCTGGAGCATTGCGTCTTCGACGAAAACGGGCAGCTTCTGTCGGGGTCCTTCATGGACTACGCCATGCCCCGCGCCGACGACGTGCCGTTCTACAGCGTCGATCACAGTTGCGCCACGCCCTGCACGCACAACCCCCTGGGCGTGAAAGGCTGCGGCGAGGCCGGGGCCATCGGCTCGCCCCCGGCGGTCGTCAACGCGGTGCTTGACGCGCTGCATCGCGGCGGCTTCACCAACGTCACCCATATCGACATGCCGGTCAGCCCCTCGCGGGTCTGGCAGGCGATGCACGGCTGAGGGAGGGACCCCATGCACAACTTCGACTTCGTCAAACCCTCGACCATCGCCGATGCGGCGCAGGCGCTCTCCCACGAGGGCGCGCAGGCGCTCTCGGGCGGTCAGACCCTGATCCCGACGATGAAGCAGCGCCTTGCCGCGCCCGCCACCCTGGTCAGCCTGACCGCCATCCCCGAGATGCAGGGCGTCTGCCTTGGCGACGGGGGCCTGCACATCGGCGCGGCCACGCCGCATGCGGTGGTCGCGCGCGAGGCCAAGGCGCATTATCCGGCGCTCGCCGCCCTTGCCGGGGGCATCGGCGATCCGGCGGTCAGGAACCGGGGCACCATCGGCGGCAGCCTCGCCAACAACGACCCGGCTGCCTGCTATCCCTCGGCGGTCCTCGCCTCGGGCGCGACCGTGGTCACCAACACCCGGAAGATCGCGGCCGACGACTACTTCCAGGGCCTGTTCTCCACCGCACTGCATGATGGCGAGATCATCACCTCGATCGTCTTCCCGATCCCGGAAAAGGCGGCCTATGTGAAGTTCGACCAGCCCGCCAGCCGCTTTGCCCTGACCGGCGTCTTCGTCGCGAAATACGCAGGCGGCGTGCGGGTGGCGGTCACCGGGGCGTCGCAAGACGGCGTCTTCCGCTGGAAGGATGCCGAGGCCGCGCTATCGGCCGACTTCTCTCCCGCCGCGATCAAGGGTCTCGCGATGGAAAGCGGCACGATGATCCACGACCTGCACGGAACCCAGGCCTATCGCGCCAACCTGGTGAAAGTGCTGACCGGCCGCGCCGTCGCCGCCGCGCTGGCCTGACGCCTCTTACCGCGCCCGGGGGCTACCCTCGGGCGCGCACCGCCTCCGCCTCGGTCCGCTGCGCCGCCAGCGCGCGCTGGAAGGCCGGACGCGCCTCGCCCCGCGCGACGTAGCCGGCGAGGTTCGGCCAATCCTCGATGATCCCGGTCCCGCCCAGCCGACGCAGCACGCTGACCATCAGCAGGTCGCCGGCCGAGAACCTCGCCTCCAGCCACTCCCCCTGCCCCAGCCGGTCGGCAAGCCGCCCCAGCACGCCGCGGACGCGTCCCTCCAGCATCTCCTGCCGCTCGGCGAACCAGGGCCTGTCGCGTTCCAGCACCCGCGCCAGGCTGGACTCGAAGATCGGCGGCTCGACCGTGTTCAGGGCGGCGAACATCCACATCACCGCCCGCGCCCGTGCCTTGGACTCGGCCGGAAGCAGAACCGGATGCTCCTGCCCCAGATGCCAGAGGATCGCCCCGGATTCGAACAGCACCAGCCCCTCCGACGCATAGGTCGGGATCTGTCCGAAGGGATTCCGCGCCAGATGCCGGTGCGACTTCAACTCGGCGAAGTCCAGCAGTTCCACCGCATAGGACTGCCCGGCCTCCTCCAGCGCCCAGCGGACCCGCAGGTCGCGTGCCAGCCCCCTGCCCCCATCGGGCGAGCGGCGGAATCCGGTGATCGTCGGAAGACCGGCCATGCCTGTACCTCCATATCAGACCAGATGGTATGTTTCTCTTGCCCATCCGGCAAGCTCTTCTTCCGGTCTTGCGCGTTGTCATGCCGGGGTCATGGAACTCTGGCATCAGGAATCTCGGAAAACTTCACGGCACCGTCACTAGCTGGGGGGTTGCCATGGCAAGAACGCCAGATATAGTTCCCGCACCGGGGCGGACTCCCCCGCCCCCCACATGACCTCCGGGTCAGCGGGCAAAGCGTGGAGTCTTTGACGGAATGGACGGCGATTTCAGAACCCAGTTCGTGCGCGATCCCGCGGCGCTGAAGCATTACCCCGCTTTGGTGCTGAACGCCGATTACCGCCCGCTCAGTTACTACCCGCTCAGCCTCTGGCCCTGGCAAGAGGCGATCAAGGCCGCCGTGCTGGAGCGGGTGCAGATCGTCGCCGAATACGACCATGTGGTGCGAAGCCAGCGGCACGAGTTCAGGATACCCTCGGTCGTCGTCCTCAAGGAATACGTCAAACCCCAGAAGCGCGTGGCCTTCACGCGCTTCAATCTTTTCCTGCGGGACGAATTCTGCTGCCAGTACTGCGGCGCGCGGGGCGATCTCACCTTCGACCATGTCGTCCCGCGCTCACGCGGCGGCATCACCAGCTGGGAGAATGTCGTCGCCGCCTGCT
Source organism: Tabrizicola soli (assembly GCF_015999335.1). Taxonomy (GTDB): domain Bacteria; phylum Pseudomonadota; class Alphaproteobacteria; order Rhodobacterales; family Rhodobacteraceae; genus Tabrizicola; species Tabrizicola soli. Next base: position 152,219 of record NZ_JAEACP010000001.1, on the reverse strand, counting down.
CTCCGTGCAACCTGCGCAAGGGCTCCCGGACGCTGCGCCAGTCCGGCCTCCACCTCCGCCGCCCCCCTCGGACCCCCACCGCCGAGGAGATGCAGGCCCACGGCCGCCGCTTCCCGCCGAACCACCTGCACGTCAGCTGGATGGACTACCTCTACTGGGACGCCGAGCTGGAGGCCTGAGCCTCACCGGCAATGGCTGGGTGTAAAGGAACGACAGTTTCACGGGATTGGCCTTCGCAATGCTCAAGGTCCCCTGATCCGCCGCGCCGCCGCACGGGCATATGACATGTCATGGCAAGCCGCCGGTCATGTTTGCGGCCTCTTTTCCGAAGGCGAATGAAGGCAACCCTGCCCAACGAAAGATATTGCCAGTACCCTTATGCGCTTTTGACTCCATCGGTGGCGGTAAATTTAACTGAGGGGATAAAAAGAGGAACCTGCAACATGATCAAAAAACCGGACACATCCAAGCTCCTTGGCTTCAAGCTTGAAAGCGGCGCTGCGGTGGCTGATAAAATCGGCGTCAAGGGTGGCGGCGCCTGCTGAGGTCCATTCTTGATAATAGGTTCGAATTTCGCATGCCCTGCGGAATGCAGGGCATGCGATGGGAATTAGACGTTGCTCGAAGATGGATTGATCTGGAAGGGCATACCCGATTCGGCGAAATTGGATGTGTTCTTGGGGAACGATGGATCGCCTCGCATTCGATGGTCGAATCGCTCCGTCCTCCCGGCGCCGGTATTGTCGGATCTGGCAATCGACGCGGACGAATACTGGTTTGCGGATCGTGATTTCGCAGCCTCTTTTGCGGACCGCTGGATCGTGAATACTTTGGCGGATATAGACGAATATCGCGACAGTCTTGCCCAGCTTGACGCGATCCTCGGCGAGAAATGCCCGATCTGGAACCACCCACGTGCTGTCGCCCTGACCCGGCGTGATCTTGCGCCGAAGGTCTTCGGCGGTATCGAGGGGCTTGAAGTGCCCCGTGTCGCGCGCTTTGCCGTAGCTCATACCGATGCTTTCAGGGAAGTGTTCGAGCGCGAGGGATTCACCTACCCGGTTCTGGTTCGACCCGTATCTTCCCAGACCGGCATTGGTCTCGTCAAAGTGAGCTCTGCCGCAGACTGGGACCCGCTTGAGCAATTCCCGAGCCTTGGCCGAATATTCTTCATGACCCAGTTCGTGGATTTCAAGGACGAGCGCGGGCGTTATGTCAAGATCCGGGTCTGCTTTGTCGACGACACCATTTCATTGCGCGAATACGGCGTATCTGGCGGCTGGCAAATCGGCAGCGGCGGCGCGACAAGCCCGTCATCCGGCGCCGGGGTCACAAGGTCGATCGACCAGTTGCTCGAAAGAATGCGCGACTTTCACAACTGGATGGAGCTGCGTGCCATCTGCGGCGAGATGATCAGGCGCTGTCCCCTGAATTTCTGGGGGGCCGACCTTGGGGTCCGTTCCGACAGATCCTTCGTGTTTTTCGAGGCGAATGCCGCCATGACCATGGCCGTGCCGTCGAACGTGCCGAAGAAACACCTGGGTCGCATGGAGCCGGTCTACAAGAATATCGAGCAGCGTCTGCGCGCTTCCTTCGCCAAGCTTAAGGAAGGCAAGGCGATGCCCGTGCCCACGCTTTCCGTTCGCGAAATGCTTGCCCGGAACCCGTGACGGAGGCCCGAATGCCCAGCTACTCCATCGAGCCTTCCGCGCAACGCGCCCGGCTTCTTGACGACCGCATGCGGACGCAGCTTGGCGAAAGCCTTGGTGTTCTGATCGATTGCTTCGATCCGCAGGACTTTCCCGAAGTGAAGGAACTTGCCGGGTTCATCGCTGCGCTGGAACAGGGCTACGACCCCTCGCCATCAGATTACGCGCGGCACTATCAGCTCGCCACCGCGACGCTGGCCGAAGATGTTGATACCGTTCGTACCGTACTTTCCGGTTTTGCGGTGGATACGGCCGCCGACCGACACTTCCTGACCCGCTGGTCCGACACTTCGAAAACGCTGCTTCAGGACATGGCAGTCGACCGTTTCGGCTCGGTGGCCTCGCTTTTCAATGCGGTTGATCCCGCCATCTTCGCGGCGTTCCGCACCAGGCTGGCCGACGGGCTGGGCTTTCTTGACAGGTGCTGGCCGGAAATGGCGGCGGAGGTCTCTGTACTGGTCAAACAGGTGCTGGTCGCGACGGGTTCACAATCGGCAACCGAGCATTTCGATGGGGGCAGCCACTATCAGCTCTGGGGGATGCTGATCCTGAACCCGGCCTTTCATCGGACACCGCTCGCGGTTGCAGAGGTTCTGGTGCATGAGGCCAGCCACCTGTTGCTTTTCGGCTTCACGACGGACGAACCTCTGGTTCTCAACCCGGAAGCCGACCGCTACCCCTCGCCGCTCCGACGTGATCCACGCCCGATGGACGGGATCTATCATGCCGCCTATGTCTCGGCCCGCATGGCGTTGACGATGCATCGTGTGGCCACCAGCGCGACGCTCGGCGACGACATTCGACAAGAAGCCCGGCGGTTGCGGGACGAGGACATCGCGAACTTTCAAAAAGGCGCGGATGTAGTTCGCGCGCATGCCAGATTCACGGCGACCGGGCTTGCGATCTTCACCAATGCTGAACAGGCTGTGCGGGATCTGACGAAAAGTATCAGCCGCGATTTGCATCATGGCTGATGCCACGGCGGCCCATGCCGTCTACCTGCAATCCCTGGCTGCGCTTTGCGCCGCCGCTCCGGCGGATCAAGATGCCGTTCTGGCCTTCCGGCGGGCGATAAGGGCCGGAGGAATGATGGCGGGGGGCTGGCGTGCTGCGCGGCCCGTGCAGGATCCGCCAGGCGGCTGCCGCAAAGGGATTTCCGGGGCGACGGTGGACATCGTTCTGCCTGTACATGACGCATTGGACGATGTGCAGGCCTGTCTGGCGTCCGTGCGACGGACGGCGACAGGGAATCTGGGGCGGGTCTGGCTGGTGGATGATTGCTCCGGGCCCGAGACAGCGGGCTGGCTGGCCTCTCAACAGGACGGGCTGGTGCGCTACCTCCGCACGCCAGAGAATCTGGGGTTCACCGGGGCTGCCGCGCTGGGATTCCAGCATTCGACTGCCGGGCGGGTCGTGGTTTTGAACAGCGACACCGTGGTCGACGAAGGCTGGCTCGCGGCGCTGTCTCATCCGTTCGAACATCGCTCCGGTGTCGCATTGACGGGTCCGCTGTCGAATGCGGCGGCATGGCAAAGCCTCGGACGGGTCACAAACGCGCGGGGATTATACGCGACCAATATCCTGCCCGCCGGCACTGATCTCCGCGCAGTAAATCGGTTTCTGCAAAATCACGCGGATCACGGGTTTGTCGATCTGCCCCTTGTGCACGGGTTCTGCTTCATGATCGCACGCAACGCTTACGATGAGGTGGGCGGTTTTGATCTGGAGAACTTCCGCCAAGGCTATGGCGAGACTCAGGATTTGTGTTTCCGGCTGACGGCTGCGGGATACAGGACCGGGGTCTGCACCGATGTCTTTGTGCAGCATGGCCGGTCCCGGAGTTATTCCGATGAAAGGCGGACCGCGCTCAGCATTGCGGCGCGAGATACGCTTTACCGCAAGCATGGTGCGCTGGAGTACCTGCGGGCCGAGGCTTTTTGCATAGACCACGGGGAACTGACCGAAATCCGCGCGGCGGCTGCGGGATGGTTTGCGGACCAGCAACTGGACATCGCGCTGTTCGCCTCCGATGCGCCGCGGCCCGAAGAGTTTTCCGCGATCGCCTCCAGAAGCCATGAGAGGCGTGCGGGCCGGCGAGCCGGGTGCTCGCTTCTCGCGCTGCCCCGCTGTGGCGGCACCGAGATCCTAGGCTTGCCCTGGCGCGAGTCCGGCGCTCCGACAGCCGCCCCGGTCAAGATGGCGGGGCGCATCCTGACAGAGCAGGCCGCATCCACACGACCCGGGGCATATTTCGAGGAATTCGACCCGGTCGATGCCGGAGACGCCCCGCCACGCGCCAAGGTGCTGGCCTATTATCTGCCCCAGTACCACGCGATTGCGGAAAATGACCGCTTCTGGGGGCGTGGCTTTACCGAATGGCGCAATGTCGCGCGGGGGATGCCGCGCTTTCCAGGTCACCTGCAACCGCGTCTGCCTCGGGATCTCGGCTTCTATGACCTTGCGGAAAGCGGTGTCATGCGTCGGCAAATCGAACTGGCGCGCGATGCCGGGATCCACGGTTTCTGTTTCTATCACTACTGGTTCGACGGCAGGCGGGTTCTGGAAACGCCGATGGAACGGTTTCTGGCCGATCCCACCCTTGCCATGCCCTTCGCATTGATGTGGGCGAATGAAAACTGGACCCGCACCTGGGATGGCGCGGAACGTGACGTCCTGCTGCAACAGAGTTACCGGACGGAAGACGACGAGGCCCTGATCGACGATCTTGCCCGTCATTTCCGGGATGAGCGGTATATCCGCCTCGGCGGCCGGCCGCTGTGGTTCATCTATCGGCCCGGCCATGTGCCGGATTGCCTGAACCGGGTGGCACGATGGCGCGACCTCTTCGAACTGCGTCATGGGGAAGCGCCGCTGATATTCATGGCGCGTGCCTTTGGGGAAAAGGATCCGGCGGTCTTTGGGCTGGACGGCGCCATAGAGTTTCCGCCACATGGGATCTTTGCAACGGCCCAAGACGTCACCTCCGAACTCGATCTTCTGGACGACCGTCATGCCGGCGCGGTCTACGATTACGACGATGTGACCGAAGCGGCGATTCACAACACGCGTGACGAACTGCCGTTGATCCGATCGGTGTTTCCGTCATGGGACAACGAGGCCCGGCGTCCGGGGCATGGGACGGCCGTCGCAGGCTCGACCCCCGAAAAGTTCCGGCAATGGCTGGAATGGGCCGTCCGAGAGGCCAATGCGCATCCTGTGGCGGGCGAACCGCTGCTGTGCATCAATGCCTGGAACGAATGGGCGGAGGGTGCGTATCTCGAGCCGGATGTCCATTTCGGTGCGGCCTATCTGAACACGGTTTCGCGCGTGCTGCACCAGCGACCGGCGGACCTGCGCGTCACCGCGGTTCTGCCCTGCTACAACCACGAGACCTATCTGCCCCTCCGCCTGGCTTCGGTCCTGAACCAGAGCCGTCCCCCGGACGAGATCGTCTTTCTCGACGATGGGTCGGATGACGACAGCCTCAAGATCGCGGCGGAAATCCTTCAAGGCGGCAATATCCCCTATCGGATCATCGCGGGCGAGAGGAACAGCGGCTCCGTGTTCGGCCAGTGGCTGAAAGGGATCGACGCTGCCAGCCACGACCTGATCTGGATCGCTGAAACCGACGATTGTGCGGACTCCGGGTTCCTTGCCAATCTGCTGCCCGTCTTCCAGCGCGAGGATGTCATGCTGGCCTGTGGCCGTATCGAGGCGATCGGACCCGACGGCAGGTCGCGCGACGATCTTGAACACTACTGGCAGGGACTTGACCACCTGACGCGCGACCGCTCGGCCACCCTACCCGCGGCGCGCCTGTTCGAGCACGACTTCGTCTCGCGCAATCTGATCGCGAATGCGGCCGGGGCGGTCTTCCGCAAACCCGTCTTGACGCAGGCGGAACGCGACAGGCTGACCAGCTATCGGTTTGCCGGAGACTGGTATTTCTACGCCATGGTGCTTCGTGGCGGGCAGTTTGCCTATCGGCGGCTTGCGCGGTCGCAGTTCCGGATTCGTGAGACGGGACGGTCAAGGTCATCCCTTTTCGGCGAAACCCATCTGGCGGAACATCGCAAGGTTCTTTCGGACATCGCCGCGGAATATGGTCTGGGCCAGACTGCCATCGAGGCGCATTGTCAGCGGTTGTCCAGCTTCTTTTCGCCAGAACGTCTCATGCTGTTCAGGGACGAGATCGCGCCCTTGGCCAAGCTGAAGAACCAGCCCCTGCGGATCTGCATCGGCGCGGACAGTTTCAAGCCCGGCGGGGGCGAGAAGGTTCCGCTTCAGCTGGCAAACGCCCTGCGGGCAAGAGGCCACTATGTGACCTATCTGGTCGTCGAAGATCAGATCCGCATCGGCGCGCCTTCGATCCGGACGGAATTGCGCAAGGATATCCCGGTTGTTAGCTGGCGTGAAATCCAGGGCGATCCGGCTGGTTTCTTCCGCGCCTTCCGGTTTGATGTCCTGAACTCGCACAACGTCAGCCTGGACTTGCGGCTGGCGGCCGGTGGTCACGAACTCGACCTGCCGCTGATCGCGAGTCTGCACGGTGGATACGAAAGCGTGGCGGACAAGATACCCGCCCACGGCGCGTATTTGAGCAGGAATGTCACCAACTGGCTTTATCTCGACGAAAAGAACCTGAACCCGCTTGCCTCGCTGGGCCTAAGGGACGCCCAGGTCAGACCCATCTTCAATGCGCTGCCGGAATGCAATTCCCATCTTCAGGATAGAGATGCGCTTCGCCGCGAACTGGGCCTTCCGCTAGATGCATTCGCGCTGGTCATCGCGTCTCGGGCCATTTCGGAAAAGGGATGGGAAACTGCGATCGAAGCGGTTCGCAAGGCGCGCGAAGCAAGCGCCCGCAACATTGTCATCGTTCTGATTGGCGACGGGCCGGAAGTGGCACGGCTTTCCCCCCTGATCCGCTCGATGCCCTGGGTTTACCACCTCGGCTTCATCGAGGAGCCCCGGCGCATGCTGCATGCTTTTGACCTGGGCGTCTTGCCCAGCACCTTCGCGGGGGAAAGCTTTCCCCTGTTCCTGCTGGAATGTTTTGCCGCCGGGATTCCCGTATTGGCGACGGACATCGGAGCCATCCCAAGGATGATCGCAGCCGGTGGCGGCGGGGATGATCAACTCGTTTCCCACCGGCTTCGACCGGCGGAAATGACGGATGCAATATGTGAGAAGCTGATCGCGCTTCTGTCCGACGAGGCACGTCTTGCCGCAGCTCGGACATGCGCGGTCCGTTCCACGCATGCTTTCAGCATGGACCACCTTGTCAGGGAATACGAGGCGATATTCTCGGAAGCCTGCGGCCGGATAGCCCGAGGCCCTTCGAGCTGTCGTCCGAGCGGGAAGGAGTGACGGCGTGACTTGGAACCAGCGCGATCGGGAGATCATCCTGCACATCGGCATGCCAAAAACCGGATCGACCGCGATCCAGACGGCATTGGCGAACTATGATCGCAATGGCACTCGATACGCTCGGCTTGGCGATTGCAACCATTCCATCGCCCTCGACGCGATCTTCGGCGACGGGAGGGGGCAGGAGGCGAATCGTAGGGTTAATTTCCTGGGGCAGACGGCCAGCGAAGAGGAGACGGCGCGCGCGCATTATAGCCTGCTGCTGGAAAGCGAACTTGCAATGGAACGCAAGCGCCTGATCCTTTCCGGAGAGGTGCTGTCTAGTTTCGACGGCGCAGGCATCCAGGCATTATGGGAGCGCCTTTCTGCCGCGTCCGGCTCTCTTCGGGTCATTGGCTATGTCCGTGACCCGATGTCCTTCGCCAGCGCTATCATCCAGCAATGTGTGAAAGGTAGAGGTACGCGGCTTCAGCGAGCGGTTAAATATCGCGACAACTTCAAAGCCTTTCAGACCATATTTGGCAGCGACGCGTTCAAGCTCAAGGCCTATGACCTGAGCCGATTTCCGCAAGGCTCGGTTGTCGCCGATTTCGCGGCCGAGTTCGGCCTCGAGCATGTGGATCTTGGCACCCAGGAGAATCCCGCAGGTTCGCTGGATTCTATCCGGCTGCTCAATCTGCTCCGCGTGAGGCTGCCTGTGCTCGTGGGCCATCCCGGATTGGCGAAGGGCTGGATCCGTCTGTATGTCTGGCTGCAATCCGCGATACCCGGACCAAAGTTCAGGCTGCCCGACGAACTTGCCGCCTCCTTCTGTTCGCGTGCCGAAATCGACTGGCTGCACGACAGCTTTGGCATCGACTTCCGTGACGCTCCCGTTCCCGAAACGCCCCTGCCCGGGGCTGTTCTGGAAAGCAGGATCGAGCAGTTTCTTCTCGATGGCGTTGATGATCTTCGGGATGAACTGCGTGCGGCGATGGCGGATACCGGCATCGCCTTCAACATGACCGATGACACTGGCACTTTGGTGGCGCGGGCGTATAACCACTTCCTGTTTCTCGATCCGGTGATCGAATACGACGACGCCTGTGTCATCAGGGATGTTGCCGTCCAGCTGAAGAACCGGGCTAGACCTGTGCCGGATCTGGTGGACTCGGTTTGCACCTTGGCCCGAAGGCTGCTTCCTGACGAGGTGGCCCTGCGCGATCCGGCCAACGACCCCGCCTCCGACCTGGATCAGTCCGCTGTCCCGCAGGACTGGAGCCACATCTTCTGGCAGCGCCCCTGGAGCTTCAGACCATTGTTCGACAAACTCGACCCGGGTCGGATGGTGGCGTTCTTCGCCGGCGACGGCGCGCACGCGGGCCGGGCCGCGGAACTTGCACATGAAGTCGTCGCCATCGCCGCAACTGCGGATGTGTCTGCAAATGCGCGGGCCCGGCTGGAATCCGTCGCAAACGTCACCTGCCGCACGGCAAACGAAAAGTACCTGCCGGAGTGCGACGAGGGGACAGTGGACAGCCTGTTCAGCTATGACTGCCTCGTCCAGATGCCCGAGACGAACCTCGACACCTTCCTGGCAGAAACGGCCCAGGTGCTGCGCGACGGGGGGCTGGCTCTCCTTCACCATTCCAATTTTCTGTTCGACGACACGGTTGCCATGCACGACCGGCCGCACGGACGCGCCTCCATGTCGGCGGCGCGCCTCGCCGAGATGGCGAACCGGCACGGGTTCGAAGTCATCGCTCAGCAGGTCATCCCGTGGGGCACCGTGACGGGCCTGGATTGCCTTTCCCTCGTGGAGCGGCGCCCCCGTGGAAACGACACGCGCCTTGCCACAAGTGATCGACCTTCGGGCTGAGGGCATGGCAGCCGTTTCTCATTTTCTGGACATCGTCGCGGGGTTCGGATCGGGCAGGATGGACGTCCCCGTTCCGGTCGCCTATTGGCGGCATCATCCGGTGGCGGACCAGCGGGCAGAGACGCTTGTCGCGGCGACCTGCAAGTTCCAGCAGGATTTCCGCTCTGATCTTGTCAAGATAACGCCGGCCTCGAGCTTTCAGCTGCGCGACCTGGGCCAGGAAGATGCTTGGGCCGGCGACAGCCTGGGCCGCCGGGTCTTCGGCGCGCCTGCGATCACACAGCCGGAACACTGGCTCCGCCTTGCGGAAACGTCCCGGAACGCGCGGCATGTCTCGGAACATCTCCAGGCGGCGCGCGCGATCAGGGCGCGGGTCTCGCCCGAGGTTCCGGTGCTACAGTCGATATTCGATCCGCTCTTCCAGGCACGGACCCTGAGCCGCGGGGTTTGGCGCCACCATCTGCAAGAGCACCCCGAGGCCGTCGCCATTGGCCTGAGCGCGCTATGCGCGCGCACAAAGCGGCTGATCCATGATTTTCGAGAGGCGGGTGTCGATGGGATCTTCCTGGCCATCCAGCATGCCGGCGCTGGCGAAGACCCTGAAGGCGACTACTGGCGCCTCGGTCTGCCCGACGATCTGGCGTGCCTCGCCGAAACCGGCCCCGGAGCGTTGAACTTTGTTCATCTGCATGGCCATGACCATCCCCCCGCGCTTGCCCACGCCTTCCCCGAAGCGATCTTGCATTTTTCTCCGGACGACAACCCGGTCCTGTGGTCAGAGGCTCTCAAGGCGCCTGACCTTTCCTTATCGGCGGGGCCGCGTCCAGATTGGCTGGCCACAGCAACGGTATCCGAAATCATCACCGCGACACGGACGCTGCGCGAACAGATGCGGGGACGGATATTCACCCTCGGCGCCGGCTGCGTATTGCGACCCGACACGCCGGACCAGAACATCCACGCCGCCCTGGCCGCGGCCCGTTGCCCGGTAGATCCTTGATCATGACCAGCCTGCCGCCGCTTGACCGCGACCACCTCGAACGCGGTCTATACACACGGTTCTCCGATGTGGTCGCCACCTGTCCGCAATCGGCCGCGCTTGTGGATGATCGCGGCGTGATGACCTATCAGGACTTGGACCGGCTGGCGCGCCGATACGCCGCCGTCATCGCGCACAAGGTCCCGCGGGGCGAGCCCGTGGCCCTATTCCTCGCTCCCGGTCGCGATGTGGTGGCGGCAATGCTGGGCGCCCTGGCGACCGGGCGGCCCTATCTGCCGTTGGATCCCGGCTTTCCGCTCGCCCCCCTTCGCCGTGCCATCGACCACTGCGGCGCCCGCCTGGTCATCGGCAGGACGGAGGACGCGCTGGCCGGCCTTTCCGCCGGGACATACGGACTGTCGGCCGTTGCCCTGCCGGTGCTGGCGGACCCTCCCCTGATCGGCGGTGCGAATGACCCGGCCTACATACTGCTGACATCCGGGTCGACCGGGGCGCCCAAATGCGTCTGGCAGGATCAGCGCGGCCTCATGCATGATGTCCTTCAGTATTCGCAGGCGATCTCAATCACCCCTGCCGACCGATCGAGTCTGCTCTACTCGCCCAGCGTGAATGGCGCCTTGCGCGACATCTATGGAGCCTTGTTGAATGGCGCTTCGCTCAGCATGGCGGACCTGCGCGGCGAAGGGCTGGCAAAGGTCCTGTCCGACCTGTCCCGGCGGCAGGTCACCATCCTTCACGCCATGCCGCCGGTTCTGCGGGGGCTCATGCGGTCGGCCGGCTCACGGATCGCCCCTTTTGCGCGAGTGGTCTATACGGCGGGCGACAGGTTTCTGGCACAGGATCTGGCCGATCTGCGGCGATCCCTGTCGCCAGGTTGCCGAATCTATACCGGGATCGGCTCGACAGAATGTGCGACGCTCTACCGGCACTGGAGCATTCCGGAAAACTGGCTGCCCGATACCCCGCTTGTTCCGGTGGGCCATGCCATCGCAGATCGCGACATGCGGCTGATCGGCGACGATGGCGCCGAAGTCGCACCCGGGAAGGTCGGTCAGATCGAGGTCACAAGCGCCTTTATGGCACGTGGGTATTGGAACGACCCCGAACTGACCGCCCAGGCGTTTCCCTCCTGCACCGACCATCCAGACCAGAGGCGTTTCCGTCCCGGGGATCTCGGCCGTTTGCGCCCGGATGGCCTGCTCGATTTCTGCGGCCGTGCCGACCGCCAGATCAAGGTGCGCGGCTACCGCTTTGACCCGGTCGATATCGAGGCCGCCTTGCGTCGCCTGCCCGGTGTGGCCGAAGCCGCGCTGGTGGTTGAAACCGACGGCGAGCGCGTCCGCACCTTTGGCTTCGTCGAGGCGACAGAGCGGCAGCCTTTGGCCGAGGATCAGCTCAGGGCGGCCATGGCAGCAAACCTGCCGCCTCATCTTGTCCCCGACCGTGTCCTGGTCCTTGGCAAGCTTCCCCGGCTCGGGAACTTCAAGGTGGACAATGCGCGCCTGCATGCGCTGGCGGCTGAACAGGCTCCTTCGTCTGGCGAGGTCGGTTTGCCCCCGTCCTATCTGGCAATCTGGGACGACGCGCTGAAGACCCAGGTAGATCCGCGGGAAACGCTCGCCAGGCTGGGCGCTGACTCTCTGACCCTCCTTGAAATCGAGTTGCAGGTCGCGCGCCAGTTCCGATTGTCGTTGCGCGGGCTGTTCTCGGCCGAAACCACACCGGAACGCCTTTGGCGTGAAGCGCGTCCAATCGCCCCCGCGCCGCAAGAGGAACAGAGCCGGCGACAGGATCTTCTGGAAAAGCTGTCTGCGCTTATGGCGCAAGCGACGGGGGAAACCATAGATTCCGATGGATTGGTCAAGATCTACAACGGCAGGGGCAACCGGCCATGGCTGATCTGGTGCTTCAACTATTATGGCGAGGCCGATGCCCTCGCCCGGGAACTGGGGCCTGATCAACCCCTGCTTGCCTTTCGTTCCCTGAACGGCATCTTGCCGCCCGGCAACGTCGATCCCGCCATCGAGAGATTTGTCGCGGAAACCTGTCTGCGCAGCCTGGAGGCTTATGGCCTTCCCCCGCTGGTCGTGGTCGGTGGCAATTGCCAGGCAGGCCGAATTTCCCAACATCTCGCGAATTGCCTGTGGCAAGGCGGCATTGCCGTGGGGTCTCTCATCTTCATGGAAAAGGTGCAGCCCTATCCGTATGCCGGACGCATTCTGGCCCTCTTTGGCAAGGACAGCCGCAGGCACAACCCGGTCTTCCATTTCAGGCGGCCCACGCAGGCCTGGTCGCGTTACACGCCCGCTATCGAAAGCAGGGAAATCCCGGGGGCACATGGCGAGTTCTTCTCGGGCAATCAGATCGCCCATCTCGCCGCCGAAATCGGCAAAGAGATCGACCGCGTGACGACCGACCCAGCACCGCTTGTGCCTGCCGCGCTCAGGACTGTCGAACTTGCCGTGAACTTGCTGCCCGGCAATCGCGCGATACATGTCCGGATTGGCAACCCGGGCCGGGTTCGTTGGGGGCCGGGCAAGGTCACGGGCCTGGCTGTGACCCTGCATCTGGTGGATCCCGAGACCTGTGAGCGTCCTTTGCGGCTGCCGGATCAAAGCGTATGGCTGCCGCACGCGATTGAGCCAGGGGGAACGCTGGAACTCAAGATGGAAATGCCGCCGGGAACCCGCCCCGGTCAGCGTGCACTGATCGGTTTCTGCGAGGAAGGATACGGCTGGTTCGCCCCTGCCGCGCAATCTCGCACATGGGCCGATCTGCCGGAGTCAGGTAATGCGATCTCATAATGACCATCTGAAAGACCTACCGTTTCTGCGTGATCAGGCAGACTGCATAAACGGCTACGAAGAATCCCGCGGATACGACGCGCCATCCTCGACGAAGACGCGCCGAATAGAGAGGCGAACTATGGGGCCTTGGAAATGCGTGTAAGCCACTTAATCCCGCTTTATAAATCCGCCCGGTTTCATGACGTCATCGTTGCGAATATCGAAGCCTTGGTCGATCCCCGGGATGAAATCATCCTGTCGGACCGAAACGGGGACAAGGACTATTGTAAGCGCCTTCTACGGATGTTTGCAAACAGGGCGAATGTCAGGGTGCTTCTCTCCGATGACAATGCGAATTGGGTCGAAAACATCGCGGGCTTGATCTCGGCGGCGCAGGGGCGATTTCTGCGAATATTACCCCACGACGATTCCATCGACAAGGCCGGAGTCGAGGCCCTTGTTGCCGTGCTGATGCAGGACCCCGGCGCGGCTGTCGCCTTTGGTCAGACCATCGCAATCGGACTTGATGGCCAGCGGATAGCCGACCGTGACGAATTGAATCTGGCCGAAGGTAGCAGCACGTCACGCTGGGTGTTGGAAGATATTCTGCCAATGTTCTGGACAGGGCGATTTCCGGGATCATTCAAGGGGCTGGTCCGGTCGGCGCTTGCCAAGCAGAACGCGCTCAGGTTTCGCGCCACACCCGGATTGATGCATTCCGAACGGGCTTGGCTTTTTGCGCTTGGCCTGGCGGGGGCTTTCCGGTATGTGCCGGCGGTTGTTCTGACCAAGCGATATTACCCGGAAAGCACCCACCGCAGCTGGGTCAAAAGCCCAAAGGCATTTACCGATGTTGCGGATTTGATGACCGATTATGCCAAGGCGCTTTTGCCTTCGGGCGAACTGATCGAATACGCAAGCCGTGACCTTGCTTTGAACGCGGCCAATGCGGTTGCGGCACTCCGGCCCCAGGCGGCCCGGTTCCGCTATCAACCGGCCCCGGATGCCAAGGCAGAGGCGTTGCGCAGCCACCCCTTGCCGGGGCATATGTGGGGAAAAATGTGAGCGCGGTTGTTCTTGGGGCCGGGGTGCAGGGAGTCTTGGCGGCGCTGATGCTGGCCCAAAGGGGGCATAAGGTCACCCTGATTGACCGCCGCCGCGAAATGATGACCGGGGCAAGCCTGAATTATGAAGGCAGGGTCCATCTTGGGCTGATCTATGCGATGGATCGCAGTTTTTCGACCAGCGCCCGGATGGCCGCCGATGCGCTGCACTTTGCCCCGGTTGTTGAACGGCTTTCGAGGCAAAGGCCGGATTGGGCGTCGCTATCTTCCACATGCTCGCGTTATCTCGTGCATCATGAGTCGCATCTGTCGGCCGACCAGTTGGAAGACCATTTCCATCAGGTCGAACGGGCGGTTCTCGAGGGGTTGCGCGATGATCGCCTTTCCTATCTGGGTCAAAGGCCGACCCATGTCGCCCGCCGCGCCGCAATTCCCGCCGATGTGTCGCCTGCAGACATCATGGCGAATTTCGAAACGGTCGAAGCCTGTGTCGATCAACCCGCCCTGCACCGGATATTGACGGCTGCGATCAGGGCCGAGCCTCGGATCACGCTTGGCCTTGGCATCTGCGTCAGCGGGGTCAAGGACGAATCCGGCGGTCGTTGGGCCATCGCCTGCAAAGACGAGGCGGGGGCGTCGCATGATCTGAAGGCGTCAATGGTGGTGAATTGCCTTTGGGAAGATCGCGCCCGGTTGGATCGTCAGGCCGGAATCGACGATTTCCCTTCTGAAAGCCAGCGTCTGAAATACAGCCTTCTGGTCCGGCGCAATCCGATGATCGACAGGCTGGGGTCGTTTCTGATCGTTCATGGCGCCTTTGGCAGCATCGTCACGCATCCGGGGCGGGATTATGCCTTCCTGTCATGGTACCCGGCCAGTCTGAAAGGGATGGCCGCATCACAGGCGATTCCCCGCGAATGGCGAGAGGTTTGCGACGGGAATATCCAAAGCAAAACCATGGAGCGGATCTGGCGGGACAATCTGGAGGGGTTTTCCCGTATCATTCCGGGCATGGGACGTCCCGACGCCGTGCTGATCAAGGCAGGAATCATTCTTGCCGATGGGCTGCGCGACATTGACAGACCTGACAGCGGCTTTCATCGCCGGGATGAGCAGCCGGTCCGGCAGAATGGGACTTTCTTTTCGGTTGCAACAGGGAAATATACCAGCGCGCCTCGCAACGCGGAACTATTGGAACAGGCGATATTTGGTGAATGACGCGGGGGCCGGCCCTCACAGACGGCATCCTGGCCTTTTTCGTCAGCCGCCAGTAGCGGCGCACCGAAATCCGACATCAATCGGTGCATTTCGTCGGGGCCGGAAAGTCTCATCTCTCGACTGCTCTTCGATGATGACCGCGTCGACATCGACCCCAGCGCTGCGGAAAACGCCATCCGGCCGCTTCCGCTCGGCGGAGTGCCGCCGGATCGCGCACCGCGCAACCACACCAGGGCAGCCCTCGCGCGGGCGGGATCGCTGGCCATCCCGATCCTTGCCAGATCGTTAATGGCGACGTCCAGGCCATTGATATTGCTGGGGTTCGAAACCTGTCCACGCGTGGCAGCCCTGCTTCTCAGGTCACCACATCCGGGTTTTCCCGTCCGGTATGGGCCGCGATCCCCGCCAGCCCGTGTGCCGCCCGGATCACCGGGGCCAGCGCCTCCTGCGGGTCCAGAGCCAGCCCCTCCGGACCGGGGGCGTAGCGTTCCAGATAGACCCGCAGCGTCGCGCCTTCGGTCCCGGTGCCGGACAGCCGGTACACGATTCGGCTGCCGTCCCGGAACATGACCCGGACCCCCTGCCGCTCGCTCACGCTGCCGTCCACCGGGTCGGTATAGGCGAAGTCGTCGGCCTCCGCGATCTCCAGCCCCTCCACCACCCGCCCCGGCAGGCCGGGAAGCGAGGCGCGCAAGGCCGCCATCAGCGCCTCGGCCCGCGCGGGCTCGATCGCCTCGAAATCGTGGCGGCTGTAGTAGTTCCGGCCGAACCGCTGCCAATGCTCGCGCAGGATCGCTGCCACCGGCTGCCCCCGCGCGGCCAGGATGTTCAACCACATGAGCACCGCCCAGAGTCCGTCCTTCTCGCGGACATGGTCCGAGCCGGTCCCGAAGCTCTCCTCGCCGCAGATCGTCGCCTTCCCCGCGTCAAGGAGGTTGCCGAAGAACTTCCACCCCGTCGGCGTCTCATAGGCCGGGATCCCCAGCGCCGCCGCCACCCGGTCGGCGGCGGCCGAGGTCGGCATCGACCGCGCCACCCCCTTCAGCCCCCCGGCATAGCCCGGCGCCAGATGCACGTTCGCGGCCAGCACCGCCAGGCTGTCGGAGGGCGAGACATAGATCCCGCGCCCGACCACCATGTTCCGGTCCCCGTCGCCGTCCGAGGCCGCGCCGAAATCGGGGGCGTCGGGGGAGAACATCTCCTCCATCAGGGCGCGGGCCCAGGTCGGGTTCGGATCGGGATGCATCCCGCCGAAATCCGGCAGCGGGGTCGCGTTCACGCAGGTCCCCTTCGCCGCCCCCAGCCGGTTCTCCATGATCTCCACCGCATAGGGGCCGGTCACGGCGCACATGGAATCCATCCGCATCCGGAAACCGCCCGCGAACAGCGCCCGGATCGCGGCGAAGTCGAACAGCCCTTCCATGAGCGCGGCGTAATCGGCCACCGGGTCGACCACATCGACCACCATCCCGCCCAGCCGGTGCCGGCCGGGGCGCGAGAGGTCGACGTCCTGCGCCTCGAGCACCCGGTATTCGGCCAGTTCCAGCGTCCGGCGATACATCGCCTCGGTCACCGCCTCGGGCGCGGGGCCGCCGTTCGGCATGTTGAACTTGACCCCGAAATCCTCGTCCGGGCCGCCGGGGTTGTGCGAGGCCGACATGATGATCCCGCCATCGGTCCGGTTCAGCCGGATCAGGTGGCTGGCGGCGGGAGTCGACAGGATCGCCCCCTGCCCCACGATCATCCGCGCCGCCCCGTTCGCCGCCGCCATCCGCAGGATCACCTGCGCCGCGCGGTCGTTGAAATAGCGCCCGTCGCCGCCCAGGACGAAGGTCTTGCCCTGGCACTCCACCACGTCGAAGATAGACTGGACGAAATTCTCCAGATAGTGCCGCCCCATGAAGACCGCCGTCTTCTTGCGCAGCCCGCTGGTCCCCGGCTTCTGCCCCTGGATCGGGGCGGTCGGCACCGTGGTGATCTGGCTCATGGCGGGTCTCCCTTCGATGTGCCGGTCAGCGACCGGAAGAGCAGGACGGACTGGGCCGGCACCTCGCGCAGCGTCGAGGCGGTGCCGTCGGGCAGGAATTCCGGCCGGGTGGTGTCGAGCAGAAGCTCCCAGGCCGGGACGGTCCGGGGCAGCCGCAGCGCGGCGGCGGTCCCCGTGTTGAAAACGGCGAAGACGGCATCCGGTTTCGGGTCGCCCCCTTCGGCCTGCATCCGCAGTTCGACGCAGAGGCAGCGGAAGGCGGGATCGTGCCAGTCCCCGGACTGCGGCGCGCGGCCATCGGGGTGGTGCCAGATCACATCCGGCAGGCCGTCGCACTGGCGCTTGCGGGCATGCAGGAAGCGGCGCTGGCGCAGGATCGGCAGGGCGCGGCGCAGGGCGACAAGGCGGGCGACGAAATCCGTCAGCGCCTGGTCGGCGCGGGCCCAGTCGAGCCAGCTGGTCTCGTTGTCCTGGGCGTAGGCGTTGTTGTTGCCGCCCTGGCTGTGGCCGATCTCGTCGCCCGCCAGGAGCATCGGCACCCCTTGCGAAAACATCAGCGTGGCCAAGAGGTTGCGCTTGCGCAGGGCGCGGGCGGCCAGCACCCTGGGATCCTTCGTCGGTCCCTCGACGCCGAGGTTGTCCGAATGGCTCTCGTGGTGGCCGTCGCGGTTCTCCTCGCCATTGGCGAAATTGCGCCGGACCGTGTAGCTGACCAGATCCTCGAGCGTGAAGCCGTCATGGCTGGTCACGAAATTGACCGAGGACGAGGCGGCGCGGCCGGAATGGTCGAAACGCTCGGCGCTGCCGAGGATCCGGGCCGAGAGGTCAGGCGTGAGGCCGGCATCCCCCTTCCAGAAGCGGCGCACCCCGTCGCGGAAGCGGTCGTTCCATTCGTGGAACGGATGCGGATAGGCCCCCAGCTGATAGCCGCCCGGACCGATGTCCCAGGGCTCGGCGATCAGCTTGACCCGGGAAAGGACCGGGTCCTGCCGGATCGCGTCGAAGAAGCCGCCGTTCGGGTCGAAACCCTGCGCCTCGCGCCCCAGGACGGTGGCGAGATCGAAGCGGAAGCCGTCGACATGGACCTCCTCGACCCAGTAGCGCAAGGAATCCATCACCATGCGCAGGACCATGGGATGGGTCAGGTTCAGCGTGTTGCCGGTGCCGGTGTCGTTGACATAATGCCGCCCGCCGTCGCCAAGCCGGTAGTAGCTCGCGTTGTCGAGGCCCCGGAACGAGAGCGTCGGCCCCCATTCGTCGCCCTCGGCGCTGTGGTTGTAGACGACATCCAGGATCACCTCGATCCCCGCGGCGTGAAAGCGGCGGACCATGGTCTGGAACTCCCACAGCGCGCCTTTCGACATGTAGCGGGGCTCGGGGGCGAAGAATCCCAGGGTGTTGTAGCCCCAGTGGTTGCGAAGGCCCCGCGCGACCAGGAAGCGGTCGTCGACGAAGGCATGGACCGGCAGCAGCTCGATCGCGGTGACGCCGAGGCGGTGCAGATGCTCGATCACCGGATCGGAGGCGAGGCCCAGATAGGTGCCGCGCAGGCCCCTGTCGACGCCCGGGTGCAGCTCGGTCATCGACTTGACATGCGCCTCGTAGATCACCGTATCGGTGCGCGGGATGCGCGGGGGCTGGTCGTTGCCCCAGCTGAAGGACGGGTCCACCACCACCGCCTTCGGCACGGCGAAGGCGCTGTCGCGGCTGTCATAGCTGAGGTCGCCGCGCGGGCTGCCGATCCGGTAGCCCATCAGCGCGTCGGACCATTTCAGCCGCCCTTCCAGCGCGCGGGCGTAAGGGTCCAGCAGCAGCTTGTGCGGGTTGAAGCGGTGGCCCTGTTCCGGCGCATAGGGGCCATGGGCGCGAAAGCCATAGACCGCGCCGGGGGTCAGCCCGCCGACATGGATGTGCCAGATGTCCCCTTCCCGCTCGACGATCGGCAGGCGGCACAGCTCCTTGCGGCCGTCATGGGTAAAGAGGCAAAGCTCGATCCGCTCGGCATTGGCGGAAAAGACCGCGAAGTTCACCCCGTCGCCGGTGAGGCTGGCCCCCATCGGCCAAGGGCGACCGGGGCCGAGCGCATGGCCGGACAGCCAGGCGGGCGGCGGGGCGGTCTGCGGCGTCACCCGGCCAGCCTTTCGTAAAGCCCGGCATAGGCGGCCGCGCTCGCCTCCCAGCCGACGGGATGCGCCATGGCATTGGCGCGCAGCTTCGCCCAGAGCTTCGGCTGGCGGTACAGCGCCTGCAGCCGCTCCAGCGCCTGGCCGAAGGCCATGGCATCGACCGGGTGGAAGGTCACCCCCGTCGCCGCCCCGGCCGCCAGCGTCGCCGGGCTGGCCCCGATCACCGTATCCGCCAGCCCCCCCACCAGCGAAACCACCGGCAGCGTGCCATAGCGCAGGCCATACATCTGGGTCAGGCCGCAGGGCTCGAACCGGCTGGGGACGAGGACGGCGTCGGCGCCCGAGAACAGGCGGTGGCTCAGCGCCTCGTCATAGCCGATGCGGACGGCGACCCGTCCGGGAAAGCGCGCGGCAAGGTTGCGCATCGCCGCCTCCATCCCCGGCTCGCCCGAGCCGAGGACGATCAGCCCGCCGCCGCCGAGTATGAAATCGGGGATCACCGCGGGAAGAAGGTCGATGCCCTTCTGGTCGGTCAGCCGGCTGATGACGATGGCCAGCGGGCCGGGAACCTCCAGCCCGAATTCCTGGCACAGCCGCGCGCGGGCGGCGGCCTTGCCGGCCATGGTCTTCGGGCCGAAGCCCGGCTCCTCGCGCGCGGGGTTCCAGATCGTCGTGTCCACCCCGTTCAGGATGCCCGAGACCACCCGCCCGCGCGCCGCCATCACCCCTTCCAGCCCCATGCCGAACTCGGGCCGCATCAACTCGGCCGCATAGCTGGGCGAGACGGTGGTGATCCAGTCGGCGGTCATCAGCCCGGCCTTCAGGCTGGAGATGCCGCCGTAGTATTCCAGCGCCTCGGGGTGGAAGGCATGGGCGGGCAGGCGCAGGATCCCCAGCATGTGGCCCGGCGCCCAGCCCTGGAAGGCGATGTTGTGGATGGTCATGACCGACTTCACTCCACCCGCGCCGTAGTAGGCGAGATAGGCCGGGGCCAGCCCCGCCTGCCAGTCATGGGCGTGCAGCATGTCGGGCTTCCAGCCCGCCAGCCCCTCGCGCGCGATGCGGGCGGCGATCCAGCTCAGCGCGGCGAAGCGGATCGCATTGTCGGGAAACTCGCCCTGCGGCCCGGCATAGGGCCCGCCCTCGCGGTCATAAAGATGCGGCGCATCGAGGAGGAGGACCGACTTCCCCCCCACCTCGCCGGCGAGGACCCGTCCCTGCCCGCCCCAGAGATCGCCCTCCTCCCAGACCACCGGCCAGCCCTCGGCCTCTGCCCGCAGGCTGCGATAGGCGGGCAGGAGCACCCGCATCTCCCAGCCTTTGGCCGCAAGCGCCTCCGGCAGCGCGCCCACCACATCGGCCAGCCCGCCGGTCTTGACCAGCGGCACACATTCCGACGCCACCGAAAGCACCCGCCCGCCCATTCACCAGCCCCCGTTTCATCCTGGCCCAAACATCCCGCAGGGGGTCCGGGGGGCGCGAAGTCCCCCGGCGCCGTCCACCCCGCGCGCCGTCAGGACAATGCCCGCGCCCTGGCGTCAAGCATGTCCTGCGTGATCAGCACGATCCCCCCGTCCGAGCGGCGGAACCACCTCGCATCCTCTGCCGGATCCTCGCCGATGACCAGCCCCTCGGGGATCGTCACGCCCCGGTCGATGACGCAATTCTTCAACTGAGCCTTGCGGTTGACGGTGACCTGCGGCAGCGCCACCACATGTTCGAGGCTGGAGAAGCTGTGCGTCCGGACCCCGGTGAACAGCAGCGAATTGCGCACCTCGGACCCCGAGACGATGCAGTCGCCCGCGACCAGCGACGAGACTGCCATCCCGCGCCTGCCGTCCTCGTCATGGATGAACTTCGCCGGCGGCACGATCTCGGCATAGGTCCAGATCGGCCAGCTCCGGTCGTAGATGTCCAGCTTCGGCACGAAGTCGGTCAGGTCGATATTCGCCTGCCAGAAGGCGTCGATCGTGCCGACGTCGCGCCAGTAGGGCTCGGTCTCGAGGCCCGAGGTCACGCAGCTGTCGGCAAAGCGGTGCGCGACGGCCTTTCCCTCCCGCACGATGCGGGGGATCAGGTCGAAGCCGAAATCGTGGCTGGAATCGTCGTCCCCCATGTCCCGCCGCAACAGGTCGCGCAGGAAGGCCCAGTCGAAGACGTAGATCCCCATGCTGGCGAGCGAATGGTCGGGGTCGCCGGGAATCGCGGGCGGGTCCTTCGGCTTTTCCAGGAAATCGGTGATCCGCATCGCCTTGTCGACATGCATCACCCCGAAGGCCGTGGCCTCGGCGCGCGGCACGGTCAGGCAGCCGATGGTCACATCCGCCCCGGCCTCGACATGCTGGCGCAGCATCACCTCGTAATCCATCTTGTAGATGTGGTCGCCGGCCAGGATGACGACGTATTTCACCCCGTAGCTGTCGATGATGTCGATGTTCTGCGCCACGGCATCGGCGGTGCCGCGGTACCAGTTGACCTCGTCCATCCGCTGCGAGGCGGGGAGGATGTCCAGGTATTCGTTCCGCTCGGCCCGGAAGAAGCCCCAGCCGCGCTGGACATGGCGGATGAGGGAATGGGCCTTGTACTGCGTCGCGATCGCCATCTTGCGGATGCCCGAGTTCAGCGCGTTCGACAGCGCGAAGTCGATGATCCGGGTCTTGCCGCCGAAATAGACCGCCGGTTTCGCGCGCCGGTCGGTCAACTCCTTCAGGCGGCTGCCACGCCCCCCGGCCAGGACGAAGGCCATGGCCTGGGATGAAAGGCGCTGGTTCGGTCTTGGGTGCATTCTCGTCCTCCCCTCGGGCGGCTTGCCCGGCAATCGTCAATCCTGCTGCAGATAGATCGCGGACAGCGGCGGCAGCACCAGCTGGGCCGACTGGGTCCGGCCGTGCCATGGCACCCGCTCGGTGTCGATTCCGCCAAGGTTGCCGCGGTTGCCGCCGCCATAGGCCGCGGCATCGGTGTTCAGGATCTCGCGCCAGTGGCCCGGTTCGGGCAGGCCCAGCCGGTAGCTGCGCTGGACCGGCGTCATGTTGACCACGGCGACCACCGGCCTGTCCCCTGCCCGGCCCCGCCGGACCCAGGCGAAGACCCCGGCCTCGGCATCATGGCCTTCGAGCCAGTCGAAGCCCTCGGGCCGGCAGTCGTTCACATGCAGCGCCGGGATCTCGCGGTAGAGCCGGTTCAGGTCGCGCACCAGCGCCTGCACGCCGCGATGCTCGGCCAGGGCAAGCTGGTGCCAGTCCAGGCTGTGCTGGTGGTTCCACTCGGCCCCTTGCGCGAATTCCTGGCCCATGAACAGAAGCTTCTTGCCCGGATGCGCCCACATGAAACCATAAAAGGCGCGCAGGTTGGCGAATTTTTCCCAAGGTGTGCCCGGCATCTTGGCCAGCATGGATCCCTTGCCATGCACCACCTCGTCATGGCTGATCGGCAGGATGTAGTTTTCCGACCAGGCATAGACCAGGCCGAAGGTCATCTGGCCATGGTGGTAGCGGCGATAGAGCGGGTCCTTCTGCATGTAGCCGAGCGTGTCGTTCATCCAGCCCATGTTCCACTTGAACCCGAAGCCGAGGCCGCCCCAGTCCACCGGCCGCGAGACGCCGGGAAATGCGGTGGATTCCTCGGCCACGGTCATGATGCCGGGACATTCGCCATAGGCGGTGGCGTTCATCTGCCGCAGGACCTCGATCGCCTCGTAATTCTCGCGCCCGCCATCCCGGTTCGGGACCCATTCGCCCGGCTCGCGGCTGTAGTCGCGGTAGAGCATCGAGGCGACGGCATCCACGCGAAGGCCGTCGATGTGATATTCCTCCAGCCAGTAGAGGGCGTTGGAGACCAGGTAGTTCTTCACCTCCACCCGGCCGTAATTGTAGATCAGGGTGTTCCAGTCCTGATGGAACCCCTCGCGCGGGTCCTCGTGTTCGTAAAGCGCGCTGCCGTCGAAGCGGCCAAGACCATGCGCATCGGTCGGAAAATGCGCGGGCACCCAGTCGAGGATGACCCCCAGCCCGCGGCGGTGGGCGGCATCGACGAAGGCGCGAAGCTCCTCGGGCGTGCCGTGGCGGATCGTGGGGGCGAAGAGGCCGACCGGCTGGTAACCCCAGGACCCGTCGAACGGATATTCGCTGATCGGCAGGCATTCGATATGGGTGAAGCCCATGTCGGCGGCGTAGTCCACCAGCTGCCCGGCCAGTTCCAGATAGCTCAGCATCCGGTTGCCGGGCGCGCGCCGCCATGACCCGAGATGCACCTCATAGACCGAGATCGGCGCGTCGATGGCCTGTCTCGCGGCCCGCGCAGCCATCCAGTCCGCGTCCTGCCAATCGCCCCGGATTTCCCTTACGACGCTTGCATTTGCGGGCGGATGTTCAGAGCCGAAGCCAACCGGATCGGCCTTGAGCGGCAAGACCGTCCCGTCCTGCCCCCGGATCTCGTACTTGTAGACCGTGCCCTGGTGCAGGCCGGGCAGGAAGATCTCCCACACCCCCGTCGCACCCCGCCGGCGCATCGGATTGCGGCGCCCGTCCCAGAGGTTGAAGTCGCCCACCACCGAGACCCGTTCCGCATTCGGGGCCCAGACCGCGAAATGGACGCCGGCCGCGCCCTCATGCGTCATCGGATGCGCGCCGAGCGCCTGCCAGAGGCGGCGGTGCGTGCCTTCGCCCAGGAAATGTTCGTCCATCTCGCCCAGCACCGGGCCGAAGCGATAGGGATCGTCGAATTCCCATGTGTTGCCATGGCCTTCCGCGCGGAACCTGTAGCTGTCCCGCCAGGGCATCGGCTGGGTGAAAAGCCCCGGAACGCCGGGATAGGGCGCGGCCTCGGCGGTTGAATGTCCGGTCAGGAGCCAGAGCCGCTCCGCCCCCGGCACGAAGGCTCGGACCTCCCAGCCCTTCGCCACCTTGTGCGGCCCGAGCACCGCGAAGGGATCGCCGTGCCGTCCTCCGGCGATCGCCTCGGCTGCGCCCCGCTCCAGTGTCGTTCCGGCCATGCCCCCCTCCTGCAAGCGCCTCAGAGCGCGGATGTCGTCTGCCAGATCTCGTCCATGTAGCCACGGATCGTTCGGTCCGAGGAGAAGAAACCGCTGCGGGCCGTGTTCAATGCCGCCATCTTCCACCAGCGCGCCGGATCGGCATAGGCGCGATCCACCTCGGCCTGCATCGCGTGATAGGCCGCGAAATCCGAGGCGACGAGGAAATAGTCGTGGTGCCAGACGCGGTGGACCAGCCCATGGTACCGCTCCGGCTCGGCGGGAGAGAAGCGGCCCTCGGCGATCATCTGCAGCACGTCCAGCAAGGGCTGGCTCGCCTGGATCGCCTTGCGGGCATGTTCGGGATCCTCGCGCCGGCGGGCGACCTCGTCGGCGGTCAGGCCGAACAGGAAGAAGTTCCCGGCCCCGACCTCGTGCAGGATCTCGACATTCGCGCCGTCCAGCGTGCCGATGGTCACCGCGCCGTTCATCATGAACTTCATGTTGCCGGTGCCCGAGGCCTCTTTCCCCGCGGTCGAGATCTGTTCCGAAAGGTCGGCGGCGGGAATCAGCCTCTCGGCCATGGTGACGTTGTAGTTCGGCGGGTAGATCACCCGCAGCAGCCCGTTCGTCACCGGATCCGCGTTAAGGACCTCGGCCACGTCATTGATCAGGCGGATGATTTCCTTGGCGACCGCATATCCGGGAGCCGCCTTGCCGCCGAAGATCTTCACGCGCGGGACCCAGCCGGCCTCGGGGTTGGCGCGGATCGCGTGCCAGTGGGCGACGGTCTGCAGGATGTTCAGAAGCTGGCGCTTGTATTCGTGGATGCGCTTGATCTGGACGTCGAAGATCGCGTGCGGGTCCAGCGCCAGGCCGGTCTCGCGCCCGATCCAGTTCGCCAGCGCGACCTTGTTCTCGTGCTTGGCCGCGGCAAAGTCGGCGCGGAAACCCGCGTCCTCGACATGCGGCTCCAGCCCGCGCAGGCGGTCGAGGTCCGCCTCCCAGCCCTCGCCGAGGGTGCGGGTGATCAGCCCGGCAAGCGGGCGGTTCGCCATCCGCAGCCAGCGCCGGGGCGTCACGCCGTTGGTCTGGTTGACGATCCGGCCCGGATGCATCGCATCCAGTTCGGGAAAGAGCGTGGTCTTGACCAACTGCGAATGCAGCGCCGAGACGCCATTGACCTTGTGGCTCATGATGAAGGCGAGCTCGCCCATCCGCACCTCGCCGTGCTTCAGGATGCCCAGATAATGCGGCCGGCCCGGCCAGTTGCGGCGGTGCCAGCTGTCGATCCGCTCGACGATCTGCAGATGGCGCGGCAGGATCGTGCCGAAGGTGGACATCGTCCATTTCTCCAGCGCCTCGGGCAGGAGCGTGTGGTTGGTGAAGCCGAGGCACCCCCGCGCGATCTCCAGTGCCCTGTCGAAGGGCAGGCCGTGGACATCCGACAGAAGCCGGATCAGCTCTGGCCCCGCGATCGCGGGATGGGTGTCGTTCATCTGGATTGCGACATGGGCCGGCAGGGCGCCGAGGTCGCCGTGATTGGCAAGGTAGCGGCGCAGGATGTCCTGCAGCGCGGCCGAGGTCAGGAAGAATTCCTGCTTCAGGCGCAACTCCTTGCCCTGATGCGTGGTGTCGTCGGGATAAAGCACCCGGCTCAGCGTGCGGGCCAGGGTCTCGGGCTCGGCTGCGGCGGCATAGTCGCCCCGGTTGAACCGCGCGAGGTCGAAATCCGCCGTCCCCTTCGCCGCCCAGAGCCGCAGCGTATTGGCCCATTTCCCCTGCCAGCCGACGACCGGGGTGTCATGCGCCTCGGCCGTCACCGTTTCCTCGGGAAACCAGACCTCGCGGCCGTCGCGGATCTCGACCTGGCCCTTGAAGCCCACGGTATAGGCGCTTTCCGGGCGGGTGAATTCCCAGGGATCGACATGGGCCAGCCAGTCCTCGGCGGTCTCGACCTGGCGGCCATGCTCGAAATGCTGGCGGAAGAGGCCGTTCTCGTAGCGGATGCCATAGCCATAGGCCGGGCAGCCCAGCGTCGCCATCGATTCCATGAAACAGGCGGCAAGCCGCCCCAGCCCGCCGTTCCCCAGCGCCGCGTCGGGCTCGTCGTCGATCAGCGCGCGCAGGTCGAGCCCGAGCCCCGCCATCGCCTCGACCGCGACGTCGTAGAGGCCGAGGTTGATCATCGCATCCTCGAGCACCCGGCCGATCAGGTATTCCATCGACAGATAGCAGACGCGCTTGCGGTCGTCGGCCCAGGTGCGCCGGGTCGCGGCGAACCAGGGGACCACGATGCGGTCGCGGATCGCATGGCTGAGCGCCAGCCGCCAGTCCTGCAGGCTGGCATGGGGGGCGTCCTTGCCCTGGGTGAAGGTCAGATGGCGCAGGACATCGGCCTGCAGAAGGTTCGGGGTCACGCTTGGCTCACGGTCTTGTCCGGCCCGCCAAGGCTAGGCTGCGCCGGGCGGGGGTCAAGCAGGGCTTTGGTCAAGATATGGTCACTTTCAACGGGGGGGCGGGCGGGGGCGGGAATTCAAACCGCTTTGGCCGTGGTGCCACCGGCGGCTCCTGCTGTCAAAGAAGAAGGCGGCCGGTCAGGACGGGCGGGCCGGGCTTTCGGATTTCTTCTCCCAGCGCCCCGAGTCCTCGGACCAGTATTGCGCGGCATGACCGGCGCCGGTGACCGCGCGCCATTGCTGCCGCGCGGCCTGCAGCCGGAGCTGGTCGTTGCCGTCGAACAGGATCCAGACCCGCTCCATCGCCGCGATCTCGGCGTCGGTTGCTTCCGCCCCGTCGACCAGCGCCAGCACCCGCGCCCCGTTCACCGGCGGGCCGAGCCCCAGAAGCACCGGCTGGTCGGCATCCTGCGGCCCGCCCTCCAGCCCGTGCGGCAGGAAGCTGCCGTCGCCCCCCTTCAGCCAGAGCGCGGCGTCCAGCCGGTCGAGCGCCTCGCGGTCGGTACCGCGCACCATCACCCGCCAACCCTGCCCGAGCGCCCTGGCCGCGTTCACCGCCAGGGTATCGGCGGGGGTCGAACGGGTCAGATGGTAGAACATCACCGTGCCCATGTCCGTGGCCTTCCGGGTCCGCTCATCGCTTGTCTTTGACCGCTCTTCGCCGGTTGCGCCCGCCCGCGAGGACCGACGCGAAGCGAGGGAGGAGCATCACTTCTCGAACCTGTCGCGGATCAGCCGGTCCAGCGCCATGACGCCCCAGCCGGTCGCCCCTTTCGGCGCCAGGGTGGTGTCCGCCTTCAGAAGCGCGGTCCCCGCGATGTCGAGGTGGCACCAGGGGACCTCCGGCTTGACGAAGCGGGCCAGGAACTGCGCGGCGGTGATCGCGCCGCCGTCGCGGCCGCCGACGTTCATCATGTCGGCCACGCGGGACTTCAGCTTCTGGTCATAGGCCTCGCCCATCGGCATCCGCCAGGCGCCCTCGCCCTCCGCCTTGGCGGCGGCGAGGAAGGCGTTGCAGAGGGCGTCGTCGTTGGAGAAGACGCCGGTGTTCTCATGCCCCAGCGCGATGATGATCGCGCCGGTCAGCGTGGCGAGGTTGATCATGCCGGTCGGCTTGAAGCGGTCCTGTGCGTACCAGAGCACATCGGCCAGCACCAGCCGCCCCTCGGCGTCGGTGTTGATGACCTCGATCGTGTCGCCCTTCATCGACTTCACCACGTCGCCGGGGCGCTGGGCGCGGCCGTCGGGCATGTTCTCGACCAGACCGACCAGCCCCACGACATTGGCCCTGGCCTTGCGCAGCGCCAGCGTCCGCATGACCCCGGCTACGGTGCCCGCGCCGCCCATGTCCATGGTCATGTCCTCCATCCCGGCGGCGGGCTTGATCGAGATGCCGCCGGTGTCGAAGACCACGCCCTTGCCGATCAGCGCGAAGGGGGCCTCGTCCCCGCCGCCCTGCCACTGCATCACCACGACCTTCGAGGGGCTTTCCGACCCCTGCCCCACGCCGAGCAGCGCGCCCATGCCCAGGCGGCGCAGCTCCTCCTCCTCCAGGATCTCGACCTGCAGGCCAAGCTCCTGCATCCCGGCCAGGCGGGCGGCGAAGTCTGAGGTGGTCAGCACGTTCGCCGGTTCATTCACCAGGTCGCGGGTAAAGAACACGCCCTCGGCCACCGCCGCCATCGGCGCGGCGGCGCGGGCCACGGCTTCGGGGTTGGCGACGGCGACGGTCACCGCGCCCCTCGCCTTCTTCTCGCCGGTCTTGTGGGTGTCGAAATCATAGGCCCGCAGCGCGAGACCGAAGGCGATCTCGGCCGCACGGGAATGGCCTTCGGCCAGGACCAGCGTCGGGGACGCGCCATGCGACCGCCCGACCGTCGCACCCGCCTTGCGGGCCTGAGCCACATCGGCGCGCTTCGGCAGGCGCAGGATCTGCACCGCCTCGGCCTGCAGGCCCGCGGGCCAGGCCAGTTCCATCGCCTCGCCCGGCTTCAGCTTGCCGAAGGCATCGGAGGCGGCGGCCCGCGCCAGCGCCCCGCGCGTCAGCCGGTCGAGCTTGCGGAAGGCGGCCGAGGGCGGCTGGCCGGGTTCGGCCAGCACGGCGATGCGGCCGGACGTGGTGGCCAGGGCGTCAAGATCGGCGGCAAGAAACTGGATCGGCAGGGGCTGGGGCATCGTTCTCTCGCGTTCTCGGGTGGTTTGCCGCACTGGGCAAGCCTTCGCCGGGACGCTACATCCGGGCCGGGCGATTGGCCAGATAGCAGTTTTCGCCGTCCGCGAATTCCGTTAGGGTCATCGCAAGATCTTGTGGGGGCCGGCGGACGCGTGTCCAGATTCGACAGATACCTGCTGTCGCAGCTGCTTCAGCTGTTCGGCTTCTTCGCGCTGGTTCTGGTGGCCGTCTACTGGGTCAACCGGGCGGTGGGCCTGTTCGACCAGCTGATCGGCGATGGCCAGTCGGCGCTGGTGTTCCTCGAGTTCTCGCTTCTGACCCTGCCCAATGCCGTGCGCCTGGTGCTGCCGGTGGCGGCCTTTGCCGCGACGGTCTATGCCGTCAACCGGCTGATGCAGGAAAGCGAGCTTGTGGTGATGCAGGCCACCGGCTTTTCCGCCTTCCGGCTGGCGCGGCCGGTGCTCTATTTCGGATTCTGCGTCATGGCGATGCAGCTGGTCCTGACCAACGTGCTGGTGCCCGCCAGCCAGCGCCTGCTCTCGGACCGCAGCGCCGAGATCTCGCAGAACGTCACCGCCCGCTTCCTGAACGCGGGCCAGTTCATGCATCCCGGCGCGGGACTGGCGCTCTACATCCGCGAGATCACCCCGACCGGCGAACTCCTGGACCTGTTTCTCTCGGACGAGCGCGCGCGTGGCGAGCGGGTGGTCCATACCGCGCGCAAGGCCTTTCTCGTCCGGGGCGAGGCGGCGTCGAAGCTGGTGATGGTCGAAGGCGCGACCCAGACGCTGGACCGGGCGAGCGGGCGGCTGTCGGTCACGCGCTTCGCCGATTTCACGCTGGACCTTGCCGGACTGGTCAACCTGGATGCGGTGGGCAAGATCGCGACCGACACGCTCTCGACCCCGACCCTTCTGGCGGCGGACCCCGAGCTGGCGCAGTCGGTAAACGTGACCCCGGCCGAGATGCTGGAGGAGGGCCATTCCCGCCTTGCCGGACCGCTTCTGGCCATCGCCGCGCCGCTTCTGGGCTTTGCCGCGCTGATGCTCGGCGGGTTCTCGCGCTTCGGGCTCTGGCGGCAGATGGCGCTGGCGGTGGGGTTGATCATCGGGCTGCAGCTCGCCTGGACCTGGGCGGGCAGCCTTGCGCTGCAATCCGCGGCGGTATGGCCGGCGCTTTACGCGGCGCCGCTTGGCGGGATGGCGCTGGCCTGGGGGCTGCTGTGGTGGGGCCAGCAGCCGCGCCGGTTGCGGCGGGGAGCCCCGGCATGACGCTGAGCCTATATATCGCGCGGCGCTTCGCGGGCATGGTCGGGCGGGTCTTCCTGATCTTCTTCGGCATCCTGATGCTGATCGACATGATCGAGCAGTTGCGCCGCTTCTCGGACGCCGGGGTCGGGCTTGGCCAGGCGGCGCTGCTGTCGCTGCTGAACGTCCCCGAGACGCTGTACCGGATCCTGCCCCTGATCATGATCATGGCCGCGATCGCGATGTTCCTGGGCCTGGCGCGGTCGTCCGAGCTGGTGGTGGTGCGGGCGGCGGGGCGCTCGGGCCTGCGCTTTCTGGTCACGCCGCTGGTGGTCTCGATCCTGCTTGGGGCGCTGGTGGTGGCGCTGTTCAACCCGCTCGTCGCCGCCACCTCCAAGGCCTATGACCAGCGCCGGGCGGCGCTGTCGCGAGGCGGCGACTCGGTGCTGTCGGTCTCGGATTCCGGGCTCTGGCTGCGGCAGGGGGGCGAGGACGGGCAGACGGTGATCCAGGCCGCCCGCGCCAACCCGGACGGAACCCAGCTGTTCGGCGTGACCTTCCTTTCGTTCGACGCGGCAGGCCTGCCCGCCCGCCGGATCGAATCCGAGAGCGCGCGGCTGACCGAGGGCGCCTGGGAGCTTTCGGGGGCCAAGACATGGGACCTCACCCAGCCCAATCCCGAGCTTGCGGCCAGCCGCGACGAAGGGCCGGTCGTCCTGCCCTCGGACCTGACGGCCGAGCGGATCCGCGACAGTTTCGGCACCCCCTCGGCCATCGCCTTCTGGGACTTGCCGGGCTATATCGCCGATCTGGAGGGTGCGGGCTTCTCGGCCCGGTCCTACCGGCTGTGGTTCCAGATGGAGCTGGCCCAGCCGCTCCTGATGGCGGCGATGGTCCTGGTCGCCGCCGGCTTCACCATGCGCCATGTCCGCTTCGGCGGCACCGGCCGGATGGTCCTGATGGCGATGCTGGCGGGCTTCGGCATCTTCTTCTTGCGCAACTTCGCGCAGGCCCTGGGCGACAGCGGCCAGATTCCGATCACGCTCGCCGCCTGGAGCCCCCCGGTCGCGGCGGTGATGCTCTCGCTCGGCCTGCTTCTGCACCTGGAGGACGGCTGACATGGCGCGCATCCTGCTGGCCCTCTGCCTGGCCCTGGCCATCGCCCTGCCCGCCCGCGCGCAGGACCGGGCGACGCTGGTCTCGGACAGCCTCCAGATCACCGGCGACACCCGGCTGATCGCCTCCGGCAATGTCGAGGTCTTCTACCAGGGCCGCCGCCTGAAGGCCGCGCGCATCACCTTCGACCAGGCGACCGACCGGCTGGAGATCACCGGCCCCATCGTCCTGACCGAGGACTCGGGCGAGGTGATCATCCTGGCCTCGCAGGCCGATCTTGCCGCGGACATGGCCGAAGGCATCCTGACCAGCGCGCGGCTGGTGCTGAACCGGCAGCTGCAGCTGGCGGCCAATACCATGACCCGCGTCTCCGGCCGCTATACGCAGCTTGATACGGTGGCGGCCTCGTCCTGCAAGGTCTGCGCCGGCGATCCGACGCCCCTGTGGGAGATCCGCGCCCGCCGCGTCACGCATGACGAGATCGCCCGGCAGATCTATTTCGACAACGCCCAGTTCCGCCTGGCCGGAGTGCCGGTCTTCTACATTCCCCGACTGCGGATGCCCGACCCCAGCCTCGACCGCGCGACCGGCTTCCTGATGCCGTCGATCCGCACCACCTCGGACCTCGGGACCGGGATCAAGCTGCCGTATTTCATCGCGCTGAACCCCGCGTCGGACCTGACCCTGACGCCCTACATCACCGCCCGCGACAGCCAGACGCTGGAGTTGCGCTACCGTCAGGCCTTCTCCACCGGCTGGATCGAGCTGAACGGCGCGATCACCAGCGACCAGCTGATCCCGGGCGACCCGCGCGGCTATCTCTTCGTGGACGGCGCGTTCCGCCTGCCGTTGAACTTCGGCCTGACGATCAAGGGCCAGACCGTCACCGACCCGGCCTATCTTCTGGACTACGGCATCAGCGACACCGACCGGCTCGACAGCCGGATCGAGGCCAGCCGCACCCGCCGGAACGAACATATCTCGGCCCGGATCATCAGCTTCCAGACGCTGCGCGACGACGAGGACAACACCACGATCCCCTCGCTGGTGGCGGACCTGACCTTCCATCGCCGCTTCTCGCTGGGGGCGCTGGGCGGCGAGGGCGGCCTGCGGCTGCAGACCCACAACCACTGGCGCAGTTCGACCGATCCCCTGGACGGGTCGGACAGCGACGACATCGCCGACGGCCGCGACCTGGGCCGGATCTCGGCCCGGATCGACTGGCGGAAAAGCTTCATCCTGCCCCTCGGGATCGAGGCCACCATCCTGGGCGAGGCTTCGGCCGACAGCTACTCGATCGCGCAGGACAACCTCTACGGGGGCACCACCCGCACCCATGGCAACGCCGGGGTGGAGTTTCGCTGGCCCTGGGTCAAGGCCGGTGCCTCGGGTGCCACCCATGTGATCGAGCCGGTGGCGCAGTTCATCTGGGCCTCCTCGGACGCGGAAAGCCTGCCGAACGAGGATTCGGTGCTGGTCGAATTCGACGAGGGCAGTCTTTTCGCGCTGGACCGCTTTCCCGGCGCGGATGCGGTGGAACGCGGGCCGCGCGCCAACCTCGGGATCAGCTGGACCCGGCACGACCCCGCAGGCTGGTCGATGGGCGTGACCCTGGGCCGCGTCTTCCGCGAGGCCGATCTGGGCCAGTTCGGTCCGGGTTCGGGCCTGGACGGGCGCCGTTCGGACTGGCTGGCGGCCGTCAACTTCGACCTCGCCGACGGGATCGCCCTGACCGCGCGCACCGTCTTCGACGACGACTTCGACCTCACCAAGGGCGAGGCGCGGGTTGCCTACAGCGGCGAGAAGACGGCGCTTGCCTCGTCGCTGATCTGGGCGGTGGCCGACACGACCGAGAACCGCCCCGATCCCACGCAGGAAATCACCTTCGACGCGCGCCGCAAGCTGAACCCGAACTGGACCGCCAAGCTTTCCGGCCGCTACGACTTCGTCGCCGACCAGGGCACCGTGGCCGGCATGGGGCTGGAGTTCCTGAACGAGTGCGTGCGCTTCGACGTTTCCCTCTCGCGTCGCTTCACGTCATCCACTAGTGTGTCGCCGACGACGGATTTCTCCCTGTCGCTGGATCTGGTCGGGTTCGGCAGCGGCGTGACCGGGGGACCGGCGCGGACGTGCCGGAAGTGACCGGAACGGCAGGGCGGCGGGCAGAGACCCGCGAGGGAACAGGAAGAACGGCTGAGGCGATGGCATTTTCGGTTCTGAAACGGCAGGCGGTGGCGCTTGCCTGCACGGTGGCCCTGGCTGGCCCCGCTCTGGCGCAAGACCTTTTCGCGCCCCGGCTTTATGTAAACGACCGCGTGATCACCGAATACGAGATCTCGCAGCGGGCCATGTTCCTGCAACTCCTGCGCGCCCCCGGCAATCCCGAGGACGAGGCGCTGAAGGCCCTGATCGAGGATCGTCTGCGCCAGACCGAGGCCGAGCGTCTGGACCTGACCGTCTCCGAGGAGGAAGTCCGCCAGGGGATGGAGGAATTCGCCTCGCGCGCCAACCTGACCGCCGAGGCGCTGGTCGGCGAACTGGCCAAGGCCGGCCTCTCGGCCGAGACCTTCCGCGACTTCGTGAGCTCGGGCCTGCTCTGGCGCAAGGCGGTGCGCGCCCGCTTTGCCGGCCGTGTCCCGGTCAGCGAGAACGACATCGACCGCGCACTCGAGACCGAGACCCGGCGCAAGGCGCTGCGGGTCCTGGTCTCGGAACTGGTGATCCCCGCCCAGCCGGGCAGCGAGGCCGACGCGATGGCGCTGGCGAACCGGCTTTCGGACACGATCACCGGCGAGGGCGCCTTCGCGGCTGCCGCGCGGCAACACTCCGCCTCGCCCACGGCGGCGAACGGTGGGCGGCTGGA
Source organism: Tabrizicola soli (assembly GCF_015999335.1). Taxonomy (GTDB): domain Bacteria; phylum Pseudomonadota; class Alphaproteobacteria; order Rhodobacterales; family Rhodobacteraceae; genus Tabrizicola; species Tabrizicola soli. The sequence continues at coordinate 118,271 of NZ_JAEACP010000001.1, read as the reverse complement.
CTGGATGCCGCTCGCCAACCTGCCCGGCGCGATCGGCGCGGCGGTGCTGGCGCTTGGTCCGGGCGAGGTTTCGGACCCGGTCGCGGTCCCCGGCGCGGTGGTGCTGTTCCAGCTGCGCGAGGTCGCGGTCGACCAGAGCGCCGAGCCGGTCGCCGTCACCGTGGAATGGGCGGATTTCCTGATCCCGGACAGCGCCGAGGAAGTGGCCCGCATCCGCGCCAATTCGGACGAGTGCAACGACCTGAACGCCCTTGCCAAGGGCCTGCCGGCGGACCGGCTGACGATCACCAAAGAGCCCGCCAGCGAGGTTCCGGGCGATGTCGGGCTGGAGCTTGCCCGCCTCGATCCCGGCGAAAGCTCGGTCGCGCTGGCCCGGAATGGCTATCGCCGCCTGATCATGCTGTGCAGCCGCGAGGTCACCCGCGAGGAACCGATCAGCCGCGACCGGGTCCGCGAGGCGGTGACGAACCAGAAGCTGGAAGGCCTGGCCGAGGGCTATCTGGAAGAACTGCGCGCCGCCGCCTTCATCCGCGAACCGTGAGCGCGCCCACCGTCCTGACCTGCGGCGATCCCTCCGGCATCGGCCCGGAGATCGCCGCGAAGGCCTGGGCCCGAGGCGAGAGGTTCCTCTGGCTTGGCGACCCCCGCCACCTGCCCGCCGGTACGGACTGGCGCGAGTTGAGGGAGGGCGAGGCTCCTGCTGACGGCCCGCTCGCCGTCCTGCGCCACGATTTTCCCGCCGCTGCGCCGCCCGGCCAACCGGACCCGGCCAACGCCAGGGCTGTGGTCGCGGCGATCGAACGCGCGGTGCGGCTGGTGCAGGCGGGCAAGGCCGGGGCGATCTGCACCGCGCCGATCCACAAGAAGGCGCTGAAGGACGGTGCGGGCTTCGCCTTCCCCGGCCATACCGAATTCCTGGCCCATCTGGCGGGAGTGGAACGGGTGGTGATGATGCTGGCCTGTCCCGGCCTGCGCGTGGTCCCGGCGACGATCCACATCCCGCTGGCCGAGGTGCCGCGCAGCCTGACCCCCGCGCTGCTGGAGGAGACGATCCGGATCACCGGCGCGGGCCTGGTCCGGGACTTCGGCCTTGCCCGGCCGCGGATCGCGGTGGCCGGGCTGAACCCCCATGCCGGCGAAGGCGGCGCGATGGGGCGGGAGGAGCTGGACTGGATGGCCCCGCTGGTGGCGCGGCTTGCCGTCGAGGGCATGGCCATCCGCGGCCCCCTGCCCGCCGACACGATGTTCCATGCCGCCGCGCGGGCGGGCTACGACGTGGCGGTCTGCGCCTATCACGACCAGGCGCTGATCCCGATCAAGACCATCGACTTCGCGGGCGGGGTGAACGTCACGCTGGGCCTGCCCTTCGTCCGAACCTCGCCGGATCATGGCACCGCCTTCGACATCGCCGGGCGCGGGGTGGCGGACCCCTCCAGCCTGATCGCGGCACTGCGGATGGCGCGAGAGATGGCGGCGGCGCGCGGGATTTAGGCGTCGGACCGGGGGTTTCACACCCCCGGACCCCCGTGGAGTATTTCGGCCAAAAGGAAGGACCGGGGCAGGACAGATGGGAACGATCGACGGCCTGCCACCCCTGCGCGAGGTGATCCGGGCGCATGAGCTGGTGGCGAAGAAGCAGCTTGGGCAGAACTTCCTGCTGGACCTCAACCTGACCGCCAAGATCGCCCGGTCGGCGGGGGACCTGACGGGCTGCGACGTGCTGGAGGTCGGCCCCGGCCCCGGCGGCCTGACCCGGGGCCTCCTGGCCGAGGGCGCGCGCCGGGTGGTGGCGGTGGAGAAGGACGCCCGCGCCCTGCCCGCGCTGGAGGAGATCGCGGCGGCCTATCCGGGGCGGCTGGAGGTGCTGCATGGCGATGCGCTGGAGCTGGATCTGGCCGCGCATCTGGCGCCTCCGGTCAAGATCGTGGCCAACCTGCCCTACAATGTCGGGACGGAACTGCTGATCCGCTGGCTTTCGCCCCCCGCCTGGCCGCCGATCTGGTCCTCGCTGACGCTGATGTTCCAGAAGGAGGTCGCGGAGCGGATCGTTGCCAGGCCGCGCACCGGGCATTACGGGCGGCTGGCGCTGCTGGCCCAATGGCGCTGTGATGCGCGGATCGTGATGACGCTGCCGCCCGAAGCCTTCACGCCTGCGCCCAAGGTCCATTCCGCCGTGGTGCAGCTGACCGCCCTGCCCGCCCCACGTTTTCCCTGCGATTTCGCGGTGTTGCAGCGCATTACCGCCATGGCCTTCAACCAGCGCCGCAAGATGTTGCGCTCCAGTCTCAAGGCGCTGGGACCGGGGATCGAGGCGAAACTGGAAGCGGTGGGCATTCCACCCACCGCGAGGGCCGAGGAAATCGGCCTTGAAGCCTTCTGTGCGCTGGCCCGCTGCATCGGCTGACCCCGGATCCTTGCGCGGGATCCGGGGCTTGCCCTGCGTTCCTTACGCGGCCTTCTGCACGGAAAGCACGCGCGCCATCGTCTCGCCCATGGCGCTGGGGTTCGGGGCGACGGTGATCCCGGCGGCGGTGAGGATGTCGACCTTCTCCTGCGCCGATTCCCCGAAGGCCGAGATGATCGCGCCCGCATGGCCCATCTTGCGCCCCTTCGGCGCCGAAAGACCGGCGATATAGGCGACGACCGGCTTCTTCATGTACTCCTGCGCATAGGCTGCGGCCTCGGCCTCTTGCGGGCCACCGATCTCGCCGATCATCATCACGGCATCGGTTTCCGGATCGTTTTCAAAGAGATGCAGGATGTCCTTGAAGCTGGAGCCGTTGATCGGATCGCCGCCGATGCCGACGCTGGTCGAGACGCCGATCCCCAGCGATTTCAGCTGGCTCGCCGCCTCGTATCCCAGCGTGCCCGAGCGTCCGACGATCCCGACCCGGCCCGGCATGTAGATATGCGGCGGCATGATCCCCATGAAGCCCTTGCCAGGCGAGATGACGCCGGCGCAGTTCGGGCCGATCAGCCGCATCTTCCGCATCTCGGGATAGCGGCGCAGGAAGCGCTTGACCCGCATCATGTCCTGGCTCGGGATGCCGTCGGTGACGCAGACCGCGGTGCGGATTCCGGCGTCGGCCGCCTCCATGATCGCATCGGCCGCGAAGGGCGGCGGGACGAAGACCAGGCTCGCCTCGGCGCCGGTCGCCTCGACGGCTTCGCGGACGGTGTTGAAGAGCGGCCGGTCCATGTGGCTGTCGCCGCCGCGCCCCGGCGTCACGCCGCCCACGACATTGGTGCCGTGCTTGATCATGTCGGCGGTGTGGAAGGCGCCGATGCGGCCGGTCATGCCCTGGACGATGACCTTGGTCTTTTCGGTGATGAGAATGGCCATGGTTTCCTCCTTCAGGCGGCTTGGCGGGGGCGGGACGCGACGGCCGCGGCGGCCGCCTCGGCAAGGGTGTCGGCCGAGATCAGCGGCAGGCCGGACTGGTCAATGATCCGCCGCCCTTCCTCGACATTGGTGCCGGCAAGGCGCACGACGACCGGGATCGTCAGGCCAAGCTGGCGATAGGCGGTGACCACGCCCTCGGCCACCCAGTCGCAGCGGTTGATGCCGGCGAAGATGTTGACCAGGACCACGCCCACGTTGCGGTCGGCCAGAACGGTCTGGAAGGCCTTGACCACGCGCTCGGGCGAGGCGCCGCCGCCGATGTCCAGGAAGTTCGCCGGCTCGCCGCCCGCAAGCTTGATCATGTCCATCGTCGCCATGGCCAGGCCGGCGCCGTTGATGATGCAGCCGATGTCGCCGGTCAGGCCGACATAGGACAGGCCATGGTCGCCAGCAGTCGATTCACGCGGGTCTTCCTGGCTGCGGTCGCGCAGTTCGGCCACCTGAGGACGGCGGAACAAGGCATTGGTGTCGAAGGACATTTTTGCATCCAGCGCCACCAGGTCGCCCGAGCCGGTGATGACCAGCGGGTTGATCTCGACCATGACTGCGTCGAGGTCGCGATAGGCGCGGTAACAGGCCCGCAGGATCGAGACCATCTGCGCGATCTGCCCGCCCTTCAGGCCCAGCTGGAAGGCAAGCTCGCGGGCCTGGAACTCGGTCAGGCCGACGGCCGGGTCGATCGTCATCCGGCGCAGGCTTTCGGGATCGGTCTCGGCCAGATCCTCGATCTCCATCCCGCCCTGGGCCGAGGCGACGATCATGATGCGCTCGGACTTCCGGTCCAGGACGAAGCCCAGGTAGATCTCCTGCGCAATGTCCGAGGCGGCCTCGATCCACAGCCGGTAGACGCCCTTGCCGTTGGCATCGGTCTGCTTGGTGACGAGTTGCCGGCCGAACAGGCTGGAGGCGAAGCTCGCCACCTCATGCTCGTCGCGGCACAGCTTGACCCCGCCCGCAGCGCCCCGGCCGCCGGAGTGGACCTGCGCCTTGACCACCCAGGCATTGCCGCCCAGCTCGCGGGCGCGGTAGCCCGCCTGTTCGGGGCTGTAGGCCAGCCCGCCGCGCGGAACCGGCACGCCGAAGCTGGCAAGGATTTCCTTGGCCTGATATTCGTGAATGTCCATGAGCTTTCTCCCGTAAGCCTTTGTGGGGTGGGCAAATTGCCCACCACGCTATTCAGCGGCGATGGCCTCGGCGATCACCAGGACGTTCTTCGCCATCCGCTCGCTGGCGGCGTCGATCATCTTGCCGTCCAGGCTTGCGGCGCCCTTGCCAGCCGCCTCGGCGGCCTTCAGTTCGGCGATGATCCGGCGCGCCTTGGTCACCTCGGCCTCGGTCGGGCTGAAGACCTCGTTCGCGAGGTCGACCTGGCTGGGATGGATCGCCCATTTCCCCTCGCAGCCCAGGGCGGCGGCGCGGCGGGCGCCGGCCTTGTAGCCCTCGGGGTCCGAGAAATCGCCGAACGGGCCGTCGATGGCGCGGAGCCCGTAGGCGCGGCAGGCCGTCGTCATCCGGGCGATGGCCGCGTGCCACTGGTCGCCGGGATAATCCGGGTTCAGCCCGCCGATGTTCACCGTCCGCGCCCGCATCGAGGCCGCGAAATCCGCCACCCCGAAGTGCATCGCCTCGAGCCTGCTGCCGGGCAGCGTCGCCGACTGGGCGATCGCCTCGACATTGGCCATGCCGAGCGCCGTCTCGATCAGCGCCTCCAGCATCACCTTCGAGCGGTAGCCCCTGGCCATCTCGATCTGGTTGACCATCGCCTCGACCATGTAGAGATCGGCCGGCACGCCCACCTTGGGCACCAGGATCGTGTGAAGCTTGTCGCCCGCCTGCTCCATCACATCGACCACGTCGCGGTACATGTAATGCGTGTCGAGGCCGTTGATCCGCACGCTGACCGTCTTGCCCTTGGCCGCCCAGTCGATGTCGTTCAGCGCCTGGATGCAGTTCTTGCGGGCCTGTTCCTTTTCCGGGGGCGCGACCGCATCCTCCAGATCCAGGAAGACGTAATCGGCGGCGCTCTCGGCGGCCTTTTCGATCATCGTCGGGTTCGACGAGGGAACCGCAAGTTCGGACCTTTGAAGCCGCTGCCGGCGCAGCGGGTGAAGAGTGTGGCTCATTTTGTTGATTTCCTTCCCTTTTATTCTGCCGCGATCCGGTTCGTGCGAACCGCTCGCCCTTGTGCGTACCAGGCCTGCGCCGCCGCGACGCCCGATCCGAACTCCACCGCCGCGCCCGCCTCGGCCAGCGCCATCTCGGCGACCGAGAGCGCGGTCAGGCACATCGCCTCGTTCAGGTCGCCGAGGTGGCCGATGCGGAAGACCTTGCCCCCCAGCCGCGCCAGGCCCGAGCCGAACGAGGTGTTGTAGCGTTCGAAGCCGATGCGGATCACGTCGCGCGCGTCCACGCCTTCCGGCACGCGGATCGCGGTGACGGTGTTCGAGGCGATCGATTGATGCTCGGCGCAGGTTTCCAGCCCCCAGGCCGCGACGCCGCGGCGGATGCCCTCGGCCAGGCGCGCATGGCGGGCAAAGACGTTCTCCAGCCCCTCGGCCAGGATCCGGTCCAGCGCCGCGCGCATCCCGTGCAGAAGTTGCGCCGGAGGGGTGTAGGGGAAATAGCCGGTGTCGGCGAGCATGTCATAGTCCTTCAGGTCGAAGAACGCCCGCTTCGAGGTCGCCTGGGCCGAGGCCGCCAGCGCCTTCTGCGACACCGCCAGCACGCCGAATCCCGCCGGGCACATCAGCCCCTTCTGGCTGCCGGTCACCGCAAGGTCGACGCCCCAGGCATCCATCTTGAACTCGACCGAGCCGATCGAGGACACGCCGTCGACGAAGAGCAGCGCGTCATGGAAGCTGTCGTCCAGCACCTTGCGCACCGCGGCCACATCGCTGGTCACGCCGGTCGCGGTCTCGTTATGGGTGACGAAAACCGCCTTGATCTTGCCCTGACGGTCGGCGGCCAGGCGGCGGGCGAACTCGTTCACCGGGGTCGCGGCGCCCCAGGCGAGGTCGACCAGCTCCACATCCAGCCCCAGCTTGGTGGCCATCTCGGCCCAGAGGGTCGAGAAATGCCCGTGCCGCGCCATCAGCACCTTGTCGCCGGGGTTCAGCGTGTTGGTGATCGCCGCCTCCCAGGCGCCGGTGCCGGAGCCCGGATACAGGATCACGCGCCCGGTCTCGGTCTGGTAGACCTTCTTCAGATCGGCCAGGATCCCCAGGACGAAGGCGCCGAATTCCGGCCCGCGCTGGTCCTCCATCGGCACGTTCATCGCGCGCCGCACGACCTCGGGCACATTGGTCGGGCCTGGAATGAAAAGCGTGTTGATACCTGTGCGCATAGCGTCCTCCCTCGGTTGAAGGAAAGCTGTCACCTTGGCGAAGTTCTTGAAAGTCAAAGCGGGTTTCGCTGTGAACGCGAGAATTTACAACCTGACAATTTTGTAATATTGTAAATCATACAAAAGCGGGATGTGTGCGACGGTATGCGGAAAACCTTCATCGGCCCCCATCTCCGCCGCTTGCGGCTGGAGCGCGGTGAGACCCAGGGCGGCATGGCGCGCAAGCTGGGGATCAGCGCCTCATACGTCAACCTGCTGGAAAACAACGAAAGATCGGTCTCGGTCCAGGTTCTGCTGCGCCTCTTCGAATCCTATGGCGTCGACTGGCGCGAGATCATGGACGAGGACGGCGCCAGCCAGCTTGCCGACCTGCGCGCGGCCCTTCTGGACCCGATCTTCGACACCCGCCCCGACCTGCCGCAACTGCGCGCGGCGCTGGTCCATGCGCCCGATCTCGCGGCGGCCTTCCTGCGTCTCCATCGGTCCTGGCAGGCAGCGAACGACCAGCTTCTCGCCCGGAACGAGGGCGACGGCGGCACCATCGCCGCCAGCCCCGAGGCCGCCGTCCACACCGTCTTCCGCCGCCACCGCAACCATTTCCGCGAGTTGGAGGAGGCCGCCGAACGTTTCTGGCCCGCCCCGGTCGAGCGCGACGAGATCTACACCTCGCTGAAGCATCGCCTGCGCGAGGGGCTTGGCATCTCGGTCAGGCTGGCACGGGTCGAGGACCTGCCCGGCACGCTGCGCCAGTACGACGAGGCCCGGCGCGAGATCCTGCTGTCCGAGGCGCTGGACCACACCAACCGCACCTTCCAGCTGGTCCACATGTGCGGCCTTCTCGAACAGCGCGAGCTTCTGGACCTGCTGGTCGGCCGCTCGGGCATCGCCGATCCGCGCGGGGTGGCGCGGCTGCGGGTCGAGCTGGCGAACTATTTCGCCGCCGCCGTGCTGATGCCCTATGCCGCCTTCCTGGCCGAGGCGCGGGCGACGAAATACGACCTCGACCACATCGCCACCCGCTTCGGCGTCAGCTTCGAGCAGGCCTGCCACCGTGCAACTACCCTGCAACGCGAGGGGGCGCAGGGCGTGCCCTTCTTCTTCCTGCGGATCGACAAGGGCGGCAACGTCACCAAGCGGTTCAACGCGACCGATTTCCACCTGGCCGAGTTCGGCGGCGCCTGCCCACGGCTGGACGTGCACACCAGCTTCCGGACCCCTGGGAAGATCGTCCCGCAATTCGTTGAAATGCCTGACAATACCCAGTATTTCGTCTTTTCGCGCACGGTAGACCGCCCGACCTGGATCCGCCACGCCCAGGACAACCGCCTGGCCGTGGCCATGGGCTGCACCATCGCCCATGCGGCCGAGATCGGCTATGCCGAGGCCTTCTCGGTCGCGGGCGCGCGCATGGTGCCGATCGGGATCAACTGCCGGATCTGCCCGCGCGCGAACTGCGACCAGCGCGCCTATCAGGCGGTGATCCTGACCCGCCCGGTGGATGAAAAGCGACGCGGCGCGACCCGTTTCGACGGCTAGGCCGTCGCGTCCGCCCGGCAGTGGATCAGCGCCAGCGCCAGCTGGTCCAGCGCGATCGGCTTTGCGACGCAGGCCGCGAAGCCCTGGGCGAGGTAGGCCTCGATCTGGTGGGTCATCACATTGGCCGTCACGGCCACCGCGGGCGGCAGGTCCACGCCTCTGGCCTGCGCCTTCTCCTGCAACAGTCGCAGCGTTTCCAGCCCGCTCCGGCCGGGCATGGCGATGTCGAGGAGGAGCACGTCATGCCCGCCGTCCGGCCATCGCTCCAGCATCTCCTCGCCCGAGGCCACGATCTCGGCCGTGACGCCCAGCGACCGCAGCATGCTTTGCAGGATGATCCGGTTCGTCGCATTGTCCTCGGCCGCGAGCACCCGCAGCGCGGGAACCGGCGGCACCTCGATCGGCGGGGCCGAGTTCCGCCCGCCGGGCACGACCGGCATCGCGAGGTCCACCCGCGCCGTCAGGCCCTGGCCGGGACGCGAATGCAGGGTGATATCGCCCTGCATCAGCCGCGCCAGCCGGCGCACGATGGAAAGGCCCAGCCCCGTGCCGCCGTGCCGGGGCGAGCGGCCGCCCCGGCCTTGGGTGAACTCCTCCAGGACGGCGGCAAGCTCTTCCTCGGCCATGCCGATCCCGGTGTCGCGCACCTCGATCACCAGCCGCTCGGCCGAGGAGGCATCGACCGCCAGCACGATCTCGCCCGAATCGGTGAACTTCACCGCATTGCCCAGCAGGTTGTGCAGGATCTGGATGATGCGCTGCTCGTCGCCGAAACGCAGTTCTCCCTCGGCCTCGCCGGTGCAGGAGGTGGAGATCTTCACCCCCTTGTCGCCGGCCTTCAGCGCATGCAGCGTCACGATCCGCGCCACCACCTGGCAGAACTGCATCGGCCGCGGCACCAGCGTCAGGCGGCCGGCCTCGATCTTGGCCAGGTCCAGGATGTCGTTGATCACGCCCAGAAGATGCTCGCCCGATTCGCGGATCACCTGCAGCATGGCGCGATCCTCGGGGTCGGAAAGCCGCCGGTCCAGCACATGCGCCATGCCGAGGACGCCGTTCAGGGGGGTGCGGATCTCGTGGCTCATCGCGGCCAGGAAATCCGACTTGGCGCGGTTGGCAGCCTCGGCCGCGGTCATCGCCGCACGCAGGCGCTCCTCGGCCTCGACGGCTGCGGTGATGTCGGTGATCGAGCAGACCACCGCCAGTTCGGTCCCCGGCGCCGAAAGCCGCGCCGCATTGACCGAGACGATGCGCCTCGTGCCGCAGGGCCAGAGGATCGAGTGACGCATGTCATGCAGGCCGACGGTCCCCGCCAGCGCCTTGACGAAGGGCAGGTCCGCGGGCGGGATGGGGGTTCCCTCCTGCGTGGCGATCCGCGCCTGGCACATCAGCGCCGTCAGATCGTCGCCCGGTGCGATCGGCCGGCCCAGCACCGAGGCCGCCGCGCCATTGACGAAGACCACCTTCCCGGCCGGATCCACCGCGATGATCCCCGAGACCGAGGTCTCCATCAGCCGCGCCAGCGTGTCGCGCTCGCGCGCCAGCTCGGCCTCCAGCCGCTTGGCGTCCGAAATGTCGATATGCACCCCGGTGATCTCCAGCGGCCGCCCCGCCCAGTCCCAGTCGATCACCTGGCCGCGCGTCAGGATCCAGACCCAATGGCCGTCGCGGTGGCGCAGGCGCATCTCGTGCTGGATGCGCCAGACCCCGGCCGAGAACGACTGCGCCTCGCGCAGCAGCATGTCGGCCGCGTCGTCCGGGTGGATCATCGCCAGCCAGCGGTCGCGCGGGATCGGATTCAGCTCGGCCGCGCGATAGCCCAGAAGCTCGGCCCAGCGTTCGTCGACCACGGTGCGACCGTCGCGAACGTCATGCTCCCAGGTGCCGACCCGCGCGCCGTCGATCAGCCGCGACAGCTTGCGTTCCGCCTCGGTCCGGGCGCTGATGTCCAGCGTGACCCCCGAGATCCGGCGCGGGCTGCCGTCGGCGCGCCGGGCCAGCACCCTGCCCCGCGCCAGGAACCACAGCCAGCGCCCGCTGGAGTGGCGCAGCCGGCACACCAGGTCGAACTGGTCGCTGCCGTCCTGAAGGATCGCGCGCCGCGCCTCCTCCACGGCGGCCCGGTCGCTGCGGTGGACCAGCCGCATGAGATCGGCGGCGTCGATGGCCGCGTCTTCCAGGCCAAGCATGCTGCGCCAGCGGTCGTTCATCGCACTGAGCCCGCGCAGGTCGTCCCAGTCCCAGACGGCGACCTCGCCGCCCTCCATCACCTGCTGCAGCCGCCGGTCGGCCAGCCTGCGGGCGGTGACATCCTCGTAAAGCCCCACCGTCTCGGCCTCGGGGGTCGAGCGTTCGCGCACCCAGATGATCCGTCCGTCGCCCAGCTGGTCCTCGCCGTCCCAGACCTCGGTCAGCGGCCGGTCCAGCCTGCGCTGCAGCGCCGCCTCGTCGCGCTCGCCCCGTGCGCCGAAGACGCCCCGCTCGATCGCCGCGCGCAGAAGGTCGTCATACAGCGCGCCCACCCGGATCAGGTCGGCGATGCCCTCGAACACCCGCTCGTAGGGAGAATTCCACAGGACCAGCCGGTCATCGGCGTCGAAGATCGCAAATCCGTCGTCCAGCGCCTCGATCGCCGAGAGGAAGCGGCGGCGCGTGGCCTGCAGCGTCTCGCGTTCGGCCAGAAGGGCCGCCCCTTGCGCGCGCAGGGCCGTCACATCCTCGATCAGCGCCCAGACCAAGCGGCGCCCGTTCGGATCGACGCTGAGAAAGCCGCGCAGGACGGCCGGGAAGCGGCTGCCATCCGCCCGGCGCAACGAGGCCTCGAGCGGGCCGTAGCTGCCCTTCGCCTTCAGCTCGGCGATCGCCTGCCCGATGAAAGGCTCGATATCCGCGGGCAGCAGGTCGCGCACCCGCAGCTCGGGCGCGGCCTGCGGATCCAGCCCGAAGGTGGTCTTGAAGGCCCCGTTCGCGTCCAGGATCTGGCCGGTGTCGTAGTCGTTCAGCAGGATCGGCTGCGGGCACATCTCGAAGAAGGCGGCGAACTGCCCCTCGCGGTATGCGGCCATCTCGCTCTGGACCTGGTCTGCCGAAAGGTCCCGGATCACCGCCACCACGCCGGGCTTCGCCCCGTCGGCCTCCACCGGCAGCGGCGCGACCGAGACGTCGTACCAATGCGGCGCGACGGGCGAGGCGACCCCCACCCGTCGCCGCGCCGCCCGCGCCGGGGTCGCCAGCAGTTCGCACAGGGCCGCGGCCAGCGGATGCGGCAGCACCTCGCGGAGAGGACGGCCGATCCCGGCGCGGACGAGGCCCGACAGCCAGGGCAGCCTGTCGTTGCGGCAGGCCAGGATCCTGCCTTCCGGGCAGATTTCGACCACGAGGTCGGGCAAGGCCCGCAACGTCGCCTCCAGATGGTCGCGGATCCCGGCTCCGGCCGCCGCCTCGGCGCGCGACAAGAGGCTGGCCACCGCGCGGCCGACCGAGGCCAGGAGGAAAAGCTCCTCCTCGTCCCAGGGCCGGCCCGCGTCCCGGCTGTCGTAGCCGAGGATCCCCAGAAGCCGGGGGCCGTCCATCAGCGGCACCATCAGCGCCGACCGGGCCCCGATCCGCTCCAGGAAGGCGCGTTCGCCGCTGCCTTCGGGCACCTCCTCCCTGCGGGGCACCGCGACCGGCCGGCCGGCATGGAACTCGGCATGCCAGAGCGGATGCCGCTGCGCCGCCGCCCGCATCTGCGGCCGCAACGCCGGCACGCCTGCGGCCGCCCATTCATGGCTGCCGTACCAGGACCCGTCCGGCCGCAACCGCAAAAGGAAGCTCCGGCGCAGCCCGCAGGCGGTTCCCAGCCGCGCCAGGACCTCGTCGATCCGGGCATCGGCGGTGCGCATGTCGGCATCGAGCAGCCGGTTGATCAGTTCGACCACCAGAAGCTCCACCCGCGCCGGGCGGGCATCGTCGGGCGCGGGCTGGCCGGACTGCTCCACGGGCTCAGCCGGCAGGCATCCGCGCCTCGGCCATGCCGGCGTACCAGCTCGCGCCGAAGGGGATGGCGTTGTCGTCGAAATTGTAGGCCGGATGATGCACCATCGCGGTATCGCCATTGCCGAGGAAGATATAGGCGCCGGGCCTTTCGTTCAGCATGTAGCTGAAATCCTCGGCCCCCATCAGCGGCGGCGTCTCGGTATCGACCTGGCCCGAGACCGCGCGCGCGACCTCGGCGGCGAAGCCGGTGTTCTCGGCCGCGTTGACCGTCACCGGATAGCCGCGCTGGTAGACGACCTCGGCACTTGCGCCAAGCGCCAGCGCCGTGCCCTCGACCACCTGCGACAGGCGCGCCTGCACGAAGTCCTGCACCTTCGCATCCAGGGTGCGGACGGTGCCCTTCATCTTCACCACCTGCGGGATCACGTTATGCGCCGGACTGTCGGTCTCGACGGTGCAGACCGAGACCACCACCTGCTTCAACGGGTCCACGTTGCGGCTGGCGATGGTCTGGATCGCCACCACGATATGGGCCGCAACGAGGGTGCTGTCGATGCAGTCATGCGGCTTGGCGGCATGGCCGCCCTTGCCGGTCACCGTGATCTCGAACTGGTCCGCCGCCGCCATCATCGCGCCGGGACGGATCGCGAAATGGCCGACCGGGATGCCCGGCATGTTGTGCATCCCGTAGACCTCGTCGATCTTCCAGCGGCTGATGAGACCGTCCTGCACCATCTCGCGCCCGCCGCCGCCGCCCTCCTCGGCCGGCTGGAAGATGCAGACCACGGTGCCGTCGAAATTCCGCGTCTCGGCCAGGTATTTCGCCGCCCCCAGAAGCATCGCCGTATGGCCGTCGTGGCCGCAGGCATGCATCCTGCCGGGGCTCTTCGAGGCATAGGGCACTCCGGTCTGCTCCCGGATCGGCAGCGCATCCATGTCGGCGCGCAGGCCGATGACCCGGCCTTTCGTATCGGTCTTGCCCTTGATCACGGCGACCACGCCGGTGCGGCCGATGCCTTCCACCACCTCGTCGCAGCCGAAGCCGCGGCAAAGCCCGGCCACCTTGCCGGCGGTGCGGTGGACCTCGAACAGCAGCTCGGGATTCTCGTGGAAATCACGGCGCCAGGCGGTGATCTCCGGCAGAAGTTCGGCAAAGCGGTTCCTGGGCGGCATGGCTGTCTCCTTTTGGTGAAGCCTGGGCCTTTGCCGCCGCTTCGGCAAGGGGGAACGCGACAAGCTGCGCGACAGCGATTTCCGAACGGAAATCGGCCCGGAAGTCGTTCGATTTCCGGCGCCGCTCACAGGCTCGGGCCGGGGCGGGGTGCCGACGGCAGGTCACCCCAGCGCCTCCAGCAGGCGCTCCATGAACCGCTCCCCGGCCCGGAACTCCGAGACCTCCAGGTATTCGTCCGGCTGGTGTGCCTGGGCGATGTCGCCCGGCCCGCAGATCGCGGCGGAATAGCCGGCCTCCTGGAACTGCCCGGCCTCGGTGCCGTAGCTCACCACGCCCGTCCGGTTGTCGCCGGTCAGGCGGCGGGCCAGCGCCTCGGCCTCGCCCCCGGCTTCGGGCTGCAGGCCGGGGACGCCGAAGAAACGGTCCAGATGGATCGCCGCCTCGGGCCGCACCGCCTGCATCTCCGCCTCGATCCCGCGCGCGGCCGAGACGAAGCGCGCCTCCCAGTCCGGGATCGACTCGCCGGGAACCACCCGCATCTCGACCGCGAAGCGGCAATCGGCGGCGGTGATATTGTGCGCGGTGCCGCCCTCGATCATCCCGACATGCAGCGTGGTGAAGGGCGGGTCGAAGCGCGCGGCTATCCCGGTCGGCGGCTTCGCCCGGATCCCGGCATTGGTGTCGTTCAGCCAGTCGATCAGCCGCGCCCCCTCCATGATCGCCGAGACGCCATAGGGCAGCAGCGAGGAATGCACCTCGAACCCCTTCACATGCACATGATAGCCGGTGCCGCCCTTGTGCCCGGTGATCACACCCATCCGGCTGGGCTCGCCGATGATCGCGGCGCTGCCCTTCGGCACCACCTCCTGCATGGTGCGGATCATCGGCGGCGCGCCGGTGCAGCCGATCTCCTCGTCATAGGACAGCGCGAGCTGCAACGGCCGCCGCACCCCCCGCGCCTGCGCCTCGACCAGCGCCCAGACCGCCAGCGCGACGAAACCCTTCATGTCGCAGGTCCCGCGCCCGTAAAGCCGCCCGTCGCGTTCCGTCACCGTCCAGGGGTCCGAGGTCCAGGCCTGCCCGTCCACCGGCACCACGTCGGAATGGCCGGAGAGGACCACCGCCCCCTCCTCCCAGGGGCCGGCATGGGCGATCAGCGCAGCCTTCTGCCGGTCCTCGTTCCAGTGCCGGAAGCAGCGAACCCCCTGCCCCGTCAGGTAGTCTTCCAGCCAGTCGACCAGCGCCAGGTTCGAGCCTCGACTCACCGTCGGATAGCTGACCAGCCGGTCAAGGACCTGACGCGCCGTCAGTTGCTGCATTTCTAACCTCCGAAGCATGACCCAATATGTTGTGGCCAGCCTCTCTGGCGGCGAAGAAGCTGTCAATATCTGGCAGATTGTAGCGCCACTGCTGCATTTCACCGAAGCGAGACGGTGGAATCGCTCATCGAAACAGGATTGATAGACTCTGGAAAATCGGAAACAGTTGCACTTCAGGGAGCAACAACGATTGTTTCCTGCCAAAAGATACAAAGATAACAATAACTAAGAAAAGACGCAGGGGGTACTGAATGGCCGAACGGGCTGCGCCTGTGCTTGAGGTCAAGGGCCTTCGGACCATCTTCCGCACCCGCGGCGGCGAAGTCCATGCCGTGAACGACGTCAGCTTCCACCTGAACCGGGGCGAGGTGCTGGGCGTGGTGGGCGAAAGCGGCTCGGGCAAGTCGGTGACGATGATGTCGCTGATCGGCCTGCTGCCCGCGCCCCCGGCCGAGAACCGGGGGGGCGAGGTCCTTCTGGGCGGGCGCGACCTTCTGAAGCTGGACACGCGCGCCCTGCAGGAGGTGCGCGGCGCCAGGGTCGGCTTCGTCTTCCAGGACCCGATGACCAGCCTCAACCCGGTCTTCACCCTGGGCGACCAGCTGATGGAACCCCTGCGCAAGCACATGGGGATGGACAGGACGGCGGCCGCGAACCGCGCGGTGGAGCTTCTGGAACTCGTGGGAATTCCGGACGCGCGGCGCAGGCTCAAGGCCTATCCGCACCAGTTCTCGGGCGGGATGCGGCAGCGGGTGATGATCGCCATCGCACTGGCCTGCGACCCCGACGTGCTGATCGCCGACGAGCCGACCACGGCGCTGGACGTGACGATCCAGGCCCAGATCCTGGAGCTGGTGAAGGAGCTGCGCCACAAGCTCGGCATGGCGATCATCTGGATCACCCATGACCTCGGCGTGATCGCGGGCATCGCCGACCGGGTGCTGGTGATGTATGGCGGGCAGGTCGTCGAACAGGCCCCGGTACGCGAGCTTTTCGCCAATCCGCAGCATCCCTATACCCGCGCACTGCTGCGGACGATCCCGGCCATCAGCGGCCCGCGCGAGGGCCGGCTGAAGGTGATCCAGGGCCAGCCGCCGATCCTCATGGCCCCGCCGGCTGCCTGCCCGTTCCGCGCCCGCTGCGACTATCGCCACGACCGCTGCGACCGCGAGAACCCCCTGCGCCGCGCCGTCGATGGCCGCCCCGTGGGCCAGGGCCACGACGTCGCCTGCCACTGGACCGCCCCTGCCCCCGTGGCGGAGGTGATCCATGCTTGACGCCCCTCCCCGCCCGCTGGTCGAGGTCACCGACCTCAAGATGCATTTCCCGATCCATACCGGGGTCTTCCGCCGCCATACCGGCGACGTGAAGGCGGTGGACGGGGTCAGCTTCTCGATCCTTCCGGGCGAGACGCTGGGCCTCGTCGGCGAATCCGGCTGCGGCAAGTCCACCGTCGGCCGCGCCATGCTGCGGCTCTACGAGCCGACCGCCGGCCGGGTGGTGATCGACGGCGACGACGTGGCCAGCCTCTCGCCCGAGGCGCTGCGCAAGAAGCGGCCGACGATGCAGATGGTCTTCCAGGACCCGCAGGCCAGCCTGAACCCCCGCATGACCCTGGCCCGCATCATCGGCGAGCCGCTGGACGAACACACCGCCTGGCCGAAGGCGAAGAAGCTGGAGCGGGTCTACGAGCTCATGGACGCCGTGGGCCTGAACCGCCGCTTCGCCAACCGCTATCCGCACGAATTCTCGGGCGGGCAGCGGCAGCGCATCGGCATTGCCCGGGCGCTGGCCCTGAACCCGCGCTTCATCGTCTGCGACGAACCGATCGCGGCGCTGGACGTCTCGATCCAGGCGCAGGTGGTGAACCTGCTGGAGGATCTGCAGGAAAAGCTGGGGCTGACCTATCTCTTCATCAGCCACGACCTGTCGATGGTCCGCCATATCGCCGACCGGGTGGCGGTCATGTATCTGGGCCGCATCGCCGAGCTTTCCCCCCGCGACGCGCTCTACGCCCGCCCGCTGCATCCTTACGCCGAGGCGCTGCTCTCCGCCGTGAACGAGCCCGACCCGGTGCGAGCCGCAACCCGCAGGCGGATCATCCTCAAGGGCGACGTGCCCTCGCCCGCCAATCCGCCGGTCGGCTGCAACTTCTGCACCCGTTGCCCCAGGGTCTTCGGCCGCTGCCGGGTCGAGAAGCCCCCTTTGCAGGAGGTCGAGCCCGGCCGCTTCGTCGCCTGCCATCTCTTCGACAACACCGCCGCCGGCCGAACCGGCGCGTCCGAGGTTCCCGAGCACAACCAACAAGGAGTGACGCAATGAAACTGAGAACCGCCCTCCTGGGCGCTGTCGCGGTCGCGGGCCTGGCCCCCGCCGCCTTTGCCGAACGCGGCGCCGACGGGCATGTCAACGTGCTCTACTGGCAAGCGCCGTCCATCCTGAACCCCTACCTCTCCTCGGGCACCAAGGACGTGGAAACCGGCTCGCTGGTCCTCGAAGGGCTCGCGGGCTTCGACGAGAAGGGCGTGGTCATCCCCCGCCTGGTCGAGACCATCCCCACCGTCGAGAACGGCGGCATCACCGAGGACCTGACCCAGATCACCTGGAAACTGAAGCCGGGTCTGCTGTGGTCGGATGGCACGCCCGTCACCTCGGCCGACGCCAAGTTCACCTGGGAATACTGCACCCACCCCGAGGGCGGCTGCGCCCAGGCCGCGCGCTACGAGGGGATCACCGCGGTCGAGACCCCGGACGAGCTGACCATCGTGGTCAAGTTCTCGGGCCCGAAGCCGAACCCCTACCAGGCCTTCGTCGGCGGCACCTCGCCGATCCTGCAGGCGGCGCAATTCGCCAACTGCCTCGGCGCCGCGGCCTCGACCTGCTCGGAGCAGAACTTCAAGCCGATCGGCACCGGCCCCTTCGTCGTCAAGGACTTCAAGGTCAATGACGTGGTCGAGCTGGAAGCCAACCCGAACTACCGCGACCCGGCCAAGCCCGCCTTCGCCACGATGACGGTCAAGGGCGGCGGCGACGCGCAGGCCGCGGCCCGCGCCGTGCTGGAAACCGGCGAGTTCGACTATGCCTGGAACACCCAGATCAACCCGGAAATGCAGGCGCAGATGGCGGCGGCCGGCAAGGGCGTGCTGCTGAACGGTTTCGGCACGCTCGTCGAGCGGATCGAGATGAACATGACCAACCCCGACCCGGCCCTGCCGGAGGGCGAGCGGTCGACCACCAAGCATCCGCACCCGATCCTCTCGGACCTGAATGTCCGCAAGGCGCTGTCGATGGCGATCGACCGCCAGGTGCTGGTCGATGTGGGTTATGGCGCCGCCGGCCGCGCGACCTGCAACCTGGTCCCCGCGCCCGAGATGTTCGCCAGCCCGAACACCGACTGCATCAAGCAGGACGTCGAGGGCGCCAAGGCCCTGCTGGAACAGTCCGGCTGGGTCGACAGCGACGGCGACGGCGTGCGCGACAAGGATGGCGTGAAGCTGAAACTGCTCTACCAGACCTCGGTCAACCCGGTCCGCCAGGACTTCCAGGCGATCATCAAGTCGTTCTGGAACGAGATCGGCGTCGAGGTCGAACTGAAGCAGGTCGATTCCTCGGTGTTCTTCGGCGGTGACGCGGGCTCGCCCGACACCTTCCAGAAGTTCTATGCCGATGTCGAGATGTATGCGAACAACTTCGACGGCACCGATCCAGAGCCCTATCTGGCGCAATATCTCTGCGACAAGATCCCCGGCCCGGAAAACCAGTGGCAGGGCGAGAACGTCAACCGCTTCTGCGACCCGGCCTATGACGCGCTGGTGGAGGAGCTGTCCAAGACCTCGGACATGGCCAGGCGCGCCGAGATCGCGATCCGCCTGAACGAGATGCTGACCAAGGACAGCTATGTCGTCGTCCCGCTGGTGGACCGCGGCCGGCTCTCGGCGGCCTCGAACACGCTGGGCGGCGTGGTGCTGAACACCTGGGACACCGAGCTGTGGAACGCCCAGGACTGGTTCCGCATCAAGTAAGCCTCTGATCCCCGGGGTGCCCGCGGCCATGCGGGCACCCCTTCCCTCCTTTCCCGCAGGCCCGCCCATGCTGACCTACACGCTCCGGCGATTGCTGGTCGCGATCCCGACGCTTCTCCTCATCAGCCTCGTGATCTTCCTCCTGGTCGATCTCGCGCCGGGCAGTCCCGCGTCCGAGATCCCGCTGACCGTCCCGGCCGAGGTGAAGGCAAAGATGATCGAGGCCATGGGCATCAACGAGCCCGTCCACATCCGCTATCTGCTCTGGCTGAAACAGTTCTTCTGGACCGAGCCGCTTTACGCCATCGACGCCGCCTTCGGCACCGATTTCGCCGACAACGCGCCGCGCATCATCTCCTATTCCTCCAAGGTCCCGGTGATCGACTACATCGCCGAGCGCCTGCCGCAGACGCTGATCGTGATCGGCTCGGCCTATGTGATCGCCATCCTGATCGCCCTGCCGATCGGCATCTATTCCGCCTACCGGCAATATTCCTGGTTCGACCAGATCGGCACCTTCGTCTCGATGGTGGGCTATTCGGTCCCGACCTTCTTCACCGGGCTTCTGGCGATCATCGTCTTCACCTCCTGGCTGGGCTGGTTCCCCTCGATCTACAACACCTCGCTTCGGGTGGTGGACTGGGCAAGCTTCAAGCAGCAGGTGACGCAGATGTTCCTGCCCGTCGCGGTGCTCGCGCTCTTCAACGCGGCCGAACTCAGCCGCTACACCCGGTCCTCGATGCTGGAAAACCTCAGCCAGGACTATGCCCGCACCGCCCGCGCCAAGGGGATGAGCGAGCGGACCGTGGTCCTGAAACATGTGCTGCGCAATTCGCTGATCCCGGTGATCACCGTCATCACCCTCGGGATGCCCGCGATCTTCGCCGGGGCGATCGTGACCGAGCAGGTGTTCAAGATCAACGGCATCGGCGCCGCGCTGATCGGGGCGATCCATGTCAACGACCTGCCGGTGGTGCAGACCATCGCCTTCATCACCGCGATCCTGATCGTGCTCTTCAACCTGGTTGCCGACATCCTCTACGGCATCCTCGACCCCCGGATCCGCTATGACTGACGCCACCGCCGCGACCTCCGCCCCCGACCGGGAAGACGCGCCCCGCAGCCTCTGGCGCGATGTCTGGGACCAGTTCCGCATGCACCGGGGCGCCATGGTCGGGCTCTGGGTGCTGGGGATCCTCCTCGTCTTCGTGCTCCTCGGCCCGCTGGTCTGGACGGCCGAGCCGATCAAGGTGAACCCGAACACGGCCCAGATGTTCAAGTCCCGCAACCTGCCGCCCTCCTGGGACAATCCACTGGGCACCGATCAGGTCGGCCGCGACATCATGGCCCGGCTCATGCTGGGCGGGAAGGTCTCGATGGCGGTGGGTTTCGTCGCCATGTCGGTGGCGGTGTTCCTCGGCACGCTGATCGGCCTTCTCTCGGGCTATTTCCGCCGCCTCGACGGGGCGCTGATGCGGCTGACCGACCTCTTCCTGTCGCTGCCGCTCCTGCCGCTGATCCTGGTCCTCACCTTCCTCTACGGCCCCTACCTGCGCGAGCTCTTCGGCCCGAACCTCGGCACCTTCTTCATCCTGATCATCGCCATCGGCCTGACCAGCTGGATGCATGTCGCCCGCATCGTGCGCGGCCAGGTTCTTGCGGTGAAGGAACGCGAATTCGTGCTGGCCGCCCGCTCGATCGGCACGCCCGCGCGCCGGATCATCACCCGCCACATCCTGCCCAACGTGCTGGCCCCTGTGATGGTCGCCGGCGCGCTGGGCGTCGCGAACGCGATCATCACCGAGTCGGTGGTCTCCTTCCTCGGCCAGGGCTTCCAGTCCGACTTCTCGACCTGGGGCTCGATGCTGAACTCGGCCTATTACAACCAGACCTATCCGATGCAGATGGTCTGGCCGGGCCTCGCGATCTCGCTGACGGTGCTGTCGGTGAACTATGTCGGCGACGGCTTGCGCGATGCGCTCGACCCGCGGATCCGGGGGAGATAAGCCGCGATCAGTGCAACCGGGTGCGGATGCGCCGGATCATCAGCCAGACCAGCCCCACCACCGGCAGGACCAGGGCGGCGGTCAGCGCCTCCTTCGAGATCTCCGCCGCCTTGGCCAAGGGTGCGGCCAGATAGGCGGCAAGGCTCACCGCGTAATAGCTGATCGCCACCACCGACAGGCCCTCGACCGTGTGCTGCAGCCGCAGCGCCAGGTCGGCCCGCCGGTCCATGCTCTCCAGCAGGCGCTGGTTCTGCGCGCTCCTCTCCACATCCACCCGGGTCCGCAGCAGCTCCGCCGCCCGTTCCGCCCGTTCCGCCATCGCCCGCAGCCGGCTTTCCGCCGATTTCACCGTGCGCATCGCCGGATCATAGCGCCGCATCATGAACTCGCCGAAGGTCTGCCGCCCCTGGATCCGCACCTCGCGCAGGACCTCGATCCGCTGGTTGACGATCGCCTCATAGGCCGCCGTCGCCCCGAAGCGGAACGAGAACTGCACCGCCAGGCTCTCCAGCTCGGCCGAGATCGTCAGGAGGTCATGCAAGGCCCGCTCGGGCGAGGGCCCGGCATCGTCCAGGCCGGAGACCAGCGCCGAAAGCTTCGGGTCCAGCGCGTTCAGGCGGGCGGACAGCTCGCGGGAGCGCATCAGCCCCAGCATCGACATCGCCCGGTAGGTCTCGATCTCGCAGAGACGTTGCACGATCCGCCCCACCCGGCGCGGCCCCGTCCCCGGCGCGACGAAGACCGCGAACCGGATGTGCCCGGCCGGGTCGATGCGGAAATCCCCCGCCACCACCGCCGCCCCGTCCACCACGCGGGACACCGCAAGGCTTTCCGGCACGAACCACTCGTCCAGCCGCGCCAGCATCTCGGTCTCGCCCGCCGGCATCGCCTCGACCCGGATCAGGACCGAGGTCAGCCGCTTGCCCGGCGCCGCCTCCAGCCAGTCCTCCGGCAGCACCTCGGCCTCGGCCGGATCGAAGGGCCGGGCCGAGACGCCCCTGGTGAAGGCGGAATAGGTGACGAACTCGGTATGGCTCTCCCATTTCAGCGCCGCCCGTCCGACCGGCCCCTGGAAATGCGTGGCGCCGGGCTGCGGATGCGGGCTGCCGTGCCGGTCGAGCAGCGCCAGCAGATGCGCCAGATCCGCCGTCCGGTCGCGGTTCTGCGCCTGCACCGGCTCCTTGATCGCGACATAGACCGCCGTCGAGGGCACGTCGAGCGCGGGGAAGGGCCGCGCGTGCAGCTCGTTGACGGTGGCGTAGCGCAGGGGATGGTCAGGGATCGGCATGGCGGATCTCATGGGGCCCGGCCTGCCGTATCCGTCCGGGCGGGCTTGGCAGGGTGGGCAATGTTGCCCACCCTACGGATCGTCTCACTCGATCATCGGCAGCAGGCTGTCGATCGACTTCTTGGCGTCGCCATAGAACATCCGCGTGTTCTCCTTGTAGAAGAGCGGATTCTCGATCCCCGAATACCCCGTCCCCTGCCCGCGCTTGCTGACAAACACCTGTTTCGCCTTCCAGCACTCCAGCACCGGCATCCCCGCGATGGGAGAGTTCGGGTCCTCCTGCGCCGCCGGGTTCACGATGTCGTTCGAGCCGATGACGATGGCGACGTCGGTCTCCGGGAAGTCCTCGTTGATCTCGTCCATCTCCAGCACGATGTCATAGGGCACCTTCGCCTCGGCCAGGAGCACGTTCATGTGCCCCGGCAGACGCCCCGCCACCGGATGGATGGCGAAGCGGACGTTCTTGCCCTTGGCCCGCAGCTTCCGGGTCAGCTCCGACACCGACTGCTGCGCCTGCGCCACCGCCATGCCGTAGCCCGGAATGATGATGATGCTGTCCGCATCGTTCAGCGCCGCCGCCACGCCCTCGGCGTCGATGGCGATCTGCTCGCCCGTCACTTCCATCGCCGGCCCCGCCGTGCCGCCGAAGCCGCCCAGGATCACGCTGATGAAGGACCGATTCATCGCCTTGCACATGATGTAGCTGAGGATCGCACCCGAGGAGCCGACCAGCGCGCCCACCACGATCAGCAGGTCATTGGACAGCGAGAAGCCGATCGCCGCCGCCGCCCAGCCCGAGTAGCTGTTCAGCATCGAGACCACGACCGGCATGTCCGCCCCGCCGATCCCCATGATCAGGTGATAGCCGATGAAGAAGGCGGCGATCGTCATCCCGATCAGCGCCAGCGTGCTACCCGACTGCAGGTAGATCACCAGAAGCGCGATGCTGATCAGCGCCGCGCCCGCGTTCAGCAGATGCCCGCCCGGCAGCTTCTTCGCCTTGCCGTCGACCTTGCCCGCGAGCTTGCCGAAGGCGATGACCGAGCCGGTGAAGGTCACCGCCCCGATGAAGACGCCAAGGAAGGTCTCGACCCGCAGGATGGTGATCTCGGTCGGGCTCTTGTGCGCGATCAGCGCCGCAAAGCCGCCCAGTTCGGCGCCCTGGGTGCTCAGTTCGGCCAGCTTCTCCATGCTCAGCCCCGCCGCGGCGGCCGGGTCATGCGCGATGGCCAGAAGATCGGACAGGCCGACCAGCTCGATATGGGTGTTGAAGCCGATGAACACCGCCGCAAGGCCGACGAGGCTGTGCATCGCCGCCACCAGCTGCGGCATCTCGGTCATCTGCACCCGCTGCGCGACGATCCAGCCCAGCACGCCGCCGCCCGCGATCAGCACGACCGACAGCCACCAGAGGCCCATCCCCGGCCCGTAGAGCGTGGCCAGAACCGCCAGCGCCATGCCGACGATCCCGTACCAGACCGCGCGCTTGGCGCTTTCCTGCCCCGAAAGCCCGCCCAGGGACAGGATGAACAGCACCGCTGCAACGACGTAGGCCGCCGTGGTAAATCCGAATTCCATGACGGCCCCCTTACGACTTCTGGAACATGGCGAGCATCCGGCGCGTCACCATGAAGCCGCCGAAGATGTTGATCCCGGCCATGAAGACCGACAGCGCCGCGAGAAGGATCACCAGGAAGGACCCCGATCCGATCTGCATCAGCGCCCCCAGGATGATGATCGAGGAGATCGCGTTCGTCACCGCCATCAAGGGCGTGTGCAGGCTGTGCGAGACGTTCCAGATCACCTGGAAGCCGACGAAGACCGCCAGCACGAAGACGATGAAATGGCTCATGAAGCTGGCCGGGGTATAAAGCCCCGCCAGAAGCATCAGCCCGCCGCCGATCGCCAGCAGGCCGACCTGGTTGCGGGTCTGGGCGCGGAACTCCGCGACTTCCCTCGCCCGGCGTTCCTCGGGCGTCAGCTCGCGCGGCTTCTCCTTCGGCTTCTGCACCGCGATCGCGGCGACCTTCGGCGGCGGCGGCGGCCAGGTCACTGCGCCGACATGCGCCACGGTCGCGCCGCGGATCACGTCATCCTCCATGTTGTGCAGGATGACACCGTCCTTCTTCGGCGTGAGGTCCGTCAGCATGTGGCGGATGTTGGTCGAATAGAGCGTCGAAGCCTGCGCCGCCATCCGGCTGGGAAAGTCGGTGTAGCCGACGATGGTCACGCCGTTGTCGGTGACGATCTTCTCGTCCGGCACCGTCAGGTCGCAGTTGCCGCCGCGCTCGGCCGCAAGGTCGACGATGACGCTGCCCGGCTTCATCATCCGCACCATGTCCTCGGTCCAGAGCTTCGGCGCCGGCCGGCCCGGGATCAGGGCGGTGGTGATGACGATGTCCATCTCCGGCGCCAGCTCGCGGAACTTCTTCAGCTGCGCCTCGCGGAACTCGGGGCTCGAGGGCGCCGCATAGCCACCCGTCGCGGCACCATCGGTCTGGCTCTCGGCGAAGTCGAGGTAAACGAACTCCGCACCCATCGACTCGATCTGCTCGGCCACCTCGGGGCGCACGTCGAAGGCCAGGGTGATCGCGCCAAGGCTGGTCGAGGTCCCGATTGCGGCCAGACCGGCCACGCCCGCGCCTACGATCAGCACCTTGGCCGGCGGCACCTTGCCCGCCGCCGTCACCTGGCCGGTGAAGAAGCGGCCAAAGTTGTTCCCGGCCTCGATCACCGCGCGATAGCCCGCGATGTTGGCCATCGACGACAGCGCATCCATCTTCTGCGCGCGGGAAATCCGCGGCACCATGTCCATCGCCACCACGGTCAGGTTCTTCTTCGCCGCGGCTTCCAGCAGTTCGCCGTTCTGCGCCGGCCAGAAGAACGAGATCAGCGTCTGCCCGTCCTGCAGCGTCGCCAGTTCGGCCGCATCCGGCCCCCGCACCTTGACCACCACATCCGAGGCCGCGATCACCGAAGCCGCATCCGGCAGCACCTCGACCCCCGCCGCCGCATAGGCCGCGTCCGAGAACCCCGCCTTCACCCCCGCGCCCGACTGGATGCAGGAGGAATGTCCAAGTTTGGCAAGCTGGGTCGCCGAATCCGGTGTCATGGCAACCCGATTCTCGCCCGGGAATACCTCTGTCAAAGCCCCGATCTTCACCTGAATCCCCCCATTCCGTGCCAGTCGGCATAAACTGTCCCGATGCACTTAACATTGCGCAACAATATTTCAAACCCTTCATTTTCCGACATGAAGCGTCGCTATTTCCGCCCGAGCCAGCGCCGGGTCCGCGCGGCCCAAAGGTCGAACTCGGGCCCGAAGGCCAGCGTAAGCCGCGCCTCCTCGTCGCGGATGAAACGGCTCTGGATCAGCCAGACGAAACTTGCGACCAGCGGCAGCGCCAGCACCGCATCCAGCCAGAGGACCGCCCCCAGCAGGATCACCGCATCGGCAAGATAGATCGGATTGCGCGACCAGGCGAAAAGCCCGCCCGTCACCAGGGACGAGGGGTCGCGGCGCGGAATGATCGTGGTGCGCTGCAGCCGCATCTGCGCCACCGCCGCGAGCATGACCAGCACGCCCGAAGCCACCAGCACCTTGCCCGCCAGCGTACCTGCCGCCCCGAACAGCGGCGGCGAGACCGGCGCCAGGCCCCAGGCCGCCAGCACATGCAGCGCCAGCCAGGCCGGCGGCAGGTCGATCCGCAACAGAAGTTTCGGCATCCGGGCACCTCCGCCCCGATCCAAGCAGAGCGGCGGCCCCGGCGCAACCACTTGGCAACCGCGTGCGAAGCCCCGATAACACTGGAAAGGAGACCGCCCATGCCCATCGACTTCGCCGCGACCAAGGCCCGCTTCCACCTGCCCGAAGGCGTCGTCTACCTTGACGGCAACTCGCTCGGCCCGATGGTCCGCGCCGCGCCCGCGCGGGTGGAAAGGGCCGTGACGCAGGAATGGGGCGGGATGCTGATCCGCGGCTGGAACCAGGCCGGCTGGATGACGCAGCCGCGCGCCCTTGGCGACCGGATCGCCCGGCTGATCGGCGCCGAGGCGGGCAGCGTGGTCCTGGGCGACACGCTCTCGATCAAGGTCTACCAGGCCCTCGCCTCGGCGCTGGAGATGAACCCGCAGCGCCGGGTGATCCTTTCGGACACCGGCAACTTCCCCTCCGACCTCTACATGGCCGAGGGCCTTTGCCGCACTTTGGGCGGGCAATACCGTCTGAAGACCGTCGCGCCCGAGGACGTGCTCTCGGCGATCGACGAGACCGTCGCCGTGACCATGATCACCGAGGTCGACTATCGCACCGGCCGGCGTCACAACATGGCCGAGATCACCAAACGCGCGCATGAGATGGGGGCGCTCACCGTCTGGGACCTCGCCCATTCCGCCGGCGCGGTCCCGGTGGACCTGGCGGGCGTGCGCGCCGATTTCGCCGTGGGCTGCACCTACAAATACCTGAACTCCGGCCCCGGCGGCCCCGCCTTCATCTACGTCGCCCCCCGCCATGCCGAGACCGCCCGCCCCGCCCTCTCCGGCTGGCTCGGCCACGAGGCCCCCTTCGCCTTCGACCTGGACTACCGCCCCGGCCGCGGGATCGAGCGGATGCGCGTCGGCACGCCGCCCGTGCTGCAACTCGCCGCCCTCGAAGCCGCGCTCGAGGTCTGGGAGGGCGTGGACATGCGCGAAGTCCATGCCCGCTCCCTCCGCCTGCAGGATCTCTTCATCAAGGGGGTCGAGAGCCGCGCCCCGATGCTGCAACTCGCCACCCCGCGTTCGCATCTGATGCGCGGCAGCCAGGTCAGCTTCCGCCACCCCGAGGGCTATGCGATCATGCAGGCCCTGATCGCCGAGGGCGTGATCGGCGACTTCCGCGCCCCCGACATCCTGCGCTTCGGCTTCACGCCGCTTTACATCGACGAGGACGACGTCGCCCGCGCGGTCGGCGTGCTGGGCCGGATCATGGACCAGTCCAGCTGGGACCGGCCCGGGTTCAAGGCCCGCGCCGCCGTCACCTGAACGCCGGAACGGCGGAAACCACCGTGAAACCGGCGGGTTCGGCGCGGTTTTCACGCGGCCGTGATCACGCCGGACCTGTGCGCCGGTTTGACGGCAAACCTGCCGTAAGCTACCGTCGCGGAAAGTTTTCCCACGGCACCGCCCCGTGCGGGTCCCTTTGAAGCGAGTTTCTTCATGCGCCTGATCTCCCCCTCCCTGACCCGGCAGGCCGTCGCCGTCCTGGCGCTTCTGTCGCTGGCGGCCTGCGTCGATCCGACGGTCAGCACCTCGACCAGCCAGCCGCTGCCCAAGGCGGACGAGAATGTCTATGTCGCCACGATGGACGCCGGGATCGCGATCCCCGCCCTGCCGGTCGACCAGATCCCCGAGACGCACCGCCGCCAGGTCGTCGCCTACGAGACCGACCAGGCCCCCGGCACCATCATCATCAACCCCTCGACGCGGCTGCTTTACTATGTTGTCGGCAAGAACAAGGCGATCCGCTACGGCATTTCCGTCGGTCGCGCCGGGTTCGAATGGTCGGGCGAGGCGATCGTCGCCAACAAGAAGCCCTGGCCGACCTGGACCCCGCCGAAAGAGATGATCGCCCGCGACCCCAAGCTCGCGAAATGGGAGAACGGCCAGCCCGGCGGCCCGACCAACCCCTTGGGCGCGCGCGCGATCTACCTGACCTCGGGCGGCAAGGATTATGGCTACCGCATCCACGGCACGCCCGAGTGGAAGTCGATCGGCCGCAATGCCTCGTCCGGCTGCATCCGGATGATCAACCAGGACGTGATCGACCTCTACAGCCGGCTGCAGGGGGGCGAGAAGGTGGTCGTCCTCACCGCCTCGGGCGAGATGCCGAAGGGCCTGCATATCCCGAAGCCGCCCGCGCCGAAGAAGAAGGCCGCGCCCGCACCGGCCGTGGTCGCCGTCCCGGCGCTCAAGGTCCTGCCGCCCCCCGCCGTGGTGACCGGCAGCCCGGCCGCGACTCCCGCCGCTGCCCCGGCCACCGCGCCTGCCGTTGCCCCTGCAACGGTCCCGGCGACGCCTGCGGCTCCGGCCGCCGCCCCGGCGAGCACTGCGCCGGCCTGCGCCACCGCGCTGGTCGATGGGATGTGCCCGCCAGCCTCCGGCACGGACTGAGGGTTCCCGGCAAATGACAGGGCGCCTGCGGTGTCGCGGGCGCCCTTTTCGTTGCGACCGTCTCACCGACTGCCGCCTCCCCCTCTTGGGGAAGGGTAGGAGTGGCGGCAGTCGAGCCGCCTAAAGCCAGCGGTCGTAGTCGCTGACCAGCAGGTGGCAGGGCGCCTCGTCCTCCTCGATCTCGGCGAAACGGCCGATCGGCTCGCGGAAGATGTTGTCGGTCAGGTCGTCGTTCACCGTCGAGACCTCGCCGATCAGCACGTCGCCGCCGTCGCCCCAGAAGGCATGCCAGTCGCCCGGCATCAGCGTGACGCTCTCGCCGGGGGCCAGCCGCAGTTTCTCGCCCGGACCATAGCGCCGCTCGATCCCGTCGCAGCGCACGGCGCCACCCCGGTCCCCGGCGAAACCACCCTTGTCGTCCGAGCCATAAAGCTCCACCACCAGCGTGGCACCGCCGCGGTTGATGATGTCCTCGGCCTTGATCACATGGGTGTGCATCGGCGACAGCTGGTCCTGGCGCGAGATCAGCAGTTTCTCGGCATAGCACATGCCGCCGCCCCGCTGCAGGTCGGCCAGCCGGCCGTTGCGCAGGGTGAAGAGGAACAGCCCCATCTCGTCGAACCGGCCCTGGCCGTAGTCGGTGATGTCCCAGCCCATCCGGGCTTCGACGATGGCTCCGGCATCCTTGCGCGCCCCGAATTCCTCCGGGCTCCACCAGGCGAAGGGCGGCAGGACGAAGCCATGCCGGCGGATCAGTTCGTCCGCCGCCCGCATGATCTGGTTGATGCGTGACCGTTTCATGGCGTCCTCCCGGGAATCATTCGCCGAGATGACCCGATTTCGCCCCGCCTGTCACCGCCCCTGTCACCGCCCCTGTCAACGGGCGCCACCGGAAACCGAACGGTTTCCGCCACGATTTCCGTCCGGAAATCGGCGTCACGCCAGGCGGCGGAGCGGTTCGCGATTGCAGAAGATCACCAGCTGCCCCGCATTCTCCACCACCGAGAATCCGCGCCGCCGCATCTCCTCCAGGAAAGCCTCGCGCCCGACGAAACGGTCCACGTCGCGCGCATTGCGCCGGATCACCGCCCCGGTCGCGGCGGCGCGCGAGCTGAACAGCTCGGCCAGGAATTGTTGCGGCGAGACGGGCTGCATCATCGACATGCCGCCAGCCTCGCCCGGCGGAGTTAAGATCCGGTTACCGCTTGCCGAAGATCGACCCCAGGATGCCGCGCACCAGCGCCTGCCCCGACCGCGAGCCCAGCTGCCGGGCGAAGCTCTTGGCAAAGGCCGTGCCGACCGAATCCGACCGACTCGCCCCGCGTTTCGGCTTCGCCTCGCGGTAGCCCTCGCCGTCGTAGCGCCGGGCGCGCTCGAACTCGCGCTTCTCCTCGGCCGCGCGCTCTTCCGCCGCCTCCGCCTCGCGCGCCGCCGCCTCGGCCCTCGCGCGCAGCTTCTCCCAGGCGCTTTCGCGGTCCAGCACCCGGTCGTACTTGCCCCGGACCGGCGAGCCCGCCACGACTGCCGCCCGCGCCGCCTCGTCGATCGGCCCCAACTGGCTGGACGGCGGCCGCACCAGCGTCCGCTCGGCGATGCCGGGCACCCCCTTGGCCTCAAGGAGCGAGGTCACCGCCTCGCCCGTCCCCACATCCCGGATCGCCTCCTCGATCCTGAAGCGCGGGTTCGGCCGGTAGGTCTCGGCCGCCTTGGCCAGGTCCTTCTGGTCCTTCGCCGTGAAGGCGCGCAGCGCGTGCTGCACCCGGTTGCCCAGCTGGCCCAGGATGGTATCCGGCACATCCGCGGGGTTCTGGGTCACGAAATAGACCCCCACCCCCTTCGACCGGATCAGCCGCGCCACCTGTTCCACCTTGGCGACCAGCGCCTTCGGCGCGTCGTCGAACAGAAGATGCGCCTCGTCGAAGAAGAACACCAGCTTCGGCTTCTCCGGGTCGCCCACCTCGGGCAGCATCTCGAAGAGCTCGGACAGAAGCCACAAGAGGAAGGTCGCATAGAGGCGCGGCGAATTCATCAGCCGGTCCGCCGCCAGGATGCTGATCCGCCCCAGCCCCTCGCCGTCCACCGTCATCAGGTCGGCAAGCTCCAGCGCCGGCTCGCCGAAAAGCCCCGCACCGCCCTCGTTCTCCAGCACCAGGAGCCGGCGCTGGATCGCGCCGACCGATTCCTTCGACACCAGCCCGTAGCGGGCCGAGATCTCGTCCGCATTCTGCGCCACGAAGGTCAGGAGCGCCTGCAGGTCCTTCAGGTCGAGAAGCGCCAGCCCTTCCTCGTCCGACAGCCGGAAGGCCACGTTCAGCACCCCCTCCTGCGCCTCGGACAGTTCGAGAAGGCGCGAGAGGAGCAGCGGCCCCATCTCCTCGACCGTGGCCCGAACCGGATGGCCCTTCTCGCCGAAGAGATCCCAGAAGATCACCGGGAAGGCGCGGTACTGCAGGTCCAGCCCGATCGTCGCCGCCCGCTTGGCGAAGGCCTCGTGCAGCTTGCCCGCGGCCGAGCCGGCGGCCGCGATCCCCGAAAGGTCGCCCTTCACGTCCGACAGGAAGACCGGCACGCCCGCGGCCGAAAAGCCTTCGGCCAGGATCTGCAGCGTCACCGTCTTGCCGGTCCCCGTCGCCCCCGCGATCAGCCCGTGCCGGTTGCCGTATTTCAGCAAGAGGCGCTGCGGCGTCCCATAACCCTCGCCGCCGCCGCCCAGGAAAATGCTCTCCGCCTGATCCGTCACTTCCGCCTCGCATCCTAAAGGGGGGGCGCTTCGGCGCGGCCACCCGAACCACGGTTCCCTCGAACATACATCGTTGACCCGCCTGTGCCAGACCGAACGCATCGGGCGCCGGCGTCCCGGTCCGGTCCGGTGGCGCGTCCTCCCCGTCGACCGGCCGCACCCCTGAAAAGGCGCGTTTTTCCATCCGCGCCCTTGCGGCCCTTGGCCGCAGAAACCCGTTGACCGCGCGAAAAATCCGCCGTAGCGTCCGGTTCCATGAAGTCGGCCAGTCCGACAGGGAGCAAAAACAACATCAGAAAAGGGCCGGTCCACCGGCCCTTTTTCATTTCCCGGACCGCCCGGCAGATCGGTGCTGATGACGCTTTTCTGACCTGACTTGCCCCGGTCGCCATGCTAGAGACCGGCCACCCAAGACCAAGCCAGACGACCAAAGGATCTGTCCCCAAATGGCAAAGACCACGAGCACCGCGCTTGCCCTCGCCCTTGCGCTGATGGCCTCCCCGCTTCTCGCCCAGACCACCGAAGCCCCGGCCGAGGGTGCGGCTCCGGCAGCCGAAGGCACGGCGCCGGCGGCGGGCGCCGACAACCTCTCCATGGGGACCGAGGTCGGCGGCGGCGACGGCGTGGGCAGCAATTACACCGCCGCAACCTTCGATGCCTGGGAGCAGCGCTGCGTCCGCACCGAGAACGGGGTCGATCCCTGCCAGCTCTACCAGCTCCTGAAGGACGGCGAGGGCAATTCGGTGGCCGAATTCACCATCTTCGGTCTGCCCGAAGGTGCGGGCGGCCCGGCCGTGGCCGGCGCCACCTTCATCGCCCCGCTCGAGACCCTGCTGACCGCCGGGATGCAGGTGCAGATCGACACCTCCAAGCCCAAGGCCTATCCCTTCACCTTCTGCACCCAGATCGGCTGCGTCGCCCGGCTCGGGTTCACGGCCGAGGAACTGGCGCAGATGAAGAACGGCGCGAATGCGACGCTGACCATCGTTCCCTTCGTCGCTCCCGACCAGACCGTGAAACTCACCATGTCGCTCAAGGGCTTCACCGCCGGCCTCGAGGCGGTGAACGCCGCCAACGCCGCCGCCGACGCCGCGGCGAAAGCCGCCGCCGAAGCCGCGCCCGCCGAAGCTGCCCCGGCCGAAGGCACCGCGCCCGCCGAAGGCGCCGCGAACGACTGAGCGCGGATCCGCGCGAACCGGGGCCGGTCCGCAGGGGCCGGCCCTTTTCGTCTCACGCCCGGCGGAAGGCCAGCACCGCGTTCAGCCCGCCGAAGGCGAAGGCATTCGACAAGGCCGCCTCCACCCGCGCCTCCCGCGCGATATTGGCCACCACGTCCAGCGCGCAATCCGGATCGGGCGTCTCGAACCCCGCTGTCGGCGGCACAATTCCCTCGGTCAGCGCCAGGATGCAGGCGATCGCCTCCAGCGCGCCGGTGGCCCCGATCGCATGGCCATGCATCGCCTTGGTCGAGGAGACGGGCGGCGCCGCCCCGCCGAACACCGCCCGGATCGCCCGCGCCTCGGAACGGTCGTTCAGCAGCGTCCCCGTGCCATGCGCATTGACATAGCCGATGTCGCCCGGCGCAAGCCCCGCATCCGCCAGCGCCGCCCGCATCGCCCGCGCCGCGCCCTCGGGATCGGGCGCGACAATGTCGCCCGCATCGGCCGTCGTCCCGAACCCCGCCAGTTCCGCCAGCACCCGCGCGCCCCGCGCCCGCGCATGCGCCTCGTCCTCCAGCACCAGCACCCCGGCCCCGTCGCCGATCACCATGCCCCTGCGCCCCAGCGAGAACGGCCGGCACATGTCCGGCGACAGCACCCGCAGCCCCTCCCAGGCCTTCACGCCGCCGAAGCACAGCATCGCCTCGGCCCCGCCCGCCAGCATCACATCGGCCGCGCCCGAGCGGACCTGCTGCAGCGCCAGCCCCAGCGCGTGATTGGCGCTGGCGCAGGCCGACGCGACCGAGAGCACCGGCCCCGAAGCGCCATGCCGGATCGACAGATGCGAGGCCGCCGCATTGTGCATCAGCCTCGGCACCACCAGGGGCGGCACCCGGTTCCGGCCCTCGGCGAAGACCGCGCGATAGCTTTCCTCCCAGGTCCGGATGCCGCCCGCCGCCGTGCCCATGATCACGCCCGCCCGCGGCCCGAGCGGCCCGGCCAGCCCCGCCATCGCCAGCGCCTCGGCCCCCGCCACCAGCGCATATTGCGTCACCCGGTCGTAAAGCGCCCGCTCCGAGGGGGTGAACCGCGCCTCGTCCCAGTCGCGGACCTCGGCCCCGACCCGGATCGTCAGCCGTCCGGCATCGCGAAAGGTCAGCGGACCGATCCCCGACCGCCCCGCACGGAAAGCCGCGAAGGTGCCCGGCACATCCCCCGCCAGCGCATTCACCGTGCCGATGCCGGTGACGACGACCCGCCTCATCCCCGAAGCAGCCGCTCGACGCCCGCCACGATGCTTCCGACGCTCTGGAAATCGAAATCCGGCTGGTCCGGTTCATTGGCGTTGAAAGGCACGCTGATCCCGAACCGCTCCTCCAGCGCGAAGATCGCCTCGACCTTGCCAAGGCTGTCCAGCCCCAGGTCGTCGACCCGCGCATCCGGCGCGACCTCGGACGGCGGCAGCAGAAGCTGCGCCGCCAGAATCTCGATCACCACCGCCTCGATTCCCGCCCGGTCCAATCACTCCCCCTCCGGCAAGGGCCTTTCCAGCGCCGCGACCCGTGCCGCCAGGCGCGGCAGGCGGCGCAGCGCCTTCTGGATCTCGACATGGGTCTCCATCTTCACCGCCGGATAGCCCAGGAGCACCCGCCCCGCCGGGGCATTGGTGAAGATCTTCGTGCCCCCGCCCGCGATCACGTCATCGCCGACGAAGATGTTGTCGTTGACGCCCACCTGCCCGGCCAGCACCACCCGGTCGCCGATCCGGGCCGAGCCCGCCACGCCCACCTGTCCGCACAACAGGCAATCCCGGCCCACCTGCACGTTGTGGCCGATATGGACCAGGTTATCCAGCTTGGTGCCCGAGCCGATCACCGTGTCACGGATCGTGCCGCGGTCGATGCAGACGTTCGCGCCGATTTCCACGTCGTCCCCGATGCTTACGGCCCCAAGCGAATGTATGCGTGTCCAGCTTTGCCCCTTGATCTCGGCGCGGCTGCCCAGCGTCTCGCGGATCTCCTCGACCCCGGATTTCTCGGGCGTCACGAAACTGAACCCGTCTGCCCCGATCACCGCGCCGGGCTGGCAGATGAAGCGGTCGCCGATGCTGACCCGCGCCCCGATCCGCGCGCCCTGCAGGATCAGGGCCCCTGCGCCGATCCGCGCGCCCTCGGCGATCGAGACGTGCGACGCGATCCGCGCCCCCGGTCCGATCCGCACATCCCGGCCGATCACCACGAAGGGCGCGATGGCCGCACCCTCGCCGATCGCCGCCGAAGGATCCACCACCGCCATCGGATGCAGGCCCGGCGCGATCTCGGGCCCCGGGTCCATCAGCCGCGTCAGCCCGGCCATCGCCAGCCGCCCGCGCGGCGCGAAGATCGCGGCCTTCAGCCCCATCGCCCGCCAGTCCGCCCCCGGCCAGACCACCGCCGCCCGCGCGCGGCCCCTGGCGATCCCCTCGGCATAGCGCGGGTCCATCGCCAAGGCGAGGTCGTCCGGCCCCGCCGCCTGCGGCTCGGCCGCGCCCCGGACCGCAAGGTCGAGCTCACCCTCGGCCTCGGCCCCCAGCGCCTGGGCGATGTCGCGGATCGTATGGGCCATCCTGTCCTCCGGCGGGATCATCCCTCCAGAATTACCCCCGAACGCCCGGCAGTTCCACCCCGGCGGCCTCCAGCGCCTCCCACAGCGCCGCATCCCGCCCATAGACGTCGCGCCGCCAGGTCATCCGGCCCTTCGCATCCGGATAGGCGGTGAAATAGACCAGATGCACCGGCAGGTGCCGGTTCAGCTTCACCGTCGTCTCGCGCCCGGTCTTGAGCGCGGTCTCGAACTCGCCCTCGGCATCGTCGGTCTGCCAGGACAGAAGCTCATGCGCCAGGTCGAAGGGATCGGCGACGCGGATGCAGCCGTGGCTGTAGGCCCGCACCTCCTTGTCGAACAGCGACTTGGACGGCGTGTCGTGCAGATAGATGTTGTAGGGGTTCGGGAACATGAACTTCACCTTCCCCAGCGCATTGTCGTCCGAGGGCGGCTGGCGCAGCGCGTAAGGAAAACTCCGCGCCGTATAGGCGCCGAAATTGACCGAGCCGCGCGGCACCACCCGGCCCCGCCGGTCCACCACCTGCAGATGCCCCACCGCATTGGGGTTCTTCTGCAAAAGCGGCAGGTATTCCTTGACGATGATCGACCGCGGCACCCCCCAGGAGGGGTTGATCACCATATGCTCCATCTCGTCCGAGAATTCCGGGCTGCGCTGGTCGGGCATGTTCTTGCCGATCACCACCCGGGTTTCAAAGATGGTCCGGCCCTGGTCCACGATCCGGGCCTTGAAATCCGGCAGGTTCACCCAGACATGGCGCACCCTGCGGTCGATATGCATCCAGCGTTCCCGCTCCAGCGCGACGACGACCGATTGCAGCCGCTCCTCCGGCGTCCGGTTCAGTTCGGCGATCGTGCCCTCGCCCAGCCGGCCGTCGGCCACCAGCCCGTTGTCCAGCTGGACCCGTTGCACCGCCGCCTGCAGCCCCGCGTCATAGCTGGCCGAGGCCGTGGCCCGCAGATAGCCCAGCCGCACCAGACGGTCGCGCAACGCCACCACCTCGGGCCCGGTCGCCCCCGGCTCCAGCGGGGTGAGGGCAAGCGGCTCGCCCCAGCCGCCCGCCGCGATCACCGCCTCGAGGTCGAGCTTCGCCTTCATCAGCTGCACATAGACCGCCGAGCTCGGGACCAGCGCCGCCAGCACCGCCTCCGGCTCGCCCGTCGCGATCCGGGACAGCAGGACCTGCGGATCGGGCCGCAGGATCTCGCGCAGGATGCCGCCGTCCACCTTCTTCGGCTCCAGCGCGCCCGCGGTCAGGTCGCCCGCCCAGGCCAGATAGGCCCGCGTCATCTGCACCTCGATCCGGCCGCGGTCGCCCTCGGTCGCGGCCGTGGCCAGCGCCGCCCGGATCGCCTCGGCGTCATAGCGCGCGCGCGGCAGCCCGTGCAGATCGGCCGTGGCCAGAGCCGCCAGCAGCGCCGCCCGCCGCGCCGCATCTTCCGGCCCCGTCCACAGCGTGCGGTAGCCCGTCGTCCGGTACCAGTCTGCGACCGCCGGCTCGGCCGAGGCGGTGGCCGCCAGCGATTGCGTGAAGGCCGAGGTCTGGGCCCCGGCTCCCGGCGGGACCAGCAACAGCGCAAGCGACAAGAGGGCGGACCGGACATTCGTCCCGGACACGACGCAGACAGACATTAAGCCCCCATTCCAGATACTTGGGTCTTTTCTTCATCTAATCGTGAAAGCCGCGTGACTGTCCATTCACAAACCCGTCTGCCCCCGGCCACCAGGGCTCATTGTCGTCGTTTGCGTGACAGTCCGGCGAAAAGCGGTGCATCGAAGCCACAGTCGGCAAGGATCCACCGCGTTCAGCAAATATTTGCCGATTCACCCGCAGGTTCGGAACCGGACGGCAAACGGCGCTTGGGCTTCGATTCGACTTGTGCAATAAAGTGGCGGCACTTGGGGATAAGTGGCACGAGAGCTGCACTAAGGCAGTCCAGGACAGCTACGGGGACAGGCGTTAGAATGACGGAAAACAAGCTTATCGGCGTCTCGCGGCGCGGCCTTCTTGGTGCGTTCGCGGCGACAGCGGTCGTGGCGGCACCGACCTACTCCAGCGCCTTCGGGCTTCTGAAAGGCGCCGGCGACATCCGGAAGATCCGCATGTATTCCGGCCGCACCGGGGAAAGCATCGACACGATCTACTGGATCGAGGGTGAGTACATCCCGGAAGTGATGAAGGAAATCAATCACTTCATGCGCGACTGGCGCACCGACGACGTGGTCGGAATGGACATGCGCACGCTGGACATCATGGCCGCTTCGCACCGGCTGATGGACGTGGGCGAACCCTACATGCTCCTCTCCGGCTATCGCAGCCCCAAGACCAATGCCATGCTGCGCTCGAAATCCGGCGGCGTGGCGCGCAACTCGCTGCACATGAAGGGCCAGGCGGCCGACCTGAGGCTCAAGTCGCGCTCGGTCGGGCAGATGGCCAAGGCGGCGGCGGCCTGCGCCTCGGGCGGCGTCGGGAAATATTCGCGCTCGAACTTCGTCCACATGGATTGCGGCCCGGTCCGCAGCTGGGGCGGCTGAGACATTTCGAACCTACCTGAAACAGGGCGCCTTCGGGCGCCTTTTTCATGCGACGTCCACCGATCCGCTCGTCGATGACTTCGTCACTCCTCGCTGGCCCTCCGACGAGAAGACGAAGTCGCACGAGGAGGCGTTACTCCGCTTCGTCCTGAAGCCCCGCCCCGCCCTCGATCTCGCGCCCGCGATAGCCCATCGCCACCACGAATTTCTCCGAACTGTCCGACCGGCTCGCCGGCGGCTTCACATTCGCCACCTTGCGGAAATTCCGCTTCAGCATCGCCTGCATCTCGTTCTCGGCGCCCCCCGCCAGCACCTTGGCGACGAAGGTTCCGCCATCCTCCAGCACGTCGAAGGCAAAGGCCAGCGCCGCCTCGACCAGGGCCACGATCCGCAGATGGTCGGTCGCCTTGTGCCCCGACGAGGCCGCCGCCATGTCCGACATCACCACGTCGGCCCGCCCCCCGAGCCAGGACTTCACCTTCTCGTCGGCATCGTCGGACAGGAAGTCCAGCTGGTGGATCTCCGCCCCGGCGATCGGCTCCACCTCCTGCAGGTCCACCCCCAGCACCCGGCCCACCGGCTTCTTCGGGTTCTGCCCCAGGGCATTGACCCGCACCACCGCCACCTGGCACCAGCCGCCGGGCGCGCACCCCAGGTCCACCACCCGCGCGCCGGGCTTCAGGAACCCGTACTTGTCGTCCAGCTCCAGGATCTTGTAGGCCGCCCGGCCGCGATAGCCCTCGCGCCTGGCCTTCTGCACGTAAGGATCGTTCAGCTGCCGCTCCAGCCACAGCGTCGACGACAGCTTGCGCCCCTTGGCGGTCTTGACCCGCACCCGCAGCTCGCGCTGCCCGCGCCCCGAATTCGGCTTGTCATTCATCTGTAGGGCCCGTCCGCCAGCACGCCATCCGCGCTCATCTGCGCGTAGAGAAGCCCCTCCCTAAGCCCCCGGTCGGCAACCGACAAGCGGTCCGTGGGCCAGATCCGCATCAAGGCCTGCAGGATCGCCGCGCCCGACATGATCAGCGCATGGCGGTCGCGCCCGATCCGCGGATCGCTCAGCCGCCCCTCTGGCCCCAGCGCCAGATATTCCCGGATCACCAGGTCGATCTGGTCGCTGGTCATCTGCAGCCCATCCACCTTGGTCCGGTCATAGCGTTTCAGGTTCAGGAACGAGGCCGCCACCGTCGTCACCGTGCCGGAGGTGCCGATGATCTGGAACCCCTCGCGCGGATTGTCCGAGTTGTAGGGGCTGAAACTGGCCAGGTTCTCCTCGAAGAACCAGCTCATCAGCGCAAAGCGCGCCGCGTCGTCGTCCACGTCGATGAACTGGTCCTTCAGCGTCGCCACCCCCAGCGGCACCGAGATCCAGTCCACCACCCGCGCGGCCGGGCCGTCGCCCTGCGCATCGAACCCCATGTGCAGCCGCATGATCGCCTTCGCCCGGTCCGCAGCCAGCACCGCCGACAGGTCGATCCACACCAGCTCGGTCGAGCCGCCGCCGATGTCCACCACCAGAAGCTGCTCGGTCGAGGGGCTGACCAGCGGCGCGCAGGAGATCACCGCCAGCCGCGCCTCTTCCTCGGGGGTGATGATCTCCAGCGCCAGCCCGGTCTCGCGCCGGACCTGGCGGATGAAGTCGCGGGCGTTGCGCGCCCTCCGGCAGGCTTCGGTCGCGACCAGCCGCATCCGGCCGACCCCGTTCTTGATCAGCTTCTTCTCGCAGATCCGCAGCGCCTGGATCGTCCGCCCCATCGACGGCCGCGACAGCCGCCCCGTCGCCTCGAGCCCCACGCCCAGCTGCACGGTCTTGGAAAAGCTGTCGACGATCGAGAACTGACTGCCCATCGGTTGGGCAATCAGCATCCGGCACGAGTTTGTGCCAAGGTCCAGCGCCGCGTAAAGCGGTGCCGACCCTGGGTCGGGAAGGGCCGACGGGCCATCGGCGCGGGAAACAGGTGCCGGAGTCACCCCGACCGTCTCGACCTGCGCGTCAGTCGCGTCCGCCCTACGGGGACGCACGGGCGTCATGACCGCCCTCCATATGTGGTTGTGGGAAAGGTAGTCGCGAACCGGCAAGGGCGCAAGTGGCCTGTCCGCAGCGTTGCCGGGGCGGTCCTGCCCCTTTCATCATCTGCATGAAGATTTTTCCGGCCCCCGGCCCATCGCGCCCCTTCCCAAGTCCTCCTGATCGCGACAAGTTGACAGGGGTCGCTTACATCCTTCGCCATGTCGAAAACCGACACTGACTGTCGGGACCGCGCGACTATCAACTGGGGGCACAGCAGCCAAGGGGAATCAGCGGAAATGGCCGAAATCACCGTCGTCTACTGGCGCGACATTCCGGCCCAGGTCATCGTCGGCAAGGGCCGGCGCGGATCGAAGGTCCAGCTCCCCGAACGCTTCGAACAGGCCATCGACCGCTGCGCCATGAAGGTCGGCGCGCGCGACACCGATGCCTATCTCGCCGAATGGCGCAAAGCCGTGGTGGCCGAGGAGGAGGGCGATCCCGACGCCCTCGCCGCCGCCCATGCCGCCCGCCTCGAGGCCGAGTTCGACACCCCGCGCCTCAAGGCGCTGATCGACGCCGAAGGCTGGGCCAAGGCCTGAGCCCATCATGACCATCAAGGAGACCGTCATGGCCCTGTTCAACTTCCGCCGCAAGGACGACGCCCCCGCCACCGGCCAGCCGCTCGAGGGCTTCCTCAAGGGCTATTCGATCGAGGTCATGCCGCGCACCGCCGAAAAGGTGGAAAGCTTCCGCGACATCCTTCCCCTCGGCACCCGCGTCTACATCGCCCATATCGACGGCACCCCGGTCGAGGAGATGATCGCCACCGCCAAGCGCATCGGGGCCGAAGGCTTCGACGTGATGCCGCATTTCCCCGCGCGCATCATCAAGGACAAGGCCACGCTTCTGGACTGGGTCGCGCGCTACCGCGACGTCGGCGTCGAACAGGCCCTGCTCCTCGCCGGCGGCGTCACCACCCCGGCGGGAGAGTTCAGCACCTCGATGCAACTCCTCGACTCCGGGGCCTTCACCGGCTTCAAGCGCCTGCATGTCGCCGGCCACCCGGAAGGCAACAAGGACATCGACCCCGATGGGTCGGACAAGATGGTCATGGAAGCCGCCCGCTGGAAATCGGCGTTCAGCGAGCGGACCGACGCGCAGATGGCGATGGCCACCCAGTTCTGCTTCGAGGCCCAGCCGGTGATCGACTGGGTCAACCGCCTCCAGGCCGAGGGGATCAAGCTTCCGGTCCATATCGGCATCGCCGGCCCGGCCAAGCTGCAGACCCTGATTAAGTTCGCCATCGCCTGCGGCGTGGGGCCAAGCCTCCGCGTGCTGCAGAAGCGCGCGATGGACGTGACCAAGCTCCTCCTGCCCTACGAGCCGACCGAAGTGCTGGAAGGCCTCGCCGCCCACAAGGCCGCGAACCCCAGTTTCGGCATCGAGCAGGTCCATTTCTTCCCCCTCGGCGGCATCAAGACCAACGCCCAGTGGGTCACCGAGAACGGCGGCGCCTCGGGCGTTCCCGCCAGCGCAACCGCCTGAGAACAAGGTTTAAGAATGACTCGCACTGTCGTTGAATCCAAAACGAAAACCGTCATCATCGGCTTTGACGAGCCCTTCTGCGTGATCGGCGAACGCATCAACCCGACCGGCCGCAAGAAACTCGCCGCCGAGCTTGAGGCCGGCAACTTCGAGACCGTCATCAAGGACGCCCTCGAACAGGTCGCCTGCGGCGCCACCGTCCTCGACATCAACTCGGGCGCGGTCTTCACCAACATGATGGCCAAGGACCCGCGCTACGCCGACAACAACTTCGTCGAGCCGCCCTTGATGAAGCAGCTGATCGAGATCGTGCAGGGCGTGACCGACGTGCCGCTCTGCATCGACTCGTCGGTCCCCGGCGCGCTGGAGGCGGGCCTCCAGGCCTGCGAAGGCCGCCCGCTCCTGAACTCGGTGACGGGCGAGGAGGAACGCCTCGAACTCGTCCTGCCGCTGGTCAAGAAATACAACGTCCCGGTCGTCGCCATCTCGAACGACGACACCGGCATCTCGCCCGACCCGGACGTCCGCTTCGCGGTGGCGAAGAAGATCGTCCAGCGCGCCGCCGATTTCGGCATCCCCGCGCATGACATCGTCGTCGACCCGCTGGTGATGCCCGTCGGCGCCATGGCCTCCGCCGGCCAGCAGGTCTTCGCCCTCGTCCGCCGCCTGCGCGAGGAACTGGGCGTCAACACCACCTGCGGCGCCTCGAACATCAGTTTCGGCCTGCCGCATCGCCACGGCATCAACGGCGCCTTCCTGCCGATGGCCATCGGCGCGGGCATGACCTCGGCGATCATGAACCCCGTCCGCCAGCAGGAGATGGAGGCGATCCGCGCCGCCAACTTCCTGATGAACCACGACGCGAACGGCGGCGAATGGATCCGCTTCGCCAAGGTGCTGGAGACGGTGGAAACCGGCATGAGCTTCGCCGAAGCCTCCGCCGCCGCCGCGCAAGCCGCCGGTGGCCGCCGCGGCGGCCGTCGCGGCCGGGCCTGAACCCGCAGGGTGGGTGCAATCACCCACCCTACCCCACCGTCCCCCGACCAACCGGGCGGAACCGGCCTCACCCGCCTGCCCCCGAACTTGCTCTTTTCATAAATACTCCCGCCGGAGGCTCCCCCGCTCCCCACCCGCCGCGACGTTCCCGGACCCCGGCGTAGGGTGGGTGATTCACCCACCGTTCCCGCCGCGCCGGCCTTCACCTTTGCGACAGCCCCGCCGCGCGCGGGTTGAACCGCGGGGGCCTCCCTGCCACCCTCCTGCGCGACTCCAGGAGGTGCGGATGAGACTTTCCCTTGTCGCGACCTTGTGGCTGGCCGGCCTCGTCCCGGCCGGCGCGCAGGGCATCGGCGCCGGGCTCGGCCCGCTGGATGCCACCGGCCGCGCCGCGCTGGACACCGGCATCGACATGCTCGCCGCGACGCTGGCCAACGCGCTCCGGTCCTCGCAGGACCAGGCCCGGCAGGCGGGAACCCTTCCGATCCCGCCGCAGATCCGCGCCGCCCTCCTGACCTGGTATCCGGCGGAGCTTCTGCAGGGCATCGACTATCGCGTCGGGGCCGGCGAGGATCCGACCCTGCAATCCTGGTCGATCCGCTACGGCGACGCCGTGGCCGTCACCACCATCGACACGATCACCTTCGCCGATGCCTTCGACGCGACGAACAACGTCGCGCTCTGGGCGCATGAGGTGAAGCACGTCGAGCAGTTCCGCCGCTGGGGCGTCATGGACTTCGCCCGCCGCTATGTCCGCGACCATCCCGCCGTCGAGCGCGAGGCCCTTGCCGCCGCCGAGGCCTTCCGCGCCGCCTATGACGCCGGGGCCTGGCGCGGGGCCCCGGCGACCAACATCCCGGCCACCGGCACCGCCCTGGTCTGCGCGACCCCGGAAGGCGCCTGCGTCATGGGCTCTGCCCTGGCACCCGGCAAATCCTGCTACTGCCCCTCGGATCGCGGCCGGGTTCCCGGCCTGTCGCAATAGGGAAGGTCACATCAACTCCAACGCCGAACCCATTGGCGCAGCTCTCGGAATCAACCCACTACCCCGCCACCGACCTCAGCGAGGCCGCCCGCGCGGGCGGCACCCGGTCCACCTCGACGCAGGTCAGGACATGCAGCGTGTCCAGTTCGCGGTCCGCCACCGCATGGTCGCTGACCCAGCCCCCCATCCCCAGATAGGTCCGCAACAGCGGCGGCAACCCGGCCAGCGCGGCCCTGCGCTCTCCCGGCGGCCCGGCCAGCGCCGGATAGTCCACCACCTCCGCCGCCTTCCGCCCCGGCAGATGCTCCTGCGGCCCGATGAACTCGGCCGCCAGCAGCGCCAGCGCCGCCCGATGCGCCTCCCAGCCCGCCCCCCGGAACGAGGTGCAGCCCAGGATCAGCCCCGCCTGCCCCTCGTCCACGATCCGCGTCATCGCCCCCCAGGCCAGCCGCAGCACATCCGGGTGCACCCCGCCCGGCGCCACGCAGAATCGCCCCATCTCGGCGATGGGCCGGGCATAGCCCGAAAGCGGTGCGAGATCGTAGAACCGCGCCGCATAGCCCTGCCCGAGGCCCGCGCCCCAGCCGAACAGCATCACCCGGAAATAGCCGAGCAGCCGCCCGCCGCCCTCGACCATCAGATGCGCCGAGAGCGCGTCCTGCGTGTCCTCCTCCACGCCCGAGGCGCGCGGAAAGGCCGCCCGGCGCAGGTCCATCACCCGCGCCATGTCGGCCGGCCCCTCGGCCAGCCGCGCCACCATCCCGCCTGTCCGGATCGGCTCCACCCTTTTCCCCCGCGCCCGACGCGCCTAGATTACCCTGAAAGGAGACCCGTATGGAAAAGATCGTCAAGACCGATGCCGAATGGCAGGCCGAACTGTCCGACCTCGCCTACAGGGTGACGCGCCAGCACGGCACCGAACGCGCCTTCACCCAGGACAATTTCCCCAAGGGCCCCGGCACCTTCCGCTGCGTCTGCTGCGATGCGCCCCTGTTCGACGCGGCCACCAAATACGACAGCGGCTCGGGCTGGCCCAGCTTCTACGCGCCCCTCGATCCCGAACGGGTGGGCGAGCAGTCCGACACCAGCCACTTCATGCGCCGCACCGAGGTGCATTGCGCCCGCTGCGAGGCGCATCTGGGCCATGTCTTCCCCGACGGCCCCGCCCCCACCGGCCTGCGCTACTGCGTCAACGGCGTGGCGCTGCGCTTCGAGCCCGAGGCCTGATCACTCCTGCAGCATGCCCGGATTGAACTGGCCGATGTTGCCCAGAAGCTGCTGGATCAGGTTCAGGCCCTTGACGTTGGTCTCGGTCACCCGGCGCGAGATCTCGACGACCTTGCCGTCCTCCAGCCCGAAGCGGCCGATGTTCTCGACCACGCCGGCCTGGTTGAAGGTGATCGCCAGCACCTGGCGCTCGATCTCCTTCGGCTGGCGCGGGCCGACATGGCGATAGCGGCTCTGGACGTAGTACCAGCCCTCGTCGTTCAACAGGCCCGAGGTCGAGGGCCGGCCGATCTTCTGGCCCACGGTCTCGCGCGTGTCGCTGCCGACCACGACCTGGGCCAGCTCGTCCTCGGCCGGGACATAGCCGTGGTTGCGGATCACCGGAGAGCAGGCGGCGATCGCGACGCCAAGAACCAGCGCAAGGCCGCTCCTGCGCAGGCTTGGGCCTGCCGCCAGGACCGCGTGCGCCAACCGGATAACTGCCATGCCTGCCCTCATGCCCAATGCTGGATCGGCGGGCCGGGGCCCCTCCGAACGCGGGTTCTTCAAAACCCCTGGGCTTCGGGATAACAGATGCAGAGGCCCATGTTCAAGAATGGAACGC
The DNA here is from genome assembly GCF_015999335.1 of Tabrizicola soli. Lineage (GTDB taxonomy): Bacteria > Pseudomonadota > Alphaproteobacteria > Rhodobacterales > Rhodobacteraceae > Tabrizicola > Tabrizicola soli. The sequence continues at coordinate 73,647 of NZ_JAEACP010000001.1, read as the reverse complement.
CGGACCTGACCCGCGCGTTGCCCCTGACCCAGACCGGATCCGCCATGACCGACAAAGAACGCCCCACCCGGCTGCGCACCGCAACCCTCAGCCCGCGCAAGCCCACCCGCTTCCGCTATGAGGCCGATGCCGGCCAACGGACCGCGCTGGCCGGGGAGCTCGGGCTTCTGGCGCTCGACCGGCTGGCGCTGGAGGGCGAGATCCGCCCCGCAGGCCGCGACGAGCTGGTGCTAGAGGCCCGGCTCCTGGCCAGCGCCACCCAGGCCTGCGTCGTGACGCTTGCCCCCGTCCCCGCCCGCCTGGACGAAACCGTGCGGCGGCGCTATGTCGCCGGCCTCGCCACGCCCGAGGGCGACGAGGTCGAGATGGCCGAGGACGACAGCCTGGACCCCCTGCCCGAGGTGATCGACCTGGCCGGGCTTGCGGCCGAGGCCCTGGCCCTCGCCCTGCCGGAATACCCCCGCGCGCCGGGGGCCGAACTCGGCGAGGCGGTCCATGCCGGGCCGGGGGTCGAGCCCCTGACCGATGCCGCGCTGAAGCCCTTCGCGGGGCTGGCCGGGCTTGCGGGCAAGCTCGCCGCCAAGCCCGGCGGCGGCCCGGAGGACGAGGCGTAGGCACCGGCGAAAAGGGGCTTGCACCGCCCCGGAATCCGAGTATGTTCCGCGCCTTATTCAAGCTGTGAAGCAGCATGCGTCGGATATTGCCCACGGGGCAGGCCAGGCTGTTGCGGAACAAAGGAAAACCGGGGCCTCCCGTCCCCACTGCCCGAAGGTTGAGACATGGCTGTCCCGCAGAACCGCACCACGAAATCCCGCCGCAACATGCGCCGCGCGCATGACGCCCTTGTTGCCGCCAACCCGAACGACTGCCCGAACTGCGGCGAGCTGAAGCGCCCGCACCACGTCTGCGCCTCCTGCGGCCACTACGATTCGCGCGAAGTCGTCTCGATGGCGCGCGAAGTGGACCTGGACGAGGACGCGGCGTAATCCACGCCCCGCGCAAAGTTCCCATGGCCACCGGACCCTCGTCTGTGTCTGCCACGGCTTCCGAGCGTGTCGTCATTTCGGTGGACGCCATGGGTGGCGACCGGGGGCCGGCGGCGGTGGTTGCCGGCCTTGTCGACTCGCTGGCCCAGCATGACCGGCTGGACGTGATCCTGCATGGCGACGAGGCGGCGCTCCGGCCGCTCTTGGATCGCCATCCCGAGCTTGCCCCCCGCATCACGCTGCGCCACGCCGAACGCGTGGTGACGATGGAGGACAAGCCCAGCCAGGTCATGCGCCACGGCCAGGGCACCTCGATGTGGTCGGCGATCGATTCCCTGCGCGAGGGCGAGGCGGCCGCCGCCGTCTCCTGCGGCAATACCGGCGCGCTGATGGCGGTGTCGATGCTGCGCCTGCGCAAGATGCCGGGGCTGAACCGCCCGGCCATCGCCAGCCTCTTTCCCACCCCGAAGCCGGGCAAGATGAACGTCATGCTCGACATGGGCGCCGACGTGAAGGCCGAGCCGGGAGACCTGCTGCAATTCGCCTTCATGGGGGCCTCCTACGCCCGCAACGGCCTCGGCCTGTCGCGTCCGCGCGTCGGCCTCCTGAACGTGGGCACCGAGGAACACAAGGGCCGGGCCGAGTTGCAGGAGGCGCACGCGCTTCTGGGCAAGCGCGCCGGGGCCGGGGATTTCGACTATGTCGGCTTCGTCGAGGGCACCGACATCCTCTCGGACCGAGTCGACGTGATCGTGACCGACGGCTTCACCGGCAATGTCGCGCTGAAGGCGATCGAGGGCACCGCCCGTCTGGTGAGCGACCTCATGCGACAGACCCTGACCAGCACGCTCATGGCCAAGCTCGGCGCGCTGATGGCGCGCGGCGCGCTGGGGCGGCTGCAACGCCGCATCGACCCGCGCCGGGTGAATGGCGGGGTGTTCCTCGGCCTCAACGGCACGGTGATCAAGTCGCATGGCTCGGCCGATTCGACCGGCATCGCAGCGGCGATCGGGCTGGCCTACCAGCTGGCCCAGGTCCGCTTTCTCGAGCGTCTGGCCGCGCGGGTTGCATCCGCCGAGGCCGCAGGGCAGGATGGCGGCCGTGTGGGTCCCGCCAACGGGACGGGGAGCAGTCCGACCGAATGACGATACGCGCCGTAGTGAAGGGCATCGGGCACTATCTTCCCGACCGCATTGTGCCGAACAGCGAATTCGAGGCGATCGTCGAGACTTCGGACGAGTGGATCCGCTCGCGCTCGGGGATCGAGCGGCGGCATTTCGCGGCCGAGGGGCAGCTGACCTCCGACCTTGCCGCCCGCGCCGCCCGCGCCGCGCTGGCCGATGCCGGGATCGCGGCCGGGGAGATCGACGCGATCATCGTCGCGACCTCGACCCCCGACCTCACCTTCCCCTCGGTCGCCACCATGGTCCAGGCCGAGCTCGGGATCACCAGGGGTTTCGCCTTCGACGTCCAGGCCGTCTGCGCCGGATTCGTCTATGCGCTGGCCAATGCCAATGCGCTGATCGTCTCGGGCCAGGCCGGCCGCATCCTCGTCATCGGGGCCGAGACCTTCAGCCGGCTGATGAACTGGCAGGACCGCACCACCTGCGTCCTGTTCGGCGACGGCGCCGGGGCCCTGGTGCTCGAGGCCGCCGAGGGTGCCGGCACGCCCGCCGACCGGGGGATCCTCTCCACCGACCTGAACTCGGACGGGCGCTTCAAGGACATCCTCTACGTCGATGGCGGCACCTCGACCGGGACCACCGGGCACCTGGTGATGGAAGGCAAGGAAGTCTTCCGTCATGCCATTGAAAAGCTTGCGCAAACCGCGCATCACGCGCTGGACAAGGCCGGGCTGACGCCCGACGATGTCGACTGGATCGTGCCGCACCAGGCCAACCTGCGCATCATCGAGGGCACGGCCAAGCGGATGCAGGTCCCGATGGAGCGCGTCGTCGTCACCGTGCAGGACCACGGCAACACCTCGGCCGCCTCGATTCCCCTCGCCCTCTCGGTCGGCAAGGCGCGCGGCCAGATCAAGCCCGGCGACCTTCTGGTGACCGAGGCGATCGGCGGCGGGTTGGCCTGGGGCTCGGTCGTCCTGCGCTGGTAGCCGCCTCTCAACCGCGCGCCGCAAGTGGTTGATATTGACTCGATAATCCATCCGGCTCAATCTCGCCAAAACAACCACGCGGGGGACGTGATGAGCGAGAAGACCTTGACCCGGATGGATCTCAGCGAAGCCGTCTTTCGCGAGGTCGGGCTCAGCCGCAACGAATCCGCCAATCTGGTGGAAAGCGTGCTGCAGCACATGTCCGACGCGCTGGCCCAGGGCGAGACGGTGAAGATCTCCTCCTTCGGGACCTTCTCGGTGCGCGCGAAATCCGCCCGCGTCGGCCGCAACCCCAAGACGGGCGAGGAAGTGCCGATCTCGCCGCGCCGGGTGCTGACCTTCCGCCCGTCGCATCTGATGAAGGACCGCGTGGCAGCGGGTGCGAAACGCTGAGGAATAGCCCGGAATGGACAAGTCGCCGGACGCCTTCCGCACCATAAGCGAGGTCGCGGACCAGCTGGAGACGCCCGCCCATGTGCTGCGCTTCTGGGAAAGCCGCTTCCCGCAGATCCGCCCGGTCAAGCGGGCCGGAGGGCGGCGCTACTACCGGCCCTCGGACGTGGCGCTCCTGACCGGGATCAAGCGGCTGCTGCATGACGAGGGGCTGACGATTCGCGGCGTGCAGAAGATCCTGCGCGACCATGGCGTGCGGCATGTGGCGGGCCTGTCGGACGACACCGTCGCGGTCGACAGCCTGATCGCCGTGCCCGAGGCGGTGGAAGCACCCCTCGAGGCCCCGGTCCCCGAGGAGAGCGCCGGGGAAATCCCCGAGGCCGCCTTCATCGCCGTCGAGGACGAGGACGAAGTCGTGCTCCCCGAACCCGCGCCCCCGCCCCGGCCGCGCCCGCAGCCGGTCCAGCCCGTCCTGCCGCTGTTCGAGGCTGCCGCGGCCCGCGCGCCGGAACCGCCGCGCGACGACGCGACCTTTGCCAGCCGGATCAGGCGCTTGCCCGCCGGCAGCCTCGCGGCCGCCCGGCCGGAACTGGCGCGGATCGCCGGACGGCTCGCGGCGCTGCGCGCCCGGCTGGCCGATCGCGCCGAAGGGGGATCCGCGTGAAGAATGATGCGCTTTCCCGCTTGCACCGGCCCGGAATACGGGTATGTATCGCCCCGTGTCGGGCCGTAGCGCAGCCTGGTTAGCGCGTCCGTCTGGGGGGCGGGAGGTCGAGAGTTCGAATCTCTCCGGCCCGACCATCGAAAACCCGCCCGCCTGCCCCTTAGCAGTGCGGGCGGTTTCACTTCTGGCCGTCGGGGGGACGCCGTGACGACATCCGGGGTGTTGCCCGCGCAGGACCTGCGCCAGCTGATCGAAACCGGCGCGCTTGCCGCCGATCCCGCGATCCGCGACGACCAGATCCAGCCCGCCAGCCTCGATCTGCGCCTCGGCCCCGTCGCCTACCGCGTCCGCGCCTCGTTCCTGGCGGGGCACGGCCGCACGGTCGCCGAGCGGCTGGAGGAGTTCACCATGCACCGGGTGAACCTGGCCGAAGGCGCGGTCCTGGAGAAGAACTGCGTCTACGTGATTCCCCTGGCCGAACGCCTCGCGCTGCCCTCCGGCATCACCGCGGTGGCGAATGCAAAAAGCTCCTCCGGCCGTCTCGACCTCCTGACCCGCACCATCACCGACGGCGGGATCGAGTTCGACCGCATCGCCGAAGGCTATCACGGCCCGCTCTACGCCGAGGTCTGCCCGCGCAGCTTCTCGGTCCTGGTGCGCGAGGGCCAGCGCCTGAACCAGATCCGCTTCCGCCAGGGCCAGGCCACCCTCTCCGACGCCGGGCTTGCCGCCCTCCACGCGCGCGAGCCGCTGGTGAGCGGCGAGGCGGTGATCTCCGAGGGCCTGGGCTTCTCGGTCGACCTGAAGCCCGCCAGCGGCACGCTGGTCGGCTACCGCGCCAAGCCGCATGCCGGGGTGATCGACCTCGACCGGATCGGCCATTACCCGGTCGCCGATTTCTGGGAGGAGCTGCACAGCCGCGACGGCCGCATCATCCTGGACCCCGGCGCCTTCTACATCCTCGTCAGCCGCGAGGCGGTGACGATCCCGCCGGACTATGCCGCCGAAATGGCGCCCTACCTTGCCATGGTCGGCGAATTCCGCGTCCATTACGCCGGCTTCTTCGACCCCGGCTTCGGCCATGCGGCGGCGGGCGGCGCAGGCTCGCGCGGGGTGCTGGAGGTGCGCTGCCACGAGGCCCCCTTCGTGCTGGAGCACGGCCAGGTCGTGGGCCGCCTCGTCTACGAACACATGAGGGAACGCCCCGAAACCCTTTACGGGGCCGGGATTTCCTCAAACTACCAGGGCCAGGGCCTGAAACTGGCCAAGCAATTCCGCATGGGATAGGCGCGACGCCAGGTCGGAAAGGCGCGTGTTTCTGGCGAATTCTGTTGCCACAAGTTCACATTCCTGCCATTTCCTCGCAAATCCGCCATCGACGCCTTGCAAACGCCGCAATGCGACGCAACATCGATGGAAGGCGACAGAGCCAGCGAACGGAACAGAGCCAGCGAACGGAGCAGTCAGATGGCCACCCAGCAACCGAACCCCCAGCAAGGCGGCAGTTCGGGTCAGTCACAGCAGCAGCAACAGGGCGGCAGCGCGCCGCAGCAGCCGGGCCAGCAGGCCGGGCAGCCGATCTTCCGCGACTGGGCGGCGATCTGAGGCAAACGCCCCGTTGACAGTGTTCCGGCCAGCCGCAAGGCTGGCCTTCGTCATTCCAGCACCCCGCACAAGCGATGCCCAGCCCGGTCTCCTCGATCCCGAACCTCGGCCCCGCCTCGGAACAGGCCTTCGCCCGCGCCGGCATCGCCAGCGCCGAGGAGATCCGCGCCCTCGGCCCCGACGAGGCCTACCGGCGCCTCCTGGCGGCCGGCTCCAGACCGCATTTCATCGGCTACTACGTCCTGGTCATGGGCCTGCAGGGCCGCCCCTGGCACGATTGCAAGGGCGAGGAGAAGAAGGCGCTGCGCAAACGCTTCGACACCCTCTGCGCCGGGTTCAACCGCTCGGACGCGAAGCTGCGGGCGGACATGGAGGCGATGCTAAGCTTCCTCGGCGTCGTCGAACGCAGCTGAAGATCGGAAGCTGGGCAGATTGCCCACCCTGCGGCAGATCGGCGGAGATGGTGCCCCCAGAGGGACTCGAACCCCCGACCCTCTGATTACAAATCAGATGCTCTACCAGCTGAGCTATAGGGGCCACCGGCATTCCAGATACCTTCGCGCGTCCCCACGCGCAAGGGTTCAGTCCTTCTGCTCGCGCGCCAGGACCGCCACCGCCGCCATGCCCACGGCCATCACCACCAGCGCGGCCGGGGCGGCCTCGCTCAGCCGTTCGAGGCTGGCCAGCTCGAAGACCCGGGTGGCCAGCGTGTTGTAGTCGAAGGGCCGCAGGAGCAGCGTCGCCGGCAGTTCCTTCACGCAATCGACAAAGACCACCAGCAGCGCCGTCAGGACCGAGCCGCGCATCAGGGGCAGGTAGACCGCCGCCAGCGTCCCCCCCGGCGTCCGCCCCAGCGAGCGCGCCGCCATCGGCAGGCTGGGCGCCACCCGGCCATAGGCCGCATCCAGCGCGCCCTGGGCGATGCCGAAGAAGCGCACCAGATAGGCCAGCCCCAGGGCGAAGGCGGTGCCGGTGATCATCAGGCCGGGGTCCCGGCCCGTCGCGGCCAGCACCGCATCCGCCAGCCGGTGGTCCAGCGCCGCCAGCGGGACCAGCAGCCCCAGCGCCAGCACCGCCCCCGGCGCGGCATAGCCGATCAGCGTCACCGGCAGGACCATGGCGGCGATCCGGCTGCCGGCCATCCGCAGCGCATAGACGAGGTAGAGCGCCGCCCCCACCGTCGCCAGCGCCGCGACTCCGGCCACGACCAGCGTGTTGCGCAGGGCCTCGACCAGGCCGGGGGCCAGCCAGCCCTGCGGCGCGGCCAGGCTTTGCGCTGCCATCACTCCCACCGGCAGGAGGAAGCCCCCCGCGACCGGGAAAAGGCAGAGCGCGCTCGCCAGCCAGCCCCGCGCCCCGGTCAGGGGCTGCGGCTCGACCGCGCGGGCGCCGCGGCCCAGCCGGTGAAAGCGCGCCTTGCCCCGCCCTGCCCGCTCGAGCCCGACCAGAAGCAGGATCAGCGCCAGGATCACCAGCGCGATCTGCGCCGCCCCCCCGGCATTGCCGCCGTTGAGCCAGGTCGAGAAGATCCCCGTCGTCAGCGTCTGCACCCCGAAATGCTGCACCGTGCCGTAATCGGCCACCGTCTCCATCAGCGCCAGCGCCACCCCCGCCGCCACCGCCGGGCGCGCCAGCGGCAGGCCCACCCGTAGGAAGACCGCGACCGGCCCGCAGCCGAGCGCGCGCGCGACCTCGTAGCTCCGGCCCGACTGCTCGCGCCAGGCGGCCCGGGCCAGGAGATAGACGTAAGGATACAGCGCGAAGGACAGCACCAGCACCGCCGCCCAGAGCGAACGCGTCTCGGGGAACCAGTAGTCGCGCGCCGAGCTCCAGCCGAAGGCGGTGCGCAGGGCGGATTGCAGGGGGCCGGCATAGTCCAGGAAATCCACCAGCGCATAGGCCCCGACATAGGCCGGGATCGCCAGCGGGAACAGCAGCGCATGTTTCAGCCAGAAGCGCCCCGGAAACTGGTACTGGCTGACCAGCCAGGCCGCCCCCGTCCCCATCATCGCGGTCAGCGCCGCCACCCCCAGCATCAGCCCCAGCGTCGTCGCCATGTAGCGCGGCAGCACCGTGGCCATCAGATGCGGCCAGATGTTCTCGGTCGGCGTCAGCGCCAGCCACAGGATCGAAACCACCGGCGCCAGCACGACGACGGCAATAGCCAGCGCCCCCGGAGTCCAGAGGTCGGGGCGCAGGCGGCGCGGGGACTGGTCAAGTTGACTGAAACGCTCGGTCATCGCCCGGCCCGTCTAGCGGAAAGCGGTTGGACTGTCCAGAAAAGCCCGTATAGTCGCGCCCGTAAGCGGCCCTGTTGCGGCCGGAGTGAATCGGGGCCAATGCGTATCGTCTTTCATCTCGGCGCCCATTGCACCGACGAGGACCGGCTGGTCCGCTGCCTGCTCAAGAACCGGGCGCTCCTGGCCGAACAGGGAATCGCCGTCCCCTCGCCCACCCGCTACCGCAAGCTTCTGCGCGACACCGCCCTGCAGCTGAAGGGGGCCGCCGCCTCGGACGAGACGCAGGCGATGATCCTCGACCAGATCATGGACGCCGAGGGGGCCGGGCGGCTGGTGCTCAGCTGGGACAGTTTCATGTCCTTTCCGGCCTGGGCGGTGCGCGGCCGGCTCTACGATTCCGCGGGCGAGCGGATCCGCGCCTTCACCCGGATCTTCCCCGGCTTCCAGCCCGAGTTCCACCTCTCGATCCGCAACCCCGCGACCTATCTTCCGGCGCTGAAGGCCAGGGTCGCCGAGCGCGGCCAGGACCCCGCCCTGGTCGAGGCCGATCCGCTCGCGCTCGCCTGGTCCGATGCGATCCGGCAGATCCTGGCCTGCAATCCCGGCGTGCCGCTGACGGTCTGGTGCGACGAGGATACGCCGCTGATCTGGCCCGAGGTGCTGCAGGCGGTCTCCGGCCATCGCCCCGGCACCGTCCTGCAGGACAGCGAGGACGTGCTGGCGCTGACGCTCACCGAGCCGGGCCTGGCGCAGCTGCGGGCCCATTGCGCCGAGCATCCGCCGGAAAGCGTCGCAGAGCGCCGCCGGATCGTCACCGGCTTCCTCGACAGGTTCGCCCGGCCCGAGACGATCGAGACCTTCGTCGACATGCCGGGCTGGACCCAGGACACCGTCGACGCGCTGACCGCCCGCTACCACGAGGACGTGAACCACATCCGCCGGATGGGCCGGGTGACCTTCCTCGAGCCTTAGCTCATCCCCAACGCGGCCTTATAGAGCTCCAGCACCGCCTCCTCCTCGGCGATCTCGTCCGGCTTGCGCTTGCGCAGCGCGATCACCTTGCGCATCACCTTGGTGTCATAGCCCCGGCCCTTGGCCTCGGCCATCAGCTCTTTCTGCTGCTCTGTGACGTCCTTCTTCTCGGATTCAAGCTGTTCGTAGCGTTCGATGAACTGGCGCAGCTCGTCGGCGGTCACGGCATAGGGGTCGTTCGCATCGGCCATGGCGGTCTCCAAAGGGATGAAGGGCTTCCTACCCTGCCCGGCCCCCGGGGTTCAAGCGGGAAGGGTTGCGCCGAACGGGCCGAAGCGGTAGCGACGCCGGGCGGCAATCGGGGGACGGGTGATGCAGGCACTGATCTGGGGCGGCGCGATCCTGACGCTTCTGGGCGTGGCGGGCCTGGCCTGGTGCGTCCGGCGCGCGCTCATGGCCCGGCGGGCGGGCCTGCCGGACGCTGCGATGCGCGCCGAACTGCAGCGCATCGTGGCGATCAACCTCGCCGCACTCGGGCTTTCCATCCTCGGGCTGATGCTCGTGGTGGTGGGGATCTTCTTCGGCTAGACCGGCATGTTGTCGAAGTCGGCTTCCGTCTCGGCGTCCGTCTTCGGCTCGGCCAGGGGCACGCTGCCCGACATCACCCCCTTCAGGGCCTGCATCTCGGCCAGGAGCAGCGCAAGCCCCTGTTCCTGCAACGCGATCCCGGCCGAGAGCAGCTCGGCTTCCGCCTGAACCAGGTCTTCCGAAGTCTTCCCGGTCATTTCGCACAACTCCTGCACAGGGGGGTCCAGGGAAGGGCGTCCAGCCGCTCCTCCGGAATCTCGGCGCCGCAGCGGACGCATTCGCCGTATTCGCCCGCCTCGATCCGCTGCAACGCGGCGTGGATCCTGCGGATCTCGGCCTGCCCGGCCTCGCCCGTCGCCTCCAGCACCTCGTCGCCCTCCCGCTCGGCGGCCAGATCGTCCCAATCCGGGTTCTGGTGCGATTCGAGTTCGTCCTCGATCGCCTCGAGCCGGGCGCCAAGCTCGGCGAGGCGGCGTTCGAGTTGCGCCTTGCGCTGGGGGATCGGGGTCTTTCCACTGGCCTGCATGCGGATCTCCTTCAACTTCGCAACCATCGCACGAAACCCGGCCCGCCGCCTTGACCCACGTCAAGCTTGCGCTTCCGCTTTCGCCCCGCGGCCGCTAAACATGCGCCACCCGCATCCCGAGGACAGAATGATGGACATCCGCCCGCTCACGCCCGATTACGCGGTCTCGCCGCAGATCGCCCCCTCCGACCTGCCGGCGATCAAGGCGGCGGGCTATACCACCATCCTCGACAACCGCCCCGACGGCGAGATCCCGGCCGAGCTGCACACCCCCGCCATGCGCGCCGCGGCCGAGGCGCTGGGGCTGACCTTCATCGCCAATCCGGTGATCGGCGGCGCGCTGACCCTGGACAATGTCGCGGCCCAGGGCGCGGCCATCGCGGCGGCGACGGGGCCGGTGCTGGCCTATTGCGCCTCGGGCAACCGCTCCTCGATCTGCTGGGCGCTGGCCCATGCCGGCAAGCGCCCGGTGGAGGAGCTGATCGGCCTGCCCGCGCGCCACGGCTATCAGCTGGAGCATCTGCGCCCGCAGCTCGAGGCGCTGGCGCGCGAGGCCTAGCCCGCGGCCCGCAGGGGCTCGCCCGGCCCCGCCAGCGGCGAGAGGTCCTGCACCATCGGCCCGCCCTGCGCCGGGAACGGCGGGTCGGCGGCGAGATCGGCCGTATCCGACAGTTTCAGCGCCCGCATCCCGCGATGCTGGCCCAGCCTGCCCGAGGCGACCTTGCGCCCGGCCATCGTCTCCAGCCCGACGCTGTCGACCGATGCCTGCAGCATCGGCAGCACATCGCCGGCGCGCAGCGCCATGATCTGCCGGATCGGCAGCGTCATCCGGCCGATCACCGCATCCAGCCGGCAGTCGGCCGCCATCACCTGCGCCGAGAGCGCGGCCGAGAAGAGCGGCGCCTCGCCCTCGGCCGCCGGGGCCAGCGTGGCCGGACGCTCGCCCCTTCCCTGCGCGGGCAGGACCAGCAGCACCTGGCCGCTGCGCCTGCCGCCGCCCAGGGACACCTCGGCGGAAAGGACGCGATAGGCCTCGTCCTCCAGCATCAGGCCCAGGGGGCGCACCTCCTCCAGGAACGAGGCATAGCGGAACCCCCCCGCCCAGGCGAGATCGGCCTCCTCCATCAGCGCCTCGTCCAGGCCCGCCAGCGCCCGGTCGATCAGGCCGGCCACCATGGCCGCGTCGATCCGCGTCGGCTTGCGCGCGGCGGCCGGCGTCGCGGTCAGCCGGCCCAGCGTCTGCATCTCGATCAGGGTCGAGGTCACCTCGGGCCCCAGCATCAGCACCCCGAGCGCGCCGCGCGGCCCGTCCAGGAGCGCCACCAGCACCCGGTCGGGCGCAAGCTCGGGCAGTTCGGCCAGGCTGTAGCGGCCGATGCTCATCCGGGTGAAATCCAGCTCCAGCCCCATGGCGTCGCGCGCCGCGCGGGCCAGCGCCAGGCGCCAGCCCCGGTCGGCGCCGGGCGCCCCCTCGGCCTGGGCCGGGCGGGCGCGGTCGATCTTGCGGCGGATCACGTCGGTCATCTTCTGGTCCCGTCGAGGCTTGCCCCGACGCTAGACCGAAAGCCCTTCACAAAGGGTTAAGCCGGATCAGGCCGCCGCCTTTTCCAGCCGCAGGGGCAGCGTCACCCGGAAGGCCGCCCCGCCCTGCCCCGGCAGGTAGACGATCGAGCCGCCGAGGTTCGCCATGATCTCGCGGCAGATCGCCAGCCCGAGGCCCGCCCCGCCCGCGCGGTTGGCATCGGTCAGGCGCGCGAACTTCTCGAAGATCAGCGCCTGGCTGCCCTTGGGGATCCCGGTGCCGTTGTCCACCACATCCACCATCACCCGCCCCGCCCGCTGCCGCACGCCGATGCGCAGCTCGGGCCGGGCCGCGTCGCAGTATTTCCGGGCGTTCGAGACCAGGTTGATGAAGACCTGCGTCAGCCGGTCGGCATCGGTGCGCAGGTAGATCGCCTCGGAGGGCAGGTCGCGCTGCACGATGAAAGTCCGCTCGGGCCGGGTCTGCTGCGCCGCCGTCAGCGCGGTGTCCAGCATCTGCTGCAGGCTGGCCAGGCCCAGGTTCAGCTGCACCGTCCCCGTCTCCAGCACGCTGAGGTCCAGAAGGTCGTCCAGAAGCCGGGTCAGCCGCTTGGCCTCGTCATGGATGATCCGGCCGTATTTCGCCACCTGGTCCGGCGGCAGGTCGCCCTCGGTCAGGATCTCCGAGAACGCCCGGATCGAGGTCATCGGCGTGCGCAGCTCATGGCTGATCTGGCTGAGGAAGGCGTCCTTCTGCACCGAAAGCTGGGTCAGCTTCTCGTTCGCCTCGCGCAGCGCGCCGGCGGTGCGGGTCAGCTCGGCCTCGCGCGCCTCCAGCTGGGCGGAATGTTCCATGATATGCGCCGATTCGCTGGCCACCGCCATCAGCTCCTCGACCGTGACCGTGGCCCGGCCGACCAGCTGGCTGATCATCGCATGCGCCGTCGCCGCCCCGACCGAGCCAGAAAGCCGCGCCTCCAGCGCGTCCAGGAAGGCGGGCGTCGGGTCGGGCAGATAGCCCTCCTTGCCCTGCTCGCGCGCGGCCGACTGGAACAGCGCCAGCGCCACCTCCTCGCCCAGGATGCGCTGCGCCATGGTCAGCAGCGCCTCCGGCTCGGCCTGGCCGCGCGCCCAGCGTTGCGGGCCGACCGCGCCGTCGAAGACCTTGACGAAGGCCGCGCCCTGCAGCCGCTCGACCGGGCCGGGAAAGCTGAGCAGCGACCCCAGGCAGAAGGCCAGCGCATTCAGCACCAGCGACCAGAACAGGGCATGCATCATCGGGTCCATCGCCTGGGTCCCGAACAGGCCATAGGGCCGCAGCCAGTGCAGGCCGAACAGTCCCTCGGCGAAGACCGCCCGCGACAGCACCGCCCCCGGCCCGAAGGACGGCAGGAATGAGGTGAAGGCCCAGATGGCGAACCCCGTCCCCAGCCCCAGGATCGCCCCCAGCCGCGTCGCGCCGCGCCAGAACAGGCCGCCGATCATCGCCGGCAGCACCTGCGCCACCCCCAGGAAGGCGATCAGCCCGATCGAGGCCAGCGCGGCCGAGCCGCCCGAGACCTGGTAATAGCCGTATCCCAGCGCCAGCACCCCGCCGATCGCCAACCGCCGCGCCATCAGCACCACGCCGCGCAGATCCTCGCCCTGCCCTGCCGCGGCCGGGCGCAGCCGCAGCCAGAGCGGGATCACGATATGGTTCGAGATCATCGTCGCCAGCGCGATGGATTCCACGATCACCATCGAGGTGGCCGAGGAAAAGCCCCCCAGGAAGGCCAGCATCGCCAGCCCGCCCTGCCCCTCGGCCAGGGGCAGGGTCAGGACGAACATGTCGGGATTGGACCCCGGCGGCAGCCGCTCCAGCCCGATCACCGCGATGGGGACGATGAAAAGGCTCATCAGCATCAGATAGGCCGGGAAGGCCCAGCTCGCCCGCGCCAGATGCCCCTCGTCGTCGTTCTCGACCACCATGACCTGGAACATGCGCGGCAGCGTGATCACCGCCATGGCCGAGAGCGCGATCAGCCCGGCCCAGCGGCCGGGCTGGACCTGCCAGGCCGAAAGCTGCGCCGCGTCGATCCGGGCCAGGACCTGGCCCACCCCGCCCGCAATGCCCCAGACCACGAAGGCCCCGACCGCGACCAGCGCCACCAGCTTCACCACCGCCTCGACCGCGATCGCGGTGACGATGCCGTGGTGCTGCTCGCGCGCGTCCAGGTTGCGGGTGCCGAACAGGACGGTGAACACCGCCAGCCCCGCCGCGACCCAGATCGCCGTGCTCGCCGCATCGGGCGGCGTCACCCCGTCCGGCGTGCCGGTGGCGAAGACGCCGAAGGCCAGCACCACCGACTGCAACTGCAGCGCGATATAGGGCGTGGTCGCGATCACCGCGATCAGGGTCACGATCACCCCCAGCGTGTTCGACTTGCCGTAGCGCGACGAGATCAGGTCGGCGATCGAGGTCACCCGATACTGCCGCCCGATCCGGACCAGCTTGCGCAGGATCCACCACCAGCCGATGAAGACCAGCGTCGGGCCGAAGTAGATCGTCAGATATTCCAGCCCCGACCGCGCCGCGTAGCCCACCGCGCCGTAGAAGGTCCAGGCGGTGCAGTAGATCGACAGCGACAGCGTGTAGACCAGGGGCGAGCGCAGCCAGCCCAGCCGGCCGTGCTGGGCCCGCCGCTCGACCATGAAGGCCACGACGAACAGGATGATCACATAGGCCAGGCAGGCGGCGACCAGCAGGTTGAACTGCATTCAGTCCTCCTCCTCGTCCCCCTCGCCGGGGCTCAGGCCCGGGGCGATGGCGGCGGCAAGGGCGATCAGCCCGAACCAGACCAGGAAGAAATAGGCCACGTCCCCCGCCCCCAGCCGCACCTCCGAGCCGGGCGTCCACAGAAGCGGCAGCAGCAGCAACAGCATCCCCAGCACCGGCAGAAGCCGCGCCGCGTCGCGCAGCCGGCGGCGGCGATAGGGCGCGCGGGCCAGGAACAGCGGGCGGCGCATCAGCGCCCCATCATCGCCCGCACCTCGGCGAGGATCTCGGCGTTGGAGAAGGGCTTGGACATGAAGCGGTCGGCCCCGGCGCGCTCGGCCGCCTCGCGGTCGCGACCGCGCGCGGTCAGCATCATCACCGGCAGCGCGCGCGTCGCGGGCTCGGCCCGCAGCGCGGTCAGGATCTCCAGGCCGGACATGCCGGGCAGCATGTGGTCCAGGATCACCAGGTCCGGCCGCTCCCGCCGCACCAGCGCGAGGACCTCGGCCCCGTCGGCCAGATGCGAGACCCGCCACCCGTCGCGCGTCAGGATGAAGCGGATCGCCTCGGCGATATTCGCCTCATCCTCGACCAGAAGCACATGCCGTCCCACGAAATACCCCCCGGCAGGCTTGCGCTGCCCTCGCACCCACTATTCCCGGATCGCCGGCCCGTGTCAAAACCGTCTTCACCCGCCCCGTTCGCCCGCCCCCGGTCACCCGCCGTCGACCGTCAGGATCGACGGCTCGCGCCGGGCGACGCAACCCGTGCGCGGGCAGACCCGGCAGCTGGAGCCGACGGTCAGCACCGGGCCCGTGCCGCCCTCGTCGGGCAGGATCAGCATGGCCGCCTCGCGCAGTTCCGGCCCGCGCAGGCCCAGGGGGTGGCGCAGCGCCGAGACCGCGACCACCCGGTGCCGCCGCCCGGCCTGGCCCGCGATCCCGACCGCCGTCTCGACCGGCAGCTGCGGCCGGGCAAGGGCGGCGTAGAGCGGCCAGAGCGGGCAGGCCGCCCCGAAGCGCGGCAGCGGAAAGCCGGGCGCGGGCTTGCGGAAGGTCAGCGTCCCCGAGGCATCGCAGGCGACCAGCCCCGCGCCCAGCTCGGGCAGCGTCGCCAGCCGGCGCATCGCGGCCAGGGGATCGGCCCCGAAATGCTGCGCCAGCGCCAGGGGGTCGGGCCCCGTCCTCGCCAGCACCGCGCGCAGGCCCGCCTCGGGCATGGCGCGCGCATCCGCCGCCGCCCGCGCGACATGGGCCCGCGCCAGCGCCCGCGCCGCCGTGGCCGCCAGCCCCGCGATCTCGCCGTCCAGCCCGCGCGCCAGTTCCTCGTCGCCGATCCGCCAGTTCCGGCCGCGCAGCCAGTCCTCCACCTCCTCCTGCGGCGAGGCGATGCCCTGCTCGGCCCGGCCCCCGCCTCCGTCCAGATAGGCGACCAGCGCCTCGGCCCCGGCGGCCAGACGCTCGCTGTCGTGGTGCAGGTTCCGGTGGAAGCGCGTGGCCCAGTCCTGGTCCAGATCCTCGGTATCCGCCAGGATCGCCGCCGTGGCCCGCACCGAGGACAGCGAGGACAGCAGCTCGTGCAGCGACTGGCTCAGATGCGGGTCATGCGTCATCCGGTCGTTCAGCGCCTCGACCGCGCGCTCCAGCCCCTGCGCCTGCGCGCCCAGCCGGACCAGAAGCCCGGCCCAGCCGGGGAAACGGTCGGCGAAATCCTCCAGCCGGTCCAGCTCCGCCGCCTCCAGCCCGCCCCGCGCCGCCGCGGCGCGCAGATCCTCCATGAGCGCCGGGTTCGGCCCCTCGGCCAGCGCGGCGCGGTCCAGCCCCAGCGCGCCGGCCAGCCGCTCCATCACCTCGGGCGTGACATTGCGCCGGTTATGCTCGATCAGGTTGAGGTAGGAGGCCGAGATCCCCGCCGCCGCCGCGACATCGGCCTGGCGCAGGTCGGCCGCCAGACGGCGTTCGCGCAGCTTGGTTCCGGTCAGGGCGGTCAGGGCCATGGCGGCAGAGTTTACAGGCGTTGTGAAGCTTTACAAGCGTTGGAAATCCCCTAGTCGAACCCCTTGAAGCGGTGGCCGTAGAAGCCCACCGCGCGCCCGGCGCAATCCTGCACCGCCAGATGCAGATGCGCGCCCTCGTTCACGCCGGGGGCATTGCTGTCCCGTGCCAGCGCGACCCGCCCGATCCCGGGACGCGGCCCCGCGCGCGGCCGCCAGAAGGCCACCTGCTCGTCCAGATGCGCCTCGAGCCGCGCCGCGCCCCGCCCGCCGGTGATCTCGCCGATCCGCTCGGCCACGGCGAGGCAATAGGCCGCCTCCTCCTCGGCCGTGGCCGCGCCGTACAAAAGCCCCGCCGGCGCGGCGAAGCCCTGCCACCAGACCGTCGCCATCAGCGCCAGCGCCACCAGTCCCGCCGCGATCCATCCCATCCTGGCCCCCTGCTATCCGGCACCAGAAAGACCGCGAAAGGTAAAGAAAAGGCGGACGCGACCCCCGGCCGCGCCCGCCGAATGCAGACAAGTCGCGCGATTATTCCGCCAGCGCCTTGTCGGTGATCACGCTGGTCCAGGCCCCTTCCGGCGCCTTGGTGATCACCGGATCCGACCCGCCCGACAGAAGCGAGGCCACCGTCCGCTCCGCCGCCGCCACGTCCAGCGCCCCGTTCGAGCCGGCGGTCAGCTTGGCGATCTCGCCCATCATCCGCTTCTGGTGCGTCTCGGTCTGCGCGCCGGTCTGGTCGTTCTCCAGCACGATCATCGCCGCCTCGTCCGGATTCGCCTCGGCATATTTCCAGCCCTTCATGCTGGCACGGACGAACTTGACCATCGTCTCCTGGAAGGCCGGATCGGCCAGCCGGTCCTCAAGCACGTAAAGCCCGTCCTCCAGCGTCGCGACGCCCTGGTCCTCGTATTTGAAGGTCACCAGATCCTCGGGCGCGATCCCGGCGTCGATCACCTGCCAGTATTCGTTGTAGGTCATGGTCGAGATGCAGGCCGCCTGCTTCTGCAGCAGCGGATCGACGTTGAACCCCTGCTTCAGCACCGTCACCCCGCCGGGCGAGCCGTCGGTCTTCAGGCCAAGCTGGCTCATCCAGCTCAGGAACGGGAATTCGTTGCCGAAGAACCAGACCCCCAGCGTCTTGTCGGCAAAATCGGCCGGCGAGGTGATCCCGGTCTCCTTCAGGCAGGTCAGCATCATCCCCGAGCTGGCGAAGGGCTGGGCGATGTTCACCAGCGGCAGCCCCTTTTCCCGCGCGGCCAGCGCGGCCGGCATCCAGTCCACCATCACGTCGGCCCCGCCGCCCGCGATCACCTGGGTCGGCGCGATATCCGGCCCGCCCGGCAGGATGGTGACGTTCAGCCCCTCCTCCTCGTAGAAGCCTTTCGCCTGGGCGACGTAATAGCCCGCGAACTGCGACTGGGTGACCCATTTCAGCTGCAGCTTCACATCCTCGGCGCTGGCGCTGGTCGCCGCCGCCGCAAGGAAGGCCGCCGTGATCAGTCTCTTCATCTTCGCTCTCCCGTGTTGCGCCCGTCTGGCGGGCTTCTTCTCACTTCCGTTGCGACGGGTGCCAGAAGGTCACCCCCCGTTCGATCAGCGCGATCAGCCCGTAGAAGACCGACCCCGCCAGGGCCGCCACCGCGATCTCGGCCCAGACCATGTCCAGCCCCAGCCGCCCCACCTCGGTCGAGATGCGGAACCCCATGCCGTAGATCGGGCTGCCGAAGAACTCGGCCACGATGGCCCCGATCAGGGCCAGAGTCGATGCGATTTTCAACCCGTTGAAGACGAAGGGCATCGCCGCCGGCAGCCGCAGCCGGAGCAGCGTCTGCAGGTAGCTCGCCCCCCAGGTCGCCATCAGGTCGCGCTGCATCCGCTCGCTGGCCTGCAACCCCGCGACGATGTTCACCAGCATCGGGAAGAACACCATCACCACCACGACCGCCGCCTTGGACTGCCAGTCGAAGCCGAACCACATCACCAGGATCGGGGCCAGCCCGACGATGGGCAGCGCCGCGACGAAATTGCCGACCGGCAGCAGGCCGCGCTGCAGGAACGGGCTCCGGTCGATCAGGATCGCCACCGCGAAGGCCGCGCCCGCGCCGATCAGGAAACCGGGCACCGCGCCCTTCAGGATCGTCTGGGCGAAGTCCTGCCAGAGGACCGGCCCCGACGCCGCGATCTTCGCCGCGATCACGCTTGGCGCCGGCAGGATCACCGGGGCGACCGCCCAGGCCCGGACGATGCCCTCCCACAGCACCAGAAGCGACAGGCCGAACAGGACCGGCACCACCAGCCGCACCCCGCGACCCTCGCGCCGGGCCAACATGACGCTTGCCGCCCAGAGCACCAGCCAAAGCATCAGCGCGCCGGCAAGCCAGCCGGAATGTGCCGGAACCCAGCTCATGCCCGCACCCCCATCCGGCGCGCCGCCAGCCGCTCGACCACGCCGACGACGACGATCAGCAGCCCCGCCAGGATCGCCGCCGCGAACAGCGCCGCCCACATGATCAGGGGCTCGCCGAACTGCGAGCCGATCAGCATCCGCGCGCCCAGCCCCTCGATGGCCCCGGTCGGCAGCTCTCCCACGATGGTGCCGACCAGCGAGGCCGCGACCGCCACCTTCAGCGAGGCGAAGAAATAGGGCATCGAGGCCGGCAACCGCAGCTTGAGGAAAGTCGCCATCTCGCCCGCGCCATAGGTTTTCAAGAGGTCAAGCTGCATCTGGTCCGGGCTGCGCAACCCCTTCACCATGCTGACCAGCACCGGGAAGAACGACAGGTAGGCCGCGATGATCGCCTTCGGCACGTCGCGCGCCGTGAGGCCCAGCTGGCTGGACAGCGTGATGATCATCGGCGCCAGCGCCACGATGGGGATGGTCTGGCTGATGATCGCCCAGGGCATCAGCCCCATGTCCATCACCCGGAACCGGACAATCGCCATCGCCAGCAGCACCCCGGCGACGATCCCCAGGCCGAAGCCCATCATCGTGCCCTTGAAGGTGACATAGCCGTGGTAGACGAGACTCCGCTTCGAGGTCACCGCCTGCCCGAACAGCCCCTTCCACAGCTCCGCCCCCACCTGGTGCGGCGGCGGCAAGAGCGGCCGCTCCTGCGCCATGGTCTGCGGGATCGCCTCGGCCCAGGTGACCGTGGTTCCGGCGCGCTCGGCCTGGTCGAAGACCCAGGTCGCGTTCATCCAGACCGCGGCGGCATACCAGATCGCCAGGATGCCCAGAAGAACGGTGAGGACGGGAAGCGCCCGGTTCATGCCCGGCCCCCCGCAGGCCAGGCGATCATCGCCACCGCCACCACGCCAAGCGCCATCCCGGCCAGTTGCAGGCCCGTCGGCCGCTCGCCAAAGACGACCAGCGCCAGAACCGAGATCGCGACCAGCTGCACGATCGACGATACCGCGATGGCAAGGCCCAGCCCGCTTGCCTTCATCACCTGCACCATCAGCCAGTTGCCGACGCAGAACATCAGCAGCGCGCCGATCAGGACGCCAGGCTGGCCCTTGATCGCGTAGACCTTCAGCACCCCATTGGCCGCGACAAAGACCACCGTCGCCGCCGCCAGCCACAGGAAAGCAAGCGCCGTCATGCCGCGCCCCCCGGCCGTTTCCGGCCGTCGGGCGTCTGGACGGATGCCAGACAGATGCCAGACGGGTGCCAGACCATCAACTTAGTCTTCATGATGACCGGCGCGCAGCCCCTCCCGCACCCGATGCGCGATCTCGATGAACTCGCGGCTGTCGCGGATATCCAGCGGCCTCTCCTTCGGCAAAGGCGAGTCGATCACATCGGTGATCCGCCCCGGACGCGGGGACATGACGACGATCTTGGTGGAAAGATACACCGCCTCCGGGATGGAATGGGTCACGAAACCGATGGTCTTGCCGGTGCGCGCCCAGAGCTTCAGCACCTCCTCGTTCAGCCGGTCGCGCACGATCTCGTCCAGCGCGCCGAAGGGTTCATCCATGAGGAGGATATCCGCATCGAAGGCCAGCGCCCGCGCGATCGAGGCCCGCTGCTGCATCCCGCCCGACAGCTGCCAGGGGAACTTCTTCCCGAACCCCTTCAGCTCCACCAGCTCCAGCACGCGTTGAACCCGCTCCTCCTGATCGGCCTTGGAAAACCCCATGATTTCAAGGGGAAGCTTGATGTTCCCCCTGATCGTACGCCAGGGATACAACCCCGCCGCCTGGAACACATAGCCATAGGCCCGCTTCCGCCGCGCCTCGTCGGGTGACATCCCGTTGACCGTAAGCGTCCCGGAGGTGGGATGCTCCAGCGCGGCGATGGCCCGCAGGAAAGTCGTCTTCCCGCAGCCGCTCGGCCCGATGAAGCTGACGAAATCGCCCTTGGCCACGGTCAGGTTCACATCCTTCAACGCCTGCACCGGCCCGTCCGCCGTCTGGAAGACGAGGTTCAGCCCCTTCGCCTCGATCACCGGCTGGTTCTGACTGATCGTATCCTTCACGATGCGTTCGTCCCGGTTTGTTCCAGCGGATTGCTAGGATTGCGACGCTCTGCCGGAAGCCTGCCCGTGAAATCGAAAATGAAATTGTCCTTGATCTTCGCCGCATGGCCTTCAACCTGCACCAAGATTCCCAGCACCGTCAGGATCAGGAACGCAAAACCCCAGAGCCCCATCGCGCCCCCCATCGAGCTAAGGTTGAAAGAGCCAAGCAGAACCACCGCGAGCCAGACAAGAGGCGCAATCGCCCTGATGCCGAACCACGTCAGTACCAAGGCTGCTGGCAGAGCCGTCTTCATGGCCAAGCCAAACAACATCCCGGTTCCGAGCAAGCCCTGAACGATAATGGCCGTGACCGTGGTATTGAGCGAGAAGGAGAGCAGGAAATACACACTCAAACTGATGGGGATAAGCCGCCGAACGTGGAGCGCGGCCACAAAGCCGATGGCGAGCATCCCCGAATAGAAATCTGGCCGAAAACTGACCGATGTGCTTCTGAATATTCCGGTCTGGGTATAGCTGCCAAAGCCGATCAACACCGCTAGGATCAGGAACGAGAGCGCCAGATAGCGTCGTGTCTGGTGGTCGAATTCGTAGTCTCCGACCAAAATATAGTTCAATTTACTCAACGCCTTGCTGGCCTTCCATCTCGCGGAGGGCGGCTTGTCGACGCGCATTGTCACTGAACTGGTTCCGGCCAATGTCTACACCCCCGTCGCCGGCACGCCGCTCCGCACCACGGGACGCGGGGCGGTCAGGTCCTTCCACTGGCTCAGCGCCCGGTTCACCGCCGGGCGCGGCTCGCGTGCGACGAACTGGCCGTGGCCCTCTTGGGTGCGGACCTCGCCGTCGTGGATCGCGACATGGCCGCGGGTCAGGGTGAAGCGCGGCAGGCCCTTCACCTTCTGGCCCTCGAAGACGTTGTAGTCGATCAAGGATTGCTGTGCGCCGGCGGTGATCGTCTTTTCCTTCTCGGGATCCCAGACCACCAGATCGGCATCCGCGCCCACGAGGACCGCGCCCTTCTTCGGGTAGCAGTTCAGGATTTTCGCGATATTGGTTGAAGTTACGGCAACAAATTCATTCGGTGTCAGCCGGCCCGTGCCGACCCCATGGGTCCAGAGCATCGGCATCCGGTCCTCCAGCCCCCCGGTTCCGTTCGGGATCTTCGAGAAGTCGCCGAGGCCGAACCGCTTCTGCTCGGTGGTGAAGGCGCAATGGTCGGTCGCCACCACCGACAGCGAGCCCGATTGCAACCCGGCCCAGAGGCTGTCCTGGTGCTTCCTGTTGCGGAACGGCGGGCTCATCACCCGGCGGGCGGCGTGGTCCCAGTCGGGGTTGAAATATTCGCTTTCGTCCAGCGTCAGGTGCTGGATCAGGGGCTCGCCCCAGACCCGCTTGCCCTGCTGGCGGGCCCGGCGGATCGCCTCATGCGCATCCTCGCAGGAGACATGGACCACGTAGAGCGGCACGCCCGCCATGTCGGCGATCATGATCGCGCGGTTCGTGGCCTCGCCCTCGACCTGCGGGGGCCGCGAGTAGGCGTGCGCCTCCGGCCCGGTATTGCCCTCCGCCAGCAGTTTCGCCGTCAGCTCGGCCACCACATCGCCGTTCTCGGCATGGACCATGGCAAGGCCGCCCAATTCGCCGATGCGGCGGAAACTGGCGAAAAGCTCATCGTCATTGACCATGAGCGCGCCCTTGTAGGCCATGAAATGCTTGAAGCTGGTCATGCCGGCCTTCATCGCGTCGGCAATTCCGTCGAAGACCTTCTCGCCCCACCAGGTCACCGCCATGTGGTAGGAATAGTCGCAATTCGCCCGGCCGGATTTGTTGTGCCACATTTGCGCGGCATCCATCAGCCCCTGCCCCTGCCCCGGCAGGACGAAATCCACCACCATCGTGGTGCCGCCCGCCAGCGCGGCGCGGGTGCCGCTTTCGAAATCGTCGCTGGAATAGGTGCCCATGAAGGGCATCTCCAGGTGGGTATGCGGGTCGATCCCGCCGGGCATGACATAGCAGCCGGTCGCGTCCAGGACCTTGTCGCCCTTGAGGCCCTGCCCGATCTCGGTGATTACCCCGCCTTCGACCCTCACATCGGCCGCATAGCTCAGGTCCGCCGTGACGACCGTTCCGCCCTTGATCACCGTGCTTGCCATCTTCCGCTCCCTGCCTTGCGGCTTGCTTTCTTGAAAAACTCCACGGGGGGGCCGTGGGTGTGCCCCCCGGGGGCGGCCGTCAGGCGACGACTTCCGCCACCTCGAGGCACGCGTGCAAGAGCACATCCGTGCCCGCCGCTGCCCATTCCGGGCTGATCTTCTCGGCCTCGTTGTGGGAAAGCCCATCCACGCAGGGGCACATCACCATCACCGTGGGCGCCACCCGGTTGATCCAGCAGGCGTCGTGGCCTGCGCCGGAGATGATGTCCATGTGAGAATATCCCAGCTTTTCAGCGGACTGGCGGACGATCTTCACAAGTCCAGGGTCGAAGGTGACGGGGTCGAAATGGCCCACGTCCTCGATCTCGCACCTCAGCCCGAGTTCCTTTGCCACCGCATGGGCGGCGCGGATGACCTCTCCCTTCATCGCGTCGAGCTTGGCCTGCTCGGGCGAGCGGATATCGACGGTGAACACAACCTTGCCCGGTATCACGTTGCGACTGTTGGGAAAAACCTTCACCTGCCCCACAGCCCCCACGGCATTCGGCTGATGGCTCATCGCGATCTGGTGGACGCGCTCGGTGATCCGCGCCATGCCGAGCCCCGCATTCACCCGCATGTTCATCGGGGTCGAGCCGGTATGGGCGTCCTTGCCGGTCAACGTGATCTCCAGCCACCAGAGGCCCTGGCCGTGGGTCACGACGCCGATGTCCTTGCCCTCGGCCTCCAGGATCGGGCCCTGCTCGATGTGCAGTTCCAGCATGGCGTGCATCTTGCGGGCGCCGACCTTCTCGTCGCCGACCCAGCCGATGCGCTGCAACTCCTCGCCGAAGACCTTGCCGTCGAGGTCGCGGCGCGACTTGGCGTAATCCTCGGTATGGATGCCGGCGAAGACGCCCGAGGCCAGCATGGCGGGGGCGAACCGGGCGCCCTCCTCATTGGTCCAGTTGGTCACCACGATCGGCCGCTTGGTCTTGACGCCCATGTCGTTCAAGGTCCGCACCACCTCCAGCGCGCCGAGGACGCCCAGGACGCCGTCATATTTCCCCCCGGTCGGCTGGGTGTCGAGGTGGCTGCCCATGTAGACCGGCAGCGCCTCCGGGTCCTCTCCCGCCCGCGTCGCGAACATGTTGCCCATGCTGTCCACGCCCATGGTCAGGCCCGCCGCCTTGCACCAGGACGCGAAGAGGTGGCGCCCGTCGCCGTCGGCATCGGTCAGGGTCTGGCGGTTGCAGCCGCCGGCGATACCGGGGCCGATCTTCGCCATTTCCTCAAGCGCGTCCCACAGGCGCGCAGGGTTGATCCGCAGGTTGTCCCCGGTGGCTGGCATCGCATCGCTCCCTGTTCGCGTCGGGGCCATGCTGCCCCTTGCCGCGACTCGTTTCCTGACCGTATGGTCAAGGTGAAGCGCAGCACAACCTGACCAATCGGTCAACAAGAATATGGGAGGCCCATGTCCGGCGATGCCGAGATCACGCGCCTGAAACCCGGCCGCCGCACGGATATCCGGCGCGAGAACGAACGCGCGATCCTGGAGGCGGCCGAGAAGGTCTTTGCCGAGGCCGGGTTCGGCGGCGCGACCATGCAGCTGATCGCCGACATGGCGGGGCTGCCCAAGGCCAACCTGCACTATTACTTCGCCACGAAGGAAGACCTCTATCGCCGTGTCGTGCAGCAGATCTTCGAGATCTGGCTGGATGCGGCATCGAGCTTCGACGATGCGCCGGGGCCCGTCGAGGGGATCGGGGCCTATATCGACGCCAAGATGGACATCAGCCGCACCCATCCGCACGGGTCCAAGGTCTGGGCGTCGGAGGTGATGCATGGCGCCCCGGTGATCCAGGACTATCTGGAGACGACGCTGCGCGACTGGACCGAGGGGCGGATCGCGGTGATCCGGCGCTGGATCGACGAGGGCAAGATGCGCCCGGTGGACCCGCGGCACCTCCTTTATCTCCTCTGGGCCACGACGCAGCACTATGCCGACTTCGGCCACCAGATCCAGACGCTGAACGCCGGCAAGCCCCTGTCCGACCGGCAATGGGCCGAGGCGAAGGCCAGCGTCAAGGACATGGTCCTGCGCGGGATCGGGGCGATCTGAGGGGGACGGGATGGAGATTGCGGAGCTCGAGGCCGAATTCGCAGATCTGGAACTGGCGCGGTTCGATGAGCGGTCGGCCCTGCGGCTGGGGCAGATCCTGCTTGACCTTGCGCTGGCCGAGGGGCTTGCGGTGGTGATCGACATCCGCACCGCCGACCGCACGCTCTATCATGCCGCGCTGCCGGGCTCCGCCGCGCTGAACGACCTCTGGGCGCGGCGCAAGTCGAATACGGCGCTGCTGTTCCAGCTGCCCTCGCTGCTGGTCGGACGGCGCAACCAGGCCAGGGGCGAGGGGTTGGAGCGGCACGGCCTCCCGCCTGCGGATTTCGCCGACAGCGGCGGGGCGGTGCCGATCCGGGTCAAGGGCGTGGGGATTGTGGCGGTAGCCACCGTGTCTGGCCTGCCGCAGGTCGAGGATCACCGGCTGGTCCTGCGCGGAATCGGGGCGCTGGCGGCGGGGTAAGGGCAAATCCTTTCGAAAAGACTTGCAAAATCCTTCGAAGAATTTCGGCCCCCTATCCCCGCGCCGGTTCCTTCAGCTCCACTTCGACGAAGCTCATCGGCTGCGCGCCGTCATTGACCACGTTGTGCTCCACGCCCTCGGACCGCCGGTAGGCTGTCCCCGCCGGGACCAGCACCCGTCGCATCGCGCCCCCCGGCTCCTCCAGCAGCATCGGGCAGTCGGTCAGGGCCGTGATGACATAGTCATGCCCGTGCCGGTGCCAGCCGGTCTCGGCCACCGGTGCGAAATCGAAGCGGGTGACGCGCACCCGCGCGTCGTCCACCAGAACATGGGCCGCACAGTTTGGACGGGTCATCGCAGTCTCCCTGGAAAGGCCGGCCCGACCCCGAAGGTCGGGCGGAGGCGGCAACGGGTTAGTCCAGCGACCTGAGCACCTCGCCCAGGGTGCCGATCAGCTGGTCGATCTGCGCTTTGGAGATGATCAGCGGCGGCGACATGGCGATGATGTCGCCGGTGGTGCGGATCAGGATACCCTTCTCATAGGCCTTGAGGAAGGCGGTGAAGGCGCGCCTGGTCGGCTCGCCGGGGATGCCCTCCAGCTCGACCGCGCCGATCAGGCCCATGTTGCGGATGTCGATGACATGGCGCGTCCCCTTCAGGCTGTGCAGCGCGTCCTGCCAGTAGCCCTCCAGCTCGCACGCGCGCTCGAACAGGCCCTCTTCCTTGTAGGTCTCCAGCGTGGCGATGCCGCAGGCGGCGGCGATCGGATTGCCGGAGTAGGTATAGCCGTGGAAAAGCTCGATCATGTGCTCGGGCCCCTGCATGAAGGCGTCGTGCACCGCCGCCGTGGTCAGGACGGCGCCCATCGGGATCACGCCGTTGGTCAGGCCCTTGGCGGTGGTCATCATGTCCGGCAGCACGTCGAAATGCTGGGCGGCGAAGGCGCTGCCGAGGCGGCCGAAGCCGGTGATGACCTCGTCGAAGATCAGGAGGATGCCGTGCTTCCGCGTGATCGCGCGCAGCTTCTCCAGATAGCCCTTCGGCGGCAGGAGGACGCCGGTCGAGCCCGCCATCGGCTCCACGATCACCGCCGCGATGGTCTCGGCCCCGTGCAGAGCGACGATGCGCTCCAGATCGTCGGCAAGGGTCGCGCCGTGCTCGGGCTGGCCCTTCGAGAAGGCGTTCTCGGCCAGATGGGTATGCGGCAGGTGATCGACGCCGGTCAGCAGGCTGCCGAAGAATTTCCGGTTGTTCACGATGCCGCCGACCGAGATGCCGCCGAAGTTCACCCCATGATAGCCGCGCTCGCGCCCGATCAGGCGGGTGCGGGTGCCCTCGCCGCGCGCGCGGTGGTAGGCGATGGCGATCTTCAGCGCCGTCTCGACACTTTCCGAGCCGGAGTTCGTGTAGAACACATGCTCGATCCCCTTGGGCGCGATGTCGATGATGCGGTTGGCCAGTTCGAAGGCGACCGGGTGGCCCATCTGGAAGGCGGGCGCATAGTCCAGTTCGGCCGCCTGCTTCTGGATCGCCTCGGTGATCTTCGGCCGGCAATGGCCCGCGTTGCAGCACCACAGGCCCGCGGTGCCGTCCAGCACCTGGCGGCCGTCGGCGGTGGTGTAATGCATGTCCCTGGCCGCCACGAACATCCGCGGGTTCTTCTTGAACTGGCGGTTCGCGGTGAAGGGCATCCAGAAGGCGTCGA
Source organism: Tabrizicola soli (assembly GCF_015999335.1). Taxonomy (GTDB): domain Bacteria; phylum Pseudomonadota; class Alphaproteobacteria; order Rhodobacterales; family Rhodobacteraceae; genus Tabrizicola; species Tabrizicola soli. Next base: position 46,382 of record NZ_JAEACP010000001.1, on the reverse strand, counting down.
GGTCGTTCGGTGCGTTGCGGGCTAGGGCCATGGCTTCCTCCCAGCGCCCCTGGCGCGGGGCGAATGGTTTGACCTAGCACTCGGCCTCGCGCTATCCAAGAGGTCCGGACCGACAAGCGCAGGATCGCGATGCCCCCCACCGCCCGCCCCCGCTCGCGCATCCAGCAGCGCAACCGAGAGCTGATCCTGGACGCGGCGCTGGAAGTCTTCTCGCTGCACGGCTTCCGCGGGGCGACGCTGGACCAGATCGCCGAGGTCGCGGGCCTGTCGAAGCCGAACCTGCTGTATTACTTCCCGTCGAAAGAGGCGGTGCACAAGGTGCTGCTGACCGGGCTTCTGGACAGCTGGCTGGATCCCCTGCGCGAGATGGATCCGGAGGGGGATCCCCTGGCCGAGATCCTGGCCTATGTGCGCCGCAAGCTGGAGATGTCGCGGGATTTCCCGCGCGAAAGCCGCCTGTTCGCGGGCGAGATTCTGCAGGGCGCGCCCCGGATGCGCGAGGCGATCGAGGGCGACCTGCGCGATCTGGTGGCCGGGAAATCGCGCATCCTTTCGCGCTGGATGGAGGAGGGCCGGATCGCCCGGGTCGACCCGGTGCACCTGATCTTCTCGATCTGGGCGCTGACCCAGCATTACGCCGATTTCGAAGTGCAGGTCCGCGCCGTCCTCGGCCCCGAACACGACCCGTTCGCCGAAGCGGGTAGCTTTCTCGAGACGCTCTTCACCCGGCTTCTGGCCCCCTGACGCATCAAGTTTTCCGCATTTCGGGCGGGCAAGGCGGCCGGCATGCTGCTATCTTGCCGGTTGGGGGCGTCGGAAAAGGGGGACGCGAAATGGGTATCATCTCTGCCGTCCGGTCGCAGCTGCCGGTTCCGGCCTCGCAACCACATCCTGCCAGTGGGACGAGCGAAGGCGCATCTGTCGCGCAGTCGATCGCCGCGGTCGCCGAACCGCTGCGCCCGGATGCCGTCCGCCAGCCCGACAGCGCACCGGCCTCCGTCGGGGTGCAGCTTGCCGAGGTGGATGAGAACCGCGAACCCGTGGTTGCCGCCCGCGCCGCGGCCGAAGCCGCGCGCGATGCCTATATCCGCGCTAGCATCGCCGCCGGGATCAATCCGCTGCCGCTGCCCTGAAGCCCGTTAAGGGGGTCTTAACCCGGATGGGGGAGAACGGAAACATGCAGATGTTCCGCCCGCCATCCCTATCCGGCCGCACCTGGCTTGAGGACCTGTTCGCGGCCAAGGCCGTCGGGAAAGGCGGCATCGTCCGCCGCGCCGTGCAGGACGTGGAACGCGAGGTCGGCCGCGACGCCCTGGTGGCGGCGGTCCGCCGCCGGGGCTTTCACCTGATCGAATGCGGCGGACAGTTCATCGTCATCTGCAACGACGGCCGGATGCAGGTCATCTGCTGAGGCAGGGGAGCCCAAAAATTTTCGACGAAAATTTTTGGGCCTGGAAACACCGGCCCGCTGCTTACTCTGCCGCCTGGGCCATCGGATTGTTCGGATGCGTGGTCCAGTCTGCGAAATCCCCCACCACGCGGCCGGTCCGGGGATCGGTGCTGCCCTTCGGCAATTCGCGCATGGTGATGCAGCTGTCCACCGGGCAGACGTCGATGCAGAGGTTGCAGGCCACGCATTCCTCGTCCTTCACGGTGAAGATCCGCTCGGGCGACATGGCGATGGCCTGATGGCTGGTGTCCTCGCAGGCGGCGTAGCAGCGGCCGCAGTTGATGCAGAGGTCCTGGTCGATCTGGGCCTTGGTGACGTAGTTCAGGTTCAGGTGCTGCCATTCGACGAAATTCGGCACCGCGCGGCCGACCAGGTCGGAGAGCGCCATCTGCTTTTCGTCGAGGTATTGCGACAGGCCCGAGATCATCTCCTGCACCACCTTGAAGCCATAGGTCATGGCCGCGGTGCAGACCTGCACGTTGCCGGCGCCAAGCGCCATGAACTCGGCCGCGTCGCGCCAGGTGGTGACACCGCCGATACCCGAGATCGGCAGGCCGCGGGTTTCCGGGTGCCGGGCGATCTCGGCCACCATGTTCAGCGCGATGGGCTTCACCGCCGGGCCGCAATAGCCGCCGTGGCTGCCCTTGCCGTCGATCATCGGGAAGGGCGAGAAGGCGTCGAGGTCGACGTTGGTGATCGACTTTATGGTGTTGATCAGCGACACCGCATCCGCGCCGCCCCGGTTGGCCGCCATGGCGGGCGGCAGGATCGAGGTGACGTTGGGCGTCAGCTTCACGATGCAGGGCATGCGGGAGTATTGCTTGACCCAGCGCGTGACCATCTCGATGTAGTCCGGCACCTGCCCCACGGCCGAGCCCATGCCGCGTTCCGCCATGCCGTGCGGGCAGCCGAAGTTCAGCTCGACCCCGTCGGCCTCGGTATCCTCGATCTGCTTGAGGATCGCCTTCCAGTGGTCCTCTTCGCAGGGGACCATCAGCGAGATGATCAGCGCCCGGTCCTTCCACTTGCGCTTGACCTCCTTGATCTCGCGCAGGTTCACCTCAAGCGGGCGGTCGGTGATCAGTTCGATGTTGTTCAGGCCCAGAAGGCGGCGGTCCGCGCCCCAGATCGCGCCATAACGCGGGCCGTTGACGTTGACGATCGGCGGCCCTTCGGCGCCCAGCGTCTTCCAGACCACGCCGCCCCAACCCGCCTCATAGGCGCGCTCGACATTGTATTTCTTGTCCGTCGGCGGGGCCGAGGCCAGCCAGAACGGGTTCGGGGACTTGATGCCGATGAAATTCGAGCTGAGGTCAGCCATGGGACGCCTCCTTGCGGCAAGCTGGGAGTGATGTGGGGGATGCAGGCTGGGCGATCCGCCCACCTTTGGTCAGAAAAGCGACCAGACCAGGCCGATCAGATCGCCGCCGAACTGGCCGAGCTTCGGGATCAGGAAGGCCCAGGCCACGCAGCCGAGCAGGTTCCAGAACAGGAAGCGCGGCAGGGTCATGCCGCTCATCCCCGACAGCAGGAACACGACCGGGCGGAAGACGGTGGTGAAGTGCCCGACGAGGATGGTCGCCGGACCATAGCGGGTGAAGGCGCCTTGCGTCTTCTCCACCATCTCGGGATGGTCGCGCAGGGGCCGCATCCGCAGGATCGTCGTGCCGTAGCGCCGCCCCAGCCAGTAACTGAAGCTGGAGCCGATCAGCGCCCCCAGCGTCGCCCCGGCCCAGAGCGGCCAGAACGCCACCGCCCCCGTCGCCGCCAGGGCGCCGACCGCCACCAGAACCGCGGTCGAGGGGATCAGGATCGACAGGAAGGCCGTGGTCTCGGCCGCCGCGAAGACCAGCATGATCAGCGGCAGCCAATCCTGGTTGCGCTCGATGAAGGCGATGAAAGTGTCGGTCCAGCCGCTCATGCAAGGTCCCTGCCCGCCCTTCTAGTGGCGGGGAAGTCCCGGCCTGGCAAGGGAAAACGGCGCGCATCAGCCCTGGACCAGCGCAGCGTGGATCGCCTCGGCGGCATCGCGGCCCTCGGCAACGGCGGTGACGGTCAGGTCCTCGCCCCCCGCCGCGCAATCGCCGCCGACCCAGACCTTGCCCGCCGGACCGGCCAGCTTGCCGCCCGCGACGGCCAGCCCCTCGGGCGCGCCCTGCAGGGTCTGGCCGATAGCCTTGAACACCTGGTCGGCCTTCAGCGTGAAGGTCTCGGGCGAGAGGACCAGCCCGGTTTCCCCCTCGGACGTATAGGCGAATTCCACCGCCTCGGCCTGGCCGTCGCCCAGGACCCGAACCGGGGCCGCGTTGTGGATGATCCGCACGCCCGCCTGCGCGGCGTGGTCCTGCTCATGGCTGGAGGCCGACATCTTCGCCTGCCCGCGCCGGTAGACGATGGTGACGTTTTCGGCACCCAGAAGCTTGGACTGCACCGCCGCATCCACGGCCGTCATGCCGCCGCCGATCACCACCACGTCGCGGCCCACCGGCAGTTGCGACAGGTCCGCCGCCTGGCGCAGTTCGGCGATGAAATCGACCGCGTTGCGCACGCCCGCCAGATCCTCGCCCACCGCGCGCAGCGCGTTCACGCCGGTCAGGCCGATGCCCAGGAAGACCGCGTCGAACTCGGCCGTCAGCTGCTCCAGCGAGACGTCGCGGCCCAGTTCCACCCCGGTGCGGACCTCGATCCCGCCGATCTGCAACAGCCACTCGACCTCGGCTTGAGCGAAGCCGCCGGTCGCCTTGTAGCTGGCGATGCCGTATTCGTTCAGCCCCCCGGCCTTGGCCCGGCGCTCGAACACCACCACCTCATGGCCATGCAGCGCCAGCCGGTGCGCGCAGGCCAGGCCCGCGGGCCCCGCCCCCACCACCGCCACCCGCTTTCCGGTCGGGGCCGCGCGGGTGAAGGGATGCAGGCCCTTCGCCATCGCCGTGTCGGTGGCGAAACGCTGGAGCTGACCGATCTCGACCGGCTTGCCCTCGGCCGCCTCGCGGACGCAGGCCTCCTCGCACAGGGTCTCGGTCGGGCAGACCCGGGCGCAGATGCCGCCCAGGATGTTCTGGCTCCAGATCGTCGTTGCCGCCGCCTCGGGCGTGCCGGTCGCGATCTGGCGGATGAAGAGCGGAATGTCGATCGAGGTCGGGCAGGCCGTGATGCAGGGTGCGTCATGGCAGAAATAGCAGCGGTCCGCGGCGACCCTGGCCTCGTGCCGGTCCAGCGCCGGCTCGTGGTCCGAGAAGTTCCGCGCATAGGCTTCTGCGGGCAGACGGCTGGCCGCAATTCCCGGCGTGAGCGGGCTGTTCGACATGGCTGGGGGCCTCCCTGGCTTATGTTTTTTATCACGCTGGCACAGGTCAGTTTTTTTATCAAACGGTAAATTTTCCCAGATGGACAATTTTTGCGCCTTCCGGACCGGGCCAGCCCCGCAGGTCGGAGTTTCGCGGCTTTTCACCCCGGTTCCTGTCGCGTATAAGCGCGGCACAACGGGCGGGGCAGCGATCCCCGCAAGATCCCGGGGCTCCTGGCCAACAGAGGACTTCATGAGCAAGCAGACGACAGACACGGACGTGGCCTTCATTTCGGCGCTGGCCGAGCTTTTGAACAGGAATGACCTGACCGAACTGTCGGTGAAGCGGGAATATGGCGAGGACGACAGCCTTGAGGTCCGCGTGGTCAAGCAGGCCAATGTGGTCGCCGTGACGGCTGCGGCCCCTGCCCCGGTCGCGCATCATGCGGCCCCCGTCGCGGCGGCGGCCGCCGCCCCGGCGGCGGCGCCCGAGGATCCGGCGCAGCATCCGGGTGCGGTGACCTCGCCCATGGTCGGGACCGTCTACCTTGCGGCCGAACCCGGCGCCTCGCCCTTCGTCACGGTCGGCGCCCAGGTGACCGAGGGCCAGACCGTCCTCATCATCGAGGCGATGAAGACCATGAACCACATCCCCGCGCCCCGCGCGGGCACCGTCAAGCGCATCCTGGTCGAGGACGGCCATCCGGTCGAATACGGCGCGCCGCTGATGATCATCGAATAAGGGCGCGCGGGATGTTCGAGAAAATCCTGATCGCCAACCGCGGGGAAATCGCGCTGCGCGTGATCCGCGCCTGCCGGGAGATGGGGATCAAGTCGGTCGCGGTGCATTCCACCGCCGACGCCGATGCGATGCATGTCCGCATGGCCGACGAATCCGTCTGCATCGGTCCCGCGCCCAGTTCGGAAAGCTATCTGAACAAGGCCGCGATCATCTCGGCCTGCGAGATCACCGGCGCGCAGGCGGTGCATCCGGGCTATGGCTTCCTGTCCGAGAACGCCGGCTTCGCCCAGGCGCTGCAGGATCACGGGCTGACCTTCATCGGCCCGAACGCGGAGCATATCCGCATCATGGGCGACAAGATCACCGCCAAGGAAACCGCCAAGGACCTGGGGATCCCGGTGGTTCCCGGCTCGGATGGCGGGGTGCCGGATTTCGAGACCGCGAAGAAGGTGGCCGAGGGGATCGGCTATCCGGTCATCATCAAGGCCACCGCCGGCGGCGGCGGGCGCGGGATGAAGGTCGCGAAGAACGCCCAGGACCTTGAAATCGCCTTCCGCACCGCCCGCAGCGAGGCCAAGTCCGCCTTCGGCAACGACGAAGTCTACATGGAGAAGTATCTCCAGAAGCCGCGCCATATCGAGATCCAGGTCTTCGGCGACGGCAAGGGCAAGGCCGTCCATCTGGGCGAGCGCGACTGCTCGCTGCAGCGCCGGCACCAGAAGGTCTTCGAGGAAGCCCCCGGCCCCGCGATCACCGCGAAGATGCGCGCCGAGATCGGCGAGATCTGCGCCCAGGCCGTGGCGAAGATCGACTACATCGGCGCGGGGACCATCGAGTTCCTGTACGAGGACGGGCAGTTCTACTTCATCGAGATGAACACGCGGCTTCAGGTCGAGCATCCGGTGACCGAATACATCTTCGGCGTCGACCTCGTGCGGGAACAGATCCGCGTCGCGGCCGGGCTGCCGATGTCCTTCACCCAGGACGAGCTGGAGCTTTCCGGCCATGCGATCGAGGTGCGGATCAACGCCGAGCGGTTGCCGAACTTCGCCCCCTGCCCCGGCAAGGTCCGCACCTTCCATGCCCCCGGCGGGCTGGGTGTGCGGATGGATTCGGCGCTCTACGGCGGCTATTCGATCCCGCCCTATTACGACAGTCTGATCGGCAAGCTGATCGTGCATGGCCGCGACCGGCCCGAGGCGCTGGCCCGGCTGAAGCGGGCCTTGTCCGAGCTGATCATCGACGGGGTGGACAGCTCGGTGCCGCTGTTCCACATGCTTCTGGCCGAGCCCGACATCCAGAACGGGGAATACAACATCCACTGGCTGGAAAAATGGCTGGAGAGCCAGTTCAAGTGACCTGAAGGGCGCCCCCCCCTGCGGCGCCCTTTTCCGCAAAAGTTTTTGAAAACTTTTGCAAAATCCTTCGAAGGATTTTGCGATGCCGGACCCGGCCGACGAGATCACCCCCGAGATCCTGCTGCGCGCCTATGCCATGGGCATCTTCCCCATGGCCGAGGGCCGCGACGACCCCGAGATCCACTGGGTCGATCCGCGCCGCCGGGGCATCCTGCCGCTGGACGGTTTCCGCATCTCGCGCTCGCTGGCCCGGCGGCTGCGGCTGGGCGGTTTCACCGTCACCGCCGACCGCGCCTTCGCCCAGGTGGTCGACGCCTGCGCCGAGCGGGACGAGACCTGGATCAGCCGCCGCATCCAGTCGCTTTACGAAAGCCTGCACGCCCTTGGCCATGCCCATTCCATCGAGGTCTGGCAAAAGGACCGGCTGGCCGGCGGGGTCTATGGCGTGACGCTTGGCGCGGCCTTCTTCGGGGAAAGCATGTTCTCGCGCGTCCCCGATGCCTCGAAGGTCGCGCTGGCCCATGCGGTGCGGGGGCTCCGGGCGGACGGGTTCCGCCTGTTCGACACCCAATTCCTGACGCCGCATCTCGCCAGCCTCGGCGCGGGCGAGATTCCGCGTGCGTCCTACCACCGGCTGCTCAAGGCGGCGCTGGACGGAACCGCGCGCTTCGAGCCTGCGTCCTATTCCTCGGGCTGGGCGGCGGCTTCGGGCAGGACGCAGGACAGCGCCCAGACGTCATAGCGCGGATGATCCAGCGCCGAGAGTGCGGGCGAGGAGGCCAGCATCCAGCCGGTGAAGAGCTGGGTCTGGGTGGTTTCCTCGATGATCGTCACATGGGCCTCGCTGTCCGAGGCCGGGTTCGCCACCGGATAGCGGCAGCTGTCGAGCCGCACCACCAGCCGCCCGAACTTGGCCGCCTGGCCGATGCTTAAAGTCACGTCCCCGGTCTCGCTGGTCAGCTTGTCCAGGAAACGCAGCGTCGCCCCGGTCGAATCGGCGAAGTCCTGCGCCGTGGCGGGGCTGGCCAGCAGCAGGGCGAGTGCGATCGCCCTCATGGCTGGGCCGGATCGGCCGGAGCCTCGCCCTCACCGCCGCCGACGAATTTCAACAGGAGGGTGATCAGGCTGACTGCGCCTTGGGTATCCTCGATCTCCTCGCCGGGGGCCAGGGTCTCGAGCGCGCCACCGGGCAGGATCTCGACGAAATTTCCGCCAAGCAGCCCCTCGGACGAGATCAGGATCGAGGAATCGGTCGGCAGTTGCACATCGTTGCGCAGCTGGATCGACGCATCGGCGAAGAAGGTCTCGGGGTTCAGTTCCAGGCTGGTGATCGTCCCGACCTTCACCCCGGCCAGCCGCACGTCCGAGCCGACGGTGATCCCCTCGACCGAGCGGAAGCTGGCGCTCAGCGGATAGCTCTCGGGCTGGCGACCCATGCCGGCGCCTTGCGCGGCGTAGATGGCGAAGCCGAGGGCCACGGCCAGAACCGCCGCCCCGGTGACGATCTCTGCCTTCTCGTAGGCCATCACTCGGGCTGCCAAGCCTCGTAGTCGCGGCGCGCGACGGGTTCCACGCGGCGGATCGAGCCGGGCGGGGCATAGGCGGCATCGGTGCCGGTCAGGTTTTCCTGGTGCGGCTTCTGCCAGGGCTTGCGGGCCAGCGGGGCCTTGGTCGGCGGCTCGTCCCAGGTGTAGTGCAGCCAGCCATGCCAATCCGGCGACACGCGCGAGGCTTCCATCTCGCCGTTGTAGATCACCCAGCGCCGCTTGCCGTCATGGGTCTGGTAGAAGATGTTCCCGGCCTCGTCCTCGCCCACCTTCACCCCCTTGCGGGCGGTGAAGAGCTGGGTGCCGAGGGTCTGGCTGTTCCACCAGGTCAGCAGGCGTTTCAGGAAATACATGGGCGGCCTCCGGATCTCTGGCCCTGATATGGCGGAAAGCGGCGGGAAGGTCTAGGGCCAAGCCGGGGCCGGAGCCGACCTTCGCCAAGGAAAAAGGCGGACCCGAAGGCCCGCCTTTCAGGTCCCGGCCCTCAGGCCTTGACCGGCTCTTTCTTCTTCTCGGTGTACACCAGCATCGGCTTGGCCCCCAGGTTCACCGCCTCGTCCTTGACGACGACTTCCTCGACCCCGTCCATGCCGGGCAGTTCGAACATCGTGTCGAGGAGGATGTCCTCCATGATCGAGCGCAGGCCGCGCGCGCCGGTCTTGCGCTTGATCGCGCGCTTGGCGATGGCGGTCAGGGCGTCGGGGGTGAAGGTCAGCTTGACGCCCTCGATCTCGAACAGGCGCTGGTACTGCTTGACCAGCGCGTTCTTCGGCTCGGTCAGGATGGTGACCAGCGCGGCCTCGTCCAGATCGGTCAGGGTGGCGATCACCGGCAGGCGGCCGACGAATTCCGGGATCAGGCCGAATTTCAGCAGATCCTCCGGCTCCAGCTCCTTGAAGAGCTCGCCGACGCTGCGCTCCTCCGGGCCCTTCACATCGGCGCCGAAGCCGATACCCGAGCCCTTGTTGCGCTGCGCGATGATCTTTTCCAGGCCGGCGAAGGCGCCGCCGCAGATGAAGAGGATGTTGGTCGTGTCGACCTGCAGGAATTCCTGCTGCGGATGCTTGCGCCCGCCCTGCGGCGGCACCGAAGCAACCGTGCCCTCCATGATCTTCAAAAGCGCCTGCTGCACGCCCTCGCCGCTCACATCGCGGGTGATCGAGGGGTTGTCGGACTTGCGCGTGATCTTGTCGACCTCGTCGATGTAGACGATGCCGCGCTGCGCGCGCTCGACGTTGTACTCGCTGGCCTGCAGGAGCTTGAGGATGATGTTCTCCACATCCTCACCGACATAGCCCGCCTCGGTCAGCGTGGTGGCGTCGGCCATGGTGAAGGGCACGTCCAGGATGCGGGCCAGCGTCTGCGCCAGCAGCGTCTTGCCGCAGCCGGTGGGGCCGATCAGCAGGATGTTCGACTTCGACAGCTCGATGTCGTTCTTCGAGGAATGGTTCAGCCGCTTGTAGTGGTTGTGGACCGCGACCGAGAGCACGCGCTTGGCGTGGATCTGGCCGATCACGTAATCGTCCAGCACCTTGCAGATCTCGCGCGGGGTCGGCACCCCGTCGGTCGACTTCAGACCCGTGGTCTTCGTCTCCTCGCGGATGATGTCCATGCAAAGCTCGACGCATTCGTCGCAGATGAACACGGTCGGCCCCGCGATCAGCTTGCGCACCTCATGCTGGCTCTTGCCGCAGAACGAGCAGTAGAGCGTGTTCTTGCTGTCGCTGCCGGAGTTGTTCGCCATCCAAAGTCCTCTGGACACCCGTCCGTTGTCACGGGCCTTCGGGCAAAGTCTAGGACAAGCCCCCGGCCACCACAATGCGAAAATCCCCCGCCGGACCGGCCGGCGGAGGGGTCGCGATCACTTCGACGTATCGTCCGCCTTGCCGCGGCTTTCCAGGATCTGGTCGATCAGACCCCAGGCCTTGGCATCCTCGGCCGACATGAAATTGTCGCGCTCCAGCGCGGCCTCGACCGCCTCATAGCTGTTGCCGGTGTGCTTGACGTAGATCTCGTTCAGCCGGCGCTTGAGCTTTTCCGTCTCGCGGGCGTGGATCATGATGTCGGTCGCCTGGCCTTGGTAGCCGCCGCTCGGCTGGTGGACCATGACCCGGCTGTTCGGCAGGCTGAAGCGCATCCCCTTCTCGCCAGCCGTCAGCAAAAGCGAGCCCATCGAGGCCGCCTGCCCGATCACCAGGGTCGAGACCTTGGGGCGGATGTACTGCATCGTGTCGTAGATCGACAGGCCCGAGGTCACCACGCCGCCGGGGCTGTTGATGTACATGCTGATTTCCTTGGTCGGATTCTCCGATTCAAGGAACAGGAGCTGCGCGCAGATCAGGCTGGACATGCCATCGTGCACCGGGCCGCCCAGGAAGATGATCCGTTCCTTCAGCAGCCGGCTGAAGATGTCATAGGCGCGTTCACCCCGGCTGGTCTGCTCGACGACCATGGGGACGAGGGTGTTCATGTAGTGGTCAACGGGATCGCGCATCGGGGCCTGCCTCTTCGTGTCTCGCGATGAATAGCGTCGTTTGTATTGCCAGAGTCTTAGTGGGGTGACACGGGGGCTGCAAGGGCGGCCCGCCCGAAATCCCGGGCCCGGGCGGCTTGCCGTAGGCCCGGTGGAATCGTCCCTCCAGGCGCCTAACGGAACGTCCGGGCCGCCAGCAGCACCCGCGCCCCGGCCGTCACCAGGCACAGCGCGCCGAAGGTCCAGGCGGCCGGAACGAAAAGCGCAGGGAAAAGCACGATCAGAAGGAGGAACAGGATCGTCTCGGTCCCCTCCAGCAGACCGGCGGTGAAATAAAGCGACTTCTCGCCCCGGTGGATGCTCTCCATCCCCTGTCTCGCGGCCAGGATCGCGAAACCGAGGAAGGTGGCGCCATTGACGTAGAACGTGGCCAGGAGGAAGGCCGCCGCCGCCCCGTTCGCGCCCGGATCGCGAACGGCAAAGGCCAGCGGGATCGCGGCGTAGAAGGCAAAGTCGCAGGTTATGTCCAGGTAGCCACCGAAATCCGACTTGCCCCGCGCCCGTGCCACCGCGCCGTCCAGCCCGTCCGCCAGCCGGCTGGCCATGAGCGGCAGCGCGACCAAGAGGCCCGACCCGCCAAGCGCCACCAGGGCAGCCGCGAACAGCCCCAGTCCCAGCCCGATCAGCGTCACCCGGTCGGCCGAGGCGCCCCGCGCCGCAAGCCACCGCCCGCCGCGGTTCAGCGGCGCATCGATCACCCCACGCATCAGCCCGTCCAGCATGCCGTTCTCCTGGTCCCATGCCACCCTTGCACAAGGTCGCGGCCTCGGCTTTCCCCTTTTTTCAGCCGGCGGCGACATGCAGGCTTTCGCCACCTTCGGTTGCATTGAACCCGCGAAGTTCGCGCAAACTTCACATTTTCGCCATCATCTGCCGAAATCTGGCCGCAGAGGCTTGCACAATGGGGTCACCGCGTTCAAGGGGAAGCCATGTCACCGCAGTTCAGCCTTTCCGCACTTGCCCTGGCGATGGGTCTCGGCCTTGCCGCTCCGGCGATGGCCTGCACCCAGCCGGCCGACGCGTCCGCGCTGCAGCAGGAGGTGCTGGCGCATCTGAACGCCGAGCGCCGGGCGCATGGCCTGTCTGCCTTCAAGCTTTCCACCAAGCTTGACAAGGCCGCACAGGGCCATGCCTGCGACAACGCCCGGCGCCATTCGATCAGCCATGATTCCTCGGATGGCGGCACGCTCAAGACCCGGCTCAAGCGCGTGGGCTACAGGTTCCGCGCCGCGGCCGAGAATACCGGGCGCGGCTTCGGCACCGGGGCCCGGGCGGTGGACTGGTGGATGAACTCGCCCAAGCATCGCGACAACATCCTGCTCGGCAAGGTGAACGAGGTCGGGATCGGCATCGCCGTCTCGGACGCGCCCGACAACAAGCTGCATTGGGTCATCAACTTCGGCGCGTCGCGCTGACCCTAGCGCGCCAGCGTCAGGTCGGCCTTCAGCCCGCCCAGACGCGCGCTCTGCCCCAGCCGCAGCGCGCCGCCATGGCTCAGCGCGATGTCCGAGGCGATCGACAGCCCCAGCCCCACCCCGCCCCCCTTGTTCGGATCGCGTGAGGCGTCCAGCCGCGTGAAGGGCCGCAGCGCCTCGTCCCGTTTCTCGGGCGGGATTCCCGGCCCGTCATCCTCGACCGTGATCCAGAGGCTGCCCTCGCGGAACCACAGGCTGATCTCGACCCGGCTGCCATAGCGCCGGGCGTTCGAGACCAGATTCTCCACCGCCCGCGTCACCGCCTGCGGCCGCATCTCGACCGGCGCGGGCTCGCCCCGGATCTCGGCCAGGACCGCCCCCGCGCGTTCCGCCACCGCGCGCACCAGCGCCACCGCATCGGTGGGTTCGGTCCCCTCCATCGCATCGCCCCGGACAAAGGCCAGGAACTCGTCCACCATCCGCTCCATCTGCGCCACATCGGCCTGCAACGCCGCGACCTCCGGGTCCTCGGGCAGAAGCGCCAGCCCCAGGCGCAACCGGGTCAGCGGCGTGCGCAGGTCGTGGCTGACGCCCGAGAGCATCAGCGTGCGCTGCTCGATCTGCCGCTCGATCCGTTCGCGCATGTCCAGGAAGGCGCGGCCCGCCGCCCGCACCTCCAGCGCCCCGCGCGGCCGGTAGGGGGCCAGCCGCCCCTTGCCGAAATCCTCGGCCGCCCTGGCCAGCCGGGTGATCGGCCGCAGCTGGTTGCGCAGGAACAGGAAGGCCACCGCCGTCATCAGAAGCGAGGTGAAGATCATCAGCACCAGAAGCTGGTGCGGATTGGTCGCCGACATCCGCCGCCGCTCCATCCGCACCTGGACCGGCCCGACCGCGCTGTCGAGCCGCAGGTTCACCACCCGGCCCTCGCCCGTCACGTCCACCGCGACCAGGCCCGGCACCCCTTCGCGCAGGGTGTCGACGAGTGCACGGCCAGACAGGTCCAGGAACCCGATCCGGTCCTCGACCGGCGCATCCGCGCCCGCCGGCAGGGTCAGCGTGATCTGCAGCGCCTCGGCCAGCGGCCCCGCCGCCGCGAGCGCCGCCGCGGGCGTGGCAGAGGCGTCGATCTCGCGCATCATGAAGGCCAGTTCCAGTGCCACGCCCGAGGTCAGCTGCTGCGTCACCCGCTCGTAATGGCGCTGGATGAATTCGGTGGACACGACCAGCTGGATCGTGACGATGGGAACGATCAGGATCAGCGCCGCGCGCCAGTAGAGACCCCGGGGAAGGAACCGCTTGAAGATCGCCATCGCCCGCCAGCCTAGCTGCCCCGATCTCGCTTGGAAAGACCGTCCCCGCCATGTCTTTCAGTGATCCCCCGATCCGGCGGATTCTCGCACCCAACCCCTCGGCCCTGACCGGGACCGGAACCAACACCTATGTCATCGGCGCGACCGACCTTGTGGTGATCGACCCCGGGCCCGACCTCAACGACCACCTCGCCGCGATCCTTGCCGCCGCCGCCGGCCGCCCGGTCACCCGGATCGTCGTGACCCATGCCCACCGCGACCATTCCGCCCTCGTCCCGCGCCTTGCCGCCGCCACCGGGGCCGAAGTCCTGGCCTTCGGCACCGCGACCGAGGGGCGCAGCCCGCGCATGGTGGACTGGGCCGGCCGCCTGCCCCCCGCCGCCGAGGGCCTTGACCCCGACTTCATCCCCGACCGCCGCCTGACCGGGGGCGAGCGCCTCTCCGGCCCCGACTGGGAGCTTTCGATCCATCACACGCCCGGCCATCTGGGCAGCCACATCTGCCTGGCGCTGGGAGAGATGCTGTTCTCCGGCGATCACGTGATGGGCTGGTCCTCCAGCATCGTCGCCCCGCCCGATGGCGACATGACCGATTACATGGCCTCGCTGCACCGCCTGGCCGAGCGGGAGTGGCAGGTCCTCCTGCCCGGCCATGGCGAGGCTGTCGCCGACCCCGCAGCCCGCCTCTCCGCCCTCATCGCCCATCGGCGGAACCGCGAGGCCGCAATCCTCGCCGCCCTCGCTCTCGCGCCGGCCACCGCCACCGAACTGACCGCGCGAATCTACCAGGACATCCCCCGGACGCTCTGGCCCGCCGCCCAGCAGAACGTGCTTGCGCATCTCGTTGATCTTTCCGCAAGAAGCCTGGTTTCCGCCCCCTCCACCACCGCGCCAGAGCCGATTTTCCAGAGGATCTGAGCGCCGGCATCTTTTCCCGCATTTGCCCCTTGCCGCCCCCCGACACCCTTGCTATACGCGCCCCGTGTTCCGGCGTAGCTCAGCGGTAGAGCAGTTGACTGTTAATCAATTGGTCGTAGGTTCGATCCCTACCGCCGGAGCCAAAAATCCCGTAAATATCTGATGTTACCCACTTACCCCCGCGGGGGTCCGTTGGTGTGCCACCAGACTGTGCCACCACTCCGGTGGTGAAACGCGCGTCGGTCTCCTGAATGGAGCCGGCCAGTGCCCTCTTACCCCCACCTCATCCGCCGTAACGGCGTCTACCGGGACCGATCCCATGTCATCGCGAGCCCCCCACCAGTACGAGGCGGCGATCCGAGGGCTGTCGGAGCAGAACGCCTTCGAGGGGAAATGCACCTCAACCGGGGCCCGTTCGATGGCCGAGATCCCCTCTGGTGGGGGGCGCGATTCTACCTTTCATCGCCACCTCGCCCGGAACGGCCTCGGGTGCGGTCGAGAAGTCGGATCGGACTTTTGCCGAAAAGCCGGTGTTCGCGCGCCGAACGACAATTATCGACGACGCGCGCCTATCCCTTGGCGGTGCGACGTTTCTTGTCGACGTCGTAGAACGGCATCGAGTGGGATCTGGCGCGGATCTCGCCATGGGTGTCGCAGGCCACCACCAGATCGGTGCCGTCGTTGGCGCAATCGAGCGGCAGCCGGGCAATCGCCACCGTCCAGTGGTTCAGCGGCGAGTGCATGGCCTGCGTCACCACGCCCACCTTCCTGCCGCGGCGCATCACCGGGGCGCCGTTGCCCGGCACCTTGTCGCCCTCGAGCTTCAGGCCCCAGATCTTGAACCGCTCATTGCCCTTCAGCCGGTAATGCGCCTCGGCGCCGCGGAAGCCGGTCTTGCCGGGGGAAACCGTGAAGTCGAGTCCGAGCTCCCACAGCGTGTCACCCGCGTCACCGTTCTCGAACGGATAGACCTCCGAGTTGTCATAGGGAAAGAACAGGAGCTGGCTTTCCACCCGCAGCATGTCGAGCGTCGAGAACCGGCAGGGAATGATCCCCATCGCCTGGCCCTCCTCAAGGATCCGGTCCCAGATCATTCCGGCGTCCTGACCGCGGCAGAAGATCTCATAGCCGCGCTCGCCGGTATAGCCGGTGCGCGAGATGGTCACCGGCCGGCCGAACAGCGCGGTATGCATATGGCCGAAATAGGCCAGCTGTCGGATGCCCTCGACGTGCTTTTCCAGGAAGTCCACCGCCAGCGGGCCCTGAAGCGACAGGTCGTGCAGGTTGTCGTCGAAGCGGATCGAGACGTCGCGCCCGGTGGCGGCCATGGTCAGCTGCTCGTGCCCCTGCCCCGAGCCATGCACCACCATGAACTGGTTGGGCGCGTTGCGGTAGATCACGCAGTCGTCGATGAACCGGCCGCCATCATCGAGCATCGAGGCATAGACCGAGCGCCCGGGCATCAGCTTTTCCAGGTTGCGGGTGGTGGCCCGCTCGATGATATGGCTGGCTGCCGGGCCGGTGATGTGGAGCTTCTTCAGCCCCGAGACATCCATCAGCCCCGCCCTGGTGCGGATCGCCATGTATTCGGCATCCGGATCGCCGCTGGTATAGGACCAGGCCAAGCCCATCCCGTTCCAGTCCTCAAGCCCCGAGCCGAGCGCGCGGTGACGGTCGCCAAGCGCCGTGAATCTCCAGGAATTGGTCATGTTCCCTCCTTCGCAGGATATGTCGTTTCTTCGTCATTCAGGCGCTACGGGCAGCCCAGAAGGACCGCCCGGAAGCTTTTTCCAAGGTGCGAAATCAGCCCGGCAGGACGAAGAACCAGTTCGCCCAGAGGACGACGCAGGCTCCGGCGACCAGCGCCACATAGGGCAGGATGCCGGCCTTCCTTTCCCCCAACTCGCCATAAGGAAGGCCAAGGTCCTCATAGGCTTCCTTGGGGAACTTGCCGCCATCGACGAAATAGTGCCGATACCAGAACACCGGAAAGATGAACGAGGCGAAGATCAGCCCCGACCACAGCGCGTTCTCGTAACCCCAAACCTTGGCGCCCGCGCCCAGGAACAGGGCGTTGACGAAGGCCAGGCAGGTGTTCAGCCCGATCAGCCAGGTGGGCGCCTTCCACGGGCGATCCATATGGGCCGAGTCGAAGCGGTGGATCCAGCCGGCGTTCAGGTTCAGGAAGTTGAACATGATGTAGCCGACGTTCGAGATCGCGAGGACGTAGAAATACCCTCCCGCGTCCGAGGCCAGCGCCAGCAGGAAGATGTTGAAGGCCACATCCGTCCACATCGCCTTGTGCGGTGCGCCGTGGCTGTTCACCTCGCCCAGATACTTCGGCAGCCAGCCGTCGCGCGAGCCCTGGTAGAGCGTGCGCGAAGAACCGGCCATGGCGGTCATGATCGCCAGGAACAGCGCCAGGATCATCAGGATGACGAAGATCTGGGTGATCACCGGCCCGCCGCCGATCAGGCCGCCAAGCGCCTCGGCGATGCCGGTGCCGTCCACGATCCCGTCGGCCAGCATTCCCTCGTGCCCGAGAACACCCTGGAACGAGAAGGGGATCAGGAAGAAGAAGATGCAGCACAGGAGGCCCGAGTAGAAGATCGCGCGGAAGGTATCGCGCCGCGGGTCCTTCAGCTCGCGGGTGTAGCAGACCGCGGTCTCGAAGCCGTAGGTCGACCAGGCCGCGATATACAGCCCGCCCAGGAACAGCGTCCACCCGCCGATGTTCCAGGCGCCGTCCTCGCCGGAATAGGCGGCGGTGGGCGGCAGCAGGTTGGTCACGTTCATCGTGTCGATGGCGCCGGTCAGGATCGGCACCAGGCCAACCAGCAGAAGCGGGACCAGCACGATGATCGCCAGCCATTTCTGCGCACTGGCGGTCTGGGCGACGCCCTGTTCCTGGATCACCAGGATGATCAGCATCAGCGCCACGCCGATGATGAAGGTGGAGTTGAAGTGCAGCGTGCCAAGGCCCGGGATGGTCAGTTGGAAGGCCTCGAAGACGCGAAACCACGGGGTCTGCGCGGCAACGCCGTCAGCCGAGGCGACGGCCTGGATGGCCTGTTCCGCCGTGGTCCCGGCGTTGTCGGCCAGATACTGCACCACGCTGGGCGTTTCGGCCGTGTAGCTGGCCAGGTTCGCCGTCACCCAGTCCAGCACCGGCTGGCTGTCGGCCAGCGGAATCGGAAAGAGCGCATTCAGGATATAGCCCGCCGCGATGGCGCAGCCGAGCGACAGCACCGGCGACCAGGCGAACCAGTTGCACCAGACCGACAAGGGCGCGATCAGCTTGCTGTAGCGCAGCCAGGCGGTGGCGCCATAGACCGAGGTCCCGCCCGACTTGTTGCCGAACATCCCCGCCATCTCGGCATAGGTGAAGCTTTGCAGGAAACCCATGACCATCGAGATCATCCAGACCAGAAAGGCCAGCTTCCCCGTGGTCCCCGCAATCCCGCCGATCGAGAAAAGGACCAGCGGCGGCACGCCGGCGGCGACCCAGAAGGCCCCCTTCCAGCTGAGCGCACGGACCATCTGGCCACTCTCCGTGCGGCTAACTTCAGTTGTTGCTGACGTCATTCTCCATTCCTCCCGTTGTTCTCTGGCGGTCGTTTGCCGCCCGTTGTCCTTGTTGTGCAGTCCAGCCCTTCTCCTCTGTCGGACGCCTTCGCGCCCCTCGCGTCACGCCGGCCTCCCTGCCCCTGGCTCTCCTTTGGCGGGCCATGCCCCCGGCACCGGCCGGGAAGCATGCGTTGCAATCGAAGGGGCCTGCCCGCCGGGTCAGAAGTGCCCCTTGAGTTCCTCGGCGATCTCGAACATGTCGCCGACGATGCCATAGCGGGCGATGCTGAAGATCGAGGCTTCGGGGTCGGTGTTCACCGCGACGATGGTCTCGACATGTTTCATGCCCCACTGGTGCTGGACCGAGCCCGAAACGCCCATCGCGACATAAAGCCGGCAACTTGCGGCAAGCTGGCCGGACTGTCCGACCTGCCGCGCCTTGGGCAGCCAGCCGTTGTCGGCGATCGGACGCGAGCAGCCGAGCGTGGCGCCCATCTCCTCGGCCAGTTCGAGGAACTGCTCGACATTGCTTTCGTCGCCGACACCGCGCCCGATCGACAGGATGAATTCCGAACCGGGGATGTCGATGCCGCCGGCATCCGCGGGCGGTTTCCAGCCCTGGTGCGTGGTGGCGACATCGGCGGCCGGCGCGGCCATCTCGGTCACCCGGGGGGCGCCGGTGCCGGCGGCGGGCTCGAACACGTTGGTGCGGATGGTCAGCAGCACGGTGGACTTGCCGGGAAAGTCGAGGTCGACCAGCACCTTCTCGGCGTAGCCGGCGCGGGTGGCGACCAGTTCGCCGTCCTCGCGCCGCAACGCCTGCACGTCGGTGGCCAGGCCACAGCCCAGCTTCACTGCGGCGGCAGGGACGAAGGACCAGGCATCGACGCCATGGGCGGCGGCGATCACCGCGGGCTTGCGCGCCGCGGCCAGCGCCAGGATCACCGCCTCGGTCAGGTCGGGCTGGAAGTCGTCGGTCGCCTTGACGGCGATCACCTCGTCCACGCCATCGACCGAAAGCGCGCCGACAAGCGACTGCGGATCGGCGGCGACGATCGCGACCGCCAGCGTGTCGCCCGGCTGCCGGATGCCGTTGGCCGCGGCGATCGCCTCCAGCGTTGAGGGGCGAAGCTCGCCTTGCCGCTGTGCGGCGATGACAAGAAGTTCGGCCATGATTCACATTCCCCGCAGTTCTTTGATGATTTCAGCCAGGCGCGCCGCCTGTTCCGCAGCCGACCCGGTGATCAGCTCGGCCTTGCCGCGTTCCGGCGCATACATCCTGCGCACCCGCGCAGCCGGAACGACCTCGGCGGCCGACAGTCCCAGGTCGTCCAGCGACAGTTCGTCCACCGGCTTCTGCTTGGCCTGCTTGATGCCGCGCAGCGAGGCATAGCGCGGCTGGTTGATGCCGAGCTGGATCGACAGCACGGCCGGGCAGCGGATGGTCATGATCTCTTCCAGCCCGCCCTCAAGCTCGCGGCGGATCGTGGCGGTGCCGGCACCCGGCGCATAATCGAGGTTGCAGACCACCGCGGTGTGCGGCCAGCCCAGCAGGCCGGCCAGCGCCATGCCGGTGACCGCAGAGCCGAAATCGGCCGATTGCGCGCCGGTGAACACCATGTCGGGCTTTTCGCGTTCCACCACTTTGGCCAGCACACGGGCAACCGCCACGCCATCGGCATCGGCCAGCGCCTCGTCCCAGACCCGGATGCCGCGGTCGGCGCCCTTGGCCAGCGCGGTGCGCAGCGCGTCGTCGGCATCCTCGTCGCCGATGATGGCGATCACCACCTCGGCAGCGTCGCCCGCCGCCTCCTTGATCAGCATCGCCTCCTCGACCGAGAAGTGGTCGAATTCGTTGAGATCCTTCTCGAAGAAGTCCGCGTCGACATCGCGACCGTCGTCGCGCATCTCGAACTCGTCGTCGAGAAAGGCGACCTGCTTGACCGCCACCAGTATCTTCATCTTGCTTGCTCCACTTGTGTTCCTGTCCTGTTGCGGTGCGCGCCCCATAGATCCGGCTTGGCAGCAGCTGCCTTGCTGCAAGGGGGTGCCGTGCCCGGGGTGCCTGCACCTTCTCCGGGCACGGCGGTCGGCTAGCCGGCGGCGCCGTTACATGCGCATCCGCTTCTTTTCCTTGTCGTAGAACGGCAGTTCCTCGAGCGTGACTTCCGCGGCATTCGCCTCGTTGCCGAGTTTCAGCCTGGCCCCTTCCTTGAGGTCCGGCCGGACATGGACCAGCCCGAGCGACCGGCCCAGCCGGTGCGAATATTCGGAGCTGCTGACCACGCCCACCTTCTCGCCGTTCAGGTAAAGGTCGGTGCCGCCGGCGATGATCCCCTCCTTCGAGGGGGCGGAGGCGCCGGTCAGCCGGAACGTCTCCTTGCCCTGCTTCTGCAACGCCGCCTCGCGGCCGAGATAGTCGGGCTTCTTGCGCGACACGGCCCAGCCGAGGCCCACTTCCCAGGGGGTATGCGCCTCGTTCATGTCGAAGGGATAGAACAGCAGCCCGGCTTCCATCCGGCCCTTGTTCAGGCAGGTGAACGAACAGGGGACCATCCCGTCCTTCTCGCCGGCCTTGAGGATGCTGTTCCAGAGGGGAACCGCATCCTTGCGGTCGACGAATATCTCGTAGCCGCGCTCGCCGGAATAGCCGGTGCGCGAGACGATCACCTTGTGGCCGAACAGCTCGGTCTCGGTCAGGTCGAAGAAATCCAGCGCGGCGATGTCGGCCCTGGCATTCGCCTTCAGCAAGGGCATCGACTTCGGCCCCTGAAGCGACAGGGTATGCAGGTCGTCATCCTTTTCGAGCGTGACGT
This sequence comes from Tabrizicola soli, assembly GCF_015999335.1. GTDB lineage: Bacteria > Pseudomonadota > Alphaproteobacteria > Rhodobacterales > Rhodobacteraceae > Tabrizicola > Tabrizicola soli. Next base: position 25,441 of record NZ_JAEACP010000001.1, on the reverse strand, counting down.
TCCTGCCCTTTGCCGCCAGCGCCAGGCGATCCGCGCCGGTGCCGGTGCCGTAGACGAACAGATACTTGTCGTCTGCGATGCGGTAGATGATCGTGTCGTCGCAGATCGTGCCTTCATCGGTCAGGATCGGGACATAGGCAGCCTTGCCCCTGGTCACCTTGCTCATGTCGCGGGGTGAGACCTTGTCGATCACCGCCGCGGCGTCCGGCCCCTTGACCCAGATCTTCTTCAATCCGGTAAGGTCGAACAGCCCGGCCGACTCGCGCACCGCGTCAAGCTGTTGCTCGGCCGGGTGAGCATAGCTCCACGGCACATCCATGTCGTTCCATTCGCCCAGTCCGGCACCAAGTGCACGGTGGGTATCCTCGAGCGCGGAGATGCGTTTGGCCATTTCCCTGTGTCCTTTCTCTTGTGGTCCGGGGCTGATCGCGCAAAGCACGCGCCCCCTTGGGTTGAAGACGGTATCGAACCGGCCGCGGCTTCGGCTTCTCCGCGGGCGGCCGCCGTGGCGAGGATCGGTCAGGATCTCGGGGCGCCAGGGCGTCGATGGGATGCGGCGGCCGATGCCCGGCCGGCGCGGGTGTCACGGCGAAGGGACCGCGCTCGTGACATCGGGCCGGGCGGCCTGCGTGGCTGCCGCCCGGGCGACGGTCATCCTGCGCGATCCCGGTCGCGCATCAGCCTACAGGCGCCATTCGAGTTCGGGATTCTCGCCCGGGTTGTAGGCGACGCCCCAGACCTTCTGCTCGCGCTTGAACGGCTTCTGGTGCTGCGGGCTTTCGTCCTCGATCTCGCGCGCCAGGCGGTGGCCGTCGAAGGTGGCGTCGGCGATGATGCGCGGCGCCTCGGCGTCACCGATGACGAAGACGTTGTCGATGCCGTTCTTGGCCCATTCGGACTTCCGCGCCTTCAGTTCGCGGAACAGGCTGTCGTTGGAGCGGCGGCTGGTGATCAGGATCACGGTGTCGCACTCGTGCCAGTGATGCGAGTCGTTCTCCTTGCGCGGCAGCTGGCCGCTGCCCTTGTACTGGCGCTTGGACCCTTCGCCGTAGATGCTGAACAGCTCGACCCGCCCCGGCTCGATGCGCGAGCAGCCGGTCTCGCCCAGGATGGTGATGTCCAGCTCGTGCAGCATGCGGTGGGTGTTGGGCCCTTCGAGCGTGTATTCCATATAGGCACCGACGCCGCCGACGCTGGCGATGGTGACCTCATGTCCGGCGCGGGCGAACTTCTCGGCCAGGCTCGGGGCCATGTAATAGGGGTCATAGTTGATGATCATGACCCGCTTGCCGACCGGCTTCTTGCCCTCGAACACCTGTTCCGGCGTCAGGACATGCGGCAGCGAGGCGTCGGCGCCGGGGATCGGCTTCTGCGTGCGGTGGTTGAGGCCGATCGGGCTCCAGTGTGCGCCGGTGGCGATCACCACGCGCGCAGCGCCATAGTTCAGCACGTCGTCCGCGGTCATCCGCTTCTGGCCGAGGGCGATCTGCGACTGCTTGTTCTTCTTGACCAGCTTGTTGAGCTGGATCTCGCGATAGTCGCGGTGATAGCCCCATTCGCCAAGGCCCGGCAGGGTCGCCACGTCATTGACATAGCCGCCGATCTTGTCGCGTGCGTCCACCAGGTGGACGGTGTAGCCGCGTTCCATCAGCACCCGCGCGCATTCGGACCCGGCCGGGCCGGCGCCGACCACCAGCACGTCCTTGTCCGACTTCGCCGGCTCGAACTTCTCGGGGTGCCAGCCGCGGCGGTATTCCTCGCCGGCGGTCGCGTTCTGGGTGCAGATGAACGGCACGCCGCCCATTTCCCAGCGCGAGATGCAGACGTTGCAGCCGATGCAGGTGCGGATGTCCTCGAACCGGCCTTCCCTGATCTTGTTGGGCATGAAGGGATCGGCGATCGAGGGGCGCGCCGCGCCGATGATGTCGACCACGCCGGTGTTGATCACCTCGAGCATCTTTTCGGGATCGTAGTAGCGCCCGACCGCGACGACAGGCTTGTTGGTCGCCTGCTTGATGTGGCGGATCCATTCGTTCTGGTGGCCGATCCGGTAGAAGCGCGACGGGCCGGCATCCTCGCCCCATTCGGTGATGTCGCCGATGTTGACATTCCACATGTCGAGATAGGGCGAGGCCAGTTCGATGAACTTGAGCCCGTCCTCGCCGACCTCGACCCCGGCATCGCCGTAAAGCGTGTCGATCGAGCAGCGCGTCACCAGCGCCACGTCATTGCCGACCGCCTTGCGGATCCTCTCGAGCGTCTCGATCCAGAACCGGGCGCGGTTCTCGAAGCTGCCGCCGTATTTGTCGGTGCGGGTGTTGTAGTAGGGGTTCAGCCACTGCATCGGGCCGTAGGCATGGGCGCCATAGACGTCGACGATGTCATAGCCGGTATCGCGGGCACGCAGCGCGGCGTTCACGTAGTGCTGCTGGAGCCGGTCGATCTCGTCTTCGTCGGCCATGTGGTTGTAGGTGAAGCCGGGGCAGCCCGGAACCGTCGCGAAGTCCGAGTTGTACTGGTTCGGCCCGCGCGAGATGGTGCGGGTTTCCAGGCCCGGGGCATGGGGACCGCCATAGAACAGTTCACAGCCGGCCAGCGCGCCGTGCTGGTGGATGTGGTCGACCATCGGGCGAAGGTTGCGCATGTCGCCTTCGTCCCAGATCCGCGCCGTGATCCGCAGCGAGTCGTCGCATTCAGGGTGGATCGAACACTGCTCGGTGTTGATCGCGCCCCAGCCGCCTTCGGCCTTGAGCCCGCGGTGGGCCATCTGGAAGCCGGGATAGTTGGTGCCTGCGCCGATGCAGTGCGGCACCTGGTAGAACCGATTTTTCAGGGTCTTCGGGCCGATCTTGATCGGTGTGAACAAGATGTCGTAAGCCGAACCAGTATTAGCCATTGTCGCTCCTCTCCCTTTTCAGCAAACCCGCGATTAACCGCGTCGAACGATGAACCAGGCCGGCAAAACGGAAGCGGCAATGGAATGCGGCTGTTCAGCCTCGGCATCCTGACAAATCGCCACTTCCCGGACAGCCGCCCCGTCGGATCCTCCAGGCAAGGCGACCGGGAGCGGCTGCGCCCGGACCGCCGATACGTGATATTGAGAATCTGCCTCCCAGAGACTCCCTTATGAAAGCCTAAGTCTTGCAATTCATTGTTTCAACGAAAAACCCCCCATGCGGCAGATTGACGCAGATCATCGCGCAATCCGGACATATGAAAGCGAAGCAAATTATTCAGCCGGAGAACGCAGATCAGATGGATGGGGAAGCGATGCGCCTTATGATAAATTATCATTTAAAATCAATTATTTAAGTTATAGATTCGTCTGGTTTTCAATCAGTATCATGCAATGTACAAATCCCACAGGGCGAAAGCCGCCCTGCGTTCTGCATCGAAATCATGGCAAATCAATTGGAAAGAAAAGCGGATGGATAAGAATAAAACACTGCAGGCCTACACGCCGGAACGATCTGATATTTCAGCGCCACGGGACTGCCGGACACAGCCCCGAGAGGATGTCGATTTCAAGGCTCTCAATTATCGAAGAGACACCCAAGTCAATTAAATAATACTACACGTCGACGACGTTCTGGAATGGCGGCGCCATTCAGAACCATTTCTCCTTCGCTCGAGTCGCCGCTCATGAGTTGACCAAAGCGATTCGATCTGTCCAATTCAGGCGCAGCCCTTGCCGCGCCTTCATCATCCCCGATGTCCGGAACGCCGCCTTGCCGGCTCGGGGTCGGCGGCAAAGCGCACTTGCGGTTCGGGGTCGTGCAGCAGCCTCTCGGCCAACGTCAGTGCCAGGTTGGGATGACCCGCAAGGACGGCCCGGTTCAGCGGATAGGGATCCGCCGCAAGCAGAGCCAGCGCGCTGGCCGGAGCCGCGGGATTGAGGGCGACCGAACGGCGCACGTCCTTGTCGGGATGTCTGGCGATGGCATCGAGCTGCGTCGCGGGTGCGCGCGGATTTCGCCCCAGCGCGCCCAGCACGTCGCGATCCTGCTCGTCCGCCAGAAGGGCGATCACCGTCTCGGGCAGATCCTCGCGCAGCGCGACCCCGGCGCGCACCCAGGGCTGCGGATCGGAGCCAAGCGCCTGCAAGAGCCGTGGCGGACAGGACGGATTGCGGGCGACGCTGCGGCGCACCTCCATCTGCGGATCGGCTGCCATCCGGCCGAGCAGATCGCAGGTCAGGTCGGGGTTGCGCGCGATCCAGCGCCGCACCCAGACATCGGGGTCGCTCGCCAGCCGCGCGAGCAGCGCAGGGGCAAGCCGGCTGTGCCGGGCAAAATGTCGCCGGACCTTCGCCGACGGGTCGCCGGCCTCGTCGAGGCAGTCGCCCGATATCGCCGGATTGCGCACCGCCGCAGCACGCACCCGCTCGTCAGGGTCGGACAGCAGGCGCGACAGCGTTCGGTCGTCGATGGCGGGATTGGCTGCACATTTCCTGCGGATCAGCGGATCGGCGGCCGCCGCGGCCTTGGATAGGATCCCGGCCTGGCAATTCGGATGTGCAGCCACCTCGGCACGCACCCAGGCATCACCCGCATCCCAAAGCGCGCGCAAGGTCGCTGCATCGGCCTGCGGTGCCGCGGCAGCATTGCGCGCCATCTGGCCGTCATCCTCGGCGGCCAGTCGCGCGATCACCGCGGCCGATGCCCGAGCATTGCCGGCAACCGCGCGACGGACCTCGATCGCGCCGTCTTCGGCCAACCGCGAGAGGATCGCGGCATCGGCCCGCGGATGGGCGGCGATGTAGCGGCGCGACCGTTCATCCGCGGCATTGCGCAGCAGGCGGTCGAGCGCGCTGGCCGGAGTCGTCGGGTTCTTCACCAGCCGCAGCGCCACCGGCGCCCCTGCCCCGCACGACAGCCGGTCCAGCAGGCCGGCCGGAGCATAGGGGGCAGCGGCCACGATCAGCCGCAGGCGCACACTGGACAGGATGATCCCTTCCAGCGCCGGTCGCCTTCCGGCTTCCACATGGGGATAGGCGCCGAGCGCAGCATAGGGATCGCCAGCCTCCAGCAGCCGCTCCATCAAAGCATCCGCGCCATTCCCAGGCGTCATCTGCCGATGCCCGGCCATGCTGCTCATGCCGTGGCCAGGCGTTCGGTCGCGCCTGCCTCGTCATCCTCCCGGACCGCTCCCGGGGTCAGGCCCATGGCTTCATGGACCAGTTCGATCAACTCCATCACCCGGAACTTGCCTTCGTTTCCGGTGCCCTTGACCCCGTCCTCCATCATGTTCAGGCATTTCGGGCAGTTGACGACCAGCACCTCGAGCCCGTCGATCTCGGCGGCTTCGGCGGCGCGCAGTTCGGCCGGCTTCTTCATCTCGACCGGATCGGCCAGCCAGATGCGGCCGCCGCCTGCCCCGCAGCAGAACGAATTGTCGCGGCTGCGCCGCAGCTCGACCAGATCGACGCCAAGACGCCCGAGCACCTGCCGCGGCGGTTCCGATCCGTCGTTGATCCGGCCGAGGTGGCAGGGATCGTGATAGGTCACGCGGTAGTTCAGGCTGACCGGCGTGGGAACGGTGCCCTCGCGGATCAGCCGCTCGAGCATGGCGCTGGCATGTTCGATCCGGTAGGTGCCGCCAAAATCGGGATATTCGTTGCGGATGGTGTTGTAGGTGTGGGGATCGGTGGTAACGATCGAGGTGAATTCGCAACTGTTCAGCAACTCGATATTGGCCTCGGCCAGTGCCTGGAACAGCCCCTCCTCGCCGACGCGGCGCACGTCGTTGCCGGCGGTCTGCTCGTCCTCATAGAGGATGCCGAAGTCGATGCCGGCCGCATGCAGGATGCGGGCGAAGGCCATCGTCACCTTCTGCGACCGCGGATCGAACGAGGCATAGTCGCCGACATACCACAGCACATCCACCGGCTCTTTCCGGGCATCCTTGATCTCGAAGTCGAGATCCTTGGTCCAGCGCGGCCGCTTGCGCTTGGACTCGCCCAGGGAATTGCCGGATTTCTGCAGGCTCTTCAGGGTCGGCTGCAGCATCGGATCGAATTCGCCCGCCTCGACCAGCGCGCGGCGCATCTGGACGATCATCGGCAGGTGTTCGATTCCCACCGGGCAGATTTCCACGCAGGCCGCGCAGCTGCGGCAGGACCAGAGCGTTTCCGGTCGGATCATGTTGACCTCCGCGCCCGACACCTCAATCGGCCCCGCGGGCATGCGGGCGTGCGACAGGGTGTCATTGGCCAGTTCACGCAGGCTCAGCACCAGATCGCGCGGCGACAGCGGATAGCCGCTGGCATTGGCCGGGCAAGCCTCGTGGCAGCGGCCGCATTTGGTGCAGGCATCGACGTTGACCAGGTATTTGTCGGAAAAGTCGGTCAGCAGCGAAAAGCCGATCCGCTCGCCATCGACATCCGCGACCGGCATCCGCCGCTTGGCTTCGGGGTCGCGCGCCATCAGCGAGGCCATGGCGGTGAAGATGTGCTTGACCTTGGTGTAGGGCGTCAACGCGATGAACAGAAGCGCAAGCATTCCGTGGAACCACCACAGACCCATGCGCCACCCGGCCGCGCCATCGGGGCCAAGGCCCAGGCCCTTCATCAGCCAGGCGATCACGGCGCCGACCGGCGAGAACCAGCGATAGTTCCAGACCGAGGGATCGCCTTGAAGCCAGACCAGGCGCGACGCCTCGAGCAGGAAGCCGGTGGCGGCGATCATGATCAGCGTCCAGAGAAAGGCCCAGTCCTCGCGCCGGTAGAACGAGCGGTCATAGTCCGGGTCGCCGGGCGATCGGTCGGGGCGGGTATAGTCGAGCCGCGGCAGCGCCAGCCACTTGCGCCGATACATCATGTAGAGAAGCCCGGCGATCAGCGCCACGCCCGCCACGTCCATGACGACCGAGAAGATCAGGTAGAACCAGCCATGCCAGAACTCCAGCCCGGTCAACGGCTTGAGGATGTCGTGGTCCAGCGTGATGATGCTGGTGCCGATGAACAGCAGCGTGAAGCCGTAAAAGATCCAGGCATGTTTCCGGCCCGCCGCCTCGGCCCGCCGCTTGATGGTCCGGTGGCTGAGCACCGTGGCGATCATCTGGCGGAAGCGCGGCCAGAAGGGCGACCACGCGCCCGAGCGGACGCCACGCAGATACTTGCGGATCTGCGCCCAGACCCCATAGAGGAAAACGCCGATCGCCAGGAAGCCGATCATATAGAAGCTGACGATCATCCAGACCGGAAAATCCTGGAACAGGATGCGGGTCACTTCCTTCGGGTCTTGCTCGAGGAACATCTGGCGTCTTCCTTTTTGGTTCTTCCGATGCGGTTCGGGACCGCATCGTCAGTAAGGTGGCGGCCGTGCGCGGCAACGCACGGCCATCCGGGCGGTAGCGCTAGACCCGCCACTCCTGCTTGTATTCGCCGCCCGGCAGATAGGCGGTGCCCCAGGGCGAGACCTCGCGCTTGTAGGGCAGCGGATGCTGCGGATCGGCGTCCTCGATCTCGCGCGCGATGCGGTGGCCGTCGAAGGTCGCATCGGCCATCATCTTCGGCGCCCAGGCATCGCCGATCACATAGACCGCCTTGACGCCATGCTTGTCCCATTCGGCCTGGCGCGCCTTGACCTCGCGGAACAGCCCGGCCTCGGAGTGGCGCCCGGTGACCAGGACCAGGGTGTCGAACTCCAGCCACTTGTGGCTCTTGTTCTCGTCGCGCGGCAGCTTGCCGGGGCCGCGGTATTCCCGCCGCGAGCCTTCGGCCCAGACGTTGTAGTATTCGATCCGCCCCGGCTCGACCCGCGAGGCCCAGGTATCGCCCATGACCTTGACGTTCAGTTCGATCATCCGGCGCTTCATGTTCGGGTATTCCAGCGAAAAGTGCATGTAGTGCCCGAACCCGACACCGCTGATCACCGTCACCTCATGGCCCTGGCTCGCCAGCCGCTCGGCCAGCGAGGGCGCCATGAAATAGGTGTCCGAGTTCAGGATCACCACGCGCTTTCCGATCGTCTTCTCGCCGCGGAAGATCTGTTCCGGCGTCGCCTGGTCGGGGCGCGAGGCATCGACGCCTGGGATCGGCTCATGGGTCAGGGCGCTGGTCCCGTCGGTGTTCCACGACGCGCCGGTGGCGATGATGACCTTCTCGGCGCCATAGTTCAGCACGTCGTCGGCCGTCAGCCGCTTCTGGCCAAGCGCCAGTTGCGACCCCTTGACCTTCTTGAGCAGCTTGTTGATCTGCACCTCGCGGTAGTCGCGGTGATAGCCCCATTCGCCCAGTCCGGGCAGCGTGGCGACATCGTTGATATGGCCGCCGACCTTCTCGGCGCTGTCGACGAGGTGGGTGACATAGCCGCGTTCCATCAGCACCCGCGCGGCCTCGGACCCGGCCGGGCCGGCGCCGACCACCAGAACCGAGTCGTCCGATTTCGCCTTCTCGAACCGTTCGGGGTGCCAGCTCCGGCGGTATTCCTCGCCGGCGGTGGCGTTCTGGGTGCAGATCATCGGCGGGCCGCCGATTTCCCAGCGCGAGATGCAGACGTTGCAGCCGATGCAGGTGCGGATGTCGTCGGCCCGGCCTTCCTTGATCTTGTTGGGCAGGAAGGGATCGGCGATCGAGGGCCGCGCGCAGCTGATGATGTCGAGTTCGCCGTTGCGGATGACCTCGGCCATCTTCTCGGGATCGGTGAAGCGGCCGATGCCGAGCACCGGCTTCCTGGATGCCTGCTTGACCAGGCGCTGCCAGGGGATCGCATGTCCCTGGCGCTGGAAGCGCGACGGTGCCGCATCCTCGCCCCACTGGGCGATGTCGCCGATGTTGATGTCCCAGACATCGACCAGCGGGTCGGCCAGTTCGATCAGCCGCAGGCCGTCGACCTCGACCTCGAGCCCGCCCGGACCGTAGAGCGTGTCGATCGCGCAGCGCGAGGCGACGGCGCAATCGTCGCCGACCGCCCTCTTCACCTTTTCGAGCGTCTCGATCCAGAAGCGCGCCCGGTTCTCGACCGAGCCGCCATAGCCGTCGGTACGCTTGTTGAAATAGGGGCTCAGCCATTGCATCGGGCCGTAGGCGTGACCGCCATAGACGTTGACGATGTCGAATCCGGCGTCCCGGGCCCGAAGCGCTGCCTCGACGTAGAACTGCTGCACCTGCCGGATGTCACCCTCGTCCATCTCCTGGCAGTAGGTCAGCGTCTCGAACTCCGACGCGTACTGGCTCGGGCCGCGCGGGGTCTGGCGGGTCTCCATGTTCGGCGCATGGGCGCCGCCGTACCACATCTCGATGCCGGCCAGGGAATCGTGCTTGTGGATCTCGTCGCACATCGCGCGAAGGTTGCGAACATCGCCCGCATCCCAGATCCGGGCCGAAACCCGCATGGTATCGTCGGATTCCGGGTGGATCGAGCAGTACTCGGTGTTGATGGCGCCCCAGCCGCCTTCCGCCTTAACGCCGCGATGCGCCGCCTGGAAGCCGGGCCGGTCGGTGCCGGCGCCGATGCAGTGCGGGCTCTGGTGGAATCGGTTCTTCATCGTCTTCGGGCCGATCTGGATCGGCTCGAACAGGATGTCGTGTTTCTCTGGTCTCTTCGCCATCTCTTACTCTCCCTCGGTTGCCGCATCCGGCGGCGCGTCGTGTCAATTGGTCATGTCGGGCGACTGTGGGGCGGCAAGCAGAAGCGCCGCGCCCAGGAACTTGCGCAGATCGTCGAAAGCCGCCGGCCTCTCGCCACGCCAGCGTTCGTGCAGCCGGAAGGTCACGGGTGTGCCGTGGGCCCCGGCGTCGAGACAGGCCGCGGCTTCGCGCGCGAAGTCCATCGCCCGGCGCCGGATGCTGGCCTTGTAGTCTTCCCAGTAGGTGGCCTCCAACCGGAGGTGGAACGTGGAGCTGCGGGCGCGCCGTGCGATGTCCATACGCTCGACCCAGTCCGGCACCGCGCCCCAGAGCCGAAGCGCGCGGGCATAGCGCAACCGCGCCAGCGGCTCGTTCCCGGTCAGCCGCGCGGCCATTCCGGCATTGGCAAGGCTGGTGGCATAGCGGGGATCGTCGGTGGAAAAGCGCAGCCTCGCCAGCCACCAGCCATGGCGCCACAGCCCGGTCGCACCGGCGCCGTTCCCGGCGTGCAGCGCGGACTCCGCCCGTTCCTGCAACCGCTCCCAGCCAAGGTCGCAGCCCCTCCAGCCCGCCGCACGGGCCGCGGCAAGCTCGGCATCGGATGCCGGCACCAGTGCGCGCAGGATGGGGATCGCCGATGCGGGGCACCGTCCGGCAGGGGCGCGGCAGGCTTGATGCGCTTTCATCTGGGTTCGGGCCGGCAAGGGCCTGTCGCGCAGCGATGCGTCGGACGGGTCAAGCCCGCCTTGCCAATATCCATGGCCATTCGCGTCTCCTCCCTAGGCGCATCTTCGGCTGTATGAACCAATTTGATCCATATTTAGACCAAATCTAGCCAAAACCGATCGCCGCGACCCATCTCGGTGGGTTCTGGGCAAAATCTAACGGAATGTTTCGCCAGAATCAACCAAAACGGAAGAAAGTTGCGATATTCGCTTGATGTTTGGGTGAAATTGGTTCAATATTGGTCTTGAGAAGCTTGAGCATCTCTCGATTCTTACTTATTGTCAGCCTCTTACCAGATCAGATCACATGACCAGATGCACCGCGCCACACACAGGATTATACCGATTCCGAACCAGCGCTGATCCACATCCCTGCCGGGCTTGCCAAGACACGGTGGCCATGCAGGGGGCACCCGGCAAACTGGAAGGAGAATCATGATTCGGTCGAATTCATCGCCTTTGGATGCCGAGGAGGAGATCGATACGCCGGTTTCGCCCAAGACCCGGCAACTGGCGGACCGACTCTTCGCCGAGATTGCCGGCGGCACCTACAGGCTAGGCACCCGCCTTCCGGCCGAGCGGCTGATGGCAGAGCAATACGGCCTGTCGCGCAACACCGTTCGCCAGGCGCTGGCGCTGCTCGAAAGATCCGGCATCGTCCTCCGCCGCGCCGGCAGCGGTTCGGTGGTCAACTACCGGCCTGCGCAACAGGAGGAGAATCCGACAGCGCCACCCGCGCCGGATCTGCTCGATGTGCTTGACCTTAGAGAACTTGGGGACATCACCAGCCCGCTGGAACTGGGTGTGGTCCGCTCGATCATCGAACCCGAGATCGCCCGGCTTGCCGTGCTCAACATGACCTCGCGCGACATCGAGAAGATAAAGGAGATACAAGCCGAGATCGACCGGGTCACCGTCGATGGCGAAAGGTTCTCGGCACTTGACGATGCCTTCCGCATGCAGCTTGCCGAGGGCACGCACAACCCGCTGTTGGTGGCGATCTACACGATGATCAACCGGGTCAGCAACGACGCGGGCTGGTCGGTGCAGCGGCGGCGGCGGCTGACGCCGGCCCGGATCCGCGAATACAAGTTGCAGAACCTGTCGCTCTGCGGCGCGATCGAAAGCCGCGACATTGAATCTGCCGTGGAATTCATGCGCCTGTCGCTGGCCGAGTTCAATCAGGACCTGGTGCGCGGGGCCTGATCCTCGGGCGTGGCGGTGCCGCTGACCTGCCGCTCAAGCCGCTGGTACCACATCTGGCCGCAGGCCCGCATGTGGGCCAGCAGCAGGTCGCCGTGCTCCTCGCACCAGTTCAGGACCGAGCGGAATTCGACGATCCGGGCACGCCCGTCGCAGATCCGCACCACCGGCCAGGACCCGACCAGCGCATGGTCGATCCCGAACAACTCGCGCCCCCACCAGCGCGCCTCGCCGAAGACGTTGCCGCCGATGCCGCCCAGCTTCATCGCCGACAGCACCACCATCGGCTCGACGGTCTGGACGCGCTCGACCGCCTTGCGCCACATGTCGAGGATTGCGTAGTACTCCCAGGACACCGTGCTCCATTCGCCGGGGAAGCGGCGGTTGAACTCGGCGTAGAACTCGGCCGGCCGCGGGAACCCCATGCCGGCAGCGTTCAGCGCCGGATCATCGAAATCCGGGAAGTGGAAGAGGAAGCCCTCCATGAACTCGCGGCTCGTGCGTTCAATCAGGGCGGGATAGTTGTCGCAGGTGCAGGACAGGATCTGGCCCTTGAAGCCCTTGCGCCAGGCGGCCTCGGTCAGGGCGTGGACAAAGGGTTCATAGGCCGTGTCCCAGCACAGGATGTCCGGTCCGGCGGCCAGCATCGCGTCGACCATCGCGTCGGAATCCTCCGGCGCGCCGGTATAGAGGATCTCTTTCACCACGCTCATCCCCGCCGCCTCGAACGCGGCGCGGTAGGTGGCAAGCGACGGCAGCCCGTGGGCGTCGCGCTGTGCACAAAGCGCCACGCGCCGCAACTCGGGCCGATTCTCGGCCAGCCAGTCGACCCCGGTCACCACATAGATCGGATGCACCTCGCAGGGGGCGATAAGATAGGGGGTGTCCGGCGACAGGTCGCTGGGCAGCAGCGTGGTCGCCAGCATCCGCGACCGGGTCAGGAAATCGCCGATCGCCGGAACGGTATCGCCCCCCAGCATGAGGATGATCTTGACCTCCTGGTCCAGCACCAGGTGCTTGGCGCCCAGCACCGCACGGGCCGGGTCGTATTGGTCGTCGAAGGCGACGATCTCGACCCGCCGGCGCTGGTCGCCGATCCGCAGACCGCCTTCGGCGTTGACCCAGTCGGCCCAGATCTGGCAGCCCTCGAACCCCGGCCGTCCCCAGGCCGAGGCGTCGCCGGTCAGCGGCGCCAGCACGCCGACCTTGACCGCCTCGCGCGCGCGCACCGCGTGCTTGGGAAGGCTCGCCGACACGGCAAGATCGGCGCCGAAACGATATTTGCTCATGGCATTTTCGCAGCGGCCACGGCGCGTCGCAGGGTCGGGGCAGATCTGTTGATCGACATGATTCAGGCGCCGGCTTCGGGAAAGGGTGAAATCGCAGGCCCATACGTTCCGCATGAACCGCTGCCGGCGTCAAGCCATCCCGATACGAGAAAACCTTCGGAAACATCGCTTGCTCAAAGTTGCGGATGCGGGCTTATGAGTCCGCAGCCCAGGCCGTCAAAAAGGCGGCCTTTCCCATTTTGGGGCAGCAGAGTATCGACCCTCCCGGTCGCCCGACCCATCCTGTGCGCGAGATCAAGCAGATTGCGCAGCGTCGTGCTTTGATTGCGACGAGGTTGCGCTGGCGGTAGAGGGCGGGGGCGACCTTCCGCTGGCCTTGCGGTCGCGCAGCGTCGGGATGTGGCCTCCTCCGCCCCGCACGGCGATCAGGTCGAGCACGGCGCGAGCGTCGTATCCGCGATCAGCCACCGCAGCCGATCACTTTCAGGCACGGCATCTGATCTTTCCCCAACAACAAGCGCGCAGCCGCTGGACCCCGATCACGGCCTGTCCCGCCTGGTCCTGAACACCACCGACGCCAAGTATCCGAACCTCATCGGCTATCGGGTAGTTCGCCGGGGACGGGCAAGGGAGCGTCGCGCTCGGCCATCGCCCAATCTCGGAATATCCTTGTCTTCCGGATCAGTTGCGGGTCGGCCTGTTGCGTGGACAACAGGTAATAGTCCGAACCATAGCTGATCATGTGTTGCGACAGCTGGACGAGACTCGACGATTGCAGATCCGGCTGCACCATCGCCAGCGGGCAAAGCGCGACCCCCTGCCCCGACAAGGCAGCCGCCCGCAAAAGGTTGAAATCCTCGAAGGTGGCGCCGGGAATGGCACCCGCGGCAGGTTCGCCCATTTCCTCCAGCCAGGTCTTCCAGCCCGAGGTGTCGCCGTCGTGCAGCAGCCCCAGGGAAAGCAGATGCCGGGGCGTTCCGGGCCCGGCGCCCCGGCGGTCAAGCAGCGCCGGGCTGCAGACCGGCGCGCTTTCGCCGCTGAGGAAGAACTCGCTTTCTATGCCCGGGATCACCGGCGGCGCGGGCGCGAAGACAAAGGCCAGATGCACATCCTGGAAATTGATCCCGTGGCCATGCATGGCATAGACGATGCGGATGGCGATGTCCGGATGTTCCTGGCGGAACCGGCTCAGCCGCGGGATCATCCAGCACATCGCCACCGAGGGGATCGCCGCGATGACAAGCGCCTGGCCGGCCCGCCCCGCGCGGGCGCGGCGGCAGGCCGCCTCGATCTCGGTCAGCGAGACCGAGAGGCTCCGCGCCAGCTCTTCTCCCAGCGGCAAGAGCCGGGTCTGGCTGCCCTCGCGCTGGAAGAGCGGCTGGTCCAGCCAGGTCTCCAGGTTGCGGATCTGGTGGCTGATCGCCGACTGGGTGACGAAAAGCGCCTCGGCCGCCGCCTTGAACGAGCCGAGGCGGGCCGCCGCCTCGAAAGCGCGCAGAGAGGTCAGCGGCGGCAGGGCCATGTTTTTCCTCTGTCATTAGATTTTCTCATGTTTCGCTGAATTATGATCTTTTGACAAGCGCCCCGGATTCCCTGCCTCTCTGCCGCATGACGGGCCGCGAACGGCCCCCCAATCCGCAGGAGATCCGGATGAAGCGAGAGCGGCTGCAAGACTATGTGAACAATGGCGAAAAGGCGGCCCCGACCTTTTCCGATGCCGAGATGCAGCGTCGGCTGGACGCCGTCCGCGCCCATATGGCCAAGGCCGGCATCGATGCGGCCCTGTTCACCAGCTATCACTGCATCAACTACTACTCGGACTTCCTGTTCTGCTACTTCGGCCGCCGCTACGGCCTTCTGGTGACGCATGAGGTCTCGACCTCGATCAGCGCGGGCATCGACGGCGGCCAGCCCTGGCGGCGCACCTTCGGGGGGCGCAACGTCACCTACACCGACTGGCAGAAGGACAATTATTTTCATGCCATCCGTGGTCTGTCCGGCGGCGTGAAGCGGCTGGGCATCGAGTTCGACCACATCACCATCGACACGCTGAACCTGCTCAAGGCCGAGTTCCCGCAGATGGAGTTCGTCGACATCGCCGCGGCCTCGATGCGGCTGCGGATGATCAAGTCGGCCGAGGAGATCGCCCATATCACCAAGATGACCCGGATCGCCGACATCGGCGGCGCGGCCTGCGTCGAGGCGACTGCGGTCGGCGTGCCAGAGCATGAGGTGGCCCTGCACTCGACCGCCACCATGGTGCGCGAGATCGCCAGGGTCTGGCCGCATGGCGAGCTTCTGGACACCTGGACCTGGTTCCAGTCCGGCATCAACACCGACGGCGCGCACAACCCGGTCACCAGCCGCCGGATCGAACGCGGCGACATCCTGTCCCTGAACTGCTTCCCGATGGTCGCGGGCTACTACGTCGCGCTGGAGCGGACGCTCTTCGCGGAAGAGGCGAGCGACGAACACATCCGGCTCTGGGAGATCAACTGCAAGGTCCATGACCGCGGCAAGGAACTGCTGGTTCCGGGCGCGAAATGCAGCGACATCGCCAAGGAACTGAACGAGATGTACGCCGCCGAGAACCTGCTGCAATACCGCAGCTTCGGCTATGGCCATTCCTTCGGCGTGCTCTGCCACTATTACGGCCGCGAGGCCGGGCTGGAGCTGCGCGAGGACTGCGAGACCGTGCTGGAGCCGGGCATGGTCGTCTCGATGGAGCCGATGATCACCATCCCGAACCACCTGCCGGGCGCTGGCGGCTACCGCGAGCACGATATCCTGGTGATCACCGACGACAACAACAAGGGCAACACCAACATCACCGGCTTCGCCTATGGGCCCGAGCACCTGATCGTGAAGGGCAAGGGCTGATCCGAACGGGGGCACGGGCCAGGGTCCGCGCCCCTTCCGCCAGTCAAGAAGCGCGGCCCTCAAGCCGGCCGTGACTGAAACGCCGGTCCCGCATCCCGCCGGCCGGACTTTCCAACAGTGGAGACCAACCCATGAAGAAAGCATATGCCACGACCGTCCCGGTTCTGGGCCTTCTGGCGCTGGCCGCGCCGGCGCTGGCCGAGGGCTCGATCTCGGTGATGAGCTTCGGCGGCGCCTATCAGGAAGCCCAGCGCAAGGCGGTGTTCGAGACCTACACCGCGGCCACCGGCATCAAGGTGGACGAACAGGAATACGGCGGCGAGATCGCCAAGATCGCGGCGATGGTCGAATCCGGCAACACCACCGTCGACGTGGTCGATGTCGATGCGCCCACCCTGTTGCAGGGCTGCGATGATGGCATCTTCGAGAAGATCGACTGGACCCGGATCGGCGATCAGGCCGACTGGCTGGAGGGCACCACCTCGGACTGCGGGGTGGGCACGATCGTCTATTCCACCGCGCTGGCCTACAATGCCGCGACCCTGCCGAAAGGCCCGACGGTGATCGCCGACCTGTTCGACACCGCGAAATTCCCCGGCAAGCGCGGCCTGTGGAAGAACCCGGCGACCAACCTGGAATTCGCCCTGCTGGCCGATGGCGTGCCCGCCGCCCAGGTCTACGAGGTGCTTTCCACCCCCGGGGGCGTGGACCGGGCCTTCGCCAAGCTCGACACGATCAAGCAGGACATCGTCTGGTGGGAAGCCGGCGCGCAGGCGCCGCAGCTGCTGGCCTCGGGCGAGGTGGTGATGACGACCGCCTGGAACGGCCGGATCTACAACGCCAACAAGGAAGGCCAGGACTTCAGGATCGTCTGGGACAACCAGATCCTCGACTCCAACTACTGGGTGATCCCGAAGGGCGCGAAGAACCCCGAAGCCTCGCTGGAGTTCATCACATACGCGGTCGAGCCGCAGGTTCTGGCCGGGACCACGAAATACATTCCCTACGGCCCGGTCCGCGCATCCGCCGCCGAATTCGTGACGCCCGAGGATGCGGCGAACCTGCCGACCAGCCCGGCGAACATGACCGTCGCCCTCACGCTCGACAACGCCTTCTGGGCCGACAACGGCGACGAGATCCGCAAGCGGTTCACCACCTGGCTCGCCCAGTAGACCGCAGAAAATGGGAGAGCGCATCATGAATGCCATGCCAGCCGACACGTTCACGACGGTCAGGAGCGAGGATGCGCTCGTCCGTTTTTCACAGGTGAAGAAGTCCTATGACGGCATCCACTATGTGGTGAAAGACCTGAACCTGGATGTCGCCAAGGGCGAGTTCCTGACCATGCTCGGGCCTTCGGGCTCGGGCAAGACCACCACGCTGATGATGCTGGGCGGGTTCGAGCGGCCGACGCTGGGGCAGATCCTGCTGAACGGCAACCCGGTCGAGCGCCTGCCGCCCGAAAGGCGCAACATCGGCTTCGTCTTCCAGAACTACGCCCTGTTTCCGCACATGACCGTGGCCGAGAACGTGGCCTTCCCGCTGCGCTATCGCGGCATCAGGGGCGCGGCGGCGGGCGCGAAGGTCGCCCGCGCGCTTGGCCGCGTCGGGCTGGAGGCGATGGGCGACCGGCGGCCGGCGCAGCTTTCGGGCGGCCAGCAGCAGCGGGTGGCGCTGGCCCGCGCGCTGGTGTTCGAACCCTCGCTCGTCCTGATGGACGAGCCGCTGGGCGCGCTGGACAAGCAGCTGCGCGAAAGGATGCAGATCGAGATCAAGCACCTGCAGACCTCGCTGGGCATCACCATGGTCTATGTCACGCATGACCAGTCCGAGGCCCTGACCATGTCGGACCGCATCGCCGTCTTCCACGACGGCCGCATCCAGCAGCTTGCCGATCCGAAGACGCTCTACAATGCCCCCGAAAACCGCTTCGTCGCGGGCTTCATCGGCGAGAACAACACCATGCCCTGCACATTCGTCGGGCGCGAGGCGGGCCTGGCCGTGGTGCGGATGGCGGACGGCGCGACGCTTCGGGCGGCCGATACGCTGCTGTCCGGCGGAAAGGCCGAGCTCTCGCTCTCGGTGCGCCCCGAGAACATCGGGCTGGCCAGCGGACAGCCAAACGGGCCGGGCAACCTCTTTTCCGGCCAGGTGACGGACATGTTCTTCCTGGGCGACCACATGCGCCTGTCGGTCGCGGCCTTCGGCGGGCAGACGGTGACCGCGCGCATCCCGGTCGGCCAAGTCCGCGGCATCGCGGTCGGCGGGACGGTGCATCTGGCCTGTTCCCCGGCCGACTGCCGCCTGCTGGAGGATTGAGAGATGAGCGTGACCGAAACGGTCGACATCGAACGCATCCGCACCTTCGTCGCCGTGCGCCGCGCCGCGCGCCCCGCCCGCCGGGCCGCGCTGTCGCTGGCGCTGCCGCTGGTGGGGTTCCTGATCGTCGCCTTCATCGCGCCGATCCTCTACCTTCTGGTGACGGCCGTCGACAATCCCGAGACCCGCAGCATCCTGCCCCGGACCCTGACCGCGCTGGAGAGCTGGGACGGCGTCTCGACCCCCGACGAGCCGGTCTTCGCCGCCCTCGCCGCCGACCTGAAGCTGGCCAAGGAGGACAGCACCGCCTCACAGGCGGGCAAGCGGCTGAACTACGAGATCCCGGGGATGCGCAGCAAGGTTCTGGCCGCGTCCCGGATGGCGGCGGGGCTGGAGGCCGGGCCCTACCGCGAGAAGTTCCTGGACCAGAGCGAAATCTGGGCCGCGCCTGAAACCTGGAGCGTGATCCGGCGCAACGGGGCGGGGCTGACGCCCTATTACCTACTGACGGCTGTGGACCTGCAGCAGTCGCCCTCCGGCGGCATCGAGGGCGTGGCCCCCGATCAGGCGATCTTCCTGCCGATCCTCGGCCGCACGCTGCTGGTGGCCGGGATCGTCACCGGGCTGACGCTGATCCTGGGCTATCCGGTGGCCTATGTCCTGACCATCGCGCCCCGGACCATCGCGGCGGTGATGATGCTGATGGTGCTCCTGCCGCTCTGGACCTCGCTTCTGGTGCGCACGACCGCCTGGGTGGTGCTTCTGCAATCCGACGGGGTGATCAACGCGGTCCTCATGGCGCTGCACCTGACCACCGAGAAGGTGCAGCTGATCTTCACCCGCTTCGGCACCGTCACCGCGATGACCCATATCCAGCTGCCCTTCACCATCCTGCCGATCTATTCGGTGATGCGCTCGATCCAGCCCACGCAGCTGCGCGCGGCCCGCTCGCTCGGCGCCGGGCCGACCTCGGCCTTCTGGCGGATCTACGCGCCGCAGACCCTGCCGGGGGTGGTCGCGGGCTGCCTGATGACCTTCATCCTGTCGCTGGGCTATTACATCACCCCCGCGCTGGTCGGCGGCCCGCAGGACCAGATGGTCTCGAACTTCATCTCGGTCTACATCAACCGCGATCTGAACTGGGGGTTGGCGGCCGCGCTCGGCGTCGTGCTTCTGCTGGTGACGCTGGCGATCTACGGCCTGTTCCTGCGCCTTGTCGGCGCCGACAAGATCAAACTGGGGTAATCCATCATGTGGCTTCCGTCCTATGCAACCCCGTCCGAGCGCCTGTCGCGGATCCTCGTCGTCGCCTTCGCCGTCGCGGTCATGCTGTTCCTGATCGCGCCGCTGTTCATCATCGTGCCGCTCTCGTTCTCGAAGGACCCGTTCTTCACCCTGCCGGTGCGCGAATATTCCCTGCGCTGGTACGAGGACCTGTTCGGCAACCCGCGCTGGTTCGAGGCGATGATCAACAGCGCGGTGGCGGCCGTGCTGACCACGATCCTCGCCACCACCCTGGGCACATTGGCCGCGCTGGGGATCGCCCGTCCGGATTTCCCCTACCGCCGGGCGATCATGGCGCTTTTGATCTCGCCGATGATCGTGCCGATCGTGATCGTCGCCGTCGGCAGCTACCTGTTCTTCGGCGAGTTCGGGCTGACCAACACCCGCGCGGGCCTGGTTCTTGCCCATACCGCGCTGGCGACCCCCTTCGTGGTGATCACCGTCACCGCGACGCTTTCGACCTATGACACCAACCTGACCCGTGCCGCGAACAGTCTGGGCGCATCGGGCCTCTCGGCCTTCTTCCGGGTGACGCTGCCGAACATCCTGCCCGGAGTGATCTCGGGCGCGATCTTCGCCTTCGCCACCTCCTTCGACGAGGTGGTCGTCGCCCTGTTCCTGACCGCGGCCGAACAGCGGACCCTGCCGGTGCAGATGTTCTCGGGCATCCGGGACCAGATCAATCCCACGATCATGGCGGCGGCGACGATGTTGCTGATCCTGTCGATCCTGCTCTTTGCCGCCCTGGCCCTGCTGACCCGGAAGAAGGCGCGCTGAAGAAGGCTGCGGCAACGCTCTCTCTGCCACGGTTCCGGCGCTGGACCGGACAATGCGGCCCGCACCGTCATGGTGCGGGCCGCAACCGTTTGCGCCGGGCACCCGCGGCCATGCCGGGCGCGTCCCGCAACCCTCGCGCCGAAAGCAGATCGGTGTTGACAGACGTATGACAACAATCGTCCTCTGTCGCAGGGCCTGCGGCAACGGGCACAATCCAGAGGGAGGAGAAGAAGATGAGACTGGCTTTGATCGGCGCATTGGCGGCCGTTTTCCTGGCGCCTGCCGTCCATGCGGGCGAGACCCTGGACCGGGTGACCTCGACCAAGGTGCTGAAGGTCGCCACCAACGCGGGCTGGCCTCCGCAAAGCTATCTCGACGACAGCAACCAGCTTGTCGGCTTCGACATCGACGTGGCGAACGAGATCGCCAAGCGCCTTGGCGTGGCGGCAGAATTCGACACCCCGGAATGGGGCGTGATGACCGGCGGGCGCTGGGGCGGGCGCTGGGATGTGGCGGTCGGCTCGATCACGCCGACCAAGCCGCGCTCCGAGGTGCTCGATTTCGCGGCGGTCTATTACTACACGCCCTATGTCTTCGCCGTGCACAGCGACAGCACCCTGACCGACCCGAAAGAGCTGAACGGCAAGCGGATCGGCGTGGAAACCGCGACGACCTCGGAGGAATACGTCAACCGCAGCCTGGTGATCGACGCGCCCGGCGTTCCCCCGGTCGAATACTGGCTGGAACCGGGCGAGGTGAAGACCTATGCCGATTCGATGCTGCCCTTCGACGACCTGCGGCTGGGCGACGGCGTGCGCGTCGATGCGGTGATCTCGGGCGAGCAGACCGTCCTGGGCGCGATCAAGAACGGCTATCCGATCAAGGTCCTGCCGGGCGACTATGCCTTCCAGGAACCGCTGGCGATCGTCGCCGACAAGGGCGATGCGGAATGGACCGCCAAGGTCGGCGAGACGATCGCGGCGATGAAGGCCGACGGCACGCTCAGCGCGCTTACCACCAAATGGTACGGAAAGGACTACAGCGAGTGAACCGACCCGGTGGCGGGCGGCCCGCGCCGCCCGCCTCTGCCTCTGCCGCATCCTTCCGCCCGGCATCGCCGGGCCGCCCCAGGGAACCGAAATGCCGACCAAGCCTTCGACCGAATATGCCGATGTCTGGTATCGCCGTCAGGCCGCAGCAGAGATTCCGCTGCATCCCCCGCTGCAATCCCGGACCGAGGCCGATGTCTGCGTCGTGGGCGGCGGCCTTGCCGGGCTGACCACGGCGCATCACCTTGCCCGCGCCGGGCGCAGGGTCGTGCTGGTCGAGGCACGCCGCATCGGCTGGGGGGCGTCGGGGCGCAATGGCGGCTTCGTCAGCCCTGGCTATGCGCTGGGATTCGACGGCATCGCCGGCCGGATCGGCCTCGAGGCCGCGAAAGAGTTGTTCCGAATGTCCATCGAAGGGATGGAGATCGTCGCCGGGAATATCCGTGATCTTGGCATCTCCGCCGCCGCCCCCTGCCCCGGCATCCTTGGTGCCGTACGCTATGACGCGGGGCGGCAACTTCTGGATCGCCGCGACTGGCTGGCGCGGGAATTCGGCTATGAGGTGGAGCATCTTGACCGCGCCGCCCTGGCAGAACACCTGACCTCGCCGCGTTACCATCAGGCGCTGCACGACCGGAACGCCTTCCATTTCGATCCGCTGGCCTATTGCCTGGGCCTTGCGAAAGCAGCCGAAGCGGCAGGTGCGACGATCCACGAGGCGACGCCCGCCGACAGGATCGAAGGGGGACCGGACGGCTGGACGGTGACCACGCCGCAGGGCCGGATCTCGGCGCGCGAGGTGGTGGTGACCACCGGCGGCTATACCGACCGGCTGGTCCCGGACCTCCACCGCGCCTTCCTGCCGATCGCGACCTATGTGATGGTCAGCCGCGAAGCGCCCGAGCTGATCGCCAGCGCGATCCACACCCGCTCGGCCATCGGGGACGACCGCAGGGCGGGCGACTATTACCGGCTGGTCGACGACGGCAGGCGGGTGCTCTGGGGCGGCAAGATCACCACCCGCACCTCGGAACCGCAGGACCTGGCCCGCCTCTTGCACCGTACCATGACCGACACCTATCCGCAGCTGGCCGGGCTGGAGATCGAGACGGCCTGGACCGGGCTGATGTCCTACGCCCGCCACCTGATGCCGCAGATCGGCCGGCTGCCCTCGGGCCTGTGGCACGCCACCGCCTTCGGCGGCCACGGGATGAACACGACCGCGATCGGCGGCCGGGTGATCGCCGAAGGCATCCTGGGCCAGACCGACCGCTGGCGCGCCTTCGCGCCCTTCGGCCTGGACTGGACCGGCGGCGCACTGGGGATGGCGGCGGTGCAGCTGACCTACTGGCGCTATCAGGCGATGGATGCCTGGCGCGAGCGCAAGGGCTGACCGCCATGCATTACAAGGACAACATCGCCTATCCGCCGCTCCTCTCGCGCCCCACGGTCTATCTGCCGGTGCTGGCCGCGGTCTTCGCGGCGCTCTGGTGGTTCCGGGCCGGCGACGGCGCGCTTGGCCGGCTGGTTCTCGGCCTCGTGCCGGGGGCCGAGGGCGATGCGCTGAATCTTGCGACCGCCGCCTGCGTGACGATGCTGGTCGGCTTCAACATCTTCGTGGTGATGCGCCTGCCGCTGCGCCAGCAGGTCTGGCTGGTCTGGGCCGAGCTTGCCGCCCTGATCCTGCTCTTCTTCTATTCCTTCGACCTCAGCTTTGCCTTCATCCAGCGCAAGATCGGCTTCCTGATCACCCAGGGGCTGGTGACCACGCTCTATATCTCGGCGGTGTCCATCGTCATCGCGACCGTGCTGGCGCTGATCGGGGCGATTGCCAAGCTGTCCTCGAACGGCATCGCGCAGGGCATCGCGCATTTCTACACCTCGCTCTTCCGCGGCCTGCCGCTCCTGATGCAGATCTACATGATCTACCTCGGCCTGCCGCAACTGGGCTATGTCGTCGATGCGGTCCCGACCGGGATCGCGGCGCTGTCGCTGTGCTATGGCGCCTACATGACCGAGATCTTCCGCGCCGGGATCGAGAGCATCCCCAAGGGCCAGTGGGAAGCCGCCCGAGCCCTGGGGATGCGGCCAGTCTCGGTGATGACCCGGATCATCCTGCCGCAGTCGATGCGGGTGATCATCCCGCCCACCGGGAACCAGTTCATCTCGATGCTGAAGGACAGCTCGCTCGTCTCGGTCGTGGGGGTGTGGGAACTGATGTATCTGGCCCGCACCCAGGGCCAGACCGAATTCCGCCATATCGAGATGATGGTCACCGCCTCGCTGATCTACTGGCTGATGTCGATCGTGCTGGAACTGGCGCAGAAACGGATCGAGACCCATTTCAACAAGGCGGCGACGCGATGACATCGGCACAGGACAGCGCCCCTCCCGCCATCCAGATCACCGGCCTGAACAAATGGTACGGCTTGCTCCAGGTGCTGCACGACGTGAACCTGACCGTCACGCAGGGCGAGCGGCTGGTGATCTGCGGCCCCTCGGGTTCCGGCAAGTCCACCCTGATCCGCACCGTGAACGCGCTGGAGGGCTTCCAGAGCGGCGAGATCAAGGTCGCGGGCCTCCGGCTGACCCGCGAACCGGCCGTGGTCGAGGAGATCCGCCGCCGGGTCGGCATGGTGTTCCAGCAGTTCAACCTGTTCCCGCATCTGACGGTGCTGGAGAACTGCGCCCTGCCCCTGCGGCTGGTGCGCGGCCTTTCCGCGGCCGAGGCCCGGGACCGGACGATGCACTACCTGTCGAAGGTGCGCATCCCCGAACAGGCGGCGAAATACCCCGCGCAGCTTTCGGGCGGCCAGCAGCAGCGCGTCGCCATCGCCCGCGCCGTGGCGATGCAGCCGGAGGTGATGCTCTTCGACGAGCCGACCTCGGCCCTGGATCCCGAGATGGTCAAGGAAGTGCTGGACGTGATGGTGGCCCTTGCCGACGAGGGGATGACCATGGCGGTCGTGACGCATGAGATGGGCTTTGCCCGGCAGGTGGCGGACCGGGTGATCTTCATGGATGCGGGCCGGATCGTCGAGCAGGGGCCGCCCACGACCTTCTTCACCGCCCCCAGAAGCGACCGGACCAAGGCCTTCCTCCGGCAGGTGCTGCATTAGAGCCTGTCTGACCTAGACTGAAGCATATCCGGCATGACGAAGGTAGTTCTGGCACTCGTCGGGTGTGAAGGTGTCGAGGAGGCTTCCGACCCGTCGCCATGAAGCCTCGATGGTGCGCGCGTCGGCTTTTCGGAACAGGGTTTTCAGCTTGGCGAAGACCATCTCGATGGGGTTCAGGTCCGGGCTGTAGGGCGGCAGGAACAGCAGGTGCGCCCCTGCATCGCGGATCAGCTGGCGCGCAGGCGCGCCTTTGTGGCTGCCGAGATTGTCGGCGATGACCACGTCGCCAGGCGCGAGGGTGGGAGCGAGGCACTGGCCGACCCAGGCGGTGAACATCTCGCCATTGATGGGTCCGTCCAGCACGAAGGGAGCGACGATCCCGTCGTTGCGCAGGCCGGCCAGGAAGGTCAGGGTTTTCCAGTGCCCGTGCGGGACATGCGCCGTCAGGCGTTTGCCCTTCGCGGCCCAGCCGCAGGTCCGGGTCATGTTGGTCTTGATCCACCCTCGGCGGGGAAATCGTTCCACTGGAACGATTTCCGATCCCGCCTCGACGTCGATGAAGATCAGACGCTTGGGGTCAAGCCTGTGCTGATGCGCCTTCCAGCGCGCCCGGAACCGCGCCACCTTCGGGCGCATTTGCTCGGCCGCCATCAGGGTCTTTTTTTGACGGTCTGGCCCGCGCGCTTCACGAACCGCCAGACCGTGTCATGCGCCACCTGCACGCCACGCACCGCCAGTTCCGCCGTCAGCGCCCGCATCGTCAGGTCGGCTTCTCGGCCAGCCGCGCAAGCAACCACTCCCCGACCTCGCCCGCCAGAGCCTGACGGCGATGTCCGCCGATCTTGCCCGGCATCTGGCCGCGCCCCGCACGTTGGCGCTGCCCTATCCGCACCGCAGATGCCACCGAAATCCCAAAACGCTTTGCCACGCTCCGAACCGTCTCTCCCTCGGCCAACGCGCCTGCAACACGCATCCGCAAGTCCATAGAAAGTGGCGCGACCATCCAATGCCCTCCATATCTGGTGAGCCGACTGAATCACGAAACGAAACTCCTGGGAATCCGCATCCCGATTCAATCAGACGCGGACAGGCTCTAGCTGTGAGTTCTTACGAGGTCGTTCACCTTTGAGAGGGGAGGCGTTCGGTTGAGTGCGGAGTGTGGTCTTGATCGGTTGAACCAGTCAAGCCAGCGCGGCAGATCGGCGTTTCTCGCGTCGGATGTGGG